>NZ_CABPRZ010000004.1 GCF_902459695.1 Pandoraea terrae
GTTGCTTGGTCATCAGACACCTCTTCATGGCGAGTATTCTCGCCTAAATCAGTGTCCGGGTTCATTAGACCACTACACGTTGCTTTGGTCGGCGCGTGCGGTGCTATCAGCGCCAGAAGCTCGCGCCACGGCACCGCGTGCTCCATCTCGTCGAGAAACACTCGCTTGCGCGTGCGTCGGTTGTTCAAGTCCAGGCCAAGGTCAGTTTGTTTCATGCGCTTATTCTGGCTGCGAAATCCACCCCCGGGTATCCGGTCTTGTGCGAGTTTTGAACACTATTCCTAAGCTAAGCTCACTGCCCCGAGACGGCAATATCTTTAACGAAGAGGACATCCGGGCCGGCTTCGAGATCGTGGAGGCGCTGCAGCGCGAGGTTGAGGTATTCGTGACCAACCGGGTGAAGGAGGCGGATGCGCTCGAGAAGGCGCGGGACCCCGCCACGAGGGCGGAACTCGACCAGCAACCAGCCGAGGTGCAGAAATGGAGACTGGGCTGCGACGATCGAACGATCGCAGCTATCACCGGACGTCGCTCGTACGCATTGCCGACCTACAAGGCCGCTACCAAAATGAATTTCCATGCGTAAACGAAACAAGGCGGACTCCTCACGAAGATCCGCCTTGTGCTCCGGTCACTTGGTATAAACGGTATTGCGCTTTCGGAGCGCTATCAGAATGCAACCCGTTTCACACCAGCGCCGACATTTCGCGAGTGACGGCGTCGAGCCGGCCTTTGAGCGGTGCGATTAGGCAATGGAGCTTTGCGCCCGATACCGGTACGCTCGCGGCATTGTCGAGCAAGTCAAGCAGCACATCCATCGCATCGCTCACCTGCAGAAGATCGTCGCTCGCGTTCGAGACGGTTTCGCGAACGGTACTGCTCACGGCGCTCAACTGAGCGTAGATGTCACGAGTTTGGTCACTTTGCGATTGCGTGTCATCGCTCAAGCGCTGTCCAAGCAGAGCGAGAAGCGAAGTCTGCTCGGCCAACGACAGTTGCGAGGTGAATTCGGAGTGGGATTGATACGTCATACGGTCTCCAACGAGTGCGGTTGTCATCCCGCACCTCATCCGAGGATGAGGTGGGCGGGCACAAGGCCGGAGTCGAAAACCGGGACCGTATGAACCGGCACACGCAAGCGTGTTCCGGCCCAGGCCCGCCTATAAGGACTTTGCCAGCAAAGCAAGGGGGCAATTGTTGAGATATCTGTTCAATACGCAATTCGAGAACGTTTGGACGTTAAAGCGGCGGGGCGGACTGCGTACCTATAAACGGCCTTTTGGGTATCGTTTCTGCTGACACCGGGCCCGGATAATAACCGCGCAGTGGGACTCCACTCATTGAGAGGCATAGGCGCTTACGCATTGCCTGGCGGGCCTTCGAGTTCGCTCACTGCCGGTCTGACCTGTCGCTATCTCTGTCGTTGCGTCTCTCGCTGCGGGATAGACTCCTGAAGTTGAATTGCCAGTTGTGCTACTCGATTATGTTGCCGTGTCTGGCGAAACAACGAAACTTGGGCGATGAGGCACATAGGAAGGATCAAAGCGTTCCCCCTTGGCGAGAATGGCCCACATAATACGCGCGTGCTTGTTGGCCACCGCTATAAGCGTTCGGGACCAGCCAAGGCGTGCACGTATTTCGACAATCCAGCGCGAAAGTCGATCATGGCGACGTGCCGCGGTGGTAATTGCCGCGCGAGCACCTTGGACTAGTAGCGTGCGCAGATAGTCATTGCCCTTCTTCGTAATGTGTCCGAGGCGGCTTTTCCCTCCGCTGCTTGCCTGTTTGGGGACCAAGCCGATCCATGCCGCCATTTGTCGACCGTTCTTGAACTGTTTGGCGTCAACGATGGTGGCAAGGGTTGCGGATGCGGTGATCGGGCCGACTCCAACGATGGCTAGCAGTTGCTTGGCCTGATTGTCCTGATTGGCGTGCAACGCGATTTGTTCCTCAAGCGAAGCTATTTGTTCGTCGAGTGCCAGCCAATGTTCCCAGCCCTTCAGAAGTGCTGCACGCGCGAGACCATGGAGTTCGTTGGACGCGGCCTCTAGCGCTTCAACAAATTTCGTTCGGAATATTTCGATACCTTGCGGGATGAATACGCCAAACTCGCCTAACAGACTGCGCAACCGACTGGTCAGTGCGGTACGTTCCTCGACAAATCCGGTGCGCATCCGGTGAATTACCATGACGCTCTGCTGTGCGGGCGTTTTAACCGGAACGAAGCGCATATGAGGCCGGCTTGCCGCTTCGCAGATGGCTTCGGCATCGAGGGCATCATTTTTTACCTGCTTACCGCCTTTACGATACGGCGTGACGAATTGCGGAGCGATCAGGACCACATCATGTCCGAGCGAATGTAACCTGCGCGTCCAGTAGTTCGATGAACTGCACGCTTCCATTGCGACCCGGCAGGGCGCGAGGTTAGCGAACCATGCGGCAAATCTATCGCGTGAGATTGATTTGCGGATGACAACATTGCCTGATTCATCCACGCCATGCAGTTGCATGACGTTCTTGGCAAGATCTACGCCGATGCGGGCAACCGTATTCATCATTTCCTCCGTCGGAGATGGCTGATTGGGTTCGGTTATTTTGCCCCCTCGGTGTACGGGCCGATGGCCGCAAAGTCCTTACTAATTCATTGAAGGCGTGCGCGAACATGCCGTCAATTGACGGCCCGTCCGCTACGGTTTGCGGGTTTCGACACCCGATCGCCAATGATTCGGCGATGGAGGCATTCTCCGCAAACGCGACGGGAATCGCCATCGGACGGTTCCGAACTTTAGCCGCGAGTTGGCAAAAACGTGGCAACTTGCCGTCTGAACAGGAAAATTCCCGAAGCAATCCGACCAGGTACACTTTTTTGTCAATCGGGCGAGGCAACCTCAATCGAGCGTCTTGTTCCAATTCGCCTCGAACATCGACACGGTGTGAGCATCTCCGGCGCGATCAACGTGAGCCATCAGAAGAACAACAGCGACTAACCGAGCGCGCGAATGCCAAGCTTCAGCGCGCCGAGGACTTCAACAGCCTGCTACGTCGCCCCGATCGAAAAGCGCGCACGGTAGTCCTGCGGACCGACGCCGAGTTGCCGCAGAAAGGTGCGACGAAGATTCTGTTCGTCGCCGAAACCGCAGGCGAAAGCGATGCGCTTGAGCGGCGCATCGCTTTCCAGCAGCGCCTGCCGCGCGGCCTCGAGCCGCATCGACGCGACCGCCTTCGCGGGCGTTGTGCCGGTCCTGGCAAGATACGTGCGCGAGAAGGTGCGTGGACTCATATTGGCTTGCGCCGCCAGGCGCTCGATCGTGAGATCGTCCGACAGATGTTCGAACATCCATGCATGCAGTTCCGCGAACGGCGCCTCCGTCGCCATCTGCCGCATCAGCGGCGGACTGAACTGCGATTGCCCACCCGCACGCTTGAGGAACACCACCAGCCGCCGTGCGGCTTGCAGGGCGACGTCCGCACCGAGATCGTCCTCGATGAGCGCCAGCGCAAGATCGATGCCGGCCGTAATGCCCGCCGAGGTCCAGACCGGATCGGCGCGTACGTAAATCGGATCGGCTTCAACGCGCGCCGCCGGATAACATGCCTGCAAACGGCCGACGTCGAGCCAATGCGTCGTGGCGCGGCGTCCGTCGAGCAAGCCGGCGGCCCCCAGTACAAACGCGCCGATGCACACCGAGCAGATGCGTCGCGCGCGCGGCGCGTACCCGCGCAGCCAGTCGTCAAGTCCGGCTGGCACGAAGGGCTGGACCTGCGCCGTGCCGCCGACGACGATCAACGTGTCGACATCGACCGCATCGAGCACAGCGACAGGCTCGGTATGGATCGCCAATCCCGACGACGTCATGACGCCACCGCCGAACTGTGACACGACCACCGTCCGGTACGGCACAATGCCGAGCGGCGCCATCTGACGGCAAACCGCCTGGAAGGCGTCGAGCGGCCCGGCCAAATCGAGCAGGATGCAACGATCGAGCACAAGGAACGCGACGGTTCGCACTGGCATGTCGGCCCGTGTCATGCCGAAGCGACGTCCGGCGTGCGGCGGCGGGCGTCGAACGCGTACCAGACCGTCGTGACCGCCGCGACCGCCAGCAGCGGGAAAATGGCCTGATTGATCATCGCCCAGCCAAAGCGCGCAAGCAGTTGCCCCGCGAACAGGCTTGACGCTGCCGTGCCAGCAAAGGTGATGAACTCGTTGGCCGCCTGCGCCCGCCCCCGCTCAGCAGGCCGATACGACATCGTGAGCAGCGTGGTGCCGCCGACGAACATGAAATTCCAGCCGACGCCAAGACATAGCAATGCGGCATAGAAGTACGGCAAGGACGTCGACATCAGCGCCAGCACGCCGCAGGCCGCACACATCGCGATGCCGGCAAGCAGCACAGGCACGACGCCCCAGCGCTTGACCAGATGGCCCGAGAAGAATGACGGCGCATACATGCCGACAAGATGCCATTCGATGATCCGCGCGCCGTCGCCGATGCTGTGCCCGCATGCGACGGCCCCAATCGGCGTAGCGGTCATCACGAACATCATTACCATGAAACCGATCAGGTTGTTGGCCAGCGACGCGATGTAGATCGGCTGGCGCATGATCTCGCCCAACGGCCGCGCAGGCGCTTGCCCTGCGCCCGCCGACACCCCGGCCGTCCCCGCCACACCCGGCGCCATGGCGGCATGTACCGGAAGGTTGCGCAGGAACCCCAGCAGCAACAGCAGCGACACGCCCGAGAGCAGCGCCACGACCAGATACGAGCCGGCGAACGTCACGGGGGCCAGCCAGTCCTTGCTCCCCGCCGCAAGTGCCGGGCCGAGCACCGCCGCAATCACCCCGCCCGTCAACACGATCGAGATCGCGCGCGGCTTGTCTTCCAGTGGTACGACGTCGGCCGCCGCCAGCCGGTAGTAGCGGGCGAACGCCTGGAACACGCCAACGCACGCCGTTCCCACGCAGAACAAGGCAAAGTGTTTTTCGAAAATGGCCCATACGGAAATCAGCCCCCCCAGCGTGCCCGCCGCCGCACCGATGGCGAAGCCGATTCGCTGCCCGAGCCGCTGAATCAATAGGGATGCGAAGATCGTCGTCACGGCGGAGGCGACCGTAATCAGCGAGAACGGCAATGTCGCATTACCCTTGTCCGCCGCGAGCACGAAACCGACGAGCCCCGTCAAGGTCAGGTCCACGGACATCGCCGCCGTATACAACGCCTGGCATGCGGCGAGGATGGCGGCGTACCGTCGTCCTTGCCGCCCGGCGGCAGGATCGGCGGCGGCCAAGGTCGGTGCAGCGACGGCGGTCTCGGTGACAGCTTCTGGCATGGCGGGCATCTCATCTGAATGGGAACGGAATCGGCGCGCTCGCCGGCCCTCGGCCGTGGCACCGCGTGACGCCATCTTGCCGCCGCTCCGTTTGGCATGAATGCCAATCATGCATCAATTCTTGCCAATCGAACACACGCCCGTGTAAAACCAACGTTTCCACGCGTCGGCATCGCCCCGCGAGCCAGTTCCCATCATCCTTTCCTCCCCCGTGCGCCACGCCGGTGCGCACCACTTCGGCACGCCCACGCACCAAATTGCTTCGCATCGCTGACGAGTTTTCCATCCGTGTCAGGCAACCCAGCGGCGGCAAGCCATCGCCCGGCATGCCGACGATCGGCGGACATGGCACGACAATTGCGTTGTACCCCGAATGCCGGATCGACCGGTCTAACCAGGAAGGGGAAGAGGCATCATGAAACGACGCACGCTACTCCAGATGGCGGCCCTCTCGGGCACCGCTTCGCTCGCAGGTTGGGTACCCAGTGTCTTCGGACAGGACAAGACGCCGATCAAGATCGGCATCCTGCATTCGCTGTCGGGCACGATGGCGATTTCAGAGACGTCGCTCAAGGACGTTGCGCTGATGACCATCGAGGAGATCAATGCCAAGGGCGGCGTGATGGGGCGCCCGCTCGAAGCCGTGGTCGTCGACCCGGCCTCGAACTGGCCGCTGTTTGCCGAGAAAGCGCGCCAGTTACTGACGAAGGACAAGGTCGCTGCCGTATTCGGCTGCTGGACGTCCGTCTCGCGCAAGTCGGTGTTGCCCGTGTTCGAGGAACTGAACGGCATGCTCTTCTACCCGGTGCAGTACGAAGGCGAAGAGATGTCGAAGAACGTCTTCTATACCGGCGCCGCGCCGAACCAGCAGGCGATTCCCGCCGTGGAATATCTGATGAGCAAGGAAGGCGGCGGCGCCAAGCGCTATTTCCTGCTCGGCACCGACTACGTCTATCCGCGCACCACCAACAAGATCCTGCGCGCCTTCCTGCACTCGAAGGGTGTGGCCGACAAGGACATCCAGGAGGTCTATACGCCGTTCGGGCATAGCGACTATCAGACGATCGTCGCCAACATCAAGCAATTCGCCCAGGGCGGCAAGACGGCGGTCGTCTCGACCATCAATGGCGACTCGAACGTGCCCTTCTACAAAGAGCTTGGCAACCAGGGCCTGAAAGCGACGGACGTACCCGTGGTCGCGTTCTCGGTCGGCGAAGAGGAATTGCGCGGCATCGACACCAAGCCGCTGGTGGGTCACCTCGCGGCATGGAACTACTTCATGACGGTCAAGAATCCGACCAACGACGCGTTCAAGAAGGCGTGGTTCTCGTACGTCAAGGCGAAGGGCCTGCCAGGCGGCGACAAACGCGTGACGAACGATCCGATGGAAGCGACTTACGTCGGCATGCACATGTGGAAGCAGGCGGTCGAGAAGGCCGGCAGCGTCGACGTCGACAAGGTGCGCACCGCCATGATCGGGCAGAACTTCAAGTCGCCGGACGGCTTCGACATGACCATGGACGGCAACCACCATCTGCACAAACCCGTGATGATCGGCGAGATCCGTCCGGACGGGCAGTTCAACGTCGTATGGAAGACGATGTCGACGGTGCGCGCACAGCCGTGGAGCCCGTTCATCGCAGGCAACCAGGGCAAGCCGGACAAAGTCTGACGCCCGCCTGACGGACGCCGGCCGGCGCATCGCGCCCAACGCTGCACGCGCGCCGCCGGCGTCCGCTTCGATCATTCGCATCGGCTGCGCCCGCCCACGCGGGCGCGGCGGTGCGCGGAGACTTCATCAATGACTCGCCGCCCGATTTGCCGCTTGCGCCGTTCCCTCAACGTCTGGATGACGCTGCTTGCGCTGCTGTGCGCCGTGCCGATGCATGCGTTCGCCGCGCTGAGCGCCGCCGACCTCGCACCGCTCGCCGGCGATGACTTCGACGCGAAGTCGAAAGCCATCGATCATCTGGTCGCCGACGGCTCGCCCGCCGCGCAGAACGTCCTGAAAGCGCTTGCCGAAGACACCGCCGCCGCCGCGGGCGACCATATCCTGATCCAGCAGGGCGACGCCTACGTCGACGCGCTTTCGGGACAACCGGCGAAGGCCGACGACGCCCAGTCGCTTACGCTCAACAACGTGTTACGCGCCCGCGTTGCCGGCGCCGCCGCCGCTGCGCAATTGGGTGCGACGGATCGCGCCGTGCGTGCGCAGGCGATCGAAACCTTGCTCCAGAATCCCGATCCCGCGTTCAAGGCGCCGATCGAACAGGCCCGTCAGCATGAGGCCGACACCCAACTGAAAAAGCGCCTCGATCAACTCTGGGCGATCTCGGCGCTCCATGATTCCGACCCCGAGAAGCGGCGCGATGCCATCGCGCTGATCGCAGCACGCGGCGATCCGCAAATGCGCGACCTGCTCCTGCCGATCGTCACGCGTGGCGCGGATGGCACCTATGCCGAAGCCGATTCGGGGGTCCGCAGCGCTGCGCAACTCGGCCTCACGCAACTCGATGCCGCGCAGCGGCGCAGCGAATTCTTCGGCACGCTGTTCGCCGGCCTCAGCCTGGGCAGCGTGCTGTTGCTCGCCGCGCTGGGGTTGGCCATCACGTACGGGCTCATCGGCGTCATCAACATGGCGCACGGGGAGTTCCTGATGATCGGCGCGTACGCGACCTACGTCACCCAGGTCTTGTTCCAGCGTTACCTGCCGGGCGCGTTCGACGCCTATCTCGTGGCCGCCGTGCCGGTCTCGTTTTTCGCAGCTGCCGCGGTGGGCTGGGTGCTCGAGCGGCTGGTTTTGCAGCGTCTCTACGGGCGTCCGCTGGAAACGCTGCTCACGACATTCGGTATCAGCCTGCTGTTGATCCAGTCCGTGCGCACGCTGTTCGGCGCGCAAAACGTCGAGGTGATCAATCCCGCGTGGATGAGTGGCGGCGTCGCGGTGCTGCCGAACCTGATCCTGCCGTACAACCGGCTCGTGATTCTCGGCTTCGCGCTGGCCGTGGTGATCCTCACGTGGGCGGTCCTCAACCTCACGCGCTTCGGGCTGTTCATCCGCGCGGTGACGCAGAACCGCGCCATGGCCGCCTGCGTCGGCGTGAAAACCGGGCGCGTGGACAGTTACGCGTTCGCCTTCGGCGCCGGCATCGCCGGTCTGGGCGGTTGCGCACTGTCGCAGATCGGCAATGTCGGCCCCGATCTCGGCCAGGGGTACATCATCGATTCGTTCATGGCTGTGGTGCTCGGCGGCGTTGGTCAGCTGGCCGGCACGATCGTCGGCGCGTTCGGCCTGGGCATCGCCAACAAGCTGCTCGAACCGGTGTGGGGCGCAGTGCTCGCGAAGATCGCGGTGCTGGTCCTCATCGTGCTGTTCATCCAGAAACGCCCGCAGGGCATGTTCGCGCTCAAAGGGCGCAGTGCGGAGGCTTGAATGGATACCCACATTCTGTCCGACCTGACCAAGGACCGCTCCGGCTTCACGCTCGATGTCCCGGCGCGCGCCCGACTGCTGCCGAAGTACTTCGCGCCGCTGCTGGCCGCCTTCGTGCTGGCCGTGCTGGTTCTCGTGCCGTTGTGCGCGCTGGTCTTGCCGCCTTCGCATCCGCTGCATCTGTCCGCGTACGCCATGACGCTCGTCGGCAAGATCATGTGCTACGCCATCGCGGCGCTCGCGCTCGATCTGGTGTGGGGCTACTGCGGCATCCTGAGTCTCGGGCACGGCCTGTTTTTTGCGCTCGGCGGCTATGCGATGGGCATGTACCTGATGCGCTCGATCGGCCGCGACGGTGTCTATCACAGCGATCTGCCAGACTTCATGGTGTTCCTCGACTGGAAGTCGCTACCGTGGTACTGGGCCAGCACCGAGCATTTTGCCTACGCGATGCTGCTCGTGCTTGCGCTGCCCGGCAGCGTGGCGTGGATCTTCGGCTATCTGGCGTTCCGCTCTCGCGTCAAGGGCGTGTATCTGTCGATCATCACGCAGGCGCTCACGTTCGCCGCGATGCTGCTGTTCTATCGCAACGAGACCGGCTTCGGCGGCAATAACGGTTTCACCGACTTCAAGCGCATCCTTGGTTATTCGATCACATCGCCCAACACGCGCACGGCGTTGTTCCTGATCACCTTCGTCATGCTGGTGACGGCGTTGCTGCTCTGCCGCGCACTGGTCGTATCGAAGTTCGGCCGCGTGGTGACGGCGATCCGCGACGGTGAATCGCGGGCGATGTTCCTCGGCTACCGCCCGCTTGGCTACAAGCTCTTCGTCTGGACGCTGTCCGCCATGTTGTGCGGCATCGCCGGCGCGTTGTATGTGCCGCAAGTCGGCATCATCAACCCGAGCGAAATGGCGCCGGTAAACTCGATCGAAATGGCGATCTGGGTCGCCATCGGCGGACGCGGCTCCCTGCTCGGCGCGGTGGTCGGCGCGTTTCTCGTCAACGGCGCGAAGAGTGCCTTCACGGCCTATTTCGCCGAGTACTGGCTGTTCTTCCTGGGCGCGATGTTTGTGCTGGTGCCGCTGTTGCTGCCGCAAGGGGTGATGGGCCTGCTCGCGCAATTCGCGCAGGGACGCCGCGCCCCGTCGCGCGATATCGGCGCCGATGCCCCGCCCGTCAAATCCGTTACCGGAGACCGCGCATGAACGCCCTCGCCCCCGGACAGTCCGTCAGCGGCGATGCCACCGGCATGTCGCATTTCGTCGTGCCCGGTGCGATCGATACGTCGCACGGGCCGATTCTCTATCTCGAAAACATCTCCGTGAGTTTCGACGGTTTTCGCGCGCTGCACGATCTGTCGCTGTCGATCCAGACCGGCGAACTGCGCTGCATCATCGGACCGAACGGCGCGGGCAAGACCACGATGATGGATGTCGTGACAGGCAAGACGCGCCCCGATGCGGGCGTCGCCTTCCTTGGCCAGACGCTGGATCTGACGCGCCTCGACGAACCCGCCATCGCGCAAGCCGGCGTCGGACGCAAATTCCAGAAACCGACGGTGTTCGAGCAGCACACGGTCTGGGAGAACCTCGAGCTCGCCAGCGCGGGCGACAAGCGCTGGTTTGCGGCGCTGCGCGCAGCGCTTACCGGCGAGGTGCGCCGCCGCATCGAGGAAGTGCTGTCGCTCACGCACCTCGAGGCGCAGGCGGCCTCCCAGGCCGGCCAGTTGTCGCACGGGCAGAAGCAACGGCTGGAGATTGGCATGCTGCTGATGCAGCAGCCGCAATTGCTGCTGCTCGATGAGCCCGCCGCCGGCATGACCGATGAGGAAACGGCGCAGCTGGCCACCTTGCTCGACAAGCTGCGCGGCCATTGTTCGATGATGGTCGTGGAGCACGACATGGCATTCGTCGCCGCATTGGCGGGCGACGCGGGCCGCGTGACGGTGATGGCCGAAGGCCGTGTGCTTGCCGAAGGCACGCTCGACGCAGTGCAACGCGACGAGCGCGTGATCGAATCGTATCTGGGGCGCTGAACATGCTCGACATCCACGCACTGAATCAGTACTACAGCGGCAGCCACATTCTGCGCAATGTCGAATTCACGGTGCCGGACGGACAACTGACGGTGCTGCTCGGGCGCAACGGCGTCGGCAAGACCACGCTGCTCAAATGCCTGATGGGGGTAGTGCCGGTGAAGGGCGGCAATATCGCCTGGCGCGGCAAGACGCTCACCGGCCTGCCGCCGTATTCCCGCGTCGCCAGCGGCCTGGCTTACGTGCCGCAAGGGCGCGACATCTTCCCCAGGCTGACCGTCGAGGAGAACCTGCTGATCGGCGCGGCGAGCAAACCGGCGATCGAGGCGCGCAAGGGGGTGCCCGAGCACATCTATTCGCTGTTCCCGGTGCTGTCCGACATGAAGCTGAGGCGCGGCGGCGACCTGTCAGGCGGTCAGCAGCAGCAACTCGCCATCGGCCGCGCGCTGATGAGCGATCCGGAGCTGCTGATTCTCGACGAGCCGACCGAAGGCATTCAGCCGTCCATCATCAAGGATATCGGTGCGACGTTGCGCAAGCTTGTCGACGATCACGGCATGACTGTCTTGCTCGTCGAACAGTACTATGACTTCGCGCTCGCGCTTGCGGATCACTACCGCGTGATGAGCCGCGGCGCGATCGTGGCCTCCGGCCTCGGCAAAGATATGGAAGCCGATGGCGTGCGGCATATGGTGGCGGTGTAACGCGAGACCTGCGTGTGTCGTGGCAGGCGCGCTTCCGTAGGCGCTCATCCGGGAGCGCCGTGACAACCCCGGCCGCTTCGTCGTGCGCACTACGTAATGACACAGCACCCCCGGCCACCGAAAGGGTAAGGCTCCGACGCGCTCCCGGCCGCTAACGCGCCGCCCGAGGTCGCCTGCGCGTCAGACTGCAGCACGAACGCCCGCCGCACTTCCTGCTCAAGTCGCTCGAATTTGGCGTGTTCGCCATGCACTTCGGCAAGCCGTTTTGCAATGGCCTGCGGCGCCGTCATCGCGACGGTCTGTTTGCGCCACCGGCAATCGTCGGCGTTAAGCTTCGTCCAGAGATCCAGTCGATCCATCTCCGCCAGTGTGGGTTTGACGGCTTCGTCCGAAATCCCGGCATTGAGCCAGACACGAAGCCACCGGACCGCGGATTCGACAAGCGCCTCAGGGGACTTGACCGCACGGCCTGTCCTGTCTGCCCAAAAGTGCACACGCAGGGCAGTGACGAGCACGGAAGAATTCGCGAGAAGCGCGCAACGCGAGTCCTTCGCAGCCGTGTCAAGAAAGGCCAGGGACATGGCCCACCTCACGTCGGCGCCGGCACTGTCGCCGAAATCCTTCACGGCGCAGTCGAGACGTTGATTGAAGCTCACCAGACTCTGCAGGCGTATTGTGGAAATGTCGGGGCGGTATACCCACGTTTTGTCTATTTTTCCGAGTACGGCGTAGCATTGCCAAATCGCTTTAAGCCGCTGATTCGATATCCTCGCGTCATGCATCCAGGCGTCTTGTTCCGCTCCCGGGCAGTCCATGGGCGTGACGATGCTCGGGTTGTAGTCGAAACGCGAATGTCCCGAATAACGCCCCACAACGGATAGATACGCGGCCACGCGCGTTTTCAGTGGCCGCCCGCGAGCCTCGCAACTCGCCCTCTCCGCTTCGCACATCCATAGCTGTTTGTAGCACTCGCCGACGAGATCCTCGTAGGGCGTCACTGCCGCCCCCTCCCGGGCATGATGGACAACTGCCCACTCGTCCGGATGATTGGCAACTGCCCGCTCGTACGCAAGAAGAAACGCCGGTACAAACGGAAGCGGCATACGCCCAAGCCGAATCGCGCCCCAGGTATCCTTGAGAAAGCGGGTGAGTACCTCCGGATGGCGCAGGCACAATGCCGACAGTCCGCACTCATCCAATTTGGGCACCGGATCAGACCGCTTTGGTTCAAATTCACGCAACAACCGCTCAACGCATTTTCCGTCATCGTCTGTCAACGCCGCACGGCCAAAGAGCGACTTCAGCAACGATGCCACGCTTTGCGCATCCGGCGCGCACCGGAATTCGCCAAAACGCAACCCTTCGCGAATGGTGGCGAGCGCGCGGCCGCATTGCACTTCACGCATTCCTCGCCCGTGATTGCGCTGCGCACCTGCCGCGCGCATCTCGAGCGCGATTTCGTGGGTCTTTGGGCTTGCCGTCCGGCAGTCTGTCGGATGGCGGTCGTCAGCCACGTCGCCCAGCCCGTGCGGTGACGCATCGTCCAACGCGGGCAAATCACGGTGAGCTGGCCGCATGCGCAGGGTGTCGAGCGTCTGCGCCAGCATGGACGCTGGTGTCGACCGGCTGGCCACGGGCGAACAGGCTGACGAAACGGACGACACCGAGGATGTCGCGGGTGCGTTGCATTGCATGAAGGGTCTCCTTTCGTGAAATTCCGCGCTCAATGGCGTACTTGGTTCGCAGTCCATCGTTCTTCATCCCATCCATCGTATGCCGCTGGCCGCGCCGTCCCCGTGCAGAATATTCCGATATTCGTAAACGGCTCGACTGGCGGTCCGTAAACGCGTGGCGCACGCGAGCACTTTTAAGGATTTCCCCACCGGCCTGCCGATCCGGTCATGCCATCTCCGCAAAACCACCGGTGTGCTACATTCGCCGCTCCCCCTGTTCGTCGAACTACCATGTCAGCCGCAGACCGCTCCAGCAATCCGGAATCGTCCGATACCACGCATCGAGACAGCGCCACCGTGCCGCCCGCCGCCTCGGGCTCCCGTGGATGGCATGCGTCATTGACGCTCGGCTTCGCGGTACGCAACGGACGCACCATGCTCGCCGAACGACGCCACAGCGGCCCGCTCGTCGTGCAAAAGCCGCTCTATCCGGAAGACCCGGCGATCTGTCACGCGGTCATCGTGCATCCGCCCGGCGGCATCGCCGGTGGTGACACGCTCGATATCGACATCACGGTCGGCACGAAGAGCCACGCCGTGCTGACAACCCCCGGCGCAACCAAGTGGTACAAAGCGCCGCAGCAGTGCGGGCGACAAAATGTCACGCTCACGCTGGGTGCCGGCGCAAAGCTCGACTGGCTACCACTCGAGAACATCGTGTTCGAAGCCGCCGATGCCGAGCAGAAGATCACCGTGCGCATGGCCGAGGACGCCACGGCGATCGGTTGGGACGCGACCTTGCTGGGCCGCCAGGCGGCCGGCGAGCAATGGACGCAGGGCCAGTGGCACGCCACGTTCGATCTCGTCGATGCCGCCGGACAACTCGTCTGGGCTGAGCAGGCCGTATTGCCGGCCAGCGACGGCCTGCGCGAAGGACCCACCGGCCTCGCAGGATTCCCGGTGTTCGCCACACTGTGGGCCGTCGGCCCCGCCTGCACGCCGGCCCTCGCAGAGACGTTCGCGGCATCACTGCCGCACGACGACCTGCTGCGCGCCGGCATCACCTGCCTGCCCGGCAATGTGCTGGTGCTGCGCGTGCTGGGCCGGGAGATGGAGGCCGTGCGCCATCTGTTGATCGATCATTGGCTTCGGCTACGGCCGATCGTCCATGGCGTGCCGGGTACGCCCCTGCGGTTATGGGCGACCTGAGCGCGACGTAATCACGACGTAAGCGCCCGCGCTGGCGCGCACCTGTTTGGCGCATGAGCCGAAAACGATGCACCATTCCTGCGCACGTGCCCCCCCGCGCGATGTCGGGCAGCGGGCCATCGCCGGACCGCGCAACGATGGCGACCGGACTTGCGGGTCTCGCCGCCCGCGTCGCCGGCGATTGCCTGACCCGGGCATGAATCCTGCTACCTCACTGTATCGACCGGTCTGACCAGTCGCCCTTTCCCCCATGGGCCGTCTTACCGAGATCTTTACTGAGGGTATCGCCATGCTTTCGAATTCCCGCCAGGTCCTGACGCAAGCGTCCATCGCATCGATCGCCGCCACCGTGAGCGCCCGGCGCCGTGCGCGCCGCATGTTCAGCACCGCCCTGTTCGCCGTGGCTGTGCTGGCCGTCATCGCCGTGATGATGCCGCGCGCCGCCCGCGCGGACGCGCTCGACAACATCGTCAAGCGTGGCACGCGCGCGCCCTGCGTCTGAAAGTCAGCACGGTATTCCAGCAGTACAATCTGTTCCCGCACCTCTGGGCCGGCGAAAATGGGATGCTCATTGGCTGGCCAGTGCAAGGCAAAAAACGAAAATGAAACTCACCCCGCGAGAAAAAGACAAGCTGCTCATCTTCACCGCCGCGCTGCTCGCCGAACGGCGCCGCGCGCGTGGACTGAAGCTCAACTATCCGGAGGCGGTGGCGTTCATTTCCGCCGCGCTGATGGAGGCCGCGCGCGACGGACGCACCGTCGCCGACCTGATGCACTACGGCACCACGCTGCTGACCCGCGACGACGTCATGGACGGCGTGCCCGAAATGATCCCCGACATTCAGGTCGAGGCGACATTTCCGGACGGCACCAAGCTCGTCACCGTGCATCACCCGATTCCGTAAGGAGGCCCCCCATGATTCCCGGCGAATTGCTGCCCGCCGACGGCGAGATCGAACTCAACGCCGGCCGCCCGACGATCACGGTGACGGTCGCCAATACCGGCGATCGCCCGATCCAGATCGGCTCGCATTTCCATTTTTTTGAAGTCAACGACGCGCTGCAGTTCGATCGTGATGCCGCGCGTGGCTTTCGTCTGAACATCGCCGCCGGCACCGCCGTGCGCTTCGAGCCGGGGCAGCGCCGCACGGTCGAACTCGTTGCGTTGGCAGGCGAGCGCAAGGTCTACGGGTTTGCCGGACGCGTCATGGGGGCCCTATGAAAATTTCACGCCGCGCCTATGCGGAAATGTTCGGCCCGACGACCGGCGACCGGCTGCGCCTGGCCGACACCGAACTGATCATCGAGATCGAGCGCGATTACACAATCTATGGCGAAGAGGTGAAATTCGGCGGGGGCAAGGTGATTCGCGACGGCATGGGCCAGTCGCAACGCCCCCGCGCCGAAGTCGTCGACACGGTCATCACGAATGCAGTCATCGTCGACCATTGGGGCATCGTCAAGGCCGATATCGGCCTGAAGGACGGACGCATCTGGGGCATCGGCAAAGCCGGCAACCCGGATATCCAGCCCGGCGTGACGATCCCCATCGGCGGTGCCACGGAAGTGATCGCCGGCGAAGGCATGATCGTAACGGCCGGCGGCATCGATTCGCACATTCATTTCATCTGCCCGCAACAGATCGAAGAAGCGCTTTCGTCCGGCGTGACGACGCTGCTGGGCGGGGGCACCGGGCCCGCTACGGGCACCAACGCCACCACCTGCACACCGGGTCCGTGGCACATCGAACGCATGCTGCAGGCCGCCGACGGCTGGCCGATCAACCTCGGCTTTCTCGGCAAGGGTAATGTCAGCCAGCCCGCACCGCTCGTCGAGCAGATAGAAGCCGGCGCGATCGGCCTGAAGCTGCACGAAGACTGGGGCTCGACGCCCGCCGCGATCGACGCCTGCCTGTCCGTGGCCGATGCAACCGACACGCAGGTCGCGATTCATACCGACACGCTCAACGAGGGCGGCTTTGTCGAAGCGACCGTCGCGGCCATTGCGGGACGCACCATCCACACGTACCACACCGAAGGCGCGGGCGGCGGTCATGCGCCGGACATCCTGAAGGTCTGCGGCGAACCGAACGTGCTGCCGTCATCGACGAATCCGACCCGCCCCTACACCATCAACACGCTCGACGAACACCTCGACATGCTGATGGTGTGTCATCACCTCGATCCGGCCATCGCGGAGGATATCGCCTTCGCGGAATCGCGGATTCGCCGCGAGACGATCGCGGCCGAAGACATCCTGCATGACCTCGGCGCGCTGTCGATGATCTCGTCCGATTCGCAGGCGATGGGCCGCGTCGGCGAAGTCGTCATGCGCACCTGGCAGACGGCGCACAAGATGAAAGTCCAGCGCGGCGCGCTCGGCACCGATACCGCGCAGGCCGACAACTTCCGCGTCAAGCGATACGTCGCCAAATACACGATCAACCCGGCGATCACCCATGGCATGGCGCATGAGATCGGCTCCGTCGAAGTCGGCAAATGGGCGGATCTGGTGTTGTGGGAGCCGGCGTTCTTCGGTGTGAAGCCGACGATGATCCTCAAGGGCGGCATGATCACGACCGCCTTGATGGGCGATCCGAATGCGTCGATCCCGACGCCGCAGCCGGTACACTATCGCGAAATGTTCGGGGCCCGTGCAGGCGCCCTGTCGCGGACGTCGCTGACATTCGTGTCGCAAGCAGCGTACGATGCAGATGTGGCGGGCCGCTTCGGGCTCGCCAAGCGCCTCGTGCCGGTACGCAATATCCGGCAGGTGACCAAGGCGCAGATGGTCAACAACGACTGGCTGCCGCAGATCAGCGTCGATCCCGAGACTTACCAGGTCATTGCGGATGGTCAATTGCTGACGTGCGAGCCGGCCACGGTGCTGCCCATGGCGCAACGCTATTTTCTGTTCTGATCGCGACGATGCCTGAATCCGTTGAATCTGTTGAATCTGTTGAACCCGCCGCATCGGCATCCCTGCGGCGTATCGAGAAACGCCTCGACGCTGCTGCCCGCATCGCCGCGCCGCTCGTGCGGCGCGCGCCGGCGCTCGTATTGCCGTTCGACGATCGCAAGAAGAGCCGCCTGCGCGCAGCCCTCGCCACCGGCGAGGAAGTCGCGCTGTTTCTGCCGCGTGGCTCGGTACTGCGCCACGGCGACCTGCTGGTGGCCAACGACGGCGGCATGATTCGCGTGGAAGCCGCGCCCGAAACGGTGCTGCTGGTGAGCGCCGATACGCCGCAGGCCTTGATGCGCGCCGCCTATCATCTCGGCAATCGCCACACGCCCGTGGAAGTCGGCGACGGATTTCTCAAGCTCGAATACGACCCGGTGCTGCGCGACATGCTGCTGCGGCTCGACGTGCACGTGGCCGAGGCGCTTATGCCCTTCGAGCCCGAGGCCGGCGCGTATGGCGGCGGTCACAAGCACGGGCACGACGAAACCTTCGCGGAAGACTACGCGCTCGCGCAGCAGGTGTTCCATGAGCGTCATGGGCACGATCATTCGCACGACCATGGCCATGATCACCCCCACACCCATTCGCACGATCCCGTCCACCCCCATGACGGCGATTGTTGCGGCCTCGCCTCGTCCACACATGACGGCAAGTCTGGCAAACACGATCACTGAGCCGGTCGCCGCGGCGTCGTTGCACACGTTGGCCGCGCTGCTCCACCTTGCGTCGCCGGCACTGCCGATCGGCGCGTTCAGCTATTCGCAGGGATTGGAGGCAGCCGTCGAGCACGGGATCATTCACGACGCGCCGAGCGCCGAGCGCTGGATCGCGAGCCAGCTCGACGGCGTCTTCGCGACCGGCGAGCTGCCGCTGCTGGCCCGGCAATGGCGTGGGTGGCATGCCGACGATGCTGCAGCGCTCACGCGCACGAACACCTGGATCCTGGCAACGCGCGAGGCGTCGGAGCTGCGTTTCGAAACCGAACAGATGGGCTGGTCGCTCACGCAACTGGCGGGATCGCTCGCGTGGGGCACTGACGCTCGCCGCGCCGTGCTGATGTCGATGAAACCGATCGCCCTGCCGACCGCGTTTGCCTTCGCGGCTGTCGCACACGACGCGCCGTTGCACGACACGCTGGTCGCCTACGCCTTCAGTTGGCTCGAAAATCAGGTGGCGGGCGCGCTCAAGGCCGTGCCGCTCGGGCAACTCGCCGCACAGCGCATCATCGTCGCTTTGCGTGCGCGCCTCGCGCCGGCCGCCACGCACGCCGCGTCGCTCGATCCGGCGCGGATCAATACGTTTTCGCCGGGGCTGGCGATCCTGGCATCACGCCACGAAACCCAGTACTCGCGGCTATTCCGCTCCTGACCATTTTCCGGTAACCCACCCATCATGAACTCGACGAACGCCACCCGCCGCACCAAGCCGAACCCGCCGCTGCGCGTGGGCATCGGCGGCCCGGTCGGCTCGGGCAAGACGACCCTGACGGAGATGCTGTGCAAGGCAATGCGCGAGCGTTACGACCTGGTCGTCATCACGAACGACATCTACACCAAGGAGGACCAGCGGCTCCTGACGGTCGCGGGCGCACTGCCCCCCGAGCGTATTCTGGGCGTGGAAACGGGCGGCTGCCCGCACACGGCGATTCGCGAAGATGCCTCGATCAATCTTGAAGCGGTCGACCGGATGCTGGCGCGCTTTCCCGACGCGGACGTGGTCTTCATCGAGTCAGGCGGCGACAACCTCGCGGCCACCTTCAGCCCGGAGCTGTCCGACCTGACGATCTACGTGATCGACGTGGCCGGCGGCGAAAAGATTCCGCGCAAGGGCGGCCCGGGGATCACGAAATCCGATCTGCTCGTCATCAACAAGACGGACCTCGCGCCCTACGTGGGCGCGTCGCTCGACGTCATGCGCAGCGACACCGAGAAGATGCGCGGGACGCGTCCGTTCGTGATGGGCAATATGAAAGAAGGCAAGGGCCTCGAGGAAATCATCCGCTTCATCGAGGCGCGCGGGATGCTGGTGTGAGCGGCCCGAACCGGTACTGGCTGTCCGGGCTTGTCCGAACCCATCCGGTTTCCTGTGGGTGAGGCGTAAGCAGACAATCAAGGCGCCGTTGCCCACCACGCAAACTCAGGACCCTTGGAAATACGTTTCGCTCCCCGGTCCCACCGGCCAACCCAGGGCGAAGACCCACAAACAGAACATGGCGCTCCAGATAATGCCGAAGGCGACCGAATACGGCAGCATCATCGACATCAACGTACCCACGCCGATGTCTTTGCGGTAACGCGCGGCTACGGCGACGATCAGGCCGAAATAACTCATCATCGGTGTAATCAGGTTCGTCACGGAGTCGCCGATGCGGTAGGCGCCCTGGATGACTTCGGGCGCGTATCCCACCAGCATCAGCATGGGAACGAACACTGGCGCAGTGAGTGCCCATTGCGCGGATGCCGAGCCGATCATCAAATTCAGTACGGCGCACACCAGAATGAAGCCGGCGAACAGGGCCGGGGCGGGCAAATCAAGGACATGGAGGAATTGCGCGCCGGTCACGGCCAGAATAGTGCCCAGATTGCTCCAATTGAACCATGCAATGAACTGCGCGGCGAAGAACACCAGCACGATGTACGGTCCCATCGACGTCATGGCCGACGACATCGCTTCGATCACATCCCGATCGGAACGCATGGTACCGGTCACACGTCCGTAGGTCAGCGCGGGTAGCAGGAAGCAGAGAAAGATAAGCGCCACCACGGCGCCATACAGTGGCGCTTTTGCGCCCAGTTCGCCCTGGGCGTCGCGCAGTGGGGACCCGGGCACCCACACGGCCGCGACGACGGCGGCAAGGCAGACAAGGAAGACCGCGCCCGCGGCCATCAGTCCTCGCGTTTCGCGTGCGGCGCGCGACGCATCGCGGTCATCCCCATGTGGCACCGGGGCTTGCTCGCTCGACCACGGCCCGAGGGCAGGCTCGACCACGCGCTCGGTGACCCAGCTGCCCACAAGCGTGATCATGAGCGTGCTGGCCGCCATGAAATACCAGTTGGCGGCAGCGCTCACGCTATAGTCGGGCGCCACCAATTGCGCCGAGGCTTGCGTGATGCCGGCCAGAAGCGGATCCACCGTGCCCAGCATCAAGTTGGCGCTGTAGCCCCCGGAGACGCCTGCAAATGCGGCTGCCAGCCCCGCCAGCGGATGCCGCCCGCACGACTGGAAGATGATGGCCGCCAATGGAATCAGCACGACATAGCCCAACTCGCCGGCGGTGTTCGACATGACAGCGGCAAAGATGACCGCAGGGCTTACCCAGCGGCGCGGCGCGGCGAGCACCAGGCGCCGCATGCAAGCCTCGATCAGGCCGCATTTCTCCGCTACGCCGACGCCAAGTAGCGCTACCAGCACCGTGCCCAGCGGCGCGAAGCCAGTGAAATTGGGAACCATCGCCGTCAGTATGCGGGTCAGGCCTTCGGCATTCAGCAGGTTGACCACCTCGATCATGGGCGGTACGTCGCCCCCGGCCGCCGGACGCGGATCGGCCACCGCGACGCCCAGCCATGACGCGACGGCCGAGCCGGCCAGCACGACTGCCGACATCAGGACGAACAAGGTAACAGGGTGCGGTAACAGGTTGCCGAGCCGCTCCACGATGTGAATCAACTGGAAGGCGGGAAAGCGTCGGGGGGTTGTGGTCATTGCGCTTGTCTGGTGTAGGTTTTCGTCAACCCCAGCCCGGGCAGCCGGTGTACCGGCGAGGCGTTCGTGGCGGCCGGGGTTGCGTGACCGAAATCATTCAGCAGTTCATCGCAAATTGGGGGATTGTCGATGAAAATTCAGACATTTCCCAATATCCTGAAAATGCGCTTTGAAATCATTCAATGGTGTGGTTTGGCAGCGCAAGTGCATCGCGACGGCCGACAGCAAGCGCACCCTGCGGATTGCGCCGAACCTGATGCATCGACATCTCGTCAACGCTGCGCGACCGAGAACCCGTGTTCACGCAGCAGTTGCAGGACGCCGCGCGGGCCGCCCAGATGCAGCGCACCGATGGCGACGAACACCGGCTTGCCTGGGTCCGCGAGGAACAGCATCCGCGCCATGAAGCGCCGGTTGCGCGCGTAGACGATCCGTTCGTCGATTGCGTCGGCGAGCGCCGGGCGCTGGCGCACCTGCTCGGCCTTGCTCTGCGAAAAATCGTAGATCATGTCCGCGTCGCCGGCACGCCACAGCCGGTGCAGCTCGCGCAGCTGCGACGTGCTGCGCGCCGGCGTCTGCGCCAGTTCCTGCGCGAGCAGTTCGTTCTGCTGCGCAGCGCTCAGTCCCGTGAAGGCGTCCATCTGCTCGGCCAGCGACTCGAGACCGACGATGCGGCCCCGGTAGATGTTCTCCAGCTGATTCTCGGTGCCATACTCCGTCTGCAATTCCGCGCTCATCGAATCGAGCGTCTCGACGAGCAGCGCCGCCAACCACGGCCGCATGTGTCGGATCTCGCTCAACATCGCCGGATTGCCCTTCAGGCGCTGGTGCAATTTCTGCCACAGCGGCGCCGGAATCATGCGCGGCAGACAGGCCCGGGAACACATACCGTATTTCTGGACGTCATCCTGCGACATCGTCAGATCGTCGGGCGACAGTTCGAACGCAACCGTACGCGACACGCGCAGCGCATCGACCACGACCTTGCGGAACGGATAGTCGTCCGGCTTGCCGACGTGCAGCGTGCCAAGTACGTAGATCGTCAGGTCGCCCTTGCGGGCTTCATAGAACGGCAGGTTCGCCCCGGGCGGTGCATTGCCGGGATCGGGCACGACGAGCGGCATGGCGCGTTGCGCGGCCGGTTTGGCGCCGCTGTAGGGCGCCGCATCAAGCGTAACGGCGAACGCCATCAGCAGGCAGCCGAACAGCCAGCTGGCCAATGCTACGCCCCGGCGCCCGCGCGCCGTTTCCGGGGAACCTGCCAATCTCGTCATCCCTGTATTTCTTCCACCCGGTGACAAGCCACCAGACGGCCCTCCAGCATTCTCAATTGCGGCACTACCTGACGACAATGGTCGACGGCATACGGACAACGCGGCGCAAACGCACACCCCGGCGGCGGCCGCAGCGGCGAGGGCAGTTCGCCGATCAACGGAATCTTCACGCGCCGCTCCGACGGCTTGATCGCCGGCGTGGCCGACATCAACGCCTTGGTGTAAGGATGCAGCGGCTTGCCGAACACGGCGGCCTTGGGACCGTGTTCGACCGCGCGGCCGAGGTACATCACCATGACGTCGTCGGCCACATGCTCCACAACCGCAAGATTATGCGACACGAACACGTAACTCGTCGCGAACCGTTCCTGCAAATCCATGAAAAGGTTCAGAATCTGTGCCTGAATTGACACATCCAGCGCCGAAACCGGTTCGTCCGCCACGACAATCGGCGGTTGCAGGATCATTGCCCGCGCGATCGCCACGCGCTGCCGCTGGCCTCCCGAGAACATGTGCGGGTAACGTGCCACATGCTCCGGCCGCAGCCCGACCGTCTGCATCATCGCGGCGATTTTCCCGGCGCGCTCGGCCTGCGACAGCGACGTATTGATCGCCAGCGGCTCGTCGAGCGTCTGGCCGATCGTCTTGCGCGGATTGAGCGACGCATACGGGTTCTGGAACACCATCTGCACGCGGGCGCGCAGCGGCTTCAGGTCGGCGTGGGCAGCCGTCGTCTCGGTCGCGTCGATCGCCAGCGTACCCGAGGTCGGCGTTTCGATCAGCGTCAGTACGCGCGCCAGCGTCGATTTGCCGCACCCCGATTCGCCGACCACCGCCAGCGTGCGGCCGGACTGCAGGTCGAACGATACGCCATTGAGCGCCTTGACGACGGCCTGTGGGCGCAACATGCCGCGGCTGACGGTGTAATGGCGCGCAAGATCCCGCGCCGACATGACGGTGTGTGCGCTGCCCTCGACCGGCGGCAGGGGGGACGACGGCCCGCCTTCGGACGCCGGGGATTGCAAAGGGATCGAAGATGGCTGGGTCATCGCTTCCGCCCGATCGCGTTGTGGTCTGCGCCGGGCGCATGCGGCAACGGCTTGAAGCAGCGCACCAGCGCCGCCTTGGAAACCGTGCCGTCCGGTGCGATGTACGGCGCCAGCGCGGGCTGCACGGCCCGGCAATGGTCGTCCGCATACGGACAGCGCGGCGAAAGCAGGCAGCCCGCCGGCCGGTCGTCGCGCCCGGGCACGATCCCCGGCAGCGTGTGCAGCCGGCGCGTGCCACGGTTGTGCTCCGGGATCGCCGCGAGCAGCGCCGCCGTGTACGGATGATGGGGGGCGTCAAAAAGGTCTGGCACGCGCCGCGACTCGATAACCTGCCCGGCATACATGACATTCACCCGCTGTGCGACTTCAGCCACGACCGCCAGGTCGTGCGAGATCAGCACCAGCGCCATGCCGTGCTCTTTCTGCAGATTCAACAGCAGCGCCATGATCTGCGCCTGGATCGTGACATCGAGCGCGGTCGTCGGCTCGTCGGCGATCAGCAGCTTGGGGTTGCACGCAATGGCCATGGCAATCATGACGCGCTGGTTCATGCCGCCCGAGAGTTGATGCGGATAGGCGCCCAACCGGTTCGGCGCGTCGGGTATCTCGACCTGCTCCAGCAGTTGGACGATCCGGTCGCGCAGCGCGCGGCCGCGCAAGCCGGCGTGGCGGCGCAGCACCTCCCCGATCTGATAGCCGACGGTGTAGCTCGGGTTCAGGCTCGTGAGCGCGTCCTGGAAGATCATCGCGACATCGCGACCGGCCACGTTGCGGCGCTCGCGGGCGCTTGCGCGCAGCATGTCACGGCCGTCAAAACGAATCTCGTCGGCAGTCACACGCCCGGGAGCGTCGATCAGCCCCATCAGCGCAAGCATGGTCACGCTCTTGCCCGAGCCGGATTCGCCCACGACGCCGATGACTTCGCCGGGCTGCACGGTCAGGTCGACACCGTCGACGGCGCGTGCGCCCTCGAAGTCGACCGATAGGTTGCGGATGCTCAGTAAGCTCATGCGATGCGTTTCAGTTTGGGGTCGAGCGCGTCGCGCAAACCGTCGCCCACGAGATTGATCGCGAGCACGGAAATGAGAATCGCCAGCCCCGGCATCGTCACGATCCACCAGGCGCTATCGATATAGTCGCGGGCCGACGCGAGCATGGCGCCCCATTCCGCCAGTGGCGGCTGCACGCCAAGGCCAAGGAAGCCCAGCGCCGCCGCGTCGAGAATTGCCACCGAGAAACTCAGCGTCGCCTGTACGATCAGCGGCGCCGAACAGTTCGGCAGCACGGTCGAAAACATCAGCCGCAATGTGCCGGCGCCCGCCATCCGGGACGCGGTCACATACTCGCGCTCCAACTCGCCGAGCGCCGCCGCCCGCGTCAGGCGCACATACGCCGGCAGCGTCACGATCGCAATGGCGATCATCGTGTTCGCGAGGCCGGGCCCGAGCACGGCGACCACGGCGACGGCGAGCAACAGCGACGGCAGCGCCATCATCATGTCCATCAGGCGCATGATCGGCGTGTCGAGCCAGCGCGGAAAAAACGCGGCCGTGAGACCCAGCATGATGCCGGGAATCAGCGACATGACGACGGATGACAAGCCGATCCAGAACGACAGCCGCGCGCCGTAGATCAGCCGCGAGAGGATGTCGCGGCCGGCCTCGTCGGTGCCGAGGAAGAAGCGTCCCTGGCCGCCTTCGAGCCACGACGGCGGCACCTTGACGAAGTCGCGGTACTGCTCGATGGGACTGTGCGGCGCGATCAGCGGCGCGAAGATCGCGCACATGAACAACAGCAGCAGGATAACGGCGGCGAACGTGGCGCCGCGATTGGCGGAAAAGCCGCGCAGGAATTCCCGCAGCAAGCGCGCGCGCGGCGTCGCGGTCACGGCGGCGGGCGGCGGCATCTGCACCGGCGGGAGAGACGAAGGGGTATCGCTCATGGTCGTCTCCTCAATGGCGAATGCGCGGATTGACGACGCCGTACATGACATCGACCACCAGGTTGACCACGATGACGAGCGTGGCGATGAGCAGGATGCCGCCCTGCACAACCGGATAATCGCGGCGGCCGATCGCGTCGATCAGCCACTTGCCGACGCCCGGCCACGAGAACAACGTCTCGGTCAGCACAGCCCCTGCGAGCAACGTGCCGACCTGAAGGCCGATCACGGTGATGACCGGAATCAGTGCATTGCGCAGCGCGTGCACGACGATCACGCGCCACGGCGACAAACCCTTCGCACGCGCCGTGCGGATGTAATCCTCGCGCAACACCTCGAGCATGGCCGAGCGCGTCATGCGTGCGATGACCGCCAACGGTACCGTGCCGAGCACGATGGCCGGCAGGATCAGATGGCTGGCAGCCGACGCAAACGCCCCCTCCTCGCCCGAGAGCAGCGTGTCGATGAGCATCAACCCCGTGACGGGCGGCACGTCGAACTCGACACCGATGCGCCCCGAGACGGGCGTCCACCCGAGATCGACGGAGAAGAACATGATCAGCAGCAGGCCCCACCAGAAGATCGGCATGGAATAGCCGGTCAGCGCCGCGCCCATGACCGTATGGTCCAGCGTCTTGCCGCGCCGCAGCGACGCGGCGACGCCGGCCGGCAGCCCGACGATCACCGCGAACAGCAGTGCGCACAGCGACAGTTCGAGCGTGGCGGGAAAGCGGGAGAAGAATTCATGCAACACCCCCTCGTTGGTGACGATCGACCGTCCGAGGTCGCCATGCGCCGCCTTCGCGAGATAGGTGAAATACTGGGTGGGCAGCGGCTGATCGAGGCCGAGCCGCTTCATGGCCTCGGCGTGCATGACCGGGTCGAGGTTTCGCTCGCCCACGAGCACCTCGATCGGATCGCCGGGGATCAGATGGATCAACGCGAACGCGAGAACCGTAATCCCGATGAAGGTCGGGATCACCATGCCCAGTCGTCGCAGAACAAATCTCAGCATAGGGACGTTCCGTGGGCGGACGCACCGCATGCCCGCAGGCTTCAGGGGCATGCGGCACGTAGCCGCAAATTCTTGTGGTGCGTGGCGCACATGCGGCGATGCGGCCACGCCGGCGCCCGCCCGCGAAGGCCGCACCGCCGGCAGCCCGCACTCGCGGGCCACCCCAAGCGCTTACTTCAGGCCGACGCCAACGAAGCTGTTGCGGCCAAACGGGCTCAGCGTGAAATTGGTCACGTCTTTGCTCATCGGCTTGTACTGCGTCGAATGCGCGATCGGCGAGAACGGCAGCTGCTGCACGAAAATTTCCTGCGCCTTGGTGTACAGCTTCGTGCGCTCGCCGATGTCGGTCGTCTGGCGCGCCTGTTTGACGATGTCGTCGAACGGCTTGTAGCACCACTTCGAAAAGTTGTTGCCGTTGACCGAATCGCAGCCGAGCAGCACGGCGAGCCAGTTGTCCGGATCGCCGTTGTCGCCGGTCCAGCCGATGAGCAGCGCGTCATGCTCGCCGGCCTTGGCGCGCTTGATGTACTCGCCCCACTCATACGTGACGATGTTCGCCTTCACGCCGATCTTGGCCCAGTCAGCCTGGATCATTTCGGCCATCAGCTTGCCGTTCGGGTTGTACGGACGCTGCACCGGCATGGCCCACAACGTGATCTCGAGATTCTTCACGCCGGCCTTGTCCAGCACCGACTTCGCCTTTTCGGGGTCATATGCCGCCGGCTTGATGTTCTTGTCGAAGGACCATTGCGTCGGCGGCATCGGCGCGCCGTTCGACGGCTGCCCCGAGGCCTGGTACACGGAGTCGAGGATCGCCTTCTTGTTGATCGCCATGTCGAGCGCCTGGCGCACTTCCACGCGATCGAGCGGCTTGTGCGTGGTGTTGTAGGCGACGTAGCCAAGATTGAAGCCGACCTGGCTCGGCATCTGGAGCTTCGGATCGGCCTTCAATTGATCCAGGTCGGCCGGACGCGGATACGTCATGACCTGGCATTCGCCCTTCTTGAGCTTCTGCACACGCACGCTCGCGTCGGTCGTGATCGCGAAGATCAGCTTGTCGACTTTCGTGTCTGACTTGCGCCAGTAGTTGGGATTCGCATCGAAGCGGATCGTCGCGTCCTTCGTATAGCTCTTCATGATGAAGGGCCCGGTGCCAACCGGCTTCAACGCGATGTCGCGCGCATTGTTTTCCTTGAGCAGCTTGTCCGCATATTCGGCCGACAGAATCGACGCAAACGGCATCGCCAGATTCTGGATGAACGGCGCGTCGACCTTGCTGAGCGTGAAGCGCACCGTATACGGATCGATGATATCGATCTTTTCGATATCGGCCTTCATGCCCATGTCCACGAAGTACGGAAACTGGGCCGGGGCCGCCTTGCTGAACTCCAGCTTGTCGCCCGCCATGCGCTCATACGTGAATTTCACGTCTTCCGCATTGAAGTCGCGGGTGGGCTTGAAGTACTCGGTGGTCTGGAATTTGACGCCGTGGCGCAAATGGAAGGTATAGATCTTGTTGTCCGAAGAAATCTCCCATTTCTCAGCGAGACCTGGCGCGACTTCGGTCTTGCCCGGCACGAACTGCACGAGCCGGTTGTAGATGGCGTCGGCCACGTCGAAATCGGTGCCCGTGGTCAGTTGGCCGGGATCGAAGCCGGCCGGACTGCCCTCCGAGCAATACACGAGGGTCTTGGATGCAGCAACGGCCGGCAGGGTGGCCGCCAGGCCCGTCAGCAAGGTCGCAGCCAACAGCAAACGCAGGGTATGAGTCTGTTTCATGGGCTCCTCTCGAGGTACGCGCGGCAGCCAGTCGCCACCGTGCACACGAGGGATATTACTGACGTTTCCCCCGTGTCACAACACGCCAAATCCCTAGCAAACCCTGATGCTGCGCCCTTCTAACTTAAGACATTTCCCAAAAACAGGCGTCCACGTCACAGACCGAGGCGTTTCCAGATCGCCTGCGTAGCCCCGGCTGCGTTAAGCGTGTAGAAATGCAGTCCCGGCGCGCCGCCCGCCAGCAGGCGGTCGCACAGTTCGGTTACCACATCGAGGCCGAACGCGCGAATCGACTCGCGGTCGTCGCCGAAGCTCTCGAGGCGCTTTGCAATCCAGCGCGGCACTTCGGCCCCGCACATTTCCGAAAACCGCATCATTTGCGAATAGTTCGTGATCGGCATGATGCCCGGCACGATCGGCACGTCGACGCCAAGTCGTTTGGCATCCTCGACAAAATGGAAATAAGCGTCGGCGTTGAAGAAGTATTGTGTGATCGCAGCGTTCGCGCCGGCTTTCACCTTTCGCGCAAAATTCTCGAGATCGTGCCGCGGCGACTTCGCCTGCGGGTGATATTCGGGATACGCGGCGACTTCGATATTGAACCAGTCGCCGGTTTCCTTGCGAATATATTCGACGAGCTCCGACGCGTAGCGGAATTCGCCGATCTCTCCCATGCCCGAGGGCATGTCGCCGCGCAGCGCCACGATGTGACGAATGCCGTGACTGCGGTAGGTGCCGAGAATTTCGCGGATGTTCTCATGCGTCGAGCCAACGCACGAGAGGTGCGGAGCGGCTTCCACGCCTTCGCGCTGGATCTCCACCACTGCGTCGAGCGTACCCTGCTGTGTCGAGCCGCCCGCGCCGAACGTCACGGAAACGAACTTCGGTTTCAGGGGAAACAGTTGCTGGCGCGTGGCGCGCAGCTTCTCCGCGCCTTCGGGCGTCTTCGGCGGAAAAAATTCAAAACTGAAGGAACGTTGCGTCATGATTGTCTTTTAATAATATATTCAGTGGACTAGCGCGCGCGTCCTGCGTGCACGAAGAACTCGCGGTTGCCGTCGCCGCCCACGATCGGGCTATCGAGCCAGGCGCGCACCGTCAAGCCAAGTTCGTCGCATGCGGCGCGAATCTTTGTCTCCACCGCCGCGTACTGCGCCGGGTCACGTACCAGGCCGCCGCGTCCGATATGCGCGCGGCCGACTTCAAACTGCGGTTTCACGAGCATCAGCAGATCGCCGTCCTCGGCCAGCAAGGGCGCCACTGCCGGCAGCACCAGCGTCAGCGAAATGAACGACACGTCGCCGACGATCAACGCAAAGCCGGCCTCGGGCACGCCGTCGGTTTCCCGCGCGTGCAATCGTTCGTCGAGCATTTCGCGCGTTAGGTGGCGCGCGTTGATGCCTTCGAGCGACCACAGCCGCGGCTCGAACGCGAGTCGCGCATGCAATTGTCCATGACCCACGTCCACGCCGATGATGCGCGCCGCGCCCGCTTGCAGCAAGCAGTCGGCGAAGCCGCCCGTCGACAGGCCGACATCGAGCGCAACGCGGCCGGCCGGATCGATGCCCGCCGCCGCCAACGCGCCGGCCAGCTTCAGGCCGCCGCGCGAGACATAGCGCTCTTCGCCCGGCAGACCGTCCGGCGCCGCGCGCACTTCGAGCGCATCTTCGGCCGCCACCCACTGGCTCGCCTTCTTGAGCGGCGCCTCGCCACCGGCGTAAAACACGCGGCCGGCGTCGATCAGACGTTGCGCCGCCGTGCGCGAAGCCGCAAGTCCGCGGGCCACGAGCGCCTGGTCGGCACGCAATGCATCGCTCATACGTCCACCTTGGCCGCGCCTTATCGCACGCGCTCGCCGAACACGAGGGCCGACAGCACCCACGAGATCAGGCTATACAGCAGCGAGCCGAAGAACGCGGCCCAGAACCCCGACACTTCGAAACCCTTCAGAAGGTGCGCAGCCAACTGGAACAGCAATGCGTTGATCACCAGAATGAAGAGGCCCAGCGTCAGCACCGTCACCGGCAGGGTCAGGACGACGAGGATCGGCCGCAGCAGCGCGTTGATGAGACCCAGCACCACGGCCACGAGGAATGCAGTGCCGACGCCGCGCAGATGGATGCCCGACACGATGTGCGGCACGATCAGCAAAGCGACCGCATTAATGATCCAGATCAACAACAGACGCATGGGGTGCTCCGGTGGACATGCCGGCGCTTGCCTTGGCAAGGCATGCGCCGGCGTTCAGTAACAAGACGGCGTGAGCGGCAAGCACAGAAACCGTGCCGGACGCACGCGCTCGCGCGCAGCGTCCGGCAGGCACGATCAGTAACGGTAATGCGCCGGCTTGAACGGACCGTTCTTGTCGACACTGATATAGCTGGCCTGCGCATCCGACAGCACCGTCAGTTCGGCGCCAATACGGCCCAGGTGAGCGCGTGCGACCTTTTCGTCCAGATGCTTCGGCAGCACGTACACACTGTTCTTGTACTTCTCGCCATGCACGAACAGTTCGATCTGCGCGAGCGTCTGGTTCGTAAACGAGTTGCTCATCACGAACGACGGGTGCCCCGTGGCGCAGCCGAGGTTCACGAGGCGGCCTTCGGCCAGCAGGATGATGCGCTTGCCGTCGGGGAACTCGATGTGGTCGACCTGCGGCTTGATGTTGTCCCAGGTGTACTTGCGCAGCGACGCGACGTTGATTTCCGAGTCGAAGTGGCCGATGTTGCACACGATGGCCTGATGGCGCATCTTGACCATGTGGTCGTGATCGATCACGTGGAAGTTGCCGGTCGCCGTCACGAAAATGTCGGCCTTGTCGGCAGCGTAGTCCATCGTCACGACGCGGTAGCCTTCCATGGCGGCCTGCAGCGCACAGATCGGATCGATTTCCGTGACCCACACCGTGGCACCCAGGCCGCGCAGGCTCTGCGCGCAGCCCTTGCCCACGTCACCGTAGCCGGCCACGACAGCGACCTTGCCCGCGATCATCACGTCGGTGGCGCGCTTGATGCCGTCCACGAGCGATTCGCGGCAGCCGTACAGATTGTCGAACTTCGACTTGGTGACGGAGTCGTTGACGTTGATGGCCGGGAACGGCAGGCGGCCGTCTTTTTCCATCTGGTACAGGCGGTGCACGCCCGTGGTCGTTTCTTCCGTCACGCCCTTGATCTGCGCCAGGCGCACGCTGTACCAATGCGGATCGATCGCCAGATGGCGTTTGATCGAGGCGTACAGCGCGACTTCTTCCTCATTCGTCGGCTTGGCGATGACGCTTTCGTCCTGCTCAGCCTTGCTGCCCAGGATCAGCAACAGCGTGGCGTCGCCGCCGTCGTCGAGAATCATGTTCGCGAACTCGCCGTTCGGCCATTCGAAGATGCGGTGGCTGTATTCCCAGTACTCGTCGAGCGTTTCGCCCTTGAAGGCGAACACCGGCACGCCGGCTTGCGCAATCGCTGCAGCGGCATGGTCCTGCGTCGAATAGATATTGCACGAAGCCCAGCGGACTTCGGCGCCCAACGCAGTGAGCGTCTCGATCAGCACGCCGGTCTGGATGGTCATGTGCAGCGAACCGGCGATGCGCGCGCCCTTGAGCGGCTGGCTGTTCTTGTATTCCGCGCGCAGGGCCATCAGGCCCGGCATTTCGCTTTCGGCGATGACGAGTTCCTTGCGGCCCCAGGCGGCAAGCGACAGGTCGGCAACGTGGTAATCGGCGGATTTCGAATCGATGACTGCGGCGTTCATCACGCCTCCTTTCTAAAATGTCTAGAAACCGGGACGTGAGCGCCGTTCAAAGCGGGCCCACGCGCCGAAAACGGGGCGGCGGGCCGGAAAGAAGGATCTTGAGCCTGGCGGCGGGTGAGCGCACCCGTCCGTCGCAACGCTCCTCAAGATCCCGGCATTGTAGCAAAGAAGCTTGCGTTCGTTACATCGGCAGATGTGACAGCAGCGGTGCCGCGAAGACCATCAGGATGCCGTTGATCATCATGACGAGACTCGCGACCACGCCCTCCTCGCTGCCGATCTGGCGGGCCTTGGCCGTGCCGAAGCCGTGAGCGCCCGCGCCGAACGGGGCCCCGCGCGCCAGACGGCTGCGCAGCGGCAGCAGTGAAAGGAGCGCCTCGCCGGCCAGCATGCCCATGAAACCGGTGATGATGACAAACAGGCCGACCAGATCGCGCGAGCCGCCGACCTTGTCGGAGACGGCAAGCGCGAACGGCGTCGAGATCGAGCGCGCCAGCAGGCTGCGCGCCATTTCCGGTGGCAGTTCGAACAGGCGGGCCAGCACGAAGGCGCTGCCGACGGCTACCACCATCGCCACCAGCACGCCGACCGTCAGCGCAAACGCGTGGCGGCGGATGACAGCCCGATGTTCGTAGATGGGGACCGCGAATGCGATGGTCGTCGGGCCCAGCAGCCAGACCAGCCAGCGCGAATCGGAGATGTACGTCGTGTACGGGATATTGCCGCCGACCATGACAGCGATGAGCAGCGTCGGCGCCAGAATGGCCGGCCCGAGCCAAATCTTGCCGTAGCGCGCGTGCAGCCGCTTCGAGATCCCGTAGAAGACGATCGTCAGGACAAGACAGAGCAAGGCCGTGCGGTTCATTTTCAGTCTCGCGGCGAACGCAACGTACGGCCGCCGGCGCGCACGGGCACGGCCGCACGCATCAGGCGACGCTCGGCGCGCAGGGCCAGATCGACGGCCAGCGCGGTCGAGACCATCACGAGCGCAGTCCCCGTGCCGATGACGGCGAGCAACTGCAGGCCTTCGTGGCGCAGCAGATCGGTGTATTGCATGACCGCGGCGACCATCGGCACGAAAAACAGCAGCATTTCGGCCAGGAACCAGTCGGCGCCACGCTTGATGCGGTCGGCCTTGAGCACGCCGGTCATCAGCAAGCCGATCACGGCCAGCAGGCCGAGCACGCCACCGGGCAGCGGCAAATTGAAATGACGCGACGCAGCATCGGCGGCCAGATAGATACCGGTCAGCAGGGCAACCTGCCAGACGACATCCACGAGACGCTTGCCACGGATCACGAGGCGGTTTGCGGTGGTCTTGGTCATCAGGGTTCTCCCTAGGTTTTGCATCAATGAGGCAAGTATAGGAAGCGGCGCAACATAAATATAATGAATTGCGATCATCGATTCGATTCCAAATTGGAATGATAAGATTCCGTCATGGATCGACATCGGGCGGATCGCTGCCAAACAGGGGGCAGAACATGGAATTACGGGCGTTGCGGGGGTTTGTGGAGGTCGTCCGTCAGCAGAGCTTCACGGCGGCGGCCGAGGCGCTGTTCGTGACGCAGCCCACCGTCAGCAAGATGGTGAAGGCGCTCGAAGAGGAACTTGGCACGCCCCTGCTGCTGCGCGAAGAGCGCGGCATGGGGCGGCGGCTGCAGTTGACGGACGCGGGCCGGGTCGTGTTTGAACGCGGGCAGGACCTGCTGGCGGCGCAGGCGCGGCTCAAGCAGGAACTGGCCGACCTGGCGACGGTGGCCAGGGGCGAGCTGTTGATCGGCATTCCGCCGTTGGGCGGGGACCTGTTCATCCCCGTCATCGGCGCGTTCCATCAACGCTACCCCGACATCGAGATGAAGTTGTTCGAGACGGGGTCGCGCGCGATCGAACAGGCCTTGTTGGCGGGGGATGTAGAGTTGGGCGCGGTGTTGCTGCCGGTCGATCCGGCGGTCCTCGACGTGCTGCCGGTTTGTCATTACCAACTTCGGCTGATCGCGGCGCGCGGATCGCGCTGGGAGGGGCGTCCCGCGGTGTCGCTGGGCGAGTTGCGTGACGAATCGTTCGTGTTCTACGGCGAGGGGTTTGCGTTGTCCGAGATCGTGATGGCGGCCTGCCGGCGGGCGGGTTTCACGCCGAACATCGCAGGGCGCAGCAGCCAGTGGGACTTCATTGCGTCGATGGTCGACAACGGCGTGGGTGTCGCGTTGCTGCCGGAGCCATTCTGCGCTCGCCTGTCGCCCGCGCGCTTCGCCATCGCGGACATCCGCGAACCCGAGATCCCGTGGGATCTGGCAATGGCCTGGCGGCGCGACTCGTATCTCTCGCATGCGGCGCGCGCGTGGCTGGCGCTGGCACGCGACATCCTGGGTCCCGGCGGCGGCGCCGCGAATATCGTGCCGTCGGAACGGTGAGCCGGGCGGAGCGCATTGCAACCGGAGCTGCCCAGGTTCCACGGGGCCGCTCCAGCGATCACATCCCATTGTTCCTGCTTGCCGGCGCCCTTACGGCTCACGGGAAGAGGGGGCAACCCCTCCTTGGTGATCCATGTACGGCCTGGCGCACCGTTCTCGATGGGGTATTTCTTCCCCTTGAGGTTGAGGTAAGGCGGTTCTGCTGCGCCAGACGCCGCGGTCTTTGCGGATGCATTCACGGGCGCAGGCCGCCTGCTCCCGCTTGAGTGTGAATCCGGGTTAGCGCACGCTCACCCGATTCAATTTTGCAAAGCCTCGCAACAGGTCGACGTCATTGACTGCCTGATCGAGCTTCTCGACTGAAACCGGTTTGTTTTCGATGACATTCGCAAGCGTGTCGAACGAGCGAAAAAATGATCTGGAAATCGCAGCATTCGGTGACATGACTGTGGTCTGGTCGATCGCGCCCCCCACTTTGTCAAGTATTCGCCTGGTTTCATCGGGGATATCCTGGCCATGTGCAACGCTGTGGATCTGGTTTGCAACGGCCACCAGCGATTCGAAGGGATTCGCCCCCGAGCCGATCGAACGGAGCGCATCGCCCCACGTCCGATGGGTCTTCAAAATCGGGCGCGCCAGCCGCTCCAGCTTTACGTCGTCGGCGGGGGAAACCGTCATTACGTTATCGCGATCATCAATTGTTCGCGCGGGCACATGCCTACGCTTTCTGGCGCCTCGTGCCGGATGGGCACTTCCTGTCGTGCCACGCTGATCGTAACTGACGGCGTGCGGATGGGGAGATGAAATGCCAGTGATCTGATTCGGCAGCGGAGTTGCCAATGCTGTTACGTTATTGAGCGATATGTTGTAGCTGGACAATGTGTTGAAAATCGAGAGCAGGGCATGGAGAAATTGCGCCCTGCTGCCTGGCGGCGGCTCGGCGTCGGTGGTGGATTCCTGCAAACGCTTGGCAATCTCGGGATGTAGCGGCTTGTCTGAGCTTTGGACAAAATTGAATGCCTGTTGGGCAAGGTCCTGACGCTGCCGGCGGGTCAGACGCTGCCCTCGCGTACCGCGCGACGGGGCCTGGTCCCTGAAAGGCGCTCCTTTTGTTTGTTCGTCTTGCAAGTCGGGGAGAAGATAACGCGATCCGTTACGGCATATTTTCATGTGGAGTCCGCATCAAATACTCAGAAGGTCAGCAACTTACCGGGCAGCCCGTCGGGTGAGCGCGAGTGCGCGACCGTGATTTTCTGTCCATTTGTCTACTGCCCCCTGTGCAATTTCTACAGGCCACTTCTGGAAATCAACCCGGCGATACGAACGCAGGTGTAAGAACGCCTCGGCCTTCTGACGATCATCGGCGGGTTGTGGCCGACGCCGCATGGCACCGCGTGCATCTCGTCACCCAGCGCGCCCTTGAGCCAGCTTCTCGGAATTTCCCTTCCCTCAAAATGCCGTGGCATTGATGCAACGTCGGAATCTCCCAAACCTCGAATCAGAGGATTCCGAAAATCTCGTTGGCAGCCTATATTCGCTTGTGCGCAGCATGTGCCCTCGATAAGCTTTCCTTGTCGCGACCCAATCGCGACTCGGGAGTGAGATCCTGAAACGTTTATTTCTGGGGCACACGGCCGCGCTCGCGCGGTCAGTTGTGCACTGGCTTCGTTCGCCATTTTCGTTATGGGCGGGTTCAGGCCGGGCGATCTTCGGATCGGCCGTCTTATCCCAGATAAACGTACGGTATCTCACCCCGGCCTGATGCCCGCCCACCCGTTCGTCTTCCGAATAACAGATAAATGGGAGAAATCACACGCCAAATCATGCGGGAACGGCCCCAAAATATCGACGGAAATCCCCCCGAACCGTCACGATATAACCATGTCAAAATGCGCGAACAAACAATGCGGCCTCTGCTATCCCAAAGGCGCACAAGAGCCTGAAAAGAAGGAAGTACCTTTCGACTGCGTGCAAGCGTGGCACTTCTATCAAAAGAAGGCGGAAGCCATTGTCGCCGAGCATGACCCGATTGCGCGCAATCGACGCATTAATGCCGCTTACGCGCAGCTCTGGCTGGACGACCCTCGCTTCCAATGGGCCGGGCTGGCGGCGTTCGCATCGAAGCAGGTGGGGTGCGGCCTGATCCACGCCGCAGGCATGGTTGCGAATTCAAATCGGCAGCGCGACGCGCATCAAGCGTGGATGCGGCAAAGTTCGGCGTTGGAGCGGATGTCGCCTTTTGCCTCGCCCAGGATGCCCATGCATGACCAAGGGGCCGGCGGCGCGTCGGCATTTGCCTACGAAATGCTGACCAAAGGCAATACGGCGCTGTTTCTCGATATTTGGCCCTTGCATATCTTCTATCAAAAATACGGGCTTCAACGGTTCAAAAGTTGTCTGGAGAAGCGTGCGCAATTGGAGGGCCAGGTGGTTTGGCCGTTTGGGAAGGAGGTTACATTCGGGAAACTCTCTGCGGATATTGTGGAAGGGTTCGAGGCGATCGATGCGGGAAATATTCACGGCGGCGTCAAAGCTCTTGCAACCCATGAGCAACTGAACATCCTGCAGCCTGCGATGTACGATAACGTTCGCTTCGCTACGCTGATGCGATCGAATCAATTTTTCTGGGTAACGAACTTTCCAACTGGATTCTCCCAGGAAATCCAGTTGACGTTGTCCAACGAATGCAAGAGCGAACGAGATGACGATCCCCGCCATGTAGGTTTCAGCAAATCCCGGTTTGCCAATCTCGCGAACGGCGAGGAGCGGATGAAATTCGTTTTACGCGCAGCCGACCAGTTCGATTGGTTGCTGCGGGATCCGCTGCGTCGTCATGACGTCGGTAACGCCCTGAGCGGGGTCGCCCGGGGTCGCAATTGACGATCTTCAGGAAGTTGCTTCGTCGGCGCCCCAAAACCGTGTTGGTCATAAGCTCCGCACTCCTGTGGGGACTCTACATGCTTGTTCGTCCGGCGGACATTGTGACGCTGACCATCGGTGAACCGTACGAGCAAGTGAGGCAGCGAACCAGTACAACGTTGCCACCTGGGCTTCTCGGTCACTACGCGGGAGGCTATGTCAAACGACCGACGATATTGCGCTTCACGGATCCCCAATTTGGCTTCATCACGCCTGCCGCGAAGCGCCTTTTTGTCGGCTACGACGAGCATGGAAACGTTCGGTCGGTGACAATGTGGCCGCAAACCAAGCTTTTGCCCCTCGACGAAACGTTGAAAGTCGTCACCGATCTGCAAAGGCAGCTTCGCCAGGGAGGTTGGTGCCTTAGAAAGCCCGACATGTTTCCAGCGATCGAGGACACGCCGGCCATGCGCGAGAGAATGCGCTCCCTACCGAGTCCGACCAGCTATTGGCAGGGGGGCGACAAGCTAAGAGCCAGTATTAACGTATTCCGCATCCAGGACGATGATCGTCCGAATGACGATCGTTTTCGCATCGCGTTGGAACTCTCCAGGTCCTCTGATACCGGATGCTCAACCGAAGACACGACGCAACCGGTTGCCCCGTGATCCTCAGGAAACTGCATCCGCCCATCACCCACGCGCCACATGCGGTATCCTTGCTTCTGATCATTTTTTCAGGGCGCCGGCTCGCGCGGCGTGTCACGTTTCCACCATGCGCATCATTACCGCAAACCTCAACGGCGTGCGTTCGGCCGCCAAGAAGGGCTTTTTCGAATGGTTCGGCAAGCAGGACGCCGACATCCTGTGCGTTCAGGAACTGAAGGCGCAGTTGCCCGACATGACGCCCGAATTCCTGAGCCCGCACGACTACCTCGGCTATTTCCACTACGCGGAGAAGAAAGGCTACAGCGGCGCAGGCATTTACGCGCGCCGTCAGCCGGACGACGTCCACATCGGTTTCGGCAATGCCGAGTTCGATGCGGAAGGCCGCTATGTCGAGGCGCGCTTCGGCAACCTGTCGATCATCTCCGTCTATATCCCGTCGGGATCAAGCTCGGAAGAGCGGCAACTCGCGAAATTCCGCTTCATGGACGTGTTCATGCCGCATCTGGCGGAACTGCGCGCGGCCGGCCGCGAAGTCATCCTGTGCGGCGACGTGAACATCGCGCACAAGGAAATCGATATCAAGAACTGGAAGGGCAACCTGAAAAACTCAGGCTTCCTGCCCGAAGAACGCGCGTGGCTCACGCAGTTGTTCGACGAAGGCGGTTACGTCGACGTATTTCGCACGCTCGATCCGCGCCCCGAACAGTACACGTGGTGGAGCAATCGCGGCCAGGCGTATGCGAAGAATGTCGGGTGGCGTATCGACTACCAGATCGCCACGGCCGGCATCGCGGAAAAAGCCCACACGACGTCAATCTTCCGCGACATCAAGTTCAGCGACCACGCACCGCTGACCATCGACTACACGCACACGCTGTAAGACATTCAAGCCGTAAGACGGGGCCGATTCATCGCATTCAGTCGGTCGCCTCGACCGATTCCGTCGACTTGACCGTACCGGCCGATTTGCCGGGCTTCGGATCGCCGTTTTCGTCATCCGCGCCCCACGGCGCGACCTTCGGCAGCAGCAGCATGCCGGGCACGGCAAGCGCCGTGCAGATGAGGAAGAACGGCACCCAACCCACGCTGTCGACGATATACCCGGTGCCTGCGTTCGCGAACGTGCGCGGCACCGACGCCAGGCTCGTGAACAACGCGAATTGCGTGGCGGTGTAACGCGGATCTGTGGTGCGGGCAATGTACGCCGTAAACGCTGCCGTCCCGAGCCCTGCCGTGAACGCTTCGAACGCGATCACGCCACCGAGTCCCGCCACGACCGGCCCGGTTTCGGCCAGCCACGCGAAGCCGAGCACGGATACCAGCTGCAGGACGCCGAAGACCCACAGCCCGCGGTTGATACCGAGCTTGATCAGCCAGATGCCGCCGATAATGCCGCCCGCAACGCTGGCCCACAGGCTGGTCGCCTTCGCCACGACACCGATCTGCGTTTTCGTGAAGCCGAGGTCGAGATAGAACGAGGTCGCCAGCGACGTCGCCATCGAATCGCCGAGCTTGTACAGGAAGATGAACGCCAACACCAGCAATGCCTGCGACCAGCCGCCGCGCGTGACGAACTCGTGAAACGGTTCCACAACCGCCTCGCGCAAGGTCTTCGGCGGCGTGCCGCGAATCTCGGGTTCCTTCACGAGGAGCGTCATGACGATCCCCGGGAGCATGAACGCGGCCGTGATGAAAAACACCTGCGACCACGGCAGATGATCCGCCAGGATCAGCGCAAGCGAACCCGGCACCAACCCCGCGACTTTGTAGGCGTTGACATGCATCGCCGTACCGAGGCCCTGCTCGCGGTCCGTCAGCAATTCACGGCGATAGGCATCCAGACAGATGTCCAGGCTCGCACTGAAGAACGCCAGCGCCGCCGCGAGTGCCGCAATCGTCATCAGATCGCGCTGCGGCGAAAAGGTCCCCATCAGCGCCACGGCGCCCGCGACCAGCCATTGCGTGAGGAACATCCAGCCACGCCGCCGCCCCGGCTTCCAGCCGGCCAGGTTGGGCGCGTAGCGGTCCATCAGCGGCGCCCACAGGAATTTCCAGGTGTAGGGGAATTGAAGCAGCGCAAACAGGCCGATCGCCTTCAGGTCGACGTGCTCGCTGCGCATCCACGCCTGCAGGAGATTGAGCAGGATGAACAGCGGCAGGCCCGACGTGAAGCCAAGGATCACGCAGATGAGCATCCGCGTCGGGTGAAACACGCGCCCGTTGGCGGGCGGGGTCGAGTCGGTCATGGGCAGGGCGGACGGGGGGAGCGTCGTCGGTTCAGGAACGCTTGACGCGATAGACCGCAAGACTACCACGCCAGTTCGCGCCGACCGTAATCAAACGCCCGTTATGCAGCACGGCGCGGTCGAGAATTTTTACGCCGACGTCGGGCGCCAGCGCCTCGAAGTCGCGGATCGTCAGCACACGCACGTTCGGCGTGTTGTGCCATTGAAACGGCAAGCTCTTCGACACCGGCATGCGCCCCTGCAACACCGACCAGCGATGCGGCCAGTAACCGAAATTCGGGAAGGAGACGATCGCCTCGCGGCCCACGCGCACCGTCTCGCGCAGAATGTCGGCGGTGCGATGGATGGTCTGGAGCGTCTGCGACAGGATGACGGTATCGAAACTCTGGTCTTCGAACAGCCTGAGACCGCCCTCCATGTCCTGCTGGATGACATTGATGCCGAGCTTGGCAGCGGCAAGCACGCCGTCGTCCTCGATCTCGACGCCGTAGCCCTGAACGTCGAGTTCGTCGCACAATAGACGCAGCAGCGCACCGTCGCCGCAGCCGAGATCGAGCACCTGAGAGCGCGCATCGATCCAGCGGGCAATGACACGGAAGTCGGCGCGATCGGCCAGCGACGTCGCGATGCGCGTTGCGGCGGGCCGGGTTGCGGTCGGGGCGGGTGAAGTCACGATGCCGGTCATACGCGGACCTCCTCGGCGATGCGTTCGTAATAGGCGCGCACGAGATTGTGGTAGCGCGGATCGGTCAGCAGGAAGGCGTCATGACCGTGTGGCGCGTCGATCTCGGCGTAGCTGACGGTGCGGCGCGTGTCGAGCAGCGCCTTGACGATTTCGCGCGAGCGGTTCGGCGCGAATCGCCAGTCGGTGGCGAACGACACCACCAGGTACTTGGCCGAGGTATGCGCGAGCGCGCGCGACAGGTCGCCCCCAAACGCGCGCGCCGGGTCGAAGTAGTCGAGCGCGCGCGTGATCAGCAGATACGTATTCGCGTCGAAGTACTCGGCGAATTTGTCGCCCTGATAGCGCAGGTACGACTCGACCTCGAACTCGACGTCGAAACTGAAACGGTAATTGTCGTCGGCAGCCGACTTGACGCCGTCAACGAGCGCTTCGGCGCGGCGCAGCGTGCGGCCGAATTTCGTCGCCATGTCCTCGTCGGACAAATACGTGATGTGGCCGATCATGCGCGCCACGCGCAGTCCGCGACGCGGCACGACGTCATGGGCGTAGTAGTCGCCGCCGTGAAAATCCGGGTCCGAAAGGATGGCCGAGCGCGCGACTTCGTTGAAAGCGATGTTCTGCGCGGACAACTTCGGCGTCGAGGCGATGACCAGACAGTGCCCCACCCGCTCGGGGTACATGATGCTCCATGCAAGCGCCTGCATGCCGCCAAGGCTCCCGCCCATGACCGCGGCAAAGCGCGCGATGCCGAAGGCGTCGGCCACGCGCGCCTGGGCATTGACCCAATCCTCGACGGTCACGACCGGAAAGCGTGCGCCGTACGGCGTGCCGGTGGCGGCATTCAGGCTCATCGGCCCGGTGGAGCCGAAGCACGAGCCGAGGTTATTGACGCCGATGACGAAGAACCGGTTGGTGTCGAGCGGCTTGCCCGGCCCGACCATGTTGTCCCACCAGCCGATGTCCTTCGGGTTGTCGGCGGCGATGCCGGCGACGTGATGCGAGGCGTTGAGCGCATGACACACCAGCACGGCATTGCTGCGGTCGGCGTTGAGTTCGCCATAGGTCTCGACCATCAGGTCGTACCCGGCGATCGAACTGCCGTTTTGCAGCGCCAGCGGTTCAGCGAAATGCATCCGCTGCGGCGTCACGATTCCGATTGACGATTCCATAGTCCCTGTCCGAATACGGATGAACGCGAACGACCGGCGCCGGCCTGCATGGGGCTGACGTCCGGAAACGACACTGCGGAAAAGGGGTCGACGGAAAAGCGATGTGGTGCGCGAACGACCTCTTTAGCCGCATTTATATGAACGAACGGCAATGAAGCCGTCCATTCGCGCGCCCGCAATCGAGTCACCAAATCGGCGCGCCAATGATGCAAGGGCCAGATGACCAACCCCCGCGTGGCTAGCAGTATAAAGCAAAACGCCGCCCCAAGGGCGGCGTCGACAGGACCGGCGGGCGCAGAAGGACACTCAGCGCAGCAACGCCTGGACCTGCGGATCGGCGCCTTCGGTCGGCGCGCGCTTGAAGCCGCTTTTCGCGAATCGGTGCCAGCGGCCAAGCACGTAGCTGACGAGCAGGTTCGCGCGCGATGTTGCGTCGAACGTCTCGGGCAACGTGCCCTGCACGATGGCCAGGCGCAACACCTGACGCAGCGAGGCCTCGATACGGTCGAGCAACTGGTTCATGCGGTCCTGCAGCCGTTCGTGTTCGCCCACCAGGGCTTCACCGGTCAGCACGCGCGTCATGCCGGGATTCTTTTCGGCGAAGCCGAGCAACATCAGGACAATGGCGCGCGCCTGCGCCACGCCGTCCTGATCCTGCGACGATATCTGGTTGATCAGGCCGAAAATCGTCTGCTCGATGAATTCGATGAGGCCTTCGAACATTTGCGCCTTGCTCGCGAAATGGCGGTACAGCGCCGCTTCGGAGACATCGAGCCGGGCCGCGAGCGCAGCCGTCGTGATCTTCTCGCCCTTGGGCGTTTCCAACATGGCCGCAAGGGTCTGCAATACCTGCACGCGCCGCTCGCCCGGCTTGGGGCGCGCAGCTTTCACCGGCGCCGCATCAGCCGCAAGCGCGGTCTCAAGCGCGGGCTCCGGCGCGTCGACTGTGCCGAAGGCGCCACTCGAAGGATTTTCCTGCTGCATCGTCTGGTCTGGGATCATTAAGTGAATTATCGTCGGGACGCACGGGCCACGCGCACGGCACCTGCACCCGTGGCCAAGCGGCCCCGCAACTCGCGCAGAGATTGTACTTTGATATCCACATAGTGTGGGCGCCCACTGCGCTGCAAAGCTTTGCCAAAGTTGTTTCTCGCCGGCAAATGGCCCGTAATCCAGACACTTCCTATGCCAAGCCGGCGGTAATGTTTCAGGTGCGAGCGCGTGTCTTCGACGAGCCACACTGCCGACGGTTTCAGGCGTTCGCGGCGCAGCAGGGCGCGCATCATGACCGGATCGGGCTTGGCGCGCCATGCGCGCCTGTCGGCCATTGCCTCGATGCTGATGCAGCGTTCGAAGTGATGCGCAATGTGGAGTTCTCGCAACACTGCCTCCGCATATTGCGCGGGCGCATTGGTAAGCACCAGCTTGCGCCCCGGCAATCCGGCCAGCAGACGTCCCAGACCGCGCTCGCTGCGCAACATGGCGTGCAGCTCGGGGAAATCGTGCACCACGGCAAGAAAATCGTGCGCATCGATCGCGTGATGCCGCAGCAGACCGAGCAATGCCGCGCCGTAGCGCTCCGTATAGAGATAGCGCAACTGGTTCGCTTCGCGCTCGGGTACGCCGAGCCGGTCGGCGATGTACGTCGTCATCGCGGAATTGATGCGCGGGAAGATCGCATGCGAAGCGTGATGCAGCGTATTGTCGAGATCGAATAGCCAGACGGGGCCGCGCGTGCCGTGTTCGCTGCGCGCGACACCGGCACGCCGGCGGCGGCTGACGGAGGGTCGCCCCATGACGATCAGCGCCCGGCCAGAGAGACGGCGGCCCGGTGGTACGGCGTCTGACCGTACGCCTTCGGACCGTGGATCGTCTCGACCGTGTCGATGCGCCACGGCACCAGCTGCGAAAAGCGCGGGCCGGCGTAGGCAAACGTATGGAATTCGCCGTTCTCGCCACAGGCATCGACGCCCGGGGGCAAATCGGCCAGCAGCGCGTCATCGAATTCACGGCCAACGAACTCGGGGCCAAGGTACCGCCCGTCGACGCAGACGATCACCGCGCGATAGCCCAGACCGATGAATTCCCGGGCAAGCTCGAGGCGCGGGCGTTGCCACAGCGGCAGCACGGCGGTGATGCCGGCCGCTGTGCAGACTTTTTCTTCCCAGTCGCGGTGCGGCTGGAGATCGATGTCGCCGAACAGACCGTGTGTGATGCCTTGCGCGGCAAAGGTACGCAGCTGCGCCGTGAAAACGGCCTCGTAATCCGCCCAGCCGGCGCGCGCCGTCACCAGATCGATGCCGAGGGCGCGGGCTTGCGCCGCCATCAGATCGAGCGGCAGCCCATGCGAGCGCGAACTGTCGCCATCTTCATCGAACATGGCGAGCAGATGCCGCACCTCATGACCGGCGGCACAGGCGTGATGCAGGGCGAGGCACGAGTCCTTGCCCCCGCTCCACGAGAAGAATGACGGGATCGTCACCACAGGCACCGGCGCGGGTGCGTCAGTGCGAACGGATCATCGTGCCGAACGGCTGTTCGGTCAGGATTTCCAGCAGCACCGAGTGTTCGATGCGGCCATCGACGATGTGCACCGACTTGACGCCGCTCTTGGCGGCATCAAGCGCCGACGAGATCTTCGGCAGCATGCCGCCCGAGATCGTGCCGTCGGCGAACAGTTCGTCGATTTCGCGCGCGGACAGGTCCGTCAGCAGATTGCCGTCCTTGTCCATCACGCCCGGGATATTGGTCATCATGACCAGCTTCTCGGCGCCGAGAACAGTCGCGAGCTTGCCCGCGACCAGGTCGGCGTTGATGTTGTACGACTGGCCGTCTTCGCCCAGGCCGATCGGGGAGATCACGGGAATGAACGCGTCGTCCTGCAGTGCGCGCACCACGGCCGGGTTGATCGATTCGACTTCACCGACGAAACCGATGTCGAGGAATTCACCGGCACGCTCGCGGTCCGGCATCAGCATCTTGCGGGCGTGGATCAAACCGCCGTCCTTGCCCGTCAAACCGACCGCCTGGCCGCCGTACTGATTGATCAGCATCACGATGTCCTGCTGGACTTCGCCGCCGAGCACCCATTCCACGACTTCCATGGTCTCTTCGTCGGTCACCCGCATCCCCTGGATGAACGTGCCCTGCTTGCCGATTTTCTTGAGCGCCTGGTCGATTTGCGGGCCACCGCCGTGGACCACCACGGGATTGATGCCGACCAGCTTGAGCAGGATCACGTCGCGCGCGAAGCCCTGCTTGAGGCGTTCCTCGGTCATGGCGTTGCCGCCGTACTTGATCACGACGGTCTTGCCGTGATATTTGCGGATGTACGGCATCGCCTCGGCCAGGATTTCGGCCTTCAGTACAGGGGCGATGTCGTCGAGATTCGGGACAGCGGGCAGATCGGACATGGCGGCAAAATTTCGCTCGGGAAACCGGAACACGGCGAATTGTACAAGGAAGCGCCGGGTGCGTGCGCCCCGGAAGCCCAATTGTGCGCCCATTCGGTCTTGCGCGCAGGCCTCACGGCAGCTAAAGTCGGGTTCAAGGCCTGTGGGGCCCTGTTTCGGACACGCCGCTGCGAACGGCCACACAGGCCGTCATCCGGCCCACTTTCCCGACACCATGGCCATCGATCACGCCACACAACGCGCGCGCCGCCCGAACCCGCCCGGCAACGACATGTTGCAATCGCGCAACTGCGCGCCGGACGCTGCGGACACGACCGGCTGCCCTGTCTGCGGTCAGCCGGTCTCCTGCGGGGCGCGCGACGGCGCCGCACAATGCTGGTGCTTCGACGCCCCCCATTTACCCGCGCACGCGCGGTTGGACACGGGGCGCTGCCTGTGTCCCGCGTGCCTGCGGGCTGCGCTGGCCGAGGCGGGCGCCGGCGGCGGCTGAGCGCCGTTCGCTTGCCGCGCCGGTTTACTGGCTGTGCGTCATGTTGCCGTGCTGCACGCCCGAAGCCGGCGGGGCGCCGGCCGTCAAATCGCGCACAGGCACGTCGACCTTCTGCTCCGTCACCTTGTGGTCCGCGCCCTCGAAGCGCAACGTGACCGGCACGGAATCGCCCTTCTTGAGCGGCCCCTTCAGGTCGTTGAGCATGATGTGATAGCCGCCCGGCTTCAGCTGCACGGGCTGCATGGCCGGCAACGGCAGGCCGCCCGGCAGTGCACGCATTTTCATCAGCGTGCCCTCGAGTTTCATCTCATGGATATCCGCAGTGCCGGCCGCCGGCGTGGACACCCCGACGAGCATGGCGGCCTGATGCGCCTGCAAGGTCATGAATACGCCGGTCGCCGTTTGGCCCGGCACGGTACCGCGCGCCCAGGCGTCGGTCACGTCGACTTGTGCAGCGAACGCCTGCCCCATGCCGAGACAAAGCACGGCTCCCAGCCACCACATTTGCTTCATGCAATCTCCTTGAATCGATACGTTGGCACTGCGTGCTGCGTATTGTAGGCGCAGCCGCGTGCGGGCGCTGCATACCCGTGTCAAATCCCAAATCTCAGGCATCACGTATATACCTGCGGCGCACCGCCGCGCTAACCGCCATGCGGCAGAGTGTCGCAGCGGGCGGCACTCGAAAGCGCCGTCACTGACGCTCGCGTTACACTTGCCTCCATGAATCTATTTCCCATCGAACGAACCAACGTCGCACAGCTGTTCTGGCTGCGCTGCCTGGCGATCGTCGGCCAACTCGCCACCATCGGGGTCGCCCAGATGTGGCTGGGGGTGCGGCTACCGCTGGAGCCGATGCTGACGATCGTCGCACTTGAAGCGCTCTTCAACGCGCTGACGTGGTTGCGCGCGCGCCGCGCCGCTGGCCGGCCCCGCCGCGACACCGATTTCGAGCTGATGAGTCAGTTGCTCGTCGACCTCGGCGCGCTCACCGGCCTGCTGTTCTTCTCGGGCGGCGCAACGAATCCGTTCGTGTCGCTCTACCTGCCCGGTCTCGCCATCGCCGCCGCCGTGCTGCCGTGGCGCAGCGCATCGCAACTCGCCCTGCTCTCGCTCGTCGCCTATGGCGCACTGAACTTCCAGTATGTGCCGCTCGATCTCACGGACCCCGGCAATCTGCTGCGCCTGCACCTGGCCGGGATGTGGGTCAACTTCGTCGTGAGCGTTCTGCTGATCGCGTGGTTTGTCTCACGCATGTCACGTGCGCTGCGTGCCCGCGACGCTCAGTTGGCCCGCGCCGAACAGCGTCTGCTGCGCGACGAGCGCATGGCGGCCCTCGGCGCGCAGGCCGCAAGCGTCGCACATGAACTTGGCACACCGCTGTCCACGATGGCCGTGGTCGTCGGCGAGCTGCGCAGCGAAAGCGTGGGCAGTCCCGCGATGAAGCCGTTCGAAGCGGACCTGAAGATGCTGGAGCAACAGATCGCGCTGTGCAAAAGCGCCATTGCGCACGTCCAGACGCGAGCCGCGGCGCCGGTGCGGCAAGCCCTGACGGAATGGCTGCCTGCGTTCACGACGCAGTGGCGGCTGCGCCACCCGCAAGTGCAGTTCCAGATGCGTTTGCCGCCGAGAATGACGACCCGCATCGAAGACACCGTCCAGGTGGGCCAGATTCTGACGATCCTGCTCGACAATGCCGCGTATTTCAGTCCGTCGTCGGTCTCGCTTGAAATCGCCGTCGATCCGGACCACCTGCGCCTCACCGTCTGCGACGAGGGGCCTGGCATGACGCCGGAACTGCGCGACCGGCTCGGCACGTCGCCGGTACTGAGTACGCACGGCGGCCACGGCATGGGCCTCTATCTCGCCTTCGCGAGCGCCGCCCGTCTCGGCGGCGAAATCACGCTTACCCCGAACCTGCCGCACGGCGCGCGCGCCGAGTTGCGGCTGCCGATGTCCACGTTCTTCTTCGGCTTGCGGAGCCAGTCATGAATGCCTCGAATTTCCTGTTGATCGACGACGACGTCGTGTTTGCCGAAACCCTCGCCCGCGCATTGACCCGGCGCGGCTACGACGTGCAGATCGCCGCCGACGGCGCCGCCGCGCTGCTCGCGGCGCGCACGCGCCAGTTCGATCTGATCTCGGTCGATTTGCATCTCGGCCAGGATTCCGGCCTGCCGCTCGTGACGCCGCTGCGCGCCTTGCAGCCGAAGGCGCGCATTCTCGTGCTGACCGGTTATGCGAGCATCGCCACCGCAGTGCAGGCGGTGAAGGACGGCGCGGACAACTATCTCGCGAAGCCGGCCAATGCGGACACTATCCTCGCCGCACTGCGTAACGAGGCGAGCGAAACACAGGCGGACGAAGCGTTCGAGAATCCGTCCCCGCTGTCGGTGGCGCGTCTTGAATGGGAGCATATCCAACGCGTGCTCGCCGAACACAACGGCAATATCTCGGCCACGGCACGCGCGCTCAATATGCATCGGCGTACGCTTCAGCGCAAACTCCTGAAGCGGCCGGTCAAGCAGTAATCCTGACCGTGCGCGCGGGATCGGCGCGCATTGCCGAACGCATGCCTGTCGGTTCCTGACGGGCAGGTTGCAGTTCCTCCCTCCCCGCGATCGGCAAATTCCGAAATGCGGCGGCGCCCATGCCCCGCCGCTTCCTGAATCCTCCAATACTGAGTCCGCCACGCCGCACGCCATCATCAGGCGCGGAGTGACCCGACGCGTTGCATGGCGGGCAGACAGGTCCCCTATGCGACACGCCGGCCGTATGCCAACCGTGGGGATTTCTTCGGAGGACGTTCATGACGCATTTCGCGCATTCCAGCCGTTTCCGCCAACATCATGCCGCACCACCGCGTCACACGCTCGATGACGTTGCCAGTCATCAGCGCCGGCTCGCCCGCACTTCGGGGCGACAGCCTGCGTATGTCCCGCCGCGTACGATGCCGAGACTTTCACACGATCTGCAACGTTGCGTGTCTGTCTTGCATCCGGAGCGCGCCGTCGCGAGTCCGGCCCCCCATCGCCGCACGACGTCGCAAAACTTGATGGTGTTGCTCGCCGTCTCGCTGGCAACGCAAGCCGTCGCCGCGCCCATGCGCCCATCCCGCTCGCCCGTTGGCGCTGGCAACGGCAGCGGCATTGGCCCCGTGCCAGCACAACGTCTGCGCCGCTCGCTGTCTGCGGCGACGACGTCGCTCACGCGCGATTGGACGGACGCCGGCTTCAACCTCACGCGCATCGCGGCCGCGTTCAACGCCGCCCGGCCCTTTGTGCTGGCCGGCCTGGTGGACGGCAACGACATGGCGCGGCGCGTCGTTGCGTTGGAATGTCAACTGCCCGTGCCTTCAAGCGCCGTGAGCCCATTCACCGAAGCCCCGGACGGTTCGCCAGCACCCCAAGGCGAGAATTCGACACGACATTGCAACAGCACCGAGGGCCAAGCGGACGCGACTGCAATCCTGGCCGGGCAACTCGTGGCGTCACCCACCATTGAAGAAATGATTGCACGCTTTGACCGGGAGACGGGCGCTGCGAAGATCGACATTGATCGCGTTCGGGAAAAGCACGCCAGTCCACTCGATATCCTGCGTGCGACTTGCTTTCGCCATGGCCGGGCAATCTCACCGCTCGTCGACGCTCGATACCGGCGTCCGCCTGATCCAGGCGACGAAGCGCTCGACTTGCTCGACGAAGCGGCAAGCGTTGACTATCGAAGTTATCCGTCGGTCTATCCGCATGATGCGCAGTCATTCGGAGAAGTACGCGAAGTGTTCGTTGAACGGCTGGGTCGCTGGCTGGATGACTTGCACATTGGCACTTGGCTGATTCCGGAGTCCGCGAACGGCGCTCCGCTCTGGTTCGATCGCATCGCCTTGCGTGGAGCGCTCGGCGAGACGGTAGCGTCATTGGCTGCCGCGTTTTGCGACGACACACAACGCATGCAGGCGCTGCGCGATCACGGCGCACGCGAAGGCATTGCGCTACACCTGTCTTCGCCTCCGGACACGGACCATTGCCGCACACGCATCGCCGATCTGATGCGCGCCCGCCTGACGGAACTCGGCGAGAGCACAAGATTTCCGTTCGGCACGCCGATTCAGTCGATGGCCACGACGATCCTACGGCTAGGCGCCATGCATGGTCTGAACGCACCGGAGATTCGCAATACCGCGGACGTTCTCAGGCAGTTTGCCGCGCTTGAGGCTGCATGGCAGACCAACGCCACGTACCCCATCGACCCGCGCTACGTCGCCGCTGCCCACCTGGGCATCTCCAGCGCCAGCGACACCGGGATGGCGGCCCCGGCGTCGACTACACCAGCCCCGACACCGAACGCGACGCTCCCCTCCGGAACTGCAACCACGCTCGCCAGCGGCCCTCCTTCCCGGTTCGCCGAAGCTGTCGATGCGGGCCGGTTTGCGGAGCGTCTGCTCGCCTATCAGGCCCTGCCGGTGTGGCGCCGCAGCGCGGCGGTCGAGCATATTCTCATCGAGCGCCTGGGCTTCTCGCGCGCACAATTGTCGGACACGCTTTACGGCGACCATACCTTTGAATCCGCTCGCCGATTCCGTCGGGTCATCAGGCTCCCCGGCACCCCCGCAGCGCATTTTGACCTGGCAGTGCAACATCGCGAGGTCATGCCTCGGCTGTACACCTCGCAAGGCACCCCGGCAGTGACAGCCGGCGTGACCGACGTCAGGCCTGCCGACGAACTGCTCGATAAAGCGGAGCGAGGTTTTACAAGGAAACTCAATGGCGTTGCACGCGCGAAGGCACGCGAAATGCTGTTGTTGCGGCAATTGCCGGACAGTGACGATGCCGTCAACGCGCTGGCGTCGGCCATCCTTCGCCGCCGGGCGACCTATCCCCGGGATTCGATTGCCGAACGCATCCGGGGCGCGATTGAGATCATCGATCCTCTCACCATTTCGCAACCGGTCAGGCATGTGGTGGATGCGATCGCCGAGGGCGATGTCCAGTCATTGATGGAAATGCTTCCCTTCGTCGTGCCGGCCTACGACGTCGAGGAAGGATTGCGAACCCGTGACTTTGCGCGGGCGAAAAATGGCGCCCTGCGCTTCAGCATCGACGCCGTCCTGGTGTGGGCGGGTGGCATGGCGGAACGCGCCGCGGCGCGATCCATGCGCATCGCGCTCGAGGAAATGCGCATGGCGCCGATCGAGCGCCGCAATGCCGTCATGCTGCATACGCTTGCCGGCGAATCGCCGAACATTGCCGACGACACGGTGGCAGAAACGGCGTTCAATACCTTCGATGTGCAGGGAACGCTGACAACGCTGCCTGCGGACCGACTGTCAGTCGATCCGTACGAACTGCTCGAAACCGAAGCCTCTCGCACGCCACGCGTGCAAGCGCAGGATCCCGGTGAGGGGACTTCGTCCACCTTGCGGTCCTATTCGCTCACCGGGCACGGGCCGTCACTCAGGCCGAACAGCGTGCTCTTTGACGAAGCGTCGACATCGATCGATCGTGCATCGGAGATGTCGGCGCCGCCGGACTCCACCCTGCAGTCCGTCACCCGCTACCTGCAGGAGCACCGGCGCAACGCCGTGAGCGACACCATTACAAAGCTGGCTGACCGCCTCCAGTGTTGCGAGCCCAAGTCACATCAGCCTCCCCGGCTCGATGAATGGCTACATGCCAGCACGCCGGAAGGCCAGGCCGCGATCGATCGGCTGCAGTCGATGGTCAACGATTCGCCCACCCTGGCGATACTGACGCGCGACGCCGGGGCCGCGGCGATACGCGCGCAACGCCCGTGGAACATTGTCATCACACACGAGGGACTACCCAAGGTGTGGCCTGACCTTCGGCAGATCCGTCTCCTTGCCGATAACGTCCCGATCGACGCGCATTACGAAACCGTCTCCGGCCAGCATACCTTCACGCATGAAAGCGCCGCGCTGCACGAGTTCCTGCACGCCGTGCTCGAACTGCCGGACGCTTCATCACCGGGACACCGGGGCGCAGTCGTATATTTCACGGACCTCATCGCCTATGAACTCAATTGGCTCATCGGCGAGCGCGTCATGTACCGGGACGGCGGCGCGACGGCAACCGCCAATCGCCTTCGTCATGCGGCCAAATTACGCATGCACAGGGAAGACGCAGCGCTCGATCAGCAGGTCAAACGGGCGCTGCGCCCTCCCAGGCCGTCACACATCCTCGGCACACCGGCGCAAGAACGGGTCGCCATACGTGACGGCACTGCGCTGCGGAACGTGATGAGGTACGTGTTCCCGACCGATACGGATTTCACCAATGTCCGAACCCTTGAATTCGAGATCGATTCCGTCAGTCGTCGCAGCAACGTGCGGTCGCTACTGCGCGGCGTGCTGCGCAAACTTGAAAGATCCAGCGCCGTCATGGGCGCGTTGTATCAGCTCTGGAAGGAGAGCAATGCGGATAGCCGCTGGGTCATTCGCGTGATCGGATCATCGGCCATGCCGCCGGGATCCTTCGGCATGCGGGGAAAACCTTGGCATATCGACTACCCCACCCATGTGATCTCCATGCATTTCGAACCGGTGCGGTATTTGTCGGCGTCCGGGCCGCGTGTGATGACAACCGAACATCGGATGGTCGGCATGCTGACGGAATTTTTCGCCGACGCGGTGCTGTATCAGCGGGTCGGCGATCCTTACACGGAGCGCGACCTTCTCGTGCTGATCGAGAACGAAGCCCGGCGCCCGGCGCCGGACAATGCGCGGGTCGCCGTGGCGCTCGACCCCGATCCCGACGTGTTGTGGCCGTACACGACACGCGCACGGCGTGCGGCCGAGGACGAGGACCGTTATCTCAAGAGCCTCGCCTGACTCGGCGGCCAAGCGCCGCCGCGTAACGAAAAAAACCGGCTTCCGCAGACGCCGGTTTTTTTGACGCGCGGCGGCGGCCCGACCGGCCTCCCGCCGTTACAGCACGTAGCGCGACAGGTCTTCGTTCTGCGAGAGCTCGCCGAGGAAGCGATTAACGTACGCCGCATCGATCACGACTGTCTCGCCATTCTGCTTGCCCGCCGAGAACGAGATGTCCTCGAGCAGCTTTTCCATGACGGTGTACAGACGCCGCGCCCCAATGTTTTCGGTCTTCTCGTTGACCGAAAAAGCGATTTCCGCCAGACGCTTGATGCCGTCCTGGGCGAACTCGAGCGACACATCTTCCGTGGCGAGCAACGCCTGATACTGTTTCACCAGGCTCGCGTCGGTCTGCGTCAGGATCGCCTCGAAATCCTCGACGGACAGCGAGTCGAGCTCGACGCGAATCGGAAACCGGCCCTGCAGCTCCGGAATCAGATCGCTCGGCTTGGCCAGATGAAACGCCCCGCTCGCGATGAACAGGATGTGGTCCGTCTTGATCATGCCGAACTTGGTGCTGACGGTCGTGCCTTCGACCAGCGGCAACAGATCGCGTTGCACGCCCTGGCGCGAGACCTCACCGCCGCCAACTTCGCTGCGCGACGCGATCTTGTCGATTTCGTCGAGAAACACGATGCCGTTCTGTTCGACACTGCGCACCGCCTGATGCTTGACTTCCTCGTCGTTGAGCATCTTCGACGCTTCTTCGTCCGTAAGCAGCTTGAGCGCTTCCTTGACCTTGAGCTTCTGACGCTTCTTGCGCTGGCTGCCCAGGTTCGCGAACATGCCCTTGATCTGCTCAGTCATTTCTTCCATGCCCGGCGGACCCATGATGTCCATGCCGGCGGCAGGCAGCTCGATATCGAGCTCGATTTCCTTGTCGTCGAGCTGGCCTTCGCGCAAACGCTTGCGGAACGTCTGGCGCGTCGCGCTTTCCGGACCGTCGTCGGCCGAGGTCTCGGCTGCATGAAAGCGGATGTCGCGCGAGCTTTCACGCCCGGACGGCAGCAGGATGTCGAGAATGCGGTCCTCGGCGCGATCTTCCGCCGTGGTGCGCACCTTCTTCATTTCCGCTTCGCGCGTCTGCTTGATCGCGATTTCGGCGAGATCGCGCACGATGCTGTCCACGTCGCGCCCGACATAGCCGACTTCGGTGAACTTCGTGGCTTCGACCTTGATGAACGGCGCCTCGGCAAGCTTCGCGAGGCGACGGGCGATCTCGGTCTTGCCGACGCCGGTCGGCCCGATCATCAGGATGTTCTTCGGCGTAATTTCCTGGCGCAGCGGGTCAGCGACCTGCTGACGGCGCCAGCGGTTGCGCAACGCCACGGCCACGGCTTTCTTGGCCCGGTCCTGGCCGATGATGTGCTTGTCGAGTTCCGAGACGATCTCGGAGGGGGTCATATGGGTCATGACGTTCCTTTACTTGGCAGCCGCAGGCGGCAGCGTCTCGATGATGTGGTTCAGGTTCGTGTAGATACACATTTCGCCGGCAATCGTCAGCGCCTTCTTGACGATTTCGTCCGGGCTCAAATCGGTATTGTCGACCAGCGCGCGCGCCGCAGCTTCGGCATACGCGCCGCCCGAACCGATCGCCGCCACGCCGCCTTCGGGGTCGAGCACGTCGCCGTTGCCGGTGATGACGAGCGTGGTTTCGGCGTCAGCGACGATCATCATCGCTTCGAGCCGGCGCAACATGCGGTCCGTGCGCCAATCCTTGGCGAGTTCGACGGCTGAGCGCGTGAGATTGCCCTGATGTTTCTGCAGCTTGGCCTCGAACCGGTCCAGCAGCGAGAACGCATCGGCCGTGGCGCCGGCGAATCCGACCATGACCTTGCCGTCCAGGATGGTGCGCACCTTGCGCGCCGTGCCTTTCATCACAATATTGCCAAGCGTGACCTGGCCGTCGCCGCCCAGCGCGACCTGATTGCCGCGTCGAACGGAGACGATGGTGGTGCCGTGATATTGCTCCATACGGGTTCCCTGTTCCTTTTTCCGGGGGCGGAATCCCGCCCCGTGACGATGGGCCCGGCCGCGCGGCGCCGGCCAGACAGGCGCGTCGTGTGAGACCGGGCGAGACGTCACTGTAGTTTAGGGCACTCGCACGAATATCAAGGGGGGATGCCGCCGGCGAAGTATGCGTTCACGGGGCGGTTTCGGCGTCTGCCCGGCGTGAAGTCGCACGACGCGAGGCCGTCAAGACGCGCATGGCGCGCTTCGATACGTCCTTCACTGGATTGGATTTGCAACTGAGTTGCAATTTCCCATGGAGGCAAAAAAAACACACCGCGTCGGGTGTGCTTTCCGTACGCGCCGAACGCGTCCGGATTCGCAAAGCCGCGCGGCGCCCGGCAATCGGGCGCCGGGCGTCGATCAGTCGCCGAACAGCTTCTGACGCAGTTCGCGGCGCTCCTGCGCTTCGAGCGAGAGCGTGGCGGTCGGACGTGCGAGCAGACGCGGAACGCCGATCGGTTCGCCCGTTTCCTCACACCAGCCATATTCGCCAGACTCGATGCGGGCGAGCGACTGCTGCACTTTCTTCAGCAGCTTGCGTTCGCGGTCGCGCGTGCGCAGTTCGAGGGCATGTTCTTCCTCGATGGTCGCACGGTCGGCCGGATCCGGCACAAGAATGGTTTCGCGCAGGTTTTCGGTGGTTTGGCCCGCATTGCGCAGAATTTCTTCTTGGAGCTGCTCCAGACGATGCTTGAAGAAGGCGAGTTGGTCTTCATTCATGTAATCCTTCTCGCCCATCTTCAGAATTTCGGCTTCGGTCAAAAGTCTTTTCTTGCTCATGGGTTTTTGTGGCATCTCTTTCGGATTATCTGGCGTTGCTTCCGACTTTGGGGATCGAGAAGCTTGCTGCTCGCCAGGCGTGCCGCGGGCGGCTTCCTTGGTTACATTCCTGCCGGGTGACTTGGCTGGCCCCGTACTGGCGGCGGCTCGGGCACCCGTCTTCAGCTTGCCTTCAGGCGCACGCTTATCCCCGGTATCTGGCGACGTCTTTGCCTGACGCGCGGGGCGTTGGGTGGCGGTCTTGCGAGGGACGGTGGCCATGGGCGTGCTCCCTACCTACCTCTTGGGCGCCGCACTCGCTCGCTGGCGGCAGCCCAATTGGGCAGGTATTGTAACCGAATCGGACAACGGCCCCGTTAAGGGCTTTCCCCGTTGGCGTTCCGGCGGTCCCGCTCAGACCAGACAGCGCTCCAGCCCTTGCAGGATGATGTCTTTCGGCAACTCTACGCCAATAAACACCATCTTGCTATTCGGCGTCTCTCCCGCCTGCCAGCGCGTGCCCACGTCGCTACCCATCATCTGGTGCACACCCTGGAACACAACGCGGCGGTCAATACCACGCATGCTTAATACGCCTTTATAACGCAATAAGCGCTCGCCGTACACCTGCAGGATACTCCCGAGGAAATCCTCGAGCTTGGCGGGATCGAACGCCCGTTCGCTACGGAACACGAACGACTTGATGGCGTCGTCATGATGCGCGTGTCCGTGGTCATCGCCGTGATCGTGACTGCATTGGCCATGATCGTGATCGCAATCGCCATGATCATGCCCGTGGTCATGGTCATGGTCATGGCCGTGCTCGCCGGCCGCCAGGAAGTCGGGGTCGATGTCGAGCTTGTCGTTCAGATTGAACCCGTGGATATCGAAGATATCCTTCAGATCCGCCTGTCCGAAGTCGACGACCTGCTGCGGCGCGCGCGGATTCATGTGGCCGATGCGGTGCTTGAGGTCGGCCATGTCGTCTGCGCTCACCAGATCGCCCTTGGTGAGGAAGAGGCGGTCGGCGAAACCGACCTGGCGCTGCACCACTTCATGGTCGTCGAGCTGCTGCTGGCCGTACTTGGCGTCCACCAGCGTAATGACTGCATCAAGGCGGTACCTGTCGGCGATTTCGTCGTCGATGAAGAACGTTTGCGCGACCGGCCCCGGATTGGCCAAGCCGGTGGTCTCGATCACGACACGGTCGAACGCCAATTTGCCGGCGTCGCGCTGGCTGATCAGGTCGCTCAGCGCCTGCACCAGGTCGCCGCGGATCGTGCAGCAGATGCAACCGTTGCTCATCTGCACGATCTGCTCGGCGCGGTCCTGCACAAGGATCTCGTTGTCGATGTTTTCTTCACCGAATTCGTTCTCGATGACGGCAATCTTCATGCCATGCGCTTCGGTCAGGATGCGCTTGAGCAGCGTGGTTTTGCCGCTGCCGAGAAAACCGGTCAGGATGGTGACGGGCGTCATGTGTCTGGGTCCTGTAGTGAAAGGGGGGCCTGCCCGCGCGACGCAGAAACGTCGCACAGGCACGCAGGCATCAGTTGGCGGCGCCGGCGCACTGGGCGCAGCAGCCGTGAATCATCAGTTCGACCTGTTCGCCGACGAAACCCTTGGGCAGGCGCTTGAGTTCCCGCAAGCTCAGTTGCGGATGCTGCGGCCAGTCGTCGAGGCAGAACGTTCGGTGACAGTGTACGCAACGGAAATGTCCATGTTGCGTATGGGGACGCGGCGAACTCGCGCGCGCCGGGTCGACGTGCTCGGCCAGCGTAAAGCGGAAAATCCGGTCGTCGCCGGCCTGTTTGATGGCCCAGCCCTGCGCCACGAGCCAGTCGAGCACACGATAGGCGGTGACGCGATCGAGCGGATCGGCGTCGGTGGCCAGGTCCGCCAGGACTTCCTGGTGGGTCAGCGGCCGGCCAGCCTTCAGCAGCAGCGCGAGTACGCGCACACGGCCCGAGGTGACCCTGCCCGCCTTGTCCTGCAGGCACGTGCGGGCTTGTTCCAGATACGGTTGCAATTGAATAAGGCTCATGAAACGATTTAAGCACATGCCCGATTAACGTGCAACCGAGTTGCAAAAGCGCACACGACGCAGCGTTTCAACGGAAACGTTGCGCTACCGCAAAGGAGCGATCGCGTTGACGTTCGGCAAGCCTCAGGTCCGCTGCAGCCAGAGGCCCTTGAGGTATTCGCCTTCCGGGAAGCTGGTCAGCATTGGATGATCGAGGCCGGCCGACAGGCGGCGCAGAATGCGTGCCTCGACGCCCGCATCGGACGCGGCGCCAGCGATGATTTTCTGGAACAGGTCCGCGTCGATCGCGCCCGAGCACGAATACGTCAGCAACTGACCGCCCGGGCGCAGCAGCTTCAGGCCGGCCATGTTGATGTCCTTGTACGCCCGCGCCGCGCGGTCGACGTGATGCGCGGACGGCGCAAATTTCGGCGGATCAAGCACGATCATGTCGAAACTTCGGCCCTCCTCGCGCAAGGCGCGCAGGGTTTTGAAGACATCGGCGTCGCGCCATTCCGCGCGGGCCGGATCGAAACCGTTGAGCTCGACGTTGCGCGCACCGATGGCCAGGGCGTCGCCCGACGAATCGATCGACATGACACTTGCCGCGCCGCCTGCCAGCGCCGCCAGCGAGAAGCCGCCGGTGTAGCAGAAGCAGTTGAGCACGTCGCGGCCGGCGGCCTGCTGCTGCACGAGCAGCCGGTTGTCGCGTTGATCGACGTAGAAGCCGGTCTTGTGGCCGCGACGCACGTCCACGTAATACTTCACGCCGGATTCGTGCGTGACGAGCGTCTCGGGCGGCGCCTCGCCCGCCAACACGCCCGTCAGGCTCGGCAGCCCTTCGCGTTCGCGCACGGCGGCGTCGGAGCGCTCAAAGACGTTCGGGCACCCGGTGGCGCCGACGAGCGCCCCCACGATCGCATCCTTCCAAGCCTCCACGCCGGCCGCCATGAATTGGCACACGAGCTGGTCCGTCGCGCCTGCGCCCTCGCCCTGATACCGGTCGACGATCAGCCCGGGCAAGCCGTCGGCCTCGCCGAACAGCAGACGCGTGGCGCCGGTGTTGTGGATCATCTGACGGCGGTACTCAAGCGCCGTCGTCACGCGACGCTTGAAGAACGCGTGATCGACCGGCTCCTGCTCGTCGAACGTCCAGACGCGCGCACGAATGGCCGAGACCGGGCTGAAGGCAGCGCGCGCGAGGAAACGGCCGTCGGCGGCGCGCACGACCACCGTCGCGCCCGATGCCGGCTTGCCCTCGATTTTGGCCACGGCGGTGGTGTAGATCCAGGGATGACGGCGCAGCAGCGACTTTTCTTTGCCGGGCTTGAGAATCAGGGTATTCATGCGGGCGACGAGGCTCAAAACGGAAGCAAACGGCCGGCGCATCGCAGGTTCGGTACTACGGATGGAACCGCAGCGCCCACAGGCACGATGGCAACGACCGGGAGAAGGCCCGAATTCTACACCGAGCCGGGATTGCGGCAGCGCCAGGTCGTCCGTGGTCGTCCGTGGTCGTTGCGCTGCGGCACTCAGGTCTTCTTGCGGGCGCGCGGATGCGCCTGGTCGTAGACCTTGGCCAGATGCTGGAAGTCGAGCTTGGTGTAGATCTGCGTGGTCGAGATGTTGCTGTGGCCGAGCATCTCCTGCACGGCCCGCAGGTCGCCCGACGATTGCAGGACATGCGTCGCGAACGAATGGCGCAGCATGTGCGGATGGACATGCGTGGGCAGCCCGGCAGCCAACGCGTGGCGCGCGAGTCCCTGTTGCACGGCGCGCGGACCGATACGCCGGCCGCGTGCGGACAGGAACAGCGCGTGCGGCTCACGTGTGCTCAGCGGCGCGCGGGCCGTCAGCCACACGGCCAGCGCCTCGGCCGCCTTCGCGCCGACCGGCACCCGACGGCGCTTGCCGCCCTTGCCCGTCACGATCACTTCGCGCTCGGGCAGATCGAGCCAGCTCACGGACCGGTAACCGCCGGTATCCACGTAAACATGATCGAGGCTTGTCAGCTCGGACAGACGCAAGCCGGACGAGTACAGCAACTCGAACATCGCCCGGTCGCGCAGGGCATCCGCGGCGCTTCCCCGTTTGAAATCGACGAGCGCCCCGGCCTGATCGGGCGAAAGCGCCTTCGGCAACGGCTTGGGCTGTTTCGGCGCACGTACGCCATCGACCGGATTGGCCGGCAGCGCGCTGCGCTGCGACAGCCAGCCGTAGTAGCCGCGCCAGGCGGAGAGCTTGCGGGCGATGGAGCGGCCAGTGAGGCCCTGGCCATGCAATTGCATGGCGAAGCGGCGAATATCGCCATGCACGAGCGACGCCAGGGCGCGCCCCTTCGCAAGGGTCTGCAACTGGGCGAGATCGCGCCCGTAGTTCGTCAGGGTGTGGTCCGCCAGCTTGCGCTCGGTCGCAAGACTTTTCAGATAGTCCGCAATCGATGCGTCGAGCGGCGGCCGGGACGCCATGGCGTGATTCAGTCGTCGGCGCGCAGCTTGCCGAGCGCGGCACTGGCGAGTTCGCCGATCTGGCTCAGGAAGTCGGTCGCCATGCCGTCATGGAAGCGGCGGGCGTCGCCCGAGCCCATGACGAGCAGGCCGAACACCGGCGCGCCCGCGACGTTGGGGTCGCGCAGCGCGAGCAGCGCCACGGACGCCGGCGCGGACGGCGCGCCAAGCCACGTCACCGCCTCGAAGCCGGTATTCGCGCCGCAATACGGGGTGGCCAGGCTGGCGGCAAATATCTTGACCTCTTCACTGACGTTGCGCGCGAAGTCGGCCGGCGCATAGGGCGCCGCCACGTTCCACAGGCGCACGGCCGCATACGGGACATCGAACACGTCGCGCAGACCGCGCGCGATGGCGTCCGGCAGGGCGTGCGGGTCGCGTTCGCCGAGCAAACCGAGCGTCCAGCGGTGGAGCTTGCCCGAAATGTCGTCGTTCTCGTGACCGTAGCGGAGCAGTTCAGCCAGCCGGCGTTCCATCTGCTTGGTCTTTTCGCGCTGCATCTCGATCTGGCGTTCCTGCAGCGACACGGCGCGTTGGCCGTGCGGACTGGTCAGGCGCACGCCTGACAGCAATTCGGCGTGGCGCTCGAAGAAGTCGGGATGCGCGATCAGGTATTCCGCTATATCTCGGTCGTTCATGAGTGTCCGTCTGGTATCGGTCAGGTAAGCATGGCGGCCAGGCCGCCGCGTTTCGCGCGCCCTTGGCGTGCGCTCGGGTCAAAGTGCGCTCGGGTCAAAGCTCGCACGGTTCAAAGCTCAATTTCGCCCTCGAAGACAGTAGCGGCCGGGCCCGTCATGATGACCGGACCGTTCGCGCCGTCCCACTCGATGGTCAGGGTGCCGCCATGCGTGTCGATCGCGACCGGCGAACTCAGCAAGCCGCGCCGGATGCCGGCCACGGCGGCCGCGCAAGCGCCCGTGCCGCACGCCAGCGTCTCGCCGGCGCCGCGCTCGAAAACCCGCAACCGCGCGTGATGGCGTTCGACCACCTGCAGGAACCCGGCGTTCACGCGGTTGGGAAATCGTACATGGCACTCGATCAGCGGCCCGTCGGTCTCGACCGGCGCCGTGTCGACGTTCTCCACGACTTGTACCGCGTGCGGATTGCCCATCGACACCACGGAGATCCATTCGGTCTTGCCCGCCACGTCGAGCGGCCAAAGCGTATCGGCGCCGTCTTGCCGGCCGGCCAGCCCGTTGGCATCGAACGGGACGTCTGCCGGGTTCAGGACCGGCGCGCCCATATCGACGCTGACCTGGCCGTCTTCGCGCATGGTGAGCGTGATGACGCCCTCCTGCACTTCCACCCGTACCGAACGCTTTTCGGTGAGCCCCCGATCGCGCACGAACTTGACGAAGCAGCGCGCGCCGTTCCCGCAATGCTCGACCTCGCCGCCATCGGCGTTGAATATCCGGTAACGGAAGTCGACGCCATCGAGATCCGAGCGCTCCACCAGCAGCAACTGGTCCGCACCGACGCCGAAATGGCGGTCGGCGAGCGCACGCCACTGCTCCGGCGAAAAGTCGATCGTCTGATGGATGCCGTCGATCACGACGAAGTCGTTGCCGGCACCGTGCATTTTGGTGAATTTGAGCTTCATGGCGCTATTGTAGTGGAGAAGCCGGACCGCCCGCTGCGTTCAACTGCGTTCAATACACGCCGGGCTCCCCGGCCGGCCGGGTCTTGAAGCGCTTGTGCACCCAGTAATACTGTTCGGGCATCTTCAGGATTTCCTGCTCCAGGAACGCCATCATCGTGCGCGCATCGGCGACAGGATCGTCCGTCGGATAGTTCTCCCAGGCCGGAAACACCTTGAGGCGATAGCCGCGATAGTCGGGCAGGACTTCCGTCACAAACGGCACGACCTGTGCCCGGCCGACCTGGGCGAGGCGTGAAATGGCCGTCAACGTACACGTCGGCACGCCGAAAAATGGCACGAACGCGGAATTCCGGACGCCATAGTCCATGTCGGCGGCGAGCATGACCGGTTTGCGCTTGCGCAGCACGCGCAGCACCTCGCGGGCGCTATCCCCGCGCGAAATCATTTCGGCGTCGAAGCGGCCGCGCTGAATCTTCGCCAACTGGTCGAACGCCAGGTTCGACATCGGCGTGTACAACGACGCGCAGGGTCGCCCGAGCGAATAGTTCAGGAAGATCGATCCCGCCTCGATGCCGACGAAATGAAATCCCAAAAGAATCGTGGGAGGCATATCCGGGTCGTGCAGATCGATGGCCGAGTCCAGTTCGACCAGCTGCTCGAGCCGCTTGCCGCTCGCGAACCATTGCACGCTGCGCTCCGCGTAGCTGCGGATCGCATGGACAAATGACGCGCGCGCGACACGCTCGCGCGTGGCGTCGTCCCAATGCGGAAAGCACAACCGCAAGTTGGTGTGCACGACGCGCCGCCGTGAACTCGGGATCGCGTAAAGGAGGCGGCCGAGGCCCGCGCCGAAGCGCGCAACCCAACGGTAAGGCAGCAGGTTCAATCCGCGCAGCAGGCCCACGCCAAGGTAGTAGCCGACGGTTTTCTTGTTGGTTGCCATAGACGTTTTCGCGGGCGGCTGTCGCATAAAGGCGATAGTTTGCGGCGGCCGCCTGCACAATTTCCATAGGCGCGTATAATAAGCGACATCGCCGAGTTAACTGACAACTTGCGGGGCGATTCGAGGGTTCACGCGGCAGCCGTCAGGCTTGCCAGCCGAACGCCCGACATATTTTCCGCTAAAGCGTCGCCGCTTCCCCTCCGATGACGGCCACGTGAGTCAATCCATCACATGCAGAGGAGCCAGAAGTGGCGAACGATTATCTCTTTACCTCCGAATCCGTTTCCGAAGGCCATCCCGATAAGGTTGCGGATCAAATTTCCGACGCCGTGCTCGACGCGATCCTGACCCAGGACAAGTACGCGCGCGTGGCTGCCGAAACGCTTTGCAACACCGGTCTGGTGGTGCTCGCCGGAGAAATCACCACGACCGCCACGGTGGACTACCAGCAGGTTGCCCGCGAAACGATCCGCCGTATCGGCTACGACAACACCGACTACGGCATCGACTACAAGGGTTGCGCCGTACTGGTCGCCTACGACCGCCAGTCGCCGGACATCGCGCAGGGCGTCGACCGCGCCCATGACGACAATCTCGACCAGGGCGCCGGCGACCAGGGCCTGATGTTCGGCTTCGCGTGCGACGAAACGCCCGAACTCATGCCGCTGCCGATTCACCTCGCGCACCGTCTCGTGGAGCGTCAGTCGCAAGTCCGCCGCGATGGCCGCCTGTCGTGGCTGCGCCCGGATGCCAAGTCGCAAGTCACCATCCGCTACGTCAATGACAGGCCGCACAGCATCGACACGGTCGTGCTGTCGACGCAGCATCATCCCGATATCGAACTGAGCGTGCTGCGCGAAGCGGTCATCGAGGAAGTCATCAAGCCGGTCCTGCCGGCCGAACTGATCAAGGGCGACATCAAGTTCCTGGTCAACCCGACCGGCCGCTTCGTCATCGGCGGCCCGCAGGGTGACGCCGGCCTGACCGGCCGCAAGATCATCGTCGACACGTACGGCGGCGCCGCCCCGCACGGCGGCGGTGCATTTTCGGGCAAGGATCCGTCGAAGGTCGACCGTTCCGCCGCGTACGCGGGCCGTTATGTCGCGAAGAACATCGTGGCCGCCGGCCTCGCGTCGAAGTGCCTGATCCAGGTCTCCTACGCCATCGGCGTGGCACGCCCGACGTCGGTCATGGTCAATACGTTCGGCACCGGCAAGGTCAGCGACGCACGCATCACGGAACTCGTCGAGCAGCATTTCGACCTGCGTCCGAAGGGCATCATCCAGATGCTCGACCTGCTGCGCCCGATCTACGAAAAGTCCGCCGCCTACGGCCACTTCGGCCGCGAAGAGCCGGAATTCACGTGGGAAGCGACCGACCGCGCCGCCGCGCTGCTGGCCGACGCCGGCCTTCGCGCCGTGGCGTAAGCGTCCGCCGGCCGCGCCGTCTCGCGACGGCGCCCCGTGAAGAAACCCCGCGAAGGCGCCAGCCTCGCGGGGTTTTTTCATGATGTCAGCCCACGGAATCCTCAGTGGACTAACGCAAAAGTTGCCTGATCATCATCGAGAAGCGCTTGCCGTAGGGCGGATTGAGCAAGCCCACGCCATTGAAGCGCGCCTGCCGGAACACCGGCTTCATCTTCGAAAACGTGCGGAAGCCGAATTCTCCGTGATAGCCGCCCATGCCCGAGGCGCCCACGCCGCCAAACGGCAACCCGTGTTCCGCCACATGCAGCAGCGTATCGTTCACGGTCACGCCGCCCGAAATCGTCACGGCAATCACCCGGTCCACAATGGCGGCTTCCGTCTCGAACAGGTAGAGGGCCAACGGACGCGGACGATCGTTGACGAATGCGAGGGCGGCATCCAGATCGTCGTATGGCACAAGCGGCAGAAGCGGCCCGAAAATCTCTTCGCGCATCAGCCGCATACTGTCGTCGACCTCGGTGAACAGCACCGGCGGCATGCGCCTGCGCTCGGCGTCGGGACTGCCATCGAACATCGGATGCGCCACCGCCCCCTGGGCTTCAGCCTGGGACACCAGGCCCGCCAGCCGCTCGAAATGGCGATCTGAGGCAATGCTCGTGTACTGCGGATTATCCCGCGCGTCAGGATATAGCCGCGCGCAGACCTGCCTGGCCGTTTCGATGAACGCCGCGAGCCGCTCGCGCGGCAGCAGCACGTAATCGGGCGCGACGCAGGTCTGCCCGGCATTGACGAGCTTGCCGGCCAGAATGCGTTCCACAGCGTGGTCGAAGCGCGCATGCGGCCCGACAATAGCCGGGGATTTCCCGCCCAATTCGAGCGTCACCGGCGTCAGATGTTCGCTGGCGGCACGCATCACGTGATGACCGACCGAGGTGGCGCCGGTGAACAGGAGATGGTCGAACGGCAGTGACGAAAACGCCTGGCCGGTCTGCGCGTCGCCGGTCACGACCGTGACCCATTCCGGCGGGAAAAACTCCGCCACGACCTGCGCAAACAGCGCGGCGAAGCGCGGCGTGTATTCGGACACCTTGATCATCACCCGATTACCGGCGGCCAGGGCGTCGGTCAGCGGCCCCGCCGCCAGGAACAGCGGATAATTCCACGGCGCAATGATGCCGACGACACCGAGCGGTTGAGGCACGATGGCCCGACGTGCCGGCAGCATCCAGAAGCTGGCCCAGCCTTGCGAGCCGCGCATCCAGCGGCGTCCGTGAGACATGGCATGCTTGAGATTGCCCAAGGTCGGGAACAGCTCGAGCAGTTCGGTCTCCTGCTCGGAGCGGCCACCGAAGTCGGCATCGATCGCAGCAGCCAGCGCTTTGCGATGCCGCCGCAGCATGCGCGCGAGCATATGCAGGTGATGCTTGCGCGTGGACCAATCCGGCATCGGCGCTGCGGCGTGTGCGCTGCGCATTCGCTCGAAACGCGGCGCGAGCGCCACGCGCGCGGCCTCCTCGCCCAGATCAATTTCGCTGTGTCCCATGGCCGTCTCCCCTGGATGATTGAAATGTTCGCATTGCGAGCCGGCGGCGCCCGCCGTCGCGGGCGCCGCTCAAGCGGCAAACGCCCGATCGAGCCAGGCGCGCTGCGCCGCTGCCGTGACGCCTGCAGGCAGCACACCGTACACGCGCCCGTTCGAGGCCCCGAAGCGGCTCTCGATGAACGCGTGCGCGAGATCCGGGGGGGCATGTTCGAGCAGCAGCGAGGCCTGCGCGAGCAACACCGTCTGCTGTGCAATCGCGCGTGCCATGCCAGTGCGCGTATCGGCGTCGCACGCGAGCCAACCATGGAGGTCGGCGAGCGCAGCACGCAACGGCGCGTGACCCGACACTCGCTCGCCCAGCCAAGTGAACCACGCCTGCGCGACGTCCGGCTCGCGCTCCATCGCGCGCAGCACATCGAGGCACATCACGTTGCCCGAACCTTCCCAGATCGAATTGACGGGCGCTTCCCGGTAAAGCCGCGCGAGTGGTCCGTCGTCCACATAGCCGTTGCCGCCCCATACTTCCATGCATTCGCCGCACAACTCGAGCGCGCGTTTGCAAACCCAGAATTTCGCTGCGGGCAATACGACCCGCCGCCAGGCGCGCTCATGCGGCGAGTCGTTGTCATCGAACGCCTGTGCAAGCCGCATCGCGAGCCAGGTCGCTGCCTCCGATTCGAGCGCCAGGTCGGCAAGCACGCGTTGCATCAGCGGCTGCTCGGCCAGTTGCCGCCCGAACGCATGACGGTGACGCGCATGATGGATCGCCTGCACAAGTGCCGCGCGCGTGATCGCCGCGCTGCCGATCACGCAATCGAGCCGCGTGTAGGTGGCCATCTCGATGATCGTCGGAATGCCCCGGCCCTCTTTGCCCACGAGCGTGCCGTACGCACCCGGGAACTCGACTTCGCTGCTCGCGTTGGAACGATTCCCCAGCTTGTCCTTGAGGCGTTGGATCTGCACGGCGTTCTTGCTGCCGTCCGGGGCGAAGCGCGGCACGAAGAAGCACGACAGCCCTTCCATGCCGGCCGTGCGTGCGAGCACAAGATGCGCGTCGCATTGCGGCGCGGAGAAGAACCACTTATGCCCCACGATCGAATACGCGCCGCCTCCGGCAGGGGTCGCTGTCGTGGTATTGCTGCGCACATCGGAGCCGCCCTGCTTTTCTGTCATACCCATGCCGATCAGCATGGCGTGCTTCTGTGACAACGGCAGGTCTCGCGGATCGTGGGACGTCTCAAAGAGCTTGTCCTTAAGCGTCGCGAACAGATCCGGCACCTGCGACAACACCGGGATGCTGGCGAACGTCATGGTGATCGGGCACAGGCTTCCGGCTTCGTTCTGTCCATGCAGAAAATACGACGCCGTGCGCGCAGCCATGGCCCCGGGCTGCGGATGCGCCCAAGGCAGCGAATGGAGTTGCGCGCCGCGCAACAGGCGCATCAGCTCGTGCCATGCCGGATGAAATCCGACGTGGTCGATACGTTGTCCGCGCGGATCGAAGCTGTCGAGTTCCGGGGGATGACGGTTGGCGTCGCGCGCCCATTGCTGGACATCTGCCTCGCCCAGCCGTGCGCCTTGGCGGTGCAGCGTCTGCGCATGCCATTGCGCGCCCGTGGCGGCGACGGCAGCCTGCAGTACGGTATCCGATGCATACAGGTTATAGCCGGTCAGCGGCAGGACCTGGTTCGTGACGTCATGGGTGTGCCAATCATGGCGCATGGCGTGTCTCCGGAAGTGGCGCCGCGCAGAATGGCGAACGTTTCGGCGCTCGGGATGCGGATGCCAGTCTTTCATGATAGCGCCAAAGCCGGGTTCGCTTCATGATCATGAATTAGAGGATTGCCTCAGACGATGCGCGCTGGCCGCACGGCTGGCTTTCCCGTGACGGATGATTTCAACGGTCCACCGCCGGAAGGCGTGGCGGCGGCGTAGCTGGCGTCAGAATCCGGCAGCCATGTCGACGAACGTGCCGACGATACGGTCACCCCAGGCAAGCGCGACGAAGCCGGCCGCGACGAGCGACGGTCCAAACGGTAAAGGGGTTCGCATGCTTTCCCCGCGGCGCGCGAGCGTGAGGCCGCCGACAACGCATGAAAGCAGCGAGCCCAACACGAGTACCACCGGCAACATCGGCCAGCCAAGCCACGCGCCCAATGCAGCAACGAGCTTGCAGTCTCCGGCGCCAAGGCCGTCGCGGCCCAGCGCCGCGCGATACGCGCTCGCCACGAGCCAGAGCCCGAGATAGCCGCCCGCCGCACCGATGACTGAATCGTCCGGCGTTACCGTAATACCGGCGACGCTTGCCAGCAGCCCGAGCCAGACCAGCGGCAACGTCAGGGCATCCGGCAGCAGGCAGGTATCGGCGTCGATCAGCGCGAGCGCCAGCAGCATGGCGCAGAACGCAGCGTAGGCGACGAGCGCCGGCCAGTGCCCGAAGGCGCCGAAATGCCAGCCGATCACGCCGAACACGAGGCTGGTGAGCGTCTCCACAAGCGGATAGCGCGTGCCGATCGGAAGGTCGCACGCGCCGCACCGGCCGCGCAACCAGACATAGCTCAACACCGGAACGTTTTGCCACGCCGCGATACGCGTCTCGCACGACGGGCAGCGCGACGGCGGCCAGGCAAGATTGAAGCGTTCCGCGGGAACGGCCGGCGCGCCGCTGATCTCTGCGGCTTCGCGTGCCCAGGCGGCCTCCAGCATGCGAGGTAATCGATATACGACAACGTTGAGGAAGCTTCCGGTGCACAAGCCGATGATCGCGCAAGCGGCAACGACCCTCGTCCGCTCGGCGGCATCGACAGCCAGCCAGCCCAGCCACACGGCAAGCACCAGCATCAGCCCGCCAACGACAGTGACGGACCGGCGCAAGGATATCGATCGCGTCTGCACGATTACATCATCGACGCGGCGTGTTCGCCCGCCTGTTGCCCGATCTGGAGCATGCTGCCGACCGTAAACACCATGAAGCCGCCGACCAGCATGATCAGGACATTCTTCATCACCGCCGAACGCTGCCGGATGATATCGGCCACTTCTTCCAGCGCCGTCAGGCCGATCTTTCGTATGCCCTTCTCGAAGTTGCTGCGCTCCGAATATTCGGCAATCCGGTCAAACAACGCTTCGGAGAACAACCCCGTGTCCATGGCCTTCGTCATGCTCCGATCGCTCTTGAGCGACGCCCGCATGCGCATGAGGTGACTCCGCATCCACGGTCGCGTGCCGGTCATCATCATCGTGATGGCATCGAACGTCGAGACCTTCGCCTCGGTCAACGCGGCCAGCGACACCAGAAACTCGCCCGCGCGAACATCACGATAAATCGAGAACGGGCCAATCGCGTCGAACCGTCGCCGTGTGGGGCCGGTCCACCGGGGCAAGGCGATGGCGATGGCCATCGCCGTCAGGATGGGCAGCCCGTATATCGCGTACCAGTAATGGGCGATGACACCGGACACCACGTACAGCCCCCGGCCGAGCAGGGGAAACTGTTCCGGTGGCATGACCTGCGTCATGATCGGCATCATGCCGAACGCCACGCCCATCTGGATGCCCATCAGGACAATCATGAGAAAGGCCGGCAACGCAATGGCGCCCGTGATCGCCGCGCGATTCCGATTTCTCATGGTCACAACGTGTGACAGGAACCGCAACGTGCCTGGCAGGTCGCCGCGCTCACCTGCGCCGACGACGAGCAGATCGTCGTGCGGGATCGTCCCCTCCCAGGATTTGCGCAGATTCAGCGAGCTGGCCCGATCACGCCAGAGTGCATACAACGGCGCGAGCGGATCCTTTCGCTGGCGCGCGCGAATGTATCTGCGGGAAAACAAATCATAAGGATTGGCGCCATCCTCGATCGAGTCCGCAAAGTCCCCGTAGAACTTTGCGCGGATCGCATGAAACCTGCGTATGGCTTTCGGCAGTCCGGGGTAGGCGGCGCGGCGTGGCGCAAATTTGGATAACCAGCGATTAAGCATGTCATTCCGAACGAAGGTCAGCAATGGAATCCGTTGTGAACCCGACGTCACAGCGCGGCCGCGCGCCGAAGACGCGGCGCCGTGGACTTCGGCGCCTGATACTTCTTGAGCTTGTAGAAGGCCGACTCGACGTCTCGCGGATCGATGAGGCCCAGGGACATTTTGTAGATCGCGTGCTCCATGGCGGTCTTGCCGTGCATCACGCCATCAGTCAGGCTGCCGCTGTGTTGTGCGCGCCACATCTGTTCGGCTTCCCAGAAGCGCGCCTCGCGAATCAAGGGCAGCATCGGTTCGGTGACTTCGCAGACCTCCGCGACCACGGTTTGTCCCGCCGTTCCGCGATGCTTGCATGCGGGACAGCCACCGCCGTCCGCCCGAATGGCCGATACGTCGAGCCCCATTCGGCACAGTACGCTGAGATAGTCGCCGTCGAGAACATCCGCGGCGGGCTTGCAGCACGAAGGGCACACGACCGGCACCAGCTTCTGATAAACCATCGCCGTCAGGAAATTGGGTGCCGCCACCGCGGCGAGCGGCATGCCGATCTCATCGCTGACCAGCCGGGGCACAATGCCGAATGCACTCGAAGCATGAACCGTCGACAACACCTGATGCCCGGTTTCCGTCATTGACTTGGCGAACGAGCCGGTTTCGACGTCTCGAATTTCACCCGGCATGACTTTGTCGGGGTCCCCGCGCAGCACCACCTTGGATGCAGCGCCGAAGGCGGTCTCGCCCTCGCCCGCATCTTCCGCGCGGCGCTGGATGGGGATTTGCGTCATATGCGGCTGAATGTATTCGACCGGGTCCTCAATCGAAAAAAACTTCTTCCCCGAGTCGCGCTCGTAGGTCATCAAGGTCCGCAGCGTGGTCGACTTGCCCGAACCCGTTTCGCCGGCAATGATGGTCAGCCCCGGCGACCGGTGCACGGCGTCTTCGAGCACTTCGACCTGGTCGGGAGAATAGCCAAGCTGCGCGAGCGTAAGGATGTCGCCCTCCACCGCTTCGTTGAGCAGCAGTCGCAAAATGATGTCGACGCCGCGATTTTCCTTGATGCTTTGAAAGCGCAGTTGGTACTGTCGATTGCGTACGGACAGCGGAATCGAACAGCTCTGATGTTGCGATTCGTCAAAATGGTTGTGGCTTCGGCTACTGGGGTCCGCGCGGGAATTGTAGGCTGCGGAAACGGCATCGAGCATCGCGTGATAGTCGCGTGACAACCGGTCCCGGGCGTCTGTCGCACGCAATTTTCCGTGCACGCGAAACCGCACACTCACGTGCTTCTCGTTGCGAAATTCGTAATGGATGTCGGAAGCCCCCGCTTCAATGGCCTTTTCCACGACGAGATCGAAGTTTCGATACGCGCCCGTAATCCGTTCGGCGGAACGCTCACTGTCACCGGCCTGCTGCTGCAATCGGGACTGCACCAGCAGGATCTCTTCGGTCGTGCCGACATAGATGCCCTCGCGCTCGAGCCGGTGGGTTGCGCGCACCGCCAGATCGAAACGCTCCAGCAAGTCCGACTTCTGCAGTTGCCGATAAGCCGAATGCTCAAGCAAAATCAGGTACAGCCGCGACTTCGCCGCCACCAGCACGAGCGAGTTCAGTTCATAGCCCGTGAGCGCAAGGCCGAAATCCTGCCGCCAACCGAAATGCTGCATTTCTTCCGGTTTGAGCGTATTGACCGGCACGACGTTGGCGTGATGCCTGCCGCGCCTGATCCAGTACCGAAGCTGGTTTGCAATGTTCACGGGGAACCCTGCCGCTCAGACGACGCCTGCCGTGGTGCAATGGCATGCAGCAATAACCGATGACGTTCGCTGCCGCGCCGCACGTCGACATAGTCGTCTCCGATCGCGTCGACCCGCCAATGACGGATGGACTCGTTGCGGCGAACCGCCTTGCCGAACTGTCCGTCGACGATCAGGTAAGCATGCGTGGCGTCTCCCACGCCCTGGATGTACACCAATTCCAGGCGTTTCGACACGGGCTGGTCGGATTGATCTGCGGTTACGGTTTCGTTGCCGGCCTTTTCCGCCGCCGCCTGGGCATTGCGTAAATGCAGGCGAGCGAACTCGTCGATATTCTCTTCGGCAACGGCCGGTGATGCCGCCAGCGCGACGAGCAGCACCAAGCGAGTGCCCGCTCGCAAGTTAGTGAACATAAAATGCTCCTTGGGCCGAGAACACCGGCTTCTCGTCATTGAGTTGAACCTCCACCTGCGCCAACGACAAATTTGCCGAGCGTTGCATCAAGCCCTTGACCGAGTCCAGAAACGCCAGATGCCCGCTGATTTGCCACGTGCCCTTCAGGATTGGCGGCGCGATATCGGCCCGTTTGGCGAGCGCTGGGGGCACCGGCACGATCGGTGCGGCCATGGTCATGGAGATGTCCAGGCCGTAATCGCCCAATTGCTGCAGACGCGCGCCGGCGGTGCGCAGAAACTGGCTCAATGGCACTGGAGACACGCGCGAGGCCTCCGGCGCACCGTCGAGCGTCAACGGCATCGTTTCCGTCGCCGAGTTGATGTCGACGATCACGGCACGCTCACGTTGCGCGAGGAGCTTATCGAACGTTCCGCCTTCAAGCCGGCGCCACTGGATATCGCAAGCGGCCGCCTTACAGACGATCGATTCGGGCCGCCATCCGCTCGCATTCGCAGGCAGCGCATGAACATACGTCTGCACGGCCTGCGCAAAGGCAGACCCTGCGTCGAACGGTTCGCGGGCGAGCGCTTTGCGCACGGCGTCGCGATAGGCTTGCACCGGATCGACACGTTGTGATTGCGCGATACGCAGGCGCTCGGCTTCCGCCCTGGCCGACCACCACCACCAACCTCCGGCGATCACCACGGCGACGACCGCCACGATCGCAACGCCGATGCCGATCAGGCGCAGGGACGGCGCTTGGTTCACCGGGGACAATCGATAATCGTCGATGCCTGCGCGGCGCACGAACTCGGCGATCTGCGCGAGTGTCACGACTTCCGCCCGCGTCATGGCGGCGTCCCAGATGTCGTTGCCCGCCTCACGCGCTTCCCGTCCGATTTCCGCATTCGCCGCAGCGTCGGCAGCCGGCCCGATCGGCTGGCTTACCACGCCACATACGATTGTAGAACCCGTCTCGTTCGCCTCGATGAAACGTCTGGCGGCATCATGCGCGGCGGCTATCGAAAGGACTTCATCGCGATCGGGCCGGCCATCACGAATTGTCACGAACAGGCACTCGGCACGCGCCTCCGGATCCGGGCACAGGAAGACCGCGTTCTCCGAAGGCAACATTCTGCACAATGCGGCCGCGAGGGAAACGTACGGCATCGGTTGCGAGCGCGGCTTTCCGGACGCAGGCGCCAGTGCTTCAGCGGGCAATTTCGCCAGCCCCACCGTGCGGTTGACATCGTCGTCGCCCACGACCACGAATTGATCGGCGTCGCGCCGGGCTGCCAACGCGCGAATTTCGACGCTTTCCTTCTCCAGCCCGATGAGCGTTTCCCACCGCAGGCCGGCAACCAGCCCGTGAGGAAGGAGCTTGGCCATCTCAAACCCCTTCCGTCAGAACGGGCGAAATCAGGATGACAATCTCCCGTTCGCCTTGCGAAGCCGATTTGCTGCCGCCCTCGTACATGAACAGTCCGTCCTTCGAGGTATTCCCCTTCGCCTGGCGGAATCCGCTCAGCACCAGCGTCTCGCCGGCCTTCAACGATGCGCGTTGCATGGTTTGCACAGACGAAGTTCTGGGAGACTGTACGGATGTCGTGCCGCCCCCCTTGTCGCCCTCCTTCCCGGAGGTCCTGTCCTTACCTCTTTCCGATCGCTCCTCCAATTCGCCACCGGCGCGCAACAGGCCTGCGGCGTGACTCTTGAAGCCGTGGTTTTCCGAGAGGTCGACCTGCACCTGCAGCATCACGCTCCGGTTGTCGAGCAATGTCGGTAACAGATTCATGACAAAACCCGTCGTCAGCATCGATTGCTCCGCCGTCACAATCGGCATCGAATTGAGGTTGCCTTGTGTGATGGACACCTTGGAGATATAGCCCTCGTTGTCGGTCACGGCGATCGGCGCCGGCTGATTGTTCAACGTCACGACGCTCGTGTCGACCACGGTGCTCACACGCCCCTGTTGGCTCAGTGCCTGCAGGAACAGTTTCGAGCCATTGAATCTGCCGGACGCGTGCGTGGCGCCGAGTTTGCCGACGCCCGTGCCCAGTGCCGCCCCCATCGGCGCGCCAACCAGTTCGACGGCGACGCCGTTCGCCGCTTTGTACACGAGATTCCAGTCAATGCCTGCCGCGGAGTTTTCGGACAAACTGACCGAATATACCTGCACACGAAGACTGACCTGACGGCCAAGCACCGCATTCTCGGCTTCAACGTACCGCGCGATGCGTTCGACCACCTCTGCCGTATCGGTGACGGTGATGGAACTGGTGACCGTTGACGGGCTGACCCTGCCTTCTTCCGACACCATGCCGGAAACCGCGCGCACCAGATCGTCCCAATAGCTGAGCTCTGCGACCATGCTGACTTTGGCATCCGCACCGAAATTCAGCTCTATGCCTCCCGCACCGCCTCCGCCACCGCCGGACGACCGTTTTGCTTGCGTATCGCTGCTCTTTCCTACCGATGCCGCATACGACGTCGCACCCGGCATCGTCTTGACTTGGAACGTACGCGTGACGAATCGTGAGAATTCAACGGTCTCGTTCCGATAAGTCCAATGGGTGCCGGACCGGCTTGCCAACGTATCGAGCAAACCGCGCAGCGTTCCCTTGTATTGCACGGTGACCATCGGCCCGTTGCCCTCCCCGTCGGCCGGTGCGGCACGCCTTGCGTCCCGGCCGCCTCCCCTCTGGGCATCGCGGCCGTCTTTCCCGGCAGGCGCGGCGCCGACGTTCCGGGATACGCGGATAGGAACCCCGTGCGCCGCGCCGATCTGCTGTGTAATCAGTGGCAGCGGCAACGCCTTTCCAGAAGTAAAGGTTGCAGGCGTGTCAAAGAACGCTGGAAGAGACCGGGTCGAATCGATCGGCATGGAGCGGCGTGTCAGCCATGCGCCATCCTCACGTTCCAACACCGATAACCCCTTGGCCCCATAGCTCTTCGTCAACGCCTGCGCCTCCGATCGCGCGGCCAGCACACGCGTATCCGTGTCCTGCAATATGCCGGGCGTCCCACACGCACTCAGAATCAACGGCGCACAAATTCGCCCTGCCCACTTTCTCATCGCCATGCTTCCCTTGTTATTGCGTTGCGTGCAGGATGCGCAGCACCCGGTTCGCCTCATACGCTTTGACCCGCACAGGCGCGTCGGTGGCATTCAGAGCGAGGGCGACCTTCTCCACGATCTCCAGAAAGGACCCTTCGAACGTTGCCGGATAGTCGATCGGGAAATCCCGATCGATCTCCCATGCGAGCTGCCAACCGTGTGCGGCGGCGAATTCCCTCAGCGAGGCCGATACCCGCTTGGCATCGACGGATAAACGCAAGGAAGTCACCTCCGATTGTTCGGGGCTCACTTCGGGCACCAGATGGTCGGCACCCACTTTCGCATCCGGAGCCGAGGGTAATGTCGTAGCGCTCGAAGTGACCTGCCCAGCGCGCGCGTCCGCCGCGTCGAGCGGGTGGACCGTGGTCACGGTTTGAACATGCGCCACTGTTCCCGTTGTGCGACGCTTGTCGACCGCATCCACAAGTCGCACATGCGACAACGGCAATGGGTCGAGAACTTGATATGACGCAGTTGTTGACACGGTATCGGCCAAAACATGCGCCGATATCGTCAGCCACATGAACGCAACCAGCTTCCTTGCATGAACTCCAATCATGAATCGTCTCTGTTTCTTTTCGAATGGATCCAGAACATCACAATAATTTTCACTCCGTACATTTACGGATCGGAAGCATAAGGCGAGCGAGCGCGTCCTGGCGTCTCAAGACTTCATCTCCAGTTACTGCAGCGCAATCTTGTATGTGACATCCGGATTCTCTGCCGCACAACCCGTTGCGAGGGTGGCCATGTTCAACGGGCCACGGAATGGCTTTACCGCTTCGCTACCCACGAGAATTTCGTCAAATACGCCGGCAACCGCGCCAACGACCTTGACGCAAGCTGCCGTGGGAACGGCTTTCGACAGGATTTCAATGCCCTTTCCTTGCCCAGTGACGATCGCGTCCAGAGGCGTAATGGTTATGTCTCCGTTGAATCTATTTTTGAGCCCGTTGATTGTAGTAGCGGCGCCCCCTGTACCGGCGCTCCCTGTTGAAGAAGTGAACCGATGCGAAGGATAGAATCCCAGAGCGTGGGCAGCGGGAGCGCCCAGTGCCGTTCCTGAGGGCGGCATCGTAATGGCAGACCCCATGGCGATCCGCTGAATCCCGGCAGCCGCTTCCTGCAGATCGGTGACTTCGCCGTTCGCCTTGAGATTCATCATGATGGCCGGCACGCCGACAAACGCGCCCGCCATCAGCACGCCCACCAATGCGACGACAACGCCGATCTCCACCAAGCTCATGCCGCGCTGCCGGCGCCGCGCTCCCATGACGCCATGTGCCGCCGTCCGATTCGCCGCGTAGCCGGCACTTTCCTTCCTGATATCCATGCTGTTCTCCGATTCCTGTAGCTAGTGCAAGGCACTTGCGCGAAGTCTCCTTCGGCGCAAGTGATGTCCTGAAAAACGACAGGCCGATTTATGCCCCACTTCGGATCACACGGTTATTGAATTTGAACCCCGACTATCGATTTGCGACACGCCTCAAATTCGTTGGAATACGGAATTCTTCGCTCCGATAACAGATCGCGAGGATTTCATCAATCGGATCTTTCCGAAATTTCAAAGAGCGCGTCCACAATGAATTTCCGGCATGTCAGACGTCACAAAGCGTCAGCGATGCCAGCCAGATTCAGACGTTTCGGAAATGTGCAGAGAAATAGGCCTGTACGACCCGCTCACACCGCCCTGCGTATGGGCGTTTTCACCGGCGCATTGCACGCCGGTCACCAAATGCGCGGTGCGTCATCGGAGAGACGACCGCACCGCGCTTCAGAACCTCAATGCCCCGATCCCGCCTGCTTCGGCGTATCGTCCGTCGACACCCCGCCGCCGTCATTGGCCGCGCGGTCGCCCGGCAGCACCAGCGGTCCCTTGCCGGCAAAGCGGTCGAGATACAGATAAATCACCGGCGTGATGTACAGCGTGATCACCTGCGAGAACAACAGCCCGCCGACCACCGCCAGGCCCAGCGGCTGACGCAATTCCGCGCCTGCCCCCAATCCCAGCGCGATCGGCAACGCCCCCATGAGCGCCGCGAGCGTCGTCATCATGATCGGACGGAAACGCAACTCGCACGCCTGCCGGATCGCCTCGGACGGCGTCAGCCTGCCATTGCGCTGCGCGTCGAGCGCGAAGTCGATCATCATGATCGCGTTCTTCTTCACGATGCCGATCAGCATCAGGATCCCGATCACCGCGATCAACGACAGATCCATGTTGACGATACGCAACGTCAGCAGCGCACCCACGGCCGCCGACGGCAAGCCGGCCAGAATCGTGATCGGGTGGATGTAGCTTTCGTACAGCACGCCCAACAGCACGTAGATCACCAGCAGCGCCCCGACCAGCAGCACGATCTGGCTGGACTGCGACGCCTGGAACGCCGCCGCATCGCCGCCCCAGCTCGTGATAATGCTCGCCGGGAAATTCAGCTGCCGCTGGAAGCCTTCGATCTTCTTTGCCGCATCGCCCAGCGCCGCGCCGGGCGCCAGATTGAACGACAAGGTCACCGCCTGCAATTGCCCCTGGTGATTCACCGACACCGGGCCCATCTTGCGCTCGACCGTGGCCACCGCGGACAGCGGCACCAACGCATTGCCCTTGCCGCGCACGTAGATCTTGTCGAAGGCGCTTTCGTCGCGCCGATCCGCATCCGTCGCCTGCAGGATCACCTGATAGCTGTCGCTCGGCGTGTAGATCGTGGAGACCTGACGCTCCCCGAAGGCGCTGTACAACGCGCTGCGGATGTCGCCAATCGCCACGCCCAGGGTGTTCGCCTTGTCGCGGTCGATCGTCAACTGCGCCTGCAGGCCCTTCATCTGCGCGTCGGTCGTGACGTCCCGAAACAGCGGATCGGCACGCATGGCGTTCATCAGCTTGTCCGACCAGCTTTGCATCTCGCCGGTCTTCACGCTCTGCATCACGTACTGGTAACGGCTCTTGCTCGCCTTGCCGCCCAGCTGCAAGTTCTGCACCGGGTTGAAATAGACGTTCAATCCAGGCACCTGCTTGACCTCGCGGCGCAAGGTCTCGAGCACTTCATTCATGCCCGGACGCTCGCCATGCGGCTTCAGGTTGACGAACATGCGGCCGACGTTGCCGTCGCTCGCCGACACGATCACCGTGGCGACCGCCGGGTCGTTCCTGACAATGTCACCCGCGCGGCGCAGTAACGTCTGCATCGCCGAGAAGGAAATATCCTGCGCCCCCTCGGCGGTCACCTGAATCTGCCCGATATCTTCGCTCGGGAAAAACCCCTTCGGGCTGTTCGCGAACAACACGCCCGTGGCGACAAACGTCGCCGCCGCCGCCCCCAGCACGACCTTGCGATGGCCGATACACCAGTCGACCGATTTGACGTAGCGGCCCTGAACCCAGTTGAAACCGTCCTCGAACCACTGCGTCGCACGCAGACCGAGCCCCTCGTCCTGCTCATGCGACAGAAAGCGGCTGCATAGCATCGGAATCAGCGTCAGCGACACTGCCGCCGACACGAGAATCGCGAGCGACACTACCACCGCGAACTCGTGAAACATCAACCCGATCACGCCAGGCATGAAGAAAATCGGGATGAACACCGCCACCAGCGAAATCGAGATCGACAGAATCGTGAAACCCATCTCGCGCGAGCCGACCAGCGCCGCCCGCAGCGGCGGCACGCCATTCTCGATGTGCCGGACGATGTTCTCCAGCATCACGATGGCGTCGTCGACCACCAGCCCCACCGCGAGCGTAATACCGAGCAACGAGATGTTGTCGATCGAGTAGCCGAGGCCCTTCATCAACGCCACCGTGCCGATCAGCGAGATCGGCAGCGACATCACCGGGATCATCGTGGCGGCCAGGCGGCGCAGGAACAGGAAGATGACCAGCGTCACCAGAATCACCGTCAGGCCCAGCGTGAACTGAACGTCGGCGATCGATTCGCGAATCGACACCGAACGGTCGTTGAGCAGTTTCACCTGAATCGACTGCGGCATCTGCGCGGCGAGCTTCGGCAGCGCCGCCTTGACCTGATCGACGGTCGCCACGGTGTTCGCGTTCGGCTGACGCAACACCGCCAGCACGATCGAACGCTCGCCGTTGACCCAGCTGCCCGTCTTCACGGATTCGACACTGTCTTGAACATCGGCGACGTCACGCAGATAGACCGGATTGCCGTTCACGCTCGCGATGATCAAGCCGGCGAACTGGTCGGCGCGCGTCATCTGCGCGTTCGCTTCGATCGTCATTGTCTGGCGGTTGCCGTCGAGCGTGCCGACGGGGCTGTTCGCGTTGGCGGAAGCCAGCGCGCGCGCCACGTCTTCCAATGTCAGCGACCGCGCGGCCAACGCGTCCGGCCGCACCTGCACGCGCACCGCAAAACGCTTCTGGCCGAAAATCAGCACCTGGGCAACGCCGGGCAGTGTCGACAGCGTGGGCGACACCAGGTTCTCGGCGTAGTCGTCGAGTTCGGCCAGCGACATCGACGGCGAGTTGACCGCAAGGAACAGGATCGGCGCGTCGGCCGGGTTCACCTTGCGGTACGACGGCGGGGTCGTCATCTCCGCAGGCAGCCTGCGCTGCGCACGGAACAGGGCGGCCTGCACGTCGACAGCGGCCGCATCGATGTCGCGATCGCTGTCGAATTCGATGATGATGGACGTCACGCCCTGCGTGTTGGTTGAACTGATCACTGCCACGCCGGCGATCGTCGAGAATTGCTTCTCCATCGGCGCGGCGACCGACGCCGCCATCGTTTCCGGGCTCGCGCCCGGCAGCGTCGCCGTGACCTGAATGACCGGCGAGTTGAAACTCGGCAGCGCGGAGATGGGAATCTGGCCGTACGCGATGAGACCGGCCACCACGGCCGCCACGCACAGCAGGATCGTCATCACCGGGCGGCGGATGCACAGTTCGGACAGGTTCATGGCGTCTTCGCGCTCGGCGCGGCAGGGGCCGCGTTGGCTTGCACACCGGCTTGGGCATCGGCGCCGCTGCGCGCCGCTTCCGCGACCAGGTTGCCCGGACGCAGATTTTCCGCGCCTTCCTGCACGACGCGCGTGCCCGCGGCCACGCCCTCGACGACCGCGAGCTTGCCTTCCACGTAACCGACCCTGACCGGCCTGGCGGTGACCTTGCGGTCGGCGCCGATGACATAGACGAACTTGCCGTCCGGCCCGGTCAGGACCGCTTGCGGCGGGACGACCGTCACCTGCTTGAGTACACGGCCGGTCACGGCGACGTTGAGGTACATGCCCGGCCACAGCTTCGCGTCGCGGTTCTCGTACGCCGCCTTCAACCGGATCGTGCCCGTCTGCGAATCCACGGCATTGTCGATGAAGCTGAGCTGACCGGTGGCGGTCTGTCCGGTGTTGCCGAGCGTGGCCGTCACCGTGACCGGCCCGCCCGCGCGGGCGGCCTGCAATTCGGCCAGTTCGCGCTCGGGCAGCGTGAAGCTGATATCGATCGGATCGATCTGCGTGATGGTGACCAGCGGTGCGCCGCCCGGCGTCACGAGGCTTCCCGGGTGAACGTTGATCGCGCCCGTACGGCCGTCGATGCCGGCGCGGATCTGGTTATAGTCGACGGCCACCTGGCTTGCCGAAATCGCCGCGCGGTCGGCCTGCACCTGTGCTGTCAGGCTGTCGACGGCGCTCTGCGCCGTATCCAGCGCGCTTTGCGAAACAAAATGCTCGGCGATCAGTTGTTTCGTGCGCGCGAGCGTGCGCCGGGCGTTGGCAAGGTCGGCTTCGTCCTTGGTCACCTGGGCCTGCACCTTCTTGAGGTTGGCCTCATCCATGCGCGCGTCGAGCGAAAACAGAAGCTGCCCGGCCTTGACCGTGTCGCCTTCCTTGATATGTACCGCGCGGATCGTGCTCGAAATCTGCGGGCGGACGTCGACGGTCTGGCGCGCCGTCACGGTGCCGTTCGCGCGCAGGCGTACGGGAACGTCCTGCACAACGACCGTGGCGGCAGTGACGGACATCACGGGCACCGTCCTGACAGGCGTTTCGCCACCACGTGCCCGCATCCAATAGAAACCGCAAGCGAGCACGGCAACGGCCAACACGGCCACCGCCCATTTGCGTTGCTGGCGCGCCTGCGGCCGGATTCCGGCTGTCTGGCGTCCGTCTTCGGTCTTCATCATCTTCCCCGTGTCGCGCCGTGCCTGAGGTTGGCGGCGCAGTTATCTGGTCTTGCCTGAAACCTGGTCTTGCTTGAAACGATGCGGCCGGCCGCATCGGGATTCATTATTCGATCTTCAAACCTTCGAGCTCCGGCTTGGGTGGCGGGAAATCGAGCCCCAGCCGGGACAGCGCCGCCACCAGCAGCTCGGCGACCATCAGGTTGCGGTGCCGCTTGGAGTCGGAGGGGACGATATACCACGGCGCCCATTCCGTCGAGGTGGCCGATAGCGCCGACGCGTAAGCCTTTTGGTATTCCGGCCAGAACGCACGCTCCTTGAGGTCGGTCGGGTCGAATTTCCAGTGTTTCTGGGGGTCGTCCACCCGTTCCTGCAGGCGCTCGCGCTGCGCATCCTTCGAGATGTGCAGGAAACACTTCAGGATCAGCGTGTCGCTGTCCGCCAACAGCTTCTCGAAATGGTTGATGTGCTCGATCCGGCGCTTGCATTCGTCCGCGTCGATCCAGTCGTGCACCCGCGTGATCAGGACATCCTCGTAATGGCTGCGGTTGAAGATGACCAACTCGCCCGCCGCCGGCGCCTGACGATGCACGCGCCACAGGAAGTCATGCGCCAGCTCGGTCGGCGTCGGCGCCTTGAAATTTGCGACGCGCACACCCAGCGGGTTGACAGTCTGGAAGACGGCGCGGATCGTGCCGTCCTTGCCGCTCGTGTCCATGCCCTGCAGGACCAGCAGGACGCGATGCTTGGCGCTGGCGTGCAGCCTGTTCTGCAGGTCGTCGAGCAACACGGACAACTCGTCCATGCGCGCGCGGTCGTCCGACTTCGACTCGCCCGCAAACGGCTTGTCAGCCGGATCGAATTTGTCGAGGTCGAGTTTCTTGTCAAGCGTTACGCGGTATTTCTCGAACATGTGTCCCTCCCTGCCAGATGAGGCTTGAGAACGGGCCAGTATCGCGGAAAAACCGGTTGACGAAAATAGCGGATAGTTACGAGGGATTAATGCAGGGCGCCGGTTTCACTAACGAAACGGCCTGCCAACGATGCAAAAACCGTCGGCAGGCCGAATAGCCCGGGAAGGACAAGGATCAGGCGCGCCCGTGCGCGGCTCAGCCCGCGAGCTTCTTTTTGAGCAGTTCGTTGACCTGCGCGGGGTTGGCCTTTCCCTTGGTCGCCTTCATGGCTTGGCCGACCAGCGCGTTGAAAGCCTTTTCCTTACCCGCGCGGAATTCCTCGACGGACTTCGCGTTGGCGGCGAGCACTTCGTCGATGATCGCTTCAAGGGCGCCGCTGTCGGAAATCTGCTTCAAACCCTTCGCCTCGATGATGCGGTCGGCAGCGCCCTCATCGCTGGCACGCTCATCCCACATGATCTGGAAGACTTCCTTCGCGATCTTGTTCGAGATAGTGCCGTCGGCGATCCGCGCCAACAACACCGCCAGCTGCGCGGCGGACACCGGGCTTGCGTCGATGGTCGTGTCGTCGCGGTTCAATTGCGACGACAACTCGCCCATGATCCAGTTGGCCGCCGGCTTCGCCCCGGCTTCGCCGAGCTTGGCGAGCACCGCCTCGAAGTATCCCGCCTGCGCCTTCGACTGCGTGAGCACCGCGGCGTCGTAGTGGCTCAGACCGTATTGACTGACGAAACGGGCCTGCATGCCCGCCGGCAATTCCGGCAGCGAGGCACGCACCCGTTCGATCCATTCGGGCTCGATCACCAGCGGCATGAGGTCCGGATCCGGGAAGTAACGGTAGTCGTGCGCGTCTTCCTTGCTGCGCATCGAACGCGTTTCTTTCTTGTCCGGGTCGTAGAGACGGGTTTCCTGCACTACCTTGCCGCCGTCTTCAATCAATTCGATCTGACGGCGCACTTCGTAGTTGATCGCTTCTTCCAGGAACCGGAACGAATTCAGGTTCTTGATTTCGGCGCGCGTGCCGAATTCCTTCTGGCCGACGGGCCGCACGGAGACGTTCGCGTCGCAACGGAACGAGCCTTCCTGCATATTGCCGTCACAAATGCCGAGCCACACGACAAGGCCGTGCAACGCCTTGGCATAGGCGACAGCTTCCGCCGCGCTGCGCATGTCCGGTTCGGTCACGATTTCCAGCAGCGGCGTGCCGGCACGGTTCAAGTCGATGCCCGTCATGCCCTCGAAGTCTTCGTGCAACGACTTGCCCGCATCCTCCTCCAGGTGCGCGCGCGTCAACTGGACGACCTTCTCGTAGGCTTCCTGGCCCGTTTTCGGGTTCGCCTCGACCTGAATGGTCAGCGTGCCGCCTTGCACCACCGGAATCTCGTACTGGCTGATCTGATAGCCCTTCGGCAGGTCCGGGTAGAAATAATTCTTGCGCGCGAAGATGCTGCGCGCCGCGATGGTCGAACCAATCGACAGGCCGAACTGAATCGCGCGCTCGACAGCGCCGCGGTTGAGCACCGGCAACACGCCCGGCAACGCCAGATCGACGGGGCAGGCTTGCGTGTTGGGTTCCGCGCCGAATTGCGTCGACGCCCCCGAAAAAATCTTGGAAACGGTGGAGAGCTGCGCGTGCGTCTCCAGGCCGATCACCACTTCCCATTGCATAGGATTCACCTTTATTTATCCTGGTCGCTCAGCGCCGCGTGGCGGCCGAGCATTGGCCCGTCGACGGATCGAACATCACCGGCCAGGCTTCCTCGTAAATACCCGGCGTGCAGCGTGCCTCGCAGTTCGCATGGGCAATCGTGACGCGGCGCGGGTCGCGCCAGATCATCAGCTTGCAGCCGCTGCCGTCGTTGGCGAGCAACTCGATCTGCGGGCGCGAACGCGTCTGATGGAAATCGGGCAGGTTGAAGCGGCACGTGCCGCGGCGCCCCACCCACAGTTGCCAGTTCAGCGCCTGTACCTGATTCGCGTCGACACGCAGTGTCGCCTGTTCGCGAAAACCGTCTTCATCAGTTTGCGAGCAATTGCCCGAGATGTCGATCTGCCGGTAGGCGATCGGCGTCGGGCCGCCGCCAAACGGCAGTGCACACGACGCCAGGACGGCGGCGGCCATCGCCAGCAGGGCGATGCGCAATGCGGACTTCAGCGGGCGGTGCATCACAGTCCCTCCGGTGCGCGTTGGTGCCAGTCGGTGGCGCGCTGGAACGCGTCGGCGACTTGCAGCAGGCGGGCCTCGTCGAAATAATTGCCGACGATCTGCAAGCCCACCGGACGGCCACCGGCCCCTGTGCCGGCCGGCACGCTCATGCCGGGCAAACCGGCCAGGCTGACCGACAGCGTATAGATGTCCGCGAGGTACATCTGCACCGGATCGGCGCCCTTCTCGCCGAGATTCCAGGCGACCGTCGGCGCGACGGGCCCCATGATCACGTCGCACTGCGCGAACGCGTTCTGGAAATCCTGCGCGATCAGGCGGCGGATCTTCTGCGCCTGCAGGTAGTAGGCGTCATAGTAGCCGTGCGAGAGTACGTAGGCACCGACCAGAATGCGACGCTTCACTTCGGTGCCGAAGCCCTCGGCGCGCGACTTCTTGTACATGTCGAGCAGATCGCCGTACTCGGCCGCCCGGTGACCGAAGCGCACACCGTCGAAACGCGACAGGTTCGACGAGGCTTCTGCCGGCGCGAGAATGTAATAGACCGGAATCGACAATTCCGTTTTGGGCAGCGAAACCGGCACACGCACCGCGCCCAGCTTCTCGAAGTCGGCGAGTGCGGTTTCGATGGCGGCGCGCACATCGTCCGCCAGGCCGTCACCGAAGTATTCGGCGGGCAGGCCGATGCGCAAGCCCGCGAGCGGCTTGTCGGCAGTGGCGCCGGCCAGCGGCCGGCCGAGGCCGCGCGCGTAGTCTTCGGCGGGGCGCTCCAGGCTTGTCGAGTCACGGGGGTCGAAACCCGCCATGCCGCCCAGCATCCACGCGCAGTCGGCCGCGCTGTGGGCGAGCGGGCCGCCCTGATCCAGGGACGAGGCAAACGCGATCATGCCGTAACGCGAGACACTGCCGTAGGTCGGCTTGATGCCGGTAACGCCGCAGAACGCCGCCGGCTGGCGGATCGAACCGCCGGTGTCGGTGCCGGTGGCGACGGGGGCCAGGCGCGCGGCCACCGCAGCGGCGGAGCCGCCCGACGAGCCGCCGGGCACGGCCGCGCGGTCCCACGGATTGCGCACCGGACCGAAATGGGAGTTTTCATTGGACGAACCCATCGCGAATTCATCCATATTGGTCTTGCCGAGCGTGACCATGCCGGCCGCGCCCAGGCGCTCCACCACCGCCGCGTCGAACGGGCTGACGTAGTTCTCCAGCATGCGCGAGCCGGCCGTGCTGCGCCAGTGGCGCGTCACGAAGACGTCCTTGTGCGCGACGGGAATACCCAGCAGCGGCGCGGTCTCACCGGCAGCAATGCGGGCATCGGCGGCGCGCGCCTGCGCGAGCGACGCTGCCGGATCGACGTGGACAAACGCGTTGAGGTCGCCCGCAGCGGCGATGCGGTCGAGATAGTGCTGCGTCAGCTCGACGCTCGACACGCGCTTCGCGTCGAGCGCGGCGCGCAAGTCCTGCAGGTGGATCAGTTCTTTTTCCATAACGGCGGGAAAGTAGGAATGCGGTGATGGCCGGGGACAGAAGGCGCCATGCGGCCGGCAAAGCGTATCAGGGGCGCGCGCGGATGTGGCCGGGCGACGCGGCTTACTCGATAACCTTGGGCACCAGATACAGGCCGTCCTGCACAGCGGGCGCGGGCTTCTGATTCTCCTCGCGCACGACCGTCTCGGTGACGGCGTCTTCGCGCAGACGTTGCGCAACCGCCTGGATCTGCTCGATCGGATGCGCGAGCGGCGCGACGCCGGTCGTGTCCACCGCCTGCATCTGCTCGACCAGTGCGAAAAAGCCGTTCAGTTCGGCCTCCATGTGGGCGGCCTCGTCGTCACCCAGCTCCAGCCGGGCCAGATGGGCAATGCGTTTGACGTCAGTGAGATTCAAAGCCATGAAAAATCCCGGAAAAAATGCGCATTCGAAAGCGGCCAGATGCGTGCCGGACGCCCCATTCAGGGGCATCGCGCGGGGATGCCGCGCGGGGGGCGACATCGTGTGCCGCGCAGGAGCGGGCAACGGTCGACCCGGGGCCTCCCGGGCGGATGCCGGATGGGCGAATTGTGGCGTCAACGTGCTCGTTTTTCCTGCAAAACCTGCAAAATTATAAGGTATCATTGCGCATTAAATTTGCGTCGAAGCGTGTTTTTGCACCCTTCGCCGCAGTCGCGCAAGCGGGCCCCCGGCGTCGCCGAGGCGCGCGGCAGATGATCGCGCAGCCCATTGGAAGACCCTGACGCGACGGAAATTGACGGATTGGCGGCCCGCGCCCCGACCGTTTCAGCTTTCCTCGGTTTGTCCGTAAACATCATTATGCCGCCGTGTGGCGGCCGGGATTTTTTTGGACGGGCCGGAACCCCAGATGACAGGTTGCCGTCCCAGTCCCATTCGTGAGACGGCCTCACGCAAACACAGGATTTTGCATGTTCGGTTTTCTTCGCAGCTACTTCTCCAACGACCTTGCCATTGACCTGGGTACGGCCAATACCCTCATCTACATGCGCGGCAAGGGCGTCGTCCTCGACGAGCCGTCGGTCGTCGCCATCCGCCAGGAAGGCGGCCCGAGCGGCAAGAAGACAATCCAGGCCGTCGGCAAGGAAGCCAAGCAGATGCTCGGCAAGGTCCCGGGCAACATCGAAGCCATCCGCCCGATGAAAGACGGCGTGATCGCCGACTTCACCGTCACCGAGCAGATGATCAAGCAGTTCATCAAGATGGCGCACGAGTCGCGGCTGTTCTCGCCGTCGCCGCGCATCATCATCTGCGTGCCCTGCGGTTCGACCCAGGTCGAGCGCCGCGCCATCAAGGAAGCCGCGCACGGCGCCGGCGCCTCGCAGGTCTACCTGATCGAAGAACCGATGGCCGCCGCGATCGGCGCGGGCCTGCCGGTCTCGGAAGCCACCGGCTCGATGGTCGTCGACATCGGCGGCGGCACGACCGAAGTCGGCGTGATCTCGCTGGGCGGCATCGTCTACAAGGGCTCGGTCCGCGTCGGCGGCGACAAATTCGATGAAGCGATCGTCAACTACATCCGCCGCAACTACGGCATGCTGATCGGCGAACAGACGGCTGAAGCGATCAAGAAGGAAATCGGCTCCGCGTTCCCGGGCTCCGAAGTCAAGGAAATGGAAGTCAAGGGCCGCAACCTGTCCGAAGGCATTCCGCGCGCGTTCACCATCTCCAGCAACGAAATCCTCGAAGCCCTGACCGATCCGCTGAACCAGATCGTGTCGTCGGTGAAGATCGCGCTGGAACAGACGCCGCCGGAACTGGGCGCCGACATCGCCGAACGCGGCATGATGCTCACGGGCGGCGGCGCGCTGCTGCGCGACCTGGACCGTCTGCTGGCCGAGGAAACCGGCCTGCCGGTGCTCGTGGCCGAAGACCCGCTGACCTGCGTGGTGCGCGGCTCGGGCATGGCCCTCGAGCGCATGGACAAGCTCGGCAGCATCTTCTCGTACGAGTAAGCCCGTCATGTGCGTCGTCCGTCTTCCGACGTGGTGCGGACCAGAATCCGCCACCTCGCCGGGGGCGGCGGCGCAGCACGACTGACCCGCCGACGGATGCCCCGCATGCAGCGCTCCGTCCGGCCGCAATGTTTCGCGCACCGCGCAGCGTCTGCGCGCGTGCTCCCCTGAAGGGCCCATCATGCAGTACAGTCCGCCGCCACTGTTCAAACAAGGACCGTCGGCGCTGGCACGGCTGATATGTTTCGTCGCGCTCGCCATCGGCCTGCTGGTCGTCGATTCGCACTACAACACATTGGAACGCGTGCGCAGCGTCGTCGGCACCGCGCTCTACCCGGTGCAGCGCCTCATGCTGCTGCCGCGCGATGCCATTCTCGGCGTCGCGGGTTTTTTCGCCACTGAAGATCATCTCAGCACGGAAAACCGCATCCTGCGTGCACGCAATCTCGATCTGTCGATCCAGGCGCAGCGCAACGATCAGCTGACCACCGAAAACGAGCATCTGCGCCAGCTGCTGTCGCTGCGCGGACAGATGCCGGTGCCGTCCATTCCGGCTGAAATCGAATACGACACGCGCGATCCGTTTACGCAGCGTGTCGTGATCGATCGGGGTTCGAAGCACGGCGTGAAGCTCGGTGCACCGGTCGTCACCGAACAGGGACTGCTCGGCCAGGTGTCGCGCGTGTTCCTGCTGCAATCGGAAGTCACGCTGCTCACCGACAAGGATCAGGCGGTGCCGGTACAGGTCACGCGCAGCGGCGTGCACAGCGTCGTGTACGGCGGCCTGCGCGGCGGCGTGCTCGACCTGCGCTTCATTCCGTTGTCTGCGGACGTGAAAGCCGGCGACGAGATCGCGACGAGCGGCCTCGACGGCATCTACCCGGCCGGCCTGCCGGTCGCGCGCATCGTCAAGGTGGACCGTGTCTCGGATACAGCCTTCGCCCGCATCCTGTGCCAGCCCGTTGCGCAATTGCGCAGCCAGCGCCAGGTGCTGGTCCTGCAGTACAACGCACCGCTGGCGCTGCATCCGGACGCCGCCGCCGACCTGGCGCGCGCCTCGGATCCGTCCGCCGCGGGCAAGCCGGTGTCCAAGGGCGGCGTGCGCGCCGATCCCAGGCACGCGCCGGCCAAGAAGCCCTGAGGAACTGTTATGACGCGACCGCAATATATCCTGCTGCCGGTCAACCCGTACTTCATCACGCTCAGTCTCGTGGTGGCGTTCCTGGTCGATCTGATGCCGTGGGGCCAGGCCCCCGCGATGCCCGACTTCGTGGCGCTCGTGCTGATCTTCTGGAATATCCATCAGCCCCGCAAGGTCGGCATGGGTGTGGCGTTCATCGTCGGCCTGCTGATGGACGTGCACAATGCCGGGCTGCTCGGTGAGCACGCGCTCGCTTACACGCTGCTGTCGTACGGCGCAATCATGATCCACCGCCGCGTGCTGTGGGTCACGCTGCTGGGCCAGGCGCTGCATGTCCTGCCGCTGCTGCTGCTCGCGCACGTCGTGCCATTCATCATCCGGCTCGCCACCGGCGCCGCGTTTCCGGGCTGGTGGCCACTGGCCGCCGGCTTCGTCGAAGCGGCGTTGTGGCCGGTGATCTGCACGCTGTTGCTCGCGCCGCAAAAGCGCGCCGTCGACCGCGACGACACGCGTCCGATCTGATGGGCCGCGCCGCCGTCCCGCACCAGAATAGCGCCCCCGCAGAGCCCCAGCGAGCATGACCGAATTCAAGAACCCCCAGCAACAACTGCAGACATTCCATCTGCGGGTGACGGCCGCCGCGCTGTTCGTGCTGATCTGCTTCGCGCTGCTCGCCACGCGTTTCGTTTACCTGCAGGTCTTCCGTCACAATCAATACGCACTGCAAGCCGACGAAAACCGCGTCTCGCTCGCCCCGATCGTGCCGAACCGCGGCGTGATCATGGACCGCAACGGCGTCGTGCTGGCGCGCAACTATTCCGCCTACACGCTCGAAATCACGCCGTCGAAGATCGGCCGCCCGCTCGAGGACCTGATGGGCGAATTGTCCGAGGTGGTCGACATCACCCCGCGCGATCGGGCACGCTTCAAGAAGCTGATGGACGACAGCAAGAGCTTCGAGAGTCTGCCGATCCGCACGCGCCTGTCCGACGAGGAAGTCGCGCGCTTCACCGCGCAGCGGTTCCGCTTTCCGGGCGTCGACGTGCACGCGCGCCTGTTCCGTCAATATCCGCTTGGCGATACCGCCGCGCACGTCATCGGCTATATCGGCCGGATCTCGCAGCGCGACCGCGAGCGAATCGACAACATGAGCGAGGAGAACGACAGCGACAGCGCCAAGTACGACATCCGGCGCGATGCGAACAACTACAAGGGCACCGACTATATCGGCAAGATCGGCGTCGAGCAGAGCTACGAAAACCAGCTGCACGGCATTACCGGTTTTGAGGAAATCGAAGTCACGGCGGGCGGACGCCCGGTGCGCACGATCTCGCGCACGCCGGCCACGCCGGGCGACAATCTTGTGCTGTCCATCGACATCAAGCTGCAGCAGGCGGCCGAAAAAGCACTGGCCGGACGCCGCGGCGCGGTCGTGGCAATCGAGCCGAAATCGGGCGACGTGCTCGCTTTCGTGTCCGCGCCGAGCTTCGATCCGAACATGTTTGTCGAAGGCATCGACCAGCAGAACTGGGACGCGCTCAACGGTTCGCCGGACAAACCGCTGCTGAACCGCCCGCTGCGGGGGACCTATCCGATCGGCTCGACGTACAAGCCGTTCATGGCGCTCGCGGCGCTCACGCTCGGCAAGCGCACGCCGAGTTGGGGCTTCCAGGACACGGGCTCGTTCACGCTCGGCAACCACACGTTCCGCAACGATGTGCGCAACGGGCAAGGCTGGATCGACATGTACCGCTCAATCGTGGTGTCGAACGACACCTATTACTACATGCTCGCGCACGATATGGGCGTCAACGCGATCCACGATTTCATGGAGCCGCTCGGTTTCGGTCAGTTGACGGGCATCGACATCGAGGGCGAGGCGCGCGGGATCCTGCCGTCAACGGAATGGAAGCGCAAGGCGTACAAGAAAGCGCCGCAGCAGAAATGGTATGACGGTGAAACCATCAGTCTCGGCATCGGCCAGGGCTACAACTCGTTCACGATCCTGCAGCTCGCGCACGCCACGGCGACGCTGGCCAACGACGGCGTCGTGATGAAGCCTCACCTCGTGAAGGCGATCGAGGATCCCGTCGTGCATTCACGCCAGTTGACCGTGCCGAAGGAAAGCGCACGCCTGCCGTACAAGCAGGCAGACATCGATATCGTGAAGCGCGCGATGGTCGGCGTGATCAAGGAAGGCACGGGCCGTACGGCCTTCGCCGGCGCGCCCTACACGGCCGGCGGCAAGACCGGGACGGCGCAGGTGTACTCGCTTGGCAAGAACGAGAAGTACAACCACAGTGCGATTTCCGAGTTCAAGCGCGATCACGCCCTGTTCATCGCGTTCGCGCCGGCGGAAGAACCGAAGATCGCGCTCGCGCTGGTCGTCGAGAACGCGGGCTGGGGTGCCTCGGAAGCCGCTCCGGTGGCGCGCAAGCTGCTCGACTACTATCTGATCGACGAACCGAAGGAGCGCGCGGCCGAACAAGCAGAGTTGCAGGCCGGCACCGCGTCCGCACCGGGCGCGGCATCGGGCGCCGCAGCAGTGTCTTCCACACCGGATGCGCCGCCGGCAAGCGCCGCAGCCACCGGCACAAACGCCGGCAACCGCCCGATGACCGGCTTCACGCCGTTGCCGGGAGCAGCATCGGGCACGAATGCCGCCGCACCGGCCAGCGCGCCTGCGCCCGGGCGTGCTGAAATCGCAGGCCCGGCCCCGCAATCGCCCGCCCCGACCTCATCGCCGCGCGCCGCCGCCGGCCCCGAACCGAAAGCGCCGCCCGCACCCCGCCCCGCTGCACCGGTCAGTCCAACGGTCGCCGACGAAGCGCGTCACCGCGCCGCCATCCGCGCGCAAGGAGCCACGCCATGATGGCATTCGACAAACGTACCATGAAGGAACAGGTCAAGCGCCTGTTCATCGGCTTCGACAAACCGCTCGCCCTGATTGTCTTTCTACTGCTGTGCGTGGGCCTGGTGACGCTTTACAGCGCCGCCATCGACATGCCGGGCCGCGTGGAAGACCAGATCCGCAACATCGCGCTGACGTTCCTCCTGATGTGGATTCTGGCGACGCTGCCGACGCAGACCCTGATGAAATTCGCGGTGCCGCTCTATACCGTGGGTGTCGGACTGTTGATCGCGGTGGCGCTGTTCGGGCTGACCAAGAAGGGGGCCAAGCGCTGGATCAACGTCGGGATGGTCATCCAGCCGTCCGAGATCATGAAGATCGCCATGCCGCTCATGCTCGCCTGGTACTTCCAGAAGCGCGAAGGCAATGTCCGCTGGTTCGATTATCTGGTAGCACTGTTGTTGCTGGGCGTACCGGTCGGCCTGATCGCGAAGCAGCCTGACCTCGGCACCGGCCTGCTGGTGGTCGCCGCCGGGCTGTATGTCATCTATCTCGCCGGGCTGTCGTGGAAATTGATTCTGCCTGTGCTGATCGCGGGCGTGCTCGGCATCGGCACAATCCTCGCGCTCGAAGACCGGATCTGCCAGCCGGAAGTGGAATGGCACATCCTGCACGACTATCAGAAGCACCGCGTCTGCACGCTGCTCGACCCGACCTCGGATCCGTTGGGCAAAGGCTTTCATACGATTCAATCGGTGATCGCGATCGGCTCCGGCGGCACGATGGGCAAGGGGTGGCTCAAAGGGACGCAAGCGCACCTGGAGTTCATTCCGGAAAAACATACGGACTTCATCTTTGCGGTGTTCTCGGAAGAGTTCGGCCTGCTCGGCGAAGCGGTGCTGCTGATTCTCTACCTGCTGCTGGTCGGCCGCGGCCTCGTGATCGCCGCCTCGGGTGCCACGTTGTTCGGACGGCTGCTGGCCGGATCCGTCACAATGATCTTCTTCACCTACGCCTTCGTGAACATGGGCATGGTCAGCGGCATCCTGCCGGTCGTGGGCGTGCCGCTGCCGTTCATGAGCTACGGGGGAACAGCGCTCGTCACGCTCGGCTTGGGCATCGGGATTCTCATGAGTGTCGCCCGCGAGAAGCGGCTGATGCAGAGTTGAGCGGCCAACCCCGGCAGCAAACCCGGCGCGTACGCCAGGAAAAATCGCCGCGTCCGGGCCGAAGCACACCTGGATAACCCGTTCTGGCGACACCCCTTCCGCCAGTCAAAACGCAACGGCGACTCTCCAATTTCGCCGCCCCCTGTCAATATTGACAGCTGCCCCGCAGTCCCGATCGGCGTACTGTGCAATCTCCCCTGCCGCGATAAGTCGCGAGGCGGGCAGTGAGGGACAGTGGGCCGATGGCATCGCCATGCGCCCGTTCCATCGGCCGCTTTGGCGTATCGAGCGCCCGGGCGCTGAAGCGGAGTTGTCAAGATGGCCAATACAGCCCCCATTCTTGCGCAAGATTCGATCTACTCGAACGCGTTCAACTTCGTCAGCCATGTCCAGACGGGGGTGGATCCGCGCACCGGAATGTTCGGCTGCTCGCTGTCGCTGCCGACAGTGTCCGTCAACGCCCTGTCCGGGCCCGACCTGCCGCTGAACTTGAGCTTCAGCCCGTTGCAGCAAGCCGACGCGGGGTTTGGCATCGGCTGGTCGCTTCAGCTGAGTTCATATGACAGAGTGGGCAAGATCCTCACGCTTGGCACCCGTGAGCGTTTCGCGGTGGAAGCGTCGAGCCAGGAATTCACCTTCAAGGACAAGAAGCTCGATACGTTTCGCGTGCGGCGCGAAGGCGGCTTTTACTGGGTCACGCACAAGAGCGGGCTGATCGAGCGCCTGTCGGACCGCAACGGCGTCGACGACGTGGCGATGGTCGTGGAGCGCCGCGCGCCGGAGGGGCGCTCCGTCGCGCTGGCTTACGCCTCGGTCAACGGCACGCGGGCGTTGTCCGAAGTGAGCGACGATACCGGGGTGCTGCTGCGCATCGACCGCAGCAAGCCCGGGCGGGTCGACGTGATTGTGCACCCGGACACCCCGGCCGCGGCCACATATGCCCTGCACCAGCAGAGCGGCCGCCTGACGAAGTTGACGTTGCCGGTCGAGAATGGCGCGGGCTGGCGCTTCGCGTACGATACTGTGGGCGGACTCGAGCACCTGACGCGCATCGACTTGCCCACGGGCGGCTTCGAGACCGTCACCTACCAGGCGCAGGGGCACCGGTTCCCGAGCGGCGCGCCGCTCACGCACCTGCCGTATGTGCTGTCGCACAGCCAGACACCACGCGCGGATCAACCGCCGATGGTGACCCGCTACACGTATTCGGACTACAACTTCCTGGGTTACGGGGTGCCGGGGCTGACATGGCAGGCGGGCGAAGACAACCTGTACCGTATCGTGATGCCGCAAGGGCAAGCCTACGAGTACAGCAGTACGGCGGAGCGCCTGATGGACGGTGGCTATCACCGCGTGGAGAGACGATACAACAGGTTTCACCTGATGGTGCTGGAGAAGACAATCCGCAACGGGCACGTCATGGAGACGGCAACGCTCTACCACGAAGACCCGACGCAATCGTTTCCGAAGCAGCCAGCGTTCTGCCAGTTGCCGAAGACGGTGACCCAATCCTGGTACCTGACGAGCGATCCCGGGCACCGCCGCGACGAGATCACGGAGACACGCTTCGACGATTACGGCAACGCGTTGTGGACCCGGGACAGCGCGGGTCGGGTGCAGACGTGTACGTACTACGACAAGGCGGGCGAGGACGGTTGCCCCCAGGACCCGCTGGATTTTGTGCGCTTCCTCAAGGAGAAGAAGACGATCCCGGCGCCGGACAGGGTGGCAGGCGCGCCGACGCTCGCCACCCGCCACCGCTATGCTGCGCGCACTTCGCTGATCGACGGCGCGCCGCAATACATCGTGCCGGTGCAGGAGCGACTCGTCGACGCGACGGGCGTCGACGTGCTGCTGCGCGAGTCGGCGACAACCTATATCGACGCGCATGGTCCGCATTACGGGCGGCCCGCGACCAAAACCGTCACACGCAACGACCGTGACACCGTGACTCGCTACGCCTATGCCATCGAAGGTGTCGCCCTTACCGCTGTCGCCACGACCACGGGTTTCGACGGTACGTCTCACGCGGATACCACGCATCGATCGCTGCGGACCGGCCAAGAAACCAAGCGCCAGGATGAAACCGGTGCATCCATCGTATTCGAATACGATGCGTTGGGCCGCGTGATCGAAGAGATCGCCTCTCCGGGGTCCGAGTATGAGGCCAGTCGGCGAGTTGCCTATCACTTGGCCGCCGCCGATGGCGACACGGCCTGGCAGGAGGACACGGACGCCAACGGGGTACGCAAGCGGACCTATTTCGACGGCATGGGCCGTGAGCTCAGACGGGAAGATGAAGACGTCGACAACGCCCCAGGCACCTTCCGGGAGGTCTATGCGGTGACGTATGACGCTTTCGGACAACGGCGCACCGAGGTCCATCAAGACTGGATCGAAGGCCAGGCACAAGCCCCATTGACTACGCGTTACCAATACGACGATTGGGGCAACGTCGCCGTCACCACGGGCACCGACGGCGTGCGCGCGTGCGAGAACGACGATCCAATCGCGCGGTCCCGGACGGTCTGGTTCGAGTCACCCGATGGCGCGCGTTCCGGCAGCACCGTGACGCTTGACAACAGCTTCGGCAAGCCCACATCGAGCACGCGTTTCGATCGTGACGGACAGGCGGTCAGCGTCGAGCATTCCCGCTATGATGGCCTCGGCCGTCGCGTCGAGCAGATGGACCCCGGCGGGAACGTCACAACCTATACCTACGATGCCTTCGATCGCCTGATCGAAAGCGCATTGCCGGGCGGCGCGATCACGACCACGGCGTATGCCGACCACACGGAAGGTGAGTTGGCGACGGCGATCACGATCGAACATGCCAGCCTGGGCGGCCCCGTCTGCATTGGGCGACGGAAATTCGATGGCCTGGATCGATTGATCGAAACCTCGGTCGGCGGGCGTACCGATCGCCTGAGGTACGAGGCAGGCAGCGTCAAGCCGTCAGGTCAAATCACGCCGCTCGGCGACGCGTTGAGCTACGCCTATGAGCCCCTGCTCGGCGACCGGCTGACCCGGTTGCAAGCCGAGACGGAAGCGCAATTCGAATATGCGCCTCACACCGCGCAACTGATCCGCGCGACGCAGAACGGCCGGGAGAAAACCAACGAGTATTTCCCGTCGGGGCGGATCAAGCGCGAATGTTGGCGGCATGACGGGGAACAAAGCGAGGCGAGTTATCGTCATTCGCTGGCGGGGAGACGGTTGTCCTATGCCGATGTCTTCGCACAGGCGCACATTCAGGCCTACGATGCATTTGGGCGCCTGACCAGTATTACGCAAGGCGAGGTGGTCACGACGCTGTCGTACGACGCCTTCGGGCGGTTAGCGCGAACCGACACGACCGACGCAAGCGCTGGCACCGGGCTTGCCCTCGACATTTCATATGACGATTTTTGCCGCGAAATCCGCCGCACGCTGACTGCCACGACAGGCTCGGAACACCAGCTTCGGACGCTGAACATGAACTACGACGCGGCCGATCGCATGACGCGCCGTCGGATCGAGGCCGACGGCAAAGTCATGCGCGATGAGCGCTTCGGTTACGACGTGCGCGGCCGATTGGAAAAGTACGATTGCAGCGGCGACGAAAAGCCGCATGATCCGTGGGGCAAGCCCATCGAGTCGCAACGCTGGCAGTTCGACGCACTCAACAATGTCAAGAAACTGACCACGCGATTTCCCGGAGGGAGGAACGACACCCTTTTCACCTATGGCGAACTCGATCCCACCCAGTTGCAAAGCATCAGGCACAGCCACGACGACTATTTGCCCAAATCAGCCACGCTGGAATGGGACAAAGGCGGACGACTGGTGCGCGATGAGCAAGGCCGCAAGCTGATCTGGGATGCACGCAATCGCCTGATCCGTGTGGAGCCGGCCGATGCGCTGCCAAGCACATACCGATATGATGCGCAAGGGACGCTATGCGGCCTCACTAACGGCGAGACCGCCCGGGAGCGCTGGTATTGCGGCGAGCATCCGATTTGCGAACAGCGCGGCGCCAACCGGATCACGTGGCTGCGCACCCCCGCCGCACCGGTCGCTGAACGCCTGGAAGGGCCCGTATCCCATCTCGTGTTGCTGGGCACCGACGCTTCAGGCAGCGTGCTGGTCGAGGCCGATCGCGCTGCCGTGCGCCCTATTGCCTATGCCCCCCACGGCCATCGTCTTCCCGACGCCGGCCAGTCGTCGCTCGCATACAACGGCGAGCCGTTCGACATCGGCATAAAAGGGTACCTCCTTGGCAATGGACATCATCGCCCCTATAGCACGACATTGATGTGCTTTCTTGCCCCCGACAGCGCCAGCCCGTTCGGCGCCGGCGGCCTCAACGCCTATGCGTATTGCGCGGGCGACCCCGTCAACTACACCGATCCATCAGGGCATATGCCCAAATGGCTTCATATCACCTTCAGCGTTGTCGCGATTGCCGCTGCGGTGATCAGTGCTGTCGCAGGGGTCTATGCGGCGTTGCCGGCGCTGGCGGTCTGGAAAGCTTCGGGATTCGGCGCGGTCGCCTTGAGCGGTCACCTGGGAATCGCCAGTGCGGCGACCGGGACGCTGTCGGCAGGCGCCGCCATAGGAGAAGCGATAGCGTCCGAATCGGGAAACGAAGGTGCGGCCAACGTGCTGACATACATCAGTGGCGGGTTGGGTCTGGTCTCCGCGGCAACGGGCGCGGCCAGCGGGTTCATCATGGGACGCGAGGCCATCAGGCAGAGGACCACGGCTATCCAGCGCAGGGCCATTGATATCTGGCGGGGCATGGCAGCGAAAGTCGGGCAACCCGGTGCGAGTGCTTCGCGTGCCGCATCGCCAGTCTCGGAAGCCGTTGCCTCCACGGTGCAACGCACGGCTGTCGGTTATGCCCCGGCATCGGACAAGACGTTGGTCGGGTATTTCGGGACCACACGAGCGCAAGCGCAAGAAATCACATCCCGAGGGTTCAGTGCGCCTCCCGATCTGGTAAACAGCGCGGAATCGGCCGCTTTTTACTCGATACGTGAGGGTTCCGGTGACGGCACCGTCATGGCCGTTTTCACGAGCGACCGGGCGCAAACAATGCGCGGCCAGATCGCTGTGCGAAATGTGGATGCCCCGTCCATCGACTTTCAGATGCACACGAACTTCGAGGTGCTTTCCGCTACGCGGGTCAGGTATCGTCCTGTGCCGGACGAAATATTCGTCGGATGGCCCGCGCCGACGTAAATATTGTTCACTCTTCTTGTCAACCTCGCCCATGGGCCCTACGGAGTCTCAACATGTCGAAAACGTCAATTGGCAAAGAAATGCTGGATCAAGCTGTCGACGTAACCAAACAATTGGGCGTAACCGGCTTGAAAACGTTCAGATTGGTATATAACGCCCAGTCTTCAACGGACAACCCTACGGCGAAGGTTTTTGCCAACGGACGCCAACAGGTTCATATCGAAGTGCACATCGATGCACGCGATGCCGACGGCGTGCATGTCGATTTGCCGAGTGATTTTGTCAACAACATCTCTCTGTTCAGTTACGACAAAAGCACGGACATTAATTTCATAGGCGGCTGGAAATCATCGAGAATCAAAGACATCTACGATCCATTTCCCGTTTCGAAAAATGAAGCACCGGGCGAAGTCGTTTTCGAACCGGAATCATATGGTGCGTCCGGCGTCGAGAGCAAGAATACGTTGAATATCTTCTCGCTGTGGGCAACCACAACGAGTCTGGAAGCGCTGCGCATCAGCGCTGTCGCGAGGCTTGCCTCCGGCGCCGAGTACCAAACGAATCACCGCGATGTGCCTGCCGGCGGCGAGGGACACCAGGGGAAATTCAACAGTTCGGTGACGGTGCAGCCGGTGCGTCCGGAAGTATATGATGCGGACCACTTCGAATTGGAGCGCATCGATGAAAAAGAGCAAAACAATATGGATGTGGATCTATATTTCGTCTCTCTCAAAAATAAACAAATGAGGATCGTTTCAAGCTTTCAACGTGGCTACAACGAAAATGGAATGTATTATTCCTGGCCCAAGAGTCCAAGGAAAATACAATTCGCGCACCCTGTTGCGCCGGCGGAATCCCAGTTCACCTACCGTACGACGGGCGATACTGGAGCCTTTATCACTTACCGAATCAATTATCGCCCTGGCAAAGCGACCGCAGCAAGAATCATTGACAGGAATAGAAACAACCATCGTGGCCCGCAACTTTCCACCGATGCACAAATGACTTACACCGACAACTTTGGCAATGAACATCAGATCCGTCTTTTTCATTCCTCAAATGGCAACACGATCCATTTGTCGAACCCTCGATCCGCCGAAGCGGAGGACGACGTTTCGGCGCCAATTGACGATCCGGCGGCATAGCGAACCGTTGTCATGCATCGACAGATGACCTGCAGTCCCGAACAGCGTGCGGTGAAATATCGCCGGCCACAATACGCCGTTGGATCGGCGCGGTGGACGGCACCTTAATCTCGCGCAACCTTTCGCCGCGATGGCGGCCGGGAGACGGAAATGAAAATGCAGAAAGATTCTCGGCAGTCCTTTGAAGAACTCGCCGACTTCGATCTCGAACTGGGCTCGGCGACATCGTCGCTTTATCGCAATGGCCGTCAGCAGGTCAAACTGACGGTCAAGATACGAGCGATCGACGTGAACGGTAACGACCTGGCGTTGAGCGACGCGGAACGGAAAAGCTTGCACCTCGTGCAATACAAGGGCTCGGCCGAGTTGCCCCAGGAGTGGGTGAGCAGCACCACGTATGACGGTTATGAGTACTTTCCCGCAAGCGAGAGGCGTGCTGCACGCGACGGCGCTCCACGTGACACCGAGTATTTCGATTTTTACGTGTCATCGACCGCGTCGTCCCCAATGCAAGTTGCGGCACAAATCACGCGTGACGACGGGGTGATCATCCGCACCAACGGCACGACGTCGCACCCCGACAAGTATCCCCACAAACACGATAGCTCGGTCACGTTGACACCGGTCACGCCGCCAAATTATCCGCTCGATCATTACCACCTCGTCAAGGAGCGCGTGCAGGGCGACGCCGGCGAATGGAACCCGACATTCATCGATAACCACTATCTGTCTCTGAACGATAATCGCGGGCAAGTCATTGACTTCCGGGCGGCAGGGATGACCATGAATCCTGCCGGCATGGTTCAGTGGCACGACAAAGTGGTAACCGAAACGCATGTGTCCTATGTCGGCTACGGGCAGCCTGGCGAAGCGCAGGCGTATTTCAACCCGGAGATTTACCTCGAGAATCACACGCCCGATCCGACTGTCCTGCGCCCCAAGCCGGGGCAGTGCACGATCATCCTGGTTGCCCGCGCGGACATTCGGTACCACAACGACAGTGCCAATCGACACAATGGCCCATGTCTCATCCACGTCGAAGACGTTTATGGTAACGAACACAAGCTGCGGGTCACTTTCGCCAGTACGACGAACCGCTTCGACCTTACCCTGAGCAAAGCATAGCGGCCGTGTCTCCCCGGAAACCTGCACACCCCTCGGATGAAACATAACGACTATCGATATATCGGACTTGAACGCCGTTGAGCATCGACCATACGTGGCGGCGTATGGTCGATTCCTGAAAGCGTCGCGTCCCCGGATCGCTCACCATGGCCCCCATGCCTATCTGATCCGGAGAAATTGCATGACGTCCATTGATACCCTGGCCAGCTCAGCGAGGATGGATCGCGACGACGCGAACCGAATACTCGAGGCAGTGCATACGCACTCCCCGGGTGCCGCAACCACGATGGTCGGCGTGACCAGGCAAGGCGGCGTGGTGCTGTTTACCGGGTTGCAATTCCTGCTGCATCCCCGACAAACGCAGCGGGCGAGATCGCTCATCGCCGATCATCTGCAATCGATCGGCTTCGACCGATACACGTTCCTGCCCCGCCTTTACGACCAGCCTGCGACGCAATGGATCACGCGCAACCTCGGCCAGGCGCAGAAGCGGCAATACGAATCCATGATGGCCAAGAACGCCGACTACGCCGATCGACGGTTCGCGTGTGCACCCAAGCCGGAACTGGAGCGGGTCAGGGGGACGCCGCCTCAAATGCGCCTTGCCGGGACGCCGCCGGTCAAGATGAGCGGCGTCGACCAACCCGTGCTCAGGTACACCACCCCGCATGAGACGGTCAACGATATATTGGGCACAGCGGACAATAAGGTCGGACGATACCTGCAGTTGCAATGCAGCGGGGAAGGTGGCACGGACTACGCGACGCGACTCCCCTCGGCCCGGTTCTCCGACGTCCATACCGCACGCCACACCATGATCTCGGCGCCTGACGGCACGCAGTTGCCGGCAAATGTTGTCAAGATCGACGGCAGGGAAGTTGCGATCGCTTGCCAGTATCCGCTGGACGCGTTTATGCAACATCATTTTGAGATGTTGATGGCGCAAGCCCCTTCCATGCTGGTGGTCCTCGCCGGCACCATGGAGACCAGCTCCCCTTGGGACGTTCCATACTTCGCGCACCGGGCCACCGCCGGGCAAATCGAAGTCGAGCATTATCAGATTGGCAAGCTCGACATGGGGCGCCACGAAGAGGCCATCCACGTGCATCGGTTGGCGCTCGATACCGGCAAAAGCTGCGTGAGTTTTCCTGTTGTACACGTTACGGGATGGCCCGATCACCAGAGCATGCCCGCCGAGGACATCAAGTCCTTGATCGATGTGATCTCCGACGTGCGAAGCCTTCATCCTCCGCTGGTCGACGGACACGAAGCCGTCCCTGGCGCGATCCGGCGGGAGACCCCCTTGCCGATCGTGCATTGCCGTGCCGGCGTCGGCAGAACGGGCACGTTGATCGGCGCAATGGCACTCTTGAAAGACAGGACGCTCCCCCTCGAAACCATTGTCACCGACATGCGCCTGAGCCGCTCCCCGATGATGGTGCAGACAAAAAATCAGCTCAACACGCTCGTGGACATCGCCCTGGAGAATGGCAACCCGCTCCCGCCGCAGGCGCATAAGCCCGCCCAGTATGCGTGAACGCGCGTCAGCGTTGAGAAACAAGCCGTCGATCGACGGCTTTTTTTTCGGCACGATGCCGCATGGGCGATTTATGCAAGCGCTCTCTCAACCTGATCAAGCATCATGACGCCAGAGGGTCGCCAAGGGCTTACCGTTCTCAGGAGATAGACATGACTGGCATCGCCACGCAAGTACCCGCTTCGAGAATGGGGCCTGAAGACTTGAGGACGCTATTCGACACGGTGCGCCATTCCCCGTCGTGCAACAACGACGCAGTGCTCGGTGTCAACAAGCGCGGCCACGTAGTGCTGTTTGCGGGGTGGCAATTCCTGCTTCATCCGATGCAGACACTTCGCGCGCAATCTCTCATCGCTGACCACGCGCAGAAACACGGGTGCTCCCGGTTCACGTTTCTGCCGCGCATGGACAACCAGGATTTACGAAAATGGTTGGTGCGCAACCTCGACGACAAAACGCGGTCGTATATGACTATCGAGGACCGCCCGCGCCGGCCGCATCACCGCCGGACGGCGCAAGCGCAGCCGAAGACATATCCGGCATTGCGCCAAACAACGCTGTACCACGCGCGGCGTACCTACCCCGCACATTCCCCCGCCGAGCTCAAATGCGAGCCGACCGCAACACAAGCCGATCCACGCCAGGCGGTTCACGACGCACTGGGCACCAAGGACAATGTCACCGGTCTGTATGAACGCATGACGGCAGCGGGCGAAGACTGCGGCGTGCTGTTCCTTTCAGGGCTGCCTACCGCCCGCTACCCGGCCGAGGGCGTCGCGTGCCACACGATGGTTACGGCGCCCCACGGCACGTCGCTGCCGGCGAATGTCGTGAACATCGCGGCACAGGACGTGGCGATTGCTTGCCAGTATCCCATTCGGCCTCATGTGACGAAGCACTTCGAAATGTTGATGGCGCAAGCGCCCTCCATTTTGGTGATCCTCGCCAGCGCCACGGAGATCGATGAGCTACCCGCCTGGTCCTACGGTGCGACCGACCCGCAGCATTGGTATTTCTCGAATGCGCTGACTGCCGGCCGTATCCATGTCAATCCGCAAGCGCTCGGAAGGCGCAGCTTGACGGCGCAGGCTGGTGAGATCGAGACCTATCGGCTGACACTCGCCACCGAGGAGAGCTCAGTGAGCTTTCCCGTACTGCACGTAAGCCGTTGGTCACGGGTGAGCGACCCGTCCGCCAGCGATATTCGGGCGCTGGTTCGCGAGATCGACATCGCCCAGCGGCAACATCCGCGCCAAGTGACCGGACAGCCCGTGCTTGGCGCTGTCCACCGTGACGCCCCCCTGCCAGTGATTCATTGCCGCCGCGGCGCGGGCAGGACGGGCGTGTTGATCGGCGCGATGGCGCTTTTGAACGACAAGGGTGCAGCGCTCGAGGATATCGTCACCGACATGCGCATGAGCCGCAATCCGGACATGGTGGCGACGACGCGTCACCTCGACACGCTTATCGAAATCGCAGAGGACAACGGCAATCCGCTACGCAGCATACATCCGCCACGCGTCGTCGCCGCAAGCGTATAAGCTCGTCCCGGCAGGTACTTCGCCGGGGACCCATTGTGCATTACCACTTTCAAAGGAGCTCGGCATGACAACATCGAGCATGATCAACGGCGAAACCGCCGCAGCCCTGCGCATTGCCGACACGATTCACCGGCGTAGCATCGGCGTGAACAAGGCACACGAATTGGTGGTGTACAGCGGCCTCCAATATCTGCTTCATCCACATCAGACACGACGTGCCGCGAGCATCATGCGTGAAGTGGGCGCGACCGGAAGCGCCCAACGCCATCGCTTCTGGCGCCCGCTGCGACTTTCGGACGCGTCGACTCGTCGGTTCGTGAAGTGGTTCCTGCATGACACCTTTCCGAATCGCAACCTGCAGATTTATCGGAGTGCCGCGATACGGCTGGCCGACATCCCGCGTGACGGTGAAGCGGAGCGCTGGCTCAAATCGATCATCGACGCGCCGCCGACCTATATGGCCCTGTTCACGTCCGAGGCGGAATCACGCGAAGCGGACCTTGGACGCCCGGCATTGCTATGCCCGCCCGAATCCGACTCAACCGCCTCTCCCACGCCCAGGTACGTGGGTAACGTGGAAATCGAAATCGTGGACAAACAGATCGAGCATTTCGCGCAACACGGCATTTTCGTCCGAACTTCCTGGATCACCTTGGCGTGCGAAGACGAACGCGTCACTTTTCCGTTCTTTCAGGTGATCAACGACGACGGGGGGCGCCCTCTGTCTGTCGATGAAATCCAGGAGCTGCAGCGATGGTTCGAGGCCGGCCCGGCCAAGTCCAATCACCGCTTCGCCCCGAGCATGGAGCGTGCAGGCATCCCCGAGTCGCCGATGCTCCTCACACCCGGCGCCCTCCGTCAGGCCGCTCTGTGGGCAGCAACCGCAGAGATGCGTACGGGAAGCACGGGCTCCGTGCGGCACATTGTGGACGACTTGGGCGCTGCAAACCTGCCGCTGAACCTGGAGCCAGACGAAGTTCAGGCGCTCGAAGACATCGCCCAAAACATCAGGATCGACAGCCAGGCGATCCGGAATTCCGAACAGGTGCTGTTATCGGACTCCGAAGAAACATGGATGTGGGATTCCGAGGGAACGTGGTGGTGGTATCCCGAGGAGGACACGGAATCAATTCGGTCACAGGGACCTTATGGAAAGCACCATGCATGATCTGACTTCCTTTCATTGGGTGGTCAACGACCTGCTCCGGCATGTCGGTTTCCCGACGCAGACGTTCGCGCCAGATCAAGAGGTTGTCAGCCTCGAAGTCGAAGACCATTTCTTGTTGCATTTCGGCTCGATCGACCCCACCGCCTGGTTCATGCTTGCCGAAATGGTGAACCCCGTGGAGAACCTTAACGCCATCGACGCATTGCGCCACAACCACATGCGCGCCGAGCGCTGGCATCCGATCATTGCGATCAACGCCGAAGACAAGCTCTTTTGCTGGTTGAAGCTGTCGGTCCAGGAGCATGATCTGGCGAGCCTCGCCGAGGCCTTCGGCGCGCTTATCGCAACGACGGAACACATGCTGGATCTATCGAGAGCGCATCCATTTCCCACCCCGCTCTCGCCGACCTAGGCTCGCGCGTGCGCTCTATTCGGGCGAACGGAGATGCACGCTTGCTTTGACCGGTTCGCCCGCTTCCGACTTCACCCAAGGGAAACACCCTATGAGTCTTGCCCTCCCCCCCCTCGGGAACCCAACGCTGCTGAATACATTGCGTGAGCTTCCCGCCGATACCCCGATTGGGTTCAGCAAGAATGGCCTGGTCGCCCACAAAGGCTTCAATATCCTTGCGCATCTTGGCGCACGGCGGCGTGCCTACGAATGGCTCAAGGCGCCACCGCCGGCCGGACTGCCGATCTCGACGCGCATGACGCTCAAGGACTCGCTGGCCTGCCTGCTCAAGCGAGTTACGGCATCCGACGTGATCGCGCGCCTGGAGCAACTGGAAAAAGGTGCACCTACGACGCGCCAGTCCATGCGCCGCCTTATCGAAAAGACGGAATCGGCGCACGTCCAGACAGGGGTGAGGCGCAATGCAACTGCGGGTGGCGAGGCATCGAATGCAGACGGGCCTCCTGTTCTGTCTACAGCCAACGAAACGAGCCGCCTGGTCCGGGGCGTACTCGACGTCCTTCGCGGGGATAGCCTGACCTTCAAACCGCAAACGCTGGAGCCTATCTACGACACGATTCCCCCAGGCCCTGCCCGCTCAGTGCCAAATCTGGCGGCGCACCGCGACGTGCCGCCGCCATTGCCGCCCAGACTGCGGCGATCCACCAGCGAGCCGTCGATCCTGGCAGGCGCGCACCGGCCAGCAGTGCCGCAGTATTTGGAGCCCGGTGCGAGTCCGAGCTCGGTGAATCCGCCGCAGGCCAACCCCGCGCCCCGTCAACCCAAGCCGATTCCGCTGCCGCGCACTGTGTTTCCGGGCAGGGAAGCCAACCAGGAAGCCGATGCAACGGATCGTCCTCGCCCCGTTGCCCGGCCGCGCCCGGACCGCCCCGCGCCCGACCTTGAGTCGTCGCATTTGAAGGCGGAATAGCGGGTGCCGCCCTCGGAGCCGGCCGAGCGTACTGCGTCCTTCTAGCCGATTGAATCGGGTAGCGTCCTGTGCCCTCGCCCCACCCGCACGCCACTCGAACGGCAGCGTGCGGGACCTGCCGCTTACACGCGCATCGATCGTGCGTACGTCGCGGCATATGATCGATTCCTGCAAGCGTTCCATCGCCGCATCGATCACCATGGCTCCGGAGAATACTTATACGCCTGGTCACTCAGGAGAAGTCCATGACTCAAATCGTCACAGGGGTACCCGCTGCAAGCATGGATTTTGCCGCTTGCGCGTCGGTCGTCGACATTATTTGCAGTTCGGGTTGCGACAAAAACACAGTCCTTGGCATAGACAAGAAGGGCGAAGCGGTGCTGTTTACCGGGTGGAAATTCGTACTTCACCCGCAGCAGACGCTGCGCGCACGGTCGCTGATTGCCACGCATGCGAACACGAAGGGGCTCAAGCGCCTCATATGGCTGCCGCGCATCGGCAGCCCTCGCGTACGGCAGTGGATGGTACGGGATCTCGGCGGCGATGCGCCGCTGTGCATGCTTCTCTTGGACAGCCATCTGGCGCGGCCTCAAGGCGGGATGACGACGGCGCACCCGAATATGCGCTCGGAACCGCGCGAGACGCTGTCACACCGCGCGCCATTTGCCACAAACACGCATTACGCCGCAGAGCGCCTGCGCGGATCGAATGCAACGCAAACCCCTTCGGCCCAAGCGGTTCACGATGCGCTCGTCGCGCAAGCCGATGTCCCCGGTCCGTATGACCGCTCGACGACCGCGTACATTGGCAAGCCCGGCCCCGTCTCCTACACAGGCATCAATAGCTTTCGGCATAACGCGCGCCGCGACGCACCGGATACCGGCACATCCAACAGCCATCCCACACCCGCCGACACGGACAGCCTGCTGCGGGAGGTCATCCAAATCCTCCGCGGCAAGGGCATATCCCTCGACGAGCCCGACCACGACACGATTCCCGCGGGGCCAAGCCGCTCAGCGCCAGGCCTGACGACATTTCGCGACGCGCCTCCCACACTGCCGCCCGGAATTGCGCGATCCACCGGCGGGCCGGTGGACCCGGCAGGCAGGCCGCGAAAGCCCCCACGGTTGTTTCCCCCGCCGCGCCCGAATCTGAGTTCGGTGAGCCGCCCGGCGCACCAGCCAAGCCCTCCCACCTTCGGCTAACGGACTCAATCCAGCGCAACAGCCGCCCCGCGAACGGCTCGAACGGCCCGAACGGCAGTGTGTGGGGCATGCCGCTTACACCGCGGCGCGACTCCCTTGTCCGGCAAGGACAGCGGGCGCTGCCTTGACTTTAATTAATCCACCGACCGTGGTGGAACACAACGACGCGTTCGCCAGCGTGTCGAGTCTGAGCGCCCGCACTTCGAAGCCGCACGCGTTACCGATCATGTACGCGCCGTATTGCGTCGCCATCTGTCGTCCGATCAGATGATCCTCCATCAGTTGGGACAACACGTCCGCGTGACGGTGACTGATCACTCCGAAGTTGGGGTCGTAGAAAAAATAGTTCAGCGCACCGGTGCGGTCGAGGCATGTGCCGAAAAGCATCGAATGCTCGACGGTCGACATCAAGAACATTTGATTCGGACTGGACAACGCAGAGATCATGTCGGTGACTTCGCTGAACTCGCGCAAGCCCACACTTTCCTGCGCAGCGGCGATCCCGGCGTGGGAGTGCAGGGCGATCAAGTCGGCCTTCAACGCCATGGCGCGTTCGGTTTGGGGCGCGGTGATTGCCGCATCCAACGTGCGCACCCAATCGGCGGTTTTCCGCCGGTACAGCGCCACGGCCATCGCCCGGCACAAGGGAAGGCAGAAACCGCGTTGCGCTCCGACACTGGCCAGATAGGGCGCCTGGGGAAGCGGCAGGAACTGCCCACCCAACAGCGCAACGTCCGCACGCAAGAGGTTAGCCGCGACCACGGCTTTTTCCGCGAGTTCCGCTGCGCGCGTGGCGACAAAGCGTTGATATAGCATGCCGAGCTCGCGCGGGTCAGTCGTCGCCGGGTCAAGAAAATCCAATTGCAGCAGGCCGGAAGCACGCCGGGTTTGCGGGCTGGGCAGCGCAATTTGCTTGCCCGCCTGCACACCGTCCAGGAACGCGTCTCTTTTTAACTGATTGGAAGCCGTCCTCAGCGCCGTCGCCTTTGATTCAAATTTCGCACCGACAACTACCGTGGCGGGGTCGGGTAGAACATTACCGCCCCAGCTGCTTTGCGCTTCGACCGGCGACTGTATCTCGCTCAGATACCATTCGAAATCCCCCCCCAACTCGAGCAACGGCCCCGATGCCAGTTGCGTGGCCTGATCAACCATCCGCCAGGAACGGACATCCGTGTCATAGGCGACGCCGTACACGTGATCACGGACTTGAGCGTAAAGCCTGGAATCATGGTGATAGAGTCCGGGCAACGCTGGCGCCATGTCCGACGACGATGTCGAGGATCGGAACGCATTGAGGCCACCCATGGCGCTAACATTGCGGGCGATCAGTGCGCTCAGCGACACGCTCCCTCCGACCAAACCGCCGACCGCGAAATTGGCGGCCACCGACTTCTCGGCGGGGGTGTCGGCGAATAGCGCCAGCGCGCCGCCTAGTGCCAACTGAAAGGCCGCGAGGCCAATCGCGGCTTGACTCAACGGCGCCATGAAAAAACTGGCGGCGCCAATGGCAAGGTTAAGCGCCAGAAGCACCTTTTGAAAGCCCCCCAGCGGGTGGATTTCCTCGGCAGCCGACACCTCAAAGGCTCCCGTCAACCGGCGGCGGAAGGTATTGAATATCGCGTCGAAAACATCGCCATCGATATCAACGCGATCGGGTCTGATCTGCCAGACGCCCGCGTCATCAGTGATTTGTGTGCCGCGGATATACGCGGAGAAGTCCATCGCGCTCTCAGTGCCGCGCCTCAGGGAAAACGCACTTTCGAGTCGAATGCGCTTTTCTTCGCTCGATACCTGGTCGTGGCACCAACGCTGCGCGGCGTCCCAATCGGGGAACTCCTTGAAGCGAGGTCCTCGCGACCACGCGTCGTAAAATACAACGACGCCCGTGTTCCGATCGGTAAGCGTGAGGATGTCCGAGCGATAGCCGTTCAGGGATAGCCACGCCACCCGAACGTGCTGCGGCGCGTCAATATCGGTTCGAGCCAAACCGCTCAATTCCAACGGCGCCGACGGCTCGACATTGGCGACCGCCAACGCCATGGCCATGGCCGGCGCCCCCAGCCGCCTGGCAAATGCACCGGTATTGGCTTCAACAATATACGAGCCTTTCAGTACCTCACGGATCTGCCGGCTTTGCTCGGACAAGAACGCGTCGAACCTGCGACGCAAAGTCTCACGATATTGAACAACGTCAATGCGCCGGAATAGCGCGCCCGGGGTCAAGCCTGCCAAATCATCGGGCTTGCCGTCCTTGCCCGGCGGCAGCTGAAAACGCGCCCGGGAAAGGGCATTCAGCGGCAGACCGCCTTCTTCCAAGCGGATCATCACAACGGCCGGCAATGGAATTACAATCTCCTTATGGGATTGAACATCCGACTCGGGGGAGCGGTCGATAAGTAACAGGCTCAAACCGATCCGCTCCACATCGACATGTTTGCCGACGTGCGCTTGCATAAGCGACGCAACGTACTGCGTGGCCACTTCTCGCACGCTCGGCGCGGCCGCCACAATGTCCGCACGCATTTGGTTCAAATGCCGCAACTGCTCGACAGCCCTGTCGTCAAAACGAACGCACTCCTGTCGCGGTGGCAGATCGGGCGGAACGCCGCCGGAAAAACCGATAAACGCAGCATCCGCCCCGGGCACGCGGGCGGAAGTCTCGAACGGCACGGCCGTGAACCAGGAGAGCCAGCGTTGCTCGCGCGCGCCTTCTGCCACCGCTTCGGCGCTGAACGCAAGGTCGTCCTGAATCACAGCGCAGTTCGTTCGTGTAACGACGGACAGAATGTTTTCCCGCTCGATCGTCAACACGATGCGCGCCCCCTCGGCACTCGCTGCAGCGCGATGCCGCAGCGGCAAACACTCGAGCAGGTGACGGCGCGCGGATGAGGTCCCATCGCGCGCGAGATCGCCGACCAGCGCGTGAAGCGTTGCATAATCTCTGAAAGGCACCGCACCGCCTGGAGTGAAAAGCACGCTTCTTGCGCCCGCGCGTTGTGAAACGACAAACATGCCTGCGGGATATAGCAATTCGGTCTGTCCCGGCACACTGACCCCGATACGATAAACGTCGACCCCGTCGACGCCGCCGTCACTCTCCTGGCGCTGCGAAGCGCTCGGCAACGTCAGGACGGTGCGCATGAGCGCCGTAGCTTGCCGGCCGATGCGGCCGGCCAACGCCTCCAGGTTCAAGCTGGTACGAATGACCCACAAATGCTTCTGGATCAATAACGAGCTATGTCCATCGGGATCCACATCGAAGCTTTTGATCACGCTGTCCCAGCCCTGCCGATACACGCGCAGCCAGTCGGCGTTGCGCACGCGCGCGATAAACGTGGACAGGTCGATCCCCGGGACGGCGTCTGCAGGCGTGTATTGTCTCGGAAGGTTCGTATTACGCAGATACACACCGTAATCGACCGAGTCCGGAATGCCGTTCTCAGGATCCGACGCAATGCGGATAGCCGCGTCCGTCAACGTCCACGATTGCCGCAACCGCTTTCGTTGGTACTGACCTTCGGCTAACGGCGAAGACCACAAGGGCCCCCACACGTCGAATTGATTCAGATAGAGCCTGTCGGGATTGAATCCACGGCCGGCCGCACGTGCAAACGCCGCGCCAAATTCCGCAACAAGCCCTCGCTTGAAAGCCGCCCGTAAATCCCCTTGCGGCAATAACATCCTGGTAAGTTCGTTTTGCATATGATGCCGCAAGTTATAGTCTTCTGCGAGTCCGTGCAGGGTCAGTCCGGCTCGGGTCGGCGCAAGATATTCCAACGCCGCCGGCAATGTTTGGTCTTCCGTGGAAGCGGTCGCGGGCACTGTCGTCATGCTCAATGGCTGATCCACGGATCTGCGCGGACGGCGCGCGGCGGCGCCGCGAAGCGCCAGCGGATCCCACTCGGAAAGTCTGTCCGGGAGCACCTCGTCGCAAACCGCAGGCGTAGCCGCCAAATCTTCGGAGGGTGTGGGGGACGCGGCGGCGGATTGACCGCCGGCCTCGGCGTCACGCCCGTCCGCTGCGCATGTGGTGTCCTGAGGCGGCCGATAAGAGGGCGTGTGAATATTGATACTGGACATGACGATTCTCCGGACAGTGAAAGATGAGATGCATCACAACGCAGCGGGCGCGATCGACGTTGCGCCGCGATCGCGCCCGCTCGACATCCTTCCGCCCGGCGGTACCGGCCACTTTCAAATTTTGCTCACGCGCGTTTCGCCGAAATCGTCCAAGGCGCGCGAATCGAGTGTCACTGTGTGCGCAGCATCCCGCCCAGCCTGCCCCTTCGACACGTCCGGCACGGTGATCTCCATGCCGTAAAGGACGCCGTGCCGCGGATCGCCCATCGAAAAAAATGGGAATCCGACCTGAGGCCAGATCGGAACGAGAAAGGAGAGGACGAGCACTCCGTTTGACAGGCGCCGTTCCGTCGGGCGCCGGACGGCTCAGGTCAGAAATAGCAACGTCACGGTCGCGTCGACAGCGACCAGTTCTGCGCGGCAGCGTCGCGGTAATGGTCGTCGAGGTAGGCAAGCAGCACTTGCGCCAACGCATCGTGGGCCGTTGCCCGGTGCGACGGGGTGGGCGCCTCGGCCATCCTGCGCGCACAGTCCGTCAGACGCGTGATCAGGGGGGCGGTCCTGGGCGCATTGCGCGCAATCTCCGCCAGATCCAGATCCAGGGTACTTCCCGTGGATCGCTGTGCGATATTGAACAAAAGCTGGTCGAAATCGTCTCGATGGGCTTCGACGTAGTTGTCCCACCATGGACGGCCGGCTGCACCGCCCAAGCGGCTTCTCGCGATCGGAAGCAGCAGGTCGAGGCATTCGGTGCCCAGCGTTTCCTTCTCGACGAGGCGTTGCGCCGAAACAAGACTGACCGACACTGGCAGGAAGTCCGAGGGCGTCCCGCCGCTATTTTCCGGAGCGTCGCCATTCCCTCTCCAACCCGGGACAACGATGCCGGAAGAGTCAAGGGGAATCCCGGACGTCTTGAGCGCCTGAGCCACCATCAGCTTCAATCGCCCCCCTTTCACCTTGTATAACGCTCGCGTCGAATAACCTTTCGTCACACTCGGCACCATGGCCAGTGCGTCGGAGAATGCGACCGGATTGACGACGCCATCCGGGGACACGCTCGCCTCCAACGCACCCGTCAGGATGGCCGTGCCATCGAGCAGGCCATCGAAGGAGACGTCAACGAATTTGCCGCAATAATAGGGGTCCTCGTCCTCAGTCACGTGCTTGAAGGCAATATTCACGCCCAACTGCACGCCGAGCTGCGGCACCGTCACCTCGACGCCAGCCCTGACAACGCGTTGTTTGGCGACACAGCTCATCCGATAAATTTCCAGGCTTGCCGGCCGCAGGATCTCGGGATGCCGCGCGATCAGCGCCCGGATGTCCCGCTCGACGTCTTCCGAGAGATAGCCATCAAGCTTAAGCCGCGCAAACTGCTTCAACAGCCCGTGAGACGTTTTCGCGACCTCGTCGAGCACGGCCATTGCCTGCTTGCCCCCGCTCATGTTCGTCAGCGCTTCCACGACAGCTTCGCTACCGAACTGCGCATGCTGTTCCATCGCGAACTGCAGCCCGAGATCCGTATATTCATGGCAGGTGTCGCGAAGCGACTCGCGTGCATCGTCCGGGCGTCGGTCGAGCAAACTCATGATGTCCAGCCTCCCCCGCTTCACCGCATGCTCATGGGCACAGGCAAGCTTTCCCGATCCGGTGACGATCGGGGGCAGTCCCGCGGCCACCCCCGCGTCGGCGCTGATTTCCGTTACCGCATGACGCTCCAGTTCACGAGGCGCGGCGCCCGGAAGCGGCCGGCATGCCACGTTGCAACGGAGTCTTTGCAATTGATCGACGAGGAAGGGGTGCGAGATATTGGCGCGACGAATATCTCGCTCGTAACTTGTCGTCAACTTCACGACGTCGCGCAAATTGAACAACAGGTCAAGCTTCGCGTGAGTGAGCCACGTGATCAGTTTATGCCCCCTCGCCGCGACATAATCCGAGAGCTTGTCGTAGACCGCTCGCCTCGTGTGAATCAACTTCACGCCGCCGTCCGCAGATACGCCATCGGTAACTTTCGCGCCCACAAATACGCGGGCCGAACCGCTCTTCTGCTGCAACGCGTAGCCTGCCTGGGAAACGCTCATCCCATGTGCTGCCGACACCTGCAAACCGACGGGGCCTATCTTTCCCGCCGCGCCAATCGTCACCGACTCGGACGAGCCGCCCCGCATGGCGCTCACATTCTTTTCCATCACCCGATCGAGCCGATGCTTGATCAGCTCGCTTACGGCCGCACGAAATCGCCACTTCAATGTCCGGCACGTGAGATAGGCGTCTCGCACCGCCCAATCGTCATGACCGCCTTTGACAACGCGCTCCCCGCCGGCCTGCTGGGCTGCCTTGAAGAACAGGTAGCAATCGTTGATCGCTTTGGCATCGAGCGCAGCGCCCTGGCCGGGTCGCGCAATCCGCGACGCATACTTCTCACACATGGCGAGCCTGGCACTCTTGTCTTCGCCGAATGTCGATAGATCGCGCAGCAACGTCAACACGGCGTTCGTGACGCTGATCACATCTGCACGGCTCATCGGCGCAACCTCGCCGGCCGAGGTGCCACGCTGCTTCACCGATAAATTGCCGAGACTCAGGGACTCAAGCGCCCCTCCTGTTGCGGCATTCTTGAGCGAATCGTCAACCCTGGCCGACGCGATACACGTCGCCGCCGTTGATCGCGCCAGCGCCAAACATCCCTTTGCTGAATCAACATGTTGCGTCACCAATTTTCGCCCTCCAATGGTTGGTGAAACTCAGTCGTCAAGCGACAATTTCCCTGAAATCCGAAACGATCCTGAGGATATCGGACTTGTCCGGCCGCACATTCTTCGCGAAAAAACAGCGCATCTTTCGTCTATCGATGCTTGCCGGGAACGACATCCACGATTCGCAATCCCCACGATCACCGCCACGAACCACCTCGCTCACCGTGCCTGCGGTGGCGCATACGAGCGCGACAAACAAATCCCCATCCCTGAATTCGACCAGCCAAGTCCACGGGTTTTCGAAACTCCGAACCTGAAAATACTCGCCGATTTTTTCCGGAATCTCCGTTTCCAGCGACGGGGCCATGAGTGCAAACGCATCCTGGTTCATTCACCCCCCAGATTATTTTTTATCTTTTGCGACCAGGATATAAATGAAGCAATGCGCGCCACGGCGGCATCCGGTGCCACGCCGGGCAAGTTCGCACACATTACCCACGCCCCCGCTTGCGGAGCGATCGCGAACCCCTGCCAGCAGATCGAAAAGTTCATCTCCAGCACGCGATCCGGATCGGCATCGTCCGCCGTATTGAATCGTCGCTCGATCCCTTTGCGCTGCCCACCATGAATGACACCCACATCGCCGTCCTCGAACTCGAAGAAGATCGCGTTATTCCGAAGCACAGCATCGACATTCATTTCGCATTTCAACCATTCGAACAACAACGACAACCATTCGCAGGGTTCGATAACCTCCACATCGCTACTCGGTGGAAATCCTTTTCCCGTGCTCAATATTTCCCGTCTCGTCAAATGCAAAGCGGTCTCCGGCGGTGGAACGACGTATCCAATTCGTTTTCAAATACCTTCAACCATTGCAACCCGCATTGATATCAATATTCGCTCCCCGCGCTAGCACGACGCCAACAAGAAATCCATATCGCAGGAGATTTATGTGAAAAATCCCACCAGAACGTCATGCGCAACTTCCTGCCCATGTCTTTCAGAAATCGGCTATTCAAATATTTGCGGAAAATATGAAATCTGCGCCTAATTCCGGAACAATATAATCGTCATGCGATCAAACTTAACAGTCCGAAATGCCAGGTAATCGGCCCATGCACTCATAGTGACGTCCATCGGCATGCTCGGACAGAACGAGCATTGGCAGAGGGTTGAGAAATGGTGCAGCTAGACAAACTTGGCATCGACAAGCGGTATTTGTTTGACGATTTCATTCTGACCGCCGAGGGAATGTTGATTCGGGGAAATTGCCAAGTCAAAGTCCCCCCCAAAGAACTCGCAGTGTTGACGATCCTTCTCGATGCGGGGGGCGCCGTCGTGGACAAGGGTGATTTGCTCGACGCGGTCTGGCCATTCAACGGCGCAAGCGAGGAGTCGTTGACACGTTGCATCTATGCCCTGCGCCGCGCGCTTCAGGAAAGCAAGACCGACCGTTTTATTGAAACGGCGTACGGCAAGGGATACCGCTTCTCCCGTCATGTGGTGGTCGTCTCGCGCGGCGCGCAGAGCGCTGCGCGCACGTCTTTGGCCATACTGCCGTTCCGATCCCATGATTTGCTGAATGTGGCGGACCTTCAGGACCGTCTGGTGACGCGGCTTTCGCGTTATGCACCCTATGGCCTTGCCGTACTCCCGACGGCCGTGACGCGCCAATGTCATGGCCCGGCTGACATCGCGGCGTTGATCGACCGGCTCCGTCCCGGCTACTATCTGGCCGGGCACGCAATGCCGTGCGGTCTTGGCGTGCACTTGCGCGTGGAACTGGTGAGATCCGATGGGCATGAGCTCATCCATGTGGAGGACATCCACCTCGATGCAGAGCGGCCGGCCCCCTATCTGGAGCTGCGCCTGACCGACATCGTCACCAAGCGCATTCCCGGGCTCGCGTTGCCGCGCACCGGCGTTCGCACGTTCGGATCGGTCGGCGAAGCCGTGACGTTCATGCACGCGCGCTACCATCTGCAACGCCATACGCCGTCAGGCCTGTTGCACGCGCTCGCCATGTTTGAGCAATGCCTGGGCACTGACGCGCATTGCGCGCAATTGCATTGCGGACGGGCAGAATGTTATTTCGCGCTCGCTCAACTCGGCACGTTTGACCAATGCGCCGCGATGCACGCCGCAAAAAACTCGGTGGACAACGCCTTGGCTGTCGATTGCCGCAATCCGCACGCGCTAAGCCAGTTGGCGATTCTCAGCAGCCTGAGATTCGACCGTACGGTTGCCAACACATTGTTCGAACAGGCGTTGTTGCTCGCTCCGGAAAATCCCTACGTTCATTACCATTACGCATGGCACTTGATGCTCGAGGGACAGCACAGCACCGCAAGACGATCGCTCGACCGGGCCTTGCAACTGGATCCGACATTCATGGCGGCGGGCATTCTGCGGCTATGGGCGTCCTTTTACGAGCGCGATGTCGATCATGCCCTGGCGGGCGCCTCGCAGATTCTGATGCGGCACAGCCAGGCGCACCCGGTGTTGCTCAGCAGTTACGCGGTGGCGCTTGCCTGGGCAGGCAGGCATGCGGAGGCGATCAAGCTCGTCGAATCGCTTCACGAGGGCGATCGCAATGCCGGATTGATTTGCGCCAATCGGCACTATGTTCGGCTCCAGTGCGGTGTGGACGGCGGCCGGCAGGAGGCGGACGCTTTTCTGTCCAACGTCGATTGCCGGCAAGTCCGCGCCAGCCTGCTGCCCCTGATTCTCGAACTCAAGGGCCTGCGCACGGCGCGGGACGCATGGCGCGAAATGTGCGAGGACAGTTATCCGTGGCAGCGTTTCTACCGGCACGACCCGCGCCTCGACAGGCTCTTCTCGCTCTAGTTCGCCAGCACAGGCAATGTGACGGTATCGCGCCTTCAAGGCGCGGTTTCCGAACCCCGCCGGTTCGCCAACAAGGCATCGACATCGAAGCCCAAACTGCCAAGCAGCGCGGCCACCAGCGGGTTGGGGCCGTGGGGCTCGCACATCAGGCTCGTTTCGCCGATCAGTTGGTGAGCGAATGCCTGCAGCGACTCACGTTGCGGATGCACGGCCAACGCATCGAGCAGATAGGCCAGCGCATCCGCCAATGGCGCGGCATCGCCGGCGCCGAAGCGATCGAGTACCGCCCGTTGACTCGATGCCGTTGCCGGCAGGATCGCGTCCCGCATGGCGATGCAATGCCGGCGCCGCGCGATGTCGTCCAGGTGAATTGGCGCAAGCGCATCGCGCAACACCATCATTAACGCCACGGCGGCGCCCTTGGCGTCGTCATACCAGGCGACAATCCGCATGTGATAACGCGCAGGCACGTTGCTGAGCGGCCCGGACCGGAAGCACCGAATTGCCTCCGCCCGGTCCATTCGCATCGAGCGCTGGTCCGGGCCCGATGCCGTCTCGCGAGAAGCCAAATTCATGCGAGTCATTTGAAATATGTACTGATCGTATCCTTGCAGGCCGCAATCGCACCGCTCAATACTTTCGTCATATTGTCGTACAGCGCATTGGCAGTGGTGTATTTCTGCGTGAGGGTCTGCAGCTTCGTTTTAAACGCATTGTCCTGGCCGAGAAAACCCGTCTTCCAGGTATCGAGTTCTATCGGATTCAACTCCTCCTTCGACGGCAATCCGCTGATCATCGAGTCCAGGGGACCCAGATCAAGCGTGACGACATATTTCCCCGAGCCCTCCGGAAATTCCTTGAGACTGCTCTGCGGCAACCCCAGTTCCTTGAGCCACTGTTCCGCCTCTTCCTTCGTCGCTCCGTCGATCGCGCCATCCCTGCCCGGCGACGGAAACAGCACGCCCGCGGGATTCGGCAGTGAGAACTTCTTTTTGAGTTCCTCAAGCTTTGCCTTGAGTTCGGCCACCTTCAGCGTGACCTTGTCGCCTTTGTCATTGACGGAAATGAGCTTATTGAGCTCTGCCGTGATCTTATTCAACTCGTCGTTGAATTCGAGCGCGTTTTTCGATGCTTGCTCATAGATATCCAGATATTTCTTTTTTATCTCGCCTATGATTTCTGCAATTTTTGCCCACATCTCGGAGTCCGACATCACCTTATCGTCGTCTTCATTGGCCTCGGGCGGGCTCGGTGGTTTCAGCGAATTGACGCTGGGCGAGCGCGGCGGGTTCCCTTCGGGCACGTCGCCAGACGTCAACGCGGTCAGCGCATCCACGCGCGACTTCGCGTTCTGCCATGCCAGACGGGCCTGGGCAACCGAGTCGGCGGCCACTGCGCCATTGCACTGCCGAAAATCGTCGCGCATCTGTCCAAGCGCAGACTGCAGCATCTCGAGCGCCTCGATGCCGTCGGTGAGCAGGCCGGCCTTCGGATCGGCAATGCGGGACAGTGCGTCCGGCGTGGACACGGTCACGTCAGCGTCGTCCCGCGCCACGTCGTCCGGATAGGCGCCGCTCACGCGTGACCCATAGGGTATCGATTGAATTTCCATCGTGTTTGCTGATCTCCGGAACAAGAAGTTCAAGCACGCAAGTTGCTGGCCACGCTGCCCACGGCGGCAGCCTTCGCACTCATTGCCTGCGCCATTTCCCTGAGCAACTCCTGAATTTGCGCTTCCATGCGGGCGGCATGATCGCGCGACGAGGCAGAGGCGTCGCTGAGTGTTTGGGATGCAGCGGAATCCAGGCGTTGCCGGGCCTGCTCGATCGTCTCGGCATAGCGGCCCGTGCCTGACATGACGCCGCCGGTCACGCCCGCCACCGCAGCCACCGCCCGGCCCTTCTCACGCTGAGCTTCAGCCTTCAGCCGTTCGTTCGTCATATACGCCCGGCGCTCCTCGTTACGCGCGTCGTCGCGCGCTGCAGCGGCAGGCGCCGACGCCGCGTTGCCATCCGCCGGTTTCAAAGCCGCGTTGCCGCCGGCAGGCGTCTGCGTATCGGCCTGGGGCGGTGGCGCCGCAGCAGCAGCGGGTTTGGCGGCGAGGGGCGGCGCAGCCGTCAGTGCCGCAGGCGCCTTATCCACGGCGGCCGGCGGGAGCGCCCCCGAGACCGCCTCGGCTTCGCCAGGCAGGTTCCGCGCAGGCGCGGGTTGCGGCGCGGCGTCGAATTTGAGGGCGTTGCGTTCGGCCGACAGTCCCTTGAGTTGCTGCTGCGCTCCGACGCCCGCCACTGCGGTCTGGACTGCGGCTGTTGCGATACTGCTCGACATCCCGATCACACCAGCGCGCTTGATCGCATCCGCTTCACTCTGGCGCCACTGGAAGCCGAGTTTACCCAACAGGCCCTTCATCCCCTGATCGGACTCCATGAATTTCTGCACCAACGCCAAATATTGCACGAGCAGACGGGTCTGATCACTCTGAAAACTGCTGAAATCGAAAGCCGGCGGCCTGTTTTCGCCCGACGGGGGTGGCACGCCCCGCGTGCCCGGACCTTCCTCCGAAGACGGCCCCGGCTTGGCCCACTGCCGCAACCAGTTCGATGCCGCCCCCATATCGGCTGCGTCCGGCGGCGGGTTCAATCGGGGCCGGCCGAGGGTATTGGATGGTTTCGATTGCCCCTCGATATCGATCCATTTGTCCTGCCCCTGTCCGATGGAGGGTGGCGCCTGCACAGGGTCGGGCGACACGGGCCCGGGTTGGAAAATGCCCGGATAGGCAATTCGATCGATCATGGCTCGCTCCTCGGCAAATCACGCACGCGCGTGATTCAACATGAATTTGCTCGTATTGGCCTGCTGCGTCAGGGAAGATGACAATGCCTCCACCAATGACGCGATCGTCCCGTTGGTCTTCGCGAACTTCGACGCCGCGTCCTTGACCCAATTATCGATTTTGTCCAGGATCTCCCGGTCCATCACGACTTCCGCCTGGACGTCGGCGGCGGTGTTCTCATAGATCCCTGCGGCGATCGCGCCGCCGCCCTGCGCGCCCATATTGGCGAGCTCACCGCCTGCGGCAATCTTGTTCAGCGTATTACCGATGAGCTGCCTGCCCGCGGCATCGCCATGAATACCGAGGCCGGCCATGAGGTTTCCGGCGGCTTTCGAAATCACTTTGCCGCCGGTCTTCGCTACATCCCTGATCAGGTCCGGCACGATCTTTCGCAGCGCATCCCCCAGGAATTTCCCGATCGCGCCGCCCAGCTTGCTTGCGACGCTCGAACCCACGACCATCACGACAGCCATCACCGCGACAACCGCGACAGCCGCGACGACTGCGCCAACGACGCCGCCGACCAATTCCGCGGTTTGCTTCGGAACGCCGAGCTTCTCGAGGAGCTGGCCGAGCCCTTTGCCAATCCAATCGGTCAACGGCTGAATCACCGAGTTCATCAGCGGCTTCAAGGCCTCTCCGATCAGCGAGAATCCCGTCGCGGCGGAGATCACAGTATCGCCAGCCATCATCGCGGCGCCCATGACGGCAAGCGGCACGCTTGCACCCCCGGCAAACACCGCGCCGACAACGCTGGCCACGGTCAGTATGGCGCCGAATATCTTGCCCAACCAACCCATCGCCTTACTGAGCTCCTCGGCCTTCCTGACCTCGGCCTTGTATTCCTCGTTGCGCCTCTCAAGCTCAGTCTGGCGCGTCTTTCGCATGGCCTCGAAAATTTCCATGTCGTTTTGCAGCGACGTCTCGGCACTGTTTCCCAACATTTCGATAAACGCCGCCATCAGCTTCGTCATCGCGCCGATATTGCCGAGGTTATCTTCCGCGTCTTCGCGCGAGGGCGGCGTACCCAGTGTGTTCAATCCATCGTTCAACAACTTGTCCGCAGCGTTCACCGCGGCAGCCGCCGCGGTTTGCGCCCGCTCCGCCTCGGCGCGGCGCGCGGCCACGGCATTCTCCGCCTGCGCGGCGCTCTGCATTGCCGTCTCGTGTTTCTGCATTGCCGCGTCGTACGCCAGCGTGCCCGGGGTCAAGGCATCGCGCTCGCCGCGCAGCTTATCAACCCTATCCTGCGCCGCCTTTGCCTGTGCAATCGCATCCGCCAAGGCCTTCAAAGCATCTTCATAGGCAGCGATTGCGTCGCTGACACCCTGTTTCGCGGCCTCGTACTCGGCCGACAATTTTTCTCCGGCGTTGCTGCGCACATCGTTTTTTGCCTGCCACGCCGCGAGCCGCGCGTCGATCGCCGCAAGACTGCTGGTGCCAAGCTGATCAACGAGCCTCGTCAGCATTTCCGTCAGCGCACCGGCGCCCCCCGACGCGCTTTTTTTCTCAGTTGCCGGAGGCTTTAACGCCGGCACATCCGATTTCCGAGGTTGCGCCTCGCTCTGTTCGACCGACTTGCCGGCAGCCGCCGACATCATCCCGTTCAGCGCACTGTCGCGATTGGCCAATAAGGCTTGCGCCGGGGACTGATCGACAACGTTGGCATTTTCGATCGCCCGAGCGTTGGCAAAATCAAATACGTCTCTGGTAGCGGCGATATTCACGAGACCTCCTGGTCTGCATTCTTCGGCATGCTGTTTTGCGGCGCCTCAAGCACCGCCAGATAAGTGCGCGACTTGGTGCGCAAGTCGGCATCGCAGCTTCGTTCTTCGACAAGCGCGAAGCACTCGCGCGCCTCCTCCTCGTTCTGCATCGAAAGATGGCATTGCCCGGCGTAGAACACCGGACGGTAATCCGACTTGCCAAGCGCGAAGGCCACGGCGTAAAGATCGATCGCTTTCCGAAACTGCTGCTTGAGCTGGAACACTGCCCCCAAGCCGATGAGGTAGTCCTGATTGTAAAAATCGTAAATGCAGAGAAACCTGAAAAACGCCTCTGCCTGATCAAGCCGCCCCTTGTCGTAAAAGTCGTAGGCGTGCGCGTAAAGACCTTGCATCAGATCCTCGGATACGCCATGCACGTCCTTTAACGTTGCCCCCGCCACCACGGCGTCCCAAATTGTCTGCGCCGTGCGATCGCTCTCCGAGTCCGCGCGTTCCACCATCGGCACCTCGTTCCCAACTGCTCCCATCTTCGCCCCCTTGCACACGACACATCGGCCACTGCGTCGCTTCGTTTTCGACCCGTGAGTCTTGTGTCTATTCCAAACGAAACACCGCCGCCGTTCCATCATGAATCGCTCACGCGCGCCGGATTTTTCGCTTTCGAAGGACGCCGCCACGGGCGGCGTGAGTTCCATCCCGGCAAGCAAGTGAATCACCTTGTCCGGACCACCGCACCGAATCATCGAATAGGTTCTGTCCGCCTCGGCCTCGGCCTGGCTCGCGTGCTCGCTCAAGCGGCGCCGCTTTTCGGCGACACGTGCATATTGCAGATCCCTCGGCGCGAGAATCGACAGCATTCCCTTCGCTTCATTGGCCTGCAGCATCGCGCGAATGGCATCCAACTGTGCTTTCGCATGAACCGCGCAATGCGCCTCGTGCGATTGCAGCAGGGCCTGTGCCAACGAGACCAGTTCGATCAAGCGCGGATCGATTCCGGCCGCTCCCGTGTACGGCGCATTGCCGGTATGAGTGACGCAATCGCCGTGCGGCATGGCAACGCCACCCACCCGATCACTCAGAATCCGCACATGCTCGTCGAAGGCCGCGCACGCAAGAACCTCGTCTTGCAGCACGTCGTCGAGCCCGCGCAAGCAGCTCAGGGCAAGTTCACGCGCCTGCAAAACCCAATTCGAACGAAGCGTCGCCGAGCCGCCCGCGATGGCAGCATCGCCGGCGGCCAACGCAGCGTACCCCGCACCTGCATGCTGGCCGCGCGCCCTTCCCGAGCGCGCGGATACACGTCCACCGCCCCGGCAACACCCGCCGCAGCCCTGTAAAGTACGCCACTGCCTCGCACAGCAGCCGCCTTCGACGTTGCGTTTCATACACTCACCTCCCGCGCGATATTTCAAAATCTCCCTCCTATTGATGCGAACACGCCTCGACCGGTGCTCAAGCGCCGGCACTTTTGCCCGCCGTGCCGCCGTGCGCCAGTTCATCGCCCACGGTGTCTCCTGTCTCCCACGCCGCCGACTTGCCGGCAGCTTCCACATCGGCCAACCATTCAAGCAGCCGCAGCACACGTTCGACCTCGCGAGAACGGACAAAGGAATATCGCCGATGCGTTCGGTACAGCTTTCTCGCCAACTCGATGTCGCGCACCACAGGCACGCCGACCGACTCGGCGTAATGACGCACCGCCAGCGCCATCTGGTTGGACTCCATCACGGAGACGAACGGCAGCGGGCACAGCTGCGGCCGAAAATAAATTCCGATGGCGATATGCTCGGGATTGGCAACGATCAAGTTCGACCCCCTGACATCGGAGCGGACCTGCTCCGACAGAAGCTCCTCATGCAATTGCCGCCGCTTCGACTTGAGCTCCGGATTTCCCTGTGTTTCCTTGTGCTCCCGCTTGACTTCATGCTTTGCCATCTTCTGATCCCGCATGAACAACCAGAACTCGGCAACGGCATCGATGGCGGCGACGACGACAACACATGCAAACGCGGCGCCGGCTGTCAGCTTCACCAGCGAGTGCCAGACAGCCACCATGCCCGCCGGCGTCATGTTCAGTTGCGCGAACAGCAGCCCGCGTCCCTTGTGCCAGACGACGACGGCGACCAGCACGAAGCCCGCGAGATAGCAGAACGCCTTGATGAAGTCCTTGAACGTTCTCAAGCTGAAGATCCGCTTGAACCCCTGCACCGGATTGATCGCGGAAAAATTGGGCGCCAGCGCCTTGGTTGCCAGGCGAAATCCGGTCTGAAGCAGCACCGGCAGGGCCGAGGCACCCGCCCCCACCGCCAGGATCGGGATGAGCAACTCGACGCCGTAAGCCATCACTTGTCCCGCGTAGGCCCGCACGTCGCCGCTGCCCCCATGCGCAAGTATTTGGCGATAGGCGTCCATCAGGGCCATCAGCGGATCAGCCGACAGCAAATAGGCAATGCCGAAGAACGTCAGGCACGCGGTCGTGAGGTCACGACTCTTGAATGACTGCCCCTTTTTGGACGCCTCCTCGAGACGCTTCTGCGTCGGCTTTTCTGTCTTCTCCGACATGTCAGTTCCCTGCCGGCACGAACCAGCGAAGCAATTCGTCGGGATACATGACCATTCCGGCCATCTTCTGCGGGAACATTGTCCCCGCGTAGATAAGCAACAGCGTGAAGGCGATCAGGCTTTTGATCGCCAAAGAAACCGCGAAGGCGTTCATCTGCGGGGCAAATCGCGACAGCAGGCCAAGCAGGATTTCGGAAATCAGGAGCGCGGCCACTACCGGACTGGCCAGAACGAGCGCATGCACCACGATGACATCCAGCAATGACAGGACCGGCGGCAACGACAAGTTGCAGGCGCGCAGCGGGTCGCAAATGCCGTAGCTGCGCGCCAACACATCGAGCATCAAGCGCATGCCGCCGATGTTCAAATAGGCCGCCGCGCAGAACAGATTCAACATGTTCGCCAATTCCGACGTATCGACGCCGTTGGCCGGATCCACGACACTGCTCAACGTCGCGCCGCGTTGGTTGTCGATATAGGCCCCCACCGCGTGGAATACCCAGAACGGCCATGCGAGGGCGCAACCCAGCGCGCCGCCGATGAGCACCTCCTGCACGGCAATGCGCCAGAACGGCACGTCCGGGGTCATGCCAGCACCGTCCAGGTCATGGGGCCACAGGCCGATCGCCACCCACATCGCCACTGCCGTTCTGGTCACTCCGCTCAGCACATTGCCATTCAGGAACGGCAACATGAAGAACACGGGCGCCACGCGAACAAACCCGATCGAGGCTGCGGCGACGGCATCGTGCGCCAGAAAGAACCACGGCACGGACATCACTTACCGCGCACGCATCGCAAGCGCGATGGCCTCCTGACCGAAAGCGACCAGCGTCTCGCCGTACCATGCCGCCAGGACGAACAGGCAACACGAGACCGCCAGTAATTTGATGCCGAACGGTAGCGTCTGCTCCTGCACTTGCGTGACAGTCTGCAATAATCCGACCACGAGGCCCACGACCGTGGCGACAGCCACCGGGGCGGCGGAAAGCATCAAGATGAGGTAAAGCGCCTTATTTCCCGCGAACACCAGATCCGTCATGTCGCTCCTTGCCTGCCGATGCCATCCGTCGGATGCGCGTTTACTGTGGCTCGCACCATGCGCCTGTCCATTACATGTATTGGCGTATCAACCCCTCGGCCAGCAGCCGCCATCCATCCATGGCCACGAAGAGAATGAGCTTGACCGGCACGGAAATCGTCACCGGACTCATCATCATCATGCCGAGCGACAGCAAAATGCTCGAGATCACCAGATCCACCACAACGAACGGCAAGTACAGATAGAAACCGATCGTGAACGCGCTCTTGATTTCGCTCAATGCGTAAGCCGGCAGCAAGGCAAAAATCGATGGCTGCACGGCGTCGCCGGCCACACCATCGGAACCGGTCTCGGTCCTGGCGAAAAACCGGACCAGCGCGGGATCCGAGTATTTTTCCAGATATGTGCGATACGGCCCCGATACCTCCTCGATCGCCGCCGCCATATCCCGGGCATTGCGAATCTCGCCGGTACGATTCGAATAGTCGTCGTACATGGCGGTGGTGACCGGCATCATGACAAACATCGAGATCAGCAGCGCGACGCCATTGAGAGTCATGTTGCTCGGCACTTGCTGCAGCCCCAATGCATTGCGGATCATGATGAAGACGATCGAGAACTTGACGTAGCAGGTTCCCGACGCAATGAGAAACGGCAACAGCGCGGAGGCGCTGACGACGGCAATGAGCGGAATATCGTTAAACATTCATGTCGTCGCCAAACCATTGCGTCACACATACGCCCAGCCGCCCGTCGAGCTGCACCAGTTCCCCGCTACCGATCCAGCTATCGTTGACGCGAACCTCCACGCGTTGCTCCGCACCCGGCATCATCTCGATCATGTCTCCCTTGACCAGCGTGCGCAGTTGCGCGAGCGGCATGCGCTGGCGCTGCAACACGAACGTCAACTCGATCGGCAACCGCTCGATGCTCGCGCCCGGGATGAGCGTCGTATCGCCTTGCGTTGACTCCATGGGCTCTTCCATCACAATCGTCTCTCCTGTTCGCCGGTAGCCACCGACGGTGAATCCTTGGCAACTCACCCGCGCCATCGGGTCGCGCACCAACAGTACGTCGCCCGGCGCAATGCTTCGTAACGTTGAAAGCCGTACGCGGCTCGATCCGACCTCAAAATCCAGCACCATCGCCAGTTGCTCGAATACGTGGCTTGCCGCCTCGTCAAGGCGGTCGGATACCGTTACATGCGAGAGCCACACGACACACTCCCGCGCCGTCACCCTGATCAGCCCGGCACCACGCAGCCGTGCCGGCGAGACCGGCTTGCCGACATGCACTCGTTCGTAAGCCAGATCCGGAATGCCAAACGCGATCGGCTGGTCCATCGACGACATCATCTCGACAGCCAATTGCTCGTTGCCGGAACTGCGTGACAGCGCCCCCAGTTTCGGGGACTCGTGCGTCAGCCACTCGAGAGGGTCGAGCCATCCTGCCCAACGGCCCCCTTCGTCGCTGACCGGCACCCAGTTTCCGTGTTCCGGGCTCGGCGCCATCTGCGCGTCCCATCCCTGCCGGGACCACACGGCGACGGCATGTTGCATCCGGTGCAGCGATGCATCAATGGCGCGCAGTTTCAGCATATGCGCTCCGTGTCGTTCGCCTGCGGATCGTCATCGTCCGGATCGCCGCCGTTACGCTGCTGCGGATTGCCCGAATGTTCGTGCGCCAATTGCCACGGCTCGCCGGCCGCGGCTTGCCAGTGCATTTGCATGCGCTGCTGCACAGCGTCGCTCGACGGATGCAGGACAAATCCGGCGCCCGCCCCGGTTCCCTGAAATTCGACTCGCACGAAATGACCTGTCCCCCAACTCGATAACGGGTAGTGCATATCTCGCCCCTTCCCCTGCGGTGTGCCCTCGGTGTCAGCGCTACGATTCGCAAACGATTGCTTCGGCGCCGCGCCACTGCCGAGGGATACCGGCACCCTGCCGCCGCCCGGCATCGGACTCATCGCCTGCCCGATCAGGACGCCCTCCGTTGACGCACCGACGATTCGCTTTGCAACGCGAGCGTCAGACAATACCGGGGCATCGTCTGCGCTTTCGGGCGGCTCCCCGCCCGACTTCGCCGTCGTTATGCCCTCGGTTGTCTCGCCTGCCTCCCTGCCGCCGACACGCGTATTCGCGCCGGGCGCGTCCGCCACCTTCGGCCCCTCGTCGCCGGACACAGACCCTGCGGCGGTTGGCCGATGCGGCGCACCGACTTCGTACGCCGACGCGTCGCGCCAGGACGTCGTGGGCCCGGAAACCTCTTTTTTTTCGACGGACACGTTTGCCACGTATGTCATGTATGCCGCGTCCGGCCCGCGCCCGGGCGCCACGGCCTGCGCGCTGCGCCGCAGCGTCCCGCCGTTGGTCATCGGCTGCGCGAAATCCTGTGGCGCCTGAACGCCCAGGGCGCCGGGGGACGAAGCCGCCACGTCCTTTTGCACATCGTCGCGCAACGATCGTCGTCGCAGTTCGGCCCCGAAGGCGTCCGACAGCGCGACGACCGGCATCATGTCGGCGGCGGCGGGCGGCGTAGCGGCCGATCCTATCGAGATTTCGTCCATGCGATACGCTCCTCCAACGCCTCTGTTTGCTCTCTCGCCTGCTGCAACGCCAAAACACGACTCAAGACAGCCCCCCACCGCTGATAGCGATCCGCGCGCTTCATCCAATACCGCAGCTGATCCTCGCACCGGCTTCGATCGATGCGCACCTGCGCCGCCCGGTTCTCCAATTCGGCAATTTGGCAGGTCAGCTCGCGCCGGCGGCGCCGAATTGCCGAATGCGTGCGCAGCTCGCTCGAAAGCGCGGCGAGATCGAGGGTCCGGTTCTCGATTCCCCTGCCGTCAAGCAACAACGCCATCGCCTGAAATTGCCTGTCCAAGGCGTCGATGTCCTCCGTCAGCTTTTGCTCCTCGCCATGCAGCTTCCGTATCTGATGCGCTTCCCGCGCCTTGGCGTCTTCGCAACGGCGCTGCATCCGTTTGATGTCAGTGAATGATTTCATCGAGCCACCGAAGCGTCTGTTCAAGCGTGGAACGTTCGCTGATCGCCTGCTGCAACCAGCCGTTCAACGCGCCGCTGGCCTGCAAGGCGCGATCGTCATCCGCGTTGTTGCCCATTTGATAGTCGCCGTACTCGACCAGCGTCTGCAGTCGCTCAATGCGCGCCAACATCGCGCGCGCCCGACTCGCCGCCTGCCAGTGCTCCGGGCTCGCCACCCGCGGGCCGACGCGGCTAAGGCTGCGCAGAATGTCGATCGCAGGAAAGTGATGCCGCTCGCTCAAGGGTTTGCTCAAATAGATATGGCCGTCGAGGATCGAACGGATTTCGTCGGCCATCGGATCGGGCTCCTCGTCGCCTTCGAGCAGGACGGTATAAAACGCCGTGATGCTGCCTGTTCGCGTGGCCCCGGTGCGTTCGAGAAAATGCGGCAGTCCGCTATACACGGAGGCCGGGAACCCTCGGCGCACCGGCGGCTCGCCCGCCGCCAGCGCAAGATCGCGGTGCGCGCGCGCGTATCTCGTCAACGAATCGATGAACAGCGCCACGCGCATCCCGGCGTCCCGGAAATGCTCCGCCGCGGTCGTGGCCAGCAATGCCGCGTTGCATCGTTCGGCAGCGGAATAGTCCGAGGCAGCGAACACAAGCACGCAGCGCTGCATCAGGGGCGAGTGCCGCAGTTCGTCCACGAACTCCGCGATTTCCCGCCCCCGCTCGCCGATCAGCCCGACCACGACGACATCGGCCTCGACCCCGCCCATCAACATCTGCAGCAGCGACGTCTTGCCGCAGCCGGCCGGCGCAAAAATGCCGATGCGTTGTCCCGCGCCGCACGGCAGCAAACCGTCGATCGCGCGCACGCCGGTATGAAACCGCGTGTCGACGCCCCGGCGCTCGCCATATCCCGGCGGCTCCGCCAGCAGCGCCCGCTCGGGGGCAACGGTATGCACCGCCGGACCGGCATCGAAGCGATCAACGATCTTCCCCGACGCATCCAGCACTGCTCCCAGCCAGGCATCGCTGGGCCGGCACTTCGCGGCGGCGCCGGTGGGTTCGACAAGCGATGATCGCGAAAGGCCGTCGGCCTGTCCCAGCAAGCTCAGAATCGCCTTGTCCCGCGAAAAGCCCACCACCTGGGCTTGCGCGGCCGGCTCGCGGTCTTCCCAGCGACGACGCACGAGGCATATCTCCCCGATCGAGACATCCTTCAGTTCCGCCTCCAGGATCGGTCCCGAAAGCCGCGAGGGTGTGGCCAAGCGTTGCAGAAATCGGCGAGGCTTCATGGTCATCACACCGTCTTGAGCACGTTGACCGACAGGCCGTCGACCAATTCGCCGAACGACATCACGTCGACCTCACGGAGCCGGCTATCCATCAGCTTCTTGATGAATCGGCGAATGTCGACGGCGGCAAGAAGCACGAGATCCAGATGCGATCGGCCGGACGCGTCGACGGCCAGCGCGATGCGCTCCACAATATCGTCCGCATCGGCCGGGTCGAGATTGAGGAACGCGCCTGCCGGCGTTTGCCGGATACCCCGGCGCACCCGGTCCTCCGTCTCCGGGGACAGCATGATGGCGCGCAACTCGCCGCCATCGGCAAACTTGTGGCAGATATAACGCCCGAGCGCCCCCCGCACATGCTCGACCAGATTGATGACGTCCTTCTCCTTGGGCGCCCACAAGGCCAGTACTTCCAGAATCAGTTTCATGTTGCGCACCGAAATGCGCTCCGCGACCAGGCGCTGCAGAATCTCCGTGATACGTTGCAAGGTCACGTGGCGCAGCACTTCCTTGATAAGATCCGGGTAGTTGTCTTCGATGCGGTCGAGCATCGTTTTCGTTTCCTGAATGCCAAAGTACTCGTTGACGTTATGCGACAACACGCCGCACGCCAGGCGGTAGAGTTCATCGGCCGGCGAGCGCACCGGATGATTCAGTTCGCTCAACAACGCTCCCTGTTCCGGCGTGACCCACGCGCACTTGCCCCGCTGGGGGCCCGATTCGACCGGCGACAACTTCAGCGCATCGATCTCGGGCGTGTAGGTCACGATGCGCACCCGATCGAAATGCACGACGAATTCGTCGGCACGCACTTCGTTGATGAGCAAGCCGACATGATGACGTGCGACCTTGTCCGACGTGCGCAGCGTCACCTCCGGCAGCTGCACGCCGAAGTCCAGGAAAAACTGACTGCGCAAGCGCGCCGTAAACTGGTCGCGCACGAGCGCATCGGCACAACCTTGATGCACGATCAGCACCAGCGGAACGGCGACGTTCGGTATGTCATTCAGGTTATCGATCAGGGCCAGCGAGCTTTCGTCGCGCGGTGGCTGCAGCGGCGAGTTTGCATCGGGACCGCGTCCGCCCTGCCCCTTTGGCACACCCTGCACAGACGTCGGGCGGGTGAAGTAGCACATCGCGGCAAGCGTGGCAGCGAGCAGGACAAAGACCTCCCAGGGAAAGCCGGGTAGGGCGCCGACGAGCAAGGACAGCGCGGCGGTCGCCGCCAGCACGAAGCGATTGCCCGTCAATTGACGCACGATGCTTCGCCCCATGTTGTCGTTATCGCCGCCGACACGCGTGACCACGAACCCCGCGCCGACCGAGATCAGCAAGGCCGGGATCTGCGCGACCAGTCCGTCGCCGATCGTGAGCGACGTATATGTCGTCATGGCGCCGGCAAGATCCAGTCCGCGCTGCGTGACGCCGACGGCAATGCCGCCGATCAGATTGACGAGAATGATGACGATGCCGGCGATCGCATCGCCCTTCACAAACTTCATGGCGCCGTCGAATGACCCGTAAAGCTGACTCTCGCGTTCGAGCTCGGAGCGCCGTACGCGGGCTCCTTCCGCGTTGATGATGCCGGCCTTCAGATCGGCATCGATGCTCATCTGCTTGCCCGGCATGCCGTCCAGCGAAAAGCGGGCCGCGACTTCCGCCACGCGCTCGGAGCCCTTCGCGATCACTATGAATTGCACGATCGTCACGATGGAGAACACCACGAACCCGACCGCAAGACTGTCGCCGATCACGAACTGGCCAAACGTGTCGATGATCTTGCCCGCATCGGCGTCAATCAGGATCAGACGGGTCGTGCTGATTGACAACGCCAGCCGGAAAAGCGTGGTTATCAGCAGCATCGACGGGAACGACGAGAAATTCAGGATGCGCTCGATGTGAAACGCGCCGAGAAACAGCAGGATCGATATGACGATGTTGACGCCGATCAACAGATCGACGAGAAATGTCGGCAGCGGCACGATCAGCATCGCAACGATGCAGACGATCAGCACGAGGATGATCAGCTCCGGCCGCTCTCGCATGCCGCCAAGAACAAAATTCGACAGTCCCGCTTGCACTTGCCTTCTCCTCGTCATTGGGCCCGTTGTTGCGCCAACGCGGAAATGGGGGGCGCGAATCGCGCCGCCTCATCGATCGCGAACGGGCGCTCCCATCGTTCAAGCCGGTATGCCGTTTGGGCCAGGTGCTCGAACTGGTGCAGCAATGCCAGCTTGATCGCCGGGTCGGCGAAGATATCGTCGGGCAGCGACCCGCATGCGCAGCGCAACATTTCGATAAGTTGGCCGTGATCGTCGTAGCCGCGCTGCATCGCGCGCTCGGCGGATATTTCCGCCAGCAGCGAGTCAAGCGACGCCGGCCGGGAAAGAATTCCGACATAAAAATAAATCCAGTCCTTTTCGCGGTCGTTGAACGACATGGCACACCGGCTCGCCATGACTTGCCCGATGAACGCCGCTTCGCCGGAGCGCAGGCGCCTCACTTGGCACAAACGCCCCAGCAGATTGCCGAATTCCGCGGCGCTGCAACTCGGCACGATCGCGCGGCAATCGTCCACCAGTGCGCGCTCCATGAAATGAAGCACGTCAATCCTCCGTTGATGCCCGAAGGTGGCGATCCACGACGCGTAGACCTCGATATCCGCCGACTGGCTCATCAGGAAGGATCGGTACGCCGCACGCAACAGCGATGGCGTGACTTCCATTGCACTGCCAAACAGACGTGCCTTGAGCGCGCAGTTCATGCCGCCATAAAGCGCCTTCGGCGGCGCCTCGGCGGCGACTTCATCGCGCAGCGTTTGTAGTATCGCGTGGCGCTCCGGGTCCCCGCCGCCACACTGCTGCAAAAGCGCCCGGATCGCCAGAAAGCGATCGGATACGTCCGGAAAGCGCTCCCGCAGCATTCGCCGCAAATGGTCCAGCGTGGCGTAGGGGGCGGACTGGATCTTCTCGATGTGCGCCGGTGCCTCTTCCTCGAGAATGCGCTCGTAACTCTCTTCCATGCGCGTGCGCTCGTCGCCGTATTGCCGGCGCACACGAAATTGGGTCATGCCCGCGGACATTTCGTCCACCATTTCCGCTGCGCGCCGCATCTGCGCGACCGGTCCGGTATTCACCAGCTTCACGCCGCGCAGCGCCGGCCCGGTGGCGTCGTCGTCGGCCACCGTGCTCTCTCGCCTGAGACGCCCCGCTTTGACATTGCGCGGCGATTCGCGCGCGTCGATACGCGGCCGGCTGGCGACGCCGGCGTCGATACGGTCAAGGCCTGCCATGGTCTCTCTCCGGGTTGGTTGAAACGGCGCCGGGCTGCGAGAGCGCAGCGCGCACGTCCTGTTGCAGGGCATCCGGCGACGGGTCCGTCGCCCGGATTACCTGCGCCGAGAGATCGCTGGCGTCCCGCGTGAGCGGGCCATCGATTTCCCGGGGCTCGATGAGAAAGAGCCGCACCGAGTTCGACCGGCTGACGCTGGAAAACCGGAACAGGCCGCCGATCAGCGGCAGGTCGCCCAGCAACGGCAACTTGGATTCCGACGTTTCCTGACGATCCCGTGTATATCCGCCAACGAGAAGGCTCTTGCCCTTCGGCACCCGGGCGACGGTGCTGATGTGAGTACGAGACACGATCGGCAACGGGGGCGTCCTGTCGCCGTCCCGGCCCGGCGGGGCCATTTTGCCGCCGTCCTCGATATTCAGGCTCATCTGAACTTCGCCGCTCGGCGTGAACCGGGGCCAGACACTGATCATGGTACCGAAGGTGATCTCACGCAGATCGGTGGACCGCTCGGCCAGCAGCGGCACGTAGGTCGTTTCGCTGTTGTCGAACAGCGCCGGCACATTGTCCTGCGCCAGCACCACCGGCCGCGAGACGATGTTCGCGTCTCCCTGCGATGCGAGCGCGTGGATGGACGCAAGAAAGCGGGCGCCGTCCAGGGTGGTGACCGACGCCGTGGAATTGAGCGTCACCCCGAACCTGCCGCCCACGTTGAGGCCGCCAGACCACTGCACGCCCATCGCGTCGAACGCCTGCTTGTTGACGTCGATGATCCAGAGAGACAGTTCAATATGGCGCTTCGCAACGTCGAGCCTGGACGCCAGCGTCTTGACGAGCGCGATATCGCTTGCGCTTCCGCGCACCAGAAGGCTATTCGCGTCGGAATAGGCCACGACCGCGACGTTGGGGCCTTCGGCGATGATTTCCTCCGTCTCGCCATCGTGCGCGGGCGGGAATTTGGCCTGCCCGGGATCCGTCCGCACGGTGCCGTCCGGTTCGACGGACGCCAGTCTGGCCTGGTCGTCCTGCACTCGCGCGCCCGCTTGTGAGGGTGCGGCGAGCAGCGCGGTGAGGGTGCGGGCCAAGCCCGGAACGACTATCTTCTGGTTTCGCAGGTCGTAGGTTCTGTCAGCGACGGACGCATGATGAAGTCTGACAACCTCGACGGATTCGCTCAACGAAGCCGCCGTGGCCGGCACCCGATCCATCATCGTCGCGGCATTGACAACAAGATCGACATAGACCGGCGGGCCCGAAACGTAGAACGTCGCCGCACGACGGTCGCCTCGTAGCGGGTAGCGGCGATCCGCCAGTCCTGCATTGTCGAGGTAAGCGACGATGTCGTCATAGCTGGCGTTGCGCAGCGACACCGTTGCATTGCGCATTTCACCGGCGTCATAGACGTAGATCGCCTGCCCGTCGTGGTACCAGATCAGGCCCAGCGAGAGCGCAACCGAATCGAGCAGTTTTTTCGGATCGTCAAACTTGAAATCTCCCGTCACCTGCTTGCGCGACGCCAGCTTGCTGACAATGATTGGCTTGCGCAATCGCTCCGAAAGGGCATCGAAGAAGGTGCGCAAGCCATCGTTGTTCGCAACGTAACCCGCTGCCGGCGCCTGTGCCGCCGCCTGCAGACCTGCCTGCGCAAACGCCTGCCCCGACAGCGCCAATGCCGCCATGCACAACGAAACGTTCCTCAAATTTCTCATTTCTGCGTCGCTCGCAGCGATTGCGTGATGCCCTTCGGCGACATTCCCGTCAGATCGCGGATTTCGCTCGAGAAATGAGACGAGGATGAATAGCCGTTGCGCAACGCAATTTCCGTGAGGCTCGCGCTCCGATCGGCCACTTCCAACATCGAGCGCGCCATGCGCCACTCGCGCAGCGCCGTCTTGGTTGCATCACCGAGCGCGTTGCGACACAACCGTCGGAAATGTGAATAGGAAACGCCATAACGCTCGCAGAAACACTGCAACGTGCCGCCATTGGAGGACTCCGACAGCAAAAATCTGATGATTCCGTAATTCTCGCTCCGGCGCAGCATCGCCAACATGGCTCGAACACTGGCCGTCGGCGCCAGAACTTGTTTCAGGAACCATGCTTCGCAGCATCGTCGATCCGTCCACGCGTTCGCGCCGCTCAAGCGGAACGTATTAAAGAATGGACGGTCGCCGCCGATCGGTCTTTCCGGCGGATTGGCCGCATCAAGAAACGCCAGCAGCTTGATCAGGATTTCCAGCCGCACCGGAAAGAAGCAAAGATCGCCGGCATGCACAGTCAGCTCGCCGCGCTCCAAAAACACGAGTCCCCGCCATCCGGCGGGTAGCCTGACACGGTGCCCGTACACGCGCGTTTGGAACGCAATCTCCGTTGGCGCGACAAGCGGTTGCAAAAGCCACATTTCCGGTTCGTTTGCGTGCCGCTGGTGGCGGGCATTCATCGTAAGCATGCTTCGAAATATCTTGGTGTTTTGCATCGTCTGTTCCCATTGCTGACACTTGCCTCATTCATCGTCTTCTCCCATGCGCCTGCCGGCTCCCGTGCACGCAGGCATCGCCCGGCGACGGCAAAGTCGTGCGCGCAGTCACCGGCATCAGGCATCTTCGTCCGCGTTGTAGTCGTGCGAGCCTTTCAGAAGATTCGTTTTCCATATCGGAAGCCATAGACCGAAAAACCAATCCGCGATGTCGGGATCGCACGTGTCGCCATCCATGGGCGCACCCTTCTGCGGCGCAGCACATGTGTCGGCCTGCATCGCATCGCGCACGCGGCTATCGATAGCCGTCGTGTCCGGACGGGCATCCATCGGCGTTGTCGCCAGTAATATCGTCGTGCCGGATATCTTCAATGCTCGCTCCCTCTTGATTGACTGTTGTGTCCCGGATGCCCGCACCCTGCAACGCCGCATCGATCGTGGCGTGCAACCGCGTCATGGCATCTGACGTGATCACCTGCGCGGCTTCGCTCACGTTGGCCTCATCGGCGCCGATTTCCGGTCCGACTTCGCTCAGGTATCGCTCGGGATCGAATTCGAGCACCTGGTCACCGCACCAGATCCACATCTGTGTGCCATCGTGATAGTCAATCGCCACGCCCTCATGCCAGGCTTTTGCGATACCCGCGGCGATCTCGTCGTGCCGCTTTCTCAAGCTTTCGGGAAGCCTGATGCTCAACACGCCGGTCAACTGCGCGCCCTGAAGTACCGCGAGCCCTTCGTCAAGCGTCGCGAGCAACGCCTGGGGATGTGAGACTGCGCCGCGCAGCAATTGCCGCACCTCATCGGCGATTTGCCGGCGCCGGTCCAGGCACCATGCGCGGGATGCGGCAAAATGCGCCGCGGCGTCAGTCAGCGCAGCAGCCACACCGGCCTGATAGCCCTCGCGCGCCGCGGATCTCCATGAAGCTTCGATCGCCGCCATCGACTTGAGGGTGTACTGCTTGGCCCATCGCCGCCCCTCTCGTTCGATGCGCACGACGGCGGCCGCACGCGCCAATTGACGCCGATCGACGACGACGCCATCAACCGCCGTCGTCAGGGGGGACCCCGGGATGTGTCTTGGCATATTCGAAAGCAATCACGAACAAACGAACGTCGGTGGATCGAGCGAAGAGCAACGCCTGCCCTTCGCACGGCGGGAACAACAGTGGCACGCGCTGGCGCAACGGCTCCGGCAACGAACTCGCCAGCGCAATCAGGCGCCGCGCGCCGTCCACCAGAAGGGCGCGATGACTGGGCGCCTTTCCGGGCACTGACGTCGCCGGCTCGATCAACGGCAGCAATGCAAACTTTGCCGCCCATTCCGGCAATCGCAAAAGGGCGCCGCGTTGACACAGCCCCGCACGATGGTGCTGGCATCCCAACAAGTAAGCGATTTGCGGCAATCGTTGCCAATGCTTGAGCCACAGGCGCTCCACGATCCCGATATGCTCATGCGGCCAATGCACGGTCAGTCCCTGGCTGCGAATCAGAAAATCGTTGATGATGCGGCGTTGCCGGGGCGCCTTGCAGGCGTCGAACGCCGCAAAGCGGCTGGGGTGGATATAGGACACGGGATCGAACATCGCCGCACGCCAGGCAATCGCGCATTCGCGCCACGAGTTCTGCCGATTCTCCTGCGGCTGACGATCACGCATGCTTGTCGCTCCCCTGCCGCGCCGCCGCGTTTCGTTGTCGCGCCCTGAAGAGGCCGGCCGCAACGGCAACGACAATCGCCAGTACGCCGCCTGCGGCCCACTTCCAGGCCATGCCCGGGGTGTCGGGCGCCGTCAGCATGACTGGCCTCACAGGCGCTATCTGGGGTGTCAGCACGACGGAAATGTTCTCGTAGTTCACCGCGTCGAAACTATTCCTCAAGAAACGCTTGATGTCGTTGATCAGCGCTGCCGGCTCCGTCCCGGTGGCGTACACGGCAAGTACCGCCACGTGAGGCTGCTTTGCCGCCTGGTCCGGCGTGCGCTCATCCATGTCGTAGCCGAGTTGCACGCGCACTGACAGAAGGCCCGGCAACGTTTTGAGCGACTGCTCCAGACGTTGCTCGATCGCGGAGTACAAGCGAGCCTTCTCCGCTCGCGGCGACGCCACCAGCGAATCGGGCGGAAACATTTGCGACACCTCCACACGAGGCCGCGAGGGAAGATCGTAAGCCCTCAACCAGTCGACGGCCGCAGGGAAATCCTCGGGCCTCACCGTGATCGAAAAGCCCGCCTTGCCGCCGTCTGTCTTGCGCGCCTCAATATTGTGGCGAGACAACACCGACACCACTTCATTGGCCTGCTGCTGGTCCAATGCGCTCAAAAGCGTTTCCTTGCTACACCCCGCAAGGAGTGCGGCGATAACCAGGATGCGAAACAGGCGCGTCATGAACGAAGCAAGGTTTCCACGGCCCCTGTCACCTTGCGCGCCAACGCGCTGATCAGCGAGACGCCGAGGTTGTAATCCGCGGTCTTGACCTGCAACGACAGTGCCGTTGCAGGATCTAGCTTGCCGCCAAGCAGTTCCGTAATGCCTCGGCGTTCATTTTCGAAGCTGACCGACGCATCGGCATATGCCTGGATCATGCGCTTTTCAAGCGACATGGAAGACGTAACCTCGCTCGGCGTGGATATCGTCGGCAGGCGGGTTTCGAATGACGATGTAATCTGCATGGCGGCTCCTTGCCGGATATCGCTTATCGAGTGTTGCTGATGGTTCCGGCCGAGGTGTCCTTCAACGCCTTGACCGTCGACGACTGCGCCTGGCGCATCGTCGTGTAGTCGGCGAGCTTGGCCTGGAACCTGGCCAGTACGCTCGGATCGGACGGCTTCTCTTTCAACGCCTCCAAGGCGTCGTTGAACTCCTTCTGAAGGTCCACGATCTTGTCGACGAACGGTTTCGAAACGTCATACATGTAACCTGTGCTGGTATCCGAAGCATTAATGCTTGACATGATGTCTCCTGTGTCAATGTAAGTTGCGCACGAAATTCCAATGTGCCGGGCCGTTCTTCACATAACCGCCTCCGCCATATCGGTACGACCGGTTTTTCAACGGATCGTCGGCCAGATCCACACTGAACCTGACGTAACGCGTCCCCCACCGGCGCGCAAACTCGCCGGTAAACTGCTGCATGCGTTGCAGCTGGATATCATCGAGCGTCGCCACTACGTGAAATGTCACGCCGTCCGCCGAGCGCGTCATCGAATAGGGGAGTGCCTGCCGGGACATACCTTCCTCGGCTTGCTGCAGCACATCGACGTCGCTGAATCCGATGACGCGGACTTCCTCCACGTAAGGAAACCTCGCCTTGAGCCCGTCGTTCACCCTGCGGATGTTTCGCAGCGAAATGTCGCTGCGCTCACGGCTCACCCACAACGCGGGGTGGCAGGCATCGTCGAAATGCAGCTGGAAAAGCGCGATGCCAAAATCGGCGCCATCCAGCCATGCAACGATGCGTTTTCGCTCGTCGTCTTCCCCGACGACACGCACGCTGGCCGCGTACGGTGTCTTTGATACGGCGCGCCGCATCCGGGCGGCGTCATCGCTTTGCCTGGCCACGATATATACGTCGCCCTTCCTTGAGCCAAGCACTTGGTAACGCGCCTCGTCGATCCGCAACGCATTGGCAACGTCCTTCGCCTGCCGGCGCGGCGCTGTCTCCAGACGCTGGTAGACAATCGTGGCCAGGACAACCGTCACACTGATGACGGACGCCAGGACCATGCCTCGCTTGAAGGCGCCCGCGCCGCCACGCAGATCCTTGCCCGTATGTCCGGACCGCTCGGCTTGCAGCGCGACCTCACTCCAGGCATCCAGCCACGGGCGAATTGCCACGCGCATGTTGCCGACGTTGACAACCTGCTCGGGTCCCACGGCAAACACCGAGCAATCGTGGTCATGCAACACCCGGATGTGAATGCCTGGATGATCCTCAACATCAATCAGGACTTCAAAATTATCGCCCGGATCATCCATGGGAATGAACACGGCGTTCGTTGGCATTTCCGTTTGCCATCCCCGGTCGAGCAAAGGATCGCTCGGCCCGACGACGAAAAGGGAAACTCCCGTCAATAGCGGAAATTCACAGCCACGCAACGGCCCGTTCAGCAGCCGCAGCATGGCACGCGGCAACTCCGCGGAAGACATTTCGTGCGCGTCTTCGTCACCCATATTCTCCCCTTACCCTGGACGTCTGCTCCGCGTCACAACGAACATTTCACTCAACTCGCAAGCCATGGAAACGTATCCGAAAGCATCACGCCTTGCAGCGATGCTATGACCAGAATGCAGAAACCACATGATGAAAATATTTGGGAAATATCCGATTCGATCAGAATTCCCGCCGATGCGGTACAGGCCAACCGGAGGCAGGATTCGGCGGTGCGTCATTTTGACGCGGCCGTTCGCCGGTCGCGGGGACTGCGCCCGCCTATGGCTAACGAGCTGTGAGCGCCGGCCTCGCCAAACATCGCTGGCGCAAGCATGGCATCACCGGTGTTCAGAAGCGGTGGCGAATTCCCGTGGCGATCACGGTCTGCGCACTGGCGGCAAGTACACCTGACTCTTTGAATAAGCCCCCGAGCGCCGCGTGTTGCGTGCGCGTGACATGCCGGTATGAGCTTGTCAGGTACACGTCGGTGCGCCTGGACATGGAATGTGCGATTTGCAGCGTGACCGTATGCCGATGCGAAGCAATATTGCCCCCGCCGGAATTGCGCTTCCTCGCGCGCGTATACGTGTATGAGCCCGACAGGGACACTGCTGGCGTCAACAGGTAGTGGACGTTCAACTCATAGTTGTTGAAATTGAGATCCGTCACCGCGCGTATCCGCCGTTGGCCGGTCAAATCCATGGCGATCATGTTCGGGAACCGGCTTTGCGTCCACACGGCGCCAACGGTTGCCGGCCCCATTGCGTAAGATGCGCCGAGACCGAACCTGCGCTGCTTGCCGGCGGTGAAGGGCAAGCCGGTAACGACCCACCGTCGGTTGGTGGGGGAAAACATGGTTCCGCCGCTCATTTCGAGGTAGCCGCCGGCGATACGCAAGGGACCGTTCGCATACGACGCCGCCACGCTGAAGGCGCGATTGAGTTTCGTGTAGTTATCCCGCTTGCTCGGAAAGCCATACATCGCGCCGAAGCTGAAGCCGCCGTAGTTCACGCTCGAGTATTTGACCGCATTGTCGAAGCGTATCGAGTTCCCAAGATTGTCGTTGTCGTACGGATGCGTGGCGACCGCGCCGCCGTAGCTGCCGCCGATCAATGCGAGTGGCGCGAGATGGTCGACGAGCGTGTCGTACTGCCGGCCAAACGTGAGCGTGCCGGCAGAGGCAGTCGAAAGACCGACGAATGCCTGGCGGCCGAACATGCGGTTGCCCTGACTGGACTTGCCGTTACCGATAGAGAAGCCGTTTTCCAAAGTGAAGATGGCCTGGGTACCGCGACCCAAGTCCTCGTTGCCGCGCAGGCCCCAGCGACTGCCATTGACGAGGCCGCTCGTCTGCTGCCAGTTCGCGCTGCCGCCGTTGTTGGCGACGTACGAGATGCTGGCGTCGATCAGCCCGTACATCGTGACGCTGCTTTGTTGCGCCTGCGCGGCTATCGGGAAGGTGCCGGCAAGCGCGGCGACGAGCAAGGTACTTTTCATTAAGAACACTCTGGAAATGGATGATCGAGCCGAGCGCGATCGCGAGCGCGACCGCGATGTCCCCGTCATCACACCGCGCCGCGGCGCGCGAGATGCGTTTCGGCGGAGGGGTCATGCGCTGGACCGGGGTAGCGTCCTGGAGCGCCCCCGCAGCCTGCGAAGATTCGCACAGGGTGCGCCAGGACGGCTTCCAAAAATCGACCATGACCGACGCGCATCTTACGCCGGCGGTGTGTCAGCAGTCCGGGGGCGCACGCCCCCCCCTTACACCTCGTCGGCCGCCACCTGCATCATTTCGCTGACCGTGCCCGGTCCGACGCGCATCGCCGCCATGCGCTCCAGATCGATCGGCGTGATAGCGAAAGTTGGCCGGGCCGGCACGCCATATGGTTCATAGGCATCGCCGAGGCGACTCCCGAGGTGCTGTCCAAGGGCCTCCTCCCACGGGTCGAGCGCCGTGAAACGCGCCAGACCGAAGTTCGCGTCATAGAAATACGGCAGTACGGTACCGTCGGCACGGTATTGGACGCCTACCAGCAAACTATGTGAACGTGTGCTCAGCAGATAGGCGGCCGATCGCAGTCCGGTGCGCAGAAGCCACTTGACCTGGGTCAAATCGAGCGTCATGGCCGATGATTTTCTCGCCCGCTCGACGCCAACACCGGCACGCAATTCCGTGAGCTGGCGCCTGAACGCAACCGCGTCGCGCCCCGCCGGCAACGCAACGGCGTTCGCGACGCGCGCCATGAGCGGCACTTCCTGCCCCTGGTGCAACGCCACGGCCATGACGCTGCATAGCGACGGGCCGAACCCCGTATCGCGCATGTCTTGCGCGCCGATACGGATGGCTTGCGCCATGGCATTGAAAGTGCCTCCGCGTGCCACAACGTCCCGCTCGACCAACGTGCCGACCCGGTGCGCAGCGGCAATGGCCTCCGTACGCCTGACCTCCTCCAGACGCCTGTGCAGCGTTCCCAGCAGCCTCGGATCGTCGATATGCCTGCTGACGAAGTTCAGCTTCAAGGCGTCGCTCGACAGTGCCGGAAGTTGCCAGCTCGGGCCCGTTTGTTCGACACCGGCGCGGAAGGCGTCGCGCACGGCGGCGTCCTCCGATCGCTCCATGGCCAGCAGGCGCCGGCGATATTCCGTGTCGATGATGCGGTCGTAAATGTCACGGTCAGGTGCCGCGAGCATCCCCTCGACGATCGGCCGGACCGTTTCGTGGTCGCCACGAACCTCCCATTTGAAGAGGCCGTTCTGCCGCACCGGCAACCCGCGGGGCAGGACACCTTCCGGGTCCGCCATGTGCCAGGTGCGGACCGCCGGATCGTACTCGATGCCATATAGCGCCGTCTCGGTTTCTGCAAACAGATGCCCTTGGTGATGATAGACGTTGGGCGAAACAAGCTCCATCTCACTGGCCGGCACAGTGCTCTCATAGGGTCGCAGGTGCCTGGCGTTGAAACGCCGCCACCTGACGTATTTCGAAGCCACGATGCCGGCGAGGGACACGCCGCCCACAATCGACGCATCGATCACTGCCATGGTGCCGCGTTCGCTAACGTCGGTATCCGGCGCATCAGTGCACATCAAACCCAAGCTGAGTTCAATGCCAGACAGCGCGATACTCACCGGCAACAGGCGCGGCGCGGCCCATGACGCGAGGCCGACGATGTCGTTGACGATCCGCAGCGCATCCAGCGCGTGAGCGATCATGCTCCCGGACGCCTCGGCGCTTCTGACGTCAAGCGCACGAGCGTCGAGATTCGCCTTGAGCCGGTCGGTCATTGCTTTGAAGATGTCGCCCGTCACGGGCGAACCGGCCTTGACCACGTTGGCAGCGTACAGCGATCCGTCGGACAGACCATCGATGACGCCATTCACGCTGGCCCGGCCGGTTTCCGCGAGCTGCGCCTTTGCGAAAGCGCCGGTCAGGACGTGACGCCGCGTCGCGTTCGCAGCCTGTTCAGTGACCCACGCGTACAGTTCGCCACGGTCTGCGAACTCGCGAAGGGTCGCAGGGTTGCTCAGCGGGCCATAGAGCAGCATGCAGCCGGTCCCGGTGCCTGTTATCAGCGCCATGTCCGAGGCATGTTCGCCGAGCGTCAGCCAGGATATGGCCACACCCGCGACCGGGCGCGCATGCTTGTCGAACAGGCCCTGCAGCGTCAGAGGCCGCGAATCGTTGCGCCGTGCCAATTGCCGGGCAAGTGCCACACCGGCATCCGAAAGGTCCGCGTTCATACGCATCAGGAAAGTGTCGACCATGAAGGTCCCCTCAAGCACCTTCCGGATGTCGTCGGTGTGTTTACGCCAGAACGTGTCGATACCGGCGAAAAAATGCCGGCGAAATGCGGGGATATTGATAGCACTCTGCAGGTCGAGCGGCCGCAATGCAAGCTCGTTGGCAGCACTGAAACTCGCCGCTTCGGGCCCCTGTGAATAGATGCCGCAACGCTCCTTGACAGGATCGAGCGCAATCGGCGTTCCGGTGATTTGCCGCGTTGCGAATTCCGTGAGCGTCATCGATGACTCGAGTTGGTCGCGCGGGATGATCCCGGGCTGCTCGAGCCCTCGGCCGTCAGTCGAAGCGTCGGGCGGTATCCGGCGAAACACGTGGAACCAGGTCGTGTCGGGATTGACCGCGAGGTGGAATTTGTCCTTCAGCAAGCCCCTGACGTGCCGAAAGATGTCGCGCGGGAGATTCGGCATGCCCGCCGAGATACCGCCTCGCACCTCGATCAGTTCGGCGAGCTGGTTGACTATTGCATCCGGCACCTGAAGCCGTTGCGAAGGTGGCAGCCACCCCGGCCCGCCAGCCACCTCCGATGTCGCCGTGCGCGCCAACGCCCGCGCCAAAGTGCGCCCCGATGCGCCCGTCAGCCATTGTAGCCATGCGCCCGTGCGATCCGGGTTCGAATGCCGCGTGATGCCGAACTCGATGTCGTCGTCGATGGTCTGCAGCACACCATCCGCCGTGACGGCAACGATGTCTTCAGCGACCGCCCTGACCTGAAACGATGGCGCCCGCGCGTTTTGTGCCTGCAGGGGCAGTCGGCCGATCAGGCTTTGATAGACGTTGTCGTCACCCGACGGGCGAATTTTGTCGCAGAGTTCCGCGAACGTCGAATATTCCGTGAATGGGGTCGGACTGCCGCTCAGATAGAGCAAGCAACGCCCACCGCGCGACACTTCGTCGTTCGGCGGCGCCGCTACGACAAACGCGCCGGCAGGCGCGAAGACGTTGCCGTCCGACGCGACGCACTCCAGTTCGTACGTGACGATGCCGACCGTTTCGGCGTCGCTGTGCGCACGGCTTTGCGCGTCGCGATCGCGCAGCACGACCTGCGCCAACCGGAGTCCGTCGGCCGACAACTGCCCCGCCTCGTACTGCTGCAGGGCTTCGCTTTCTGCCATGCGTCCCATTCTGGCGGCAATTTCATTGCGGACATCGACACCTCGCGGCCCCTCACGGGCCCAAAGGTCCCTGACGGCTTCGCGATAGCTTTGTAGATAGTCGGCGTTATGGATCGTCGCCAGAACGTCACCAATGTCCAGGCCCTTGATTTCCTCTTCCGGAAAATAGCGGCCCATGCCCTCGTTGCGCGTATACAAGCCATAATCGGGTCTCGACTCGCTGGGGGCGTCCTGCGCATTCTCGATGATTGACATGGCCAGCTCGGTCAATGTCTGAGACATTTGCAGTCCGTGACGTTCGTTGCCGTACGTGCCGTCCTGCGCATCCCGAACCGGCGCGAAGAACTTGAAACGATTGAAATAGACCTGGTTCGAATCGATCGTGACGCCGTCGATATTTACGGCGCGCGTCAAGTCTTCGCTCAATCTCCGATGCACGTATTCGCAAAAGGAAATCAGGCCCCGGGCAATATCACGCAAGCCACGATGATCGACTTCGCGCGCCATCCGTGCGGCGACCAGAGCGTTCAATCGCCGGCTGGCTGCCGAAGTGCCAAGAAAGCCCGGCAATGTCGGGGCGTCAACCATGCCGCGGGCGGTCCTCGCCGGCGCCATGTCCCCGCTCGGGGCGCTGCGTCTTTGTCGCACCCGCAGGCTTGCGGCGGAGAACATTTGCGTGGCGGCTGGCAACGTCAAGGCGGGCGGCAGCGAGACGAGGTCCGGGCTGTCAGCCGACGCGTTGCGCCGTTCATGCACATACAGGAGCACGAGCATTTTCGCAGCGCCCTCCGATGACGCCACTTGCAGGGCTTGTGCGAACCGCGCTGCAAGCCATTGCGACCAGCGCTCGCGATGGGCGCCCTCAGCCTCCCGGCTGCCCTCGCCAAGTCCGGTTTCTGCCGGGGGAAAAGCACGCATCGCATCGCCCAGCGGCGTCAACAGCGCCACCAGTTGATCTTTCCAGCCGTATTGCGCAGCATTTCGCGCCGCACGTGGGTGCCAATCAGCCCACTGCTTCATCTCGCGAATACTGCGCGCCGAGCTGAGTTGCTCGCATAGCTGCACCAGCGAGACATCGGCAGCGCGCTGCTCGATGCCTTGGGCCAACGCCGCCAGGACAGCCCATTCAAGCTCCACATGGGAAATGACGATGTTCTCGATCATCGGGACGCCGGCGCTCAGAAATGCCGACATTTCCGCCGCCGTTGGCGGATTTTCTATGATTGCCAACCCGAGACGAAGCCCCGGCTCGTCGTGACACTGACGCACCAGATCCGCCTGCGCCACGCCAAAACTGTGCAACGCCGCCTGCACGCGTGGCGGCAGATCCGCGCACTGCTCGGCCAAACCGCATCCACCCGGTTGATGAAGACCCTGCGAGCGGTGCATTCCGCTCGAAATTTTCATACTCATTGTCATCCCCCAAGAACACCAGATCCACCAGGCAAGCCATTGCAGAAGGGGGGGTCGTGCGCCACATTTCCGGCGTCGGCTTGCCTCATATGCACTTCAAACGATGTCGGTGGCCACGGACTCGAACAGCGCGCCGACCGTGGTGTCGCCCGCTCTGACCGCCGCCAGGATGTCAAGGTCGATCGGCGTGACCGCAAAACTCGGGCGGGTCTCCACCCCGTAGGCTTCGTAGTCGCCCGCGAGGTTTCGTTCGATCAAATGCCGCTCCAGCGCCGCTTGTAACGTATCGACGGACGGAAAGCGCGCAAGCCCGAAATTCGCATCGTAGAAATAGAAAGCCAATTCGCCGGCCGCGCCGTTCTGCACCCCCACCAGCATGCTGTGCGCGCGCGTGCTCACCAGATAGGCAAACGAGCGCGGCATAGTGCGTATCAGACCGTAGACTTTATCCAGCGCGATCGTCATCGGTTCTGTATGGCTTGCCCGGTAAGCCGCGACGTTGGAATGCAACGCCACCAGACTGCGCTTGAGTGCGACGGCATCCGGCGAGTTCGGCGACGTTGCCGCGCGAGAGATGCGCGCCATCAGCGCCGCCTCCTCGCCCTGATGCAATGCCACGGCCATCGCGCGGCTGAGCGGCAAACAAAAGCCCGTGTGGCCGTCGCCATTGGCCGCAAGGTAAACGGCTTGCGGCAACGGATCAAAACGCCCGCCCAACGCAGCAAAATCGCGCGCGACGATGTCGGCCGCGCGCAGCGACTTGGCGGCTCGCTCCGCGCGTTCCGCCTCGTCGATACGCTGGCTCAGAATGCCCAGCAGCTTCCCATCATTGATTTTCGGGTCGACGAAGTCCAGCTTCAACATAGCGGAGGGTCGCCCGACGACCGGTGGCGTCATCCTGGCTTCCTCGACACCTTGGCGGAACGCTTCGCGCCTCTGCGCCACGGGCGACCGCTCCAGGGAGATACGCCGCCGGCGATATTCCGTGTTGACAAGACGATCGAAGATCGCTGCATCCGGCGCATCGAACAGCTCGTCGACAACCTCTCGTACCACGGCGTCGTCCCTGCGCAGTTCCCATTTCCAAATTCCGTTCTGACGCAACGGCTTGCCGTCGGGCAGCTTGTTGCTGGGGTCTGACAGGCGCCATGTCTGCTCCTTCACGTCGTAATCAACACCGTAGAGCGAATCTCCCGCCTTTGCGTAAAAGTGTCCGCGGTACCGATAAAGATTGGGGCCGACTTGCTCCATCCCGCTCACCGCCACGCTGCATTCATAGGGGGCCAGGTGGTCCACGTAATAGGATCGCCATGCGCCATGCGTGCAACGCGCCATGCCCGCGACCGAAACCCCGATCACGGTGGCGAACGCGTCGTACAGCGCCGTAAGGGCATTTTCGCGAAGCCCGGGATCGCGTGAGTCCTTGTACAACAGTCCCAGCGAGAATTCGAGCCCCGCCAGCCCGAAACTCACCGGTGTATATGCCGGCACGGCGATGGACGCGATGCCGAACACGTCGTTGATCCATCGAAGTGCGGTGAGCAGACTGACCATCGCCGGCGATCCCACGCTCACAAGCTCGCCCGCGCCGGCATCGAGATTTGCTTTCATTTGCGCGGCCATCGCATCGAAGGGGTCCCCTTCCACAGTCATACCGGACTTCACCACATCCACCGCCCGCCGTGATCCGGCGGTCAGGGCATCGAAAATGGCATTCAGATCCTGAACGGCTTCCTTCCTATGCGCCGCACCCGAAAAAGCCCCCGCAAACACGCGGCGCTTTTCAGGATCCGAAACCTGGGCGCAAACCCACGCGTCGCGTTGGCGTACATCGGCAAACTCGTAAAGCCCGGCCGGGTTACTCAGGGGAGCATAAAGCAGCATGGGCTCGCCGGCTTCGCCTGCGATCAGCAACATGTTCGACACATGGCCGCCGATCGCCAGCCACGACAGACGCGCGTCCCTGACCGGCGCCGGTTCCGTGTCGGAAATATCATGAAGCGTCAAATGCATCGCGTCGTTTCGCCCCGTGACGCGCCGAGCCAATGCCGCGCCGCGATCGGAGATCGTGCCGCTCTTGTGATGCAGGAAAGCGTCGACGATATACGTGCTCTGGAGAACCCGGCGAATGTCGCCGGCATGTTGCCGCCAGAACGCTTCGACTCTCACGAGAAATGTTGTGCGAAAAGTATCGATGTCGATCGCACGCTGGAAGTCGAGCGGCTTCAGACCCGCAGCGTTGCGCTCGCAGAACAGGGCAGCCCCGATTCCCTCCGTATAAATGCCCGAGGTCAAACTGACGGCGCCAATGTCGACGGGTTGCCCGGTCACTTCCCGGACGACCATATCCGTCAACGTCATCGATGATTCGAGCTGATTGCCGGGAATCCGATGGACGCCGCCGATGGCGGCGGCGAGCACGTCCTGCGTTGGGCGGAATGTGTTGAACCACGTCTCGTCCGGTGAGAGCGTCAGGTTGAACCGGTCTGTCAGCAACAACCTGGCATATTTCGACGCCTCGCCCACGAGATCGGGCATGGCCGCCGAAATCCGCCCTCGCGCCTCAGTCAATGACGTAAGCCCGTACACGGATTGAAGCGGTACATGCAGCCGCTCGGAAGCACCGAGATATCCACCTTCCGTGACATCGGAGGGCGCCGATTCCAGCCCTCGCCCCAACTGATAGCCTGTCGCCCCTGCCCACCAGCGCCGCCAATCGCCCATGCGCTGCGCAACGGCACGTTGGGGCCCCGCGAATACGATGTCGTCGTCGATCGTTTCAAGCGTCGCGGCCACCATGGCGGACACGATGTCCGCTTCGACTTTCTTCAAGAGAAAAGGCTGTTGCTCCCGCTCGTGCGCACGCAAGGGCAACCGATCACGCCATGCCCGATACGCCTGCCCGGCGTCCGACGGCAATAGCGTTTCCATCAGAATGTCCAACGATGCGTACTCGCGAAAGGGTGTGGGACTTCCGACCATGTACACGAGCGTGCGGCCACCTCGCAAGCTTTCGCCGAATGGCGGCGCCGAGATGATGAACGTGGCGGCGGCCTCGAAGACACTGGCATCCGGCAGGGCATACTCGAGCAGATAAGTGTCGATGCCGTCCACATTGGCGTCGCTTTGCGCACGGCTTTGTGCATCGCGGTCCTGAAGCACCACCTGCGCCAACCGGAGGCCATCGACAGAAATTTGCCCCGCCTCGTATTGCAGTTTGGCTTCGTTTAGCGCCATTCGCGCCAGACGCTCGACGATCTCGGCGCGCTTGTCGAAGCGCCCCGACTCAACCGACTCCCAAACATCGGCCACGGCATTTCTATAGGATTCCTTATAATTTTGTTCGCAAATAAGTTTCATGGCATCGCTTGCCGACAGCCCTTGGACTTCTTCATCGGAAAAATAGCTTTTCGCGCCCGTATTTCGGCGGTACAAGCCGTATTCCATCGTGGCCGCGGCCGGCACGGCGCCCGGATCCGAACTCATGGCCATGGCCAAGTCGGTCAAGTTGATGGAAGTCGTGATGCCGTGCCGCTCGTCCATGTAGGCGCCGAGCTCGCTTCGCCAAACACGGCGAAAAAACTTGAAGCGATTGAGGAATATCGCGTCGGAATCGAAGCTGGCACCCGTCATATGGGCGCGTCGCGCCAGGTCGGCGCTGAGCTGCCTGCGGAAATGCTCGCGGACGTCGGGCACTTGTCGGAACATGGCGCGCAAAGCCAAGTGATCGGCTTCACGTGCCGTTTGCGCCGCGACAACATCGGCCATTCGCCGGCCTGCGGCCGAAGTGCCGAGAAAGCCTGGCACCATTGGGTGTCCTGCGACGCGGCGGACCATGTCGGCAGCGCCAGAGCCGCCTGGAAGGTCCCGCTTCGTACGCGCTTGCGCCCATGCAATCATTTGTGACGTCCCCGCGTCCGGCACCGCGCTCGGCCCGGTGTCGGCGTCGGTATCCGGGCCCACGGTACCCCGCTCGTCCCCGGCTGCCACACGCGGCGCCGACTCGGCGTGCGACGCTTCCTGCACAACGGTTTCCCCCTGCCAAAGGCCTTGCGGGCGGAGCGTTCCACCAAACGCCTCAATGCTCATCCTGACTCTCCCAATGCGCGTCACATGAATCCATGAGGCCGGATGCGGAAAACGCTATGCATGCTTTCCGCACTCGGCGGTGCGTTGCTTCACGCAGGATTTATTCAGGGTGCGGCGTTGGCGACTTACAGATTTCGCTCATGCGCCGATCAGGTCTGACAGCCGCCGTGTACCGCAAATGTACTTATGGCAAGGACGAGCGGCAATCCCGGCAACGCGTTTGGCGCCGCCGGGCTTTAGGTACTTTCCCGTGTCCGGCGCGCGTCGTCCGGGCCGCGCGCAACGCGCAGCCGGCGGGATCGCGACGCAGGAGACAGCGGCGGAGAATTCGGCAGGTTCAGCGTCCTGGCGCCGGCGCCGCGGCGCCATTGCCCGACGCCCGCTGCCGATTAAGCGCATCGAGCTTGCCGCGCGCTGCGACATCGCCTTGCGCCGCCGCCCGGGCATACCAGACGCGCGCCTGATCCAGATCGGGCGTCACTACGCCGTAGCCGCGCTCGTAGTAACTCGCCACGATGTATTGCGACGGCAGATCGCCGCCCTGCGCGGCTTTTGCGTACCACTCGAACGCAATCCGGTAATCGCGCGGCACGCCCCGGCCGATGAAGTATTCGTTGGCGATTGCCGCCTGCGCCTGCGTGTGTCCCTGCTTCGCCGCCTTCTCATACCAGCGGTTCGCATCGGGGATCGACTTGCCGACGACGTAGCCGTCGTCGAACATCTTGCCGTAGACGTATTGCGCCTGGCTCATCCCCGCCTCGGCCGCGCGCTTGAGCCATTGCAGCGCTTCCTGAGGGGAAGCCGCCCCGCCCTCGCCATTGAGCAGCATCATCGCGTAGTCGAACTGGGCCAACCGGTTGCCCTGCTCAGCCGCCTGCTTGAACAGCGCGAGCGCCTTGTCCTGCTGGCCGGTCTCGTAGTGCTTGACTGCCTGATCGGTCAACCCCTGCGCCGGCGCCGCATTGGCCGCATAAGCGGCGCAGCCGGTGCCGGTCATGGCGACCCAGCTCACAAACGCGCTCGCGGCGATCGCGCGTGCAATACATCGGGCATGTCGGGCATCCATGGGGGCTCCTCCACCGGGCGCTTTCCTTCATTGTGCGCCAAAAGCCGGCCGCCCGCCGGCTCAGTTCCGCACGTCCTGCAATGCCTGACGCGCCGCGCGCAGCAGCAGCATCACTTCGGCCGACAGGGCAATCATGTTGATCCCCTGCGCCCGAGACGCCTTGCCGGCCGTGGCATCGGTGACAAAGATCCCGCACGTCTTGCCCGCCACCTCCGCCGCGCGCGCAATCCGTTCGATGGCCTCCTGCACGTCGGGCGAGCGCGAGTCGCCCAGATGCCCAAGATTCGCCGCCAAATCGCCCGGGCCGATGAACAGGCCGTCAACCCCCGGCGTCGCCACGATGGCGTCGACATTCTCCAGCCCCCGGCGCGATTCGATCTGCGCGAGCACCGCGACCTGCGCGTTGGCCGTGCGGACATAGTCGGGTCGATTGCCGAAGCCCCCGGCGCGGGTCATGCCGGCGACGCCGCGCGTGCCGTCGGGGGCATCCGGCGCGGGGAAGCGCGTGCTGCGCACCGCGGCCGCCGCGTCCTCGGCCGTCTCGATCATCGGAAACATGAGCGTGCGCACGCCGGCGTCGAGCGCAGCCTTGACGAACCACGGCGCGTTGCCCGGCAGCCGCACGATCGGCTCCACCGGCATATGCGACGCGGCAATCGCCTGCAACTGGTCCTGCACATCACGGCCGTGGTTCACGGCGTGTTCCATGTCGATGAGCAGCCAGTCGAAGCCCGCATGGCAAAGGGCTTCCGCCAGCGCGGGGCTCCCGAGCGTGAGCCAGCAGCCGTACAGCGGCTCACGTGCCGCCAGACGAGGTTTCAGGGAATTGCTGAGCGTACTCATGGCAGACCTCGCGACAAAAGCGTTGCAATTCGGGATGAAATTCGCAGCGCGGCGTGACAAAACGCCGGCTGCGCTTCGCTTACGGCTTGATGTATGCGTAACCCTTCTGCTGCAGGCGCGTCAGTTCCACGACGCCCGACGGCGTGAAATCCGCGTCGAGCACGAACTGCTCCTTCTTGAGATTGCGTTGCTTGAGCGTGATTTCGCAGACTTCGAACTTTACGCCGCGCGCATGCAGGGCCGAGACGAGCGGCCCGACGGTCGCGGCGTCCTTGTAGCTTTCCATCAGAAAATCGACGCCTTGCGCATGCGCGACGACCACGATATCGGTATCGGGCACGGTATCGAGCTGATTGCGAACGTTGCGCAGCCCGGCCAGCGCCTGGTGCTCTGCGTCGTTGATATGGTAGACGACCTTGTCGCGCGCGAACGCGGGCGCGGCCGCCAGGGCGAAGCTGACGAGCATCAAAGCGGCGAGCGCGCCGCGCAAAAGCGATTTCATGCGGAAGGTCCCCCGGAGCACCTGTGCGGAAACCGCATCATAACGCGCGTTCGCGCCGGTTGCCGAGGCCAGGGAGGTCGGGGACGGCGCCAGCTCCGTGGAACCGGCAGGCCAATGACGCGGGGGCGCCAGGTTGGCGGCCCCGGCGGGAGTTCAGGCGGTGACTTCGGCCCAGCAGTTGGGCGTTTCATACAGGCGCAAGCGCATGAGCCGCAAATCGCGCCCGTAGTGGGCATCAAACACGGCGGCGAGCTTGTCGAATGCTACGGCCGCCAGATTCTCGACGGTCGGCACGCGGTCCAGCACGACCGTCTTGTGGTCCGGCAGCGACGCCAGAAAATCGCGCACCGCCGCGTCGCCTTCATAAACGATGAACGCGTGATCCCACACCGACACCAGATGCTCGTTGGCGAGCGCCTTGACATCGGCGAAGTCCATCACCATGCCATTGTCCGATGCGCCCGCCTGGCGGCTCACCTCGCCTGTCAGCGTGATCTCGAGCACGTAGCGGTGCCCATGCAGGTTGCGGCACTGGCTGCGGTGGTCGGGGATGCGGTGTCCCGCATCGAATTCGAGTTTCCGGGTAATCGTAATCACGGCCAGCTCAGGGAATATTCAGATATTTATGCGTCTGCATCGACAGCGACCAGCGCGGATGCGACTTGCAATAATCGATCGCGAGACGCGTATTCGTGTCGCGCAACGGTCCGTCCATCGGCTGCAGGTAGAAGTGCTTGAAATCGAGCGCCTCATAATCGGCCAGCCGCTGACGGTCCTGCGGTACCACCACTTTCAGTTCGTCGCCGCGTGTGACGACGAGCGGCGCATCCGCCTTGGGACTCACGCAGACCCAATCAATGCCGTCGGGCACCGGCTGGGTGCCGTTCGTTTCCACGGCGATCGTAAAGCCTTCGGCGTGCAGCGCATCGATGAGCGCCGGGTCGAGTTGCAGCAGCGGCTCACCGCCCGTGCACACGACAAAACGGTGCGCGCGATCGCCTTCGGGCCACAACGCCACGATCTGCGCCACGAGGGCGCCGGGCGTGCGGAATTTTCCGCCGTTCTCGCCGTCCATGCCGACGAAGTCCGTATCGCAGAACTGGCACACGGCCTCGGCACGGTCCTCTTCACGCCCGGTCCACAGGTTGCAGCCCGCGAAACGGCAGAACACGGCCGGACGCCCGGCGTTCGCGCCCTCGCCCTGCAACGTGTAGAAGATTTCCTTGACCGCGTACGTCATTTACTTTGCCTTGCCGCTTTTGCCTGCATTGTCGTCGGCGTCTTTGCCGGCCAGCGCCGGGGACGCCATGAATTCGGCGACCGTCGTGCCGGCGCGCCATGCCTCGAAACCGCGCCGACGCAACTGGCACGCCGGGCATTCGCCACACCCGTAGCCCCACGCGTGCAGGACGCTGCGCTCGCCGAGATAGCAGGTATGCGTGTCTTCACGTATGAGTTCGACCAGCGCGTCGCCGCCAAGATCCTGCGCCATCGCCCACGTGTTCGCCTTGTCGATCCACATCAGGGGCGTTTCCACCACGAAGCGGCTGTCCATGCCGAGGTTGAGCGCGACCTGAAGCGCCTTCATCGTGTCGTCGCGGCAGTCGGGATAGCCCGAAAAGTCCGTTTCGCACATCCCGCCCACAAGCACGCGCAAGCCGCGGCGGTAGGCAATGGTCGCGCCGATCGTCATGAACAGCAAATTGCGGCCCGGCACGAACGTGTTCGGCAACCGGTCCGCTTCCATCGCGATCGAGACCTCACGCGTGAGCGCCGTGTCGCTGATCTGGCCCAGGATCGACAGGTCAACCATATGATCTTCGCCAAGCCGGTCCCGCCACTGCCCGAAGCGCTCCCGCAACTTCGCCAGCACATCGGTGCGGCACTCCAACTCGATACGATGGCGCTGGCCGTAGTCGAAACCCAGGGTCTCGACGCGCGAATAGCGCGACAATGCCCATGCGAGGCAAGTGGTCGAATCCTGTCCACCCGAGAACAGGACCAATGCGGTGTCGGTGGCTGGTGTCATGATCAAGCAAGCGCTAGCAACGGCCCTCGGCGAGGGCGCCGGCACGGCGAAGGCCTCAGCGGATGCAGGGCGGCCCGCGTGCATCGAATCACGCGATATCAACGAAATGTTATACCCGACATCGGGCATATTTTCCGTCAAACGCAAAAAGGGCTTGCGGATGGCGCAAGCCCTTCGAATTTGGTGGCCTGGGTCGGAATCGAACCAACGACACACGGATTTTCAATCCGCTGCTCTACCAACTGAGCTACCGGGCCAAGAGACAGCGATTATATGCAAATCCCCCGCACGCTGCAAGCCCCTTCGTAAAAATTCCGCGGGAAGCCCGTTCGCAGCGCGCGTTTGGCGTTACGTCTTGCTCTTGCTCAACTCCACGCCCAACTGCTTGAGCTTGCGGTACAGATGGGTGCGCTCGAGCCCGGTCTTTTCCGCCACCCGCGTCATGCTGCCGTGCTCTTTCGCGAGGTGATAGGCGAAGTAGGCGCGCTCGAACGCGTCCCGCGCTTCGCGCAGGGGCACGTCGAACGAAATATCCGCCGACGGCGCACCGGACGGCATCGACGCCGCCAGATCGTTTTCCGCGCCGAGCCCGGCGTTCATGCCGTTGATGGCCGCCGGCGCCACGCGCGCCTCGCTCTCGCCAAACACGCCGAGTTCGCCACCGTCTTCGTCGGCATCGAAGCTCGCCGGTGCCGGCTGGCCCTCGCGCTTGCCGCGCATGAGCCCTTGCTCGACCGCCTGCAGCAATTTTTGCAACGCGATCGGCTTCTCGAGAAAATTGAGCGCGCCGATCTTGGTTGCCTCGACCGCGGTATCGATCGTGGCATGGCCCGACATCATGATGACGGGCATGGTGAGCAGCCCTTGCGCCGCCCATTCCTTGAGCAAGGTCACGCCGTCCGTATCGGGCATCCAGATATCGAGCAGCACGAGATCCGGCGTGAGCCGCGCACGATATGCGCGCGCCTCCTGCGCGTTTTCCGCCACCTCGACGACATGCCCTTCGTCGCTGAGAATCTCCGAGAGCAGCTCCCGGATTCCCATTTCGTCATCCACCACCAAAATGGTTGCCATTTACGCTACCTTCGTGTGTTCCGCCGGCTTGACGCGCGGCAGTTCCTGATCGTCAGCCAATTGAGTAAATAAAATCGAAATCTGTGCCCCGCCGCTGCCCTCGCCTTCCGGCAGGGCGCGGTTTCGAATGTCGATGCGCGCCTCGTGTTCGTCGATGATCTTCTTGACCATGGCGAGCCCGAGCCCGGTGCCCTTCGACTTGGTCGTCACGTAGGGTTCGAACGCCCGGGTCAGGATTCGGGCGGGAAAGCCGGGCCCGTTGTCCGTGATGGTCAGTCGCACCGCAGTGCGCCTGGACTCACCCGATTTGGCTTCCGTTCCCGCGTATTCTACTGTCTTCGTTTCCACCGTGATAAGAGGGTTATCGGCAGACCCCACCGCATCTTGCGCATTCTGCAGCAGATTGTGGATCACCTGACGCAATTGCGTTGAATCGCCGCGAATCTCAGGCAGTTCCACAGCCAGCGCCGGATGGATCGCGCCACGCCCTTCATCCACACCGTACAGCGTCAGGACCTCTCCGATCAAGTCATTCAATTGCAGCGGCTGCATGACCGCCGGCGGCAGACGCGCGTAATCGCGGAATTCGTCGACCATGCGCTTCATCGCAGCGACCTGATTGACGATTGTCGTGGCGCCGCGCTTGAGGACTTCCGCGTCGGCCGGCGGCAGTTTGTCTGCGAGTTTCATCTGTAGACGTTCCGCCGACAACTGGATCGGCGTCAACGGATTCTTGATTTCGTGCGCCAGACGCCGCGCCACTTCGGCCCACGCCACCGAGCGCTGCGCGGAAATCACGTCGCTGATGTCGTCAAACACGACCACATATCCGCCGCCCGCACCCGCTGCGCCGGCCACCTCCCCAGCCGAAGCCAGCGGCTCGGGCAGGCGCGTGCCGCGCACGAGCAGCGTCACCGCGTCAGTTTCTTCCGGCAGTGTCAAGCCGATCTGTTGCTGCCAATGCCCCGGGCCCGGCTCGTTGTTCGCCTCGCGCGCGGCGAATGTCTTGCGCAATGTCTCGCCGAACTCGACCAGCGCCGGAATGTGCGACGGCGCACGATTGAGTTCGCCCTGGAAACTCTGCTTGAAAATGCGTTCCGCACCGGCGTTGGCGGTCGTCAAACGAAACTCGCGATCGAACACGAACACGCCGGCCGTGAGGTTCGACAGAATACTTTCCAGGTGTGCCTTCGAGCTTTCCAGCGCAATCCGGTTGCGCTCCACGGTCGCGCGCGCGTCTGACAACTGCCGCGTCATCGCGTTGAATGCCTGCGTGAGGAAACCCAGTTCGTCATTGGTGCGCACTTCGCCCTTCGGCGACAAGTCGCCGGCAGCCACTTCCTGTGTCCCTTGCGCGAGCAGGAACAGCGGACGCGCGAGCTGGTTGCCCAGCGCAAGCGCCAGCATCATCGCCACGAACGTCGCGAGAAACAGCGACAAGGTCAGCGTGCCGATATACATCTTGCGCAAGCCCGTGCGTCCCAGCGCCTTTTCCTGGTACTCACGATACGCGCTTTGCACCGCCTCCGCATTTTGCGCCAGATTGTTCGGCACCCGTTGCGTCACTTGCAGGAAGCGCTCGTCATCTTGCAGGCTCGACGTGTAGCTGGACGGAATCCGCATCACGACACGCCAGCGCAGCTGATCCTCCACGGTGTGCCGGTCGTAGCTCTCGCCGCCGCCCTCGATCGCCGTGTAGCCGCGCGGCTGCGCACGCGCCTGACGCAGCATCAGCGCCGTCGGCAGATCGGGCACGAGCGCCTTGAAATTGGCGGATGCGGACGCCTGTATGCGGCCGTTGCCATCCACCACGGTCGCATCCTGCAGGTTGAACTGGTCGCGCATGCGGATCAGCGTCAGTGTCGCGCCCTTGTCGCCGCTCGACGCCAGATTGTCGGCGACCAGCTGCGCCTTCGCCGCAAGGTCCACCAGCCCGTTGTTGAGCACGGCGCGGCCCAGCTCCAGCCCGGAATCGAGCGCCGTGTCGACGCGCACGTCAAACCAGGACTCGATGCTGCGCGACACGAATTGCAACGACACCAGATAAATGATGCCGCCGGGAAGCACGCCGACCAGTGCAAAGAATACCGCCAGTTTCGCGAGCAGGCGCGTGCCGAACCTGCGTTGGCGCAGCCGCACGAGAATGATCCACACCAGTCCGCCGACGATGAACACGAAGATCAACGCGACAGCGATGTTGGCCGTATACAGCAGTGAGTAATAGCGGTCAAAGAATTCGGTGTTGGCACTGGCGATCGCCAACAGGCCGAACAATCCCACGGCGACCAGCGCCATGGTGACGATCAGCGTGCGCATGACGATGCGCTTGAGCAAGCCATTGCTATTTGACACGTTCGCCCCCCACCGAAGGCGCGGCCGTATTGAAGGCCAGCGGGACGTTGGTCGCAAGCGCCGCGCTGGGCGAGTTGCCCGGCGTGAACAGGAAGCGGGTCCAGTCGGAACTCATGTTCCAGTCGCGATTGTTGACCGCGTCGATCTGGAACGGCTTCGGCATCAGGGCGTTGTCCAGACGCATGCGCACGGATGCCTGGTACATCGTGCCCGGTTTGACGGTGTTCTTGTCGATGACGCGCCAGCCGCTCACATTGCGCACCAGCGCCATGGCTTCGCGCAGCGAGGCGAAGCCCAGTTGCAGTCCGCCGTTGGTCGACACACGATATTGACGTGTCAGCGGCTGGAACCACAGCCGCACACTCTGCGACGTGGCAACGACCTTTTCGTCGAACCAGTACCAGCGCGAGCGCGTGAGTTCGAAGTCGGTCGTGAAATAAAGCGAAATGCCCCGGTTGACGGCCTCCTCGAGACTGCTGTTCAAGTCGAATGCAAAGCGCGCGTCAAGCGTCCAGCCGCTATCGACGGCCTCGAGCCGCGCTTCGCGCACCTGGATTTCATTGTCGGCGCGCGCTGTGCCTGCGAAACACAGCGCAAGCGCTGTCAGCAGCGGCAGCAGCCAGGCCAGGAGCCGTTGTCGTCGTGTCACCGTTTCTGGAAGCGAGCGTAAAAGAAGCCGTCATGAGCGCCGCCGGGGGTCATCAGTAATTGCCCCGGAGCTTCCAATCGTACCGCATCTGGACAAGCGCGTTCAAACCATTGCGCTTGCGCTTCATTTTCTGCGGGAAAGATCGAACAGGTGGCGTACAGCAGTTCCCCGCCCGGCGCGAGGGTACGCCACAGCGCCGCAAGGATGCGCTGCTGCTCGCCGACCAGGGCCGGGATGTCCTGCGCGCGGCGCAGCCAGCGAATGTCGGGGTGCCGACGGACGATTCCCGCCGCCGAACACGGCACGTCGGCCAGGATCCGGTCGAACGGTTCGCCGTCCCACCACTTGTCCGGATTGCCAGCGTCGCCAATCTTGACCTTCGCGGTCAATCCGAGCCGTTCGAGGTTTTCGTGGATGCGCGGCACACGCGTGCGATCGCTCTCAAGCGCCAGCAGGTCGATGTCCGCCAATTCCAGAAGATGCCCAGTTTTGCCGCCCGGGGCTGCGCAGGCATCGAGCACGCGCATGCCGTCGGTCACGCCCAGCAGCGGTGCCGCCAGTTGGGCGCCGGCATCCTGCACCGAGACAAGTCCTTCCGCGAAACCGGGCAGGCGCTCGACCGACACGGCCGCCGCGAGCCGAAGCGCCGCCGGGCCGACGACTTCAGCGGCCATGCCGGCTTCCGTCAGCAATTTCAGCATGCCGTCCACGGCCAGGCGGCGCGTGTTGACGCGCAGCGTGAGCGGGCCGCGCGTGTCGCCGGCCTCGAGCAGCGTTTCCCACGACTCGGGCCATGCGGTGCGCACTGCGTCGATCCACCAGGCCGGGTAGTTCCAGCGGGCTTCGGGCTGTTGCGCGACTTCCGCGAGCAGGGCGTCACGCTCACGCAGGAAGCGGCGCAGTACCGCGTTGGCCAGCCCTTTCGCCGCCGCCGTCCGGCGCTGGGCGCCGACGGCTTCGACCGCCTGATCGACCACGGTGAAGTCGGTGTAGGCCGCGTTCTCGGGCGGATCCTGCAGCAGCGCCAGCGCGCACAGCAGGATGTCGCGCACCCGCGCCTGCAGCGCAGGCTTGACCAGAATGGCCAGCAGCGCGCGGCTGCTGCCGAGCCTGCGCACCGCCCGGTAAGCGAGGTCCTGCGCGGCAGGCCGGATGCCGGCCGGCGCCGATTGCGTGGCCTGCGTCAGCGCGGCCGGCAAGGCGGTGCCATTCTGCACGGCTTCGAGCGCCTGCGCCGCGCGCTGCAGCGCAAACGCCAAGGATTCCGGAGGTAGGGCGGGTTGAGACATCGGATTACCAAAAACAAATGCCCGCAAGACGGCGGGCATGGATAAATCGGATTCAGGACAGCTGTCGTCCGACAGAATATCAGACCGGCGGCCCCTCCCCGGCAAAAGGGGTGACAAAAGGGGTGACAAAAGGGGTGACAACAGGAATGACAACACGGACGGCAACCAAGGCGCAGACTGCCCGCCAGGGCCGGCAGGCGGCCGTGGGCGTCAAGCCGGGTAGTGTCCCGTGCGCGCCATTTCCATCAGGCGGGCGATACGTTCCTCAGTTGCCGGATGCGTCGAGAACAGGTTGGCGATCGCGCCGCCCGACAGCGGGTTCATGATCATCATTTGCGCAGTCGCCGGATGCGCTTCGGCCGCCTCGAACGGGATGCCCTGCGCGAAGCGATGAATCTTGTCGAGTGCCATCGCGAGGGCCTGGGGATCGCCCGAAATCTCGGCACCGCCCCGATCGGCTTCGAATTCGCGCGCGCGCGAGATGGCCATCTGGATCAGCGACGCCGCGATCGGCGCGAGGATGGCAACGGCGATGCTCGCGATCGGATTGGCCGGGCGGCCGTTTTCGTCGCGTCCGCCAAAGAACATCGCGAAGTTGGCCAACGCGGAAATGGCGCCGGCCATGGTCGCCGAAATCGTCGAAATCAGGATGTCGCGATGCTTCACGTGCGCCAGTTCGTGCGCCATGACGCCGCGCAGTTCACGCTCCGAGAGCACACGCAGAATGCCCGTCGTGGCGGCCACGGCGGCGTTCTCCGGGTTACGGCCGGTCGCAAAAGCGTTCGGGGCATCCTCGTTGATGAGGTACACCTTCGGCATCGGCAGGTTGGCGCGCTGCGCCAGGTCACGCACTGCGTTATAGAACTGCGGGGCGCTTGATTCGTCGACTTCCTGCGCGTTGTACATGCGCAGGACCATCTTGTCCGAGAACCAGTAGGAAAAGAAATTCATGCCCAGCGCGAACAACAGCGCGAGCATCATGCCTTTCTGGCCGCCGATCATGCCGCCCACCACCATGAACAGCGCGGTGATGGCCGCCATCAGCAGGGTGGTCTTCATCCAGTTGAACATGGCGTTCTCCTTGTTTAGGTCGCTTGCTTAGATGCGGGCGGCAGGCAAAAATTCAACTGACGGTGAAGACCTCGCCCGGCTGTACCGGGAAGCCCGCCAGAAACTCGCGCACCGGCAGCCGTTTGCCGCCAGGCTTCTGACATTCGGTGACGCGCAGCGCCCCCTCGCCGCAAGCGATGGTGAGCGCATCCGGATCGACCGAAAGCACGGTACCCGGCGCCGCGGCCGACGGCGTCGCGACCGGGGTCGCGCGCCAGAGCTTGACGGGCGTGTCGCGCAAAGTGCCGAGTGCGCCGGGAAACGGATCGAATGCGCGCACCTGACGCGACAGCGCCGCCGCCGGCCGGCGCCAGTCGAGTGCAGCCTCCTGCTTGGCGATCTTCGCCGCATAGGTGACGCCTTCCTGCGGCTGCGGCGTCGCGGGCAAATGCCCCTCGCGCGCCAATTGCCGCAGCGCGTCGACCACCATGCGCCCGCCCAGCGCCGCCATGCGGTCGTGCAACGTCGCCGTCGTGTCGTCGTCGCGAATCGGCTCCGCCTCGCGCACGATCATGGCACCGGTGTCGAGGCCGGCGTCCATCTGCATGAGGGTGATGCCAGTCTGCGCGTCGCCGGCTTCGATCGCGCGATGAATCGGCGCGGCGCCGCGCCAGCGCGGCAGCAACGACGCATGGATATTGAGACACCCGTGACGCGGCAGATCGAGCACCTCTTGCGGCAGGATCAACCCGTATGCCGCCACGACCATGACGTCCGGCGCAAAAGCGCGCAGTTGATCGAGCGCAGCGGCGGCTTCAACAGGATACTTGCCGTCCCGGCGCAGCGACGGTGGCTGCGCCACCGCCATGCCATGCGCCTGGGCATACTGTTTCACCGGGCTTGCCTGCAACTTCATTCCGCGACCAGCGGGCCTGTCTGGCTGAGTAAGCACCAACTCAACCGAAAACCCGGCGGCATCAACGGCGGCCAGCGCCGCCTGCGCAAACTCCGGCGTACCGGCAAATACGATTCGTAGACTCATATCTGATTCCTGATGGGCGGTTGGCGGCCGGGATTCCCCACACGGCACGATGACCGCCGGAAAGGGCCGATCGCCGCGATCACGGGCGGACAAACACCCGGAACCGTTCGTTGTTGTCGGCGGGCCGGCCGCCCTCCCACACTTGAGCCCAACCCTCAGGCGGTGCGATGCGGCGGGCGGCCTTGTCGAGCACGATCAGGGTGCGGCATTCGGTCGGTGTGTCGGCACTCGCCAGCCTGACCGGACGGACATCGGCGTAGTAATCGAGCATGGCGCGCTCTGACTCCCCGACGTTGAATTCCGCAACGCAGCCGTGGGGCGGCAGCGCCGCCCGCATGGCGTGGAATGGCACGCTGTAACCGCGTGCGGCGTTGACCCACGGCAGCAGCAGCGTCGACAGGGTGCCCCACACGAACATCAGCCCCGCAAATCCCAGCATCAGCGCCCCGAGCGCGCGCCGGTGAACGATGGCGGCGATCCATAGCCCGCTGACGACCACGGCGCCGGCGACAAGCGCGGGATGAAATTCGAGCGGATAGTCGAGCGGCAGCCATTTACCCAGCGGACCCGCGCCAACGTGGCCTTGGCCGGCGATCATGAGGCCCCAGCGCACCCAGGCCCAGAGACCCGGCAAGCTCAGCAGTACGATCGCGGCGCCGGCCCAGACCTTCTCGAGCCAGGTCGGCAAGCGCACGCCCGCCCCAAGCAGCCCCAGCGCGGGGAAGATCGGCAACATATAGATATCGCGAATCGACGACGAACTTGTGAGCGTGGCCACGAACAGGACCGCGTAGATCCACAGCATCACGATGGCAGGGCGCTCGGCACACAGTTCGCGCAGCCCGCCCTGGCGCAGTTGCGCCACCAGCGCGCCCACCGCCAGCCATCCTGCCGGGAAGGTCAGGCCTACCAGCGAACCGACGTCGCTCAAGTACGACGTGCGCCCACCGCCCAGATTGACGAAGCCGAAAAAGCGGCCGAAATTGTTGTCCCAGAACCATTCGATGAAGAGTGGATGCGACGCTTGCCAGAACAGCCACGGCCAGATCAGCACCCACGGGAGCGCTGCCGCAAAAGCCCAGCCCAGCGCCGCCGCATGACGCCGCTGCCGGTAGGCCGGCAATACGATCACGACAAGGCTCGTGAGCGCCAGCACGCCCGGCACCAGCAGGCCCTTGCTCAGGAACGCGAGGCCTGCGCCGGTCCCCAGCAGCAGCCCCCAGCGCCGCGGCGACGCCCCGGGTTCGGCCAGCCGCACAAGTGCCGCGAGCGCGAGCGCCGCGCCGGCCAGTTGCGGAATGTCCGCCGTTAGCTTGTGAACGTTCTCAATGGCGCCGAAGCTGCCGACCATCAGGACGGCCGCCAGCCAGCCGAAGCCGCCGCCGTAGAGCCGTTGTGCGGTGCGCCCGGCGGCCCAGGCCGCCAGCAGCAGCCAGGCCAGCACCGCAAGTTGGGCGCCTTCGAACACAGGCAGCAAGGGGTGCGTCAGCCGTGCGAGGATCGCACCGCTCCAGTACATGACCGGCGGCTTCTCGACGAACGGATCGGCCGCGACATGCGGCACGATCAAATCGGCGCCTCGGAAGAAGTTGAGGACCATGCCGACGGAATAGGGTTCATCCGCCTTCCACGGATCACGTCCGAACAGGCCGGTGACGAGGAAGGTCAGCAGCAGCGCCGCGCTTAGCCAGACGGCGGTGCGCGAACGGGAAGATGCCATGGGGGACGTCGGCATCAGGCCGGCTGACGCTCCAGCTTCTTCATCTTCTGCTTGATGCGATTGCGCTTGAGCGGCGACAGGTATTCCACGAAGACGCGCCCCTTGAGGTGGTCCATTTCGTGCTGGATGCACACCGCCAGCAGGTCGTCCGCATCAATTTCGAAGCGTTCGCCCTTTTCATCGAGGGCACGCACGCGCACGCGCTCGGCGCGCTGCACTTCGTCGTACACGCCGGGCACCGACAGACAGCCCTCTTCGTAGGTCTTTTGTTCGTCGCTGCGCCAGAGAATTTCCGGATTGATGAAAACGCGCAGTTCGTCGCGCGTCTCCGACAGATCCATGACGATGACTTGCTCATGGACGTCGACCTGCGTGGCCGCCAAACCGATGCCCGGCGCGTCGTACATGGTTTCAGCCATGTCGGCGACCAGTTTGCGAATGCGATCGTCGACCTCGGCTACCGGCTTGGCAACCTTGTGCAAACGCGGATCGGGATATTGGAGGATGTTCAGTAACGCCATGACAAAAATTAGACAATGCCGCATTGCGGGTGCGGCGCGATCGCCGCAGAATCGTCGGGTGGGCCGCCCGCGAATTCGCTGGCGGCGCCGCTCGGCCCCCCGGTCAATGCTTACCGGATGATGAAAAATTTTAGCACAGCGCCTCTTTCGGCGCAGATCGCCGCGCCGGCCGCGCTGTCCAGCCACGCCGTTACGGCAGGCGTTCGGGCCAGCGCCGGCGAAATTCGCGACTGGCTGCGGCTGACGCTGACGCCGGAACTGGGCGCCGCAGCCGTGCGCCGCCTGCTCGCCGCGTTCGGCGTTCCCGCCCGCGTGTTCGCCCAATCCGCCGAAGTCCTGGCGCGCGTGGTGCCGGCAGCCGCCGCCCGGCGCATCCTTGCGCCGCCAACGCCCGCAACCGTCGCCCAGATCACCCGCACCGTAGCGTGGGCCGCCCAGCCCGGATGCGCGGTCCTGACGCTCGCGGACAGCGGGTATCCCCCGGCATTGCTCGCGCTGCCGGACCCGCCGCCGGTCCTGTATTGCCTCGGCGATACGACCCGGCTGGCGCGCGACATGGTCGCCATCGTCGGCAGCCGGCGCGCGACACCGCAGGGCACGCGCAACGCGGCGGCGTTCGCACAAGCGCTCGGCGAGCGCGGGCTGACGATCGTGTCGGGACTTGCGCGCGGCATCGACGCCGCCGCGCACGAGGGCAGTCTGGCCACACCCGGCGGTACCGTGGCAGTCGTCGGCACCGGCGTGGATGTCGTCTATCCGCCATCCAACGGACCGCTGACCGCGCGCATCTCGCAAGCCGGCGCGGTCATTTCCGAATTTGCGCTCGGCACGCCGCCGCGCCCCGACCACTTTCCGCGCCGCAACCGGCTGATCGCCGCGCTCGGGCGCGTGACGCTGGTCATTGAAGCGGCGCAATGCTCGGGTTCGCTGATCACGGCGCGCCTGGCCGCGGAACTCGGCCGGGACGTGCTTGCCCTGCCCGGATCGATCCATGCGCCGCAAAGCGCCGGCTGCCATGCGCTGATCCGGGACGGCGCCACGCTGGCCGCCGCGCCCGACGACATTCTCGAAGCGCTGGGGTGGCCGGCAACCCCGCCTCGGCCACCGGGCACCCCGGATACCCCTGCCAGGCCGGCCGCGCAGCAGGACACAGCCGGCGCCGATGCGGTCCTCGAAGCGCTGGGGTATGATCCCGTCAGCATCGACACGCTCTGCACGCGCACCGCGATGTCGGCCGCCGACATGCAGCAACGGCTGGTGTCGCTCGAGCTGGACGCTCAGGTAGCGCGCTTGCCCGGCGGACGTTACCAGCGGATTGTCTAGCCCTGCGGAGCCCGCCCCCTCACATCACACGACATTCCATGGCCGCATTCGACCCCGTCGCCGACCGTACCGCGCTTCAAGCCTCGCTGGCCCGTCCGGACACGCGTCTGGTCGTATGCCTGTGCGCCGCCTGGTGCGGTACGTGCCGCGAGTATCGGGAAGCGTTCGACGCGCTCGCCGCCCGCCGGCCGCATCTGTGTTTCGTCTGGGTCGACATCGAAACGCATGCCGACTGGCTCGGCGACTTCGATATCGAGAATTTCCCGACGCTGCTGGTTCAGGACGCCAACAGCGCGCCGGACACGGCCCAATTTTTTGGCCCATTGCTGCCAACGATCGGCATCCTGGAGCGCATGCTCGACGGCGCCACGCTTGGCACCGGCGCGGTGCAGGCGCCGGAACTGCGCCCTTACCTGAGCGCCGTCTGACCGCCCGCCGCCGGCCGCGACGCAGGCACTGCGAACAAACGCCGGCCCCGGCGGGCCGGCTGGCGGGAGTGCCGCGTCATACCTTGCCGATTGCCGGACACGCGCTTATTATGTGCCGCTTCTGGCCTCCCGCCGTCGGCCGTGCCGACCGGACGTATGTTATAAAGCCAACGAAACGTCGCTTGGCGGCCTCCCCTCTTCATTACCTAACGTCATGTCAAAAGCTCTGATCATTGCCGAAAAACCGTCTGTCGCGAATGACATCGCGCGGGCGTTGGGCGGCTTTACGAAGCATGACGAGTATTTCGAGAACGACGACTTCGTCATTTCGTCGGCCGTCGGCCATCTCGTCGAAATCGGTGCCCCGGATGACTATGAAGTCAAACGCGGCAAATGGAGCTTCGCGCATTTGCCGGTGATTCCGCCGCATTTCGATCTCAAGCCGATCGCCAAAAGCGAGTCGCGTCTGAAAGTGTTGACGCGACTCATCAAACGCAAGGACGTCGAAGTCCTGATCAACGCGTGTGACGCGGGGCGCGAGGGGGAACTGATTTTCCGCTTGATCGCGCAACATGCGAAAGCGAAGCAGCCGGTGAAGCGTCTGTGGCTGCAATCGATGACACCGCAGTCAATCCGCGACGGCTTCGCGCGCCTGCGCAGCGACGCCGACATGCTGCCGTTGTCCGACGCCGCGCGCAGCCGCGCCGAGGCCGACTGGCTCGTCGGCATCAACGGCACGCGCGCAATGACCGCCTTCAACAGCAAGGGCGGCGGCTTCTTCCTGACCACCGTCGGGCGGGTGCAGACGCCGACGCTGTCGATCGTGGTCGAGCGCGAAGAGAAGATCCGCAAGTTCGTCTCGCGCGACTACTGGGAAGTGCGCGCGGAGTTCGTGTGCGCGGCGGGCTTCTACGAAGGCCGCTGGTTCGACCCGCAATTCAAGCGCAACGAATTCGACCCCGAGCAGCGCGATTCGCGCCTGTGGAGCCTTGCGGCCGCCGAATCGGTGGTGGCCGCCGCACGCGGCAAGCAGGGCACCGTCACGGAAGAATCGAAGCCGACGAGCCAGCTCTCGCCGCTGCTGTTCGACTTGACGAGCCTGCAGCGGGAGGCCAACAGCCGTTTCGGCTTCTCGGCCAAGAACACGCTGGGGCTGGCGCAAGCGCTGTACGAAAAGCACAAGGTCCTGACGTATCCGCGTACCGACGCGCGTGCGCTGCCGGAAGATTACCTGGGCACCGTCAAGGAAACGCTCCAGGTGCTCAAGGACAGCAACAATTACCACCAGTTTGCGAACCAGATCCTGAACAAGGACTGGGTCAAGCCGAACAAGCGGATCTTCGACAACAGCAAGATCAGCGATCACTTCGCCATCATTCCGACGCTGCAGGCGCCGAAAAACCTTTCCGAGCCGGAACAGAAGCTGTACGACCTGGTCGTCAAGCGCTTCCTGGCGGTGTTCTTCCCGGCGGCCGAGTATCAGGTCACGACGCGTATCACGGAAGTCGTGGGCCACCACTTCAAGACCGAAGGCAAGGTACTCGTCAATGCCGGGTGGCTCGCCATCTACGGCAAGGAAGCGGCCAGCGACAGCAAGGACGCGAAGGAAGGCGAAAGCCCGAACCTCGTGCCGGTTGCGAAGGACGAGAAAGTCGGCGTCGACAAGGTCGAGGCCGTCGGCTTGCAGACCAAGCCACCGGCGCGCTACAGCGAAGCGACGCTGCTCTCGGCCATGGAAGGCGCGGGCAAGCTCGTCGACGAAAAGGAGTGGAGCGAGGCCATGGCGGGCAAGGGTCTCGGCACCCCGGCCACGCGCGCGGCCATCATCGAAGGCCTGCTGACGGAAAAGTATCTGGTACGCGAAGGCCGCGAACTGCACCCCACGGCGAAGGCGTTCCAGTTGATGACGCTCCTGCGCGGCCTGGGCGTCGACGAACTGACGTTGCCGGAGCTGACCGGCGAATGGGAAGCGAAGCTCTCGCAGATCGAACGCGGCGGCCTCACGCGCGATGCGTTCATGCATGAAATCGCGCAGATGACGCAGACCATCGTCAAGCGCGCGAAAGAATACGATTCCGACACGATTCCGGGGGATTACGCCACGCTGGAAACGCCGTGCCCGCATTGCGGCGGCGTCGTGAAGGAAAACTACCGCCGTTTCGCGTGCACGAACTGCAACTTCTCTATCTCGAAGATTCCGGGCAGCCGTCAGTTTGAAATTCCGGAAGTCGAAGAATTGCTGCGGAACAAGACGATCGGTCCGCTCACAGGCTTCCGCAGCAAGATGGGACGTCCGTTCTCGGCGATCCTGAAGCTGACGGAAGACGCGGAAGCCGGCTACAAGCTCGAGTTCGACTTCGGCCAGGACAGTGGTGACGAAGACGGCGAAGCGCCCGATTTCACGGGACAGGCACCGGTCGGCAAGTGTCCGAAGTGTGGCGGCAGCGTGTTCGAGCACGGCATGCGTTACGTCTGCGAAAACGCCGTGGCGAATCCGAAGACCTGCGACTTCACGAGCGGCAAGGTGATCCTGCAGCAGGAAATCTCGCGCGAACAGATCGGCAAGCTGCTGACGGACGGCAAGACGGACCTGCTGCCGGGCTTCAAGTCGTCGCGCACCGGCCGCAACTTCAAGGCCTATCTGGCCAAGCAGAAGGACGGTTCGATCGGCTTCGAGTTCGAGGCCAAGGCGCCGAAGAAAACGGCCGCCAAGGGCGACGGCGAAGCGGAAGGCGAGGCGCCGCCGGCCCGCAAGACCGCCGCCAAGACCGCGACGAAGACGGCGGCGGGCAAGACGGCAGCGAAAGCGCCGGCCAAGACCGCAGCCAAGCCTGCAGCGAAGAAGGCAGTCGCAAAACGCGCGGCAGGCACTTCGGCACCGGACGGCGAGGACGCGTAACGAGGACGCTGGTGCGAGCCGGCGTTCACCGCACTCTCAACGCACAAGAAATCAAAGTGTCACTGGCGTCTGGCCACCATCGGCGGAAGTGGCCGGGGGGATCCAGCGATCGGCCGGCGAGATGCCGTCGTTTTGCCGGAAGTATTCGACCGTCAGATCGATGAAGCCGCGCGTCTTCGCCGAGAGGTATTTGCGGCTGGGGTAGACGAGCGAGACATCGACGGGGTCCTGGGTAAAGTTGCGCAGGATTGCGACGAGGTCGCCGTTGCGCACATCGCCGCCGATCAGGTACGAGGGCAGGAACGCGATGCCTTGGCCGAGCAGTACCGACTGGCGCAGCAGCGCGGTGTTGTTGCAGACGAGCTTGTTGTGAATCCGCACGCGCACTTCGCCGTCCGGGCCGGCAAACACTCTCTCGTCGCTCCAGAGTTCGTTGGGCAGTCCGAGGATACCGTGCTCCGCGAGTTCCTGCGGCGTCACCGGTTCGCCGTGGGCGGCGATATAGGCCGGCGAGGCGCACAGCATGATGCGTGTCTCGGCCAGCACCCGTGAAATCAGGCTTTCGCTGTTGATCAGGCGCGTGACCTGGATGCCACAGTCGTAGCCTTCCTCGACAAGATCAACCGGACGGTCTGTCAACGTGAGATCGACGACGACCTTCGGATGCTGTTCCTGATAGCGCTGGATGAGCGGCGCGAGGTTGCGCACGCCGAACGAGACGGGAGCAACGACCCGCAGGGTCCCTTTCGGATCGCGCGACGCGCTGGAGATCAGCGCATCGGCTTCATCGATTTCGTCGATGATCAGGCGGCAGCGCTCGAGGTAGGCCTGGCCGGCGCCGGTCAAGGACAGACTGCGCGTGGTACGGTTAAGCAGACGCACGCCGAGGTGCGATTCCAGTTCAGCGACGTGACGCGTGACAACGGCGGCCGACAGGTCCATTTGCGCGGCGGTGCGGGCGAAGCTGCCGTTATCGGCAACTTTGACGAAAACGCGCATCGATTGCAGTCGGTCCATGATGATTCCACGCCAAGAAGCCAACACTTTACCGTAGGCGCGGGAATTCTGCCGAGTGCGCCATCGGCCGCGCCCATGAAAAACGGGAGCCGAAGCTCCCGTGTCCGTCCCGCCAACGCCTGTCCGATCAACAGCAGCGGCCGCTACCGCCCTTGCCGCCGTAGCGCGCCTCCTGGCGCTCACGAAAGAAATCTTCGTAGCTCATCATCGGCTGACCGGGATGATTGGCGCGCATGTGCGAGACATACGTGTCGTAGTCCGGCAGCCCCACCATCAGGCGCATCGCCTGACCGAGATATCGGCCCATCTTGCCCACATCTTCGAACATGGCGCGCTCCCGGTCAGACCTGCTGGCCGGCAGGCATCGGCTCGAACGGCGTTTCCTTCGCGGTCGGCTTGTCCGCACGGCGAGCGGCCAGGATGGAGCGCACGCCGAACACCGCCACGCTGATCACCACGAACATGAACAGCCCCGCCAGCGTCGCGTCGACGTAATCATTGAACACGATCTGCTGCATCTGCGCGATCGACTTCGCCGGAGCAAGCAAATGGCCCTCGGCAATCGCGGCCTGATATTTCGCGGCGTGCGACAGGAAGCCGACCTTCGGATTCGCGTCGAACACCTTCTGCCAGCCCGCCGTCAACGTGCAGATCAGCAACCATACGGTCGGCAGGATCGTGACCCAGGCGAAACGCTGACGCTTGAGCTTGAACAGAACAACTGTCGACAAGATCAGGGCAATCGCAGCCAGCATCTGGTTCGAGATGCCGAACAGCGGCCACAACGTGTTGATGCCGCCCAGCGGATCGACCACGCCTTGATACAGGAAGTAACCCCACGCCGCCACGCACAACGCCGTCGCCAGCAAGTTCGCCACCAGCGATTCGGTTCGCTTGAGCGACGGCACGAACGTGCCGAGCAAGTCTTGCAGCATGAAGCGTCCGGCGCGCGTACCCGCATCGACCGCGGTCAGGATGAACAGCGCCTCGAACAGGATCGCGAAGTGATACCAGAAGGCCATCATCGCCTCGCCGCCGACCACCTGGTGCAGGATGTGCGCCATGCCCACGGCCAGCGTCGGTGCGCCGCCCGCGCGCGAGATGATTGTGTGCTCGCCCACGGCCTTGGCGGTCTGCGTCAGCACGTCCGGCGTCAGCACGAAGCCCCAGCTCGAAACCGTCTGCGCCACCGCTTCGGGCGTCGTGCCGATCAACGCGGCCGGGCTGTTCATCGCAAAATACACACCCGGATCGATCACCGAGGCGGCGACCAGCGCCATGATGGCGACGAACGATTCCATCAGCATGCCGCCATAGCCGATGAAACGCGCGTTCAGCTCATTGTCGATCAGCTTCGGCGTGGTGCCCGACGAAATCAGCGCGTGGAAGCCCGACACGGCGCCGCAGGCGATGGTGATAAACAGGAACGGGAACAGATTGCCCGACCACACCGGGCCCGAACCGTCTATGAACTTCGTCAGCGCCGGCATCTTCAGTTCCGGTGCGACGAACAGGATGCCGATCGCGAGCGCGAGAATCGTGCCGATCTTGAGAAACGTCGACAGGTAGTCGCGCGGGGCCAACAGCAGCCACACCGGCAGCACCGAGGCAACGAAACCGTAGCCGATCAGCATCCACGTCAGTTGCTTGCCGTCGAACGTGAAGAACGGCGCCAGGGCTGCACTGTCATGCACATTCTGGCCGAACAGGATGGCAGCCATCAGCAGCACGAAGCCGATGATCGACACTTCGCCGATACGGCCCGGTCGGATGTAGCGCGTGTACACGCCCATGAAAAGCGCGATGGGGATCGTCGCAGCCACGGTGAACGTGCCCCACGGCGAGCCGACCAGCGCCTTGACCACGATCAGCGCCAGCACCGCCAGGATGATGATCATGATCAGGAACGCGCCGAACAACGCAATCACGCCCGGAATCTGGCCCAATTCGGACTTGACGAGATCGCCGAGCGAACGGCCGTCACGGCGCGTGGAAATGAACAGCACCATGAAGTCCTGCACCGCGCCTGCAAACACGACACCGGCGAGAATCCACAGCATGCCCGGCAGATACCCCATCTGCGCGGCCAGCACCGGACCGACCAGCGGACCCGCGCCGGCGATTGCCGCGAAATGGTGGCCGAACAGCACGTATTTATTGGTGGGAACGTAATCGAGACCGTCGTTGTGACGATACGCCGGCGTCATGCGCGTGCCGTCGAGTTGCGCGACACGGCCAGCGATGAAGCGGCTGTAGTAACGGTAGGCGATCAGGTAGACGCAGACTGCGGCGATGACCACCCACAGCGCGCTGACGGATTCCCCGCGCGCCAGCGCGACCGTACCGAGCGAAAATGCGCCCAGCACGGCAACGGCTGCCCACGGCAGATGTTGCCAAGTACGATTCATTGTCTCTCCTCGGAACTGCCTGTTGCGGCAGCGTTTCTTCATATCGTGGACGCACTGCGGCTGCCGTTGCGGCGTCAACCCCGCAGCCTTGTGAGCGATGCCGGCGGCCCGACCACGATTCTGGCGTGTAGTATTGGCAAATGAAAGCCGCGCCACAAGCGCGGAACTACGCAGGCGAACTACGTGGAATTACGTAGCGCCGCCCGTCCGTGGCCGTCATTCCTGATTCATGAACCTCAGACAGAAATTCATCGTGCTGGCGATTCTGCCGGCCGCCCTGGCGATGATCGCGATCGCGCTGACGGTCCGCTACCATGCCAACGTGCTGAACCGTCAGCAGCACGACGCCGTCGAAACCGCCTCGCTCACGAGCAAGGAAGCGGAGTTGCAGCATTACGTCGGATTGGCCCGCAACGCCATCGAACCCCTGTACGACGGCCCCGACACGCCGGCCGCGCGCACGCAAGCCCTCGCCACGCTGAGCCGCCTGGAATTCGGCCAGGACGGCTACTTCTTCGTCTACGATCTCGACGGCAACAGCCTGATGCATCCGCGCCAGCCGGAACTGGTCGGCCGCAACCTGTGGGGGCTGCAGGATGCCAGCGGCGCGCCGACGATCCAGCGGCTCGTGGCGCAAGCCAGGGCGGGCGGCGGATTTGTACGCTACACGTGGGAGAAGCCGTCGCTGCATCAAGCAGCAGCGAAACTCAGTTACGTCATCGCCCTGCCGAAATGGAACTGGATGATCGGCACCGGCATCTATCTCGACGACGTGGAGGCTACGCTTGCGCAATCCGACCAACGCGCGCAGGCCAACATCGACCGCACGCTGTTGTGGATCACGCTGATCGCATCGAGTTGCCTGATGATCGTCGGCGTGTGCGGGCTGGTGTTGAACATCACGGAATACCGGACGGCCGATGCGAAACTCAAGCAACTGGCGCGCCAGGTGGTCGAATCCCAGGAGCTCGAGCGCGCACGCATCTCCCGCGAACTGCATGACGGCATCAGTCAGTTGCTCGTGTCAGTGAAGCTGCTGCTGGAGTCCGCCGCGATGCGTCTGACGCATTCACCGGCGGCGGCCAGCGAAACGCTCGGCATTGCGCTCGAACGCCTCAACAGCACGCTTGGCGAGGTGCGGCGCATCTCGCAAGCGCTGCGACCGGCCATGCTCGACGACCTCGGCGTCGCTGCCGCCATCGAACAATTGGCGCGCGAGTTCGGCTCGCACGCCGGCCTGCCCGTCGACGTCAGGGTGGAGGGCGACGCGCCGCCGCTCGACGATAACGTCAAGACGCTGCTGTTCCGCGTCGCGCAGGAAGCGCTCACGAATATCGAGCGTCATGCGCGGGCCGACAATGTGCGCATCCTGCTCGCCTTCATGCGCGACGGCATCCACCTGTCGATTACCGACGACGGACGCGGCTTCGACGTCACGCATGTTCACCACGACCCGGCGCACGGCATCGGCCTTCGCAATATGCGCGAACGGCTCGATGGCGTCGGCGGCGCACTCGGCATTCAATCGTGGCCCGGCGCCACGACGATCAGCGCATGGGTGCCCCTCTCCAACCCACGGTTTTCCTCATGATGCATCCTGCCATCCGACTGCTGCTGATCGACGACCATCCGCTGGTGCGCGACGGCCTGCGCGCGCGTTTTGAAGCCTCTCCCAACCTGCTTGTCGTCGGTGAAGCCGGCAATGCCGATGAAGCGCTTGCCCGCGCGGTCACCGCTGCCCCCGACCTCGCGCTGATGGACATCGGCATGCGCGGCACGAACGGCATCGAGCTGACCGCACAGTTTCGTGACCGGTTTCCCCATATCGCGGTGTTGATTCTGTCGATGCACGACAACGCAGAGTATGTGCGGCAGGCGGTCCGTGCGGGCGCACGCGGCTACGTGCTGAAGGACGCGCCGGCACATGAGATCGTTACCGCCATCGAGCGGGTCGCCAAGGGCGAAGCGTATTACAGTGCGGCCATTGCGGCGCGGGTGGTACAGGCGACCACCACGCATGCACCCATCGACTCGCTCACGCCGCGCGAGCGCGAGATCCTCACGCGCATCGCGCGCGGCCGCGCGAACAAGCAGATCGCGCAGGAACTGGATTTGTCCGTGCGCACGGTCGAGACACACCGGCTCAACATCAAGCGAAAGCTCGGCATCGAAGGACAAGCCGAGCTGATCAAGTTTGCGGTGGAGAACCGGTTGCAGTAAGCGGTCAGCGCCCCAATTAAAATCCCGCCGGTCTTGCCCCCGGCGGGATTTCGTTTGCGTAGCGCTTGGGTCTCGCTTGAGACGTGGCGGTAGCGATGCCTCCGCCACAAGCCTGTCAATCAGCCAAACGCTTCTCGATCTTCGCCCGTACCCCGAGCAGTGCCTTCGGCAACCGGTCGCGCAGCGTGTCGAACAGCGCGTCGTGCAGCGCCAGTTCCTCTCGCCATGCCTTCGGGTCCATCGACGTCACTTGCTCGAACTGCGCCGGGGTGAACGACACGCCCTCCCAGTTCAGATCCTCATAACGCGGCGTCACGCCAAACGCATTTTCCACACCCTGGCCTTTGCCCTCAATGCGCGAGAGCATCCAGCCCAGCACTCGCATGTTCTCGCCGAAGCCTGGCCACACGAAGCGGCCGTCCGCATCCTTGCGGAACCAGTTGACGCAATAAATCTTCGGCAGCTTGGCCCCCGACGCCGCGAGCTTCTCGCCGAGCGACAGCCAGTGCTGGAAATAGTCGCTCATGTTGAAGCCGCAGAACGGCAGCATCGCGAATGGATCGCGACGCACCACCCCCTGCTGCCCCGCCGCCGCCGCCGTTGTCTCGGAACCCATCGTGGCGGCCATGTAGACGCCTTCGGTCCAGTCGCGTGCCTCGGTCACCAGCGGCACAGTCGTCGAACGGCGACCACCGAAGATGAACGCATCGATCGCCACGCCCGCCGGATTCTCCCAGTCGGCATCGATCGACGGGCACTGCGCCGCCGGCGCCGTGAAGCGCGAGTTCGGATGCGCGGCCTTGCGGCCCGTTTCCTTCGCACGCTCCGGCGTCCAGTCCTGGCCCTGCCAGTCGATGAGATGGGCCGGCGGCGTGGCCGTCAGCCCTTCCCACCAGACGTCGCCGTCGTCGGTCAGCGCCACGTTCGTGAAGATGACGTTCTTCCCCAGCGTGGCAAGCGCATTCGGGTTGGTCTTCTCGCTCGTCCCCGGTGCAACGCCGAAATAGCCGGCCTCCGGATTGATCGCGTACAGCCGGCCGTCCTTGCCCGGCTTGATCCAGGCAATGTCGTCGCCGATCGTGGTCACACGCCAGCCATTGAAACCCTTCGGCGGAATCAGCATCGCGAAGTTGGTCTTGCCGCAGGCCGACGGAAACGCCGCCGCGACATGGTATTTCCTGCCCTCGGGCGAGGTGACGCCCAGGATCAGCATATGCTCGGCCAGCCAGCCCTCGTCGCGGCCCATCGTCGAGGCAATCCGCAAGGCAAAGCACTTCTTGCCCAGCAACGCATTGCCGCCGTAACCCGAGCCGAAGCTCCAGATTTCCCTCGTTTCGGGGAAATGAACGATGTACTTCGTCGGATTGCACGGCCACGCGACATCCGTCTCGCCAGCGGCGAGCGGCTTGCCGACACTGTGCACGCATGGCACGAACTCGCCGTCTTCACCAAGCACGTCAAACACCTTGCGGCCCATACGCGTCATGATGCGCATGTTCACCGCCACATACGGCGAATCGGACAGCTCCACGCCGATGTGCGCGATCGGCGAGCCAAGCGGCCCCATCGAGAACGGCACAACATAGAGCGTGCGCCCGCGCATCGATCCGCGGAACAGTCCTTCCAGCGTGCCCCGCATCTCCGCCGGATCGACCCAATGATTGGTCGGCCCGGCATCTTCACGCTTTTCGCTGCAGATGAACGTGCGGTCTTCCACGCGGGCAACGTCGGACGGATCGGACAGCGCGAGAAACGAATTCGGCCGTTTGGCGGGATTCAGACGCTTCATCGTGCCTTGCGCCACCATCTGTTCGCAAAAGCGGTCGTACTCCTCCTGCGAACCGTCACACCAGACGATATTGTCCGGCTCAGTCAGCGCGGCGATGCGCGTCACCCAATCGATCAACCCTCGATGCCGTACGTAGGACGGCACGTGGAGGGACGCTGCGGCTGGAATGGAAGAAGCGGCGTTGAGCGCTGCCGCGCCCAAGTTGGCTTGGGTCATGGGGGATCTCCATGCAGAGTCAGAAATCGGCGATGCGGACCGGGCCCGCGGGCGAACGCCGCGGGGGCCACTGACCGCAGGCAAGGCTGCGCGGGCGCCACGGACGTAGAGAGGATGCGTGTGACGGCCGACGGCATGCGAACTCAATGCCACGCACACGACTTCTCACTCTCGCATCCGACTCGCGGGAGCGGGGAGGGTTCGATTTTTTGTCGTGGATGACTTCGATTTCAGGCGGTTTCGCCATGGTTACCAGCACACCTGCCATACTATGCAAAACGAGGCGTCAGCATACCACCGCGCCGGACGCGCCGGTGCTGCGTCGCAACAAGGCCCAGAGCCTGTTCATGACCAGTACGCCGGTTCGGCCCCGCCCTCATGCAGGAACGGCCGGACTGTCAGCCCCCCCTAAAACGGACTCGCTTGCATTTGCTTTGCCATGAAAATTGCCATTCTCGACGACTACCAGGACGCGGTTCGCAAACTCGACTGCTTTTCCCTTCTGGCCGGCCATGACGTCAAGGTCTTCAACAACACGGTCAAAGGCGTCGGCCAACTGGCCGCACGCATCGGCGAGGCTGAAGTCCTGGTGCTGATCCGTGAACGCACCACCATTACGGCGCAATTGATCGACAAATTGCCGAAATTGAAAGTCATCAGCCAGACGGGCCGCGTTGGCAGCCATATCGACGTCGAGGCCTGCACCGCGCGCGGCGTGGCAGTGCTCGAAGGCGTCGGCTCGCCGGTGGCGCCCGCCGAACTGACGTGGGCGCTCATCATGGCCGCACAACGCCGCGTTCCCCAATATGTCGCCAGCCTCAAGCACGGCGCATGGCAGCAGTCCGGCTTGAAATCGTCGGGCATGCCTGCGAACTTCGGGCTCGGCCAGGTGTTGCGCGGTCAGACGCTCGGTATCTGGGGCTATGGCAAGATCGGCCGCCTGCTCGCCGGCTACGGCCGTGCCTTCGGCATGAACGTGCTGGTGTGGGGGCGCGAAGCCTCGCGCGACGCTGCGGCAGCCGACGGCCTGAAGGTTGCCGACAGCCGCGAAGCGCTGTTCACCGAAAGCGACGTGCTGTCGTTGCATCTGCGCCTGAACGACGAGACGCGGCATATCGTCAAACTCGACGATCTGATGAAGATGAAGCCGACCGCGCTGTTCGTGAACACGAGCCGCGCGGAACTCGTCGAAGAAAACGCGCTCATCACCGCACTCAATCGCGGCCGCCCCGGGATGGCCGCGATCGATGTGTTCGAGAGCGAACCCATCCTGCAGGGCAACCCGCTGCTGCGGCTCGAGAACTGCGTCTGCACGCCACATATCGGGTACGTCGAACGGGAAAGCTACGCGTTATATTTCCAGACCGCTTTCCAGAACATCATCAACTTCCTGGGCGGCGGGCGCGAAGCGCTCGTCAATCCGGCCGCGCTCCTCGGCTTCGGGCGCTAAGCGGCGAGGCGGCCCGGTTACAACAACGCGTACGTCGTCGTCGCGTGCGCGGCCATCGTGCCGCCCGCGTCGTACAGTTCGATCTCGCCGAAGACGAGATTCTTGCCCTGGCGCAGAATGCGGGCGACCACGCGAATGTCGCCGTCGCGCACCGGGCGCATGAACTGCGTTGTCAGCGACACGGTCGTCATGGGCGCGAAGCCGCCCAAGGCTGCCGAGACCGCAACGACCATGGCCGTGTCCGCCACGGCCATGAATGCCTGCCCGCATACGACGCCGCCGCCATGCTTGAGCGCGGCGTCGAACGGCAGACGCATTTCACTTTGCGTCTTACCCGTATTCACGACCTGCAGATTCAATTGGCGCACCCACGGGGCCACCATCTCGTCGAGCATTTTCTGCGCTGCCGCCAGTTCCATCGTCTCCACCTGTTCGTCGGTCGCGGACATGCCGCGTCGATTGCGATGATAACGGCTGCGCACGGAAAAAAACGCCTCGCGATCATTGCGAGGCGTCACGCGGGCCTGCGCGGACGATGCGAACGGGGCGACGCCGCCCCGGCCGCTCGCCGTGCCACGGCATCAGCCGGCCACTTTGGCGTTGTGCTTTTCCTTGAAGATACGCTTGCTCTGATGGTTCTCCCGGGCTTGCACGCGTGCCTGCTCCTTGGCGCTCACATGACCGTCCTTGCCCACGTGCGCTTCGGCGGCGTCAACGTGCGCCTGACCCTTTTCGAGACTGCCGACTTCACGCTTGGTCAGTTCGCCTGACTTCACGCCTTGCTCGATGCGCTTTTCCTGGTTGACGTTGCGCTGCACATCGGCCTGCATGCGTTGCGACGATGCGCTGTTCGGATTGCCGACGATGCCGTTGTGCTTGGCCTGATCGATCTTCGCGCTTTCCTTGTTCTGCGCCTGTTGAATCTTCGCCTTTTCCTGCGCCGACAGTTTGCCGTCGGCTTCCGCGTGTGCCTGCATGCGGTTGATCCTCGCTTCGCCCTTTTCGAGCTTCGCGGCTTCGCCGGTCGTCAGTTGGCCGCCCTTCAGGCCGTTCTCGATGCGTTGCTGCTGGTTGATGTCGCGCTGCGTCTCGCTGGCGGTGCCCTGTGCGAAGGCCGGAACGGCAAAGGCAGCGGAAAGGGCAGCAGCGGCGGCGGTCAGCAGCATGGTTTGGCGGAGGTTCATGACGTTTCCCTTTTTAGTGTCCGGAGATCCGGAGGCTTCGATGCGGAGCGGCACGATTGCCGCGTCCTTACGCCCAATAACGCGGCGCGCCGGCAGGCCGACGACAGCGTTTGTGTAACCTTCGGCCACAAGCGTAACCGCTTGTAAGCATGCCAACGGACCGAAGCCGGGCACGGCATGCGGGTATCGGCAGACAGTTATCCGCCGATTTGGTACAGTGGTGGCCATTTGGCCGGCAGTGCCGAGGATGCGATGGCGCGCCTGTCGAACGTTGACCAGCCCCCTTGCTTACATCCTTTTGAAAGGAGCCCACCATGCAGAGCACCCGAGACGATCTCGGCAAACTGATCTTGCGCCTGACCCTCGGCATCCTCCTGCTATTCCACGGCGTCAACAAAGTCTTCTACGGCGTCGGCTTCATCGAAGGCATGCTGACGTCGCATGGCCTGCCGGCCTTCATCGCCTATGGCACCTATCTTGGCGAAGTGCTGGCGCCGGTGCTGCTGATCCTGGGTGTGCTCACGCGTCTGGGCGGGCTGCTCGTCGTGATCAACATGATCGGCGCGTTGATGCTGGTCCACGTGAGCCAAATCGCGCAAATCGTCAAGGAAACCGGCGCCTGGGCGCTCGAACTGCAGGCGTTCTACCTGCTCGCCGGTCTCGCTGTCCTCTTGCTCGGCGCAGGCCGTTTCAGTGTCTCGGGTGGCCGCGGAACTTGGGATTAATCCCTGCATCACCCGCTTCACGTCATACGGACGCCCGCGCATCTCGGGCGTCCGGCGCCGCAAAGCCGGCACAATTGCACTGCTCCGGATTTCAAAATATTGCCAGCGCGGCAATTCGTAATCGGACGTAATAGAGCGGTTGCATTTTGCAATCCATTCGCACCCCGCATGACTTACCCTGAAACTGCCAATTCCGGCAGTTCATCAGGAGTCTCACCATGCGCAAATTGAGTATCGCCGCAGCATCGGCCATTCTCGTCACTGCTTCAATGTTCGGGCTGGCCCATGCCGCCGATCCCGCAGCCCCCGCTGCCGCGCCAGCACCGCATGACATGCACCGGATGCACGAGGACCACATGCGCGGTCCGTGGGGCCTCTCAGACGTGCGCAAGTTGCACGATCAACTGAAGCTCAACCCTCAGCAAGAACAAGCGTGGCAGCAGGCCACGGCGCGCGCGAAGCAGAACCATGACGCGATGCGCAAGAACGGCGAACAGTTCAAGTCGATGGCCGCCGCCGCCAAGGATCAGAAGATTCTCGATCTGGCAGGCATGCGCGCCCAGCGCGACAAGGTGTTCGAAGAGAGCCGCCGTCTGCGCAACGACACGGAAGACCAGTGGCTCGCGGTGTATAACGGCCTGAACGATGGCCAGAAGGAAATGGTCAGCACCGCGATCAAGGCGCGTTTTGCCAAGATGGAGGCCTGGCGCGAAAAACGCATGGAACGTCATGGCGCCCGCAATCCGGCGCAGGCCCCTGCAGCGGGCCAGGCAGGTCAGTAATGCGCGCCGCGCCGCCAGGTGTCCCGCCAGGGCCTGTGCCCGCGGGCGCCGGCGGCGGCGGGACCGGCGCCTACCGCGCGCGGTTCAGGTTTCGCTCCAGAGCCGCAGCAGATTGTGATAGCAGCCGATCAGACTGCGGCGTGCCGTCTCGTCGGCGTTGCTTACATTAAGCCGCTGGATCGCGGTGTCCATATCGAACAGCAGGGCGCGCCGGGTTTCGTCGCGCACCAGGCTCTGCACCCAGAAGAAGCAAGCCACGCGCGTGCCGCGCGTTACCGGATTGACGCGGTGCAGGCTCGTTGCCGGATAGATCACCATGTCGCCGGCGGCCAGCTTGACTTCGTGCGCGCCGTACTGGTCCTCGATGACCAGCTCCCCACCGTCGTATTCGTTCGGTTCCGCAATGAAAAGCGTCGCCGAGACGTCCGTACGCACGCGCACGCCGCTGCCCGGCTGCAAACGGATGGCGCCGTCGACATGGTTCCCGAAGTGCATGCCGCCCGCGTAGCGGTTGAACATCGGCGCATAGACCTTGTTCGGCAGCGCCGCGCTGACGAACAGCGGGTGCCGTTCAAGCGCCCCGAGGATGACGTCGCCCAACTCGCGCGCGACCGGCGAGTGCTCCGCAATCTGCTCGTTCTGCTTGACCGGCGCCCCTTGATAGCCGGCCGTGGCACGGCCGTCGACCCAGGCGTCGCCCGCGTTGTCGAGCTTCGCGCGTACCCAGCGCAACTGCTCGGCATTGAGAACCTGTGGAATATGCAACAACATCTGGCGGCGTTCCTTCAAGAAAACAAAGTCGGCAAAGCGCGGCACGCCCTGGAACGGCGTGCCGCGCCCGTATTGTGCGCCATTCGCACAGCGGGGACCAACGGCATGCCCGAAGATCCCGCCCGGCGCGGCCGACCTTAGAAGCGATACGTTCCCGTCAGCAGCGCCGTACGGCCGATGCCGGGTACCGCGCGGCCGCTGTCCGAAGGAATCAGGGCGTCGAGATACGACTTGTTGAAGACATTCAGCAGGTTCAGGCGAATATCGTACTTCGGCTGGTGATACGCGACCGTCGCATCCCAGCGGGTGTAGCCGCCCACGCGAATCAGGTTCGTGTTGGCCGCGTAGCGCATCGACATGTAATTCATGCCGCCGCCGAACTCCCAGTGACCGAGGGTGTACGTCGACCAGGCCGTGATCGAATGGCGCGGCGTGTTCGCCAGCACATTGCCTTGCGTGCCGTCGTTGGCCTGTACGATTTCCGAGGCGAGGTACATGTAGCCGCCCATGACCTGCCAGTTCGGCGTGATGTGTCCCGTCGCGCTAAGTTCCAGCCCCTTGACGCGCACCTTGCCCGCATTGCTGTATTGGCCCGACGTGCCCGTCTGCGTGCGCGCATTGTTCTTGTCAACCTGGAACAGGGCCGTATTGATGGACAAGTTGCCGCTCATCAGGTCCCACTTGCTGCCGACTTCGAACGAACGGTTCGTTTCCGGCGCCAGCGCCTGCGTGTTGTTCGTGACGGTCAACGCTTCCAGCGACGGGTTGAACGACGTGCCATACGAGAAGTAGTACGACTGCGATTCGGTCGGCTGATAGATCACGCCGCCGCGCACGCTCGTGTAGTTGACGGTCTGGTTCGAATAAGCCGGCGCGGTAATGCTATTGCTCAGTTGCGCCTTGTAACGGTCCCAGCGCAGACCGCCGACGACCTTCCACTGCTTCGTCAGCTCGATCGTGTCGTTGGCGTAGAGGGCGATCGTGTCGGCGCTGCCGTTTGCGAGGTTGGCGGTGGTCGTCGTCACGTTCGGCAAATTCGACGGGTACGCCTGGCTCGCGGCCGGCACCCAGCCCAGCATGCTCGCCACCTGACCGGCGCCCGTGCGGTTGTAGGCCTGATTACGGTACGTATCGCGGCCGACTTCGGCCCCCGTGATCAACGTGTGCTTGACAGGCCCGGTATCGAACTTGGCGATTACGTCGGTCTGGTTGGACAGCGACGAATCCGTGATCTGGCGGTCGTGACTTTGCAGTTGGACCCACAGTTGGTCGAGCGAGAACGACGGCAGCCCCGGCGTCGGCCCGATAGGCAGTGCCGCAAACGTGTTGCCATTGCGCGTGCCGACGGCGTGCGCCGAGGTTTCGATGGCGTCGATCTTGTAGTGGCTGTACTGCGTCTGGTTGCGCAGCGTCAGGTTCTCGTTGAACCTGTGCTGAACGTTCGCCGACAGCACGAGCACGTCCTGCACCGTGCGGTCGGTGGTCAGGCCGTAGAACTGGTTTTTCGGAATCGGCAGCGGGTTGCCGTTGAAGCCGACCGTGCCGTAGTCCGGCATGTCGCGGTTGTGTTCGATCAGTGCCGACAACGTGACTTCCGTTGGCGTGCCGATACCCAGGCGCAGCGACGGGGCCAGCCCCCAGTCCTGATTGTTCATCACGTCGCGCGTGGTGTGAATGTCCTGCGCATAACCGTTGACGCGCAACGCCGCCGAGTCGCTCAACGGATGATTCAGATCGAACGACGCGCGGTAGCGGTCGTTCGTGCCGATCGTGCCGGAGACTTCGTTGATCGGCCCCCGCACCGGCTTCTTGCTGACCTGATTGATCACGCCGCCGGTCGATCCGCGGCCGAACAGCATTGACGACGGTCCCTCCAGCACTTCGATCGAATCGAGATAGAACGTGTCGCGGTAGTACTGGCCCCGATCGCGGAAGCCATCGAGATAGATGTCGGTCCGCGCCGAGAAACCGCGCAGGTTGATGTTGTTGCCGATCTGGCCGCCCTCGGCCGCGCCCAGCGTGATACCCGGCGAGTTGCGCAGCGCATCGGCGAACGACGTCGCACCCTGGGCCTGCATCACCGCTTTGTCGATGACGGTCACCGACTGCGGAATGTCGCGGATCGTCGTCGGCACCTTGCCGCCGACAGTGGCCACGTCACGCTGATAATCATCCCGCACCGAGGTGCCGGCGACATTCGTCTCGGGCAGCTTCGCAGCGCCGCCGGCCTGCGCGGGCGTGACAGCCTGCGACGTCGGCGGGGTTTCCTGAGCGATCGCGTGACCGGCCTGGGCGGCCGCAAACAGGGCCGTCATCGCGAGGGCCAGGGGAGTACGTTGGTTCATGGAATACATCCGCAAATCTTGTCCGCCGGCCAGTCGGGCCGCCCGGAGCATCGATGGAAAATGGAAATCACTCACTGGGGCGCGAATATAAATGAGAATGATTTGCATTACAAGACGTCGTTGCGGATACAGCCCATTATCGTTACCGAAACTTATGTAGCACTTCGCGAAATAAGCACCATAATGGTGCAATTTCCGCCAAAAAACGAAACCCCGTTGTTTTTATTACCATCCATGGCTCGGTAATTGCCGATATTTCGCGCATCGGCCTTAAAAATGATTAGGGAAAACACCTAGTCATTCCACGCAACAATCATGGAACTTTTTGTTCAATACCCTTATTCCCCGCAAGGACAAGGCATGCGCCAGTTTCGCCCGCTAATACCGGCGCACGCTTGCGCCACAACACCATGTCGAACCCGTGTTTATACTGACGGTTACCAGACTTGGAAAGCGTCGTAGTGCGTACCAGTCTGTCGCGTTCCCCCCCGTGCCGTGACGGCCGCAGAACAGTCACGCCCGCGCAAGCGCCGCGTCACTGTGCGCCTTCGGGCTTTGTGGGGGGTGGCGCGACACCGCCAATAACACTAAGAAGTCACGGGAGCGGGCCGTAGTGGGCCACCGGATACAGGGGCCTTCGATGTCCTGGGGATATGCACGTCACACGATCGCTCTACCTGCTTGGACCGATGCGAATCGAGCACGGCAAGCAAGCCTTTTCCCTGAAATACACCAGGGCGCGCGGTCTGCTCGCCTATCTGGCACTGCAGCCCGGCTTCCACACGCGCGGCGCCCTTGCCGACCTGCTATGGCCCGACGAAGACGTCCAGAGCGGCCGCGACAAGCTCAAGCGAATGCTGTTCCACCTGCGCGAGACGCTGGGCGAGACGCTGTTCGAGTCAGACAGGCAGGTGGTTCGACTGCGTCCCGAGGCGGGGTTGTGGGTCGATGCGCACGCGTTTGCGAACGTCATTGAACAAGCCGGCCGTACAATTTTCGCGGCGACGGGCCTGGCGCTCGCCGGCCATCTCCAGCAGCTCGCCGACGCCGTCGCACTTTATCAAGGTCCCTTTCTGCAAGGACTGTCGGTACGCGACACACCCGACCTGGAACAGTGGATCGAGTTGCAGCGCGACGAATTCCTGCGACGCCTGACGTACGCCGAACACCTGCTGGCCGACGGTTACGCGCGCCTGGGTGATCTCGATCAGGCGATTGCACACGCGCGTGACCTCGTGGCGCTCGCCCCGCTTGAGGAAGGCGGTTGGCAATGTCTGCTGGAACTGCTGCTGCGCTCCGGTCAGCGCGCGGAAGCCGAGGCGGAATTCGCGCGGCTTGGCGAGCTGTTGCAGCAGGAAGTCGGCGAGTTGCCCGGCGAGGCGCTCGTCGCGTTGCTGGCCGCGCCGCCGGCGCGGGTTCAGGCACACGCCGCGGGGCCGGAGCGCCGCCAGATCACTGTCGTCGCAATCGAATTCACCACGGGCCTCGACGAGGATCCGGACAGGCTGGTGGCCGCGTTGCGTCCACCGCTGGTGCAGTGCGAGAACATCCTGCGCCAGGCTTGGGGCTACACCGTGCGCACGCCCGGCGGCGGCCTGCTCGGCTACTTCGGCTACCCGATGGCGCTGGAAGGCGCCGGCCGCCATGCGGTCCAGGCCGCGTTGCGTTGCGCCCAGGTCAGTGCGCCGTCGGTCCGCGTCGGGCTCGGCGTGCACACCGGCGTGGTGATCAGTTCCGCCGCCGATGACACCCCCGACACCGGCGGGCGCGTGTCGCGCCTGGCCACGCACCTGGGCGAACTTGCCGGCGCCGGCGACGTGCTGCTGTGCGAGGCGACGCAACGCCTGGTCGCCGCCCACTTCGCAACGACACCCCACGGCACCCTACGCGACCGTCACGCCAACCAGGACATTGCCGTTCACCGCGTAAGCGCTGATCGCATGCAGGAGCGCCGCGCGCGCCGGCGGGCGTCGATGCTGTTCGGACGCGACGCCGCCATGGCCGAACTGTCTGCCGCGCATATGGATGTGCGCAACGCCACGCGCGGCCCCGGCGTTATGTGCTTGCTCATGGGAGAGGCCGGCATCGGCAAGACCGCGTTGGCCCGACACTTCGTCGCCACACACGAGCTGCGCACGATCGAACTCGCTTGTGCGCAGGATGGTGTAGGCACGCCCTTTCATCCGCTCGCGCGCTGGCTGCGCGAGCAGCCGGCGCCGGACGCCATGCAGTTGCCGCACCCTGCGGCACTGGCGCATGCGCAACTGCAGACGCTATTCGACGCTGCAGCATCGCCATCGCATGGCCCGCTCGCCTGGAAGCAGGCGGTGTTGGAAGCCGTGCCGTCGTTGCTCGCCGCACTGCTGCCCGACGGCGGCGTGCTGCATATCGACGATGTCCATTGGGCCGATCCGTCTACCCAGGAATTGCTCACGCGCCTGGTCGAAGCACCGCCGCCAGGCCGATTGCTGCTGGTCAGCGCGCGTCCCGAGTTCGCGCCCCCGTGGCGGCGTGCGGTCCCGGTTCGCCAGATCTCGCTGCCACCGCTGGATCCGGGCGCGGCCGCCGCGACGGTGCGCGCTGCAACGCCGCGAGTGGCCCTGCCGGCCAGCTTGCGGGAACGCATCGTCGGCCTTGCCGAAGGCGTGCCATTGTTCCTGCAGGAACTCGCACGCACGGCCGCCGCGAATCAAGGGGCGCGCAGCACGGCCGGCATGCCCATGCCCGCGAGCCTGCAGGAACTGATGATGGCCCGCATCGACGCAACCGGCAACGCCAAGCCCGTGGCGCACTTCGCGTCGTGCCTCGGCACGGCGTTTTCCACTGACGTGCTCGTCCACGCGAGCGGCAAGCCCGCACCGGCTGTGGAACGTGCGCTCGACACGCTCGTCGCCTGCGGCCTGCTGCATCGGCACAGCGGCGCGCGGTATGTCTTCCGTCACGCCTTGCTGCACAAGGCCGCCTACGACGCCCAGGCGCAGGAGCGCCGCGAGGACGCCCATCGGCGCATTGCGGCGGCAATGACCGAGCGCGACCCGTCGATTGTCGAGCACGAGCCCGAACGGCTTGCCTGGCACTTCCGTCAAGCCGGCGATCTGCCGCGCGCCGTCGAACATTACCGGCTGGCTGGCACGCTCGCCACGGCGCGCCAGGCGTATCGCGAAGCGTGCGCGCACTACCAGAGCGCATTGGACGCGCTGCTGCAATGTGAAGCGACACCGGAGTCGGCCCGCCAGCAGTTGACATTGCGCATGGGGCTGGGCGTTCCCCTGGTCGCGCTCCACGGATACGGATCCGAACCGGCGCGTCACAATTTCGAAGCCGCGCTCACGCTGGCCCAGCCGATGGGCGACGATTCGAACCTGTTCCCGGTGTACTGGGGGCTCTGGCTCGGCTCGAGCTCCTGGAGCGACTACCAGCGAAGCATCGCCCTGTCGCACAAGCTCGTGCGCATTGCGGAGCAGGCCGGCGCATCGGCGCTCGCGGCGCACGCCTACTACGCGCTCGGCAACAGCTTGTGTTCACACGGGGACTTCCAGGGCGCAGTCAAGGCACTGCAAACGGGCGTGGCCGCCTATCGATCCGAATTGGCCGACACCGGTCTCGGCGAAGATGCGCGCGTCACGGGACTATCGTTTCTGTCTTGGGCCTTGTGGTTCACGGGCCGTCATGAGGCGTCGCTGAGCGCGAGCTGGGAGGCGCTGGCCTTGGCGCGCTCGCTGGGACGCCAGTACTCGCTCGTTTTCGCCCTGGTCTTCGCCGCAATTCTGCACCGGTTGCGCCGTGAGGTTGCCTTGGCGGAAGCGCTCGCCATCGAAGCGGCGGACGTGGCCAACGAAGCCGGCGTCGCCCTGTGGGCCGTGGGTGCGCAGACCCTACGGGGATGGGCACGCGCTTCGCGCGGCGACACGGCAGGGCTGGAGAGCATTACGGACAGCGTGGGCCGGCTTGGCGACATCATGGGCGGTGTGGAGGCGATCTTCCTCGGCATGATGGTGGAGGCCTGCGCCGCCACCGGAGACATCGCGCTCGGCCTGCACGCGACCGAGCGCGGCCTGCATGTCTCCGCACGTCGTGCCGACGCGCACTGGCAAGCGGAATTCCTGCGTCAGAAGGGGGATTTGCTGCGCATGGGCCAACATGCGGACACCGTGGCTCGGCCGTGGCTGGAACACGCGTTGCAGGTAGCGCAAGCGCAGGCGTCGCCGACGCTGATCGTCCGGGCTGCAAGCAGTCTGTTGCGGCTCGATGCACGCACGCCGCAGGAAGCGCAGACGCTGCGCGCCACCTTGCAAGCGGCCCTGGCGCAGATGGACGGCGGCGAACAGCTGCTCGACGTCCGCGAGGCGCACGCGTTGCTGAGTATGCATTTGCCGCAATCGGACAGTTGATGGGACAAATCGGCAAAGCCGTTCCCATGATGCCCGTCGATAGACGCAATACACGCTATCAGGACTGCCGTATGTCTGCCGGACGGTCGCACGGCTATATTGGCCGCACCGGCGCACACTGACGCGCCTGCTTCCGATTATCGACATGCTGATGGACAATTCGATGCCGGCATCTGCGGCGATGCTGGACAAGCCGCTGGGGCCGCCCGCCGCCGCGCGCACCTCACGCGAAGTGGTGGTGAGCGGCCTTGTAGACCGTCGCCATTCCTTTGACCTTGCGGCGCTCATGCGTCTGCCCACGCAATTGACGGGCCCGCTCGACGTCGTCTGCCTGTCTGGACGGCCCGTTCGCAGCGTCGGCGAATACAAGGGCGTACGCCTGACTGCCCTGCTCGATCTGGCACGCCTGCGCCTGCCGCATGCCCGTGACTTCGCGCGGGCCTACGTCCTGGCGCAAGGCGCCGACGGCTACACCGTAATGTTCTCGTGGCACGAACTCTACAACACGCCCGTCGGCGTAGGTGCGTTGGTGGTCTACGAACGCGACGGACAACCGCTGGCCGACGACGACGGCGGCATCGGTCTTCTCTCGACCTGCGACTTGCGCGTCGCGTTACGTCAGGTGCGAGCACTCACACGGCTGACGGTGCATCTGGCGCCTGCGACGACTTCCGCCGGCCTGGAATAGTGGGCCGGGGCGCCCCGTGACATCCGTCACGCCCCCCGAGGAATCCAGACTTTTCCCACTGACAGCTGACGTAGACTGAGGCCCCGACCTAGTCTGCGGAGTTGATCATGACACGAGCCTTCCCGGCGGCTGGCGCAACGCGCTGGCGCATGCCTGCCGAATGGACGCCGCATGCGGGCTGCTGGATGGGATGGCCCTGTCCGTCCGCGATACCGGATGCTGTCGAGCGCGATGCGGTGCTGACGGCATTCGCGGCAATTGCTTACGCCATCGCCGCATATGAGCCGCTGCATGTCGTGGCGGCAAGTGAATACATGCAGGATGCGCGAGCGGCCTTGCCTGCATCGGCGACGCTGCATGCACTACCGCTCGATGATCTTTGGTTACGCGACACCGGCCCGACGTTTCTTGTCGACGGCCATGGCGGTTCGCTGGCGCTATCGTGGAATTTCAATAACTGGGGTGAAAAGCCAATGTCATGCAGCGGCGCCGATCGCCCATTGGCGCACCGACTCGCGGTTGAAGCAGGCGTCGCGGTGCGCCACGCGCCCATCGTTGCCGAGGGCGGATCGCTGCATGTCGACGGCGACGGTACGTTGCTCGTGACGGAAACGTCGATCCTCAATGAGAACCGCAATCCCGGGTTAACACATCAGGAAGCGGAGGCCGTTTTCCGGCACTGGCTGGGCGTGGAGAAAGTCGTGTGGCTACCGGGGTCGTGGATCGATACGATCACTGACGGTCACATTGACGGGATCGCGTGCTTCGTCAAGCCGGGGGTGCTGCTGGCGTCCGGCGAGACGGATGATGGCAGCGCCATCGGCCGTGAAGCGGCGAAGGAAGCGCGGGAGAATCTGCGCGCGTTGCAGCTTGCGCGCGATGCACGCGGACGAGGCTTCGAGATCGCCACATTGAATGGTCCCGAGATGCTGCCCGGCGATGCAGCGGAAAATGATGACTTCTCTGCGGAGTATGTCAACTTCTACATGGCCAACGGCGGCATCGTGATGCCGGCATTTGGCGACGCGAAAGCCGACGCCGCCGCGCGCGAAACGATCTCGCGCGCGTTTCCGGACAGAACCGTCACGCAAATCCGAATCGATGCCATCGCGCGGCGCGGCGGCGGTATTCATTGCTGCACGCAGCAGCAGCCGGTTGTGTGCGGGGAGGCCGTCCACGCCGACGATTGAGCGGCATGGCGGCGATCATGATGCTTCATCACATCACCGTCCCCGTAAAGTCTGTGCGCGGATACATCGACCGCCTGCCGCCCGCACCCTCGATGAGCACCAATTGCACGGAATACGCATAGCTGGCGTAGCGTCCGATAAAGTGGCTCAACACATCACCAAACAGCACGAGATCGCCAGGTCCCGCAAACGCCATCGGATCGATGACCACATGAATATCGAGGCAGCGCAACAGGCCGCCTTTGCTCAAGCCGCGCTTTTCCTCAAGCCAGACATCCCGAATTGCCGCAATGCGTCGTTCGTTCTCTTCCCTCCGAGTCCAGTCGTACAATCCAAGCACCCCGCGCAATACCTGTGCATCCAGATAGTTGATCTCGTGTGCGGAGAAATGTGACAGGATTTCCCAAGCGTAGCGCCTGTGGGACGGCGGATACAGCGGCCTAGTCGGCTTGGTCAGGTTCCGAACCGCCTGGATGCCCGTGAAGTCCGAGGCCGGCTCGCTGATCGTCGCCTCGCTCAACGCCATGCGCGGCAATGCGCCATTACAAGCGAGTGCACGCACCGTGACATGCGCATCGGGCAAGCTATCAGGCGTATCCCATAACTGGCCACCCAACGTGATCCACATCTGGCGCTCCCCGGTCACGCCGGTGCGCATGGCCGTGTGAAAATACCGCTGCGGCGACGCGTAGCGCGTCATGCCGCCCCGATGGCGGAATTCCTTGAAAGATTGATAGGTATCCTGCCTTCCGGTATTCAAGTCGGCAGCCACAACCGATATGGCGTCGTACGGTTCCACGTGGGGCGCGTCAGCATCCGGCGGGCTGACCCGGTAGTCGCGCTCGTGCGCGTTGGGTTGCAACGGCTTGGCGTCGATTTCGAACAGGTTGATGACAGGCGTGCAGTGCAGGCGGAGATTGTCGGCACCGAAGGTAATGTCGCCCGGCAGCCGCCCCGTGAGCACGATCTCGAATTCGAGGCGCGTCTCGCCTGCGGGCAAGCTGGACGCATTGAAGCCGCACAGATCAATGAAGTGGAATTTCTCGGGAAACGTGAAGTACTCAAGCATCGTCTGCTCGCGATCAAGCTTGCAGTTGCGGCGTGCGTCATCGGACGGCCACAGCCTGGTCTCGGCCCCGCAGCCGGCCGCCTCGATCTTCATGTCCGACTGCAATTGCAGGCGTCCGTCGTAAACGCCCGGCACACGGACTGCGATCGTTTCCACTTCGCGCGTGAGCGCCGCATAAAGCGCCGAGGCAGTGGGCCGCTCACCGTGCAGATACAGGCGGATACGAGACAAGTCATCGAGCACGCGTTGCTCTCCGTGCAACAAGTCAAACTCAATGCGCATCACTGCGCGGCCATCGTTCCGCACCGCCGAGCCGGCCCCGCGCAGGTGCAGCGGCAGCAGACGCACCGGCTGCGTGGTGCGATAGACGCACACCGTGCCGTTCGTGCCAATCGGACTGGAGCGGACCTGCAGGCCGGCGGGCAGCGTGCTGAGCGTACGGGCCTGACCTTCGCTCGGCACGCATTCCAGGACCGCCAGGGACGGGATCGTGCGCGCGGTATGGGGCCACAAGTTGTCGATCAGCGGGTCCGTGATTTCCGGCAACGCGTCGTCGAGTTTCATGCGCAAGCGCGCCATCAAAAACGCGAAGCCTTGAAAGGCCTGCTCGACACGGTCGTCGCGCCCCCCTGTGGTCGTCAGCCCCAGTCTGCGCGCCACTTCGGGTTGTTGCACGGCGAATTCCCGGCTCGCGTCGCGCAGATAGCGCATCTCCGCGTCGAAATACCTCAACATTGGATTGTCGTCGTGATTCATCGCATATTCGGGGATGAGACAGCGGGCAGCGGACCAGATTGCGCCTTGTCCACAATAAAAATGCGCTCGGGCATCTGGAAGCCGCGTAGCTTGAGCAGCGCCAGCGGACCGTCGGCAATCTGCGTGCGCAGCACATAACGCAGCGGCTCGCCGCCAGCGTCGTTCCAGGTCAGTTCATAGCGCGTGCTGTCAAGCGGCATGACCTTGGCGCTCGCCAGCAGCCGCAGAAATGCCCAATCGCCGCTGGACTCGAACGCCTGGCGCACGCCCGCGTCGAGCGTGTGCCACGTCAGTCCCGCATGGCCGTTCAAGCCATCGCCCGGCCACGCGATGGGCGTGTACATCTCACGCTGATTGAAGTAGATGATCTTCTTGCCGTCGACCGACAGTTCCGAGCGCGTCACGTTCGGGCTCGGCAGGGCCATTATCTGGAAGCGGTAGCCCGCATCGCCCTGCGCGTAGAGGCGCACGCCAAGCGTTGAGAGCTGCTCGAGCGCGGCGAGAAACGCCGGGTCGAACTGCAGCGACTGCGGCGCAAGCTCGTTGGGCACCCAGCGGTCGCCTTGAGGCTTTAGCACGCCGGCGAGTTGTGTCGCCGTGAACCTGGCGATCAGACCGGTGTCCGTGCGCACGTATCGCCTCAGTTCGGCAAACGACGCGTCGGCATTCGTCTCAAAAAACGGATACCGGCCATCGAACGCCGCCTTGAACGGCGCGGCAATGCTCTCGCGCCATGCTTCGTTAAGACTTGCCGCCGCAGGCTCCAGGATTGTCTGCCAGGCAGTATCCAGCGGGCGGGCGAACAGCGCATCGCCGAAGCCCGACCACTGCGCGCCGAAGCTCGCCGCGGTAAGCGCCGCGTCGTTTCGTGCCTGCGCGAGCTCCGAGAGCTTTCCTTCAAACACAGCCTGCGCGAGCGAGCGGGCCATCGCCTGCGCGTCAGGACTCGCTGCGATCTGCTGGAGCTTCAGGCGCATGGTGGTCGCCATCGTCAGATAGCGCGACAGACTCACACCGTTGAGCGCTGTCGGTGCATTTGCAGCACCGCCGGCGGTATTGCCTCCGGCATTCGCCCCGGTCTCCCCCATCATGGCAAGCAGCGGGCCGAACGGCTTGGCGAGCGGATTGACGGCGCTTTCCTGGGCTTTGTCTTCGCTGCCGATGAGGCTTTGCGCCTTGCGCACTAGTGTATCGGTCAACGCCTGCGACGGGCGGCCCGCCTGCGCCTGATACTGCACGGACTTCATCAGCGCGATCAAGGGCGACGTCTGTGCGTCCGCGAGACGCGTGAGCTGGTCGATCGCCCCGTTCAGGTTCGTCGCCGGTTGCCACTGCATGCTGTTGAGCATGCCCTGCCACGCGGCCGTGTATTCGGCGAAGTAGCGCTCGGTCAGCCGTGACTTTAGATCCTCGGTCGCGCGTTTGTCATCGAAGGCGGCCGCAGCCCGCGCAATCCCTTGCGCCCCGTGTTCGATGACCGAGCCCGCCGGCCTTGCGGAAGCCGTACTTTCAAGCACCCAGTCTCCATTCACACGCCTCTCGCCAGCGGCCTTCTCGATCGCTCCTGCGATCAGGCCGTCCCACGCCGCGCGCGTGTAGACGCCGGGCACGGTCCGCGACGTAGTGAAGAGTCCGCGTGCGTCCGCGCCGCCAAGCAGCGTCACGAGCGACGCGTCGGCATACTTACCCTTCGCCGCTGCCAGGATGTTCTGGTAGACCGTATCGTCAGCGTTGGCGAGGCCGATCTGGTTGATCAGGGCGTGCCGCGCCGATTCCACGATGTTGCGCGATGCAGTCACGACGTCTTCCGACACATCGATGCGCCACGCATGATGCGCCTTCAAATGGTCCGCGTAGAAGCGGGCGAGCGGCTGCGACAGGTCCGCCCATTCTCCGGCGGGAATTGTCGCGGCAGGCTTCCAGGCGGCGGCGATCTGGTCCCGCAGGAACGCGGGCTCCGAGCGGCTCGGATCGGCCAGCATCAGATAGGCCTTGAGCGCCTCATAGCCCCGTCGTTGTGCGTCGTGGCTTTGCAATGCGTCGGCCGGGGCCTGCGCGAGCTCGGCTAGCATGCCTTGCAATGTCTGCACGACCGGGCGCTGCAGGTTGCGGGTGGCAACCGTCTGGTATGGCTGCCAGAGGGCATCGAGGATCTCGTCATTCCGGTTCAGCCCCGCGCGCAGATACCACGGTGCGCCGTGCTGGCGGCGGGATTCCAACGTCTCGATATGCTGTTGCAACGCGAGTTGCGCACGTAGCGCGGTTAACGTGCCGGGATCGGCCTCAAGCGCCTGGTGCGCAAGCAACCCGGCCTGATGCGCCAGTTGCCGGTTGCCGACAAACGAGATCGTCATGGCAATGCACCAGCCGATCATGAGCACCGTAACGGAAGTGGCCAAGGCGTTGGGCCAGTACCAGCCAACATGCTTGCCGTCCTGATGCCGCACGCTTCGGCTGATCGATTCCCAAGTGGGGAGCAACGACGCCGGTTGTGCGCGTCCAGACTCCACGGACACGCCGGATTCGTCGTACGCAATCGCGTCTGGCGCCGGATTGGCGGCATGGCTGGATGGAAACACCGGGGCGAACATCACGCCGTCAATCGGCACGCGCATCCATTTCGACGCAGCCAAGGCCGACCAGCCGGCGGCAATTCGCTCGCGGTGCACGCCGACATAGACCGAAATTTGCGCGAGGTACGGCAATCGCTTCGTCTCGCCGCACAGTTTCACGCCAATCGTGCCGGCAATCCGCTCGAGCGTTGCGAGGTGATCCTTGCGCAGATCGGCTGAACCATGCGCCGGGTGTCGGCCCGAATCCGCTATGAACGCGCCGATTGCCTGAAATGCCTGCGGCTGCCCGCCGGTTGCAGGCACCGGATGCAACAAAGTCACCGGCGCAGCCCAGCCGAGATCGGCCGCGACTGCCGCAAGCTTACGCGGCAAATCGGCGTCAAGGCGGTCCTCGCTCTCTGTGCGCTCGACCTGTACCACGGCGTCAACCGGGCGTTTGTGTCGCAACTTCCGAATCTGTTGGCGCCAGACGGCCGCTTCGACTGCGTCCGGCGCTGCGTGCACGAGAATGGCGTCAGCCACGTGCAGCACGCCCGCCTGCTTGAGGCCCGGGGCGACGGCATCAACTTGCGAGTCGCTGCCGGTCACCAGCAGCCACGGCATGCGATAGCGCCAGCGCCAACCGTATGAGGTCCGTAGTTCGTCGCACAACGCTTGCAGACGCGCGTCGCGCTTGCCGGCAACGGTCTTGGCTTCCGGCAGGTCACCGGCTTCCCTGCGAAACAGCTGGCCCGCGACGCTGTATGCGCCCACGCCCGTGGCCGCCAGGTGCAGGATCACTACGGCCGCCAGCGCGGCGAGAATCCAGATCGTGGCAGTCTTTTGGGCGTCCGGCGTCGAGACGTCAAGCCATTCCCCCTTGAGCCAGGTCACCCCGAGCGCCACCGCGGCCAGCAGGACGGCGACCAGCACCAGCGCCCAGGTCGCGGGCGTGCCCGAGGGGCTGGGTGGTTCGGGCGGGGCGAGCGCCTTGAGGTTATTCGTCGGGGTCGTCATGCGAGGGAGGTGTGTTCACGATCGGGGTCACGTAAAGAATGGCCGCTTGGGCCGACTCGGTGGAATGCGTGGATTGGGGGGCGTGCACGATCAGTTGCGGGTCGACGCTCACGGATTCGCAGGCTTCGATCGCGGCCGCAATCGCCAGCCAGCCGCCGGCCGCACCGGCATGGCCAATGATCCGATCGGGGCGTCGCTGCGCATCATGTGGCGCGACGCCGGCAAGCGACGCCTGCTTGAATGCGGCCGACAACCTGCCATCGTTCGAACTGTCGAGTCCGCTGATCCAGGCGGTGCGGATCGCCCGGGCATCGGCCTTGCCCCACAGCGCGGCGTTGGCGAGCACGTCGGGCAGCGCATCGAGTGCCCCCGCCACCGGCCGGTGCAAGGTTGCCATGACGCCGACTGGTTCGGGCCGTGCGGGCGCGGGCGCGCCCAGCAGGACGGCGACCGCGCCTTCGGTGCTGCCGGCGGGCGGCTTTGTGTGCCACTCGGCCGCGACCACCAGCAACGGACGGGTGTCCCCGGCATCGAGCCAGGCATCGGCCGCCATCAGGCCATCAGCGGCGGGCACGACCTCGCACGCGAGCGCGGGCAGGCCGGCGAGTCGCAGGGCATCCCGCACCTGTTTCAAGCGCAGCTCGGTGACGTCGGGCGAGGCCATCACCCGCACGGCCGGGGCGTACTTCGCGCCGTTCCGGCACAGGGCGTGCACGCTGTGGGCCAGTGGTGCCAGCGCTTGCGCCAATAGCGTGGTGACGGGAGAAACCGCTTCGGGCACAGCCGCCGGTGCGTGCGTCGGGGCCGACTCGTCACCGGTCTGCGGGTCTTCCGATGGCGGTGGTTCTTCATCCTCGCTGAGGGCCACAAACAGCGGATCGTCGTCGGCAAACCGGCCATGCACGATCGCATCGAGGCCACCCCGTGGCGATTGGGCCTTGATGAGCGGTGCCGTCCGGGCCAACGCCTGCGCGAGCGTCGCCCCCTGCAGCGGCAAGCAGTATCCGACGCCCAGGACCTCCAGCGGGCGCTGCGCATCGCCTACCCGTTGGTGCAGCCATGCCTGCCGGTGCTGATTACGATAGAGCGCGCCCAGGTAGGCGGCCTCGTAGCCCGCGCGCGCAATGCCGAACAGGATGAGAAACAGCCCGTTGGGCAGGCCCGCCACGCAAAACCAGAACCAGGCGCCACTGGCGGGCGTGCCCGTGGGCCACAACAGCAACACCGCTGCGGCGCCAATCGCGCAGCACAGCCCCCAGACGATGAGCCATGGCACAAGGCGCGGTCCACGCGCCGGATAGGCGCTCGGCTCGCCTGCCGGCGATAGATCGATCGGCATTCAGGCAATGCTCACGTTTGACAGTGAGGAGATCAGCCGGCAGCCACACGCGCAGCGATGGCTGTGCATCGCGATCGGCCTGCCGCCCATGCCCGGGAACGCCGCGTGGCCCTCGGCAATGGTCGTTTCGCCGTGCACGTCGCATAACGCCGCGTCGCCCTGACAGGCCAGGGGGCGGCCCATGAACAGCATTTGCGACGAGGCCGACGTGACCTCGCCACCGTTCTCCAGGGCGTCACCTACGCGGATGGGGGATTTCATCAACAGCAGTCCTTCTATGGGGTTAGCGTGTGATCCTGGCTTGCCGGCCCGCTGGCCGGCGCCGGTGAGGCCGCCGGCGGGTCGACAAACTCGATGCTGCGCAAGATCTTCAGGTAGTAGGGCAGCAGATTGCCCTTCGGGTCTTCGAGACGCATCACGTTTTCACCACCGCACATCGCCTTGGTTCCGTGGAACAGGCAAAAGGACAAATAGCGCTCGCGGCGCCATTCGTCACCGTCGGTATCGTCCTGCGTCAGGTAGAACCCACTCCCATTGACCGCGTTCAAGGCGCGAATCGTTGTAACTGGTCGCAAGCCTTCCGCATCCCACTCGCTTGCGTAGTGGGCTTCCCACCTCTGCAACTTTTCGTCATAGACTCCCCCTCGCTCAAGCGCGACTTTCGCCTTTGACCTCATTGTCAGATCGTCGCAGTAAAACTGCAGAATGAATCGACTGATCTTTGTCTTGATCGGTGGTTTGTCGGTCCAGTATGTCGATCCTGACTGTTTGTTACTCGCAAGGTGTCCACCAAACGGATCGGTGATACGAATGGCACAGCCGGCGCCCATGTCGACGAACAATTTGGGGGCTTCCTTCTTGTGATTCGCACTTCCGGCCGCGTGAACCGCCGACGTGGTCGTCAAAGCCATGGCGGCGGCCACAAGTACCAGTCCAGTCAATTTCATGATTTCGCCTTCTTGGGCTTTTCTCTTCTGGGAGTACGGCCTTCGGGAAAATGCAATGTGTGGGCACCGGATGCGTCAGGAAAGACCGGTTCTCCGACGACGGCCAGTACCTGTGCGTGGGCAATGCAACGAGCGATATAGCCGTTGAAATACCTCTTGGGATCTCCGACCGCTGCGGGCAGATTGACGGCGGCCGACGCGTCCCGAAAACTCATGCTGTGGTAATAGACCTTGCTCCGGGGCGGATTCGGCAAGTTCGGGTTTTTCTTGTCGGGCGGGCGTGTTGGGTGCGCCACGCGGCGCTCCAGGGGCTTGACCTGGTCGGCATAACGCCCCATCTGCATCTTGGACCAATAAAAGCCTGCACTATCGGCCGGGCTGATCGGATCTTCCGGCGCGGGATCTCCCCGCTTTCCAGCCAGTTGATCACGCCATAGGAGCATCTCAGGCGTCACGCCATTCGCGACATCGTTCAAGTACTTTTTTGCTTCTGAACGCTCCTTATTAGCCTTGCCGTGGGCATTCGACAAACTGTCGCGTACCTTCTGCGGTATTTGGGAGTTGCGTGCGCGATAATCCCAGTAGCTGATGTAGTTGCCCGGATGCGTGAGTTGCAGGAAGCCCCGGCCGTCCCACGGCCAGTACCACGCATCGGCATTGTTCTCATGCAATGTGCTCAGCCACGTGGTTTCTTGCAGCGCATTACCGAAGAAGGCAGCCATACGCACCGGCGTCGTAATACAGTGTTTGCGCAAGGCAACGTTCAGGTGAGGTCGATGATCCTGGCTGATTTTTGTGCGCTCCTTTGACTCGAACACTGACTCGTAGTACAGCTTGTGCCTACCCGCTTCGCGAAGGACCTCGGTCGGCAGCAATTGATCAAACTCGCTGGCGCTCAACCACCCGCACTTCCTGAAATGCCGAATGAACTGCAGCGGATGGAAGAACCAGAGCTTCCCGTCAGGCAATCCCGTCTTGCCCCAGAAGCAGAACCGCTTCGCGAAGTCGGTGAACTTTTTGTAGGCGGCCTCTTTCCCTTCGAAATATTCGCCCGGCTCCAAAAGCTTCTTGTAACGCGCCTCGACATTTGACGTATCCCATTCGGTTGGCGCTTCGCACACGAAGCCGCGTAACTGCTCCCGAACGTGCCTGCGGTCGGGATCGTTCAGGTACGCGCTGACTTTCTTGTTCTTCGCCGCCCATTCGTCCAGACTTTCGTCCAGCGCAATGGGGCTCGCGTTTGCATCACCCAGCATCGTCTTGAGTTGCTCGATGTCGCACAGTCCGTCGCTGTTGAACGGTCCCGCGCCTTCGCTGATCGTCCGCCAGTGCGAGAAGGACGGGAAATCCGCGTCCGAGAGCTTCTCGATCGCATGGTTGCTGAGGTCGATATAGCCTTGCTTGCCCGGCTCAAATGTCACGGCCACCCAAGTCGAACGGGGATTGGGTTGATGGGGCGAAGTGGGACTGCGCTCCACCGGGGGCAGCGTTGCGGGGCTCGACAGAATCCGCCCAAAGCGCAGTAGTTCGTAGCCGTCACTCGGACAGGCCGGGTAGAGCTTGTTCGCACGGTCATACATCTTGTATTCGTACTCAGGTTCCACCTCCGGCGCATCGGTCAAATAGACGCGTTTGCCATCGGGTGCCACCTGCCAGACTTTCGTGAACTTGCAGCCCTTGTGGAAGTACGTTTCGACGTACAGGGTTTCATCGTTCTGACCGCCTTGCAGCGGCGTGAATTCGATGCCCTTCAGCTGGTTTTCTCCGTCCACGCCCGGCGGCTGCGGGCTAAAAATCTGCTCCTTCGGAATCACGTAATACGTATGCCCCCAGTAATCCGTTCCCGCAGGCGTGCTCGGCTGGGCCACGTCGAGCTGCGTGGCCCCGAAATAGGCCTTGTAGTCGTCAGGCAACATGAAGATTTCGAAGTGCACGCCAAAGTGGCCCTGACACTTCCCCATATATCCGAGCACATCCTTGCGATAGACCTTCTTGCCTTCTCCCGACACCGCACCTTCCGTGTCGTTCCTGAGCCAGTCCGGCAGCACATGCGGCGCACTGCCCGCCGCCGGCACACGGCCCGGCAGTTGGTTCGTGCCTTCCATATCGAGCAGGTGCATGTACAGCGAGAAGTACGTCAGCGTACGATTCTCGCCCGTCTCGGTCGTGTGCTTGAGCAGTACGAAGCCGAGGTTGCTATTGAGCTGATCCGTACCGTTGGGGTTCTTCGTTCCGTCGCTGATCGCTTTCTTACATACCCGGTACGCGACGACTTCGCCGTCGGCAATCGCTCGTACGGGCATCGCCTGATCGCGCGGATTGAGATGCAGGCCGCAATGCCAGCGGCGATCGGCGGCAATGGGATACACGCCGTAATACGTTGCAAACTTGTCGACCGCATCCATCAACGGATCGAGTGCTTTCGGATCTGTCGCAACCTCCGGCAGGAACGGGGGGCTGATGATCATCGCTACCTCAGTGGGAAAGGGCGTAGCCGTCGTCAGGCGGGCTCAGGTCGCTTTTGGGAAGTGCCGGCAGTGAAATACTCACGCCGTCGGGGCCCTCGAACCTGAACGAGGCGGCCTTGATGGTGAATTCGCCCGTGCACATGAAATCGACGCTGCCGTTCTCCATCTTCACGCAGGCACCGCTGCTGGCCATGACTGCCTTCGTTTTCCCACTCACCAGCACGTCCGCGCTCGTGCTCGCCACACGTAGCTGTTTCTCCGCCAACAGGTCCAACGCGTCGCTCTGCGCCTGAATCTCGACCTTGCCCTTGGCCGCGAACAATTTCAGCCCGAGCTTGTGCGCGCACAGCGAGATCAGTTCGCCTGCGGCCAGCGTGATACGCTTCATGGCACTGATGTCGACGTGCTTGCCGGCGCTCGCGAACACGTTCTCGCCGGCAGCCTGCTGGATCGAGCGCGGCGTGGCCAGCGCGATGCCACCTGACGCGCTCGCGATCAGTCCGGCACTCTTGAGTTGGTCGAGCGCATTCATCAGGCCGGCTTGCATTTCCTTGTCGGCCGGCGCAGCTTCGGCCTGCGCGGTCGCATTAACCAGCGTGGTCACGCGGCTCAGGGCCGACTGCAATTCCTTGAGCGCGGCCTGCATTTCAAGCTGCGGGGCCGCCGGGCTCGACAGGCTGTCGGCCGACAGCATCAGACCCTTGGCCGCACGCACCGTGCCCCAGCCCTCCGTGGTGAGTTCGAACCCCTCGCCACGCTTCTTCTTTTGGTTGTCGACCAGATACCCGAGACTGACCGACGATTTCGCGTAGACCGTCGCGATCTTGACGCCTTCGCGGTCCTTCAGATCTTCCATGCGGATCTTCGCGCCCAAGAGGGGCGAGCGCCACACTGCGCGGCTGTACCAGCCGGCCTTGCCGTGCACGATGTCCGGATGCGCATCGTCGTGCAACGCGCCTGCGATGTACATCCGATCCACATCGCCGTTCGTGCACTGAAGGCGCACCTCGGTTCCAGGCAACAGCGGCGAATGAAACCCGCCCTGATAGGAGGCAGCCGGACGCAGCAGCCGCAGCGGCATGCTGTTCATGCCGCGCTTGCCCGCGTTGCGCAGAAAATGGGGCTTGACCCGATAGCGACCGTGTTCGTCCAGCCACGCATAAGGTTGCTCGTCACCCGACTCGACGACGCCAACCAGCGTGCCGGCCACCCACCGCCAGTGTTTCTCCGGGATGTACTCGGCCCGGTAGGTCAGGTGCGAGGGGATCGCCTCGAATTCATTAATTACCGGCTCGGAGCGACTGCCCTTGGTGACTAGGCGGGTGATCACCACGCCATGCTCCGCCCCGGGCAGCGGATGATTTGTCAGGCGCACCACCATGCCCGGCATCATGCCGAGCACGTTGCTCTTGCCATTGAAAGTCGTCTGCCGCGCGATCAGTTCATCGCGCCGCGCATCGGCCAGCATCTCGCCTATTTCCGCCGTATGATGATGCTCGGCGCTGCGGTTGACGCTGCCGTACGCCGAGAGGTCATCGCTGGCGATACGCGATTCGACCTTCAGCGGATCTGCGGGCGTTCGATAGTTGTGCTCCCGCAACTCGACGGTGGACGGCACGAGTGTGCGGACCTCGCTGATCGCCAACACCGCCTCGTGCCAATTTCCCGACAATCCCGAATACGGCATCATCGGCACGTCCAGCGCGCGCACATAGCCAGCGGGGTTGTTGCCGAAAACAATCGTGTCGCGGCGCGGTCCGGCGCCCTCGCGGCCTTGCTTGAAGTAGTAGTAGAACCCGGCACGCAGACAATGACGCGAGATGAAATTCCAGACAGTCTCCTCGTACATGACCGTCTGCTCGAACTGTTCCTGCGCATCCTCCAACGCGAACTCGACGTCGTATGAATCGAAGCGCTTGCGATCGACGACGAGTTCGGTAATCAGTTCCTTCAGCGACTTGTTCTGAAACAAGCCGGAATCGTGCACCTGCTCCAGCAGTGCAACGCGCGGCTCAATACGCAGCCTGTAGGTCGCCTCGTCGCGACTCGCCTTCACACGCTCCCACTGCGTGACCACGCCGTGCACGATGCGAGCGGGCTCCACCACCGGTGTCACAAGGCCGGGCATCGACGGCACCGCGGCTTCTTCGTCAATCGCGAAAGTCGCGCGGCGTCCCACGCACGCCGCCGCGTCAATCGCCTTGTTGATCGACGTGACAGTGATGTCTGCCACATAGGTTTCGTTGAAACCTTCCTCCAGCCTGAACGACAGAACGTCGATGGGCGTGTCCAACGTACCGATCGACAACCGCAGGTGCTGCGTCAGTCTGGCACTGGGGTACTGCAAAACGTCTTGGAGAGTTTGCATGAAGGGCAGATTCGGTGTGTATGTTGTGCGACATGCGTACCTGCGCCCCCGGGGGCAGCGTAAGGCTCGGCCACGAAGAATAAACGCTCAATGATTAACGTGAAATGCGGTGACCTTCGATTTGGGATAAATCTGAAATCCCCCCCCGGGCCGGAGTTTTCAAAACCAGCGCGTAATCCTAATGATTCGGTCGGACGATTCCGAAAGTTGCGCCAAACGATAGAATTAGCGGCAAATCGCCTTGCACATGCCGTGTGCCGCACGTAACCTTTTCCTGTCGCGACCCAATCGCGATACGGGAGTGAGATCCCGGTTGCAAAATTAGATGGGCACACGGCCGCGCTTCGCGCGCGGTCCTCTGTGCACAGGCTGACTACGTTTAATTGTCTACGGGCGGGTTCAGGCTGGGTGACCTTCGGGTCAGCCGTCTTTTTTCCATCAGATTTTGCACGGTATCTCACCCCGGCTTGGTGCCCGCCCACCCGTTCGTCTTTGGAACGCATCCCCCCACGTCACTCCTGCGACAGCGCTGAGCGGGCGCAAACCCACTTTGTTGTTCAGGAGATACTCATGTCCGACGTTGAACGCCCGATTCCCACGATAGACGAAGCCATTGCCCAGTGCCACAAGGAGCAAGATGAGCGCGCAGTTGAGTTGCGCAAAGTGACAGGCAAGATCGCCGCGTTGGCGATGGCCGGTGGCCAGGGTGGAATCGATTCGCTTGACGATGAATACGTTCACGCCTTCTTCGAGCAACTCGAAGAACTCGCGCCCCATGCGCATGAGCTTTCGGCGCAAATCTTCGACCAGCGGAACAACGTTTTCTATCGCCCGCCGCGCGCCGCTGCGTAGCATCCACTAGCAGTAGTGGCCCTTTACCGGATGTAATGACGGCATCCGGGCTTTTTGGCCCCCGGCCATTAACCCCCGCAAACGCGAAACCTCCAATTGAAATCAATGGGCGCTAACAACCGTGCACTTACGACCAAGCAGCCCGAGCGGATTTCCGGACTATCGGGCTTGATTCGACAGGTGCAAACCATGATCGAACACTCGGGAAACCCCGACAAGTTCAATGCCGCTCAGTGGGTTGATCAGTGGATTGAGACACCGAATCCGGCCCTGGGTGGAATACGCCCGAGCGCACTTATGGATACCGTTGCCGGACAAGCGCTCGTCTCAAGCGTCCTCAGCAAGATGCTGAGTGGCGCGTACGCATGACGAGCACCGCTTGGCAGAGGCGGTCATGATTTATTCGATTTCGAAGAGGCGCGAGCCGACGATTTAGCCACGGCTTTCGCTGCCTTTGCAACCATGTCGGATTTTGCTGTCTTGGCGGATGTCGCACGCTTCGCCGCAGCGGCCTTCACCGGCGAGTCCGCCGTCGCACGCGTCCGACCGGACTTCGGCGGCGCGGCGGGGCGGGGAGTTGGCCGCTGGAGCCATCCGCGGAGCGTTCGTCGCGCATAGTACATTTGTCTGATGCGCGATCTCCAGCGCCGATCGAGAATGGTGCTTCCAATAGTGAAAACATGGAGCGGATCATGGCGGGCGAACTGGTGATCAGGGGCGGTTTGGTGGTCGATGGCACGGGCAGCGAGCCCTTTCGCGCGGACGTCGCCATATCAGGCGACACCATCGTCGCCATAGGTCTCGATCTTCCCGTGGCCGGCGACGAGATCGACGCCACTGGCTGCATCGTCACCCCGGGCTTCATCGACCTCCACACTCATTATGACGGCCAGGCGATCTGGTCCGACCGGCTCGACCCGTCCTCGGGGCATGGTGTCACGACCACGGTGATCGGCAATTGCGGCGTCGGCTTTGCGCCCTGCCGCGCGGAGAACCGCGACCAGCTGGTCGACCTGATGCAGGGGGTCGAGGACATCCCCGGCATCGTCATGGCCGACGGCCTCACCTGGGAGTGGGAAAGCTTTCCCGATTATCTCAACGCGCTCGAACGGCGGCCACGCGACGCCAATATACTCGCCTATGTCCCGCACTCGGCACTGCGCGTCTATGCGATGGGCGAACGCGCCCTCCGCCGTGAGCCCGCCACCCCTGGCGACATAGAAACGATGCAGCGGCTGATTCGCGAAGCGATGGATGCCGGGGCGGCGGGCTTCGCCACCTCGCGCCAGTTCATCCACCGCACCGGGCACGGCGAACTCATCCCGAGCTATGACAGCGGCGAGGGCGAGCTGAGCGCGCTGATCACGGCGATGGAGGACAGGCGGCGCGTCTTCCAGATCGTGCTCGACGTGCCGCGCCTGGGCTGGGAGGAAGAGCTGGCGATGCTTCGCCGCGTCGTCGGCGATTCCGACCGCCCGACGATGTTCTCCTTTGCCCAGGGCGTCGATTCCGACGCCTGGCGGATCGCGCTCGCTCGGGTGCATGAGGCCAATGCCGATGGCCAGAATATCCGGCCGCAGATCTTCCCGCGCCCGATCGGTATCATCCTTGGACACCGACTCACCGCCAACCCCTTTACCGATCGGCCGACCTTTAAGCGCCTTCCCATGGATTTCGCAAGCCGCATAGCGATGCTGCGCAAGCCCGAGATCCGCGCCGCAATCCTCGCCGAGCAGGATGATGCCGATGGCAACCCGTTGCGCATGATGGCGAGCGACTTCGAGCGCATCTTCCCGCTGCGCGCCGACGCCAATTACGAGCCCGACCCTCAAGACAGCGTCGCCGCACAGGCCGGCCGCCGCGGGATCAGCGTGGAGGAAGTGGCCTATGACCTGCTGCTCGAGGACAATGGTGAAGCCATGCTGCTCGCCGCCGTCGGCAACTATGCCAATGGCCATCTCGACCATGTCCGCGAGATGCTCGATGACCCGACCTGCGTGATCGGGTTGGGCGATGGCGGTGCGCATTACGGGCTGATCTGCGATGCGAGCTTTCCCTCCTTTGTGCTGGCGCATTGGGGCCGCGACCGTACGCGCGGGACGATGCCGCTACCCCAGCTCGTCAAGGCGCTCAGCGCCGACACCGCCGCCGCGATTGGCATCACCGACCGCGGCACGATCAAGCCGGGGCTGAAGGCCGACATCAACATCATCGAATTCGACGCGCTGCGCCTCCACAAGCCCAAGATAGTCCACGACCTTCCCGCAGGCGGGATGCGCTTGACGCAGGACGCCGACGGCTATCGCGCGACGCTGGTCAACGGCGCCGTCATCCGCCGCGAGGGCCAGTCGACGGCCGCACGCCCCGGCACGCTGATCCGCATGGGGCGCTGAGCGGTCCCAGCGCGTCTTTCCGTAGCGCCAGGCGACGATGCGGGGGGCCCGGCGCCGCGAGCACGGGCCGGCGACAGCGATGTGCGGGAGTGCTCCATCGCTCGACGGCCAGGTAACGGTAGCGCCGAAGATGACGATAAGTCCACGCACGCAACTCATAAAAGCAGCGCGTAATCCTAATGATTAGCTCGGACGATTCCGAAAGTTGCCCCAACCGATAGAATTGGCAGCAAATCGGGTTGTACGGGGTGATTGCAAGGCGTAAGCTTTTTCCATCGCGACCCAATCGCGATACGGGAGTGAGATCCCGTTTGCAACTAATGTCGGGCACACGGCCGCGCTTTGCGCGCGGTCCGTCGTGCGCGGACAGAACGCGCCGATTTGCTGATTTATGGGCGGGCTCAGGCCGGGTGACCTTCGGGTCAGCCGTTTTTCTTCCGATATTGGTTGCACGGTATCTCACCCCGGCTTGGTGCCCGCCCACCCGTTCGTCATTGGAACGCTCCCCCACGTCACTCCCAAGACAGCGCGAAGCGGGCGCAAACCCACTTTGATGTTTAGGAGGTACCCATGTCCGACGTTGAACGTCCAATTCCCACGATCGACGAAGCCATTGCCCAGTGCCACAGGGAGCAGGATGAGCGCGCAGTGGAACTGCGCAAAGTGACCGGCAAGATCGCCGCGTTGGCGATGGCCGGTGGCCAGGGAGGAACCGATTCTCTTGATGATGAATACGTTCACGCCTTCTTCGAGCAACTCGAAGAACTCGCGAGCCATGCGCATGAGCTTTCGGCACAAATCTTCGACCAGCGGAACAACGTTTTCTATCGCCCGACGCGCGCCGCCGCATAGCATCCACTAGCCATAGTGGCCCTTTACCGGATGTAATGACGGCATCCGGGCTTTTTGGCCTCCCCGACCATTAAACGCCCATCAAACCGGCGCCAGCGCGCGATGCGGTGCCTGAGGTAACGTCACTTCAATCGCATCGCCAGGCTTCACTTCCCCGCCTGTCACCACAATCGCCATCACTCCCGCCTTGCGAATCAGCGAGCCATCCGGTGTGTGATCGAGCACTGCGTGCATCAGGCCCTTCGCGAAGCGGTCAATCTGCACACACGGATTGCGCAAACCGGTGATCTCGATAACCGCGTCGCCGCCGAGCGTCAACCGCGTCCCTTCCGGCAATGCCAGCAAATCGATGCCGCGCGTGGTCACGTTCTCGCCCAGATCGCCCGGCGCCACCGTAAAGCCCTTCCCGGCAAGCTCATCGAACAGTTCGCCATGAATCAGATGCACTTGCCGAAGATTCGGCATGGTCGGGTCCTTCTTGATCCGCGACAAATGCTGCACCGTGACGCCAAGATGCGCGTCGCCTTCGACGCCCAATCCGGCCAGCAGCCGGATCGACGGTTGCAACGGTTTGCTGAAAGTGTGCTCGGCGTTCAGGCTGACGGTCGTGACGGTGGCAATCATGATGTTCTCGATTTCGAACAAGCGTGAGCCGACGATTTAGCCTCGATTTTCGCAGACTTTGCAACCGTGTTGGATTTCGCCGTCTTGGCGGACGTCGCGCGCCGCGACTGAGCGCGATCGCGCATCTTCACGAGGCATCAATGGGCGAACACATCAAATCCTGTCCGTTAATTCGCGCACCGAAATGTTAGGGGTGTTTTCCGATAACGTCGAAGGCCAGTTGCTCCGACAATCCACAGCCGCTTCGAACCGAATCGGTCGGATTGAAGCCTATTGGAGCTCTTGACCACATGAACTTCGGAATCTCAGATGCTGTTACGTCCATGGCGCCCCGTTTGTGCGATGGAATACGGACGGCATGCCACTGGATGAGCAACCTGACCGGCGATCTAAGCAGCGTGCACAACGCGACGCCGGCGCGTGAAACGACGACCCGCACCGCGCCGGGTTGGCGCACATGGATGACACTCGGCTTGCTGGCATCGTCCGGCATCGGCTTTTCAGGCGCATTTGCCGGCATTGTCCCGCCGAGCCATGCCCCTCGCCCGACCGACATCGCTGGCGGACAAGACACCATGGACCATTTCATGCGCTCGATGAATGTGAATGCGTCCGGTCTTCCCGCCGCACCGATTCAGACAGTCACGGAATCCTTGGCCGGACGCGTGCGGCGCGACGCAGCAATGCTTACGATGGCCACGCCCGACGAAATCGATGCCACACCGGATTATGACTTCGATGATTTGGACGCGGATGTCATCCGATAGGCAACTCATACAAACGGGAGCCACCACGACGACGTAACGTGGCGGCAGCAAGCGGCGTCGATGCGATCCTGCTGGATCTGCACGGTGCGATGGTCGCCGAGAACAGCGACGACTCGCGCGTGAATCGTCCGGTGCATCCACTGGATCGGGCGTGACGTTCGGTGCGTGATGAAGGGGTGGCGAGCCGTACCGGTTCGCCACCTGTCAACTTTGTCAGGTGACATGCGCGAGGTGACGACCTAAGCTTGGGACTCCGGCTACCTGTGCCGATGCCGGTGCATGCAGCGCTCCCGGTCTGTCGGCCAGACGTTTCCGATCGTTCGGAGGGCTTCGCCATGCACACCAACATCGTCATTGTCGACGCCGTTCGCACGGCCATCGGCGAATTCGGCGGAACGTTGCGGGAGAAGCCTCCCGCCGATCTCGGCAGCACCGTCGTCAAAGCGTTGCTCGAACGCACCGGGCTCTCGGGCGACGCTGTCGATCAGGTCGTCGTCGGCAACGTGCATCAAACCACGGCCAGCGATATGTACCTCGCCCGGCGCGCCGCACTCGGTGGCGGCATTGCGCCACGCGCGGGCGCACTGACCGTCAACCGTCTGTGCGGCTCCGGACTCGAAGCGGTGTTGCTCGCCGCACAGTTCATCGCTTCAGGGGAAGCCGAGGTGGCAATCGGCGGCGGCGCCGAGACGATGAGTCTTGCGCCCTACCTGCTGCCCGCGCATCGCTTCGGTTCGCGTCCCGGCGATGTCGTCGCCACCGACACCCTCATGGGCGGCCTCACGGATCCGATGACCGGCGTCCACATGGGGGAACTGGGCGAGCGCATCGCGACTCGCTTCGACATCGACCGCGCGCAGCAGGACGGCATCGCGCTCGCATCGCATCGACGCGCCGCCCTTGCCATCGAGGCCGGTTACTTCGACGCGCAGATCGTCCCGATCGACGTCGGCTCGGCGCGCAAGCCCGCCATCTTCAAGCGAGACGAACGCGTGCGATCCGCGCCGTCTGCCGACGATTTCACCACCCTCAGGCCAGTGTTTCGCCGAGAAGGCGGCACCATCACCGCCGCCAATGCGTCCGGCATCAACGACGGGGCGTCCGCCGTGTTGCTGACGACGGCGGCCTACGCACAGGCACGGGGCTTGCGCCCGATGGCACGTCTTGTTGCACACGCGCGTGTCGGGGTACTGCCGGAGGAGATGGGCATCGGGCCGGTGATGGCCTCGCGAGAAGTGCTCAGGCGCGCCGACCTTCGCATCGGCCGCATGGACGTGATCGAACTGAACGAAGCCTTCGCTTCGGTCGTCGGCGCATTTCTGAAGGAGATGTCGCTCGACGCCTCGCGCGTCAATCCGAACGGCGGGGCCATCGCACTGGGCCATCCGGTCGGGGCGACCGGCGCGATCATGGTGACCAAGGCCGTGCACGAGTTGCAACGTACCGCAACACGCTATGCCATTGTGACAACGTGCATCGGCGGCGGGCAGGGCATTGCCGCCATTTTCGAACGGGCGTAACGAAGCCTCTTGAAGCCACTGCAGGACGATGAGTGCCACACAACCGACCATCGTCAGCGGCTTGCGACGGCAACGCCCGACAAAAGCGATGCCACACCGGATTATGACTTCGAAGATTTGGACGGGGATGTCATCCGATAGGCACCCTATACAAACGGGAGCCGCCGCGACGACACCGCGTGGCGGCGGACGGCGGCAGCGCGATCCAGGCCCGCAGCCGCCCGCCGGCACGGTTAGCGGAAGTCCGGCGCCTGCCGGGCGAAGTCGTATACACCCAACATCCGGAACGCGTTCAGGAAATCGCGGAACGACGACAATGTCCCATTGCCCCCGCTTTCGTGCCGCGCATCATCGCACCGCTCGCTTTGCGTGGGGCGCCCCGCCTTGTAAGCGGCGTGGTCCTTCAACATCGCGTCGATCGCAATCCCCATCGCCGGATGCTGAAAATTTTCCTGATTTGCCGGCTCGCGCCATTCGGCCACCCCCGAAACGCCGTTGGCCAAGGCATGCAGCATCGGCACCAGCCTGAGATAGTGGAAGTACGTTCGCTGCCTGGCCGGCGTCATTTCCTGAATGCGGTCGAGCAGCGCCGCCCCCTTTCCGAGATAAGCCGCCACCGTTACAGGACGTCCTTTGCCGCCCTCCCAAGCCGCGGTGATATAGCCGAGGTTATAGTGCAGACTGTTCATCGTGCCCAGCTCGAAGCCCGGTTTTTCCACCAGCACCGACGGCAGGTTCCGCTTCAGGAAGCCATTCACGGAAAAGGGAACCCGCTTGTCGGACGCGTTCTCCGCGTTTTTATCGGCTTTCGCCCTGGCATCGGGATGGCACTGGACGCGCTTCTCGAGCACACTGCGCAGCTCCGTGTTCGACATGGGCCATTGGCCGTCGCAAGTGCCCTGCGAGGCGACCTCGCCAGCGAGTTCGCTGATCGCAAGTCGTTCGATTCGGGACTTGGCGGAGGTGTGCTCAAGCGCCCGTCGGGATTCTTGCGAAAGCGGATAAGGCGGCTCACAATCGCCGTGCCGATCGAAGAATGCGGGCACCCACGCGCCTGCACCGAGCTGGGCCACGCGCGAATCCACCCGATTCAACTCGGCCGCAAACGAGGGTATTGCGCCACCGCCTGCACCCTGCAAGAACGATGGCGCCACTGAAGTCACCGCTGTCATGTTGATTGCCGGCATTGCGTCGTCTCCTGAAATCGTCCGCGCCGAACCATTCGACGCGCGACGAAAGGAGTCTTTCGCAGGGGAGACAGCGGTGCTTCCGTAAAACACCTGAGAGTTGTCGCCGCGCAGAGACGCTTGGGAAAACACTTGCGGCGTCACGGCAACTCGCGACTCAGTCGAGCGTCTTGTTCCCCGTTTCCTCGAACATCGACACGGCGATGAGCGAGATCAGCACGCAAACGATCATGTACCATGCGGGCGCCATCTTGTTGCCCGTCACGCGGATCAGCCAGCCGGCGACCAGTTGCGCGGTACCGCCAAACGCCGACACGGCGATCGCGTACGCGCTTGACATGTAGCCGGCACGCAGATGTTTCGGAAAACTTTCCGGCATCAGCGCGTACGCCGGCGCCGAACCCATCGTGTAGCAGAACATCAGCACGATCAGCGCCGTCAGCACGGCCGGCAGCGACGGGTAGTGCGTCATGATCCAGAACGCCGGGTACAGCAGCACGATCAGCAACACACGGCCGATGATCGTCAACGGCTTGCGGCGGCCCATCTTGTCCGACCACGCGCCATAGATCGGACACATCACCAGCGAAATCGTGCTTGCCGCCACGCCGGCCAGCATCGACATCTTCGGCGGCAAACCGAGATATTGAATGCAGTACGTCGGCATGTAATACATCATCACGTACGTCGACACCGACATGCCCATGATCGAGAAGATCACGAGGAACCAGTTACGCACATACAGGCCGCGCTTCGGATCGTCTTTCGCCGCGACGGCTTTCGCCTTCGGTGGCTCTTCCTGGATGTGGCGGCGCAGATAGATCCCGACCGGCGCGATCAGCGTGCCGAGCAGGAACGGAATGCGCCAGCCCCAGCTGTGCATGGTCTCGTCCGACAGCAGGAAGCCGAGGCTCGCCGCGAGGCCCGAGCCCATCAACGCCGCAGCGCCCTGGCTTGCCAACTGCCAACTGGCGCGGAAGCCGCGCCCCTTCTGCCCCCCCGTCTCCAACAGCGTGGCCGTGGCCGCGCCAAACTCGCCGCCTTGCGCGAAGCCCTGCAAAAGGCGCGCCGCCACGATCAACACCGGTGCGGCCAGGCCGATTTGCGCGTACGTCGGCGCGAGGCCGATCGCCGCCGAACCGATCGCCATCAGGCCGATCGTGAGCGTGAGCGCCGGTTTGCGGCCCGCACGGTCTGCATAGCGGCCCAGCACGATGCCGCCCAGCGGCCGCATGATGAAACCCACGGCGAACACGGCGAACGCCAACAGCGATGAGGTGATGGGGTCGTCAGCCGGGAAGAATTGACGGCCGATCGTCAGCGCGAAATAGCTGTAGACCGTGAAATCGAAGAATTCGAGCAGATTGCCGATCACCGCCGCGAAGACGATCTTGCGTTGCGCGGCCGCCGGCATCTCGGAGACCGACGCAACGCCCGCCGCGCGATCGAGGGTTTGGGTTGCAGTGGTCATGCACGGTCCTTCGCCAGGAATTTTTCGACCAGACGCGTCCAGAAGGCCGCGCCGATCGTCAGGTTGTCGTCGTTGAAGTCGTACTTCGCGTTATGCAGCATCGGCCGGCCTTCGCCGTTGCCCAGGCGGATGAAGCAGCCCGGGCGTTGCTGCAGGTAGTAAGCGAAGTCCTCGCTGCCGGCGATCGGCGGAAATGGCGCAATGATGTGGTCCGCTCCCACCAGTTCCTCGGCGATCTGGCGCGCGAACTCGGTCTCGGCCTCGCTGTTGACCAGCACGGGATAGCCGCGGATGTACTCGATCTCGGCAGTACCGCCGTAACCCTCTACGTGCGTCGTGATCAGCGCGCGGATGCGTTGCTCCAGCGTGGCGCGCACGTCGGCGGAGAACGAACGCACGCTCATTTCCATCGTCGAGAATTCCGGGATCACGTTCGGCGCATGGCCGGCGTGCAGGGAACCGACCGTCACGACCGCAGCCTCCGTCGGATCGACGTTGCGCGCGACGACCGTTTGCAATGCCATCACGAGGCTGCTGGCGATCACCACCGGGTCGACCGCCAGATGCGGGCGTGCCGCATGGCCGCCACGGCCGGTGATGCGCACCTTGACCGTGTCGCACGCCGCCATCAGCGGACCGGCGCGAAAGCCGAACGTGCCCGTGGCCAGTCCGGGATGGTTGTGCAGCCCGAAAATCGCGTCGCACGGGAAACGCTCGAACAGGCCGTCGGCGATCATCTGCTCGGCGCCGCTGTTCGAGCCCGCTTCTTCCGCGGGTTGGAAGATCAGGTGGACGGTACCGTCGAAATTGCGTGTCTTTGCCAACTGTTGCGCCGCGCCGAGCAACACCGCGGTGTGGCCATCGTGGCCGCAGGCATGCATCTTGCCGTCGTGCACGCTGGCGTAGTGCAAGCCGGTTTGCTCGCGAATCGGCAACGCGTCCATGTCTGCGCGCACGCCGACCGTGCGGCGGCTGGCGCCGCACTTGAGCGATGCGACGACGCCATGGCCGCCAACATCGCGCGTGACGTCAAAGCCCCATGCTTCAAGTTTGTCTGCCACGAAACGCGCCGTGTCGACTTCTTCGTATGACAGCTCGGGGTGCTGGTGAATATGGTGACGAATCTCGGCCAATTCGTGCCTGGCATCGTGCAGATCCTGCACCTCGCAATAGCGGGTCTCGCTCATCCGGGGGCTTCCTCTTCTGGTTTGATCGTGCTGACTTTTGCAGCATGGGCGGAGTATTGCACCGACGAAAAGTTGGACCCATGACGTAAACCACGTCAAAATGTTGCCTTCAAAGCAACATTCCCATGTCGTGAGACATCCGGCGCGGCCGAGCTCGCGCGATGCGCTTGCACGTGGGAGCAGACCGCGAGGGAGATGGCGATGGACGCGTTGTTGGATGAAATTGGCGAGCGCCCTCTCAAATACCTGGCGGAAATCGCCGCCACGGGCGGGGTTCGGCTTGCCGCCGAGGCATTGGGCGTGAATCCGTCGGTGGTGAGTCGTCAGGTCGCCGCACTGGAGCGGCGGCTGAGGTTTCCGCTCATTGAGCGGCAAGGACGCAACGTCGTCGTCACGGAGATCGGGCAGGTGCTAATCGACTACTTCCGGGACGGCCAGCGCCGCCAGCGCGACCTCGCCGCCCACCTCGAGGAATATCGGCACCTGAAGCGCGGACGGGTGGCGATTGGCGTCGGTGAAGGGTTCATCGGCAATCTCATCACGCAGGCCCTGCAACGCTTTTCGATGACGTATCCCGACATCCTTGTCGAGATTCGTTCGGGCCCGACGCCTGTGGTGGTCGCCATGGTGCGCGACGATGTCGTCGACATGGGCCTGTGCGCGCGCTCGGAGAACGATCCCGCCATGCGCGTGCATCCCTTCGCGCCGAAGCCGCTGTGCGCAGTGGTGAGTCCGGCGCACCGGTTTGCGTCGATGGACAAGGTGAAGGTGCGCGAACTCTCCGGCGAACGGCTCATTTTCATGACGGAGCCGTTCGGGGTGCAGCATTTTGTCCAGTCGATTCTCGATGCTGAGCGGCTCACCGTCATCCCGACCTACCGGGTGGATCTGTTCGCGACCGCGCAGGCGCTGGCGGCCGCGTCGCTGGGCGTGGCGTTCATGTCGGCGGCGACTGCGCGGCGCTGGACTGATCTCGGCCAACTGGTCGCCGTGCCGCTCGACCATCCCATCGCCACCGGCTTCTCCAGCCAATTGATGACGCGCGTTGGCCGCCGCTTGTCGCCCGCGGCCGACCATCTCTGGAAACAGATGGCGCAGAGTCTGGCGCAACGATAATACCGGCTCGACATCAACAATCCGCGTTCCGGGCGTCGTTGATGAGTCACTGCGGTATCATCGGTCAGACCGATTGACTTTTTCGAGACCCGATGACGTCAGATCCGCGTCGAACGCCCCCTGCCCACCACCGCCTGCGCGCCCGCTTCGTGGCGATTTCCTGGCGCGATCTCGCCGTCTCGTTCGGCCCCGTCGTGCTGCTTTCGCTTGCCGCCGTCTGGCTGGCCGTCTGGCTCGTGCAGCCCGCGCCGCCGCGCCACATTACGATCACCGCCGGCCCCGAGGGCAGTTCGTTCTGGAACGCCGCGCAGAAATACCGCGCCATCCTCGCGCGCAATGACATCACGCTCGAAGTCCTGCCGTCGGAAGGTTCGCGGCAGAACATCGAGCGGCTGGCCGATCGGAAGCAGAACGTCGATCTCGGCCTCGTGCAAGGCGGTGTCTCCACCGGCATCGACGTCGATGGCCTGCAGTCGCTCGGCAGCGTGTTCTTCGCGCCGATCACGGTGTTCTACCGTGGCAAGACCATTTCGAAACTGTCCGACCTCACCGGCAAGCGCATCGCCATCGGCCGCGAAGGCAGCGGCGCGCGGGCGCTCTCCCTGGCGTTGCTGAAAATGAATGGCATCGAGCCGAACGGCCGGACAACACTGACCGCTTACGACGGCCAAGACGCCGCCCAAGCGCTTACCGAGGGCCGCGTCGACGCGGCCATGCTTACCGGCGACACGGCCACCGGCCCGACGATGGGCAAGCTGATGCGCACGCCCGGCATCCACCTGATGGACTTCTCGCAAGCCGATGCCTACACGCGGCGCTTCACATACCTCAATCAACTGACGCTGCCCGCGGGTGTGTTCGATCTCGGCAAGAATCTGCCGCCGCATGCGGTACATGTCATCAGCCCGACTGTCGAACTCGTGGCGCGCGACAGTCTGCATCCGGCGCTGTCCGATCTGCTGATCGAAGCGGCAAAGGAAGTGCATGGCCGCGCCGGCGTCCTGCAGCGTGCGGGCGAGTTTCCCTCGTCGCAAGCACATGAATTCCCGCTGAGCGACGATGCCAAGCGATACTATGCGTCGGGCAAGGGCTTCCTGTACCGGCATCTGCCGTTCTGGCTCGCGAGTCTTGCCGACCGTGTACTGGTGCTGCTTGTGCCGATCATCGTCGTGCTGATCCCGGCCTTCCGGCTGGTGCCGTCGCTGTACGCGTGGCGTGTGAAGTCGCGGCTATATCGTTGGTACGGGACGCTCATCGGGCTCGAACGCGAAGCGATGGCGGACGATGCCCACACGGCCTACCCGGAACTCACGAGGCGGCTCGATGCGACAGAATTGGCGGTCAACCGGCTCAAGATTCCGCTCGCCTATGCCGACCAGTTCTACGTGCTGCGCGAGCATATCGGCTTCGTGCGTCAACGCCTCAACGCCGCTCACGCGCAAGCGGAAGCGGAGCAGGCCGAAGCCGCCCGCGGCATCGCGAACAGCAATGCGAAGACCGATTCCCCGGACGAGACCGCCGCATCGGGCGGCCCGGGATCGCACAGCACGCCGACGGCGCGCGACGCATCCGCCACGTAAAAGGGAGGCCCCGCAGGCGTTCGGTGCGGGTCAACGCCGGTTTAGGGCGGGTTCAGTGCGGGTTCAGTGCGATTTCCGCCCCGCCGCTTCCTTCAGGGCGTCGATCACGGCGCGCAAACCGGCATGCAATGGCTTGTCGCGCCGCATGACTAGCCCGAGCGTACGCGACAGGCGCGGCTGAAGCGGCCGGACATCCAGCCCCTTGCGCGCCGAATCCGACGTCACCGCCATGGCCGGCAGAACGGCGGTGCCGAGCCCTGCCGCCACCAGCTCCTTGATCGCCTCGACGCTGCCCAGCGACATCACGGGCGCGAGCGTCATGCCTTGCCTGGCGAACCAGTCGTCGACCAGATCGCGCGTATGGCCACCGGCCTCGTACAACACCAGCGGGCGCGTGGCCAGCGTGCCGGCAGTGACACGCTGGGGGAGCGCAGGGCCTTCCTTCGGTGCGATGGCAACGAGTTCGTCGTGCCATAACGGCGTGACATCGAGCGCGCGGTGCGAGACAGGCAACGTCACGAGGCCGACGTCGATCGCATTGTCTTCGATGGCCTTGACGATATCGCGCGTGTTGCCGGTCCGCACGGTCACGTCGAGCCGCTCGAAGCGCTGCCGCAATGCCCGCAGGATCGGCGGCAACAGATAAATGCATGCCGTCGCGCCGGTACCGAGGCGCACACGGCCGACCATGCCGGTCGAATATTGCGCCATGTCGACATCGAGCGCGGCCACGGCCGCGTCAATGCGGCGCGCATGTTCGAGCAGCGCCTCGCCCGCCGCTGTCGGTGTGGCCCGACGCCCGACACGCTCGACCAGGCGCACCCCGAGACGGGATTCCAATTGCCGGATTTGCAGGCTGATCGCCGGCTGCGTGACACCCAGCCGCTCCGCCGCGGCCGAGAACGTACCGAGTTCGATCACCTGCGCAAAGGCATGAAGCCAGTCGAAGTTCAGGCCGCGCATGACAAAGTTTTCCTTATGACTTGCATAAGCATGACAAGCTTTGTTTATACCACGGGAGCGTGCACACTCATGGACATGCGCGCCGTGCGAAACACGTGTCGCGCGCCGATGAATTCCATCCGTTTCGATGACGTTGCGATGAACGACCTTTCCCGCCCACTGCGTTACCCTCCGCATGCGTCGCCTCGCCAAGGTGTGGCGCCGGTCGTGCGCGCCTCGCGCGACGACGATCTGCCGGCCATCGTGGCGATTTACGCGCACCATGTGCTGCACGGCACCGCATCGTTCGAAGAGATTGCGCCGGACATCACGGAAATGCGTGCGCGGCGCGACAAGATACTTGCGGCGAAGCTGCCGTATCTGGTGGCTGAACGCGACGGCCGCGTACTCGGCTACGCGTACGCCACGCCGTACCGGCCACGGTCAGCATATCGATTCACCGTCGAGGATTCCGTCTACATCGACCCGGCTGCCATCGGACAGGGCGCCGGACGCGCGTTACTCGAAGCCGTGATTGGGCACTGCGAAGCGGGGCCGTGGCGGCAAATGATCGCGAATGTGGGCGACAGCGCCAATGCGGCGTCGCTCGGATTGCACGCAGCGTGCGGGTTCCAGCGCATGGGCACCCTCTACGCCGTAGGCTTCAAGTTCGGACGATGGCTCGACACGGTGCTGATGCAACGGAGATTGAACGGCGGGGAAAGCTCGCTGCCGCAGGCATGAGGTCATATGCCCATCGCACAAATGGTTAAAACGGCGATGCCCGATCCAATGCCTTGTAGTGCCGGAAGATGCCCGTGTTGTTGAACGGCACGCGCCGGGGCGACTGCAAATACGCGGCGATCGCCGGCAACGCGGCAACGGCGTCGTGCACCGTCGCACAGCGCGGATATGCGTTCGCGAACCCCGTCATCGCGCGCGGAAACGCGAAGTGCAAGCCGGCGATCACCTGAAACAGCGACAGATCCGCATACGTCAACGCGTCTCCCACCAGCCACCCTTTGTGCGACGGATTGTTCGTCAGCACCCGTTCGAAATAGCCGAAGAACTTCGGAACACGGTAATCGATCAGATCGGCGCTGCGCTTGCGCGCTTCATTGCGCTGAGCGCTGTAGTAAAGGCGGCTCGCGATCGGATGGTGGCTGTCGTGCACTTCCGTCACGAGATCGGCGATCGTCAATTGCAAGCCGTGCGTGAAGATCTGCGTGCGCTCATCCTTGCCAGCCAATCCCAGGCGCGGCCCGAGATACTGCAGAATGTTCGCGGTCTGTCCGATGATCTGATCGCCCACGCGCAGAAAAGGCGGTGCGAACGGGGCTTCGACGAGTGAGTCGTCGCGCAGCATCGACATCATTTCGCCCATGCCGCGGCCTGGTCCGGCTTCACGCACGATATCGACGTAAGGGGTTTTCGTCGCCTCGAACGCCAGCCGCACAAACTCGCCGCGCCCCTGCAATCCGGGCCAGTAGAACAATTCGTAAGCCATGTACCGCTCCCGACATTGCGACGCTGTTCACGCCGGACGCGTCATGTGCCCGGCCCTCCCCGTCCCCGTGGGCGCGTATGTTTCGTGGCCTGCCGCTCAACCAACCCTGGCTGTGCCCACCTGCATTTCCACACGGTTCTTGCCATTCTGCTTGGCGCGGTACAGCGCGAAATCGGCCGCTTCGATCAGCGACGTCGACACCAGATTCGTGCGCGGCACCACCGTCGCACCGCCAACGCTGATCGTGACATGTTGACCGTTGGCCGAACCGGTGTGCGGAATATTCAGGACATCGATCTGTCCGCGTACCTTTTCCGCCATCACCGCCGCGCCGTCAACCGTGGTCCCCGGCAATACCAGCACGAATTCCTCGCCGCCGAATCGCGCCGCCAGATCGGCCGGGCGTACCGCCCCCGCCGCCAGTGTCTGCGCCACGCGCCGCAACACGTCGTCGCCGGCAATGTGGCCGTACGTATCGTTGTAGGCCTTGAAGTTGTCGACGTCGATCATAAGCAATGCCAACTCGCGCTGCTCACGCAATGCGCGCCGCCACTCCGCCCCGAAGTATTCGTCGAAATACCGGCGATTCGCCAGGCCCGTCAGGCCATCCGAATGCGTGAGGCGCTGCAGTTCGAGATTGGTTTCCAGCAACTGCTGCTGACTCTCCCGCAGCGCACGGTAGGCTTCGTCACGCTGCAGCAGGTTCAAATACGAGCGCGAGTGGTAACGAATGCGCGCGACCAGTTCAATCGTGTCGGGCAACTTCACCAGGTAGTCGTTCGCGCCCGCCGAGAAGGCCTCGCTCTTGACAGCCGGATCTTCCTTCGTCGAAAGCACGATGATCGGGATGTCTTTCGTCACCGGACTCGCACGATACTGCCGCACAAGACTCAGGCCATCAATGCCCGGCATCACGAGATCCTGAAGGATCACCGTCGGGCGTGTCTGCTCCGCCACCTTGAGCGCCTCATCGGGGTTCGAGCAGTAATGAAAGTCGATGTTCTCTTCGCCGGACAGCGCGCGGCGAATGGCTTCACCCACCATCGCCTGATCGTCGACCAGCAGCACCATCACCGCGTAGTCGATGGGGCTGGCGTTCGTTCGCAACGCGTGGGGAAGGGAAGTTTTGTTCATTTTTCAGTATTCCGTCATAGGCTGCCGAACAGCTTGACCAAATGCGGCGCCATCGCGCCGAGGGGCAATATGTCCGACGCAGCACCGCTTTCGGCGGCCGCCTTGGGCATTCCGTACACCGCGCTCGTGGCGCGATCCTGCGCAATCGTGGCAAAACCGCGCGCACGCATGGCCTTCAGGCCCGCCGCGCCGTCGCGGCCCATGCCCGTCAGCAGCACACCGGCGGCGCGGCCCGCCCAGGCGCTGGCCACGCTTTCAAAAAACACATCGATCGACGGCCGGTACACATAGTCCGCCGGCTCGATCGAATAACCGCAGCGCGCCGCCGCGTCGATGCGCAAATGCAGATTGCCGCCCGCAAGCAGGACTTCGCCCGCCACCGGCCGATCGTCCTGCCGCGCGAGTCGCACGCTCAGCGGCGTCTGGCCGTCGAGCCATGTCGCCATGCCTTGTGCGAAGGCTTCGTCGACATGCTGCACCACCACGATCGCCGCGCCAAAATCGGCCGGCATCTGGCCCAGCAAGGCCGCCAACGCCGCGGGTCCGCCCGCCGACGCGCCGATGGCGACAAGCGCCGTCGTGCTCGTGACCGGACGCGACAGCGCAGGGGTCGGCACCGGGCGGGAGTATCGCAGTTGCCCCGCGACGGCGTCGATCTTGGCCAACAGCGCGGATGCATGCTTCGACGCATCGTGGCCCGAGAATACGGGCGTGTCGACGGCATCCAGCGCGCCCGCGCCCATCGCGTCGAATACGAGGCTCGCATGATGGCCGACGTCGCTCGTCACGATCAGGATCGGGCACGGCGCACGCCGCATGATCTCGCGCGTCGCAGCCACGCCGTCCATCACCGGCATGATCAGGTCCATCAGGACGAGATCAGGCAAATGCGCTGCGCACCAATCGACGGCCTGTGCGCCGTCGTGCGCCACCCAAGCCACCTCGAAGCCGGGCCGCAGGCCGACGGCGCGCCGGAGCGCCTCCACTGCCATGGCAGAATCGTTGACGATGCCGATCTTCATCACGCCCCTTCCCCGATGAGGTCCACGACCGCCCGCAACAGGGCATCGTCGTGGAAGCTGCTTTTCGCGAGATAGTAGTCGGCGCCCGCATCGAGCCCGCGCTGACGGTCTTCCGCGCGATCCTTGTAAGAAACGATCATGACCGGAATGCCGGCCAGCCGTGCGTCGCGCTTGACCAGGCTCACCAGCTCGATCCCGTCCATGCGCGGCATGTCAACGTCGGTGATGACGAGATCGAACGTCTCGCTTCGCACCGCATTCCAGCCGTCCATGCCGTCGACGGCGACGGTCACGTCGTAGCCGCGGCTGCCGAGCAGTTTGCGTTCGAGTTCGCGCACCGTCAAGGAATCGTCGACCACCAGCACGCGCTTCGCGCTGCGCTTGGCCGACGGCGCGGCGCGCGATGGCAGGCGCGCCAGCGTGCCTGCCTCCACGGCCTTGGCGATCGAGCGCAGCATGTCGGCGGTGTCGATGATCAGCACCGGCGAGCCGTCTTCCATCAGGCTGCCCGCGGCAATATCCTTCACTTTGCCCAGACGCGGATCGAGCGGTTGCACCACGAGCATGCGCTCGCCGAGAAACCGGTCGACGGCCAGGCCGAAGCGGGCATCGCGCTCGCCGATCACCACAACCGGCTGTGGCCCCTCCGGCGCCGGCGGTGCCGTGCCGTACAGAATCTGCTGCGCCGCGACGAGCCCGACCGGCCGGCCGTCGAGCATGAAATGCGGGTGCCCCTCGAGGGTTTCGATCTGATCGGGCGTAAGCGCAAGCGTGCGCGACAGGGTCGCGAGCGGCAAGGCGTACGATTCGCCGCCGATGTCGACGAGCAGGCTGCGGATGACGGACAACGTCAGCGGTAATTGCAACTGAAAGCGCGTGCCGGCGCCCGGGGTATGCGTGATGCGGATCGTGCCGCGAACGTCGCGCACCATGGCGTGCACGGCGTCGAGGCCGACGCCACGACCCGAAACGTCTGTCACGGTATCGCGCAGCGTGAAGCCCGGCAGCAACAGGAATTCGAGCAGTTCCGCCTCGCCCAGCTGCGCGGCGGTTTCACCATTGCCCAGCCCGCGCGCGACGATCGTGGCGCGCAGTCTGTCGAGGTCGATGCCTGCGCCGTCGTCCCTCACGCTCACGACCAGCACACCCGCACTATGGCGGGCGCTGAGCGTGATGACGCCTTCGGCCGGCTTGCCTGCGGCGCGGCGCGCTTCGGGCGGCTCCAGTCCGTGGTCGACGGCATTGCGCAGCAGATGACCGAGCGGCGCCTCCAGTTTCTCGAGGATGTCGCGATCGACCTCCGTGTCGGCACCCACAATCTCAAGCCGCGCCGGTTTGCCGAGTTCGCGGCCGAGATCGCGCACCATTCGCGGAAAACTCGCGAGACGGTCTGCAATCGGCCGCATGCGGCACGCCAGCGCTTCATCGTAAAGCCGTTGCGACAACTGGGTCGAGCGGCGGTCGAACTGCTCAAGCTCGTGAATCTGCTCGGCCACGATGCGCCTGCTGTCGGCGAACACGCGGCGCAGATCGGCCATCGCCGCATGCGTGCGCGCGTCGGTCGCCCCCGACACAAGCGACGTCTGCAACAGGTCCATCAGCGCACCGGCTTCGTGTTGCTGACGCTTCAGACGTTGCATTGTCTGCGCGAATGGCTTCGACCAGCGCGACGCCACCAGCGCTTCGCTCGACAGGCGCAGCAGTTGGTTGAGACTGTCGGCCGACACACGCAACGAGCGGTTGCCCGCATCGGTTGTGTCTGCGTGAACCACCGGCGCTTCGGCGTTCGATGCGATCTCGCGCGCCGATTCAGCCGCTTCGAGAGACGCGAAGGACACGGCCGCAGCCATTGGCATCGTGGTGGCCGCCGCCATCGTCAGCGAGGGTGGCGGCTCCGGCATATCGAGGCGGGGCGACGGCGCAGCCAGCGCCTGCCCGCCCGCCAGGCTTCGCTGCAATGCCGCGAGGCATCCATCGAGTTCCGTCTGTCCCGCGCCGGCTGCCCAGCCGGCGTCGCCGCCCGGCGGTTGCGCCACGCGCATCAGCAGATCCACGCCGTGCAACAGATGATCGATATCGTGCGTGGACAGGCGCAACCGGTTCTGCTGGGCGGCTACGAAAACGTCCTCCATCGCGTGCGCCAGCGCCACGCCGGCATCGACGCCGACAATGCGGGCCGCGCCCTTGAGCGAATGCGCCGCGCGCATGCAGGCCTCGAGTTGCGCCGCGTCCCCCGGTTGCCGTTCGAGTGCGAGCAGCCCGTCGCCAAGCACCTGTGTCTGCGTCTCCGTCTCCATCCGGAACAAATCGAGCAGCGACGCGTTGTGCAGATCGTCGCTCATGCCAGGCTCCGGTCAAAGGCGGCGCTGACGCGCGCGGGATCGAGCACGCCGACGACGTGGTCGCGCCACCGCACCACGGTGCTCGCAAAGCCGGCCGCTGCCCCGGGCGTTGTCGCCGGCGCGGCCAGGAATTCCTGTGCCGCGGGCGCGATCGTGCCGAAAATCTCCGAGACGGGGAATGCGGTGATATGGCCTCCGTAACGCAACGTCAGCAAGCGCGCGTGACCTTCGCGGGCATGGCCCGCACCTGCCGCGCCTGGCGCGCCGTTCACATTGCCTGAAGATTCGGCCGGCGCCTGCGTCACGCCAAGCAGCTCGCCGAGCGCCACGCACGGCATCAGCGCCCCACGCAGATTGACGAGCCCGAGCAAATGCCGCTGCTGCTTGCGCGGCAACGTGTGCCAGCGACGCATTTCCGCGACTTCGGCAATGGCAGCCGCAGGCAGCGCCAGCCATTCCATGCCGATGCGAAACACCAGCAGCGAAGGCGCGCGCTCGGCGGCGATCGGCGCGACCGGGTCTCGCCATGGCGCGGGGTCGGCGTATTCGAGCGGCAAACGGTCGAGCAAGTCGGCGGGGTCGCGCGATGCACGGTTGCCCTCGGAGACGCGCGCATGGCCATTGCCGCGGGTGTCGTCGCGAGTGTCGCCGGCTTGCGTCGAAACATCATTGCGCAACGTATCGCTCACCTCACACCTCCGCCACGGCGGGCATCATGCGTGGCCGGCGCCGAGGTCCGTCCGGCGCGTTCGGCCCGCGCGAGCATCCGCTCCGCCCCCGCCGGATCGCCCTGCGCGCGCAGCAGCGCCGCGCTGTGCACGAGCGCTTCGTAATGTTGTGGATCGAGGTACAGTGCGCGCCGGTAGTGCGTTTGCGCGCCGGCGGCGTCGTCAGCGGCGTCGCGCACCAGGCCGAGCAAGTATTCGGCTTGCGCATTCGCGCCGTCTTCCGAGAGCACGGTGCGGCACAGCGCGGCGGCACGTTCGAGTTGGCCGCCATCCGCCAGTCGCGCAGCTTCGGCGAGACGGTCCGGGGACTGCGTCGAGACGCCGATACGCATGCGCGACACCGCATTGGGCGGCGGGAACTGCGAATCCGGCGCGCTCAGGGCAACAGATGGCAGGCGCGGCACGGCCGGCTTGCCGGCGGGTAACGGCAGCGGCGGCGGCGGCACATGCGCCGTACGGACCGCGCGGCCGGCCATCAGCGGACTCACCGGCACATCGGCCAGGCGCACCGGCGCGGCGACGCGAAACGCGAATGCCTGCGCATAGCCCGCCGAAACGAGGCCTGCACTCGTCAGCGCACCGCCTTCGGCCGGACCGGCGAACAGCGTTGCGCCCATCTTGAGCAGGCGCTCGAGCGTCGCGATGGCACGAATCTGCGTGGCGCGATCGAAATAGATCAGTACGTTGCGGCAGAACACGAAGTCGTACGTCCCGAGACGGGCGGCAAGCGCGTCGTCGAACAGATTGCCCTGTGAGAAGCGCACGCGCGCACGCACTGCCGGGGTGAGATGGTGACCGTCATCCGCTGGCGAGAAGTAGCGTTCGCGATACGACAGCGTGTCGCGCATGCCCCGGAACGAATTGCGCCCGAACACGGCATTTTGCGCCACCTCCAGCGAGCGCACACTGATGTCCACGGCGTCGACCTCAAATTGCGCGGCGCTCAACCCCGCATCGAACAGCGCCATCGCGATCGAATACGGCTCTTCGCCGGTCGAGCACGGCAGACTCAGCAGACGCAACGGGCGGCAGCCCTCGAGTTCGGCCACGGCCGCGTGAGCGAGGCGGCCCAACGTGGTGAATGCGTCCCGATGCCGGAAAAACCACGTCTCCGGCACGACGACCGCTTCGATCAGCGCCTGGAGTTCGTCAGGCGACTGCTGCAACGCCAGCCAGTAGGCGTCGAGATCGGCATGCCCGCGCTGCGCGAGCCGCGTCCGAACGGCGCGTTCGACGGCCCCGCCGCCGATCGTTTCGGCATCGAGCCCCATGGTCGACTGCAGCAGCGCCTCGATGCGCTCGACCGAACTCATGGCGCGGCTCCGGTGCCGTCATGCTCGGACAATTCGGCGTTGTCGCCCAAAGACTGCGCAGCGGCATCGAACAGTACGGCGCGGGCCTCGTCGTTCAGCAGCTGATCGACGCGAATCCACTGGACCAGCCCGCGCGGGTCGTCGAACACCGGGCCGAGCCAGGCCGCATTGGGCGTATCGATGCCGCAATCGCGAAACGCGCTCGGGTCGGCACGGAGCGTGTCGGTCGCGCGCTCCACGATCACGCCCAGGCATCGGGCGTTCGGCCCCGGCGCCGGATAGGGCACCAGCACAAGGCGTGTGGACAAGCGCGGCCGCGCCGGTGTTCCGGTGGCCAGATGTGCAAGATCGATGACCGGCACGGGCACACCGCGATAACTGAACGCGCCGGCCACCCAATCGGGCGCGGCGGGCAGGCGTTTGAGCTTGACCTGCGGCAGGACTTCCGTCACGTGCGTGACGGGCAGCGCGTAGCGGTCGGCACCGATTTCAAAGCGCAGGAAGAGCATGGCGGTGACGGGGCGGCCGCTCAGGCCTGCACCTTGAAGCGCGACACGCCGCTCTTCAAGCCGTTGGCGACGAGATTGAGTTCATCGATCGCCTGGCTCGATTGCTGCAGCGACTCGACTGTCTGCTGCGCGGCTTCGGACAACTGCACGAGCGCCTGGTTAATCTGCTCGGCGCCCGTCGCCTGCGCCTGCATGCCTTCGTTCACCACCTGGAAGCGCGGCGGCAGTGTCTGCACCTGTTCGATGATCTGCGACAGCTGCAAGCCGACCTGCTGCATCTCGACCATGCCGCGCCGCACTTCTTCTGCGAATTTGTCCATACCCATCACGCCTGCCGACACGGCCGACTGGATCTCCTTGATCATCAGCTCGATGTCATGCGTCGCGACTGCGGTCTGATCGGCCAGCCGGCGGATTTCAGTGGCGACGACCGCGAACCCGCGCCCATACTCGCCGGCCTTTTCGGCTTCGATGGCGGCATTGAGCGACAGCAGGTTGGTCTGATCGGCAACCTTGGTGATCGTCGTGACGACCTGATTGATATTGCCCGCCTTCTCGTTGAGGATCCCCAGCTTGCCGTTGACGGACCCTGCGGCGTCCATCACGTGTTGCATGGTTTCCTCCATGCGCGACAGGCCGACATGACCGGTGCCCGCGAGCGTGGCCGCGTGTTCTGCGACATTGGCGACTTCGCCCATGGTGCGCGCGAGATCGCGCGACGTCGCAAAGATCTCGCGCGAGGTCGCGCCGATTTCCGTGGTGGTGGCTGCCGTCTCCGATGCCGTTGCCTGCTGCTGCCGCGAGGTCGCGGCGATTTCCGTCACGGAAGTCGTGACCTGCAGCGCGGACTTCTGTGCCTGCCCGACGAGCCCGGTCAACTCGTCCGTCATTCGGTTGAAACCCGCTTCGAGCGCGCCGAATTCGTCGCGGCGGCCCAGATTGAGCCGATGCGTAAGATCGCCGGCGCGCATGGTTTCGAGAATGGACATCAACCGCGACAAGGGTGCGTTGATGGCGCGGAACAGCAGCAAGCCGGCCAGCACGGCCGACACGAGCGCGACGACGAAAGCGATGAACAGCGCCGCCTTGGCGGCGTTGACGGCCTCGGTGATGTTGCGCGTGGATTCGTCGGCGAAATGCTTGTTGGTGTCGATCGTGCGCTGGATCAACGTACGGCCCCGATCCCATTCGGGGTACAACTGCTGCGTCAGCATCGCGCGGGCGGCAGGCAGTTGGTTGTTCGCAACGAGCCTCAGGACTTCGGCGTTGATCCGGCCATACTGCGCACGCACGCTACGCACTTCGCCGAACTGCTGGCGGTCGATTTCCTTGTTGATGGTTGTTTCGTAGTCCTTGACCCAGCCGTCGATCTTGGCATCCGTGGCTTGCACCGCGCCGCGGTCGGCCGCGCGCGCAGCGTCGCTGTCATCGATCGCCACAAGCTGCTGCATCAATTGATAGCTCTCGATCCACGCGCCGCGCAACATGGTGCTGTAGTAGAGGCCCGGCGTGGAATCGGTTTCGACGCTGTTGGCTTCGCGCTCGATGGCACCAAGCCGCGTGAGCGCGACGGCGGCCATGAGCGCCATCAGTGCGAGGATCAGGCCAAAGCTGGCCAGTATACGGTGTCGAATCGACCAGTGTTTCACGCTGAGCTCCCTGGGCCCGCCGGCGCGTCGTTGTGTTGGCCCACGCGCTTCGGCTCGCTTTTGTTGCGTTAATGTTGTGCGCTATCGGCGCATGGCCGCCGTCGGCAGCCATCCTTCGTTTTCGAAGGTTATGGCGATTCTATTACAGCGCGGGCGCAGCACGAAGGAGAACGAAGCGGGCGAACGGGCGGACAGGGAACGGCGGCGCAAGGGCCACGGCGCGCCAGGCGCACGCCGTGGCGCGGGAGGCGGGTCAGGCCGTCAGTTCCCGCAGCGCGTTGGCGCTCATCGGGCGCAGGGCCAGCGGTGCAGCCGCTTCGGCCACGGCCCGCAGCGAGGCCGCGTTGTCGGCAGCGAGCGAGCCGTCGGGCAGATACAGATTGTTCTCGAAGCCCACGCGCGCGTGGCCGCCGAACAGCACAGCAGTAAGCGCACACTCCGATTCGCGTGGGCCGAAGGCGCACATGGCCCACGGCGTGGCGTCGCCGCCGATGCTGCTGGCCGGGTCGGGTGTAACACCTGCGCCGGCCGCGCCGTCACGCCAGGCTTGCAGGAACGGCAGCAGATCCGCCGGCGACGACCGCTGCCCGGCACTGTAACGGCCAAGCACGAACAGCACCCAGTGCCTGCCTGGCGAGATCGCGCCCTTGGCGCGCAAGCGCCAGTAGTGGGCGACGTCGGCGGCATCATACAAAATGTATTGGGCCACGATGCGTTCGCACCACATCCACGCGAAGAACGCCTCAGCAGCCGCCTCATGCGCCGCGTCGGGCAACACTTCCCGCAGCGCCACCGAGATCGCCTCCGGACGCAGGGCGTGGACCGTCGCGATCTGCTGGCCAGGCGTGTAGATGCCGACCGCCTCCGTAGTGACCTGAAGCACGAGCTGGTCACCGACAGCCTGTTTTACAGCGGCGATGCCGGCTTCATAATCGCCCACTTCGAGACTATGGGTGGCGTCTGGGCGCCGCACGTGCAGATGCAGCATCGCAGCGCCCGCGTCGAGGCAAGCCTTGGCGGCCTGTCCGAGTTCGGCCGGCGTGACCGGCAGCGCAGCGTGATCGGCATGTGTGCGGCGTGCGCCATTAGGCGCAACGGCAAGCGCGAAGGTGCGCGTCATGCCGAAGCTCCCGTCACGTCGACGATCGTCTCGGTCAGCAGCCCGACGATGCGATCGATATCCTTCGGCTGGCAGATGAACGGCGGCGCGAGCAGCACGTGGTCGCCATTGACGCCATCGATCGTGCCGCCCATCGGGTAGACCAGCAGACCGCGGGCCTTTGCGTCGGCCTTGAGCTTGGCGTGGGTCTTTTGCGCTGGCGGCAGCGCCGCCTTCGTGGCCCGGTCTGCCACGAGTTCCACGCCCACGAACAACCCGCGGCCGCGCACGTCGCCGACATTCGGATGGTTGGCGAGCGACGCGCGCAGTCCGTCCCGCAATTGCTCGCCGCGTGCCTTCACGTTGTCGAGCAGACGCTCTTCGGCGATGGTCTGCTGGACCGCCAATGCCGCCGCGCAGGCCATGGCGTGTCCGATGTAGGTATGTCCGTGCTGGAAGAAACCCGAACCGCCCACGACGGCGTCGTAGATCTTGTCCGTGCACAGCACGGCGCCGATCGGCTGATAGCCCGCTCCAAGTCCCTTGGCGATGACGAGCAGGTCGGGCACGACGCCATCCTCCTCGCAGGCAAACAGATAGCCGGTGCGGCCCATGCCGGACATGACTTCGTCGAGCAGCAGCAGCACGCCGTATTTGTCGCAAACCGCGCGGATGCGCTTGAAGTAGTCGGCAACGGGCGGCACCGCGCCGGCGGTCGCGCCGACGACGGTTTCCGCCACGAACGCAGCCACGTTCTGAGCGCCGAGTTCGAGGATCTTGGCTTCGAGCTCGTCGGCAAGGCGCTGGGCGTAGGCGGTGTCGGTTTCGCCGTCCAGGCGGCCGCGGTAGGCGAAGCACGGTGAAACGTGATGGGCCGGCACCAGCAGCGGCAGGAACGGCTCGCGCCGCCACGCGTTACCGCCGATGGCAAGCGCCCCGAGCGTGTTCCCGTGATAGCTTTGCCGGCGCGCGATGAAGAAACGGCGCCGCGGTTGGTTCGTTTCGACGAAGTACTGGCGCGCGAGCTTGAGCGCGGCTTCGATCCCTTCTGAGCCGCCGCTGACGAAATAGACGTGATTCAGGTCACCGGGCGCCGCGGCAGCCAGCGTGTCGGCCAGTTGCTCGGCAACTTCGGTGGTGAAAAACGACGTGTGCGCATACGCCAACGTGGCGGCCTGCCGCTGCATGGCCTCGATGACACGGGGATGCCCATGACCCAAACAGGAGACGGCGGCCCCGCCGCAGGCGTCGAGGTAACGCTTGCCGTTGCTGTCGATCAGTTCGAGACCGACGCCGCCGACGGCGACCGGCAGGTCAATGCGCGGATTGCGATGAAACACGTGAGTCATGAAAGCCCCTTCGGGATAACGCGGCCGCACACCGGTTCGGCCCCAATGCGCCCAGTGTAGGCGCTTCCCAAGGCTTTTGCAACAAACGTATCATTTTTTGCTTGACAACAACAATCGGCCCGCCCTACATATGACGAGAAATGTCTGACGCGCCCCGCGGCGTGGCCCGAATTTTATGCAACAATCGTTACATTCCTCCGATTTTTGTTGCCGCGCCATGTCAGACACCTCGTCAGCCCTTCCCGTCCCGCAGTCGCTCGATGCGCTGAACACCCGGCTGCGCGAGCGTTTTGCGCAGATGAGCCCGCAGTTTCAGGCGGGCGCCCGCTTCCTGCTCGACCATCCGCAGCGTGTGCCAATCAGTTCCATGCGCGCGATCGCGGCCGAGGCGGGTGTCCAACCCGCCACACTCGTGCGGCTGTCGCAGCACCTTGGCTTCGACGGTTGGCAAGGCTTGCGTGAACTGTTCCTGGAAGCCATCGAACTTGGGCCGCAACCTTACGCCAACCGCGCGCGCCAGGTCATTCGCGAGGGGGACGCGGCACGCATGGTGCCGGAGATGTTCCGGGTGCAGCACAACAATCTCGATCTGACCGAAGCCGGCGCGCAGGCGTCGCTGGCCCAGGCCGTCGATCTGCTGGCGGGCGCAAACAACGTCCATGTCGCCGGATTCCGCGCGTGCTTTCCGATTGCGTTCACGTTTCAATACGTCTACCGGCTGTTTCGTCCGACGGTGCATCTCATTCGCGGCGAAGCCGGCACGCTCGAAATGGAGCTGCGCGCCCTCTCCCCGCGCGACGTCGTGACCGTCATCAGCTTTGCGCCGTATTCGAACGAAGCACTCGTCGTCACGCGCGCTGCGCGCACCGCCGGCGCAAAAGTGCTCGCGCTGACGGACAGCACCGTTTCCCCGCTCGCCCTCGACGCCGACGTGGCCGTGCTGTTCTCGCACGAGAGTCCGTCGTTCTTTCCGTCGATTACGGCCGGCATCGCCGTTGTCGAAACGCTCGTCGAAATGCTGCTCGCCCGCAAGGGCCGGGGGGCCGTGCGCGCACTTGAGCTCGCCGAAGGCCAGTTGCATGGCGGCGGCGCGTACGTCAAACCGGGAAGTTGAGCGAACGGTCGCCTCACGCGGCGGCGCGCTTGCGTGCCCCCACGTCAGGCAGGAATATCGTGACGATCCCCAGCAACGGCAAGAACGCGCAGATGCGATAGACGAAGTCGATGCTGGTCGAGTCGGCCAGTTGGCCCAGCACGGCGGCGCCGACGCCGCCCATGCCGAAGGCGAAGCCGAAGAACAGGCCCGAGACAGTGCCGACCTTGCCCGGAATCAACTCTTGCGCGTAAACGAGGATCGCCGAGAACGCCGAGGCGAGGATCACGCCGATCGGCACCGTCAGGACCCCGGTCCAGAACAGGTTGGCGTAAGGCAGGGCGAGCGTGAACGGCGCCGCGCCCAGGATCGAGCCCCAGATCACATATTTGCGGCCGATGCGATCGCCCAACGGGCCGCCGATCATCGTGCCGGCCGCAACGGCAAACAGGAATACGAACAGATACACCTGCGCGCCCTGCACCGACACCTGGAATTTACTGATCAGGTAGAAGGTGAAATAGCTGCTGATGCTCGCCATATAAAAATACTTGGAAAAGACCAGCAACAGCAGAACGCCGATCGCCAGCATCACCTTATTGCGCGGCAGATGCGCGGCGCTTGGCCTGAGCTCGGCCGGCTTGCCCCTGGCGGCCGAACGCTGCGCCTGATACCAGCGGCTGACCTGCATCAACACGAAGATCGCGACGAGCGCCGCCAGCGAGAACCACGCCACGCTGCCCCGGCCGTGCGGCACGATGATCAACGCCGCGAGCAACGGCCCGAGCGACGAGCCGACATTGCCGCCCACCTGGAAGAACGACTGCGCCATGCCGTGACGGCCGCCCGAAGCCATGCGGGCAACACGTGAGGACTCCGGATGGAATACCGACGAGCCCATGCCGACGAGCGCGGCGGCCACGAGCAGTACGCCGAAGTTTGGCGCCGTGGCGAGCAGCAGGAGACCGGCCAGCGTGAATCCCATGCCGACGGGAAGCGAATAAGGCTTCGGATGACGATCCGTATAGCGCCCGACCACCGGCTGCAGCAGGGATGCGGTGACCTGATACGTCAGCGTGATCAGACCGACCTGGGCAAAGCTCAGGCTGAACGACGCCTTGAGCAGCGGATAGATCGCGAGGATCAACGACTGGATCATGTCGTTGAGCAAATGTGAAAAACTGATGGCGCCCAGCACGCGGAACGCGGTGCCTTGCGACGCCGGCGTGGCAGGTGCCATGGGGGTGGCGGATTGACTCGGCATGAGAAATTAAGGAAATGCTTCTAAAGGAAAAATAATGCTATGCAAAATCGTTGGGATTCCGGCCAAATATCGGCAGAAATTGAATAATTGAAGTTTAGAGCATCCGCAAATCGCCGTTGCGCCAAGTTTTGTCGCAAACACGCCATCCCGGCCTCCTGCGCCGATCGCTTCCTGCTACGGCATCAGGGTTTCATCGTGCGGGTTTATCGGGCGTTGGTGCCTACTCGCGTTTCGTGTAGAGTCGATTGGCGGGTTGTGTTCGGACAATTACCGTACGCCCCATTTCCGTTGCAGCGATAATGATTCAACATTCAAGAGTCGTGCAGTGGCTGGTGACCGGGCTGGTGGTGGCGATCACGCTGGTCGCCGTCCTGGTCGTCGGCTGGATGCGCGTTTATCACCTGTCGCAGTTCGTGCTGCAGGATGCCGCACAGCGTCAGCGCGCGGCGCTCGAGCGCATTGTCGACCAGGCCCAGCAAACGCTGCAGGGCGCCACCGGCTGGGTTGGCCGTCCTTGTGGTGAAGTCAGCCCGTCCTTGCAGGCCATCGGCACGCTTGCCCCCTATTTCCGCAGCATCTACCTCGTCTCGCGCGGCCAATTGTATTGTTCGTCGGTCGTGCGCGAGCCACAGCAGATCGACACGGTGTTGCCGGCCGATATTGTGCCGATGCTCACCGGCGTGCGCACGCTGCTCGTGCCCGGCACGCCGATGGCGCACGACCAGGCGGCACTGGCGCTCTATGTCCCGACGTCGGCTACCGGCGGCGTGCTCGGTTTCGTCGACGGCATCTATCTGACGGAAACGCTGCGCGGCATCAAGAGCCGCGATCTGGCGTGGACTGCCATCACCGTCGGCAATCTCGCCCTGACGTCGGAGGCGCCGCAACTGCAGTCGGCCGCGAGCGCCACGCGCGGCGCGCAGATCGTGCTGTCGTCCGAGCGTTTTTCCGCCTCGCTCGCACCAAGCACCACCCTGCTGCGCCGCATCGCCTGGACTCAGGCGCCGGTCTTCCTGACCTTCGGCGCACTGATCGCGTCCCTGCTTGGATTACTCGTCTACCGTCATCTGGGGCCGGAACAATACACGCGCCGGCAGATTGCCGACGGCATCAGACGCGATGAGTTCAAGGTGTATTACCAGCCGGTGATGTCGCTCGCGGACGGTCGCTGCACCGGCGCCGAAGCGCTCGTGCGCTGGCACCATCCGGAACATGGCCTGATCCGTCCCGACGCCTTCATTCCCGTCGCGGAAAGCAACGGCCTGATCATCGACCTGACGCGCGCGCTGCTGCACCAGATTCGCAACGATGTCGCAACCGGCTCGCTGCCGCCGGGTTTTCGCCTGGGCATCAACCTGGCCGAGCGGCATCTGCGCGACACGACGATCGTCCAGGACATCCTGCGCATTTATGGGCCGTTGCGCGATACCTATCCGCTCGTGGCGGAAATTACCGAACGCTATGTGATTCGGGACACGAGCACCGCACGGCATGTGCTGAGCGAACTGCGCAGGCACGGCATCGACACGGCGCTGGACGACTTCGGCACGGAGAACAACTCGATCGGGTATCTGAAGCATTACGACTTCGACTACCTCAAGATCGACAAGGAATTCCTGCCGGTGACGGAGGACGACGCGCTCACGCGCAACATTCTCGACTCCATCATCGATCTCGGGATGCGGCTGGGGCTCATGATCGTGGCCGAGGGCGTGGAGAATGCGATGCAGGCAGAGTATCTGCGCTCACGCGGGGTACAGTACGCGCAGGGCTATCTGTTCTGCCGCCCCGTCGCCTTCGACGAGCTCGTGCATTTTGCGATCCAGCACGCCAACGCGGCGCTCGTCGCCGTGAAGACGGACGTCAAGCCGAAGCGCCGTGCGAGTTGATGTCCATGCGGCCGACGGCCGCACGCAACGAAGGACAGCCCCGTCAAAAAACGAGTTGTGGCGCGTTCGCGCGTGACGCCGGCCGGGACGCTTCCCTGGTGGAATCGCGAAGTTCCGCGCGCAGCAGCCAGAGCCGCCGCGCGACGAAAGCCCGAAATCGCATTTCCCCGGCCGAGAAGGAAATCTGCAACTGATACCGCTTGCCGTTGGGCAAAATGCGGACCAGCCGGTAATAGAGGGCCCCGTCGACCATTTCCTTGATATTCCTGACCCGCATCGTTTCACCCCGTGTTTGTATTGTTAGGTGAGTCGCCATTTCATATGGCCGCACCCCGGCTTGGCGACCATGTAGCGGCGAAAACGCCGTACAGCAGGCGGCCGGTGTTCGGGGAGCATGCGGCGCAAGTTCAATGTAGATGAGCAACGTCCCCCATTCGTCCCCCATGAACCTGAACGTGGGTGCAGCGCAACATCAGAGGCATTGCATCCTTCGCAGATTTGCCGCACGCTTGCCCACTCGCGCGGTTGTCCAACCCGCCAGCCGCGCCATGATTGACTTCCAGACCGCTGCGCCTCTGCCATGCCCACCGACTCTTGCGATTCACCCAAAGCATCCCCCTCGCCAGCGCTACAGCTGACCGGCGCATTACTGCTGCACAGCGGCGGCACACCCCTTGGCGGACACGCCCGCATTGCGCTGCTCGAACAGATAGAGGCCCATGGTTCGATCACAGCTGCCGCAAAAGCCGTCGGCATGAGCTACAAGGCGGCTTGGGACGCCATCGACGCCATGAACAATCTCGCGGGCGAGCCGCTGGTCGCGCGCAGCACCGGCGGACGGGGCGGCGGCGGAACCCGCCTCACCCCGCGCGGCGCGCGGCTGGTTCGCGCGTTTCGTGCCGTAGAGAGCGCGCAGCAGCAATTTCTCGCGCGGCTGGGAGAGGACATCGAGCAGTTCGACACGCAATGGCGACTCATCGGCCGCCTCGGCATGCAGACGAGCGCGCGCAATCAGCTTTACGGCACCGTCTCGGCCATTCGGGCAGGCGGCGTCAACGACGAGGTGACCCTCTCGCTCGCAGGCGGGCAGTCGATCGTGGCGACGCTCACCCATGAAAGCTGCGTCACGCTGGGCCTGTCGGTGGGCGCCGAGGCGTTTGCACTCATCAAGGCGTCCTGGGTCATGCTGGCGACCGAAGACGACGCAGCACACCTGTCAACGCGCAACCGGTTGGCGGGCACGATCGAGACGGTCACGCACGGCGAGGTCGACAGCGAAGTCACGCTGGCGCTGCCGGGCGGCGCGCGCCTCGCGTCGGTCGTGACGGAAGACAGCACCCGCCGGCTCGGCCTCGCACCAGGGCGTCCCGTCACGGCCTGTTTCAAGGCATCGAGTGTGATCGTTGGGGTGCTGGCCTGATGCCCGGCGTGGGTCGCGATTTTCGCTTGGAGAAGGTCCGGCTGCCCGGAATGCGTGATACGTTAGGGCAAATTCCGAAAAATCGTTTCCCTATTGATGAAACCGACGCCGCTTCAGCTCAATTTCGATACTCGCCGGGCGCTGATGTTCGCGCTGACCGCCGAGCGCCTGTCCGCCTACTACGAACACGGCCAATGGATGACCGACAAGCAGGGGGCGACGCTGGCGCAGCTGTGGCTGTCGCGCTCGAAGTTGCAACTCGGCCTCTCCGAGCGTCGCCAATTGTCGGAACTGAGCGACGAATTCGCGCGTACGCTGGCCGGCTCACTGTCGCGCGAGGCCGGCCTGTACACTGCCCATGAAATGACGGAATCGCTCGATCCCAACTATGCTTCCGCGCTCGCGCACGATCTGCTTGAGGAATGCACCCGCCGGCTGCACGAGGCGGGCGTGACAGAATAACCGTCACTCGCACTGCTGCTGCGCGAGGATTTCCGCGTCCCGTGCCCGTGCCCGCACAACGGCGGGGTGCGCGTTCACGCGTTCGATGTAGGCCTTGATGACCGGCAGCAGCGGCACCAGTTGAAAGCCGGTCGTCCAGTAGAGCGCGATGCCCCACAGAATATCAGCGGCGGTCATGCGCTCGCCCAGCAGATACGGACCTTTCTCCAACTGATCGGTCAGCGTTCTCAGCATGGTGTCGAAATCGCCGTAGGGCGACATCCCCGGCGGCGCAGGCGGATTCTGCTGCGCGCGATCGACGATGCCGGGTTCGAAGCACGACCCGTAGAACGCGATCCAGCGCAGATACGCGCCGCGCTGCGGATCGTCGAGCGCCGGTGTCAGGCCGGCTTCCGGATAGAGGTCTGCCAGATAGATGAAAACCGCGACCTGCTCCGTCACGAGCGTGCCGTTGTGGAGTACCGCCGGCACCTTGCCCATCGGATTGATGGCCAGATAGGGCGCCTGGCGTTGCTCGCCGCGTTTCATGTCGAGCACGTGCAGATCATAATCGGCATCGAGCGCTTCGAGCAGCGCGAGAGTGCCGACGGCGCGGGTTCGCGGCGAATAGCAGAGTGTGACGTGACGGCTGGCGGGCATGGCGGTTGTCTCCTGGAAGTCAGGCTGCGGTGGGCGGTTTCCGGCTAATTGCCGGTATGGGCCGAGCGTTCCTGCACGAGCACCCAGGGCGAGACCACCACGGCCCACAGTTCAGGGTTGCGCGCGACGAAATCGGCGGCGTGTTCGGCTTGCATGCGCTGCAGATGCCCGGCGGACAGCCAGGCGGTGACCTGCACCTTGTCGTCGTTCGCAACGGCTTCCGCGACGGAGACGAGATCGATACCGGGCGCTACGAAAAGCAGCACGCCGCGCGCGAAGAACGTTTCGAGTTCCTTCCACTCGATGCGGGCGGTTTCGCCAAGCAGACGTGCGTAGACGTCGCTGGGCTGGTCGGGGTTCGATGAATCCAAGGCAGCTCCTGAACGGCCGGGCGAATCTGGGGCTGGTTCGCCCAAGTGGCCCGAAACCGATGTCAAAACGAAAACTCCAATTGTAATGCGCCCGCCGGTCCGGACGGTGGTAGCATCGAACCCCGCCTGCCGTGGCAGGCCCGAAGCGGCCCGCGGCGGCCTGCGACAACGAATACCGTAATACCGAGGAACGACGTATGGTCCAGAAAAAAACCGATCCCCGACTTGAACAGTCCCTGACGCGCGGCGACCTCGCCATCCGCCAGGCCAATTCGGCCCGCGCCACCGCGCTGTTGCGCGCGCTCGGCCGCATGATCGTGGAGACCTCGGCGACGATCGGCGTCGAGGCGGCCGTCCTGATCCCTGACGGCGATCGTGTCTATGACCCGGAAAACGGTCTGTGGCCGCAACGCCTGTTACTGTCGTTCGACGGCCCGGTCGAGACGGCCGACCCCGACGAACTTCGCACGATCCAGCTGCTGTCCGACGTGGCGCGTGAGACGTTCCGCGTGCAATGGCAGCGTGCCGACGGCAAGATCGGCCGCCACGACGGACGTCCGCTCGAGATGGTCGCGTTCGTGACCGACGTCGAAATCCCGTGGCTCGACGACGACGCTTGATCCCGGGCTGAGAGGCGACCTCACCGGGGGCGGAATTACGGCTGCCGTCCGAATGGGTGCTGGCGGCGCGGCGTTGGGCCACGCGCGCCAGACCGGTTCAGGCTTGCTCAAGCCGGTGCTGCATCAATAACGAGCCGCTTCCCGCAAGCCGCAAGATAGCGCTGGATTGTCGCAATTGAAGGGGAATGCTTGCCGGAAGCCAACCCCCGTTCGATACGTGTGACGGCCGGCGCATGCGTACCCATTCTGGCCGCAACTTCGGCCTGGGATAGCCCCGCCTCGCGACGCGCACGCAGCAGCACGTCCAGCACCGCGAACTCCTCGCGCTCGAGCCGATCCAATTCCCGCTTTACGCCTGGGCGCTTGAGCGCCTTGGCGATCAATTCGTCATGAGTTAGCATTTTTTAACGTTCCTCATTCTTATCTCCGCCAGCCGCCGATGCCGAACAGGCGTCGTCTGAGTCTTCTTCACGGAGCCATGCAGCATCACAATGCGCCGACCGACCAGCGTGCAGTAAAACACTCTTGCAATGCCGTTGGTCGCCTTCAGCCGCAATTCAAAGAGTCCATCGCCAAACGCCTTGGTATGCGGTTCGGCCAGATTCGGACCGTCGATGGTCATACGGCGTGTGAGGCCTGCATAACGTGCCAACAGTGGTGCCGGCAAGGCGAGAATGTCGCGTTGAACGGCCTCGTTGTAGTACTCGATGGAAAACACGGCAACGCCCAATAATAACAAATTTGTTATTATTTTGCCGATGTTGGGGCAACGCGTGTTTGCGCAAAATCCGAAAAAATTGATGGAAAGCAAAGCGCATGCATATCTGCGCCCGTTCCGTCGTTCGCTGACCGGACGGAGGGCGGCCACTGACGGAGGCCACCCCTGCGAATCATTATTTCATTTCGCGCAATTGATGATTGAAAAACTTCGCGTTTATCTCCAGTGACCGCGTGAATACACTGAACCTGTCGACGATGAAAACACATCGCCAACATCCAAAAATCGACAGGAGAAATACCATGAAGCGCAATCTTATCGCCGCAGCCCTTGTTTCCGTTGCCTTTGCCGCCTCGGCCGGTAGTGCCTTCGCCAGCGATGCCTACCCCGAAGGTTCGCAATTCGCCTGGGTGCCGCAAACCAGCGCCGTGAGCCGCGCTGAAGTGCGAGCCGACCTCGCGAAGGCCGAACAAGCCGGCCTGCTGGCCCAAACCGACGCCGTCTATCCGAAGTCGGTCGAAGCGCCGGCCGCCACACCGGTTGCCGTACGTCTCGCCGCTGCGACTGCCGCCGGCGCAACCTACTTTGGCAGCTAATTGAGCGCCGCACGCGCTGCCGGGTCTTGACCCGACAGCGCCGTTTTTCTGCTTTCCCGAATTCGAATCACCGCTGCGAGCGGCTCCCCCGCTCCTGTCGCTGTGCGTCACAGCGACGCACGGGACCTTCCCGCCCCCACTTGAGGGCGGGCTTTTTCATCATGTCAAACGTCTCGTGATCGACGAGAAACGCACTGTGGATAAGTCTGTGCAGAACCGGGGGATAGGCGGTGGACAGGCCAGTGGATATCCACCGGGAAACCCGGTGGACAACCCTGTGAATTTCCGGTGGAAATCCTGTGATAAGCCAGTGGATGACCCGGTGGATATCCCGTGCATAGCCGGTGGACAGGCGGTGGATGACGGGTGGACAAGTCCCTCCGTTCAACGCAATTTGGCCACGTCCGCGGCCGTGAGCGGGTCGGTGTAATGATTGCCGAAGTGCGACCGTACGTAGTTGACCGCTTCCGCCACTTGTTCGTCCGACAGCCGTTCGGCGAACCCCGGCATGCCGTTACGGCCATGCAGCACCGTGTAGGCGGGGTACGCCGCACTCGCCAGCCGCGGGTTCGCCGCCAGCGCCGGATACATACCCGCGCCCTTGGCGCCCTGGCCCTGCGGCATGTGGCAGCCTTGGCAGATCGCGCCGTAGAGCGCCGCGCCATCCTTTTCGACAAAATGGCCGCCCTCCGACAACGGCGGAGGTGTGGTGTCGCTGGCTGCCGCCGGCAGTGCAAACTGTGCCGCAATCGTCGCCACGGCAAACTTGAACACAACCAAAGCCGGCGCACGTACGGCAAGCAACCGGATGCGGTTCATCAGTCGTTTCATGGCTTGTCCTCCGGGCTCAGGCGCGTGACGTGATGCGCGCGTGCATGCGCTGGATGGCGTCGAGCGACGACAGCACCGCACCCTCCTGCCACGCCGGAATGAACGACGCATGCTCGCCTGCCAGCGCGATGCGCCCATCGATCCGGCACAGGTTCTGGTAGTGGTCGCGGCGCGCCTGTTCGGTCCACAGTCCGAAGCAGCCGTTCGTGAACGGCACCCGATGCCAGCCGACCGACACGCCGGTCTCGAACGTCTCAAGATACTGCGGATGAATCGTCGCGCCTTGCCGTACCGCTTCCTGCACACGCGCCTGCGGCGTCATCGCCGTGAACTCGTAGGCGTTCGGCCCCCAGATATAGGCGCCGAGCAGCACCCCCTTGCCCGGATGGCCATAGCCGGTCGACGGATAGCTGATCTTCGCGATCGGCAGATCCGTGTACGTGATGCCGCCGTAGATCTGCTCATCCTGCTCCCAGAATCTGCGCTTGAATTGCAGCCCGACCTTGACCGACGCCTCATACGGCACGGCGTGGATCGCATCGAGCATCGGCTGGCTGACGGTCACGTCGATCTCGCTCAGAATCGACAACGGAATCGTGCACAGGCACCAATCAGCCTTCACAGTGTGCGGCACGCCGGTGGCGTCGTTGGCATCCACGTAGGTGACGGTCACGCCGCTGTTGTTCTGGTCGATCTTCGTCACCTTGGCATGGAACTGGACGAGATCCTTGACCTGCCGGTAAATGGCCTGTGCGATCTGGTCCATGCCGCCCACCGGCTGAAAAATGGCGGACTGGTACTCATACTCACTGCCATCGGCAAGATATTTCCAGAGCCCCGAGCGGAGCAGTTCGTCGCCCTTCAGGGGTTGCGACGGCACTGCCGCCGGCATCAGGCCGCCGCCGGGATCCACGTCATAACCGCGCCGATCGCTTGTCGCGCTCGATGCCGCGTAGCGGTACTCCTTGTCGAGCGCGCCCCATGCACGCAGCGATTCGAGCAGCTTGTCCTGATCCTCTTTCGTGACAGACGCGTCAAGCTGATGCGAATTGACGGCCTTGCCGAGCAATTCCGCGACATGGCCCTGATAATCGGACTGCACGTGCCGGTAGCGTTGCGGCTTGCCACCGTAGGCATGCTTGCTGTGCAGATAGGCGTTGTAATTGACCTGGACGAACGGTTCGAGCGGCACGTTGAACCGCCGCGCGTAATCGAGAATGCCGTAATGATGGTACGGAATGCGCCACGGCCCGGGATTGATATACAACCCTTTGTCGAATTCGCAGCGCTGTTTGAATCCGCCCAGTTCCGTGTACTCGTCACCGCCGCGGATCGTCCACGCCCGGCCGCCGGCGCGCTTGTTGTACTCGAGCACCTTGACGCGATATCCGGCGCGGCGCAGCTCGTAGGCTGCGACCAGGCCGGCCACGCCGGCACCGAGAACCAGGACCGTGGTGCCCTTGGGCGCACCTTGCAGTTGAATCGGTCCGGCGTACGTCGATTCGGCCGCAAAGCCGAGCGTCGACATGGCGTGATACATGGCCGCGCCACCGGCGGCCTTGCCCACCATCGACAGCAAGTCGCGGCGAGTCATTGAATCTTTCGGGGGGCCTTCTCTGCCACGCATTATCCGCACTCCAAACGAACTGGAACCACGATTTCGCAAGTTGCGTGCCAACGTTACCGAAATGGCGGACACGAGCCAATTCTGATTTTCATTTTTAATTCAATGACTTGCAATGCAAAAATTAGCGTGCGGTTTAGTACGCTAAATTAAGTGAAGGGCGGGGAGTCCCCATCGGCTTGCGTTTTTAATCCACCAACTCGTAAGCTGAGCTACGCCCGCCGCCATCCGATTTGCGGAGCACGCCCCGCCCGATCAAATCGACGATGTCACGCAACGCCGTATCGGGTGAGCATTTCGCGATGGCGGCCCATTTTTTGGACGTGAGCTTGCCGTCGAAACCATCGAGCAGGCGATTCATGACCTTGATCTGGCGTTCATTCATCGGCACCGTCGACCAACGTTGCCAGAAGCGTGTCTTCATCAAGACGGCATCGAGTGTGGCTTGCGCATCGGTCACCGCATTTGCCAGCGCCGCCAGGAACCACGTAAGCCATGCAGTCACGTCAAGCGTGCCTTTCTGCGTGCGCTCGAGAATGTCGTAATACGCCTTGCGTTCGCGCTGGATCTGCGCCGAAAGACTGTAAAAGCGCTGACGGGTCCCGTCTGCGCGCGCGAGCAACAGATCGCCGATCGCGCGCGCGATGCGTCCGTTGCCGTCGTCGAAGGGATGCACAGTCACGAACCACAGATGGGCCAATCCGGCTTTCACTAGCGGAAGATCGCCGGTGTCTTCGTTCAGCCATGCGACGAACCGCGTCATCTCATCATCGAGCCGCGCGGCGGGCGGTGCTTCGAAGTGGACGCGCTGACGTGTCAACGGGCCGGAGACAACCTGCGTTGCGCCCTTTGCGTCGTCGCGCCATTGCGCGACACGGATGCGCGCCATGCCGGAGTAGCCGTCCGGAAACAGCGCATTATGCCAAACGAAGAGGCGATCTCGCGTGACGGCCGAGTCGGCATTTACCGTGGCATCGAGCACCATGTCCACGACGCCCTCGACATGCCGGTCAACCGGCGCCAGCGCCCCGATATCGACACCCAGGCGCCGCGCAACAGACGAGCGAACCGATTGCGCGTTGAGATGCTCGCCTTCGATCTCGCTGGTTTTGATGACATCGTCGGTGATCGCGACGAGACTCGCCTTGTCGCGCAAAGCCATGCCAACATCGGCCAAGCGGCCGAGTAGCATGCCTTGTGCAAGGGAGACCGCCGCCAATGGCCCCGCTAGCGACGCCAAGTCATAGCGCCAATTCGGCCAGTCCGGCGACTCCCAGATATAAAGCCAATCTCCGCGTTCCATGCGGTGATTATGGGCTCTATTCTCCGCAAAGGCAATATTCTCCGCAGATTATACGGAGAATAAGGGGCTTAATCTCCGCATGACGGACAATCTCTCAAAGCCATCTGCGGAACGGCTCGATATCCGCGCCTGCCTCCACATACCAGGCCTTTCTCGCGCCGTCGTACTTGGCGCCCAGTGCTTTGACCTCCTGACGATCCTCGTACTTCGACTTCAAATACCGCCGTTCAAGCGAAAGCGCCCGCGGCAGATGCTGGTTGCGCTCAAGCGCGACATTGGCGCGCGGGGCGGTTCCCTCAATATCCAGTTTCCCGATAAACACGCTCTGTGCGCCGGACTCCGCCGGCGCGAGCAAAGTCAGTGAGGATTTCGCACGCGTCGCACCGACATAGAATAGATTTTCCTCTTCCCGCAACGGGCTCAGCACGTTCGGAAATTCATCCTTCTCCATGAACGGGATGATGACGTGCCCGTACTCCTTGCCCTTCGCATCCGCAACCGTATCGAGCAACAGCTTGCCGAATTGCCGGCCGCGCTTGGAGAATTGCTCGGCGTCCGTCAAACCGTCCCAGAATGCCTGAAGCGACGCGCCGCTCGCACGCGCAATGCCGATGATGCCCTGAATCGTCTTCTCGACCAGGCTCGCATCATAAGGATGCACATAGATCTGACGCGCCGTCACCGACAGATTGATTTGCCGGTCAATCTCTATCAACGCGTCTTCGGCCCGCAAATCCGGCAATCGCCTCTTCAGCGCCGCAATCAGCATGCCCAACCGCGTGCGCGGTGCGTCGGGGGCGCTGGCGCAAATATTGATCGCGTAAAAGTCCTTGTACAGGTGCGGATGCCTGGCCAACTCCTTGACCATTTCCGTCACATGCTCGCGCTCGCCGGCAATGCCGCCATACACGCACAGCGCGTCGACCACGCCTGCGCGTTCCGCTTCGGATGGAATCGCTTCGAAGGTGTCAAGGACAAACGCCAGGACGCCACGAATGAAGCGGATCTCGTCGCGCTGCAAATAGCCCTTGTCCGGCGGCGTCTGATATGAAATTCCCGCCAGCCGCAACGCATTTTCGATGGGAATCGATTGGTGCCAATCGCGCATGAGAATCGCGCAATCTTCACTCTGACGGTCCGACGTTTGCCATTCCCGGACTTCCTCGACAAGCTTCGCCGCGCAGTCCGACGGCGTTCCGTCATAGTGAACGATGTGGACGCCCGAATGCCGGGCAACCAACGACTCGATATCCTTCGCCTTGAACTGCGCCACCGCATAGGCAAGGTGCGGGCCGTGTCGAAACGTCGTCGTCAACGGATAGGTCTTGACGTCGGAGAACGCCGACGCGAAGCGCCGCCCGAGAAATTCCTCACTCGCGCCAAGCGTCGCGTGGATCACCTGATCTTTGTCCCCCACACCGACAAACTTGCAGCCCGGGCGCGAGATCAGATGGCGCACGATCTGGAAGGCGGCTTCATTGAAGTCGTGCAGTTCGTCGCAGCCCACAAAGCGGTACTTGTCGAACAATCGGGTGTCGATGTCGCCGTCGCGCAGGCCCCGCGCCAGATCGTAGGTGGCATCGAACGGTCCGCGAAACTCCGGGTCGTCGCGTTGCCCCAGACGAATGTGCTCGTAGGCCAACGCCGTCAGATACTGTTCCGCCGTAACGCGGTATTGCTCGTAGACACCCTCGAGAAATTCGGTGTCAATATCGTCATTCAGGCGCAATCGGGCTTTCAAATCCTGCAATGCGTCGAGCGTCTGTGCGATCGCGATGTGATGATCGTCATACCGCGCATCCGGATACAGGCGCCACCAGTGCGTGAGCGCGTATTCCATGGCATGTACGACGTATGGCTTCAGGTCGCGTGCATGCATGTATCGCGGGACTGGCGCGTCCTGTAGCGCTGATAGCGTCTTGTGAGCGAACGATTCGAACGTCTCGATCTGAATTTGATCTACCGCACTGCGGCGAATCCCGACGAACTCGAGACGCCTGCGCAGCACGTCACGTGCCGCCTCTGTGAACGAAAGGAGCAGGATTTCATCCGGCGGCACGTGATTGGCAATGGCCTCGCCGACGCGAATGGCCAGCGTCGTCGTCTTCCCGGACCCGGCGTTTGCCTCCACCAATACCGCGCGCTCGGTCGAGGTCTGAATATCGAGTTGTTCCTTGCTGCGCGCAATTCCTCGCGGAAGGAATCGGGATAATCCGGTGTCGTCCATCATGTGCCCTTGCAGTGTTCGCGACCGACAGGATACGGGAAAGCGCCACCGGATACTGCACCATTCGGGCGGCGATCGCGGTCGCGCACCCCCGCGAACGCCGCCGGCGCGTGCCCGTATTTTTCCGCTGGCTCGCCTAGAATACAGAACGTATACCGACGGCGAAACGCCGGAGTTCCGGGGGAGGGAGTGCAAACATGTCCATTACCAACGCGCTGTCGGGCACCAATATTGCAGAAATTGCCGACGGCATTTATCGCATCAACACCCCTGTCACGATCCCAGGCGCACCCGGCGGATTTTCGTTCAATCAGTACCTGATAGACGGCGACGAACCCCTGCTGTTCCATACGGGACCGCGCAAAATGTTCGCGCTGGTGCGCGAGGCGGTGGCGTGCGTGACCGCCCCGGAGCGGCTCAGGCATATCGCTTTTTCCCACGTCGAAGCCGACGAATGCGGATCGCTCAACGAATGGCTGGCGGCGGCGCCGCACGCAACCCCGTTATGCGGCAAGGTTGCAGCAATGGTGTCGATCGACGACCTTGCCGATCGTCCGCCGCACGCGCTCGCGGATGGGCAGGCAGTTTGGCTGGGCAAGCATACGGTCCGGTGGTTCGACGCCCCGCACCTGCCGCACGCCTGGGAATGCGGCTTCCTCATGGAAGAGCAAACACGCACCTTGCTTTGCGGCGACCTGTTTTCGCAGGAAGGCGCGAATCATCCGCCGCTTGTCACCTCAGACATCCTGGGCCCGAGCGAGGCATTCAGGCACCGCATGGATTATTTCTCGCACACCCCGAAAGCCGGCGCCATGCTGGAGCGGCTGGCCGCACTGCAGCCGACGACGCTGGCATGCATGCACGGCAGCGCCTGGAGCGGCGACGGCGCAGGGATGCTGCGGGCGCTCGGCCAGGCTTTGCAGCAATGAGGTTCGGGATTCAGCGATAACGCCGCACCGGCCCGGCTGCGCCGGACGGCATTGAGGAGAATCGGCCGCCGGCAGGATTCGCCGGCGGCCTGTACAGCCTAATCGCGACCTAATCGCGACCTAATCGCGACCTAAGCGCGACCTAAGCGCGACTTAACCGCGTTGTTGCGCCTTCAGCTTCAGACGGAACTTGTGCAGCAACGGCTCGGTGTAGCCGGACGGTTGCGTCAGGCCATCGAACACCAGCGCGCTGGCCGCCTGGAATGCGAGCGACCCGTCGAGGTTCGGCGCCATCGGGCGGTATTCCTTGTCGCCGGCATTCTGCTTGTCCACCACCGCAGCCATGCGCTCGAGCGTTTCGCGCACTTGCTGCTCGGTGATGACACCGTGACGCAGCCAGTTGGCCAGATGCTGGCTGGAGATGCGCAGCGTGGCGCGGTCTTCCATCAGGCCGATGTCGTTGATGTCGGGCACCTTCGAGCAGCCGACGCCTTGGTCGATCCAGCGCACCACGTAACCGAGAATCCCTTGCGCGTTGTTCTCGATTTCCTTGCGGATCTCCTCGGCGGACCACTCGGCCTTGGCCACGACCGGCACCGTCAACAGGTGGGTCAGCAGCGCGTCGCGTTCCTTTGCGTAATCGATCTTCTCGAGTTCCTGCTGCACGGCCTGCACATCCACCATGTGGTAATGCAGCGCATGCAGCGTGGCGGCGGTCGGCGACGGCACCCAGGCCGTGTTCGCACCCGCCTTCGGATGGGCGATCTTCTGCTCGAGCATCGCGTGCATCAGATCCGGCATTGCCCACATGCCCTTGCCGATCTGCGCGCGGCCACGCAGACCAGCGGCCAGGCCAACGAGCACATTGCTCTTCTCGTAGGCAGTAATCCAGGCCGACGACTTCATGTCGCCCTTGCGCATCATCGGGCCGGCTTCCATCGCGGTGTGCATTTCGTCGCCGGTACGGTCGAGGAAGCCCGTGTTGATGAACGCCACGCGCGCGCCGGCGGCGGCGATACAGGCGGAGAGGTTCACGCTGGTGCGGCGCTCCTCATCCATGATGCCCATCTTGATCGTGTGCTTCGACAGGTTGTACAGCGCTTCGACGCGTGCGAACAACTCATCGGCGAACGCCACTTCGACGGGGCCGTGCATCTTCGGCTTGACGATGTAGATCGAGCCCGTGCGCGAATTGAGCTTGTGCTTGAAGTCGTGCAGCGAACACAGGACGGTTACGACGCCGTCGAGAATGCCTTCCGGAATCTCGAAGCCGTCGCGGTCGGTGATGGCCGGGTTCGTCATCAGATGGCCGACGTTACGCACGAACAGGAGCGAGCGGCCATGCAGCGTGATCGTCTTGCCATTGGCGCCGGTGTAGTCGCGATCGGCGTTCAGACGGCGCGTGAAGGCCTTGCCGCCCTTCGACACTTCTTCCGTCAGCGTGCCTTGCATCAGGCCCAGCCAGTTGCGGTAGAGCTCGACCTTGTCATCGGCATCCACGGCGGCCACGGAATCTTCGCAATCGATGATCGTGGTCACGGCAGCTTCGACAACGACGTCCTTGATATGCGCCGCGTCGGTCTTGCCGATCGGGTGGTGGGCGTCGATCTGGATTTCGAAGTGCAGGCCGTTGTGCTTGAACAGCAGCGCGAGCGGCGCGGACGCTTCGCCCTGGAAGCCGATGAATTGCTCCGGCTTGGCGAGGGTGGTCTTGCCGCCCGGTGTCGCGACGACGACGTGGCCGTTCTCGACGGTGTAGCCGGTGGCGTCGGCGTGCGAGCCGGCGGCCAGCGGGGCGGCCTGGTCGAGGAACGCACGGGCGCGGGCGACCACGAGTGCGCCGCGGCGGGCGTTGTAGCCGGCGGTCTTCTCGGCGCCGTCCGTTTCGGGGATGGCGTCGGTGCCGTACAGCGCGTCGTACAGGCTGCCCCAGCGCGCATTGGCGGCATTCAGGGCGTAGCGCGCGTTCGACAGCGGCACCACGAGCTGCGGGCCGGCCTGTTCCGTGATTTCCGTGTCGACGTTGCTCGTCGTGGCCTTGACATGCGCGGGCACCGGCACGAGATAGCCGATTTTTTCGAGGAAGGCGCGAAACGCGGCCGGATCGGCGATCGGGCCCGGGTGGGCACGATGCCACGTGTCGAGTTCGGTCTGGAGGCGATTGCGCTCGGCCAACAGGGCGCGATTCTTCGGGGCGAGATCGTGGACGATCGCATCGAACCCTTTCCAGAACTGTTCAACGTCGACGCCGGTGCCGGGCAGGGCTTCTTTTTCGATGAAATCGATGAGGTTGGTCGCGACCGTCAGGCCATGACGCTTGGAGGTAGAGGTCATCACGCAGTACTCACAAAAGAAAACGGGGGATTCGCCGCTTTCCGTCGCCTGATTTGTAGGGGGCAGGTCGAACGGGTGGGGGCAGTCTTATATAAGACCTCAAGTGTAATCCTTCTCCGGCCACAAAAACACCCGGGATTCCGCGAGACCGGCCGATCCTGCAACTATAGGCGGGATAAGGAGTTTTTACTTTTTCGACATTGACGGACAAACGCCGGCGTGCATTGCGCGCCGACACCCATTCCATTGCCCGAAGTGCCGTTTCACCCTGTGAGAATGCGATGGGCGCGAAAGCGTGCGCGCGCCTGCCGACGATGCAGAACGGCACGCTGTACTATCATGGCTGGACGAGTTCTCTAGGCCGGTCGGCAGGTGACTGTGCCAAGGAGCAAACGCATGAACGGCGCGTGGGCGTGCGTCGTCTGCCGGTCATGCCGGCGGCGCGTACTGAGGGCGGCAATGGCGACGGTCGTCGGTGCGACGCTGGCTGCGTGCGCCGTGGGCCCGGATTACCATACGCCCGCGCCGCCTGCGGGGGAGCGCTTCACGCCCGAACCGTTGCCCGACCAGACCGTATCGACACCCGGCATGCCGGGCACCGCCGGCGCGTCACAGCAGTTTGTCGTGGCCCGCGACATTCCCGGCGAGTGGTGGTCGCTGTTTCACTGCGCGCCGCTCGACGCGCTGATCCGCGAAGCCCTGGCCAACAGCCCCAATCTCGCTGCCGCGCAGGCCGCCTTGCGGCAAGCCCGCGAAAACCTCAATGCCGAAGTCGGCTCGGCCCTCTATCCGGCGATCAACGCGCAAGTCGGCGCCACCCGCGAAAAAATCTCAGGGCTGGCGTTCGGCGCGACGAGCGGTAGCACGGAATTCAATCTCTACAACGCCTCGGTCAACGTCTCGTACTCGCTCGACCTGTTCGGCGGCGCCCGGCGTGAGCTGGAGGCCCTGCGCGCGCAAATCGACTATCAACAGTATCAGTGGCAGGCGGCCTATCTCGCGCTGACCGCCAATCTCGTCACTGCCAGCGTCAGGGAAGCCTCGCTGCGCGCGCAGATCGCTGCCACCGAGCAGATTGCCGCCGATCAGGCGCAGCAGCTGGAGCTGCTCACGCGTCAATTCGATTTGGGCGGTGTGAGCCAGACCGCGGTGCTGGCCCAGCGCACCACCTTGGCCCAGACTCGTGCCACCTTGCCGCCGCTACAACAGGCGCTCGACCAGACCCGCCATCAAATCGCCGTGCTGGCCGGCAAACCGCCCAGCGATACGTCATTGCCGCAGTTCCAGTTGTCCGATTTCTCGCTGCCCCAGACGCTGCCGGTCAGCCTGCCGAGCGCACTGGTGCGGCAACGCCCTGACATCCTGGCGGCCGACGCCTTGCTGCATCAGGCCAGCGCCAAAATCGGCGTAGCCGCGGCGGCAATGTATCCGCAACTGAACCTGACGGCCAGCTACGGCGCCCAGGCGCTGACGCCGGCGGGGCTGTTCCGTTCGGGCAGCACGGTCTGGAGTCTGGGCGCCGCGTTGCTGCAACCGATCTTTCGAGGCGGCCAGCTGAGCGCGCAGAAACGCGCGGCAGTGGCGGCTTACGATCAGGCGGGGGCGCAGTACCAGCAAACCGTGCTGCTGGCCTTCCAGAACGTGGCTGACAGCCTGCGCGCCCTCGATAACGACGCGCGCGCGCTGGCCGCGCAGGCCGAGGCCGCCGACGCGGCGCGCAATTCGCTGGCCTTGAGCGAGCAACAATACCGACTCGGTGGCGTGAGCTATCTGGCGCTGCTCGATGCCCAGCGCCAGTACCAGCAGACTGTCGTCGCCCTCGTACAGGCGCAGGCGGCCCGCTACGCCGATACGGCCGCGTTGTTCCAGGCCACCGGCGGTGGCTGGTGGAATGCGCCGCAACCGCCCGACGTCAAGCCCGCCTTCAAGACCCAGGCCAAGTCCGCAGCGCCTGCCGGGAGCGAACAATGAAGAAACGCATGACGATCATGCTGATCTGCGTCTGCGTACTGCTCGGCGCGCTGATCGGCATCAATCTGTTCAAGGCGGCGATGATCAAGAAGTTCATGACGGGCAATGCCGCGCCGCCGGCGACGGTGAGCGCGATTCAAATCGCCTTCCAGACCTGGCAGCCGCAGCTCGCGGCAGTCGGCAGCTTGCGTGCGGTGCGCGGCGTGGATGTCACCACCGAAATCGCCGGGCTGGTACGCGACGTTCGGTTCACCTCCGGCGGCACCGCGCGCGCCAATCAAGTGCTGGTGCAGCTCAACGCCGACGCGGATCTTGCCCAATTGCGCGTGCTGCAGGCGGCGGCCGAGCAGGCGCAGACCGTCTATACGCGCGACAAGGCCCAATACGAGATCAAGGTGATCGCCAAGGCGACGCTCGACGCCGATGCCGCCGACCTCAAGAGCAAGAACGCGCAGGTGGCGCAACAGGCCGCCATCCTCGACAAGAAGACCATTCGCGCGCCGTTCGCGGGAAAGCTCGGCATCACCACCGTCAATCCCGGCCAATACGTGAATCCGGGCGACGCGATCGTGACCTTGCAAACCATCGACCCGATCTACGCCGATTTCTATCTGCCCCAGCAGAACATCGGGCAGCTCGCCGTCGGGCAGGCGGTGACGGCCGAAAGCAACGCCTATCGCGGCCAGTCTTTCACCGGCAAGATCACGTCGATCAATCCCAAGGTGGATACCGCCACGCGCAACGTGCAGATCGAGGCCCTCATCGACAATCATGACGGCAAACTACTGCCGGGCATGTATGCCACGGTGAAGATCGACGTTGATGCGCCCCAGCGCCACCTGACGCTGCCGCAGACCGCCATCACCTACAACCCCTACGGCGCGACCGTCTTCGTGGTCAAGCCGGCGCCGGCGGCAGCCCCGGGTGCCGCCTCGGGCGCGCGCGCAAAGGCGATGCCGGTCGCCCAGCAAGTGTTCATCACGGTGGGCCAGACGCGCGGCGACCAGGTGTCGATCGAGAAAGGGCTGACGGCGGGCGATCAAGTGGTGACGAGCGGCCAGCTCAAGCTCAAGAACGGCACACCGGTGGTGATCAACAATCAGATTCAACCGGCGGATCTGCCAAATCCGTCTCCGCAGGAACAATGAGCGGCCCGCGATGAACTTCACGGACATCTTCATCAAGCGGCCGGTGCTGGCCACGGTGGTCAGCCTGCTGATCCTCGTGCTCGGCCTGCGTTCGCTGACCAGCCTGACGGTCCGTCAGTTTCCGCACACCGAGAACGCGGTGGTGACGATTGCCACCGCTTACTACGGCGCCGATGCCGCGACAATCGCAGGGTTCATTACCCAGCCGCTGGAAGCCGCGATTGCCCAGGCACAAGGCATCGACTATCTCTCATCGAGCAGCACCAGCGGCGTGTCGACCATCACCGCGACACTGCTGCTGAACTACGATGCCAACCGGGCGCTCACCGAAATCACCACGCAGATCAATTCGGTGCGCAACCAGCTGCCGCCGCAGGCACAGCAGCCGGTCATCAAGGTTCAGGTGGGCGAGACCACCGACACCATGTACATGGGCTTTTACAGCGATGTGCTGCCCGGCAACAGCGTGACGGATTACCTGTTGCGCGTGGTCAAACCCAAACTCGATTCCGTCGAAGGGGTACAGACCGCCGAAATCCTCGGCGGGCGCCAATTCGCGTTGCGCGCGTGGCTCGATCCGCAACGGCTGGCCGCGCACGGCGTGACCGCCGCCGACGTCTATAACGCCCTCGGCAACAACAACTACCTCGCGGCCCTTGGCACGACCAAGGGACAGGCGGTGAGTGTCGACATTACCGCCAACACCGACCTGCACAGCGTCGACGAATTCAAGCAACTGGTGGTCAAGTCGAAGGGGGGCTCGCTGGTGCGCCTGCAAGATGTCGCCAACGTGGTGCTGGGTGCCGATACCTACGATTTCACGGTGGCGTTCAGCGGCAATCGCTCGGTCTTCATCGGCATCAAGTCGGCGCCGAATGCCAACGTGCTCGACGTGGCCAAGCGCGTGCGCGACGTATTCCCCTCGGTGCAGTCGCAATTGCCGACCGGGCTGACCGGCATGATCGTGTACGACGCCACCGCGTTCGTGAACACGTCGATCAAAGAGGTGATCAAGACGTTGGTCGAGGCGTTGTTGATCGTGACGGTGGTGATCTTCCTGTTTCTCGGCAGCGCACGCGCGGTGATCATCCCCGTGATCGCCATGCCGCTGTCGCTGATCGGCACGTTCTTCGTGATGCTGTTGCTCGGCTATTCGATCAATCTGCTGACCTTGCTGGCGCTGGTGCTCGCGATCGGGCTGGTGGTCGACGACGCCATCATCGTCGTGGAGAACGTCGACCGGCATATGAAGGAAGAGGGAAAGCCTCCGCTCGAAGCGTCGTTGATGGCCGCACGCGAGCTGGGCGGCCCGATTCTGGCGATGACGGTCGTGCTGGTCGCGGTGTACGTGCCCATCGGTTTTCAGGGCGGGCTGACGGGCGCATTGTTCACCGAGTTCGCATTTACGCTGGCCGGCGCGGTGGCAGTCTCCGGCGTGGTTGCGCTGACGTTATCGCCGATGATGTGCTCGCAATTCTTCCGCGCGGAACAGGAGTCGGGGCGCTTCGTGCAGTTCATCGACCGTCAGTTCGACCGCGTGCACCACGGCTACCAGCGCTTGCTCCATAGCCTGCTCGACACGTGGATGGTGCTGGTGGTGATGGGCGCGCTTCTGCTGGCCGGCACGGTGTATCTGTTCATGACGTCGAAATCCGAACTGGCGCCGCAGGAGGATCAGGGCATTGTGCTGGCGCACCTGCAAGGGCCGCCGAACGCGACGATCCAGCAGATGCAGACGTATGCGGAGCAGGTGTTCGCGCTGTCGAAGGGTTTGCCGGAATATGAGCAGATGTTTCAGTTGACCGGCGTGCCGACGATCAATCAGGGTATCGGCGGCGTATTGCTCAAGCAGTGGGATCAACGCAGCCGTAGCGCGCTGCAACTGCAGCAGGTGCTGCAGCAGCGATGGAACACCATCGCCGGGGCCCAGGTGGCCGCGTTCCAGTTTCCGTCGCTGCCCGGTTCGCAAGGGCTGCCGGTGCAGTTCGTGATCAATACCACGGAGCCGTTTCAGAACCTGAACGAGGTGTCGCAAGCGATCTTGGCCAAGGCGCGCGACAGCGGCATGTTCTTCTTTGTGGACTCCGACCTCAAGCTGGACAAGCCGCAGAGCACGTTGATCGTCGATCGTGACAAGGTGGCTTCGCTCGGCCTGAACCAGTCGAACGTGGGCAGCACGCTCAGCGCCGCGCTCGGGGGCGGCTATGTCAACTACTTCTCGATCGCCGGGCGATCTTACAAAGTGATTCCGCAGGTGTTGCAGGTCGACCGTTTGAATCCATCGCAAATTCTCGACTACTACTTGAACACGCCGGATGGCCGTGTGATCCCGGCGTCGACGGTGGCGCATCTCGAATCCAGTGTGGTGCCGGAATCGATCAACCACTTCCAGCAACTCAATTCCGCCACGATTTCGGGCGTGCCGGTGCCTGGAGCATCTGCTGGCGAGGTGTTGAGCGCATTGCGCGAAATGACCCATCAAATCGCGCCGACGGGATATTCAATCGATTACTCGGGGCAGTCACGGCAGTTCGCGAAAGAGTCTGGCGGGTTCGTCATCACGTTGATGTTTGCGACCATCATTGTGTTTCTGGTATTGGCGGCGCAGTTCGAGAGCTTTCGCGATCCGGTGGTGATTCTGGTGTCGGTGCCGATGGCGCTGTTCGGCGCGCTGATATTTATCAACCTCGGACTTTCCACGCTCAACATTTATACCCAGGTCGGTCTGGTGACGCTGATGGGGCTGGTCAGCAAGCACGGGATTCTCATCGTGCAGTTTGCCAATCAACTGCAGCTTGCCGGGCAGAACAAGCGCGAGGCGCTGGAACATGCGGCTGCCGTGCGGTTGCGGCCGATCCTGATGACCACGGCGGCGATGGTGCTCGGCGTCGCGCCGCTGGTGTTCGCCTCCGGCGCCGGCGCTGCGGGGCGGCACGCGATGGGATTGGTCATCTTCACCGGGCTCTCGATCGGTACGCTGTTCACGTTGTTCGTGGTGCCCGCGATGTATATGTTCCTGGCAGCGGATCATCATCGGGATGCAACGCGGTAAATCTATGTGGCGCAATGCAAACGCCACATGCCTCGCCGCTATTTCACAAGCACCGGCTTCAACGCCATGCCCGTGTGACTGGCTGGCATGGTGATCAGCGTCTCAGGCGATGTTGCCGCGACAATCGTGCCCCCGCCCTTGCCGCCTTCCGGCCCAAGATCGACGACCCAATCCGCTTCGGCGATCACGTCGAGGTTGTGCTCGATCACGATGACCGTGTGCCCGCCGTCCACCAAACGATGCAACACGCGAATCAGCTTGGCGACGTCCGCCATGTGCAGACCGACCGTCGGCTCGTCGAGCACATAGAGCGTATGCGGCACCTTCTGGCCACGGCGCGTAATGTCGTCGCGCACCTTGGTCAGCTCCGTCACCAGCTTGATACGCTGTGCCTCGCCACCGGACAGCGTCGGTGACGGTTGGCCCAGCGTCAGATAGCCCAGTCCGACGTCCTTCATCAGTTGCAGCGGATGCGCGATGCTCGGCATCGTCCCGAAGAACTCGACCGCTTCGTCGACTTCCATCGTCAGCACGTCGCCAATGCTCTTGCCGCGCCATGTCACCGCCAATGTCTCGGCGTTGAAGCGCTGGCCATGGCAGACGTCGCACAACACTTTGACGTCCGCCAGGAAGCTCATGCCGATGGTGCGTACGCCTTGGCCCTCGCACGCGGGGCAGCGGCCTTCGCCGGTATTGAACGAGAAGCGCGATGCCGAGTAGCCGCGTGCACGGGCTTCGAGCGTGTCCGCGAACAACCGGCGGATTGTGTCCCAGAAACCGATATACGTCGCCGGGCACGAACGCGGCGTCTTGCCGATCGGCGTTTGATCAACTTCAAGCACGCGATCGATGACTTCCCAGCCGGAGACAGATTCGCAGCCTTGCCACGCATGTATGACGGGATTGCGTGGCGCCTGCTCGGTGGCGCTGCTGCCGCGCGGCTTGCCGTCGGCTTTGACGACATGGCGCACGGTGCCCTTGCGCGCGCGACGCTCTGCCGGAGACGACAGCGTGGAGCGGCCGACCGCGTCGAGCAAATTCGTCATCAGCACGTCGCGGGCCAGCGTCGACTTGCCGGAGCCACTGACGCCAGTGATGGCCGTCAGCCGCGACAGCGGCATCGAGGCGGTCACGCGCTGCAGGTTATGTAGCGTCGCGCCGTGCACCGTCAGCCATTCGGCCGGCATGGCTTGCGCAGATGCACCGTTCGCACCGTCCGTAGCTTTCGCGCGCTTCGCACCGCTCGACGCTTTCTTGGCACCAGTGCCGTTGACCTCATGACCGTCCGGCGCGACAACTTCACGCCTTGGCTGGAGCGGATGTTGAAGCGGGTTCGCCAGGAACTGGCCGGTCAGCGATTCGGGGTGTGCGGCCAGATCGCCCACTACGCCTTGCGCCACCAGCGTACCCCCTCGCTTGCCGGCCCCGGGGCCGATATCGATGATGTGATCGGCGCGACGGATCGTATCCTCGTCGTGCTCGACCACCACCAGCGTATTGCCTTGATCGCCAAGCTTGCGCAACGCACCGAGCAAAATCCCGTTGTCGCGCGGATGCAGACCGATCGTCGGCTCATCGAGCACGTAGCACACGCCCTGCAAGTTGCTGCCGAGTTGCGCGGCCAAACGGATGCGCTGTGCTTCACCACCGGACAAGCTCGGCGCGGAACGCTCGAGCGTGAGATAACCGAGCCCCACTTCCTCCAGGAATTCCAGGCGGCCACGGATTTCGCTGATCAGGTCGCGCGCAATCTCGGCATCGCGGCCGGTGAGTTGCAAACCTTCGATCCATTGGCGGACATCGCCAACGGTCCATCGCGCGACGCCGGCGATGGAATTGTCATCGAACGTGACAGCGCGCGCGACGGGATTAAGCCGTGCGCCATCGCAATCGGGACACGGTTGGTCGCCGACGCCCTCCGGTTCCTGCTCATCGGATGGAATCGTATGTTCTCGGCCACGGTTGTCTTGCGTGAGCACCGTGTCGTCGTAGGCTTCACGCTGCTCTCTCGTCAACGCCAAGCCTGTGCCAACGCACGTCGTGCACCAGCCGTGTTTGCTGTTGAATGAGAACATGCGCGGATCGAGATCGGGGTAGCTCGTGCCGCACACCGGGCACGCGCGCTTGACCGAAAACACCTCGATCTTGCCCACGCCGTGACCCGGTTGCTCGTTATCCATCGCTTCGCCGAGACCGTCGAGCGGTGCAAGCAAGTGCATCACGCCCTTGCCGTGTTCGAGTGCGGCGGCGAGCAATGCACGCAGTTCGGCTTCATTATCTGGCGAGACGACGATATCGCCCACCGGTAATTCGATCGTGTGCTCGCGGAAGCGGTCGAGCTTCGGCCATGGATCGACCGGCAGGAATACGCCATCGACGCGCAGATGCGTATGACCGCGCGCTTTTGCCCACTTGGCGAGATCGGTGTAAATCCCCTTACGGCCCACGACCAGCGGCGCCAGCAAACCGACGTGCTGTCCCTTGTGGTCCCGCAGCAATTGCGCGGCGATCGAGTCCGCGCTTTGCGACGTCACCGGTGCGCCGTCGTGAATGCAGTGCTGAATACCGAGCTTCACATACAGCAATCGCAGGAAATGCCAAATCTCGGTGGTGGTCGCGACTGTACTTTTACGGCCGCCGCGCGAGAGTCGTTGTTCGATAGCCACTGTCGGCGGAATACCGTACACGGCATCCACTTCCGGGCGCCCCGCCGGCTGCACGATCGAGCGCGCATAGGCGTTGAGCGATTCCAGATAGCGACGCTGACCTTCGTTAAACAGAATGTCGAACGCGAGCGTCGATTTGCCGGACCCGGAGACACCGGTAATCACGCTGAACTTGCCGCGCGGAATATCGACATCGAGCGACTTGAGATTGTGCTCGCGTGCATTGACGATACGAATCGAGTTGTCGCCTTGCTGCGCGCGCCGTGCGCGGGCAGCCTGCAACGCCTTTTGCAACGGCACGCCGTGATCCGCTTCCCTGACCTGCGTGATCGGCCCACCAAACGTGCCCTCATACTCGGCCAACGCTTGTCCGGTAAACGATCCCGGGCAGGCGATCACTTGCTCGATGGTGCCTGCGCACAGCACTTCACCGCCACCCTCGCCGCCTTCCGGGCCGAGATCGATCAGCCAATCCGCCGCACGGATGACATCCAGATTGTGTTCGATGACGAGCAACGAATTCCCGCGGTCCAGCAGCTTGCCGAACGCACGCATCAGCTTCGCGATGTCGTCGAAGTGCAAGCCGGTCGTCGGCTCATCGAAGATGAACAAGCGGCCGCGTTGCGCCACCGGCTGCTTGCTGGCGGACGCACTCTGCGCCGTCTCCGCAAGATGTCCGGCCAGTTTCAAACGCTGCGCCTCGCCGCCGGACAATGTCGGCACCGGCTGACCCAGCTTCACATACTCAAGCCCGACATCGACAATCGGCTGCAGCGTACGCACCACTTCGCGATCCTTCGCGAACAACGCGACCGCTTCGGTCACGGTCAGCTCCAGCACATCCGCCACGCTCAATTCGCGCAGCGGTTCGCCGGGCATGGCGCGACTGATCTTCACATCGAGGATTTCGGCGCGGTACCGGCGGCCGTCGCAATCCGGGCAACGCAGATAGACGTCGCTCAGGAACTGCATCTCGACATGCTCGAAACCGGAGCCGCCGCAAGTCGGGCAGCGCCCATTGCCGGCGTTGAAGCTGAACATGCTCGCGTTGTAGTCGCGTTGCTGTGCGAGTGGCGCCTGCGCGAACAGCTTGCGGATCTCGTCGAACGCGCCAACGTAACTTGACGGGTTCGAGCGCGCCGTCTTGCCGATTGGCGACTGGTCGACGAACACGACGGCGCTCAATTGCTCTGCGCCGCTCAGGCTGTCATGCGCGCCGGGCGCTTCGGTCGGATTCCCGAAATGACGCGCGAGCGCCGGATGCAAGACATCCTGCACCAGCGTTGATTTACCGGAGCCCGATACACCCGTCACGCTGACCAGACGTTGCAGCGGGAATTCAACGGTAACGTTCTGCAGATTATGCTCGCGCACGCCTTCCAGCACGAGGCGCGGCGTCTGCGCATCAACCGGACGGCGCCGCCAGGTCGCGATACCCGCGACATGCTTGCGGCCGCCGAGGTAGCTGCCGGTCAACGTATCGGCGCTGCGTACTTCGTCGGGGGTACCGTCGAACACAATCTGCCCGCCGCGTTCCCCGGGGCCTGGGCCCATGTCGATCAGTCGATCGGCGGCGAGCATGACTGCGGGATCGTGCTCCACGACCACCAGCGTATTGCCGGCGTCGCGCAGCCTGTGCATCGCCGCAACGATGCGGTTCATGTCGCGCGGATGCAGGCCGATGCTCGGCTCGTCGAGCACGAACAGGGTGTTCACGAGCGAAGTGCCCAGCGCGGTCGTCAGGTTGATCCGCTGCACTTCGCCGCCGGACAGCGTGCGGCTTTGGCGATCGAGCGTGAGGTAACCGAGTCCTACATCGCACAGATACTTGAGCCGCGTGCGTACTTCGTCCTGCAACAGCTTGAGCGCATCGTCGAGCAGGCTGCTTGGGAACGTCAGCTCATCGAAGAAGCGGCGGATGCGCGTGATCGGCATCAGCATCAGGTCGTGCACGGTAAGACCGGGCAACGCCTCCAATTGCTCGCGCGTCCAATCGACACCGCGCGGCATGAAGCGCTGTTCCGGCGGCAGCACCGCATCGGCGCCTTCCTTCGTGCCGAGACGCCACAGCAGGCCTTCCGTCTTGAGACGAGCGCCGCCGCAGGCGTCGCACGGCGTATAGCTGCGGTATTTCGACAGCAGCACGCGGATGTGCATCTTGTACGCCTTCGTCTCCAGGTAGCCGAAGAACCGGCGGATGCCGTACCACTGCTTGGTCCATTCGCCGCCCCAATCGGGCGTGCCTTCGATGACCCATTCGCGCTGCGCCGGCGTCAACTTCGACCACGGCGTATCGCGCGGGATGCCGGCCTTGCCCGCGTATTCGAGCAGGTCATCCTGAATCTCTTTCCATGCGGGCGTCTGGATCGTCTTGATCGCGCCGCCGCGCAGCGTCTTGCGTTCGTCCGGGATCACCAGACCGAGATCGACGCCGATCACGCGGCCGAAACCGCGGCACGTTTCACACGCGCCATACGCCGAGTTGAACGAGAACAGCGCCGGCTGCGGCTCGGCGTAATGCAGATCGCTGTCGGGGCAATGCAGGTCCTGCGAGAAGCGCCAGATGTCCGGCTCGCCTTCTTCCGCCAGGACGTAAACGTTCACGCGCCCGCGCCCGCGCTTGAGCGACGACTCGATCGCCTCCATCGCACGCGCCTTTTCGGTGCCTTGCAGACGGAACCGGTCGGCAACGACATCGAGCACCTTGCGCGTGCCGGTTTCCGAAGGGAGTTCGCGTTCGGCTTGTACGCGTGTGTAACCGCTGGCGGACAGCCATTGCTGCACTTCGTCCGGCGTGACGGTGCCGGGAAGCTCTACCGGGAAGGTGACGACGAGCCGCGGATCTCCGGCGGCGGCGGACCGGTCCATCAGTTCCGCATAGATCGTCTCCGGCGTGTCGTGACGCACCGGAAGCGCGGTCTTGCGGTCGAACAACGCGGCGGCGCGCGCGTACAGCAGCTTCAGATGGTCGTTCAGTTCCGTCATCGTGCCGACGGTCGAACGCGAGCTGCGCACCGGGTTGGTCTGATCAATGGCAATCGCCGGGGGCACACCCTCGACATGATCGACCTGCGGACGGTCCATGCGGTCGAGGAACTGCCGGGCGTAGGCGCTGAATGTCTCGACATAACGCCGCTGGCCCTCCGCGAACAGCGTATCGAACACCAGGCTGGATTTTCCTGAGCCGGACGGGCCGGTCACGACCGTCATTTCACCGGTTTGCAGGTCGAGGTCGAGATTCTTGAGATTGTGCTGACGCGCGCCGCGAATGCGGATGGCGTTGTTGGGATGGGACGAGTTATCCAATTGTTTAACCAATCAGGTTGCTCTTGCAGCGGTAGGTAGGGAGTCGAGCAGCCTTGGTGCGATTTGGCGCTCAGGCAATCAAATACTGTATCAGACCAGTCCGACGGTGGTCCGTCAGATGCGTTGATACGCGCATTGTACTGTATATTCGTACAGTACACTTGGAGTCTGACAATGCGCAAAGCGGGCATTGGCGCAAGACAATTGCCCTCGGAAATCCGCTCGCGAAACCGCCCATTCAACCCTACATCGATCCACACACGAAATTCGATGAAGCTATACTGTGCAATGGTTTACCGCAGATTTTCCCCAACCAGATAACCCTACATCGTTCCAACCAGATACCCCTACAGGGACGGGTGGATGAGAGTCTTTTGGAGATGGGCCTTCACACTGGGCATATCCGATGACTGACGTCACATCCATCCAACCCCTCTTTCCTGAAGATCGTGTGCTCGACGGCCCGCTCGAGAAAGCGACCGAACTGACAGGAAAGGCGCGAAAGTTGCTCACCGAAAGCAAGGGGCCGGTGGCCACCGCCCTAGTCCCGTTGCTACGAAGCATGAACTCGTACTACACCAACAAGATTGAGGGTCAAAATACGACTCCGGCCAAAATCGAACAGGCGTTGAAGCGAGAGTACTCGGCAGACACAGAAGAATATAAGAAACAATTGATGGCAACCGCCCACATCCTGGCCGAAGAGCGGTTGGAGACGGAGTGGCGAGACGTCACGACCAGCGAGATGTTCGACCCGGCGAAGGTGCGAACCATCCACAGACTATTCTTTGAAGCGCTGCCGGACGCGTTTCGACTTACGACCGACGATGAACTCATTCGTCCAGGCGAATTCAGGGAGAAGGACCTCAGCGTTGGCAGACACATGGCCCCGCCGGTCGACCTGATACCGCCCGTCCTGGAAGAATGGAGTAAACGCTACAAGCGCATCAAAGGCTTTGAGCATCAATTGATTGCGACGGCTTGCTCGCACCATCGGCTGGCTTGGCTCCACCCCTTCATCGACGGCAACGGTCGCGTCTGTCGCCTGCACTCGCACCTGACCCTTCATGCTTCTGGACTAACAGACGGTCTTTGGTCACCGCTCAGAGGATTTGCCCGCACGCACGAAGAGTATTACGTTCGCCTGTCGGCGGCCGACCAAAGGCGGCGCAACGACCTGGACGGCAGAGGCAACCTGTCTCAAGACGAACTCGTCAAGTTCATCCACTATTTCCTGGACTGCTGTCTGGATCAGGTGAACTTCATGCTGAAGATGATGGCATTTGGCGACTTTCGTACTCGCCTTCGCGACCTGCTCAGTTACCTCGACGCGCATCCATGGCACATCGGGTCTGAAAAATCGGTTATCAAACCAGAAAAGTCGGCGCTAGCGTTGGAGTTCATCGCCCAGACGCGACCGCTATCCCGAGCCGAGTTCGGTCAGATTCTCGGGGAAAGCGACGCCACAACGCGGCGCATCACGCGAAGCCTGCTGGACTTCGGGATTCTCCACTCCGACTCGCATCGGGACGACCTTTCCTTCGAACTCCCTTTAAAAAGCTTGAGATTTCTATTCCCGAAACTGTGGCCAGAAGTGGACTCCGAGCAATGAGGCAGCCATGCGAAGCGTCGGCGCTTTACGCGTGTTCAGCGATTCACGGATGGGGGAATCCCGCAACTAAACTCTGCGGGTTTGCATCGCTCCGACGCAATTGCTCGATGGAGCGCACCAACCGGAATGCGTTTGCCGGGGAACGAAGCAGGTAAAGGGTTTCCTTTAGGCTATCGTAATGCGCTTGCGACATAATGACGGCATTGGGCGCACCAGGGCGAGTGATCAGCGTAACGTCCGCGTCATCGACTGTTTGATCAATGACTGCCTTGAGATTTTTCTGAGCATCAGCGAGACGAATGGTGCGCACGATTGAGGTCCAGTTACCCTTTAACCTCGACCAGTATCGCAGGTATTTTCAGACACGCTCTGTTAATCAAGCGTCACGGCGACGGGCCCGATGCCGTCAATCGTTGCTGTCGCCATTCCCATTCCACCGGGGAAATACATGCCCGTGTACGAACCCGTCGTAACAGGCATTTCCGGCGTAAGCGCGATTCGGTGAAACTGCGTGCAATGGTTCACGATCCACGTCAGGAGCGTGCGCGGATCGCCGGCGGGGTGCGTCGGTGCGGCTTCGAGTACATCCTTTCCATCGAATTCCAGACGCATGATCGGCGTAACGAACGGGAAATCCTCGCGATACGGAACGTAATCACCCACCACGAGCGCGCCATGGTTGTACAAATCCGCAAGCTGCGCACGCCGATCGATGTCAGGCCATTGCGCAAACCGGCTCGCGACAATCTCAATCGTCGGCGCCATTTCGGCAATGCTCGAAAGCACCTCATCATCCGTATACGCCGCATCGCGCGGCTCGAACGCCCGGCCGAAGCGAAACGCGATTTCAAGCTCCAACCCCAACGGCGGGAAGTGATTGGCACGCAACTGTACGCCCGACGGATGAATGCCTTCGCTCGGCAGAACCCCGCCTTGCACGTCCTCCGTATTCCCTACACGCCCGACCTTCCAACCGCCGATCGCGACATTGGAGAACCGGCAGATTTCTCGCTGCACGACGTATGCCGCCATATCGTTGACCGGGACCAGGCCATCGGCAAGCGTATCGATGCGCGTAATTGCGCTGCGCGCGTGCGCGAGTTTTCTGCTGAGCATGTCGGTTTCGCTCACGTTCATTCAAACCACCATTCGGGAAATGTGCAGACAAGGCCGTCGCGTTGATGCTGCGACGGCCTTCGGATGTCGCTCAGTCGAGGAGCTTGCCGAGCGCGGGCGGCAGACCGGCGTACGGCTTGCGCGGCGGACGTTGGCAACTTCCGGCGCGTGCGCTGCCAGGCTGCAATGCAATCAGCGATTCACAATGACGGACCGCGCTGGATACGCCATCCACCACCGGCACCGGGATCCGGTCACGCAAACTGCGCGCCAACCCCGCCAACGGAGCGCCGGCGACGATGATCACGTCAGCGCCATCCTGCTCCACCGCCAGCTGACTCAGTTCAATCAGACGATCAGCATGGTCTTCCTGCACCGTGCCGATATCGCGCAACGGCGACGTCAAGCAACGAATGCTCGCGAGCCGCGACGACAAACCGTTCGCATCGATGCACTCGCGATACCACGTGGTGATCCGGTGCGAGATCGCGATGACCGAGAATCGTGCGCCCAGCAGACATGCGCTGGCGAGCGCCGCCTCCGTCATCCCGACGACCGGGACGTCAAACAATTCCTTCAGCCCACCGAGCCCGGGGTCACCAAACGCGGCGACAACCAGTCCGTCGAAATTGCCTTGATGTTCAGCTGCGGCGCACGCCGTCGCATAGCCGCCCATCAACGCTTCGAAGCGCGTTTCAATATACGCCACGCCAAACTGCGCAGTCGCGAACGTAAGTTCCGTTGACGGCGACGCCGCACGTCGCGCTTCAGCCTCGATCAACGCCGTGACGCTGGTCGAAATATTGGGATTGACGACGAGAAGTCGCATAAAAATCTCCTTATCCGATCGTCAAACCAATGACGGCGCGCCGGCAGGCAGGAAGCGTCCGCGGCCCGGTTCCGGGTCGAGGTAGCGCCCATGCGACACCAGCAACTCGCCGCGCGAGAGGCAATGCACCGGCCAGCCCGTCACTTCGATACCTTCATACGGCGTGTAATCGACCGCGTGGTGAAGCGCGTCGTTGTTGATCTTCACGCGCGCCTCGGGATTCCACAGCACGATATCCGCGTCCGCACCAATGGCGATCGTGCCCTTGCGCGGATACAGACCGTACAGCTGCGCCGGACGATACGACGTCAACTCGACGAACTGATGCAACGACAGCTTGCCGCGACGCACACCGTCGAACAGCAACGGCATACGCGTCTCAATACCCGGAATCCCGTTCGGAATATGGTCAAACGACTGCGCCTTGCCGCCAAGCTTCTTGCCTTCCGGGTCGTCGTAATTGAACGGGGCATGATCCGACGAGAAGACGGAGAACACGCCCTGCTTCAGCGCGCGCCACACGGCATCCTGGTTATCCGCATCACGCGGCGGCGGGCTGCACACGCATTTCGCGCCCTCGTAGCCGTCGTCGCCCGGACGGCCGAGATCGTCAGCCGTCAGATACAGATACTGCGGACACGTTTCCGCAAGGATCGGCAAACCGCGACCCTGCGCCCAACGAATCTGGCTGATCGCTTCCTTGCCCGAGACGTGCACGATCAGGATCGGCACATCGACCAGCTCGGAAAACGTAATCGCGCGGTGCGTGGCTTCGCGCTCGACCGCCGCCGGGCGTGCCAACCCGTGAAACTTCGGCGCAATGCGGCCCTGCCCCACCAACTTGTCCGTCAGCCAGGCGATGCAGTCGGAATTCTCCGCGTGCACCATCACCAGCGCCTGATGCTCACGCGCAACCGACAACACTTCAAGAATCTCGCGATCGGACAGCTTGAGATCGTCGTACGTCATGTAGATCTTGAAGGACGTATAGCCTTCGCTGATCAGCTGCGGCAACTCTTCCGCGAGCACTTTCGGCGTCGGGTCCGCCACGATCAAATGGAACCCGTAATCCACAACCGCCTTGCCCTCGGCCCGACGGTGATAATCCGACACCGCATCGCGCAACGAGCCGCCCTTGACCTGTGCCGCGAACGGGATCACGGTCGTCGTGCCACCGCAAACCGCCGCACGCGTACCCGTGTAGAAGTCGTCGGCCATGCGCATGCCGTCCGGCATCGGCTGGTCGAGGTGAACATGCCCGTCGACCCCGCCCGGCAACGCCAGCAAGCCGGTCGCATCAATCTCACGCGGCGCGGCAGGCAGGTTGCGGCCGAGCGCGACGATCACGCCGTCTTTCACGCCGATATCGCTGTGGAATCGGTCCGACGCGGTCGCCACGTCGGCGTTGCGGATCACCAGATCGAACGGTGCTTCACGAGAGTCAAGGGCGCTCATCGCATTACTCCACTTCGGTAAACAAACGACCCCAGCCGGTCAACTCGCGGGTGTCGACCCCAGCCAGGCGCAACGAACTCCACAGCACCGTCGAGATCGTGTCGTACACGGGAATGCCGGTCTCGGCTTCCAACGCGGCCACCAGCGGCGCGGCGTGGAGGTTGGTACAGAACGTGGTGATCGCCTGCGGACGGCTCTCCGCCACCTCATGCACCAGACGGCGCAACGTGTCGGCATTCACTTCCGAGAAATCGAAGTTCACCTTCAGGTCGAGATGGCGCTCTGCCGTGCAACGCACACCGTTACGTGCGTAGTTGGCGATGATGCGTTGTTGAACGTCGTCCAGATACGGCGTCACCAGCCCGAGTTCGCTCACGCCCGTGCGCTTGAGAATATCGTTCAGCGCGAGCACCGACGTCGTTGCCGGAATACCCGTCGCTTCGGTGATTTGCTTGCACAGCGCTTCGTCGCTTTCGAAGCCAAGCCAGCCGGCGGACGTGCCGTTCCAGGCGATGACATCGACGTTCGCATCGGCGAGCAGACGTGCCGCGTTGAGGATGTTTTCCAGATCGAACTGACCGAGCGCGCCGGCGCCCAGCGAGATTTCCGTCACGCGAAAGCGCGAGAAGTGAGCGCTAACGCCGGGCAGGCTGCTGACCATCGCGCTGGTAATCGGTTCGAGCGCGGTATTCGAGGACGGCGTCAGCATGCCGAGCAGAATGCGGGATTTGTTTGTCATGATCCAAGCAATAGCAAAGGCCGGCGGCAGTGCATGCCCGCCGGCCGGAGAGAATACGAACTCAGACAGGCAGCTTCTTTTCGTAGTCGATCATCGTCGAGCAGACGAACAGACCCACGCCAGCCGCTGCGAAGAACATCAGCGCGAGGAAGTACGAACCGGTCGTCTGGACGATGAAGCCGACGATAAGCGGAACGCTGATGCCGCCGATATTGCCGCCCAGATTCATCACGCCGCCGAGGAAACCGATCTTGTTGCGGGTGCCCAGGATCGACGGAATGCACCAGTACAGACCGCACCAACGCAGGAAGAACAGCGTCGACGAGAGCAAGGCGACCACAGCAACGTCATTCGCAACATAAGCCACCGAGAAAATCGACACCGTGGCGATCACTGCCGCGATACCGAACAGGGTGCGCATGACCGTGTTGGGCGAACCGCCGGCGGCTTTCCACTTGTCGCCGATCCAGCCGCCGATCAATTCACCGATGAAGCCGCAGAAGAAGATGATGAAGCTCGCGCCGCCCATTTGCTTGATGTCGAAGCCGTGCACCTTGTTCAGGTAGTTGGGCATCCACGTCAGCAGGCCGTAGAACACGGTGTTGAAGCACATCCAGCCGAGCGCCATGCACCAGACCGAGCGGTACTTGAAGAAATCGAGCGAGCGGCCCGACAGATTGGCCGGTTCGGCGCGGTGTTCGCTGGCTTGCGCAGCTTCGATGTAGGCCGCTTCTTCCTCATTCACGCCTGCATGTTCACGCGGCGAATTGCGGACGTAACGCCAGGCGACGTAACCCGCGATGACGGTGCCGACACCGGCCACGACGAAGGCGAGGCGCCACGAACCGAGGGCGGTAATCAGCCAGGTGATGATGATGGCCCCGAGTGCTGCGCCCAGCGGCGCGCCGCCGTCGAGCAGCGTGGCGCCACGGCCGCGTTCGTTCTGGGTCATCCAGATCGCGTTCAGCTTGCCGCCGGCCGGATAGATCGGGGCTTCTGCAGCGCCGAGACCGAAGCGGGTGAGCAGCAACATCGTGGAGGTCGTGCAGAGCGCCGCCGCTGCCTGGAAGAAGCCCCAGAACACGGTGGCCAGCGCGATCACGATACGCGGCTTGTACTTGTCTGCGAGCATGCCGCCAGGAATCTGCATCATGGCGTATGTCCAGAAGAAGCCACTCAGGATCAAGCCCTGCATGGCCGGCGAGAGATCGAATTCCTTTGAGATCAGCGGCATGGCCACCGACAGTGATGCCCGATCGATATAGTTAATCGCGATCAGGAACAACATCATCATAAAAATCTTCCACCGTACCGTGCTCTTCGCAACGGTCGCCGTAGCGGCACTACTGCCTGTCGACTGCATGGCGTATCTCCTAATAAGTGTCTTATGTACCGATGTCGCGCAACTTGGAATGGAGTATAGGATACGTAATCTGTAATTACAATACCGGTAAATTGTTGATTTTATTAGAATCGTGCTAGGGATTTCCCTATGTGGTAGGATATTTATGCCCCTGATAATGAAGCGAGACACCGTGGCTCAGACACTGCCGAACTCCCTCCGGCTCCGTACCCTAGGCATGTCTGCCGAGATCGCCGCACGCCTGCGCGTGATGATCGAGGAAGGCGAGCTGGCCCCCGGCGACCGCATCGACGAGAAGTCGCTGTGCGAGTTGTTCGATGTTTCCAAGACGCCGCTGAGGGAGGCGCTCAAGACGCTGGTGTCTGAAGGCATTGTGCTCCACCGGCAGTACATCGGGTATCGGGTTGCGCCGCTTGACCTGGAAGAGCTAAGGGCGACGTTTGAGACCCTGCATGGGTTGGAACGGCTCGCCGGGGAGTTGGCGGCTTCGCGGTTGTCAGCGGGGGTGTTGGCTGCGTTGGAGAGGAAGCATGTTCAGATGCTTGAGGCGCATGCGCATGGGAAGCGCACGGAGTATTTCCGTACGAATCAGGAAATTCACCAGATGATTATTGACGGTGCCGGGAATCCGGTGCTGTCTGCCGTTTATGCGACGTTGATGAGTAAGGTGCATCGGGCTCGCGGTGCGGCAAATGCGGATTCGACGCGCTGGGAGGAGTCGCATCGGGAACATGACGAGATCATGGATGCGCTGCGCGAGGAAGGACGCCCGCGGCTTGCGGAGGTGCTTAAGCTGCACTCGGAGAATACGGCGTCGGAAGTGCTGTCGGTGGTCGCTGCGGCGATTCGCCAGGGCGAACGGCGCGGGGTGCGTGCCTGAGGGTCGGGGGGCCAGGTTGGGGGGCCAAAAAGCCCGGATGCCGTCATTACACCCGGTAAAGGGCCACTACTGTTAGTGGATGCTACGCGGCGACGTGCCGCGGGCCGTAGAAAACGTTCTTCCGCTGGTCGAAGATTTGCGCCGAAAGCTCATGCGCATGGGTCGCGAGTTCTTCGAGTTGCTCGAAGAAGGCGTGAACGTATTCATCGTCCAGCGAATCGATTCCACCCTGGCCACCGGCCATCGCCAACGCGGCGATCTTGCCTGTCACTTTGCGCAGTTCAACTGCGCGCTCATCTTGCTCCCTGTGGCACTGGGCAATGGCTTCGTCGATCGTGGGAATTGGACGTTCAACTTCCGACATAGGTACCTCCTAGACAACAAAGTGGGTTTGCGCCCGCTCAGCGCTGTCGTGGGAGTTACCGTTCCATTGACGAACGGGTGGGCGGGCACCAAGCCGGGGTGAGATACCGTGCACCTATACCGGATGAAGCGGCTGACCCGAAGGTCACCCGACTGGCGCCCGCCCATTGAAGCGACGTGACATATCGTTGCACTACGGACCGCGCGCAATGCGCGGCCGTGTGCCCGGTACAGATGCAATCGAGATCTCACTCCCGAATCGCGATTGGGTCGCGATGGAAAAAGCTTACGCCTCGCAAACGCCCTGTACAAGCCGATTTGCTCGCAATTCTAGCGTTTTGAGCCACTTTCGGAATCGTCCGAGAAAATCTTTGGGACGACACGCTGATTTCTGCGAAGGGCTACTCGAGATTCACTGTTCTCCGCCCCGATGCGCCCACTAGAATGGAGCGCCCCTTCCCCGCTGGAATGCCCCGCCGTCTCACTAGGCCAGCAGCACGAGTGAGACAAGCGCAACGATGACCAAAATCACCGCTATCTGGCCCTAGGTGAAATGTCGAGCCTCTTGCGGTACTGGGGCTGGCACCGGCCCCCGACTTCACCGATTCAGGCGAGGGCGGCACCGCGCGAAGCTGGCTCGGCCGCCTCGCGCGCGCGCCGGTACCCCTAGGCTCCCGATTCCCCCGCTGATGATGCCGCGCCCATCCTCGGTACTGATTTTGGGCTAGCCTCAAACTCCTGCCTTACCATTGTCGCTGCGACGTAACCGCAGGGGGATTTGGCGGACGCTTAATGAGGTTTTGAAATTTCGGAGCTCCAAAACGTTCCAATCTGTTCGAAACGTGCCAATCTGTCGTCGTCGCCAGCCATTTACCGGGTTCGGCTAACGCTCGAGTGATTGACTGACGGCAACCACACCAGGCTAAACTAACTTCAGCGCGACGCGTAACGTGTGCAAAGAGAGAGACCGGGCACCCAGACACATTCACGCAAATATTGTGTCGTACTGTGTCGAATAAGTTTTTAAGAGGACTCAAAGGTTCATGAATACGTTAGAAGTAGTGCCGGACCCCGTTTCTTTGATGGAATCGATGCGGGCTGTGGGCTACTCCGCTGATTCCGCAATTGCTGATCTGGTAGACAACAGTATTTCCGCGGGCGCAGAACGGATCGATATCGAATACGATGCTTCCGACGATCCATTCGTCGCCATTCTGGACGACGGCGTGGGGATGATGCCAGACGAGCTGACCGATGCCATGCGTCATGGCAGCCGGAATCCGACGGACGAACGCGATCCGAGTGATTTGGGCAGATTCGGCCTAGGGCTTAAAACAGCTTCTCTCTCGCAATGCCGAAGCCTCACCGTCATCAGCAAGGTGCACAAAACCATAAGCGCCAGACGCTGGGACTTGGACATTGTTCAACATTACGGCCGGTGGCTCGTGGTCGTTCCAGAAGACGCAGAGCTTAAGAAGCTGCCAATGTTTCGCTGTCTGATGGAGCTGGATTCAGGAACGCTGGTCATCTGGCAGTCACTGGACAAGTTAACTGCCGGTGCGCTCGATCCGCAGCAGGAAATGACGATCAAGCTGTCGTTGCTGCGTGAACACCTGGCTCTGGTCTTTCACCGCTTCACTCAAAACGAAGCCGGATTCAATCCCATCCGGATTTCAGTGAATGGCTTGCGTCTACCGCCTCGCGACCCGTTCCTCAAGAGCAACATGTTCCGTCAGCCTCTCGAAGGACAGACAATCAGACATGAACGGGGAGACGTTCACGTCACGCCCTACATTCTTCCACCCGTCAGAAATCTGACCGCAGACGAGATCGAATTGTCCGGTGGCAACGAAGGTCTTCGCGGCACGCAGGGGTTTTATGTCTACCGCAATCGGCGGCTTGTGATCTGGGGAACCTGGTTCAAGCTTGTCCCCAAGGAAGAGTTCTTCAAGTTGACCCGCGTGCAGGTCGATATCCCCAATTCCTTCGATGATCTTTGGGCGCTTGATATCAAGAAATCGGTCGCTTACCCGCCTGACATCATCAGAACGCGTCTCAGGGAGCTCATCCCTCACTTTGCGAACACGAGCAAGAGAACGCTGACCTATCCCGGTCGTAAGCGCGACACAAAGGACTTTGTCCCTCTCTGGACGAGAGTTGAACCGTGCCACGGCGCTTTCCGCTACGGAGTCAACGTAGACCATCCGGCCATAGAGGCGCTTTCGTCGAAGCTCGATATGGATGACCAGAAGTCTTTGTTCGCCTTGCTCGGTCTTTTCGGCGACGCCTTGCCAATGGAAGCAATTTACGCGGACATGTGCGCCGATCATCGCAAAAGCGACAGTGCGCAGCTGATTGCGACGCTGATCGACCACGCGACCAATCTGCTCGACATTACCGGGCTGGACGTCGAGCAGATTTTGACGATTGACCCGCTCGTCCGTTACCCGCAATACCACGAAAAACTTCGAGAGGAGCTCAAGAAATGAACAGCGATCCGTACTTGATCGCAGTAGGCATCATTGGCAAGAGGGAACTCACCGACGCGCTGCTTAATGACGTGATAAGCATGCTCCCGAAAATCATTCCCGACATCGAAGCAGAGGTGCTGGACAAGATCCGCAAGCAACTGGAAGCGACGATCGGCGTCAGCATGGTGACGGGCCAAGGGATAATCGACGAGAAGCAAGAACCATGGCTCGAGGACGCCAAGTCGTCCATCCAGTGGACCTACTGGAATGCTTACACGAATGAGCTGAAGTCGACCGGCTTCAGCCAGAATGTCGTCCGGGTTCTCGACGAGGATACCGACAACATCCTTGACGCTTGCGGTAATGCGAACACCTCATCTGCGTGGCGAATGCAAGGTCTCGTGATGGGCGACGTCCAGTCCGGCAAGACCGCGAGCTACTGCGGCCTGATCAACAAGGCCGCCGACGTTGGCTACAAGTTCATCGTGCTTCTTACCGGGATGATCGAGGACCTTCGTTCCCAGTCTCAGGAGCGCATGGACTCTGGGTTCGTCGGCCGCGACAGCCGAAAAATTCTCTCGAACGACCGCGAGAAGAAGGCAATCGGTTCTGGACGATTTCGGACCGTCTTTCCTAATGTGCTCACTTCGGTCGATTCCGACTTCCTGACTGCAAACGAAAAGTTCATGCGGGGTATCCCGCTCGAGAACATCAACGCGCCGGTCTTGCTTGTCATGAAGAAGAACAAGTCGCCGCTAGAAAACCTGATTGGATTTCTCGAATCTCAGATAAAGGGCCGCGGACCACTTAACCTGCCCCTGCTCCTCATCGACGACGAAGCAGACAACGCGTCCGTGAATTCGAAAAAGGATGAGGACCCCACCACCATCAACAAGCTCATACGGGAGGTTCTCAAGCGCTTTACCAAGTCCACGTATGTGGCGTACACGGCAACGCCGTTCGCCAATGTATTCATCAACCCGGATGGCGGAGATCTCTTCCCGTCAGATTTCGTCTATTCCCTGAACACGCCGAGCAACTACATCGGTGCGGGCAGCATCTTCTCTGACGCGGGCAATCACCAGTATCAGAAGCAGGATATTCTGGATGCCGTCCCTGCCTTCCCGTACGCGCACAAGAAGGAGTGGCAGGTACCGGCATTGCCGCCGAGCCTCGAGGAGGCGCTGCAAACATTCCTCATCTCATGTGCGATTCGCGACCTACGAGGCGAGCCACTCAGGCATCGATCGATGTTGATCAACGTGACGCGGTTCACGGACGTTCAGGATCGGATCGCGATCCTTGTCAAGGACTACATTTATGTCCTCACCGAGGAAATCAAGCAATATCTGGCAGCAGACACGGCGTGGCACAAACACGCGCGCCTGATGCAGTTGCACGAAACTTGGGAAGCGCAGTACGCCGATTGTGACCACTCATGGGACGAGATCAGGAAGTCGCTTTACGACTCGGTAGCATCGCTCAAGGTTCTCACCGTCAATCAGAAGAGCGAAGCCGGTGATCGGCTGAACTTCGGCGCATACAAAAATGCTGAAAAGGGCCGACGCGTCATCGCGATTGGTGGCCTTACCCTGTCCCGCGGTCTGACGCTGGAGGGATTGTGCGTCAGCTATTTCTACCGCAATTCGAAAGCCTACGACACGCTTCTTCAAATGGGTCGATGGTTCGGATACCGGCCGGGTTATGACGATCTCTGCAGAGTCTGGATGGACCCGAACGTGCAGGACTGGTTTGGCCACGTTGCCGACGTCATTTCCGAACTGAAGCTCGACATCCGACGTATGCACGCCAACCGATACAAGCCGATTGACTTCGGCATACGGGTAAGGTCACATCCCGATTCGCTCATCGTGACCGCGCTGAACAAGATGCGAAACACGAAGAATGTCGAAGTCGACGTCTCGTACAGTACAGCCGGCGCGGAGACCGCGTTTCTTCCAGGAGACGAGCAAGTCAACCGGAAGAACCTGAAGCATGCAATCGAGTTCGTAGGCGGCCTCGGTCACGCCGAGCGGATCGGCAGCAGGTGCGTCTGGAAAAGGAAAACAGCCGCGGAAGTGGCAAATTTTCTCAACGGTCTCAACATATCGCTGATGAACATGCCGTTCACGACCGATATTACAGGGCGCGACCGGCCGATTATCTCGTTTATCAGAAACAATCAGATCGCTGCACTGAAGGAATGGGACGTCTGCCTGTCTCAAGGTTCGGGCGAAGAGATACCGGAATTCTCAGTAGTGGACTCCGATGGCAACCACCGGTGCGTTCGGCCACGCAAGCGGCAGTTTGAAAAGGTTCCTGTTGGCTCGGACTATCTAAAGCTGAACAAGCAGCGCGTGGGCGACATCACTGATGAGATGGTTGACCTTAGCAAGCCGAAGATTGAAATCGCGAAGCAGGAATGGGCGGAAGAGGTTGAGCGTGATCCGGGGAAGGGCAAAACCGTACCCGGTTTCATGTACCGGCGATACCGGGATCGGCCGCTATTGACCATACACATCATCGAGCCGAGCGATCCTGAGGAACCGAGCGAAGCCGCCAATGCGGCGCAAGTCCGTGAATCGGACGAAGCCGTCGATTCGGGCAAAGCTGCTGATGCAAAGAAGAGCCGCGCGGCGAAGAAGGACCGCGTCATGAAGAGCAGCGACATCAAGCCGAGGCTGCTCGTCGCTGTCGGCCTCTCCTTCCCGAAGTACGAAGATCGTGACGAGGCTTCGCGTGTTCCCTATCGATTGAACAAGGTCGCCTTGCGCAACATGGGACTGATTGACGCCGAGGACGGGGACGATGATGGCGACGATTGAAGATTTGTGGCGGACGGCGATCGTTGAAGTCAGTCGCAAGCCCATCGAGCCAAACGGATTCCGCCTCACGCGCATCCATCCGGAATCACGTTTTGACATCTATGTTGGCGTCGATGAGTCGGCGTTCGTCTTGCTCGCAATCGGGATTCACGCGACGCCGCCTAGCATCGCCACTGATTCGGCGTCGCTCGACTACTTCCGGCAGCAGCGTCTAGACGGTTCCTGGCTCATGGTGTTGCGGCTCCGCAAGAGGGGGCTGGAAGCGGTGTTCGGTAGATTGTGTCAGGACCTTCTGGACGCAGCCGAGAGTGTTCCCGACGAGAACACACTGGTCTCGCTGTTCAAAGAGCGTCTCAACCTGTGGAAGAAGCTGTTTCAGGATGGCGGAGACGGGTTCCTTCGACCGCACGAGATCAAGGGCTTGATCGCAGAACTGCTCGTGCTTGAGACACTGGTCCACGGCGGAATGAGGGACGTGAACGAAACGGTCACAGGCTGGACAGGGCCGTTGGCGACCGACCAGGACTTCATGTTTTCGGACTGCGCACTCGAAGTCAAGGCGATCGGGCCCGGCGCGGAGAATGTATCGATCTCGTCGCTCGAACAGCTGGATTGCCGAGTGCCGATGCATCTTATCGTCGTTACTCTTCGGCAGGCAGCCTCGTCCGAACCGGCTGCCATAGGACTGAACAATATGGTCGCGCGAATCGAAGGCTCGATCGCAGGAAACGCGGATGCCTTGAAAACCTTCAGGGAGCGCTTGCTCGAAGCGAGTTACTTCGAGCACGAGTATTATGATTCGATTCTGTTTGAACCGTTATCGATGCTGCGTTACCGGATCGCCGATGCGTTTCCGAAGCTTACCCGCGAGATGGTCCCGCTTGGGGTCTCAAGCGCGACCTATGCCATCAGCATTTGCTCAATCTCTGATTTCGAAGACGGTTCGCCAGCATGAGAGACATCAAGGAATTCCTCGGGGAGCTCAAACAGATCGTTGTCCGCAGAGCCAAGGCAACAAGTTCGGTCGATACGATCGCTTTCGTTTCCGAAATCGCAGAGCGACTAGAAGAAGATCCGGTATTTGGGGAATTCGTTCCTGTTGAATATCTCGGAACGGGCAGCCGTGCCCGACAGCTCAAGGTACACGGCTTTACCGAACTCGATGAAGTCGATGGCACCATTGGTCTAGTCGTAGGCAAGTGGCTGGACGACGATGAGCCTGTCACGCTCACGACTGCCGAGGTCAACAGATTGTCGAGCTGGCTGGAAAATTTCCTGCGCGAAGCTATCGAGCTTCGGCTGAACGAGCGCATCGCTGAAGCCAACGCGGCCTATGAATTGGCTTGCCAGCTCATAGACTATCAGAGCAAGATAAGTCGGATTCGCCTGCACATATTCTCCAACCAGACGCTTAGCACATCGTTCAAGGACGAAAAATTTGGGGAAATCGCGGGCATTCCCCTTGAAAGGCATATCTGGGATCTGCGCCGGCTCAAGGCGATTTATGAGTCTTCCCGCGAACGGGAGGCCGTGGAAATCGAGTTGACCAGCTTTGGCTCAGAAGGAATTCCCTGCATTGAAGCGGCGCGCACGGAAGAGCTGAGGTCGTTTCTTTGCGTCTTGGATGGGACGTTGCTCGCAAACCTGTTCGAGCGATACGGCAGCCGTCTTCTGGAAGGCAACGTTCGCTCGTTTCTCGGGATGAAGGGCGGCGTGAATAAGGGCATTCGGGCGACTATTCAAGATTCACCGGCCCTGTTCTTTGCATACAACAACGGAATCGCTGCAACCGCGACAGATGTGACGATCCAGCAGGTCGACGGCAGACCGGTCCTCACGCATCTGGTCGACTTTCAGATCGTCAACGGCGGCCAGACCACAGCGAGCATTTTGAGCGCAAGGAAGAAGGATCGACTGTCACTGAGCGGCGTGACCGTCCAAATGAAGCTGACCGAGGTCAACCGCGAAGGCGCTCATGAATTGATTCCGAGGATTGCCCAGTTCGCCAATACCCAGAACAAGGTTGCAGTAGCGGACTTCTTCGCCAATCATCCATTCCATCGGAAGATCGAGGAAATCTCCCGCAGACTTCAGGTCCCGGCGAAAGCGGGCGCTCGGATTCAAAGCAAGTGGTTCTATGAGCGATCGAGAGGCCAGTTTCAGAATGAACGGTTGTATTTGACGAAAGCGAAGAAGGACGCGTTCGATCTCGAGTATCCGCCCGAGCAGGTGATCAACAAGACGGACCTTGCCAAGTACGACAGCACATGGGGGGAAAAGCCGCAATGGGTCAGCCTCGGGGCGCAGAAGAATTTCACGAAGTTCGCGGACCAGTTTTCGAGCAAGACCGCCAACGCCAGCGAGAGCGAGCATTGGGGCTCCATCAGCCCGAGCTATGGAGATGCGTACTACAAGCGGATAGTAGCCATTGCCATCCTGTGGAAACAGGCGGAGCTCGTCGTCTCCTCCGGGCGCGGAGACTGGTACAAAGGGGACTACCGGCCTCAAATCGTTGCATACTCGCTGTCGCTGTTGTTCCATTTGCTTCGACAAAAGGGGAACGAGTTCGACCTCGGAAGCGTATGGACAAAACAAGGCGTCGACTCGACAATAGAGAATTGCATTCGCGCACTGGCCATCGTCGTTCAGGATATCCTGCTCAATCCTCCTTCAGGCATAACCAATGTCGGCGAATGGTCAAAGAAAGAAGCCTGCTGGGAAACGGTGAAGCAATCCGCCGCATGGAATGTTGAGTCCATCGGTCGCTGGTCCATCGACAAGGACGACTTCAGGCAGGAGAAAGCCGCTGCGAGATCCCAAGGCGCGCAAGACGACGGAATCGCCGTTCAGAAAGCGGTTTTCGACTTGACGATAACGGGATACTGGAAAGCGCTACTCGCTTGGCCGAAATGCGCACAACTGCTCGATCTCCCTGACCGCCAGCTACTGACCAAAGCCAGCACTGTCCAAGGCTTCACGCGAATCAATATTGAAAAGAACTGGCGGAAGCTTCTCGAGATTAAACAGTTATGTACCGACGAGGGCTTTAGGAACGTATGAGCTATCTGTCGACTCGGCGAGCCCCACAAGATGGATTTGCCGGTCGCTTACCGGTGCCCACCCTATTTCCCGCTTTTCACCATCGCGGCCGGTCTCCCCTCTGAGCGAGGCAAATTGTAAGTGCCTCTAGCTTCGGACACAGGGGCTCCGCCCCCGTTGGGGTCATAGAATTTTTCGCACAAGCTCAGCGATCCTGTGAGCAAAAAGTGGAGGAACGGCATTTCCAACTTGGTGATACTGTTGAGTACGATTGCCTTGGAAAAAATAGTTGTCGGGGAACGTCTGAAGACGTGCGGCTTCGCGAACGGTCAAGCTTCTACATTGCGTCGGGTCCGGATGAATGAAGTAGTGACCATCCTTCGATATGTGACTGGTAATTGTCGTAGACGACGTCGTCGCGAGCTGAACACGAAATCTGTCCGAAAACTTGCCAGTCTCCCAGTTTGCATGATCTGGTCTGAGCTTTTCCAACAGGTCGAACTCTTCGTGCCCCTTCGGGGAGCGCTCGTTCACCGCCGCAAATGTGGACGCGTACGCATAGCGCATCAAATCAGATTTCATGTGTCCGCGCGCTTCGTGGTTCAACCAAACATGTAGGCGACGGTCCTCAAGCCACTCACGCAAAGGCAGTTTGACGTCACTGGCTTCGCGGGTCTTTGGCACCCGTACATCTCCAAACCCCAATGCGCTCGACACTACTTGCGAGTGACGTTGCAACGCATCGGCAATACTCGTCATATTCCGCGCCTTGGCTGCAGTTGCTAGCTCCTTGAATTGGGATCTAACGATTTGCGCCCATTCCGAGGCCTCGTCAGATTGCTTACTGAGCCGACTTCTAAGTGGAGGCAGCGCGCCAATGGCGTCGACAACAGTGGGTGCAGGCTCAAAGTCTGGTCGCAAGAAGCGCACCTTTCGTTGATCCAAGTCCTCGCGAACTCCGAGCAAAATTACACGATGCCGCGCTTGGGGGATGCCGTAGTCCTCTGCCCGGACGATGAACTTTCGGGCATCGATAGCGGACGGGTCGGTGTGTCGATCGAACGCAACGTCATGTGACAGCGAGTAGATTCTGTAGCCACTGCTAGAGGCGCGCTTCCCGAGAATTGCGGCATCGGGATCCGCTAGATCTCGCAAAATGGAATGGAATACTCGCTCGCCACCCACGGAAGACGAGAGTATTCCTTTGACATTCTCCATAACGAAGACCGAGGGGCGATATTTCTGAATGATCCGCAAGTACTCCTTGTACAGAAAATGGCGGTGGTCATCCTCGGGCTTGTAATCGACTTTCCCTTTGTTGCGAGCTCTTCCAACGAGTGAGTAGGCTTGGCACGGAGGTCCGCCAATCAGTATCCAAGCGGAGTCAGGGCCGATGCCGTGCCCCCGAATTGCCGCGTCAAGTTTGGCATTGTCGGTGGGGTTCCCCAAGGTTAACTGAAGCGCCTCCTCATCGGCCGCCTTCCAAGCGGCCGCGGTCTTCGCATTTTCCTCGATAGGGGCGCCGTAATTGCAATAGTCGTAATATGGCTGGAGCGCCTTCGCTCCCGAACGCTTCAATTCCCGGTAAAACGCTCGCAAGCGCAGCGTCTGATGTGCGAAGGGATCCATCTCCGCTGACACGATGATCCGAAAGGGATCGTTCTTGAGCGACGAGAATCCCTCGCCGAGCCCACCCGGACCGGCAAACAAGTCAACAATCGGTATGGAGTTTTTTTGGTTCATGCTAATCGAACTAAGCCGGCAATACGGCCATGTTTTGTCCGGCAACGTCAGGTCGCCAGGATACCAGGAATAATGGATATCGTCGACGCAAACACCCGATCGCAAATGATGTCGGGAATTCGGGCCAAGGATACGAAGCCGGAGATGATTGTCCGGCGGTTCCTGCATTCCAACGGGTTTCGCTATCGACTGCACGACCGAAAGTTACCCGGAACCCCGGACTTGGTCCTGCCAAAATATCGAGCAGTGATCTTCGTCCACGGATGCTTCTGGCACCATCACCCGGACTGCGACAAGGCCTATATTCCCGCGTCAGATACTGAAAAGTGGATGCACAAGTTTCAGACGAACAGAACTAGGGATGAGAGAAACGTCACCCTGCTCACACAAATGGGCTGGCACGTAATTGTAGTCTGGGAATGCGAGTTGAGCGCGCGTCGAGCCGCGTCGCAGTTGAATGGACTGAAGGACTCCCTGCATCACCTGCAGGTGACGGATCGCTAGCAACTTATGCGGGAAACGACTTCGAGAGCTTTCGGCGCCGGGGTTGCCCCTGACCCTACACCCGAATTGATCATGCCGGCCCATAGAGACTATAACTTAGGACAGGCTGGCATCGCTTGGCAACCGTTTCGTCAGGTGAACGGATTTTTTGTCGACCCAAAAGCAAATAGCAATGGGCGGCACTCAGTGGCAACTCGCTAGTCGGGCAAACTTGCTAACCGGGCCGAACAAGGCCATAGTCGAGACCTCTCGCAGGTCTCTAATTCAGGAAAATGGTAATTTTATCAATAAGTTATGTGTCAGCTGCTGTTCCCGTTGCCAGAATCGCAAATTGACGATGATGATTGTCTCGAAGTCACCTCCGGGGAGCGCTCAATAGCAGTCGTTTTCCGTCGTGCAACCGCCGGGGCGGAGGTGGCCGTCGGCCGGTTGCGATCGGCACAGACCGTCCATTTACTGCGTATTTCGGCGAACGTGACCGCCGATTTCGGGAACGTGACCGATTCGGCGGGTTTGGCGTTGCGCGGTATCGATTGTAGGGTTTCGATTCAGTTTTGGTCGAGTTCGGTCTCCAGGATGTTGGGTTTGGGAGACGCCTTTCTGAGCGATTCGCCGGTGAGCGTGATCCGGTGATTGCGCTGCATGAGACGGTCAAGCATTGCATCGGCGATGGTCTCGTCGCCAATCCAGCCATGCCAGTGCTCGATCGGCAACTGGCTGGTCACGATCGTGGCCTTGCCCGCGGAGCGGTCGTCAATCATCTCGAGCAGATCGTTGCGAACCATCGCATCTAGGGGAGCCATTCCCCAATCGTCCAGTAGCAGGACGTCGACGCGAGCGATCTGCAGCAACCATTTGGTGAAGCCGCCGTTGCCGTGCAGCACGCGCAACTCCTCGCCGAGTCGCGGCACGCGCAAGTACAACGCGGAGTGCCCGCGCCGGCAGGCGTACTGCGCCAGGGCGCAGGCGAGCCATGATTTGCCCGCGCCGGTTGGGCCGCTGATGAGCAAGCTGTAGCCAGCTTCGACCCAGTCACCGAGAGCCAGGCTCGTGAGCGAGCGCGGGTCCACGCCTCGACCAGAGCGGGTGTCGAGGTCCTCGATGGCGGCCTGCGGATACTTGAGGCGCGCCTGCTTGAGCAGTCGGGTCCGGCGCCGATCATCACGCCAGTTGGCTTCCCTGTCGACCAGCAGGGACAGGCGTTCCTCGAAGCTCAGGCCGGCCGCGCCGGGCTACGTCAATTGTTCTTCCAGGCCGTCAGCGAAGCCTTCCAGCTTCAGCGCGCGCAGCTGCGTCAGTGTTTGTTGCATCATCATGGCGGGTCTTCTTTATTGGTAGTAGCTGGGGCCGCGTACATGCGCGTGGCTCGGACTGATCCAGTCGGCAGGCGTTGCCGCCGCAGCACGGTCACGGTTGTTGATCAGGATGTCGCGCACATGGCGGTAACGGTGCACGCCCAGTTCCAGCGCCAGCGCACAGGCCGCTTCGAGACGTTCGCGACCATAGCGACGGGAGAGCGAGAGCAATCCGAGGCACGCCCGATAGCCGTGTTCCGGGTGGCGTTGCTCCTGCAGCAGTCGTGTGACGAGCGCGCGGGTTGCCGCGCCGATCTGCTGCCCCCAGTGAATCAGCCGCTGTGGCGTCCATTCGAGATGGGCGCGGTATGCCGCGGGCATGTGCTCGACGACCGTGGCGTAGCCGCCCGCGCGGTCATTGCGGGCATGGCTGGCAACGCGGCGGCCCCGATGCAACAGTTCGACAGCGCCCGCCGTGATGCGCGCATCGAGCTTAAGGCCGACCAGCGCGTGCGGCACGCTGTAACGGTGTTTGTTGATCTCGACGTGATAGTCGATGTGAGCCGTCACCGTCTTGAAGCGCGCGAGTTCATAGGGTTGAATGGGCAGCGGCTGCAGTGCCGGCGCGTCCAGCTGGGCGAATGCGCTGGCGCGGCATCCCGGCAACTTCTGGAACGGGCGCTCGTTCAGGTTCTTCAGCAGCGGCCGGATCGCGTCATCGACCGACTGCACCGACGCAAACCGGTGATGGCGCAGCCGCGCCATGATCCAGCGCTCGACCACCTGGACCGCAACTTCTACCTTCGGTTTGTCCTGTGGGCGATACACCCGTGCAGGCAGGAATGAGGTGCCGTAATGACGCGCGAAGTCCAGCACGGTGTCGCCTGCGCGAGGTTCGTAACGGTCGGGATCGGCGATCATCGCGCGCGGGTTGTCCGGCACGATCAGCTGCGGTACGCCGCCATAGAAGGTCAGCGCGCGTGCAATGCCGCCCAGCCAGTCCTCCATCGTTTCGGCCGGCGTCGCGCACGCGAACGTATAGCTCGATGCGCCCATGGCGGCCACGAAGATGTGCGCGCGGCGTCCGGTGGTCAGCGGCAACGTGGGGCCGGCAAAGCCGACAAACAGCTTCTCGCCGGCGCGGTGGATCTGACGCATCGAGCGCTTCAGACGTTTCGTGAACGCCTTGTAGTGCTCGCAGAACTGCGTATAGCGGTAGGTCTGCCGGTCCGCAAACTCGGCCTGGTATTCCTCCCACAGCAACGTGAGCGTCACGCCCTTGCGGCGCAGCTCCTGATGGATGCGCCCGTAGTCGGGCTGGGCGTACGCTGCTGGCCCCGTGGGCTTGCCGAGTAGCCGTCGCTCGAGCTCGCCTTCGTCCACGTCGCAGGCGCTCGCCCAGTCCAGCCCGGCGGCGCCGGCCAGTCCGACGTACTTCGTGACCACGCCCTTGGAAATGCCCAGCGACGCGGCGATCCGATCGTGCGAGAAACCGCCGTCGAATTTAAGTTGTAAAACGTCCTTGATCATCCGCATGTTCATCCGGTGCGCGGGCATGCTGTCTCCGGCAAAAGCCGGCAAGCATAGCCCGCGTGGTTGATGAACATGCGCAACGCCAATCCTGCCTTCCGGTCCGCTCGGTCACGTTGCCGAATTGACCGGTCACGTTGCCGAAATCGTCGGTCACCATCCCGAAACGGCCGGTCACGTTCGTCCGAAATACGCAGCCTCGTCGTAATGCGAGCCATATTCTTGGGCGAATGCCGGCAGAAAGTTGGGCTGTGTGGACGGGAACACCCTTGCGATAAGCTGCCTGACATGGTATAAAGGCAGCGATTCCGCATCAGCCAGGCTATTTCTGTGCTAATCCGGAAGGATCGCCAACTGGCGCGGCGCGGCTTAGCGGTTCCTCCACGGTGGCCCTAACATCCTCGTCGCTTCCACTTGTTTACAAGTCTTCGGACTTGTTATACAGGCTAGTTGTTCGCGTGCGTGATACTTTCTCCGAAAAGAGGGCGCCTTTGTGTGCCCTTTTTTCATTTCAATTTGGCTCATGGCTAACCCTTGGCTGGAAATATTACAAGAAGCGCTCGCTAGCGAAATCGAGAGGACGAAGACCGCCGTTCCGGGCGCCAAGCTTCGAGCCGCCGTCGCCAAGATCGCTTCGTCCCGCGGACTCGAGTTTCCGCCGCCCGGCGTAAAGCGGTTTTCAGCGTTCGTTGAATCGTTCCCCTCCCAAGTCCTGCTCCACAGGCAGCCGGGAAGCGACATTCTTGTGGCGCCGGTCGATCGCCCCGACCTCATCACGGTTTCCAGCTCGCACGCGCCGGCGCCGAATTCCCGCATACGCGAAGACTTGTTCAAGGCGCTGACGAAGCTCCCCATGGCAGAAACGGGGAAGCCGCATTACGTTCCGAGCAACAACTCTGTGCTCTGGGTTAAGGCCGGCGAGCCAGTGCCCGCTGAAGCAATTGCGCTGCCAGAGTCATCGCTTGAAAACGAACTGGCTGTGAGAAAGCGATTCGCCGAAGAGGTCGATGCGGCAGAGACGGCAAAAGAAGCCCTGCTCGGGGCCCTCGCCCAAAACTCGCCCCTCCAAGGTTTCAGCCAAGCGATTCACAATTTCGGTCTGATCAAGCATTGGCACACGTTCCGACTAGGCGCGCTAAATTCGTCGCTGCGGACCTGGGCCACTGACAAAGCCATCCCCTGGCAACCCGACTGGGTTCAACTCTCGGAGCCGCGCTCGCTCCCATTGACCGTTCCGTCTGCCCCGGTTAGCGTTGAAGGCAAGTCGGGCTTGGCCGAGATTGCCGCACAGCTCACGCAGGAAGATCTGGCGAGAATTCACATCCCTCTCGACATTGTTCTTCGACTGTTGGCCAAAGGCTAGGAGGGCCGCCAATGGGCGTGTTCATTCTGGCTGGGTACCAGCAAAGCCTGTCTGCGCACATCAAAAAAGCGCTGAAACAGGGCCAAGACCAGTTCAACAGCTGGTCTTGGGAGCTTTTTCCCAGCGAAAAACGCAGCGAGTCGACCATCCTTGCGAAACAGGTGGACGGCTTGTGCCGACGGGCGGAATCGCACGGGGGCGCACACATCTTTGCCGTGTCTTCAGATCGGCAACGGCAGCAAATCGAGGACCAAATTCGCAGGCATTTCCGCTTTCGGTGGCTTGACTCCAAGGTCGTCGGCGAGACGGGACGAGGCGAATTCGCTCCACTTATCGAGGCACTATCCACCGCGACGACGGAAGAGACCTTCTGGGCTGACCATGTCAAACCCGGCGACTCCGCCTCCCCGCTTGTCCTTCCAGAAATATTTCTGGCAAAACGTGAGTTAGTCGACATTTGGCGCCTATCTGAAAGCTACAACAATCAAGGGCACCTGTCGGCGGCGGCTGATCTCATCCAACGTTTCGTCCGCGAACATCGTCGCAGGATTGACAACTATAGGAACACTCCGTGGCTCGACGACAACTCTTGGATTTGGGATGACGATGGGCCGCGACACGGCACCCCGGATTTTCCCGGCGATTGGCGATATTCATATCGCTTACCCGACGGCTTCCATTTCGACGTCACTCCTCACGGGAAGACAAAAACCTCCTTCGTTGACGCAGCCGGCCGCCGCCATCCGCTGCCGCAAAAGGGCTATCTAAACGTGACCGCGCACGGACAAATTCGCGGCGCTTAGGAGTTCTCCAGCCCAATGCCGGAGAGCGCCTCCCAACGAGCCGCGAAGTAAAGACGTCAGGGCGCGAGCAACAATTTCTGCTTATTTGTACGGCATATACTCGCGAGAATGCCCGGCACAGCGCCATCGTGCGGCTAACCCAGAAATCCGGTCCGTCCCACAGTGGAAAAGCTCACGCCGGCGTTCGTGAGATCGCGTGACTACATCCGCACACACAGCGCCGAAGAGATCGCCGCACAGATGCCGGTCGACTATTACGCCGGCAACAAGGCGCTTTACATCAAAGCACTGGCGGCGTCCCGTCAAATGTTTACCGCCGACGGCAAGATGCCCGCCGATGGCCCGGAAACCGTTTTGAAGGTGTTGGCGACATTCGATCCGGCAATCAAGCGACGACCGCTTGATTTGTCGCGAACCTATACCAACGATTTCGTGACTTCCGTGAAGCGGCAGCAGGCTTCCGTCTCATCGCCTGAAGGCATGCGTTAGTCGATGTACGTTTCGTTTGTTGCGTTTTTCGTTTGTTTCGAATAGAAATGGCTGCTCCCTAGCAGTTCCAGCCTTGGAGTAAGCCATGACCCATATCGCGATGTCCGAAATGACCTTGCCTGTCGAGCGCGAGGTGCAAGCGGCCGTCCAAGGTCAGCGGGCCTTGGCGGCCTATCTTGCGACCAAGTTTGGGACACAGAGCATCCAGATCTTCGATGACAAGAACCAAGCCCACCAAGTGGAGCTTCCAACATCTGCACTGCGCCTGTTGGTCGACATCCTCGCCGAGCTAGCTGACGGCAACGCGGTCAAGGTGGTTCCGGTTCATGCGGAGCTAACCACTCAAGAGGCCGCTGATCTTCTCAATGTTTCACGTCCGCATCTGGTCAAGCTGCTGGAAGCCAATGCATCGCCTTATCACAAGACCGGCAAGCATCGGCGCGTGCGATTCGCTGACTTGATGCGCTTCAAAGCAGAACGTGATCACACAAGTGAACAGGCAATGGAGGCGCTGGCCCAGCAAGCCCAAGAGCTTGGAATGGGCTACGAATGAGGAGCTCTCCGTTCACCGCAATCTACGACGCCTGCGTGCTCTATCCCGCGCCTCTATGGGACTTCCTTATGTGGCTAGGCCTGTCGGGGCGGTTCAGGGCGCGATGGGTAGTAACGGGGGCATTCGCCCCCGCCGTACTGGCGCCCGTATTGCCGCCCCATCAGCGATTCGGACGCCTCACCCGGCTCGCTGCGGCGGATGCGCCGCAAGCCATGCGGCCTCCTCGTCGGCATACAGGTGCGAGCGCGTGAGAAAGCGCAGGCCGGTCGGCCGTTCGAGCGAAAACATGCCGCCGGTGCCGGGAACCACGTCGATGATCAGGTGCGTGTGCTCCCAGTAGGCGAATTGCGCGTCGCTCATGTAGAACGGCATGCCGCCGATTTCGCCGAGCCACACGTCCGACGCCCCAACGATGAACTCGCCGCGCAAATAGCACATCGGCGCGCTGCCGTCGCAGCAGCCGCCGGACTGGTGAAACATGACGTCGCCGTGTTGCTCCCGCAAGCGCGCGATCAAGGCGAGCGCCGCAGGCGTCGCGCTCACGCGTGCGACTGAAGATTCGGCCATCGCAACTCCTTTCCAGTGCCAATGCCACGCGAAAGATACGCGATGCGGCCAAGCTGCCAGCCGCATCGCGCTTTCACCCTCGGGTCAGAAGAAGCCCAACGGTTTCTGGCTATAGCTCACCAGCAGATTCTTCGTTTGCTGATAGTGATCGAGCATCATCTTGTGATTCTCGCGCCCGATGCCCGACTGCTTGTAGCCGCCGAAGGCCGCATGAGCCGGATAGGCGTGATAGCAGTTGGTCCACACGCGGCCCGCCTGGATCTCGCGGCCGACGCGATAGGCGCGTGCGCCGTCGCGCGTCCACAGGCCTGCGCCGAGCCCATAGAGCGTATCGTTGGCGATCTCGAGCGCCTCTTCCTCGGTCTTGAAGGTCGTTACCGAAACCACCGGCCCGAAAATCTCTTCCTGGAAAATGCGCATCTTGTTGTGCCCGACGAACACGGTCGGCTTGATGTAGTACCCATCCCGCAATTCGCCGTCGAGCTCGTTGCGCTCGCCACCGATCAGGCACTGCGCACCCTCCTGCCGGCCGAGGTCGATGTAGGAGAGGATTTTTTCAAGCTGCTCGCGCGAAGCCTGCGCGCCGATCATGGTGCCGCGATCGAGCGGATGTCCCTGGCGAATCGCCGCAACACGCGCGAGGGCGCGCTCCATGAAACGCTCGTAGATCGATTCCTGGATGAGCACGCGCGAAGGGCATGTGCACACTTCGCCCTGGTTGAGCGCGAACATCGCGAAGCCTTCGAGCGCTTTGTCGAAGTAACCGTCATCGCGATCGAGCACGTCGGCGAAGAAAATGTTGGGGCTCTTGCCGCCAAGCTCGAGCGTTACAGGAATGATGTTCTGGCTGGCATATTGCATGATCAGCCGGCCGGTCGTGGTTTCGCCGGTGAAGGCGATCTTGGCGATGCGCGAGCTCGTCGCGAGCGGCTTGCCGGCCTCCAGGCCAAAGCCGTTGACGACGTTGAGCACGCCCGGCGGCAGCAGGTCGCCGATCAGTTCGAGCAGCACCAGAATCGATGCCGGCGTCTGCTCGGCCGGCTTGAGCACCACGCAATTGCCGGCCGCCAGCGCCGGCGCCAGCTTCCAGGCCGCCATCAGTATCGGGAAGTTCCACGGAATGATCTGCCCGACCACGCCGAGCGGCTCGTGAAAATGGTAGGCCACCGTATCGTGGTCGATCTCGCTGACGCCGCCCTCCTGAGCGCGCACGCAACCGGCGAAGTAGCGGAAGTGATCGATCGCGAGCGGAATGTCGGCCGCCATGGTTTCGCGCAACGGCTTGCCGTTGTCGATCGATTCGGCCACCGCCAGCCGCATCAGGTTCGCCTCCATGCGCTCGGCGATGCGGATAAGCACATTCGCGCGCTCAGTCGACGAGGTGCGCGCCCAGCCCGCCTTGGCCCGGTGGGCCGCGTCGAGCGCGAGGTTGATGTCCGCCTCGTTCGAACGCGGGACCGCGCAGAAGGGCGCGCCGGTGATCGGTGACAGGTTGTCGAAATAGTCCCCGGCAACCGGCTTGACCCAGGCGCCGTCGATGAAGTTGCCATATTCCCTCCGATAGGGAAAGTCGATATCGAGGAACTGCATTTCCGCGTGATTCATGGTGTCTCCCAAGACATGGATGCTTGCATGGCGATGAGGATCGCGACTCTCGCGTATCCAGCCGATGCCGGGGCCCGGCATCGAACGCCCACACCGCTACGCAAATTGCATGCCACGGTTGCCGAGCGCGGGGAATGTCGGGAAACGGCGGGGCGCTTCGGCGTTTGGCGCCATGAAAGCGCCGCCGGCGTGCCTGGCGCGGCAGGCCGGCTGTCCCCGTGTGGAACAGGTGTGACATTTCGGCACAACGGCGCGGTACAGCCGCGCCATGCGCCGATAGCATCACGTTAACCATGAGACCGCGAAGCCAGTAAGGTTATCGTCAGCATCTGCAGCGATGCTACATACGGCGCGGCGCCTTCCCCCGTCCGTCGTTCTTTAAAAAAACAAGAGGTCTTCGACCCACCAGGATCCTGGAGAGACTGGCATGTCCCAAACTGTCACATCTTGCTCGATGGATGGAGCAAATCTTGCTTCCTCCGGCGTGTTGCCCCCTTCGAGCGAGATGCTCATGATCGACAAGTCACACGAGCGTTCCCTGTCCTTCGGTCTGTCCGAGACCATGAAACCGGACTACGATCTGCTCGGCCAGCCGGAGCTTCGACGACAGATCGAGCAGAGCCGGGTACTGTGCAACCACGCCGTGCCGGTGATCGAGGCGCTGTACGAACAGATCGTCAATACGCAAAGCATGGTCGTGCTGACCGACGCGCGAGGGCTGATACTCAAGTCGCTCGGCGACGATGACTTTCTCGGCCGCGCGGAGAAGGTCGCATTGCGCCCGGGTGCGAACTGGAGCGAGCGCTATCAGGGCACCAACGCGATCGGCGCGGCCATCGCCGAGCTGGGGCCCGTCACGGTCCATGGCGACCAGCATTTCCTGCGCGCCAATCACTTCCTGACCTGCTCGAGCGTGCCGATCCTCGATCCGCACGGCAGGCTGGCCGGTGTGCTCGATGTGACCGGAGACCATCGCAGCTATCATCGCCACACCATGGCGCTGGTGCGCATGTCGGCGCAGATGATCGAGAATCACCTGTTCGCCAACGCCTTCCCGGATGCCCTGCTGCTGCACTTCCACGGCCGCCCCGAGTTTCTCGGCACGCTGATGGAAGGGATCGCGGCGTTCTCGCGCGACGGTCGCTTCCTGTCGGCCAACCGGAGCGCCCAGTTCCAGCTCGGCCTGAGCGCCGCCGGACTGGCCGCGCATACCTTCTCGTCACTGTTCGGCATGACGCCCTCTGCCGTGTTCGACCATTACCGCACGGCCCAGCCGGGGCTGCTGTCGCTATGCCTGAACAACGGCGTGCGGGTGTACGGCAAGGCGGAGTTCTCGCACAGCGGCCTGTCCGTGCCGGCGTCGGTCGTGCGCGAGCCGGCGGCGTCCCCGGCCGCGACGCCCTCGCGTGAGGACGGCACCAACGCCGCCGCGATGCGCGCGCGCCTGTCCTGCCTGCGTTACCTGGATACCGGCGATCCGCAGATTGCGGCGGTCGTTGAGAAACTGCGCAAGGTGATCGGCAAGGACATCTCGATCATGATCACCGGCGAGACGGGTACCGGCAAGGAACTGCTCGCCCGCGCAATCCACAATGACTCGGCGCGCGCCCAAGGGCCGTTCGTGGCGCTGAATTGCGCCTCGATACCGGAAACCCTGATCGAGTCCGAATTGTTCGGCTACGAGGACGGTGCGTTCTCGGGCGCCCGCAAGAAGGGCAGTGCCGGCATGGTGCTGCAAGCCAACGGTGGCACGCTGTTCCTCGACGAGATCGGCGACATGCCGTATTCGCTGCAGGCGCGCCTGCTGCGCGTGCTGCAGGAGCGCGTGGTCACGCCGTTGGGCAGTACTCGCTCGATTCCGGTCAACGTCGCCATCATCTGCGCAACCAACCGCAACTTGCGCGAAATGATCGCCGCCAGCGCCTTCCGCGAAGACCTCTACTACAGGCTCAACGGCCTCGTGGTCAAGCTGCCGCCGCTGCGCGAGCGCACCGACCTGGAGATCGTCATCGGCAAGATCCTGCATGACGATCTCGCCACCGAAGGGAACCTGAGTGTCGATCCCGCGGTGATGGCGCTGTTTCGACGCTACCGCTGGCCCGGCAATTTCCGCCAGCTGAGCAACGTGCTGCGCACCGCCGCCGCGATGGTCGACGAAGACGGCGTGATCCGCTCGGAGCACGTGCCCGAGGAGTTTTTCGACGCGCCGGCGGATACGCCCTGCGCGGCCCCCTGCGCTGTGCCGCCGCCGATACCGCTGACATCGCCGACGTCGCCAGAGTGCGGCACGCGCCTCGAGGACGTCGCGGTGTCGGCGATTGCCGCCGCGCTGCGGCAACATCAGGGCAACGTCTCGGCCGCCGCACGCGCGCTGGGAGTGTCGCGCAATACCATCTATCGCAAGATGCCGTTGCTCTCGCCACAAGCCAAAAGCGACGAGTGACACGCGCCCTGCACCGCGCCGGCTGCGATCGCAGCCTCGATGGCGCCGCGCAGCGCCTCGCGCATCGCGGGCTCGTCCGCGCGATGGCCCGCCGCCACCCACCTGACCGACAGCGCCGGCCAGTCCGCCTGTAGCCGGCGCAGCCCGGCCGGCGGGCAGACCCGGTCAGCGCGTCCGTGCACGGCGATGGCAGGCCCTTGCCAGCGCCGCAGACGCGGCAGCAACGCCTTCACGCCACGCGGACCGAAGCCGCCGTATCGGGCCAGCAAATGGGTCTGGATGCGGTACTTGTGCCGCAGCGGCGCAAGCCGGTGCACGGCGCGGGCCGGCACCGGCGGCAGCCCGAGCAGCGCACGTTCGCGCGCCTGCCAGGCGCGCAGCCGCGGCACTGTTGCCCCCGGTGTTCCAGATCGGAACACCCTTGTCCAACGATGCAACACCCGTGACACCGATATATCGCCGAAGACACACGTCGTCGGCACGGATCGGCTCTTCACGCGGCGGCGCGGCGAGAAAAATTGCCGCAACGCCGAGCGCGTTGCCGTGAACGTTCCGCGCAGCACGAGCGCTCGCACGGCGTGCGGGCAATACGCCGCGTAGGCCAGCGCAAGCGCGGCGCCCCACGAGCCGCCGACCACCATCCACGGCGCCGCGCCCAACGCGGCGCGAATACGCTCCAGGTCCGCCACCAATTGCGGCAGTCCATTGCGCCGCGTGCTCCCGCGGGGACGCGAGCGCCCGGCACCGCGCTGGTCGGGCAGTACCAGCCGCACGCGCTCCAGGTCGAACCCTTGCGCCAGCGCGGGCGAAGCGCCGCTGCCCGGGCCGCCATGCAGCACGAGGACGGGCACGCCGTCCGGCGAACCCAGGGTACGCACGAACAGGCGATGTCCGTCGGGCGTGCGCACGATCCGGTGAGAAGCGAAAGCGTTCGGCATGGATTTTGCTCGATCAAATGTGACTGACGGTTCAGCAGGACCGTCAGTCGCAAGTGAAACACATTTCATGCCAAGAGACATTCACAGGAGGAACATCATGCAGTGGACCACGCCGGCGTACACGGATCTTCGTTTCGGGTTCGAGATCACGATGTACATCGCCAATCGTTAATTACCAATCATTAACCAAGGGGAAATTGGCCGCGCCGGCAAGTTGCGCCGCGCGGCCAGCCACGCTCATGCACATTTTGGTCCTGGGTTCCTCGGCCGGCGGCGGCCTGCCGCAGTGGAACTGTCATTGCGCCAACTGCCGGGCCGTGCGCGAGGGCGACCCTGCCGTGTCGGCGCGCACGCAATCGTCGATCGCCGTGAGCGAGAACGGCACCGACTGGGTACTCGTCAACGCCTCGCCCGACATCCTGCAGCAAGTGCGCGGCGCGCCGGAACTGCGTGGGGCGCGCGCGCCGCGCGACAGCGGCATCGCCTGCGTCGTGCTCATCGACGCGCAGATCGACCATTGCGCCGGCCTGCTGCTGTTGCGCGAACGCGATACACCCTTGCCCGTACACGCCACCGAGCCGGTCTGGCAGGATCTGTGCACCGGCTTTCCCGTGGGGCCGATGCTCGCGCACTATTGCGGCGTAACGCATCACCCGATCCCGATTGACGGGTCGTCGTTTCGCATCGACGGCCTCGATCACACGCGCTTCACAGCGATACCGCTGGACAGCGCCGCCCCGCCTTATTCGCCGCACCGGCAAGCCCCCGTGGCGGGCGACAACATCGGCTTGTTGATCCGCAACGAACGCACGGCGCGCCAGTGCTTCTACGCACCGGGCCTGGGCCGCGTCGATGCACGCGTGCGCGAGGCGATGCAGGCGGCAGATTTGCTGCTCGTCGACGGCACCTTCTGGCGCGACGACGAAATGCAGCGGCTCGGCCTGTCGCGCAAGCGGGCCGCCGACATGGGACACCTCGCGCAAAGCGGCTCGCACGGCATGATCGCCGAACTCGATGCGCTGCCGTCGTTCGGCGCGCGCAAGGTACTGATCCACATCAACAACACCAATCCCATCCTGCGCGAGGACGGTCCCGAGCGCGCCGAACTGGCGCGCCGCGGCATCGAAGTCGCTCACGACGGAATGCATTTCACGCTATGACGCATGCCATCGACATGAAAGACACGACGCACGAGGCCAGGCCGTGGAGCCGCGCCGAATTCGAGGCGCGCTTGCGCGCCAAGGGCGCCCGGTATCACATCCATCATCCGTTCAACGTGCGCCTCAATAGCGGCCGCTGCACGCGCGAGCAGGTTCGCTGCTGGATCGCCAACCGCTTTTATTATCAGATCAGCATTCCGCAGAAGGACGCCGCGATCCTGTCGAACTGTCCCGATCGCGAAGTGCGCCGCCGGTGGATGCTTCGCCTGCTCGATCACGACGGCTGGCAGGACAACGAAGGCGGCATCGAAGCGTGGGCCCGCTTGGGCGAAGCGGCCGGGCTCGACCGCGAGACGCTGTGGTCACAGGAATTGCTCGTGCCGGGCGTGCGCTTCGCGGTCGATGCGTATGTCAATTTCGCGCGACGGGCGCCGTGGCAGGAAGCGGTCTGCTCGTCGCTGACCGAAATGTTCGCACCGCAGATCCATCTGGACCGCCTCGCCGGCTGGCCCCGCTTCTATCCGTGGATAGGGGCCGACGGCCTGGCGTACTTCCGCTCGCGCGTGCCGCTGGCGCAACGCGATGTCGAGCACGGCCTGCAAGTCACGCTCGATCACTTCACGACGGCGGCGCAGCAGCAGCGCGCGCTCGACATCCTGCAATTCAAGCTCGACATCCTGTGGAGCATGCTCGACGCGATCGAGCGCGCCGTCCCCGAAGGAAATCCGATATGAGTCTCGACACGCCTCGCCTCGACCGCCGCTTTCGCCTGCAATGGGAGGAGGCACAGCAGCGCTATGTGTTGCTCTACCCGGAAGGCATGGTGCGCCTGAACGACAGCGCCGCCCAGATCCTGACGCGCTGCGACGGGCTGCACTCGTGCGCGCAGATCATCGACGAATTGCGCGTGCTGTTCGGCGGGCACTGCGTGGACGAAGACGTGCGAACCTTCATCAACCATGCCGCGAAGCGCGGCTGGGTGTGCTGATGGACGATCTTCCCGTCGAGGCCACCCCACGCGAGGCTGCGCGGCCGCTATGGCTGCTCGCGGAACTGACCTACCGCTGTCCGCTGCATTGCCCGTTCTGCTATAACCCGACCGATCACACGCGTTATCGCGACGAACTCGACACCGGGCAATGGCTCGAGGTACTGCGCCAGGCGCGCGCGCTCGGCGCGGCGCAGCTCGGCCTGTCGGGCGGCGAACCCCTGCTGCGCGACGATCTCGAAACACTGGTCGGCGAAGCGCGGCGGCTCGGCTTCTATACCAACCTGATCACGTCCGGCGTCGGGCTCACCGATGCGCGCCTCGGCGCGCTCAAGCGCGCCGGGCTCGACCACATCCAGTTGTCGTTCCAGGACGCGACGCGCGAACTCAACGATTTCCTCAGCAGCACCCGGACCTTCGACGTGAAGAAAAAGGTCGCGCGCCTGATCAAGGCCCATGACTATCCGATGGTGCTCAATTGCGTCCTGCACCGTCACAACCTGCCCCACGTGGCGCAGATCATCGAGATGGCGCTCGAGATGGGAGCCGAATATCTCGAACTGGCCAACACGCAGTATTACGGCTGGGCCCTGCTCAATCGTGCGCATTTGATGCCCGACGCGGCACAATTGCGCGAGGCGGAAGCGATCGTAGACGACTACCGGGCGCGCATCGGCGAGCGCTGCCGCATTCTGTTTGTCGTGCCGGATTATTTCGAACGGCGGCCGAAACCGTGCATGAGCGGCTGGGGCAATGTGTTCCTCGCCGTCGCGCCCGACGGCACGGCCCTGCCCTGTCACGCGGCCCGCATCATTCCGGACCTGTCGTTTCCCAACGTGAAGTCGACGTCGCTGGCCGACATCTGGTATCGCAGCGACGCCTTCAACGCGTTTCGCGGCGAGGACTGGATGAAGGAGCCTTGTCGCAGTTGCGACGAACGCGCGCACGATCACGGCGGCTGCCGTTGCCAGGCCTTGCAGCTGACTGGCGATGCGCGCGCGGCCGATCCCGTGTGCGACAAATCACCTCGGCACGAGGTCGTGACGCAAGCGGTACGCTTCGCCCCGCTGCTGCGCCGCGAGTCGGCACCGTTGCTGTTCCGCAGCGACGCAAACTCGGTGCGACTGCATCCTCGCGAATCTGACTCGGGCGCCAGCGGCGAATAGGCGTCCACTGCGCGGCGCGAACGTTTGACAGCCGGCACAAAAAAGCCGATCCCACGGTCAAGGGATCGGCAAACCGCACACCACAGGGTCGATTCTTGCGATTTTTGTTTTGCGTCGGCAACTACCGGACAGGACGCGACATCGCAAAGGACGTGTCGTTCTGCGCTTTGTCTGCCGTCAGCGCCGCCTGCGATGGCTTGTACCCATTCTTGAGCAACAGGAAGGCCATCACGTCGGCGTATTCCTCGGGCTTCATCTGGCCGGGCCGGTCAGCCGGCATGTTCGTTCGCATATAGGTAAATATGCCGCCAACGGTCAGCGACGTATTGTGTGGCGGCGCGAATGCCGCCCCCTGCAGCGCAGGCGCGTTCATGCCCTGCAACTTGTCGCCGTGGCACTTGGCGCAGTTTTCCGTGTAGAGGGTCTGCCCGTGCAGTGCCTGCTCCTTGTTGAAGGCGGGCCCCGCGCCCTTGGCGCCGGCGGAATTCGCGGTGCCGGCGGCGCCTGCCGTCAACGCGCAGACGAGCAGGCACGCTGCCCGATGCAAAAGAGATGTCTTCATGGCTATCACTTCCCGTTTCAAAGTCTCGGTGGTGCGGCGTTCAGGGGGCCGCCGGACGGCAGCCCCCGTGACGACGTCGTTCTTGTCAGTTTTGCGGCAACGCGAACACGTACAGGGTGCCGCCGCGCGGCACGTTCTCCGCAGCCTTGGCCATCGGGCCGCCCCAGATCGGGTTGGCGCCGCCGTAGCCCGCCAGAATAGCTACGTATTCCTTACCGTCTACCTCGAACACCGACGGCTGGGCGATCACGCCGCTTGCCAGCTGCGGGCTTTCCCACAACACCTTGCCGGTCTTCTGGTCAAAGGCGTAGAGGTGTCCGTCGAGCGAGCCGCTGAACGCCAGGCCGCCGGCCGTGCTGGCGACGCCGCCGTTCCATGGCAACTTGCTCCAGTGGCTCCACACCTTCTCGCCGGTGTCGACGTTGATGGCCTGCAGTTCGCCAAAGCCCTGGCTGCCGGGCTCAGGCTGGATCTCGAAACCTTCGCCGAGATACGGCAGGCCCTGCATGTAGCTGACCGTCTTGCCGGACAAGCTCATGCAGGCATGCAGCGCCGGCACGAAGGCCAGACGCGTCTGCGGGTCGTAGGACATCGACCACCAGTTCTTGCCCCCCAGGAAACTCGGGCACGTTTGAATCGTCGTGCCGGTCTTCGGGTACTTGCTGGCGTCCTGGATCGGTGCGCCATCGGCGTCGTAACCGGTGACCGAGGTCGCCTTGACGAACGGCTTGGCGTAGATCAGCTTGCCGGTGTTGCGCTCGATTGCGATGAAGTAGCCATTGCGATCGGCGTGAATGACGGCTTCGTAATCCTTGCCCTCGTACTTGACGTTAGCCACCACCGCCGTATTGACGCCGTCATAGTCCCAGGTGTCATTCGTGGTGTATTGGTAGTGCCACTTGAGATCGCCGTTGCGCGGATCGAGCGCGAGCAGCGAATCCGAGTACAGGTTCTTGCCCGGCCGCGCGTCGGCCAGCCACGGACCGGGATTACCCACGCCCCAGAACAGCGTGTTGGTCTTGACGTCGAACGTGCCGGTCAGCCACGCCGGCGCCCCCGCGTGTTTGTACATTCCGTCTGGCCAGGTATCGCCGCCCTTTTCCGTCGGCGCCGGCACGGTCCAGCGTTTCCACAACTGCTTGCCGTCGGCCGGGCTCAATGCCGCGATGAAGCCGCGTCCGCCAAACTCGCCGCCCGCGCTGCCCACCACGAGCGCATCCTTCAAGGCCAGCGGCGCCGACGAGAAGGCATTGCCCATGCCCGGCTCGAACATTCGCTTGCGCCACTGGATCTTGCCGGTCTTCGCATCGAGCGCGACCACTTGGCCGTCAAGCATGGCCACGTAGGCGCTCTTGCCATACAGCGCTACCCCGCGGTTGATCACGTCGCAACAGGCGGTCTTGAATGACACCGCGTCGAGCTTCGGGTCGAAGTTCCAGAGCGCCTTGCCGGTTTTCACGTCGAAGGCGTAGACGCGGTCCTTGGGGGTCGTCACGAACATATAGTTGCCGTTGACGATCGGCGTCGCTTCGAAACCCTGCTGCAGTTCGGCGGGAAACTTGTAGTGCCAGACCTCGGCGAGCTGCTTGACCGTGTCGGTATTGATCTGTTTGAGCGGCGAATGACTCTGGCCGCCGTATGAGCGGTAATAGGTCAGCCAGCCCGGATCGTCCTGGGCGGCGGTCAAGCGCTCGTAGGTGACCGGCGGATAATCGCGTTGCGCCGCAGTCGCGACGCCGGACATGCCGCCGCCGAGCAGGATGCCGCTCAGTATCAGCGTCGAGACGGTAGACCGACTTCGAATTTGTTTCATGAATGTCTCCTGGTTTTCATCGAATGGCACGGGTTTCCGTGCTTGGGCTCAACTAGGCAAATCTCATGCCACTATCTGTGCCGCCGCCATGCACGTGTCACGGAGCGAGTCACGCTGATGAGGTGCGCGACTGCGTTCGCGATGCCGAGGACTTTGGCGCGCGACTGACACAGCCGCTGTTCCGTCATGGCGCAACGCGCGTTTGGATCTGTTTCGCAACGGAGCAATCCGGGACGACCGGAATTACGGGCGGTGGTGGTAGCTCACACGTTTCATGCACTCGGCGTGCTGCCGCGAAGGCATCGCCGTACTGCCGTGCGGCTCAGAAGAACAGAAATGCGCCGACCGACGCGCCGTTCATCCGGGCCGAATTGCCGGCGACGTCGACCGAGCGCGTCTGGCCCAACTCGCCGACCAGCGTGACGCTTTTGGTCAGCGCGTAATAGGCGCCCAGCGTGACGTTGCTGTTGTAGCGGATCAGCCCGGGCATGTCGGTACGATTACGGCTCGCGCCGTAATTCAGGCCAAGCTTGAGCTTGTCCGAGGCCTGGTAGCTCGCCTGCAGCAGATAGTTGATGCCGGTGACGTTGCCTTGGTCGCCGTCCGACAGGATGCCCAGGCCGCGCCCCGTCTGCACGTTGGCGAGCAACCCCAACGGCCCGAGCGCCACCGAGCCGCCGAGTTCAACTGCCGTCTCGGTGAAGCTCTCGCCGCTCGCGTCGGCATAGAATTTCTGCGTTTTTCCGCCCAGCCAGCCCTTCCAGGTGCCTTGGCGATACGCCACTTGTGCCTGCACCTGCGGCGCGCTCCTGGAACTGAAGCCGGTGCCGTTGTCGACCGGGCTGACCAGTGCGAACTGTCCCTGGAAACCATTGGCGCTCGGCGACGTGTAGGCGAATTGACCGTAGGTGCCCAGATACGTGTAGCCGGCGCCGATGTGGCCCAGCGTCACGCGTCCGCGCTGCGTCGCCTGCACGGGAGCGCCCGCGCCGAGCAGCGTCATGTCGCCCAGAATCGCGTTCGCCCCAAAAATGCCGTAATCGCGGCCGAGCTTGAAGGTGCCAATGTCGGCATTGCCGATCGACAGGAAGCCTTGCCGCACGTCGACCGTGCTATTGGGCGCGATCGCGCTGCCGGTGGCGACGGCCGCCATCAAGCCGATGGTGCCCTGCACGTCATAGTCCCCCTGGCGCGACTTGACCGTGGTCACCAGCGCGTTGGGCAGCAGGCCGTTACCGATCGACGTGCGGCTGTTCTGGCCGCCGCATCCGAGGGCCTTGCCCGCGAGCGCAGTGCCGGCAACGCTCGCCCCCGAACACGCTACCGATGTGTAGTACGCGTTGACGTCGCCGCTGATCGCGACGTCCCAGTCTCCCGCGTGAATGTCAACCGCATGCGCGCTTTGCATGCCTTGCAGTGCGCACACCGCCATGGTTGCCTTAACGATACGTCTCATCGAAATCCCCTCCACGTTTTGATTGATTGACCGGTTTTTCCGGCGCAGGGGGATCGCAATAACCGTGCCGTGGCGCGCCTGCGCCAAAAGCCGCACCAACACTGGTTTTGCGGGACACGGGGAGCTTCGCTCGGAGGGATGGCGCCCGAGTCGTTGCGTTTCACCACAGACGGGCGTGCCGTTTCTGAGCAGGCGAAACAACATCGCCGTGGCACCGTTCTTGCGTGTTTGGCCGCGACACAAGATGTTGACCGCGAGGAGACACATGATGTACCGCCTGACACCGGCCGCCCGCGCCGCATTGACGTTTGTCGGCCTGCTGGCCGCGCTGCATGGCCGCGAAGCGCGCGCGCAGGACGCGGCGCCAGCCGTGGAACTGCCGGCTACGGTGGTGATCGGCACAACGCCGCTGCCCGGGCTGGGCACACCGCTCGAGAACGTGCCCGCCAACGTGCAATGGATCCGCGGCAAGACGATTGACGCGCAACATCCGCTCAACCTCACCGACTATTTCGAAGCCAACCTGGACAGCGTCAGTCTCAATTCGAGTCAGGGCAACCCTTACCAACCCGACGTCAACTACCGCGGCTTCACCGCGTCACCGCTGCTCGGCACGCCGCAGGGCTTGTCGGTATTCCAGGATGGCGTGCGTATCAACGAGTCGTTCGGGGATGTCGTCAACTGGGACCTGCTGCCGCCCTCGGCCATTCGCAGCGTTCTGGTCGTGCCCGGCTCGAATCCGTTGTTCGGCCTCAACACGCTCGGCGGCGCGCTAGCCATCACCACACGCAGCGGGCGCGACAGCCCCGGTGGCTCGGTCGCCGTGTCAGGCGGCTCGTTCGGGCGCCGCACGCTCGAGTTCACGCAAGGCGGCCGGCTCGACAAGGTCGACTATTTCGTGACCCTCAACGACACGGCGGACAACGGCTGGGCCGACCATAACGCCAGCCGTGTCAAGCAGGCGTTCGGCAAGCTCGGCTATGCGGATGCCGACACCACGGCGAATCTTTCAGTGACTGCGGCGGACAACGCCTTGCACGGCGCGCAGACGATCCCGCGCTCGTTCCTGGACAACTTCCGCCAGGCCTATACCTTCCCGGACAGGAACCTGAATCGCGCGACGTTCTTCAATCTGAACGGCAGTCACTTCTTCAACGAGCAAGTCGAGTTGTCGGTCAACGCGTATTACCGCAAGTTCTTCAACGAGAACGTCAGCAGCAACGTCAACGGCGAGTTTGGCAGCGTCGATCCGGATACCGGTTCGGTCAACCAGGTCCAGGCCAACAACGCACGCTCGATCGTCGAGCAGGACAGCTATGGCCTCGGTCTGCAATTGACGCTGCTTGGACATGTGGCCAGCATGGACAATCAATTCGTGGTCGGCGCGAGCGGCGATTTCGCTAATGCCCGCTTCTCGCAGTACGGGCAGGATGCCCTGTTCACGCCGCAGCGCGATGCCGTTGGCCTGGGCGGCTTTGCCCTGCGCACCGATGCGAAGACGCACAACAGCAATGCCGGCGTATTCGTGACAGACACGCTGTCGCTGACCGACCAGCTCGCCGTCACGGCATCGGCACGCTATCACCACGCGCAAACCACGCTTGCGGACCAGACCGGCAATCAACCGCTGCTCAACGGCTCGCACACGTTCTCGCGACTCAATCCCGCGCTCGGCATCACCTACAACCCGTCGCCCGGAGTGACCGCGTACGCCAACTACAGCGAAGGCATGCGCGCCCCGACCGCGATCGAGCTGGCTTGCGCGGACCCGGCCGCACCGTGCTCGCTGCCCAACGATTTCATCGCCGATCCGGCGCTGCGGCCCGTGCTCTCGAAAACGGTCGAGGCCGGTGTGCGCGGCCAGTTCGGCACGGCGTCGAGCTGGCGCGCAGCCGTTTTCCGCACGGATCTCGACAACGATATCGCCTTCATCAGCAGCAACACCGCGACGGCCGCGACCGGCTTTTTCCAGAATGTCGGCAAGACACGCCGGCAAGGGATCGAGCTCAGTCTCGCGACCCACGCCGGGCCGGTGGGCGTAACGGCGAGCTACAGCTATATCGATGCGACCTACCGGACGAGCTTCATCGAAAGCAGCCGGAGCAACTCGAGCGCGGATGCCAACGGCAACATCACCGTACGCCCGGGCAACCGTATCCCCGGCGTTGCGCGCCATACCGTCAAAATGCGCCTCGACTACAACGTCACGCCCCAATGGGAAATCGGCACCAATCTCGTGTATCACAGCGCCGTTTTCGCGCGCGGCGACGAGAACAACCAGGATGCCCACGGCCAGATCGGCGCCTACGCGATGCTGGACGTCGACACGACCTGGCATGTGACGAAACGGCTGGACGTATTCGCACGCGTGAACAATGTGTTCGACCGGCGCTACGCCAACTTCGGCACGCTCGCGCGAAACGTCTTCACCGGACCGGGCCATACCTTCGGCGGCGGCAATGCCGTAAGCGAGCAGTTCGTCGGCGTCGGCGCGCCGCGCGGGATTTGGGTGGGCTTACGCTACGCGTGGCGCTGACGGCGGGTCATCGTCACTACAGTTGCACCGAGGCCCGCCCGATGCCCTCGAAATCCACCGTGACAAGTTCGCCGGCGGCCGCGTCGAGGATACCCGCCCACGTTCCCGTCGTCACCACGCTGCCTGCCGGCACGACACGGCCATCGCGTGTCGCGTGGCGCAGCCAGGCCGTCAGGCAGAACGCCGGATCGCCGAGGGGATGCGTGCCTCGGCGTTCCGTCACCGTTTCGCCGATTTGCACCCGGCATGTCTGTGCAGCCCAATCCCGCCGCTCGAACGGACGCCATTCCCCCAGCACAAGCGCGCCATGCGACTGCAGGTCCGCAAGCTTCAACCGCGCCGGTGCATCGAGGTATTGATCCCACCGGGAATCCACAATCTCGATGGAAACCGCCATCGCATCGACCAGTGCCGTCGCCGCATTGCCGACGAGCGCCGCCGCCATGACGGCATCGACGTCCCGACCGATTCGCAGTGCGATCTCGGCCTCAATGCCCCGATGCGTAAAATGCCAGTCGCCCGCATTCGCCGGGCTCTGCCACACGCCAACCGCAGGCAATTCCGCTTGAGTCAGTACCGAGTCCCGCGTCGGCCCACCGGATTTCCAATACTGGCCGGCGCGCCCCGATTCCCAGCCCATCAGTCGCGCGACCTCGGCCTGCACGGCGTAGGCTTCGGCCTCGCTTTCGAGCGCCGCTGCGAAATGGGACGTGTCAAGCGTTCGGCGCTCTCGCCGGGCCACCGCCAGTGCTGCGGCCACGGTGGAAATATTTGCTGCGTTCATGATTTGCAAGTGCTGTAGAAACTACGAAAGGGTTAAATTCGCCGCTCACCGAGCGCCGCCGTCATCCGCATGGTGACCACGGACGACTCGGAATCGTTGAGCGGCATTCACTTCATTCACTGATCACGCTTAGCTCGCCGTCGCCGCTTGTGCCGTCGCGGCGCGCTCCGCATCGTCATCCGCAGATTCGCCCATCGGCCGACCAAACGTTTCCGGCGCAAACTGCACAGCCAGCGCGAACACCCCGTACATCGCGGCCAGCATGGAGAACATGCCGCCCACACCGAACTCCTGGAACACGCGCCCGCTCAGCAGTGGCGTCAACGCACCGGCCAACGTGCCCAGCGCGAGAATCACCGAAGTGCCGAAGGCGCGCACACGCGTCGGATATTGCTCCGGCGCGAAGATCCAGATTGAGGTATTGAGAAGCACCACGCAGAACGTGAACGAGGCGCCAAACAGCAACACCAGCGGGATGTTGAAGGTCAAGAACCCGAAGCACAGGCCCGCCGTGCAGGCCAATCCAGCCCCGATAGTCAGGACCCGCTTACGCGGAAAATGATAACCGCAGAACGACGCCGCAAGCGCGCCGAACAAACTGCCGCTTTGCATCACCATCGTGAACAACAGGCTCTTGGAGATGGTGTAGCCCTGCGAGGTCAGGATCGTCGGCATGAGCGTGAGCACCGAAATCTGCGCCCCGTACGTCATCGACACCGCGATACCCAGCGCAATCGTGCGACGTGCCAGCTTGCCCGAGAAGATTTCGCCAAGACGCACTTTCTCACGCGGCGCGTCGCTATGCGGCTCTGCATGGACGTACGCTTTCGGCTTACCCACAAGCTTGCCGAGACGTCCGGATGCCAGAATCGACAGCACGCGGTTGGCTTCCTCCACACGCCCCTTGGACAGCAGGAAGCGCGGCGTCTCCGGAATGAAGCGGCGATAGAAGATCACGAAAAACGCCGGCACGACCAAACAGCCGAACAGCCAACGCCAGGCATCCGCGCCCGGAAACATGGCGAACACCGCCAAGCCGAAGGCTGGCGCCAGCATATTGCCGAAGCCGCCGCTGCCCACGCTGACAAGACCCACCGCCGTGCCGCGAAAACGCGTCGAGCACAGTTCGGCCAGCATCGTCACGGCAATCGAAATCTCACCGCCCAAGCCGATGCCCACGACGAAACGCCCCGCCGCCAGCACGCCATAGTTCGGCGCCAATGCGCAGATGATCGCGCCCAACGTAAACAGCAACAGATTGGCGCTCAGCATCGTGCGGCGGCCGTAGCGGTCCGCGATGATGCCCGAGCCGATGCGGCCGAGCGCGGCAGCACTGAACGTCAGGGTATTGAGCAAGGCGATCTGCGGCACCGAAATGCCCCATTGCTCGCGCAGCATGGGGCCGATAAGGCCCACAGCGTTCTGTTCGAAGACGTCGAACATCACGCCCAACATGATCATGAAGATGATTTTCTTGTGTGACGCGGTAACACCAATATCGTCCATCGCCCGATCCAGCGCTTGCTGCTGGGGGGAGTTGGACGTCTGAACCGTGACTTCTGCACCCATGGTTGTCTCCTCCATCTCTGACGTCTGCCGCGGTGGTCCGCGGACTCTGCGCCACCGGAATCGGTGGAAATGTTGCGTCTTGCGGGGGTGAAATCTCCTTGCTTGTTGTTCTTACAGGGGTGGTGTGGCCTCCGGAGCGCGGCGCGCCTTCAATGTCTGTTCGGCCGCATACGCCAGACGAATCAACAGCGCCTCGGCGAACGGGCGGCCAAAGAGCTCCATGCCGACGGGCACGCCGAGCGGCGCACTGGCCGTCGGCGCGGAAAAGCCTGCCGGGATCGCGATCGACGGGAAACCGGTCGCAGAGGCCAGCACGCCATTTCGCTCCACCTGCGTCTGACCGATCGGTACAACCAGCCGACGCTGATGCGGAAACGCCAGCACGTCGAGTGCATGCTTGCCCATCAAGTCGAGCAACCGCTGCCGCAGCGCCGCCTGGCAATCCAGGTGTTCGTGATATTCGTCAGTCCGGGTGGCCATCGTCATGGCTGTGGCAAGCGTGCCCTGAACGCTCCGGTGAACTTGCCCCGAGGCCGCGAGGTCGGCGAGCGTTGACACGCCGAATCCGGGCGGCAGCCTGGTCAGATAAGCATCGAGGTCCCGCACCATCTCGTAGTGGTGCACCATCGCTGTCGACAGCAGCGTGTCGGGGTCGATGTGGTCATTGACGACAACCAGCGTTGCGCCCCGCTGCGCCATCGCCTCGAGCGCCCACTCGATCACGGCGTTCACCTCCTGATGCTCGGCTTCCCGGCCGAAGAACGATTTCAGCACGCCGATGCGCGCCCCTTGCAATCCGTCCGGATCGAGGAAGGCCGTGTAGGTCGGGGGCTGATGAGCGCCGGCCACGTGCGTGGACGGATCATCGGGATCGGCGCCGGCAATGACGTCGAGCACGATCGCGGCATCGGTCACGGTACGCGTGATCGGACCGAGCATGTCCTGGCTCAAACCGCTGGGAATGAGCCCCGTGCGGCTGACCAGCCCCAGTGTCGGACGCAAGCCGACGAGATTGTTGGCCGAAGCAGGCGAACGGATCGAGTTGACGCCGTCGGTGCCGATGCCGACGAGACCGAAGTTCGCCGCGATACCCGCCGCGGTGCCGCCCGACGACCCGCCCGGCGTGCGGTTCAGATCATAGGGATTGCGCGTCTGGCCGAGCAGCGTGCTGACGGTTTCGCCGCCGGAGGCCAATTCATGCAAATTGGTTTTGGCGAGCACGATCGCGCCGGCTTCGCGCAGCTTGCGCACGATGAACGCGTCGTCACGCGGGACATGGTCCTTGAGCAACGTCGATCCGGCGGTCGTGGGCAGCCCGTGTGTCTCGATGTTGTCCTTGATCAGCACCGGCACGCCGTGCAACGGTCCTCGCTTGTCCGGCGCCGCATCGGCAAGATCGGCTTCGGCCAGCGCCGCCGGATTGATTTCGAGAATGCTGTTGATGCACGGCCCTTGCCGGTCATAAGCCTCGATGCGATCCAGATAACCCTGCACGAGCTGGCGTGCCGTCAACACGCGCTCACGCATCGCGGCGTGAACGTCCGCAATGGTGGCCTCCTCCAGCGCGAACGGCGTCTGCATCTCCTGCGACATCTTCATAACGTCTTCCCATGGCTGCAAATCGAAAGCGGAAAGCATAATGCGTCGGCCGTGCCTGTCATCCGGCCGCTGGCTGGCGAGACCCTGCGGCATCGCCAGCCGGGGACTCATTTATTGACCAGTTTGGCCGGAATGGTCCAGATGGCGAACGCGCCAAGCATGAGCATGCCCGCGATCATGAAGTACGCGCTGTTGCCGCTTTGGGTGAGATCGCGCAAGTACCCGATCATGTAGCCGCTGGTGAAGCCAGCCAGGTTGCCGATCGAATTGCTCATGGCGATTGCCGTGGCCGCCGCCGCGCCGCTCAGGAATGCCGTCGGCAGTGACCAGAACAACGGCGTGCAGGTCAGGATGCCGGCTGCCGCGATCGACAGGAACACCAGCGACAGGGACGTGCTGTGAATCACCCAGGGCAGCGCGAGGAAGCCGACGGCGCCCATCATGCACGGAATGATCAAATGCCAGCGGCGCTCGCGGTGCTTGTCTGCGCTGCGTCCAAACGCATACATGGTAAAGATCGCCGCGATGTACGGAATGGCGCTCAGCAGGCCGATATGCAACGGGCTGGTCACACCGGTGGACTTGATGAAGGTCGGCATCCACAGCGTGATGCCGTACTGGCCCGTCACATAGCAGAAACAGATCAGGCTGATCAGCCACACGCGCGGATCGGTAAACACCTTGCCGGCACGCACTTCCGGTCCCGCGGCCTTGGCTTCCTCGCGCTTGGCCGTCTGCAGTACGCGCTTCTCGTCGCTGCTGAGCCACTTGGCCTTGTCGATCGAACTGTCCAGGTAGAAGAAGCAGAACAGGCCGAGCAGGATCGCCGGCACAGCCTCGATCAGGAACATCCACTGCCAGCCCGACCAGCCCGCGACGCCCGCCATGCCGCCCATCAGGAAACCGGACAGCGGGTTGCCGATGATGCCCGACAGAGGCGAACCCATGCAGTAAATCGCCATGATCTTGGCGCGGCGGTGCGCCGGATACCAGCACGTCAGGTAGTACACGATCCCCGGTGTGAACCCGGCTTCGGCCAAGCCGAGCAGGAACCGCAGGGTATAGAACATGGTGGGCGTCTTGACGAACACGAAGCACGCCGAGATGATGCCCCAGGTGATCATGATCCGGCCGATCCAGAGCTTCGCGCCGAAGCGGTGAAGCGCAAGATTGCTTGGGACTTCGAATAGGAAATAGCCGATGAAGAAGATGCCGGCGCCGAGGCCGTAAATGGTTTCGCTAAAGCCCAACTCCTGCGACATCTGCAGTTTGGCGAAACCGACGTTGACACGATCGAGGTAGGCGATCAGGAAGCAGACCATCAAAAATGGCACCAGACGCCAGCTTACCTTTCGGTAGACCGCGTCCTCAAAGCTCCTGACCGCTCCCGTCTGCAGGGTAGATTCCAAGGCGTCTCCTGTTTCTATTGTGTTTTCAATGCATCAGTCATGCTGCACGGAACCTGCTGCCTTCCGGCCGGTACGCGGTGGCTCTGGCGGCCGCCGGCGCACCCTCCGGTCGGGTCCGGCCCGGTGCAATGCCCTCCACTGCATTGCGGGCCGGTTTGCCACGCCGATCAGGCGGCGGCTTTGACGGGCACAGGCACCGTGTGCGACGCGAGATAGTCCATCGCCGCTGTCACGCCGCTCGCCGCCACCGGCACACCCGCAAGCTTCAAGCCCATTTCACAGCCGGCGAGCGTGCCCATCAGGGTCAGGTCGTTGCAGTCGCCAAGGTGACCGATACGGAACATGCGGCCCTTGAGCTTGCCGAGTCCGGCGCCCAGCGACATGTTGAAGCGCTCGTAGATAGTCTTGCGCACCGCATCGGCATCGATACCGTCGGGCATCATCACGCCCGTCAGCACGGGGCTGTAGACGGCCGCGTCGGCGCACTGGATCTCAAGGCCCCATGCGCGCACGGCACGGCGGCAGGCTTCGGCCAAACGCCGATGGCGCGCGAACACGTTGTCCAGGCCCTCTTCGAACAGCATGTCCAGCGCCTCGGACAGGCCATAAAGCAGGTTGGTGTTGGGCGTGTACGGCCAGTAGCCCGTTTTGTTCATCTCGATGATTTCCGTCCAGCCCCAGAAGCTGCGCGGCAATTTGGCAGAGCGGCTGGCTTCGATCGCCTTGGGCGACAGGGCGTTGAAGCTGATGCCCGGCGGCAGCATCAAGCCTTTCTGGGAGCCCGAGACGGTGACGTCCACGCCCCATTCATCGTGACGGTAGTCTGCCGAGGCGAGACCGGAAATGGTGTCGACAAGCAGCAGCGCCGGATGGCCCGCCGCATCGATCGCGCGGCGCACCGCAGCGATGTTCGAGGTCACGCCGGTCGACGTCTCGTTGTGAACGACGCAGACCGCCTTGATCACATGGCCGGTGTCAGCGCGCAGGCGCGCTTCGATCATGTCGGCCTGCACACCGCGGCGCCAGCCTTCAACGCCGGGCAGCCCGAGAAACTCCGGTTTGAGCCCGAGGCTCTCGGCCATCTTTTTCCAGAGCGTGGAGAAATGCCCGGTTTCGAACATCAGCACGGTGTCGCCGGGGCTCATCGTGTTCGACAGCGCCGCCTCCCAAGCCCCGGTCCCGGACGCCGGGTAGATGATCACCGGGTGCTCGGTCTTGAAAATCTGCTGGATACCCGCGAGAACTTTCCGGCCCAGCGCACCGAATTCCGGTCCGCGGTGGTCGATGGTCGGATAGCTCACAGCGCGCAAGATGCGGTCCGGCACCGGGCTCGGCCCCGGAATCGACAAAAAGTGACGCCCCGACGGGTGGAAATCAAGCTGCAGCATTCTTTCGGCTCCTTTTGAATTTTGGATGCAAAATTATATTACCAGCGCAGACGGAAATACCCACATCGGCGTTTACCCTTTCATTTCGCGTATCTACGGGAGTTTGGTAGAATGCTATCCATCCCCATCCGTTGATTTTTTTGTATGCAAAATACGGAAACATCAGTTGCACCGCCAGCTTCGCCGTCCTTTCCGAAGATCGGACGGCAGCGGCTTCACGACGCTGTTGTCGAGCACATGCGGGCCCTCATCATCGAAGGCGTGCTTGCGCCGGGCGTGAAGCTCAATGAGCGCATGTTGTGTGAAACGCTTGGCGTTTCGCGTACGCCGCTGCGCGAGGCCTTCAAGGTGCTGTGCGCGGAAGGGCTCATCGACATTGCGCCCAACCGGGGGGCCACGGTCACGCGGATGTCCGAGACGGAGATCCGGGAGACGTTCGAGTTGATGGGGGGTTTGGAGGCGCTGTCCGGCGAGTTGGCTTGTGAGCGCATCACATCGGCCGAGGTGGCGGAGATCAAGGCGATTCACTACGCCATGGTGGCATGCCGCCTGCGCAACGATTTGCCGGGTTACTACGCCCACAACCGTGAGATCCATGACCGCATCAGCCTGGCGGCGCGCAATTCGGCGTTGCGGGAAATGTATGTGCTGGTGAATCGGCGGCTTCAGGCACTGCGGTTCCGGTCGAATCACCGGAAACAGAAATGGGATACGGCCCTCGCCGATCACGAGGAAATGATCAAGGCCCTGGAGTTGCGCGATGGCGCAATGATGGGGGCGATCCTGCGTAAACATTTGCTCGACAAGCGCGATGCCGTCATGGCGATCTTGCAAGCCGAGGCCGCGGCTTCCGATGTTTCGATGGCTTCGGAATAGGGTGCTGTTTTACGGCCTGAGGGGAAATGGGTGAGTGGGCGTGGGTCGGCGTATGATGCGAGCCAACGTTAAAGCAAACCAATCGCCATGCAAATCTGGGTCGACGCCGACGCTTGCCCCGCTGTCATCAAGGACATCCTGTTTCGCGCAGCCGAGCGCGCGCAGGTCACAGTTACACTGGTTGCCAACCAATACCTGCGCACGCCGCCGTCGCGCTTCATCAAGTCCCTACAAGTCCCCTCCGGCGCGGACGTGGCCGATGCACGCATCATCGAGCTGGCCGAAGCCGGCGATGTGGTGATCACGGCCGATATTCCGTTGGCGGCGGGTGTGCTCAAGAAGGGCGCATTTGCGCTGGACCCGCGCGGCGGATGGTTCTCCGAGGGAACGATCGAAGAGCGCCTGTCGATGCGCGCCATGCTCGATCAGCTTCGCGGCAGCGGCGTCGAAACCGGCGGCCCCGCGCCGTTCAGTCCGCGCGATGGCAAGGCGTTTGCCGGCGAGCTCGACCGGATGCTGGCACGGCATCGCAGCGGGTTGAGCGCGCGTTAGTTCGCGAGTCTGAACGCCGTAGACATTCGCTCCTGCCGCAGGTCCGAGATTCGAAGCACTGCGGCAACCTTTGGCAACCACAATCCAACTTTGTGGAGGTCTCAAAAATGCGCACTACATTAGCTCTTGATGACGACCTTCTCGTGAAGGCACAGGCACTCACCGGTCTGCATGACAAATCGGCTTTGGTACGAGAAGCGCTCAAGGCTTTGATCGAGCGGGAGAGCGCTCGTCGCTTGGCTCGTTTGGGCGGTACAGAGCGTAATCTGGTGAATATTTCGCGACATCAGACCAAGTCAGCATGATCCTGCACTAGTCTATCGAAAACCTTATTGATGCCCCTCGTGCAGGGGCGTCCAAGTCACGTGGGGCAGTTATTCGCAGGTGCCTGCGTGCGTCCCGGCCGCAGCAACTTGTCGAGATAATCGGCAACGTCCTGCTCGGCAGCCTTGAGCACACCGCGATGATCGGTGCCGGGGTACCGGCGATAGTTCACCGGCACCTTCTTTTGACGACACGTCATCTCGACGATCTTGTCTGTGTTCGCGAGCGGCACCAGCGCATCGGTCTCGCCTTGCGCGAACATGACCGGCACGACGGGCCGGGTATTGACGATGTCCTGTGTCTGCAAATAGGTCTTCAACGCGGTGACATCGGCATTGACGAAGATCTGCGAACCCTCCATCGACGATGCAACCTCTCGCAGGTCGGACAGGCATTGCACGCGGCCGGCGTTGATCAACCTGGTGCCGGCAGGGGTGAGCATCGATTCGATATTTAGGCTCGGCTCCGCCGCCTGAGCCCCAAGCAGGATGACCGGCAGGAACGCGATCGCCGCCTTGTCTTCCGGATGCGCCACGATATATTCCATCGTTTGCGCCAGGCCGTACCCGCCCGGCGCCATGGCCACTGCGGCGACCAGTTTCAACTTGGACGTCCTGCGCCCGGCCTGCGTCGCCGTGAACAGCGCCGCCGCGCCGCCCTGGCTGTGGCCGACCACCGCCCAGCGCGTACCAATGTCATGGTTCCACTGCCGAGCCGCCGTCACGATGTCCTCGACGGTATTCGCTTCGCTGCGGCCGTTCATATAGGGGTGGATACCCGGCGTTCCGAGACCTTCATAGTCGGTCGCGGCAATGGCGTAACCTCGCGCGACCCAAGAATCGAGCATCGCCGAAGCCAGATCGACATAGTCGGACACCGGACCGCCGGGAAAACTGGCAGAAGGCGCGCACGCATCCGCCACGCCAGTCGTGCCATGCGCCCAGCTGATTACCGGCCAGCCGCCGGCGGGCGCCGTTCCCTTCGGTACCGAGACGGTCCCGGAAACAACGATTTTGCGTCCGTGGGCATCTTCGGACAGATAGGTGATCAGCGACGTACGCGCCGCGTGGGGGAGTTCGAGAACACGATTGACAGGCGCTACGGTCAGTAACGTACCGGCGCGCTCACCCGCGCCGCTGGCCGAGTGCGCCCCGGCAGCGAGCGCTGCGCCGGCTAACATGCCGGCGGCAATACCAATCGACGCCAACACTCCAGGCACTCGCTGCTTCCTCGTTTGACACGTGTTCGTCGACAAAATGATCCCCCGTTGAACCCATTGATAGTGAATGATGACCGCAGTCAAGCGGCGCTGCGACATCCTTTTACGATGGGGACGCGCACTCACATACCCCTATTCGGACGATTCGTCTCTTCGCGCAGGCAAGTTTTACCGGCCCTGAAACGCAAAACGCCCGACAAACTCGCCGGGCGTTCTGACACAACGACAGCAAAGACCTCAAATGCCCATGCAAAGGTATTTGATCACAAGGTAGTCGTCGATGCCGTAGTGCGACCCCTCGCGGCCCAAGCCCGATTGCTTGACGCCGCCGAACGGCGCCACTTCGTTCGAGATGATCCCGGTGTTGATGCCGACGATGCCGTATTCGAGCCCCTCGGCCACGCGCCAGATGCGTCCGATGTCGCGGCTGTAGAAGTAGCTCGCCAGACCGAACTCGGTGTCGTTGGCCATCGCCACCACCTCGTCGTCCGTCTTGAACCGGAACAGCGGCGCGAGCGGTCCGAACGTCTCTTCGCGCGCGACCTTCATGTCGCTGGTCGCGCCCGTTAGCACCGTCGGCTCGAAGAAGGTGTGTCCAAGCGCGTGCCGTTTGCCGCCGGTCACGACCTTGCCACCCTTCGCCACTGCGTCGGCGATATGCGCCTCGACCTTCTCGACAGCGGCCATGTCAATCAACGGCCCTTGCTCGACCCCTGGTTCGATGCCGTTGCCGACCTTGAGCCCGCGCGCGGCGGCGGCGAGCTTCTCGGCGAATGCGTCATACACGCCGTCCTGCACGTACAAGCGATTCGCGCACACGCAGGTCTGGCCGGCGTTGCGGTATTTCGACGCCATCGCACCGGCGACCGCGGCGTCGAGATCGGCATCGTCGAATACGATGAACGGCGCGTTCCCGCCCAACTCGAGCGACAACTTCTTGATCGTCGGCGCGCACTGTTGCATGAGCAAACGGCCCACTTCAGTGGAGCCGGTGAACGTCAGCTTGCGCACGATCGGGTTGCCAGTCATCTCGCCGCCAATGGCGCGCGCGTCGCCCGTCACCACGCTGAACACACCCGCTGGCACACCTGCGCGCTCCGCCAGCACGGCCAGCGCCAGCGCAGAGAACGGCGTGCTTTCCGCTGGCTTGAGCACCATCGGGCACCCTGCCGCCAGCGCGGGCCCCACCTTGCGCGTGATCATCGCAGCCGGGAAGTTCCACGGTGTGATCGCGGCGCAAACGCCAATCGGCTCCTTCACGACCAGCAGACGCTTGTCGGCGAGCGGCGTTTGCAGCGTGTCGCCAGCCACGCGCTTGCCCTCTTCCGCGAACCACTCGATGAACGACGCCGCGTACCCGATTTCGCCCTTCGCCTCGGCCAGCGGCTTACCCTGTTCGAGCGTCATGATCGTCGCGAGATCGTCGGCATTGGCGAGCATCAGCTCGTACCAGCGACGCAGGATGGCGCTTCGCTCCTTGGCGGTCTTGCGACGCCAGGCGCCCCATGCGGCATTGGCCGCCTCGATGGCGCGGCGTGTCTCGGCCGCCCCCATCTCGGGCACTCGCCCCAGCACCTCGCCGGTCGCGGGGTTGCGCACCTCAAACGTCGCGCCGTTGTCGGCGTCGCACCATCGTCCGGCGACGAACGCCTGCTGGCGCAGCAAATCGGTATCTTTCAAAGAAAACATAATCGCTCCTTCAGGGGATGGCGGGCCCGGGTGTCACGGTTGCCCGGCGGGCGCGTCGCAATAACGGACTATAACGATCATTGGATCCACCTTGTAGAGCCATTTCATTAAAATTCATGGGACCACTTTGACCATCATCGTCCAATCCGCCTTGACGCCCTAACCGCGCGCCGACACCACGCTCTTGATCTCCTGGAACGCATGCATGCCCCAGGGTCCAAGCTCCCGCCCCAGACTGCTTTGTTTGAAACCGCCCCACGATGTTTGCGGGAAAATCACCTGCGGCGCATTCACCCACACCACGCCCGCATCGAGGCGTTGCGCGACGCGCCGCGCCCGTTGCGTGTCCGATGTCACCACCGTGGCAGCCAGTCCGTAGGGACTGTCGTTGGCCAGTTCGATGGCATCGGCCTCGGTGTCGAAGGCCCGCACGCACAGCACCGGCCCGAAGATTTCCTCGCGCCACAACGCGCTGTTCGCCGGCACATCGGTGAATATCGTCGGTGAGATATAGTACCCCTGCGGGCCACATCGTTCCGGTCTCGCGCCGCCGGCCAACAGGCGTGCGCCGTCCTCGACGCCCTGACGTACATAGCGCAGCACGCGCTCATACTGCGCACGATTGATGAGCGGCCCCATCTGCACGTCTTGCGCAAACGGATCGCCGACAACGATGCGGTGCGCCCGATCGACCAGCCGGTCCAGCAACGCCCGCTCGAGTTCGCGCGCGACCAGCAGGCGCGACGTCGCGGAGCACATTTGCCCCGCGTTGAAAAAGATGCCTCCGGTGACCAGGTCGACCGCCTGATCGATGTCGGCGTCTTCGAACACGAGGATCGCGGATTTGCCGCCAAGCTCCAGGCTCACGCCCTTGACGGTTTCCGCCGCCGCCTTCATGACGATGCGTCCGACGGCGTTGCTGCCGGTGAACGAGACTTTCGAAACGCCGGGATGCGTCGTCAGCACGCCGCCGATTTCCGCGCCCGGTCCGTTGACGACATTGACCACCCCGGCCGGAAGCCCGACGTCGGCGATGATGCCCATTAGCGCCAACTCGGGCAGCGGCGTAACCTCGGACGGCTTGAGCACCACCGTGCATCCCGCCGCCAGCGCCGGCGCGAGCTTCCAGGCCGTCGTCACCATCGGAAAATTCCACGGCACGATCAACGCGGCGACACCCGCCGGCTCGCGCCGTACCCGGGCGTCGAAGTCCTGCACGGGCAAATCCACCGCTTGCTCGGACGATTCATCCAGCCCCTCAGCAAGCGTCGCGTAGTACGCAAACGTACTCGCCACGTCAGCGACGTCGATGCGCGCTTCCGCCAGCGGTTTGCCGTTGTTGAGCGACTGCAGGCGCGCCAGCGCTTCGGCTTGCGCTTCGACGGCCTTTGCAACGGCGCGCAAGTAGCGCCCGCGATCGGCGCCGGAGGTATGACGCCACGTCTTGAAGGCACGCGCGGCGGCATCGACTGCGCGCTCGACGTCGTCGGCATCCGCCACGGCGACGTGCGCCAACACCGCCTCGTTCGCCGGATTGTGGACCGGCATCGTGCGGCCACGTGCGCCGTCTTGCCAGACGCCGTCGATGTACAGTCGGGTCAGCATGCGCGGACCTCCTCGAACCATTGCGATTCATCGATCTCGATGAGCGTCGGCACGCGTTGCGTCATGGCTTCGCGCAGCGCGTCAGCCAGCGCGGCAGGATTGTTGATGCGGCGCGCCTCGCAACCGAAGCCTCGGGCGATGGTCACGAAGTCGGGCGTGTAAATGTCGACGCCGACCGGCGTGATGTCGCGCTCGACCATGTACTTCTTGATTTCGGCGTAGCCTCGGTTATTCCAGACCACGACGGCAACCGGCACGCCTGCTTCCACCGCGGCGCCGAGTTCCGGCAGCGTGAATTGCAAGCCGCCGTCGCCGATCAGACAGACCACGGGACGCTGCGGCGCACCGATCCGGGCGCCGATCGCCGCCGGCAAGCCATAGCCGAGCGTGCCATAGCCCGTTGACGCGTTGAACCACGAGCGCGGCTGCGCGGCGTCGTAGACGACATTGCCGGTGTAGACCGGCTGTGTCGAATCGCCGACCATGATGACGTCGGGCAGCGTCGCCGCCGCCGTCTCGATCAAACGCTGATGCGCCAGTGCGGCAGCATCGAACGTTTGACTCACGGCATGGCGCGTCTGCACCACGCGTGCCGCGCCCCAGTCTGCCGCCGGCAACGCTACGTCTTTGCGGACCAGCGCCGCCACCAGCGCGTGCAGGGCCTGTTGGGCATCTGCATGGATCGCGATGTCCGCCGGGAAATTACGCGTCAGTTGCGCGCGGTCGATATCGATGCGAATCAACGTGCCATCAATCGCAAAGCCGCCGTCGAACACCACGTCGTAGTCCGTTTCGCCCAATTCCGTGCCGACGGCAAGCACGACGTCCGCTTCGCGCACGAGTTCGCGCGTCGGGCGGGTCGATTGGGTCGAGCCGAGCAACAGCGGATGATCAGGCGGCAGCACGCCCTTCGCGTTGATCGTCAGCGCGACCGGTGCTTGCAGCCGCGCCGCCAAGGCGCGCACCTCGTCAGTCGCGGCGAGCGCGCCGCCGCCGACAAGCAGCAGCGGCCGGCGCGCTTGCGCGAGACGTTCGGCTGTTTGCTCGATGGCGTTCGCAGCAGCTTTGGGCTTGGCCGGCATCGGCACACGCGCCAACGACAGATGCCCTGCCGGCGCCGTGATCACATCGAGCGGCAGTTCAATGTGCACCGGGCGCGGACGCGCGCTTTCGAACACCGCGAACGCCCGGGCCAGTACGTCGGGCAATTCGTCAGGCGACATCAGCGTGTGCGAGAACGCGGTGAAGCCGGCAACAGTGTCGCGCTGCGACGGCAGTTCGTGCAGGTGCCCATTGCCGTTGCCCAGTTGATGGCGCGCGTTGACGCTGGAAATGACCAGCATGGGGATGGAATCGGCGTAGGCCTGTGCCATCGCCGTCGCAATGTTGGTCATGCCGGGGCCGGTGATGATGAAGCACACGCCCGGCTTGCCGGTCACGCGCGCGTAGCCGTCGGCCATGAAGCCCGCACCCTGCTCGTGCCGCGGCGTGACATGCCGCAGCCGCGCGTCGGCAAGCCCCCGGTACAGCTCGATCGTGTGCGCGCCCGGAATGCCGAAGATCCATTCCACGCCGTAGCCTTCAAGCAGTTTGACCAGCATCTCGCCGCAGGTCATCTCGGGCGCCGGTGCGCTCCGCACTTGCGGCGCCTGGGCCGATACGACGGACAAGCGGTCCGTATCCGAAAATTTCATCGCTGCCTCATTCATTTTTCTACCAATTGTCTGGATCAGACGGAAACGGGAATCTGGGGCCGATGCCTTTGCATCGGCCGGGGGGTTTGATGCGGCCAACGCGCCTGTCATCGATGCATGCCGGCGCGCTGCCGCTTCTCCAGCCGGCGTGCGTACCATGTCAGCGGGAAACACATCGCGAAATAGATCAGTGCGACGAGGCCGTAGATCACGAACGGCCGAAACGCCGCGTTGGTGATCACCGTGCCGACCTTGGTCAACTCGCTCAAGCCGATGATCGACACGAGCGCCGTGCTCTTGACCACCTGCACCAGAAAACCGACGGTCGGGGCGAGCGCGATCTTGCGCGCCTGGGGCCACACGATGAACCGTAGTTGCTGAACGAACGTCATACCGAGACTGGCGCCGGCGGCCCACTGTCCGCGCGGCACTGCCTCGACGCAGCCGCGCCAGATATCGAGCAAATAGGCGCTGGCATACAACGTCAGCGTGACGGACGCCGCAACCCAGGGCGAGACCTCCACGCCCAGCAACGGCAGGCCGAAGAAGGTCAGGAACAACTGCAACAGCAACGGCGTTCCCTGGAAGAGTTCAACGTACAGCGAGGTCACGCGGCGCATCCAGGGCACCTGTGACACGCGCATCGCCAACAGCGGCAGGCCTAGCAGGCCGCCGCCCGCGAAAGCGATCAGCGACAGCACCACAGTCCAGCGGGCAGCCAGCAGCAGATTGGCTGCGATATCCCATACCGAGAATTCGATCATCGCGATGACTCCACAGGCAGCGCGGGCGCGGCATTGCCATCGCGTGCAGCGAAGCGTCCGCGCCATCCGCCCGGCGCGCCGGCGCCTCGGGCGGCTCGGCCGGAGAAAAGGCCGCGGCTTAGCCGGTTGAGCAATTGCCGAAGCGCGATCGACATCAGCAGGTAAATGACCGTAATGATCAGATAGCTCTCGAACGCGCGGAAGTTGCGTGACTGGATGTAATTCGCCACGTAGGTCAGGTCGGCCACGGAGATCTGAGAGACGACCGCTGAGCCGAGCATTACGATCAGCACCTGCCCGAGCAGCGCGGGAAACACGTTGGCGATCGCCTGCGGGAGAACGATGTAGCGGAATGCCTGATGGATCGGCAAGCCCAGCGCCTGCGCAGCCTGCATCTGGCCGCGCGGGATCGAGTCGATGCCGGCACGCACGATCTCGGTGGCGTAGGCGCCGAGATTGATGGTCATTGCCAAGACCGCCGCCTGCATTTCGTCGATATGCAGCCCGAGGCTCGGCAAGCCGAAGAACACAAAAAACAATTGCACGAGGAACGGCGTGTTGCGTATCAATTCGACATACGCGACCACCAGGGCGCGGGCGGCGCGCGGGCCCGCCGCACAGACCACCGCGCCGGCAATGCCAACCAGCCCGCCCAACAGCGTGGAGACGACGGTGAGCCCGAGCGTGACGCCGAGTCCCTGCGCCAGCATGCCCACATAGGGTTCGAAGCCACTGAAATCGAATACGTAACTCATCGCCACTTCCTTATCGTCCGTCCGTGCGGCCGGCCGCCGCCGTCCTCATCGCCCTTGGCAACATCACAGTTCGGCCGGCAGCGGCGCGTGCAGCCACTTCAGCGAAATCACGTTCATCGTGCCGTCCTTGCGGGCGCGTGCGATGACCTCGTCGACCTTCTGCAGCAGGCGCGGCTCGTTCTTGTTCACGCCGACGTGATCGGGGGAACTGAACAGGGCGAACTTCTGCTCGGGATTGTTCGCCGGACGACGCGCGAGAATGGTCGCGCCGACGTCGTTGCCGACCACCATCAGCTGCACCTGGCCGGCCAGGAAAGCGGTGATGGCGCCGTTCGGATCGTCGAACCGCTTGATGACCGCGGACTTGGGCGCGGCCTTGGTGACGCTGAGGTCTTCGAGCGTGCCGCGCGCCACGGAGATCGTCTTGCCTGCCAGGTCGTCGGCGTTCTTCACGGTGAGGGCCTTGGGACCGAACACGGCCAGTTCGTACGGTGCGTACGGCTTCGAGAAGTCGATCACCTTGGCGCGTTCCGGCGTGTGGCCGACCGACAGCAGCATGTCGGTCTTGCGATTGACGAGGTACGCCATGCGGTTGTCACCGGTGACCTGCACCAGCTCGACCTTGACGTTGAGCCCCTTGGCGATCAGGTTCGCAACGTCGATGTCGTAGCCTTGCGGCTTCATGTCGGGGCCGATCGAGCCGAACGGCGGATAGTCCTCGAACACGCCGATGCGGACCACGCCCGCCTTGGCGATCGAATCGAGAACGTCGGCGTGCGCTTGCGGGGCGAACGCGCTGAACGCGGCGGCGCCGGTCAGCGAGAGAACAACGGCCGTGGCCGAGAACAGACGGCGGGCACGCGGTGCGAGTCGGGAAAGCGTCATGATCTGGACTCCTGTTGAACTGTTGAAACGGTAACGGTGGAAGGAACGCGTCAGTGCGCCGCACGCGCGGCAATCAGCTTGCAAGCCTGGGCAGGCAATTCCGCCAAAACCGGCATGCCGAGCGCGAGCCCTGGCGTCTCGCGCGGCGTCGTCGCGGCGGTGAGCGTGAAGCCGGCGCAATCGATCGTGGCCTCCAGCGTCGCGCCCACGTCGCGGATGAACGTAATCTTGCCGGCCAGGCGATTGGGGCCGACGCCGTCGGCGAAGGTCTTTAGGTGAATGTCCTCAGGACGGATCAGCAGACGGATATCGCCGGATTGACTGCCCGTGCTCGCTGCATTCGCCACGGCGACTCGCTGCCCGCCGGGCAGCGTCACCTGCCCCTGTCCGTCGTGACTGACCGGCAGGATGTTGCCCAAGCCGATGAAGTCGGCGACGAACTCGCTGACCGGGTCGCGATAGATGTCGAGCGGCTTGCCGACCTGCGCGATGCGGCCCTTCTCCATGACGACGATTTCATCGGCCATCGTCATCGCCTCGCGCTGATCGTGGGTGACCATGATGGTCGTGATGCCGAGGCGCTGTTGCAGCAGGCGAATCTCGACCTGCATCGCCTCGCGCAGCTTCGCGTCGAGCGCGGAAAGGGGCTCGTCGAGCAACAGCAGCTTGGGCGACGAGGCAATCGCCCGCGCGATCGCAACACGCTGCCGCTGGCCGCCCGACAACTGGGTGACAGGCCGGTCGCGCATGTACGGCAGCTGGATCATCTCAAGCAGTTCGGTGACGCGGCGCGCTTGCTCGGCCGCGCCCGTCTTGCGCAAGCGCAGCGGGTACGCGATGTTTTGCGCGACGGTCATGTGCGGGAACAGCGCGAGCGCCTGGAACACCATGCCGAAATCGCGCCGGTTGGCCGGCGTGTGCGTGATGTCGCGACCGCCGAACGTGATGTTGCCGGCGCTCGGCATTTCCAGGCCGGCGATCATGCGCAACAACGTGGTCTTGCCGCAGCCGGAGGGGCCGAGGAAGCAAACCAGCTTGCCGTCGGGCACGCTCAGGTCGACATGGTCGACGGCGCAAGCCGCGTTGAAGCGCTTGGTGACGGCCTTCAGGGTTAATGGATTCATGAGGGATACCTGCCGGATTCGGGTGCGGTGAGAGATCAGAGCGCAACGCCCTTGTCGCCGACCAGCTTTTCCAGCAGCCAGATCAGCGCGAAGTCGATTGCGACGATGAAAACGGCGAACGAGAACACGGTCGGATCGAGCGACGAGACGGTGCGGCTGTAAAGCCATACCGGCAAGGTCATCGTGTCGATGCCGTAGAGGAAGAACGTCACCGTGAATTCATTGAACGAGATGATGAACGCGAACAGCATGCCGGCCAGGATGCCGGGGCGCATCAGCGGCAGGACGACATCGATCATCGCGCGGCGCGGGCTCGCGCCCATCACCCAGGCGGCCTCCTCGAACTCCGGACCGATCGACGCGACCGATGCCGCGCAGTTTTTCACGGTAAACGGCAGCACCAGGATCACGTGCGCGATGATGAGCCGGAACACGCCGAGTTCGACCGGCAACGCGTTGAAGACCAGCAGCAGCGACAGGCCGAGCATGACCAGCGGATACACGAGCGGCAGCGCCACCAGTTGCTCAACCGCCGGCTTGCCGCGAAACCGGCAACGGCTCAGCGCGTAGGCCGCCGGCGCCGACACGGCGGTGGCGATCAGCATCGTCGATATCGCGACGAGGAGGCTCGTGCGCAGCGCGTCGCCGATCGACATCGCGTCGCCGGCCGCCGGCGCGACGAACGTGTGCCACGCGGCGCGATACCACTGCAGGCTGTATTCGTGCGGCGGAAACTGGAGCGTGCCCGTGGCACCGAACGACATGACGATCATCGTCAGGATCGGCAGCGCCGCGAGAAACAGCACAATCCCCGCGAGCAGCGCGGTGGGCACGCCGAGGCGGCCCGGCATGGCAGCGGGCCAAAGCCGCAGGGTTGACGTAGACGGGCTCATGCGTCGGACTCCTTGAGACGTTGCGTGCGTTGCGCAAGACGCTGGGACAACGTCATCACGAGGAGGGTCGCAGCCATCAGCACGACGCCCGAAGCGGATGCGGCGGGCCAGTTCAGCAACGGCGCGACCTGATCGTGGACGAGCACGGCGAGCATCGGCACACGGCGGCCGCCGAGCAGCAGCGGCACGGCGAAGGCGCTCGCGTTGTAGGCGAACACGAGCAGCGCACCGGAGACAATCCCCGGCATGGCAAGCGGCAACACCACGTGGCGCAGCGTTTGCCAACGCGTGGCGCCGAGCGTGGCGGCAGCCTCTTCGTACGACGCCGAGACGGCGCGCATTGCGCTCGACATCGGCAGCACGGCGAGCGGGAACGCTGTCTGGATCAGGCCCAGCAGCACGCCATGTTCGCGATACAGCCACATCAACGGGCGTTCGATCGCGCCGCTTGCGATGAGCGCGTGATTGAGCAGGCCTGCCGGGCCGAGGATGACCAGCCAGCCGTAGCCCTGCAAAAGCAGGTTGACCAGCAGCGGCAACAGCACGCCGGCGAGCAGCAACCGGCGGGCAAGCCGCGATTCGGTGCGCGTCATCGCGAGCGCGACCGGGATCGCGAGCACTACGGCGCAGACCATGCTCTGCGCGGCGAGCCGCAAGGTCAGCCAGAGCGATTTCAGGAAATAGCTGTCCGCCAGTTCCACGTAGTTCTGCAGCGTGAAACTGCGCCATTCGTTGCCCGACTCGGCGAAACTCATGCGCAGCACGACGAGCGAGGCGGCGGTGAGCACTGCCAGGAACACCAGGATCGGCGCGAGCAGCAGCCACGGCCGCGCGTGCGGCGGGAGCGCGCCCGGCGCCGTGGCACCCTGTCCCCGCGGATCGCCCGCGCGGACGTGTTGCGTCGGAGTAGCGGACATCATGGTCATGCCGAGAAGATCTGCGTATAGCGCTTGATCCAGGCCGCCTGCACCTGGGAGAGCGCCTTGTCGTCATGCAGTACGGCCTTTTCCGCGATTTGCTGCGGGCTCGGCACGAAGGCGCGGCTCTCGGCCGGAATCACGGCGCGGCCGTTGACCGGACCGTTGAGCACGTCGGCGGCCATGCGGCCTTGCACGCCGGCATCGAGCGAGTGGTTGATGAACGCGTGGATCAGGTCGCTGTCGCCGGGATGCGCCTTCGGGATCACCGTGAACATCAATTGCGTGGCGAAGCCCTCCTTCATGCCGTAGGTCACGCCCATCTTGTATTCGGGCTTGCGGATCTGCTCAGGGAAGAAGGCCGGCGAGTAGATGCCGCCGAGGTCGAGCGAGCCGGTGCGGAACAGGTCGGCAATCTGGTTCGGGTTCTCGCCCAGCGTCATGACGCGATCCTTCAACAGCGCCAGTTTCTTGAAGCCCGGTTCGATGTTCTGCTGCGAGCCGCCCGACAGTTTTGCGGCGATGATCGCCAGATCGACTGCCTCGGCCCATTCGGGCGGCGGCAGGAACAGCTTGCCCGCATATTTCGGGTCCCACAGCGCCTCGTACGAGGTCGGCGGCGTCTTGACCGTTGCCGTGTTGTAGATGAGGCCGTCGGACCACAGCAGATAGCCGATGCCGAAGCCGTTGGCGCCGGTCCGGTACTGGGGGGCGACTTCCTTCAGGTTCGGGAGCTTGTCGAGGTCGGGCTTGGTCAGCAGGCCGGCATCGCCGAGCCCTGCGGCGCCGACACCCGCGAGCGTGATCACGTCGTAGGTCGGGCGATCGCCCGCAGCCTTGACCTTGGCAACCATGCCGGAGGTGCCGTCGGCGCGGTCGGCGATGACTTTCGCGCCGGTCTTGGCGCTGAAGGTCGCGGCAATGTTTCGCAACGCGGCGGCGCCGGTGTCGTCGGACCACGTCAGCAGACGCAGCGTCTTGCCTGCAAAATTGCGGTCCTGCGCGCGGGCCTGGATGAACGGCGTCGGTAGCGCGGACGCCGCCAGCGCCGCACCGATGGTCTTGATTGCCTGCCTTCTGCCCAATTTGATGTCGTGCATGGTTCTCTCCGGTGATCGACGAGGCAGCGGTCCGCCGGTTGGGGAGGGAGCGAACGCGTTGCCGATGAACGGACTCTAGGAAAGACAAAATCGCGCAACAAACGAAATCTTTGCATGCTCGTCATGTCTTTTTCTCATGACGGCGCGCTATCGCTTGGCTGGCTTGAGGGTGCCCACACAGCCCGCCGAGTGGCGCCGGCAGGGGTATTCGGGTTTACATCCATGCCGAAAACGTGCGAAAAGCGGCCTAATGTGACGCCAAAGCCATCGATCGGCATGTGTCGCCCCTATTTCAACGGGGCGACGCGTCCACCGCAAAATCGGTCAAGACCGCATGAGCCGCACGCATGAGACCGGCAGCGACGATCGATGTGCCGAACGACCCCGTGTGCGAGCACGATGACGCCCCTGGAATGCCGGACAACCGCAATGCGACTGCTTCCCCCCTTGAATGCCTTGCAGGTCTTTGAAATCGTTGCGCGCTACCGCAGCTTCACGCGCGCGGCCGAGCATTTGTGCCTCACGCAGGGCGCCGTCAGCCGGCAAATTCTGTCGCTCGAGAACTACTACCAGTTGCCGCTGTTCGAACGGCGCGCCAAAGGGCTCACGCTGACGCCCGAAGGCGAGCGCCTGTTGCCCGCGGTCAAGGAGGGGCTCGCGTGCATCGAGGAGGCGTCGATCCGTCTGAAGCGGCAAACGCCGGATCTCGCGCTGAAAGTCCCGACCTGCGCGATGCACTGGATGTTGCCCAAGATCATGCGCTTCCAGAAGGAGCATCCGGGCCTGCAGATGCAGATCACGACGTCCTGGCAGCACACGGTCGATTTCGAGAGCGAGCCGTACGATGCGGCCATCGTGTATGGCTCATCGCCCGGCCGCAACGTCCACTCGATCCGGCTGTTCGACGAGGTGTTGACGCCGGTATGCTCGCCCGAGCTGGCCAACGGCGGAGCGATCGCCACCGAGGCGGACCTGACGCGGTACACGCTGCTGCACCCGACGCGCGACCATCGCGACTGGAAGCGCTGGCTCGATCACGTCGGCATGAAAAGCATCGACGTGTCGGGCGGGCTGAATTTCGAAACGCTCGACATGGCAACGAGCGCGGCAGTGCAAGGGCTGGGCGTGGCGATCGGCGACTGCACGCTGGTCAAGGAGGACATCGAGGCCGGCCGCCTGGTCATGCCGTTTGAAATGACGGTGACGACGGGCGCGAGCTATTACTTTGTCCACCCCGACAACGTCACCACCCAGGACAAGGTCAACCGGTTCAGCGAATGGATCGCGACCCAGCCGCTGTGGGCGACGGACGCCGAGCACGCGCCGGCCCGGTCCCGCTGACGCCAGATGGGCTCGCGCGGCCTGCACACATGGGTTTGCAGGCCGACGATTACTTCAGAAATCCCGAAACTGATTGTTTAATTTTCCCGGATTGTTCGCGACGGGGCGGGCATGCACCATTGGCCTTCATCGGCGCGGTATGCCTGACGGCCCCGCGTCCGCCAAGCCCCGTTCGGCGCGGCTTTCGCCATTTGGCCTGCCGCAGTGCCAACGATAAAGATCGGAGACATACGATGCTTCTCAAACGTCACACGGCTCGCCTCCTCCTCGCAGTCGCAACCGGTGCCGCCTGCGCCTTCGCCCACGTGAGCGCGTTCGCACAGAATACAGCCGTCACATTGGCTCCCGGACAACTCAAGGTCGGCATGGAAATCACCTATCCGCCGTTCGAATCCTTCGAGGGCGACAAGGTGGTCGGCTCCGATCCGGAACTGGCACACGCACTCGCCAAGCAACTGAACGCCAGCGCAAGCTTCATCGACACACGCTTTACCGGCCTGATCCTCGGGCTCAACGCGCGACGCTATGACGCAGTCATCTCCGGCATGTACGTGACGCCCGAGCGGGTCGCCCAGGCTCGCGTGATTCCCTACGCACAAGCGGGCGCGGCCATCATTGTGCCGGCGGCAGGATCGCTCAAGCCCAAGCGCCCCGAGGATCTGTGCGGCCTGCGCGTGGGCCTGGAACAGGGCACCACCTGGGTTGCCCAGCTTCGCTCCCTGTCGCAAACTTATTGCAAGGCGAACGGCAAGGGCGACATCACCGTCAGCGAGTTCCCGTCGGCGCCCGAGGCAATGCAGGCCTTGCTGGCGAACAATGTTCAGGCGCAGATGGAAATCGCAGGCGCAGCGACTGCGCTGGCCGCAAAGTCGTCGGGGCGCGTGGTGGTCTCGTCGACCGACCTGATCTATCCGCAAACGCTCGGCATCTATGTCAAGAAGGACAACGCAGCGTTGCATGACGCCCTGACGCGTGCCCTCGAGCAAGTGAAGAAGACCGGCGAGTACGACGCGATTCTCAAGAAATACAAGCTGCTGCCGCCGCCCCCCAACGCTTCCTGAGCCGGCCACCGCCTGTTCACGCAATTGCTCTGAGTAAGAGGTTCCCATGCATTTCGATTTTGCTTATCTTCTGTCGCTGTTCACGCTGCCCGCCTTATGGCAGGCCTGCGTGACCGTGGTGGAACTCAGCGCTTTGTCGTGGACGCTCGGCCTGCTCCTGGGCTTCCCGCTCGCAGCGGCAAAGCTGTACGGCCCGCGCTGGCTCGCGGTGCCTGCGTCGCTGTATATCTGGTTCTTCCGCAGCGTGCCGTTGCTGGTGGTGATGGTCTTTGTCTTCAATCTGCCGCAACTGTTTCCCGCCTCTGGCGCGATGCTGTCCAATCCGTTCATCGCGGGGTTCATCGCGCTGGTCGTGACGGAGGCTGCCTATATGGCGGAGATCCATCGCGGCGGGCTGCTGTCGGTCGCGAAGGGCCAGTACGAGGCAGGCGCGGCGCTGGGCATCCGTGCGTTCGGCCTGCAACGGCTCGTGGTGATCCCGCAGGCGTTCCGCATCGCGCTGCCGACAATGGTCAACGAGTTCATCACCTGCGTTAAGCTCACCTCGCTCGCATCGGTGATTTCACTCACGGAACTGCTGATGGTCGGGCAGCGCCTGTACTCGCAGAATTTTCTGGTGCTGGAGACGCTTAGCGCGATCGCGATTTTCTACGTGATGATCGTCACGGTGTTTGGCTGGGTCCTGTCCTACGTCGAGCGCCGCCTCGATCTCGCACGACGCCGTCCCGAAACGCTGCGCGATGCGGCGCTCGAGGCGCTGCGCCACGACGCCGCCCCGCTGCCGCCGGCCGCCGCAACGCGCAACGGCGGAGGCGCGCCGCTGGCACTGCAGATCAAGCATCTGCACAAGCGCTATGGCGACCATGAAGTCCTCACCGGCGTCGACCTCGACGTCGGCACGGGCGAGGTCATTTCGATCATCGGCCCGTCGGGCTCGGGCAAGACCTCGCTGATTCGCACGATCAACGCGCTCGAGCGGATCGACAAGGGGGAGATCACGCTGTTCGGCGAGCGATTCATCGCGGCGGGCGACCGGCCCGGCAATCGGCGTGTGAACGACGGCCTCCGCCATATCGGCATGGTGTTCCAGGGTTTCCATCTGTTCCCGCACCGCACGATTCTCGACAATGTCGTCATGGCGCCACGCTATCACGGCCGCGGCACGCGCGAAACCACCACCCGCCAGGCGCTGGCGCTGCTCGACAAGGTGGGTCTGCTGGCGCACGCGTACAAGTATCCGCATCAGCTCTCGGGCGGGCAGCAGCAACGCGTGGCGATCGCGCGGGCGCTGGCGATGGCGCCGGACATCATGCTGTTCGACGAGCCGACCTCGGCGCTCGATCCGGAGCTGGTCGGCGAGGTCCTCAAGGTGATCGGCGATCTCGCGAAGGAAGGCATGACGATGATCATCGTGACGCATGAAATGGACTTTGCGATGTCGATTTCAGACCGCGTGGTGTTCATGGAGCGCGGCGTGGTGCAATGCGCCGCCTCGCCCGACACGATCCGGTGCGACCCCGCCGCCGAGCGCGTCCGCCGGTTCATCGGCATCGAATCGGCTTCCGGCGCAGCCGTCAATTTCACGGAATCCGTGCCGGCCTGAGCGTCGTGTCAGCGATACCTCAGGCGTCGAGCTGGCGCTTGAGCATCTCGCGGAATTTCTGTACCAGCGGGTCCTTGGCGCGCCCGCGCCGCAGCGCAAGCGAGAACGGCGCCTGATAGCCATACGTCGCGGGAATGAGCGCCCGCAGCCGCCCCTGCTCGACCCACGGCTGCGCGAAATGCTCGGGCAGGAAGCCGATATAGGCGCCGGACAGGATCAGGATCAGCTGGCCCTCCATGTTGTCGACCGTCGCCTCGGTGCGTTTAAAGCCGTGCCGCACGAGTTCCACCTGGTTCCAGTACGCCCGCCCCACCATCCGTTGCAGGCTGATCTCTTCCTGTGAAATTTGCTGCGCCTCGAACAACGGATGCGCATTACTGCAATACAGCCAGTGTTGTTCGCGATACAGCGGTTGGTAAAGCAGTCCGTTCATACGCAATTGGAATGCGCCGATCGCCAGGTCGAGACGATTGCTCAACACGCTCAGCTGCAGCTCGTAAGGGCTTTGCACGTGCAGATGCAGGTGAACGGCCGGATGTTCGCGCGCAAATGCACCGATCACGTCGGACAGCGGCAGCGATTTGTCGGTAACGGTGGCGTCGAGCACGCCGAGCTTGAGACTGCCGCGCAACTCGCCCCGCAGCCCCGCCGCATATCGCTCGAACCCCTCGACTTCCCCGAGCAGGCGCAATGCCTCGCGATGAAACTCTTCGCCTTTGACCGTCAGGCTGAAGCCGCCTCGCCCGCGATGGCACAGCACGACGCCGACCAGCGATTCCAGTTGACTCATGTAGGTGCTGATCGCCGACGTCGACAGGTTCAGCTCCTGCTGGGCGTTGGCAAATCCCTGATGACGCACCACACAAGTGAAGATGCGCAGCAGGCGAGCGTCTGGAATGACAGTAGACAAGCGAGGCTCCGTCTGGCGGAAAGTGGGCTGGAACGCGGCTTGGCCATGGCCTTCGATGCCGCAGCGCACCGCGATACTTTAGAAATACCTGAACTGAATATTTTGCGCCAGCCATTTTTCATGGTTTGCGGCCGCGCCATGATGCATCACGTAAGACATGTTGACGACAGGTGAACATCGCTATGGAAAAGACTCTCCACCAACCGCTCGGCGGTCATGAGATGCCGCGCTTCGGCGGCATCGCAACCATGCTCCGGCTGCCGCATCTGCCCTCGCCCGAGGGACTCGACGCCGCGTTTGTCGGCGTGCCGCTCGATATCGGTACGTCGCTGCGTGCCGGCACCCGCTTCGGGCCGCGCGGCATCCGCGCGGAATCGGTGATGATCCGCCCGTACAACATGGCGACGGGCGCCGCGCCGTTCGATTCGCTGTCGGTGGCGGACATCGGCGACGTGGCCATCAATACTTTCAATCTGCTTGATGCAGTACGCATCATCGAGCAGGCGTACGATCGCATTCTCGAACACGGCGTGGTGCCGCTCACCTTGGGTGGAGACCATACCATCACGCTGCCGATCCTGCGTGCGATCAAGCGCAAGTACGGCAAAGTCGGTCTCGTGCACGTCGACGCGCATGCCGACGTCAACGATCACATGTTCGGCGAGAAGATCGCGCACGGCACGACGTTCCGCCGCGCGGTTGAGGAAGGACTGCTCGATTGTGACCGCGTGGTGCAGATCGGGCTGCGCGCACAGGGTTACACGGCCGACGATTTCAACTGGAGCCGGCGTCAGGGCTTTCGCGTGGTCCAGGCCGAGGAGTGCTGGCACAAGTCGCTTGAACCGTTGATGGCCGAGGTAAGGGAGAAGGTCGACGGCGGGCCGGTGTACCTGAGCTTCGACATCGATGGCATCGATCCGGCCTGGGCGCCCGGCACAGGCACGCCCGAGGTCGGCGGGCTGACGACTATCCAGGCCATCGAAATCATTCGCGGGTGCCATGGGCTCAACCTGATCGGCTGCGACCTGGTCGAGGTATCGCCGCCGTACGATACGACGGGCAATACGTCGCTGCTCGGTGCAAACTTGCTCTACGAGATGCTGTGCGTTTTGCCGGGTGTCGTGCGCCGTTAGTTCACGCTGATTCGGGCTCGCAAACGTGCTCTGCCGGTCGGCTGGCAAGGTGCCAGACGACCGGCAGGGCGCGTTCCCTCGGGGTTGCCAACCCGAAGGGTCGTTCGTCAGTCCGCGAGCGCGTCGACGAGGATGTCGAGCGCCTCGTTCATGAGCGTGTCGGAAATCGTCAACGGGAACAGGAAGCGAATGACGTTGCCGTAGGTACCGCAGCTCAGCAGCAACAGCCCCTTCTCAAGCGCGCGCGCCTGCACCCGCCGGGTAAAGTCCGCGTCGGGGCGGCCGTCGCGCCCGTTGAACTCGACTGCGACCATCGCGCCCACGCCACGGATCTCGGCGATCTGCTGCACTTGCGGACGAACGCTTTCAAGCCGTGCCTTCAAACGTGCGCCCAATTCCGCGCCGCGTTCAATCAGGCGCTCTTCGTCCAGCACGTCGATCACGGCCAACGCGGCAGCCACCGCCACGGGATTGCCCGCGTAAGTCCCGCCGAGCCCGCCCGGCGCCGGCGCGTCCATGATCTCCGCACGGCCGCATACGGCCGACAGCGGCATGCCGCCTGCCAGGCTCTTGGCCATCGTCGTCAGGTCGGCGCACACGCTGTAATGCGACATGGCGAACAGCTTGCCGGTCCGGCCGAAACCGGTCTGCACCTCGTCCGCGATCAGCAGGATGCCATGCTCGTCGCAAATGGCGCGCAGTCCGGCGACGAAGGCGTCCGGCGCAATGACGAAGCCGCCCTCGCCCTGTACCGGTTCGAAAATGATCGCCGCCACCCGCTTCGGATCGACGTCCGACTTGAACAAGTGCTGCAGCGCAGTCAGCGATTGCTCGACGGACACGCCATGCAGTGCGTTCGGATACGGCACGTGGTACACGTCCGCGGGGAACGGGCCGAAGCCGAGCTTGTAGGGGGCGACCTTGCCGGTCAGCGCCATGCCCATCATCGTGCGGCCGTGAAAGCCGCCGCCGAAGGCGATAACGGCAGGCCGTCCGGTGAACGCGCGCGCGATCTTCACGGCGTTCTCGACAGCCTCGGCGCCCGTGGTGAACAGGGCCGTTTTCTTGGCGAAGTCGCCAGGCGTGCGCTGGTTGATCGTTTCGGCAAGTTGCACGTAGCCGGCGTATGGCACGATCTGATAGGCGGTATGCGTGAATCGTTCGAGCTGCGCCTGGATCGCAGCCATCACGCGCGGGTGGCGGTGGCCGGTATTGAGCACGGCGATGCCGGCGGCGAAATCGATATAGCGCTTGCCTTCGACGTCCCACAGCTCGGCGTCGAGCGCGCGATCGGCGTAAAAATTGCACATCACACCCACGCCGCGCGGCGTGGCGGCGTCCTTGCGGCGCAGCAGTTCAGCGTTCGTCATGTCTTCTCCAGTCAGTGATCGCCCCGGGCCGGGGCACCGGCCGCGCCGGCCGTTCAATGAACGTCAGCACACGTCTGGAAAATTAACCGACGATTGGTATCATTGATAGATCCAAATATATTCATCTTCATGGGGCCGCTTTGAAAGCCACGCTGTTATCCGAATTGCTGCTGGGTCGCCTGGAACATGCGTCGTCCCATGTCGCCGGCGCGCAGTCGCGGCATATGAATCGGCAGGTCTACGACATCATTCGGCAGGAAATCCTCGCGGGCACGTTACCGGCCGGCAGCAAGCTGCCCGCATCGCGCCAACTCGCGACCGAGGTCGGCATCTCGCGCAACACGGTACTGTTCGCGTACGAGCAATTGCTCGCGGAGGGATATGTGACCGCCGCGAGCGGCAGCGGCACTTTCGTCACGGATGTGTTTGCCGGCGAGGCCGGTGCGAGCTTGCGCCGCAAACGCGGCGACATGGGCTCGCCTGCACCGGCGCAAACGGCGCTTCCCTTGTCGCGACGCGGCGAGCAACTGGTCTCGAACGCCAGCGCGTCGATGCAGCAATGGGGCGCCTTCGTGCCGGGTGTGCCGGATGTGTCGCTGTTCCCCCATCACATCTGGGCCCGGCTGCTCAATCGCCATTGGCGCAACATGCCGCCCGCGCTGCTCACGTACGCGCCGCCCGGCGGCTATCTTCCCCTGCGCCGCGCCTTGAGCGAACATTTGCGCCTGGTGCGATCGGTGCGCTGCGAGCCCGAGCAGATCGTGCTGACGACCGGTATCCACCAGTCGCTGCATCTGATCGCCGCCCTGCTCGGAGACCGGGGCGATCAGGCGTGGATCGAAGACCCCGGCTATTGGGGCGCACGCGGCGTATTGCGCAGCGCCAGCATCGAGCCCGTGCCGATTCCCGTCGACGAGGAAGGCCTGGCGCCAAGCGCGAATCATTTTGCGCGAGCGCCCAAGTTCATCCTGGTTTCCCCCTCGCATCAGTACCCGCTCGGCATGGTGATGAGTCTGGCGCGCCGCCAGATGGTGCTCGAGTATGCGCGCGAGCGGGACGTGTGGATCATCGAGGACGACTACGACAGCGAATTCCGCTTCGAAGGCAGGCCGCTGGCATCGCTGCAGGGGCTGGACAGCCATGATCGCGTCATCTACACCGGCACATTCTCCAAGACACTGTTCCCCGGCTTGCGCATGGGCTTTATGGTGCTGCCGAAAGGGCTCGCCGAGCGCTTTGCCACCGGCCTGTCGGAACTGTATCGCGAAGGTCAGCCGCATCAGCAGGCGGTGTTGGCCGACTTCATTGAACAGGGACATTACGCGTCGCACGTGCGGCGCGTTCGGCAACGTTACGCCATCCGGCAGCGTCTGCTGCGCGAGGCCATTGCGCGGGAATTCGGCCCCGACTGGCCGACGTCGACACACGAGGCAGGGCTGCATCTCGTGCTGCACTTGCCGCCCGATTGCGACGACCAGGCGATCAGCGAAGCGGCCTTGCGCGAGGGGCTCGTCGCGCGTGCGCTGTCGCGCTACTACCATTCGCCAGAACGGGCGAGCCGCGGGCTGTTGCTCGGCTATGCCTGCGTACCGGACGACGCCATCGCGCCCGCGTTCGCACACCTGGCGGCAGTCATCCGGCCGGCGATCGCGTCTTGCGCGCGGCCGTGACGACGCCTCAATGCAAAATGCTACGGATGAAATCCGCGATGCGGCTGTCGCCCGGCGATGACAGCAACGTTTCCGGACAGCCGGATTCGATGATGCGTCCGTCCGCGACGAAATGAATCGTATCGGCGAGCTTGCGCGCGAATGCCATTTCGTGGGTCACGATGACGAGCGTCATGCCGGCCGCAGCGAGCCGGCGGATCGACTCGAGGATCTCGGCGACGAGTTCGGGATCGAGCGCCGACGTCGGCTCGTCGAACAGGATCAACTCGGGCTTCATCGCCATGGCGCGCGCGATCGCCACGCGCTGGCGCTGGCCGCCCGACAGGTGCTCGGGGTAGTAGTCGAGCCGCGCGCCAAGGCCGATCTCGGTCAGGATCACGCGCGCTTCCTCGATCGCCTGTTCGCGCGGCCGCCCCTGCACATGGATCGGCCCTTCAATGACGTTCTCGAGCACCGTGCGGTGGTTGAACAGGTTGAACTGCTGGAACACCATCGGCATGCGGCTGCGGGCCGCGCGCAGGCGCCGCTCAGGTGCGATGCGAAAACGGGCGCCATCGTGATGGCAAAGTTGTTCGCCGGCGAATTGGATGGCGCCGGCCGATGGCGCTTCGAGGAAGTTCAGACAGCGCAGCAGTGTCGACTTGCCGCCGCCGCTTGGCCCGATCAGAAACGTGACCTCGCCGCGGCGGATGCGCAGATCGACGTGGTGGAGCACGGCGTGTTCGCCGTAGGATTTCTGCAGTCCATCGACCTGCAGCACATAGTCATGCGCGACATTCGATGCACGCAAGTTGTTCGAAGCGGACATCATGAGCGAACCTCCACGTGGACGCCGGCGGCGCCGGGCAGCGATTGGGTACCCGACGAGGCGGGCCGTGTTGCCGGGGTCAGCCGCGCCTCCAGCCAGCGCACTGCGCGCGCGGCAAGGAAACTCATGAAGAAGTAGATCGCGGCGACCATGAAGTAGGTCTGCATGCTCAGGAAGGTCTCGGAGATGATCATCGTGCCGTGGCGCAGCAACTCGTTGACGGCGATGAACGAGACCAGCGACGAGTCCTTGAGAAGCGAGATGAAATACCCGCCAATCGTTGGCAGTGCGATGCGTAACGCTTGCGGCAGGATCACGCGGCGATAGACCATGGTGCGCGACATGCCGATCGACAGGCCGGCTTCACGCTGGCCGCGGTCGAGCGAGATGATCGCGGCGCGGAACACCTCCGACAGATACGCGCCGAGGTTCAACGACAGGCCGAGCACGCCGGCGGAAAAGCCTTCGAGGGTGAGCCCGAGCTGCGGCAAGGTGAAGTAGATCACGAGCAGTTGCACGACGAGGGGTACGTCGCGCCATATCTCGACGTATGCGCGCAGGGGCCAGTCGAGCCAGCGCCGGCCGGACAGGCGGCCGAGCGCGACGGCAAGGCCGATGACGAGGGCGCACGCCATGCTTGCGAACGACAGCTTGAGCGTCATCGCCGCGCCTTCGAGCAGGAAGGGCAGATAGCGCGGGAACAAGACAAAGAAGAATTCGTACAAGGCGGGCTCCTTGTGAGCGATGGCGGCGGGCGGGGCAACGGAGCAAGGGGACGATTGGCCGGACCGTGCGAGCGGTCCGGCGCTGGTCGCGCGACGTGTGTCGGCCGCGCTTACTGCTTGGTCAACTTCGTCTGCTCGGGTGACCAAACCCCGTATTTCGTGAGGATCCGCTGACGCGTGCCGTCGGCCTCCATCGTGTCGAGCGCGTGGTTGACGGCATTGAGCAAGTCGCTGCACTCGCTGCGCACGGCGATGGCCGTGGTGCCGAAGCGATAGCTGACCTTCGCCTCGGCAGCCGCCCATTCGGGCTTGGGCGCATAGAAGACCGGCTCACCGACGACACGCAGGTTCTTCATCTTTTCACGCTGGCCGTAGAGCGTGCCCTGATCAAGCAAGACGGCGTCGACCTGGCCGTTCTGCAGCGCCAGGAACGGTTCGCCAAACGTATTGAAGTCGAGCACGCGGCCAATCTTTCCGGCGTCGGCCATACGATGCGCGTTGAGCGAGTCGTTGGTGCCGAGCGTTGTGCCAACGGTCATCTTCTTCAATTGGTCGACGCTTCTGACAGCCGAGTCGTCCTTCACGATGAGCAGGTCGTACATCAGGAAATACGGCTTCGAGAACTGGATATTGGCGCTCTGCACGCGCTCCTGCGTGGCCGACATCGCCGACAGGATGATGTCCCAGCGGCGAGACTTGAGGCCCGGGATCAGCGTGGACCATTCGGTCACGACGTACTCGGTCTTGGGCACACCGATCCGTTGGCCGACCTCGCGCAGCAATTCGGCTTCGAAGCCGCCGTAGGTGCCGTCGGTATTGGTCCAGACGAACGGCTTCGTGCCCATGAGGCCATTGCCCGAGCGCAGCACACCGGCTGCCTTTACGTCATCGAGACAACCGGCGTGGGCGACGCCGGCGAGCAGGGAAGCGAGGAGCATCGACACACCGGCCAGCACACGTGTTTTCATGAGAGGACTCCAGGGACGGGATGGGGCCAAGCCAAGCGGGGTGCACGCATCACGCGCGGGCGCGATCGAGCACGACAGGGAAATCGGGGCCATCAAGGGGCTCGCCGTCTTTGAGCGTGAGGTGCGAGAGCGGCGGAGAACCTTTGCCATGGCGATCGATGAAGACCGCGTCGTCGCCGACCCAGCGCGCCGAGAACACGCGGCGGCGGTGGCCGCCGGCAAGGTTGGCCGCCGCACCGTGCACGGTGCGGAAATCGAACGCGACCGCATCGCCGGGCGCCATCGCCCACCGGCGGATCGTGTACTGGTCGCGTTGCCCTTCGATATCGGGCATCTCGGTCGCGTCATCGTTCTGATAGAGATCAGTGCCGTCGAAGCGCTTGGGCCGATGCAGCACATTCCAGCGATGCGAGCCCGCCACGCATTCGAGCGAGATTTCCTGTGCGACGGGATCGAGCGGAATCCACAAGCTCACGCTTTGCTCCCCGCCGACGCAGTAGTACGGCTTGTCGTGGTGCCACGGCGTGACAACCGACGTACCCGGCTCCTTGACGAGGACGTGGTCGTGGAAGAAGCGCGCAACGCGCGAGCGCATCAACTGTGCGGCGAGCGCCGCGGCAGGCGAGCCGAAGACGAACTCGCGGAACGCCGGGATCCGTTGCCAGTTGCAAAGGTCCTGGAAGAACGGCGCGGAGCCGTCGGCAGGGTGGTATGTCCGCTCGAGCGGGCTAGGATCGGCCATCAACGCCGCGACGCCTTCGCGCAGCGGTTCGATCCAGTCGGCAAACACGCCGCGCAACACGACCACGCCTTCCCGGTCGAACTGCTCGACGAGTGCCGGCGGCAATGCCTGGGTTTCCACGACTGACATGCTGAGCGCCTCCTTGTGTTGTTGGAATCGATGCGGCAAACCGCGCGGCCTTTTGGCCGTTCATCCGAGAACGACAAGCTTCGGTGGCGGTTTGTAATGATGGTATATACCATCAAAGAAATTACAAGAGCAGAAAAAATGGCGCGACGTAAAAAGGCGCGGTCAAACACTCGCAGATGCCCGCTTATAAAGGCATTGGCGGCCATTGCTAGGCAATACCCTAACTCGTCCGTCTTCCGGAAATTTGCATGCATTGGTCTATACTTTCGCGCAAAGGCAAACCGCCCTGCGCGAGCCGGTCGGCTTGTACGGACGGCCGGTTCGGTCTATATTGCGCAGCGCGGCCCGTGGGACGCGCGGTCCGGGGTGGCGCGCGGCGGGTCATGCCGGGAACAGACAAGATGAAACGCACGACCTCGAACCGGCCATCTTCGGCCGCCGATCGCGCCAAGGGCGCCGCTGCGCCGCAGCTCTCACGCTATGAACAGGTGAAGGCGCACATCCGTGCCCGCGTGGCCGACGGCACCTGGCAACCGGGCGACCGGATCCCGTCCGAGTTGGCCCTGGTCGACACGCTCGGCGTCTCGCGCATGACAGTCAACCGCGCCGTACGCGAACTTGCGGACGAGGGGCTGCTCACGCGCGTGCCGACGGTCGGCACATTCGTCGCCGAACCGAAGCCGCAGTCCACGTTGTTGATGATCGCGCACATCCGCGACGAGATTCGCGGCCGCGGCCATGAACACAGCTATACCATCCAGCGCGCCGAGCGCGTGATGGCGCCCGCAGCCGTCTCAAGTGGCCTGGGTCTGCCGCCTGGCGCCCCGGTGTTCCATCTCGTCTGCGTGCATCGCGAGAACGGCCTGCCGGTGCAACTCGAGGACCGCTATGTCAATCCGGCGATGGCGCCGCATTTTCTCGAGCAGGACTACGCGACCGTGTTACCTTCCGAATACCTGATGACGACGGGGCCGCTGCACAAGGTCGAGCACATCGTCGATGCCGGCATGCCATCGGCGCAGGAGGCCGCGCTGCTCGAGATCGCCCCGTCCGAGCCGTGCCTGATCCTGCATCGCCGCACCTGGACGCATGGCACGCTCGTCACGTTCGCGCGCTTCACCTATCCCGCCTCGCGCTACCGACTTGGTTGCGTCGTCGCGCCGGAGTATTTTTCGCAGCAACGTTAGCCGATGGATGATGGGCTTCGCCCCGTTCGAGATTTGACACTTTACCGAGATAGGGTTTTTGAATGAAACAAGTGGTAGCGCTGGCGCTTCTATTGACCGCAAGTTGGGCACATGCCGAAAAAATCGGCGACGTGAGCACCGCGTTCAAGCTGCTTGGCCCCGACCACAAGATTGTGGTGGACGCTTACGATGACCCGAAGGTCCACGGTGTGACGTGCTATGTGTCCCGCGCGAAAACCGGCGGACTCAAGGGCATGGTCGGTCTGGCAGAAGACAAGGCAGAGGCATCGATTGCCTGCCGGCAAGTCGGCCCGGTCTCGTTCACGAGCCCTCTGCCCGAAAAGGAGGAGGTGTTTTCGGAAAGTCTTTCGCCGCTGTTCAAGCGGCTTCGCATTGTGCGCATGGTCGACAAGACGAGGAACACCTTGGTGTACCTGACGTATTCCGACCGGCTTATCGAGGGTTCGCCGCAGAACAGCGTTACCGCCGTTCCTGTCGACCGGGCGACATCGATCCCGACGAAGTAAGTCTGCGGCGGGGGCATGCTTGCAGCCGCGGCCGCGAACCTGCGCTTCTGGCAAAATATCGGCGTGAGCGACTGCCCGATGTCCCCGACCGGAGCGAGTGCATGTATCCGACGATATCGCTTGTCCTTTTCGACCTTGACGGCGTGCTGTGCCGTTACGATCGCACGGCCCGGATCGAGCACATCGCGGCCGTCGTGGGTCAGTCGGCCGAAGCGGTCATTCGTGCCGTGTGGGATTCCGGCCTGGAAGGCCGCGCCGATGCAGGCGAGGTGAACGACGCGGAATACCTGGGCGAAATGGGCAAACGTCTCGGTTGTCCGATCACGCTCGCCGACTGGCTGGCGGCAAGGCGCGCTTCGATGACGCCGGATACCGATGTGCTTCGCGTAGCTAGGGACGTCGCCGCGCGCAAGCACGTGGCCGTCTTTACCAACAATTGCCATCTGATCGCGGAGCACATCGCTTATCTGTGCCCCGAAGTCGCCGAGGTCTTCGGGAACACCGTCCACACGACGGCAGAGGTGGGGGTGACCAAGCCGTCCCCGCAGGCATTCCGCGGTTGCCTGGCGCAAATCGGGGCGGCCGCGGCCGAAACCCTCTTTATCGACGATGGCGAGGCCAACGTCGCTGGCGCGATTCAAGCGGGACTTCATGCGCACAGGTTCGTCGGGGCCAACGATCTGCGGTTCGCGTTGGCATCTCACGGCGTGCTTTAGCTTTGGGGCGTAGGGCTCATGTTGCCACCTCAAGGCGGTGAGACGACGATCGCCGCACGGCGGTTCTGCGCCCGGCCGGCGGCCGTGCGGTTGTCGCCCACCGGGTCGCGCTTGCCTTTCCCGGTGGTGCCGACGTGGCTGGCAGCAAGGCCAGTGTCGACCAGTTCGATCGCCACGGTCTCGGCACGGCGCTTGGACAACCGGATGTTGTAGGCGTCCGTGCCCACCCCGTCGGCGTAGCCATAGACGTGCACGCTGTTGAGCCCCACCGATACGAGCGTGTGGCCGATGCGCTCGACGATCCGGCGGACGTCGGGCCTGAGGTCGTAACGGTCGAAGTCAAACAGGATCGGTCCGGTCGAGCCGAACTCGAAACCCTGCTCGGTCTCCTGGAATCCTTCCGACTTCAGCGCCTTGACCTGGGTCTGGGTCAGGCCGCGGTAAAGCGGCGGCGTCTGGCAGCCCCCGAGCAGCATGCACAGGAGCAATGCACTCCCGATGCACATCCGCCGAATGCTTGCGGGAAACAAGTGTCTCATCATCGCATCCTCCTCGAATGCTTGCGCTTTGCGCGCGGGCTGTTTCGAACCCTTGCGACGGCCCCGGCCGCGCCTCGGCGGCAGCGTCAGGCCATGGCGTCAAGCCGGTCCAACGACGCCTTCGGCAAACTGCCACGAGCCCGGCCGCGCGCGCTTGGCCCGGTACATCGCCGCATCTGCGGCGCGCAGCAAGCCGATCGCGTCACGCGCATGATCGGGATACAGCGCAACGCCGATGCTCATCATGGTGGCCACGGTGCGGCCATCCGGCAAGACGATCGTCGGCGCCATGCTCGCCAGTACGCCCTCGGCGATTCGGCCGGCGCTGGCCGCTTCGCGCATTGGCGCCAGCATCACGGCGAATTCGTCGCCGCCCAGGCGGGCGACCAGGTCGGCCTCGCGCACCTGCGTGCGCAGCCGCGCCGCAATGCCGATCAGCACCGCGTCGCCGGCTTCGTGGCCCAGGCAGTCGTTGATTTCCTTGAAACGGTCACAGTCGAGATACAGCACGGCGACCCGCTGGCCCATCACCGCGGCGTCGCAGAGCGCGCGCGCCAGGCGCGACTCGAACTGCACGCGGTTGGGCAGGCCCGTGAGGGCGTCGTGCTTGGCCTGGTGTTCGAGCGAGGCGTTTTCTTCGCGCAGGCTGTTTTGCCAGTCTTCGAGTTCGTCGAGCAAGGCGTTGAAGTCGTCTCCAAGCTGGTTCAGTTCGGCAATTGCCACGGGCTCGACCCGCTGCCCGAATGCACGCTCGCGCCGCACCGCGTGGGCGACGCGGGCCAGCGCGCGCAGCGGCGCGACGATGTTGCGCCGCAGGCGCTGCGCGCTGACGTAGGCGCCGAGCACGCTGACGGCGAGACAGGCCAGGATGCCGCCGACGCCGCCGAGCAGGAAGCCGAAGAACTGGTGCCCCTGGCCGCGCACTTCGACGTGACCGACGACGACGCCGTCATGCAGCACCACTGCGGTCGCGGGCCCGGGCAGCGCAATGTCGGCAACCTCCCGCTCGAGCCTGGCGATCGCACTGCCGGCGGGCAACTGCCACGCTGCGAACGGCAGGCCACGGCCATCTGTCACGACGACCTCGGCCACGTCCTCTTTGTTGGCGATCAGCCCGATCGCCTCGGCCGCCGCGATACGGTCGCCGAACACCAGTGCCGCTTCGACCGTGTAGCCGAGCGAACGGGCCATCAGATTCAGATTATTGCCGGCATAGGCACGTAGCGCGATCACGGCAACCACGATCAACGACACGGCGGCCATCGCGACGGCGACAAACGCCAGGCGCAGGTGCGCGCGGCGCAACACGCTTTGCAGCGTCGAGCGCGGCGTGCGCGCAGGGGAGGCGGGGGGGGCGCGCTGTCTCATGGCGTCACCTGCGGCCGGGCAAGCTTGAGCACATTCGGGTGAACCCGTACGCCGCTGCGCGCCACGGCGTCGAGATTGATGTCGAACGTTGTGCGTTCGTCACCGACATTGAGACAGAACATGCTGCCGGCGGTGCACGACGGATTGTGTTCCGAGATGGTCAAGACTGGATGGCCGGCCACGGCGGCCCTGACCCGCTGTCGCTCCTCGTCGCTCAGATCGCCGAAATAGACAACGTCGCAGGCTGCGCCGACGGCGGGATCATCAAAGCCGACGCGCTGCACGTCGAGCGGCGTCGAGCCCGCCTGGAGCGTGTCGACCAGGCCGTGCGCATAGTCGGGCCGGCCCGTCACGCACAGGCGCAGGCGGGGGGGCGGCGTCGGCCAGCGCGTGAAGCTGATAATGCCCAGCACGACCTGGCGCACGGCGGCGTCGCGCGGAGAAATGGCGGGATCGGTGCGGCTCGCGGCATTGACGGCGCGCGCGGCCTCAGGTGGACCGCCTGCATTGGCGGGTGTCTCGGCGAGCGCGGCCGGGGCCGGAACCGCGCCCAGCGCGCAAATCACGGCGAGCAAGGCGTGGCGAAGCGAGGCGGCCCAGCCGAGCGGACCGGGCGTCGTCTGCGCAGCGATCGCCGCCGCGCCCCTTGGCGTCATTGCGGCCGCATGACAGGCAGCCGCCGCGCACACCCTCGCATCCATGATGAAAACTTTCGTTCGCGTCGATTCCGGCGCTGCCCCCTGCGTCCCGCCAGTCGCGGGCCTGCACCGTATATCACGCGTACGGATCAGTTCATCTTATGCACAAAGTTACGCAATCAACCATGGGGGAAACACCCCCGAGTCCCTTGGGGAGAACACCCACCTGGCGGCGTGTCGGCAGGACCGTCGTAGAATGGATGGCACCCAGTCGCAGAACTTCGGCCCCTGTCGCCCGAAGTGCCGGATAGTTTGCCTCGACTGGGGCACTTGGAGATTTCAATGGCTGATCACGACAGGCTGCATCCGCTACGTCCGCTCCTGAAAAATTGGGTTTGGGAACATGGCCGAATAGGGACTCGCTATTTGGACTGCATCGACGGCGAAATCAAGTTTGACGAAGGCAAGAAGTCACGCTTTGCAGCCGAGGCCTACGTTTACGTGCCGCTCGACAAGGAGGTTGACGACGACGCGTCGGTGGAGGGTCCAGCGATCCAGGAGGCAGGACTTGCCCGTTTTTTGAAGGCCGCGCAGCTGGGAAAACCGGAAGAAGCGGGCTCGGTGGCGGACGTCCAGCGCGCAGTGGCGGACTGCTTGGAGCTCGGCCTGTTCAGCGCATATCAGATGGAAGCCCAGGCGGCCTTTGCACGCTATGCGCAGGAGCCCATGTTTGAGGATGAAATCCGCGCGGCGGTGGTCGACGATATCCGGCGCAGCTACGCGGGCGTGCGGGAGCAACTGGCGCTGTACGATTTAAGTGTGCTTTACGGCTTGCCCATACCGCTGCTCATCAGCGAGGCGCCCTTCATCGACTGGCGCGTGCGTGCCAGTCCGGCCCTTCCGTTCGTATCGCTTCCTCTTGGACCGTACTGCCTGCTGGTGGGCGCGCCGTCGGGCAGAAAAAGCCGAATTGGCCCGGTGGTCTGGAAGGCTGCTGCCGCCATGGGCCCGTTGAAGGACCACAACCGCCACATCGTGGAGCATGCACGTTTGTGGCTGGTAGCGACCACAGATGACCAACTCGTCGCGGCGCAAAGCCGCTTTGCTGCGCCCAAGGGCACCAAGCCGGAGGATGCACGGCCCTGACCGAAGCCGCCGGGAAACGCGCGGCCGCTTCCTCGATCACCAACAGGGGGGCCATCCTGTTATGTCGGCGCATCCAGCAGTGTCCTGGCCTGTTGCAAGTCTGCGGTATCGAAACCTTCAGTGAAGGCGCCGTGGACCTCGGCCAGCGTCTGCCGCGCGGCCTCGATGTTTCCCTGGCGTTGCCACAGGCGGACCAGACTCAAGGTCGCGCGCAACTCGAAGGACTTGGCGCTTTGCTGACGGGCGATCCCGATCGCCTGATGAAAACACGCTTGCGCCGGTTCGCGAGCCGTGGACTTGCGGGTCTGGGCGCTCGACAGTTCCAGCAGCAGTTCCCCCTTGAGCCGATGCAACTCCGCTTCGTAATATCGTTCGCCCGTATTGCCCGCCAAGGCAAGCGCTTCGGCCAGCACGCCCAGTCCTGCCCGGGCTTGCCCCGCCTTCCCATAGGTTTCGGCCAGCAGGGCCAGAAAATAAGGCCGAGCCAGCTCGGCGCCGGTGGCCTGGTAGGCGCTCAGGCCCTGTCGTATCTGAGCAGTGCCCTCCTCACTGTTTCCCTGCTGGGCCAGCGCCCACCCCCGCAGGATGGTTCCCCGCGCCAACCAGAAGGCAAACCCCCGTTCGGTGGACAGCGTAATGGCGGCTTCTGCGCATTCTCGGGTCAGTTGCGCGTCACGCCGGTATTGATGCAGCTCGGCCGCAAAAACCAGGCCGAGGGCCAGGCTCAGGGGGCGAGGTGACTTTCGTGCCTGCGTAAGCGCCTCCTGGCTTCGCGCGCGGGCCTGGTCCGGATAGCCCAGGTGCCACAAAACCCATGCCAAGGTACTCAGACCATGGACCGCGGGCTCCTGCCCATAAAGAGAGGCATGGGTGTGCTGTGGCTCATCCGCCCGCTGGAGGGCCAGCGCCTGCTCCAAGTGGGCGCGGGCCATACCAAGTTCGCCCAGACGATAAAAGGTGGCTCCCAACACACGATGCGCCTCCTCAAGGGGTCCCGGCTCTGATGCGTTCTGTGCCAGGGTAAGCAGCCGTTCCCCCAGCGCCTGCGCAGTCTTGTACTGCGCACGCCTTTGATAGAACCCCCACAGTCCCGCCTGTATTGCGAGGAGCTGCGGCGTTTCCCCACTCTGTTCGCACAACGCCAGCGCGCGGGTATAGGCCGTCTCCACCTCCGACGCGGCATAACCTCTCGCGGCAATCAAGGCCGGACCCAGCGTAACCTGCAACGTCAGTTCCTGGCGCGCGCGTTCGGGGGTATCGGGCAAGCGCTTGAGCAGTTCCAGGGCTGCACCGAGATGACGGATCGCGTCGAGATGGGCCGAGCGCTCCAGGGCTTGGCGCCCGGTGCAGTGCAGGTACTCAACCGCTTTCGGGATGTTGCCGCTCAGGCTGTAGTGGTGGGCCAGCTCGCTGCAATGGTCCTTCAGCTGACGATGGAAGAGCGCCTCAATGGCCCGCCCGGTGCGTTCATGCAGCACGCTGCGCTGTTCAGTAAGCAGCGAGTTGCCGGCCACTTCCTGAGTCAGTGCGTGCTTGAACGCATACTCCGCCTCAGGGAAGGCGGGCCGCTCGTAAATGAACTCTCCGGCCTGCAGGCCGGCCAGTAAATAGCGCAAGTCGTCTTCAGGCTGCCCGGCGACCTGCCTCACCAGACTCCAGGGAAACGCGTTGCCGATCACGGCCAGGGTCTGCAACAGGGCCTTTTCCGCGGGCACGAGCCGGTCCATGCGGGCCGCGAGCACGCCCTGGACGGTGGCCGGCATATGCAGCGCGGCCGGGGCGGTCTCGACGCGGCGCCGGCCGGGCTCGCCCAGCAGCGCCTTCTCTTCGACCAGGGTCTGGACCACCTCCTCCATGAAGAACGGGTTACCCTCCGTCTTCTTCAGGATGAGCAGTTTGAGGGACATGAGCGCGGGATCATCCCCCAGCAGGGCAGCGAGCAGCCCGTGGGCGTCGGCCTGGCCTAATGGATCCAACCGCAATTGGGTGTAGTCGCGCTTGTGGCCCCAGCCATGCTGATACTCCGGCCGGCAGTTCAGCAGGAGGAGAATCCGGGCGCTCGGGATGCGGTCGATGAGGACATCGAGGAAAGCCTCGGTTTCGCTGTCCAGCCACTGCAGGTCGTCGAACAAGAGTTCAAGGGGCTGATTGAGGCTTTCGCGCACCAGCAGTCGCGTGATCGCTTCGAAGGTACGTTCGCGCCGGATCTGGGGGGTCATATCGGGCAGGGCCGACCCCTGTTCGCTGATGCCCAGCAGATAGAGCACATAGGGCAAGCGGTCTTCCAGCGTGCGCTCCAGGGACAGGACCTTGCCGGTGACCTTTTCGCGGCACGTTCGCTCACTATCCTGAGCAGTAATCTGAAAGTAGTTCTTCAAGAGCTCGATTAACGGCAAGTAGGCAAAGGCTTTGCCGTGCGACACCGAGAACGTCTCCAATATCAGACAGCCGCGCTGGGAGCGGGCCTTGAACTCATGGAACAGCCGGGACTTGCCGACCCCGGCCTCGCCCACCACCCCGACGATTTGTCCCTGCCCCGCCTTGGCCTGTTCCAAGGCATTGTGCAATTGCTCCAGTTCGGCCTGGCGGCCCACGAACCGCGCCAAGCCGCGGTGCGCCGCCACTTGCAGGCGCGTGCGCAACGGCCCGACGCCGAAGACCTCGTACGCCGCGAGCGGATCCCGGAGACCTTTGACCTGAGTGGTCCCGAGGGCTTTGAACTCGAAATATCCTTCGGTCAGCTTATGGGTGGCCTCGCTCACGAGAATGGACGAGGGGGTGGCGATACTTTCCATGCGGGAGGCGATATGGATCGTGTGCCCCACCGGGTCGTAGTCGGTGTGCAGGTCTTCCTTGCGGATCGAGCGCACCACCACCTCGCCCGTGTGGATGCCTACCCGGATCTGCAACGGGATGCCCTGCTCCAGACGGATCCGGTCGCCGTGGCGGCGCATCGCCTCCTGCATGCGCAGCGCCGCATACAGCGCGCGCCGGGGATGGTCCTCATGTGCGATGGGCGCGCCGAACAAAGCCAGGATCCCGTCGCCCAGGGACTTGGCCACATAGCCCTCGTAGTGATGCACAGCCTCCATCATCAGCGCCACAACGGGGTCGATCAGGCGGCGCGCCTCCTCCGGGTCCAGGTCGTGGATCAACGCGGTCGAACCGGCCATGTCGGCGAACAGCGCCGTGATGGTCTTGCGTTCACCGCCGCCGGTTGTGTCGCTGCCCCGGGCTTCCAGAGCCGCCTGCTCCGCCAGGATGCGCTCGGCCAAGTGGGGCGGGGTGTATTGAATCGGTGCGGCGGGCGGCGCCTGTGGCGATTCGCCCACGGGCGCGCCGCACGCGCTGCAGAACCGCGCTGTGGGGCTCAGTTCGTGGCCACAGCTCGGGCAGGTCCATGCAAGCCTTGCCCCGCACTGTTCGCAGAAGTTGGCTCCGAAGGGGTTCTCGAACCCGCACTTTGTGCAGCGCATATAACCTCTTGACCTTTTCGGCCTCCCTCTTGGCCATTAGACGCCGAATCGACTTGCGCATCAAGGCAGACCGGGCGGACGTCGGCTGGCACCCGACTACGCAAGCGTCACATCTTTACTACACTTCAGGACAGCGGATCCCGTCATTCGACGCGCTGCGCCCCGCGCAAGCCGATATCGGGCGCGCATGCGCCCGTCCGCGCCACGAAGGAGCTTTGGGATGGCTGGGCAAATCCGCAAGCAGACCGGTAACGGTGCACAGAAGCCAATTGCACTCGCTTTGCAGGGTGGCGGGATGCACGGTGCATTCACGTGGGGCGTCCTGGACCGGTTGCTCGAGGATGGCAGACTTACCATCGAAGGCGTCAGTGCGACGAGTGCGGGCGCGATGAATGCCACCGTGCTCGCCTACGGTTTGCTGCAAGGCGGGCACGACCGCGCGCGCGAGGCGCTGCACGAATTCTGGCTCGCCATTGCGCAATCGGCGCTGAGGTACAGTCCGTTCCGTTGGATGCCGTGGCTCAAAGGGACACATAGTTTCGGGCTGGACCACTCTCCCTTGTATGCAATGGCGGACATCGTTCTTCGTATGCTGTCGCCCTACCAGTTCAATCCCAACAATATGAATCCGCTCCGGGACGTGCTGGCGCAGCAGATCGATTTTGAGGTGTTACGCCAGCAATGCCCGATACAACTTTATCTGTGTGCGACCAATGTTGAGACCGGCAGAATACGCATTTTCTCAAGCGAAGACATTTGCATTGAGGCCGTGCTGGCTTCAGCGTGTTTGCCAACCCTGTTTCAGGCGGTGTCAATCGATGGGGAGCACTTTTGGGATGGCGGCTATGTTGGAAACCCGGCAATTTATCCGCTGATCTATCACTGCAATACGCACGATGTCGTGATTGTTCATATCAATCCGATCGTACGTCATGGCGTGCCGACCACTTCCGCCGACATTCTCAACCGGGTCAATGAAGTGAGCTTCAACTCGTCGCTCATGCGAGAGATGCGCGCGATTGCCTTCGTGACTTCGCTCATCCAACAGGGCAAGGTCGATCGGGGCGAAATGAAGGAAATGCTGATCCACTCAATCAGGTCTGATGAGACGATGAGTGCCCTCAGTGTATCGAGCAAGTACAACGCCGACTGGGACTTCCTTTGCTTCCTGCGAGACCAGGGGAGGGTTCAGGCCGAGGCATGGATCGAGGAAAACTACGAGAACGTTGGCCAGCGCTCGAGCATTGACATCGGAAAGGAATTTCTTTGACGATCACGATTGGCCGCGGATGCATTCGCTGAATCATTCACGCGCCGGCAGGATCGTCATTGAGGGGCACAAGTCGGGACGAGTGCGGCACCGGCTGCGCCAACCGCCACGCCAGGTTGTGGCGTGCGCGGGCTTCAAAGCGAGCCTGGAACAGCTCGGTTTGGTAAACGGGAAGGCGAGCCAGCAGTTTGCTCAGGAAAGCGCGTTCGGCAGTGTCGTAGGTAGCGTCATCCAGGTCAAGGCGCTCCGCCCGCAGGTTCGCGGCGTCGCGGCGAAAGCTCCCACGCGCGCGCCCCAGGACCGCGAGGTCAATGTCGACGGTGAAGCGACCCGCCAGATCCGCCGGAACGCGAGTATGCGCTGTGTCCAGGATCATGACAGCAATGCGGTCCGATGCAACGATCCGGCCGCCGGCCCGGCGCTGGAACCATTCGGCGCTGCGTTGTTCATTGTCTGCTGCACCGGGAATATAGATCACGTCGTGGCACCAAAGCGCCAGCTCAACCGCGTCAGGATCGGGGATTTCCGTGCGCGCCCAGTCCAGATCGCGCAGGCAGCGGCGGATATGGTGCAAGGTATGGTAGTGCCGCGTCGGCTCCGCGTAGTGGCGAGCGAGGTCGGCATAGGCCTCTTCCGCCTGGACGCCGCCGGACCGCGACCACAGTGCCAGGAAGCGCGCTCGTGTCTGGTTCATGCCAGGTCATCCAGTAGTGCCTTGGCTTGTTGCCAGTCAGCGCAGTCGAAGCCCTCTGTGAATGTGCCATGGATCGTAGCCAGGGTCTGGCGCGCGGCGTCCCTCTTTCCCTGCCGTTGCCACAACCGGGCCAGGCTCAGCGCGGCCTTCAACTCCAGTGACCTGAGACCCTGATCACGGGCAACGGCGATCGCCTTGTGAAAGCAAGCCTCAGCTTCTTCGTCGCAGGTGAACGCGCGAGGTCCCACGCTTGGCTGCAGGAGTATCAGTTCCCCCTTTAACCGATGCAGCGTCGCTTCGTCCACCCGCTCCCCCGTTTCCTCCACCGAGGCTAGCGCCTCATTCAAAACTTCCAGTCCGGCGTGGGCGTCTCCGGCTTTCTCATAGGATTCAGCGAGCAAGGCCAGAAAGTTCGGCCTTCCCAGTGCCGCGCCAGTCGCCGCGTAGTCAGCGAGGCCCTGGCGTATCTGGGCAATCCCCGCCTCATGACTGCCTTGGTCGGCCAGGACCCAGCCTTGCAGGACGGTTCCCCACGCCAAAAAGAGGGGAAACCCGTGCTCACACGAAATTGCGATAGCGGCCTCCGCGTATTCTCGGGTCAATTGCACCTCACGCCGACATTGGTGCACTTCGGCTGCGAAGATAAGGCAAAGCGCGAGGTTGGAGGCATCGGGGCGGTTCCTGGCCAGAACCAATGCCTCCTGGCAGCGCGTGCGGGCCAGATCCGGCAAACCCAGATACCACAGAATCCAACCTACCGTGCTCATGGCATGTGCAGCCGGGTCTCGCCCGTAACCCAGAAGAAAGTCATATACCGGGTAGTCCGGGCGTTGCAGTGCCAGCACCTGCTCCATATGGGTGCGGGCCACACCCATTTGGCCCAGACGGAAACTGGTGGACCCGAGTGCACGATGCCCCTCCGCGAGCTGCTCCGGCTTCTGAGTATCCAGCGCCATGCCAAGCAGCCGCTCCGCTAGCGGGCGCGAAATCTTGTACTGCGCCCGCAATTGGTAGAACGCCCACAATCCTAGCTGCGCCGAGAAGAAATACGGCGTTTGCCCACCCTGTTCGCACAATGCCAGCGCGCGACGGTAAGTGGCCTCGACTTCCGGGGCAGCCTGACCTCGGGTGGCGGTCAAGGCCGGCCCGAGCGTTAGCAGTAATTCAAGTTCCTGGCACGTGCGCTCCGGCGTGTCGGGCAGTCGTTTGACCAGTTCGAGGGCTGTGCCGAGGTGACGGATCGCTTCGCTCTGAGCGGAACGCTGGAGGGCCTGCCGGCCGGCACAGTGCAGGTAATTGACGGCCTTCGGAAGGTTGCCGCTGTGA
>NZ_CABPRZ010000005.1 GCF_902459695.1 Pandoraea terrae
ATGACGCTGCAAGCGGCAGGCTTTGGACCGGCGACGCGCCTGTGGCCGCAAGACGAGCGCAAGCCGGGCGAATCGCTCGATGCCGAGCAGGGCATGCTCGAATACTTTACGTTTGCCGAAAAATTCCACTTCATCGACCTGTGCGGCTTCGATGCCGCGTGCCTGCCGGCGGGAGAAACGCGGGTGGCATTCGAGATCGTGCTGACGCGCCCGCTGGCAAGCGAGGTCACGGTTGCTGCGTCCAACGTCCGCCTGCATTGCACGCCCGTCATCAATCTGTTCGAATTGGACGCAGCGCCGATCCAGACCGTCCGGCATGAGCGCGAGTACCGGGTCATGAGCCCGCCGTCGGCCGGGCCGCACATCGAGCCGTATGCTGCCGTGTCCGTGGTGGCGATCGACCATCAGACGGCAGACAAGCACGCGTACGCGCCGTTTGCCGCGTTCCGTCATCGTGGCGGCATGTTGCGCCACGAAGCGCCCGAGCGCTACTACCATACGCGCAGTGTCCGGGGGCCGTCCGGCGCACGCGAGCTGTGGCTGACGCTCGACGGGCAGGCGTGGGACGCTCCCGGCAGTCTGCCGGACGATCATGTCACGGTACGCGTCATGGCCTGCAACGGGCGGCTGCCGCGCATGGCGTTGCATGAATCGTCGCTGACGGCGTCGTCGGCGCCGCTGCCGGGCATCGAGGCAGTCCGCAACCTGCTCCCGCCGACGATGCCGCTGTATCCGCCCGAAGGCGAGGGTTACCAGTGGAAGGTGTTGTCGCACTTCGCGCCGAACCAGTTGTCGATGCTCGACGCGGATGTGCTGCGCGAGACCCTGGCGCTCTACGACTGGACGGGTGGCGAGGCGAACCGGCGCCGCATCGAGGCCATCACCGACGTGCGCCACCAGCTGCTGCACAAGCTCGAGCGCGGCGGGCTGCGGCGCGGCGTCGAGATCGAGGTCACGCTCGACCCGAGCGGCTTCATGGGGTCGGGCGATATCGCATTGTTCGGCGACGTGCTGAACCGGTTCATCGGGCGCTACGCCAGTGCGCAGCACTTCGTTCAGCTGGTGCTGTGCGTGGCGGCGTCCGACTTCAACAGAGCGTCGGCGGCGCGTATCGAGTTTGCACGCATTGAATTCAGCTGGCCGGTTTTGTAAGTCAATATGCGCGGGCGCATTGATTGACGAGGCATGGCATGCTCACTTCGGCTACAGCGTTTCGATTCGACGACTACACGATGTGAGGGGCGTTTCGATGAAAATGAAACGGCCGGTGCAATCCACGAAATGCACCGGCCGTTACTTCAACGAAGCGCTGAGCGCTTTGTCTGCATTTTGCGCGGCGACCTACGCCGTCACTTCATCCAGCGCCGGATAGTCGAGATATCCGCGCGCGTCCCCGCCGTACAGCGTGGCCTTGTCGAGTGCATTGAACGGACCGCCACGTTTCAGGCGCTCGACCAGATCCGGATTCGCGATGAACGGCTTGCCGAACGCAATCAGGTCCGCGCGGTTTTCCTTGCGCACGTCCAGCGCCAGTGCGAGGTCGTAGCCGTTATTGGCCATGAACGTGCCCTTGAAGAGGCGATGCAGCTTCTGCAGATCGAAGCCGTTCTCGACATCTCGCGGGCCGCCCGTCGCGCCTTCCACGATGTGCAGATACACCAGGCCGAACCGGTTCAGTTGCTCCACGGCGTACGTAAACACCGGTTCCGGATTCGAATCGGCGCAGTCATTCGCCGGGCTGATCGGCGACAGACGAATACCGACGCGATCCGCGCCCCAAACGTCGACGACCGCTTGCGTGACTTCCAGCACGAGGCGCACACGATTCTCGATGCTGCCGCCGTACTGGTCCGTGCGATGGTTCGTCTTGTCGCGCATGAACTGGTCCAGCAGATAGCCGTTCGCCGCGTGGATTTCCACGCCGTCGAAGCCGGCGCGCTTCGCGCATTCCGCCGCGTGGCGGTATTGCGCCACGATGCCCGGGATCTCGTCCGTTTCCAGCGCGCGCGGGCTCACGTGCGGCAGGAAGCCGTCTTCCGTGAACGCCTTGCCGGCCGGTTGAATCGCCGACGGGGCCACCGGCAGCGCACCGTTTTCCTGCAGCGACGGATGCGAGATACGGCCCACGTGCCACAACTGGCAGAAGATCTTGCCGCCCTTGGCATGCAGCGCGTCCGTCACGGTTCTCCAGCCGGCGACTTGCGCATCGGTGTAGATGCCAGGCGTGTACGCGTACCCCTTGCCCTGCTGCGAAATATTGGTCGCCTCGCTGATGATGAGGCCGGCCGACGCACGTTGTGCATAGTATTCGGCATTCATCGGGCCGGGGACGTCGCCCGCGCCGACGCGGCTGCGCGTCAGCGGCGCCATCACCACCCGGTTGGCCAGCGTCAGCGGCCCGAGTTGATACGGTTCGAATAGATCGGTAGATAGCGTTTGCAACGAGTCCGTCATCGTCTTGCTCCTGTAAAAAAAAATGACCGTTATGCGTGTGCAGGTGTCGCTGCTTCCGGCGCCCGGCGATGAATGCGCAGGACCATCACCGCGCCGAGAATGCACACGCCGCCCGACAACATCGACGCCATCGTGTAATTGCCGAGCGTGGCGCGCATCATGCCGGCCACGAGCGTTGCCGTCGCCGCGCCCAACTGATGGCCCGCCACGATCCAGCCGAAGACGATCGGCGCCATCGCGCGGCCGAACACATCGTTCGTCAGACGCACCGTTGGCGGCACCGTAGCGATCCAGTCCAGACCGTAGAACAGGGCGAACACCGGCAAGCCGAAGAAATCCAGGCCGAAAGCATACGGCAGATAAATCAGCGATAAACCACGGAGTCCGTAGTACCAGAACAGCAGCACGCGGCTGTTATAGCGGTCGGAAAGCCAGCCCGACGCTGTCGTGCCGACGAGATCCAGAATGCCCATCGCCGCGAGAATGCCGGCGCCCTTGACCTCCGACAGCCCGAAATCGCTGCACATGGCGATGAAGTGCGTGCCGATATAGCCGTTGGTGCTCGCGCCGCAGATGAAGAAGCTGAAGAAAAGCAGCCAGAAATCGCGCTTCTTCGACGCCGTGGCCAGCGTCGCCAATGCCGTCGTCAAAGGATTGCCTTGCGACATCACCGGATCCGGCGTATCCGCCGTGGCCCCGACCTGGCGCAACCCGACCGAGGCCGGCTGTTCCGGCAGCAGCAACGCCACGAGCGGCAGCATGATCGCCGCCACGATCGCGACGATCCAAACCACCGGGCGCCAGCCGTACGCCTCGACCACGGCCGCCATCATCGGCAGGAATACCATCTGGCCTGTGGCCGAACTGGCGGTGAGAATCCCCATCGCCAGGCCGCGGTGCTTGTGGAACCAGCGATTCGAGACCGTGGCGGCCAGTGTCACCGCCGCCACGCCCGTGCCGCTGCCGACCATGACGCCCCAGATCAGCACCATTTGCCACGGCGCAGTCATCAGCGAGGACAACGCCGTGCCGCTGGCGAGCAGTACCAATGCCCCCATGACGGTCGGTCGAATCCCGAAACGCTGCATGGCCGCCGCCGCGAACGGGCCGGTGAGGCCGTAAAGTGCGAGATTGACCGAGATGGCCAGCGAAATCGTGGCGCGGCTCCAGCCGAACGCGTGTTCCAGCGGCACCATCATCACGCTGGGCGTGGCGCGGATGCCGGCCGAAGCGAGTAGAACAAGGAAAATCACGGCCACCACGACCCATCCGTAGTGGAACCGCCCGTTGATCCGTTGTGCGAGGGCTTTCATCGGCGAGAATCCTTCTGGCGCACATGGCGCTTATGCGTTATGGGGCATTGCCCTGAAGGTTTGTGACAGATCGGTAACATGAGCTTGCTATGTTATGAACCGATCGGTAACATGTCAAGCATCAAAATTGACTTTTGACGTTCGCGGCTGGCTTTCGGGGGCGGGCGGCGATTTGACGGAGAGCAACGATCATGACGAACACACCGGATGAAAAGCCGGAGGGCGTGCCGGGCGAATCGCATGGCAAGCGCACCCGCCAGGTCGTGCCGGCCGGCGTGGCGCAGCAATATCTGGTGGATGCCGCGGTCGAACTGTTTCACGCCGAGGGCGTTCGCGCCGTGGGTGTCGACGCAGTGGTCAAGCGGGCGGGCGTCAACAAGATGTGCCTTTACCGCCAGTTCTCGTCGAAAGACGAGCTGATCCTTGCGTATCTGAAGCGCATGCAGGACGAGAGTTTGGGCAAGATCGACCGGAGCATTGCAAGCCGTGCGGGGCATCCGCGTGAGCAGTTGCTGCAGATTTTCGTCGATTTGTCGGAAAGGGCTTCGGCGCCGGGCTATCGCGGGTGCCCGTTCGTCAACGTTTCGGCGGAGTTCCCCGACCCGGCGCATCCGGCGCGCCTGCAGGTATTGGAATACAAGTCGGAGGTCGTGCGCCGCCTCACGGATCTGGTGAACGCGGCCGGCGCACGCGAGCCGGCGCGCCTGGTCGACATGCTGGGCTTGATCCTGGACGGCGCCTATGCGGCGAGCCAGACCTACGGTCCGGGTTGCGGTCCGCTGCGCGTGTTGCCGGAGGTGGCACGCCAGCTGATCGACGCCGCGGTAGCGCCGATGTCAGGCGCGTGCCCGCCTACCCGTGGATGACGACCAACAGTCCGCGCGCCACCCCCTTGCCTGTGTTGCGGATCGCGTGTGCGCGATCGGCCGGATAACGCGCCGTCTCGCCCGGCTTCACCTTGCGCAGAAACGCTTCGACTTCCACGTCGACGTGCCCCTCGAACACCGTGAAATGCTCGCGCGTGCCCGGGTCGTGCGGGTCCGAGACCAGCGCCGCACCGGCCTGTAGCGTCAGCTCGTACCACTCGAACTTGCCTGCCAGGTCCATCGGACCGAGGATTTTCAACTGATAGGCATGATCGCCGCCGTCCAGCGTCGGGATCTCGTGCTTCCCCATCACGCGGACCGGTTCCGGGTCGCCGCCGGGCCCCCCCAGCAACTGATCCAGCCGTACGCCGAGGGCGTTGGCCAATCGCCACGCGACCGCGATCGTCGGGTTGGCCTTGTCGCGCTCGATCTGCGACAACATCGATTTGGACACGCCCGAAGCGCGCGACAGTGTTTCCAGGGTCATGCCGCGCTCTTTGCGCAACTGCTGGATCATGTCGCCGACCGGCGGCGGGGCGGCGTGGGGGGGGGGCGGGGGCGCCGATGAAGGAGTGCTTGCCATATGCTTTCCTGGATATTAGAATTTTCCAATATATTGAAACAAGTTCAATATAAAGCACACATTCCGCTAAGGTGAATGCCGGCATGGTAGCAGACCCGCACCGTGCCGTGCGCCCCGGGCGGCATGCTATCCCGGAGAGACCGCATCATGACCGACACCGCCCGCGAGGGTTTCTACCGCCAACTGGCCGAACGCCTCGACGACACGCGCCGCCAAGGCCTGTTCAAGCAGGAACGGGTGCTGATGTCGCGCCAGGGGCCCGAAGTCATGTGCGACGACGGCGTGGCGCGCATCAATCTGTGCGCCAACAATTATCTCGGGTTGTCGGGCAGCGAGGCGTTGGTCGAAGCGGGCGTGAAGGCGTTGCGGGAATTCGGTTTCGGCCTGTCGTCCGTGCGCTTCATTTGCGGCACGCAAGGTCCTCACAAGGCCCTTGAAGCGCGCATCGCCGCGTTTCTCGGCACCGACGACGCGATCCTGTACGCCGCAGCATTCGACGCCAACGGCGGCGTATTCGAGCCGTTGTTCGACGAAAAGGACGCCATCATTTCCGATGAACTCAATCATGCGTCGATCATCGACGGCATCCGGCTGTGCAAGGCCGGGCGTTTCCGTTACAAGCACAATGACATGGACGACCTGGCGCGGCAACTGGAGGCTGCATCGGGCGCGCGTCACAAGGTGATCGTCACCGACGGCGTGTTTTCGATGGACGGTACGATCGCGCAGCTCGACAAGATCGTGGCGCTGGCCGAGCGCTTTGGCGCGCTGGTCATGATCGACGAATGTCACGCCACCGGATTCATGGGCAAGACCGGCCGCGGCACCCACGAGCATCACGGCGTGCTTGGCCGCATCGACATCATCACCGGCACGCTTGGCAAGGCGCTTGGCGGCGCTATGGGTGGCTTCACCGCCGGCCGCCGCGAACTCGTTGAAACGTTGCGCCAGCGTTCGCGTCCGTACCTGTTTTCGAACAGCCTCGCGCCGGCGATCGTCGGCACCTCGCTGGCCGTATTCGACGATCTCGAGCGATCCACCGAATTGCGCGATCGTCTGCACGAGAATACTGCGTTCTTCCGCCGTGAAATCGCCGCGCTCGGATTCACGATCAAGCCGGGCACGCATCCGATCGTGCCGGTCATGCTGTTCGACGCCGAACTGGCCCAGCGTTTCGCCCAGCGCCTCTACGCGCTCGGCGTGCTGGCGACCGGCTTCTTCTATCCGGTGGTGCCGCTCGGGCAGGCACGCGTGCGCGTCCAGATGTCCGCCGCACATACGCGCGAACACCTGACCCGGGCCCTGGCCGCGTTTGCGCAGGCCGGCGCCGAACTCGGCATCCTCAAATAAGGTACCCCTCATGGAACGCATCCTCATCATCGGCGCGAACGGTCAGATCGGCAGCGAACTTGTTGACGCGCTCGCCGTACGTTTTGGCGCGGAATACGTCGTCGCCACCGACATTGCGCCGGGACCGTCGGGCCATCCGGTGCACTACGAAACGCTCGATGTACTCGACGCGGCGCGACTGAGCGCGCTGGTGCAGCGTCATGGCATCACGCAGATCTTCCATCTGGCGGCGCTATTGTCGGCCACGGGCGAAGCGCGCCCGATGCAGGCCTGGACATTGAACATGAACGGCCTGCTGAACGTGCTGGAACTGGCGCGCGAGCGGCCGGGATTGCGCGTGTTCTGGCCGTCGTCGATCGCCGCGTTCGGGCCGCATACGCCGGCGATCGAAACGCCCCAACTGGCGATCATGGACCCGACGACCATGTACGGCATCAGCAAACAGGCCGGCGAGCGCCTTTGCGAATACTACTTCGCGAAGTTCGGGGTCGATGTGCGCAGCCTTCGCTATCCGGGCGTGATCAGCTACAAGACCCCGCCGGGCGGCGGCACGACCGATTACGCGATCGACATTTTCCAGGCGGCCAAGCGCGGCGAAATGTACACCTGCTTCCTGAAGGAAGACGCCACGCTGCCGATGATGTACATGCCCGATGCCGTGCGCGCCACACTGGATCTGATGGCGGCGGACGCGGCGTCGATCCGGGTGCGTTCCTCGTACAACGTGGCGGGCGTGAGCTTTGATCCGGCGACACTGGCGGCGGCGATCGCCAAGCGCGCGCCGGGCTTCACTGTGCGCTATGCCCCGGATTTCCGTCAGGAGATCGCCGAGACGTGGCCGCACACGCTGGACGACACGCATGCACGCTACGACTGGGGCTGGCGTCCCGAATACGATCTGGCGGCGATCGTCGACGATATGCTTGCCCACGTGCCGCTCGACTGGCATGCGCCGGTGTTGAGCGACGCCGCCTGAGCACAGCGAGGACAGCGGCGCCGGCAAAGGGTGGTCGCAGTCGCAAGGGGAGAAACGAAGGAAAGGCCGGCCGGGGTATCCCGCCGGCCTTTTCCATGACCGCGCAGCGGTATGCGACGCTGCGCGGTGCTTAGCGCGGGCCGTGGAGCGCGTAGTAGACGAGCGCGGCGAGGACCGCGGCCGTCACGGCGAGCGTACGGCGGCGCAAGCGGTAGCCCGACGTGAATTGAAGGGCCCGGCTGTGGCTTTCTTCTTTGGAATGATAGTAGCTCATGATGCAGTCGTTCTACGGCACGTGGCCGCGCAGCGAGCGCACGAGAGTCATGCCGTGGGCCCCGACCCACGTCAGGTGCGCTCTGAAATGATTATGCGACTGCTGAAATCAGTGTGCGAATTGGTATCTACACTAATATTTGTCGCGTTTTTGTCACGCTCGAGGCGTGCATGACCCGGTATCGCCCGGATGCTTCGAAGTTCTGAATACGCGCGATACGAAGGATCGTGAATTCCCCTTCGAATCGCTTGCGCGCGACTCACGGCCCTGAAACAATGCCAAAAACGAAGGTCGGTCCAACACGCCTGGGAGGGACGTGCCATGATGCCGAAAACAGTCTGCCTGACAGTCTGTGCCTGTCTGGGGGCCGCGAGCGCGATCTACGCGCCAAGTGACGCGAATGCCCAGGAGGCGATCCTGCGTGCCAACAATCAGGTCTGGGCGGGCTTGGGCGGCCACCATCTCCAGTACGACGAACGCATCGACGCGGCCCGCAGCGATTCGGAAAGCGGTACGCAGTTTGCCGGTGCCCTCGGTGGCGTGGCGCAAGGGACGGTGTTCGGACTATCGAATATCTATGCGGCGGGGTCGTTGCGCTTCGCGCGCGGCAACACGCAATACAACGGCTATCTGCAAGACAATCGCGGCCGCGTGGTGGTGCCGTCATACCAGATGGACACACGCAGCACGACGGCCGATCTCACGCTCAAGGTGGGCCGTGCCTTTCCGCTCGCCGCCGGCCGCGCGCAGCTGACGCCTTACGCCAGCTACACGTATCACGATTGGATCCGCGACAGCACGCGCAATCCCGTGGGATTCTACGAGCGCTACCGCCATCACGTCGTGAGCGCGGGGCTGATGGGGCAGTTCGAAGTAACGCCGGGCCTGGTGGCGAACGCCGACGTGCGGGCGGGGACGATGGTCGGCGCGAACATGACGCTGTCGGGCTCGTCCAATACGTTCAACCTCGGCAACAAGCCGGTGTATTCCGCGGGTCTGGGGCTCGACTACGCCGTGGCGCGCAATGTCCACGTCAATGCAAGCTACGAATGGACGCGCTTCAAGTACGGCCGATCCGACCTGACGCCGGTGACGCCGGGCATTACGGCTTACGAGCCCGATTCGCGTACGACGCAGCAGGTCTGGATGGTCGGGCTCGGATACGCGTTCTAGATCGCGCCTTCCACGTCCTCGAGGCTGAACGTTTCGGTGTGGTCGTTGTACGAGAAGATCTCGGCGTAACGGCCCCAACTGATGACGGTGTCGAGCGTTTCCTCGGCGAGGCCGTCCGACAAGGAATCCTCCAGCTCCTGCTCGAAGCGCACGCGCGGCGCCCGCTGCCCGCGGCGTTCCTGCAGCACTTTCCGGATGCGCGCCGCCAGCGGCACGTTGCGCAGCAGGTGTTCGGCGAAGAGGACCTTGCGCGCCTGCGTGCCTTCGCTGGCGAATCGCTTGCCGGCGGCGGTCAGCAGGATGTCGCCTTCCTTGAGCTCCGCGAAGCCAAGCTGCTCAAGGATTTCCGCCACGGGGAACAGGTCGTCGACCTCGAGCAGCAGCGTCTGCGCGATCTCGGGCATGTCGGCCTTGCCGTTGTATGGCGCCCCCTCCAATGCTTCGAGCAGACCGGCCATCAGGTTCGTCGACACTTCCGGCAGCGGGCTGCCGAGTTCGAGCTTCACCTTCTGCGTCGTGTGCGCGCTACGGCGCGCGGTCATGAGCGCGTAGATGTCGTCGACCATCTTGCGGAATGCCGGGTCGAGGCGGTTGCGCGGGTGGGGGAACGGTACCTTGGTTTCGGCCACCACTCGGCCCGGATTCGACGACAGCACGAGGATGCGATCGCACATGAACACCGCTTCCTCGATATTGTGCGTAACGATCAGCACCGACTTGATCGGCAACTGGCGGTGGCTCCACAGATCGAGCAAATCGGTCCGCAGCGTCTCGGCGGTGAGCACGTCGAGCGCTGAGAACGGTTCGTCCATCAGCAGGAGCGTCGGGTTGACGACGAGTGCGCGCGCAAACCCTACGCGTTGGCGCATGCCGCCCGAAAGCTCGCGCGGGTAGGCGTTTTCGAAACCGTCGAGACCGATCAGGTCGATCGCCGCCAGCGCACGCTGGCGGCGATCGCGCGGCTCGACGCCGAGCGCTTCGAGGCCCGCTTCCACATTTTGCAGCACGGTCAGCCACGGAAACAGCGCGAAGGTCTGGAACACCATTGCGACGCCTTCCGGCGGGCCGTCAAGCTGTTCGCCCTTGTAGCGGATCTCGCCCGAACTGGCCTGAATCAGGCCGGCGATGATGCGCAGGAGGGTCGACTTGCCGGAGCCCGAGCGGCCGAGCAGGCCGACGATCTCACCTTCGCGCAGTTGCAGATTGACGCCGTCGAGCACCAGACGTTCGTCGCTGCCTTTGCTGAAGCCGCGGCTGACGTTGGCGAGCGAGAAGATATCTTGTCCGATGGACATTTGGCTATCGTTGGGCATGGCGGACTCAATTCAGGCGAAGCTTGTTTTCGGCAATGGCGTAGAGCGGACGCCACAACAAACGGTTGAACAATACGACGAACAGCGACATGACGGCGATGCCGAGCAGGATGCGCGGATAATCGCCGGCGGCAGTCGTCTGGGCAATATAGCTGCCCAGGCCGTGCGCGGCGACCTTTTCGTTGCCCCACGTCACGAACTCGGACACGATGCTCGCGTTCCACGCACCGCCCGAGGCGGTGATCGCGCCAGTGACGTAATACGGGAAGATGCCCGGCAGCATGACTTGCCGCCACCATTGCCAGCCGCGAATGCGGAAGTTGGTGGCCGCTTCCTGGAAGTCGTTGGGGAAGGTGGTCGCCCCGGCGATCACGTTGAAAAGAATGTACCACTGCGTGCCAAGCACGATCAGCGGAGAGAGCCAGATGTCCGGATTCGCGTGGAAATGCACGATCGCCACGACGAAGATGGGGAACAGCAGGTTCGCCGGGAAGGCGGCCAGAAACTGGGCGAGCGGCTGAATCCGTTCCGCCAGTTTCGGACGCAGCCCGATCATCACGCCGAGCGGCACCCAGACGAGCGAGGCGATCGCGATCAGCAGGACCACGCGAATCAGCGTGATGAAGCCGAGGCCGAATACGCGCAGCACTTCGAAGCCGTCGACTTCCGTTAGCACGAAACTGATGATCTTCCAGGCCGTGAAGACGGCAAGCGCGACGATGGCGATGCCCCAGACCCAGTCGATCGTGCGCGACAGCGGGGTTTGGGCGGACGAATGGATGCCGGCCGGCAGCGACACGTTCAGGCGTGCGCGCGCGATCTTGCGCAGCAGCTTGCCGAATGGGCGCAACAGGTGCTGGATCGCGCGCGTGCGCTGGATCAGCTTGAGCACCCACGATTCCGGCGCGGCTTGCGACGACGTATCTTCGAGCCGGAACTTGTCGGCCCAGGCGACCATCGGGCGGAACAGGAACTGATCGTAGATGACGATGACGACCGTCATGGTCAGGATCACCCACCCCACGGCGCCCAGGTCACGGTGTTCAATGGCGGTCGCGAGATAGGAACCGATACCGGGCAGCGTCACGGTCTTGTCGCCGACCGTGATGGCTTCGGAGGCGACCACGAAGAACCAGCCGCCGGACATGCTCATCATCATGTTCCAGATCAGGCCGGGCATCGAGTAGGGCACGTCGAGCTTCCAGAAGCGTTGCCACGACGACAGGCGCAGATTGACGGCCACCTCGCACAAGTCGCGGGGCTGAGTGCGTAGCGACTGATAGAACGAGAACGTCATGTTCCACGCCTGGCTCGTGAAGATCGCGAAGATCGCCGCGCATTCCGCGCCGAGTACGCGTCCCGGGAAGAGGGCGAGGAAAAACGTGACCGTAAACGAGATATAGCCGAGCACCGGTACCGACTGGAGGATGTCGAGGAACGGTACGAGCAGCTTCTCGGCGCGGCGGCTCTTGGCGGCCAGCGTACCGTAGATGAGCGTGAAGATGAGCGAAGCGACCATTGCCGCGAGCATGCGCAGGGTGGTGCGCAGTGCGTATTCGGGAAGATTGGATGGATCGAGCGAGATCGTTTCGAGTTGAAGCGCGGCGAGCGGCCCGAACGTCTGTCGTATCCCGCTTGAACTGACCAGCAGGAAGCCGATGATCAGCGGGAATGCGACAAAGTCCCAGCGATTGGGCAGCAAGCGTCGAGCGGTGGCGGGGATGAACGGACGGGCAACGCGCGTCATCAAGCCTCTCCGGGGTGAGGGGTGAATCGGAATGGGATGCCGGAACCGGCCCGCCAGGCCGGGTTTTACGGCGTGAAACACCGGCCAGCGAAGAATCTGGCGGTAACGGGAGCGGATGCTACCAGATTGCGCCGCAAAATAATGTTAAAGCGATGTTAAAGCGAATGACGCTTGCAGCGCAACGCCCGTCAGGCTTGGGCCGGACCGCTTGCATGGCGCCGTCGCCGGGGCGTCAGCGGTGCCGACTGTTGTATTTACGCTGCAACCGCAACGTGGAGGCGCCATGTCAAAAAACTGTCGTTTCCCCCTCAAAAGTCCGCGCCGCGTACCTTGCCGCGTGCGGCCTTGACCTGGCTGCGCTGGGTCTTGCCGTCGAGCCTGCGGGTTTTGGAGGCGAGCGTCGGGCGGGTGGGGACGCGTTTTCTGGGCGGCAGGGCGACGCTCTGCACGAGCGCGGACAGGCGCGCAATGGCGTCTTCGCGATTCAGCTCCTGCGAGCGGTGCTGCTGGGCCTTGATGATGACGACCCCGTCGCGTGTGATGCGCTGGTCGCCAAGGGCGAGCAAACGGTGCTTGACGTCGTCGGGCAGCGACGAGGCGCGGATGTCGAAGCGCAGATGAATGGCGCTCGACACCTTGTTGACGTTTTGCCCGCCTGCGCCCTGGGCGCGCATGGCGGTGAGTTCGATGTCGTCGGCAGAAATGTTGATGCGTCGGGTCATCGCACGAGCATAACCGATGACGCGCGGGCCCGCTTACGCCGTATTCAGGGTCGGAAACGGCAGGCGTCGCATGCGTTGTCGCGTCAACGCGGCCACGGCGTTGGCGACAGCCGGCGCGATCGGCGGCACGCCGACCTCACCGATGCCGGTAGGCGGCGCCGCGCTCGGGCATACATGGACCTCGACATGCGGCACATCAGCCATGTAGGCCGGCGTGTAGTCGGCAAAATTCGACTGTTGAACCACACCGTCCTTCAGGGTGATTTCGAAGCCCGGCAAACCCATGCTCAAACCGAACACCAAACCGCCCATCGCCTGTGCCTCGATCGTGCGCGGGTTGACGGGCAGGTTGCAATGCACGGCAGCCGTAACGCGATGCACTTTCGGGCGGCCGTCGGCGATCGAGACCTCGGCGACATACGCCACGGCGGAATCGAAACAAAAATGCACGGCGACACCCCACGCCTGGCCAGCGGGCAGCGCGCGAACGCCGTAGCCGGACTTCGCGACGGCCAGATCCAGCGCTTCGCGGCTGCGCGCGTTCCCGCCCTGCAACAGCTCGCGGCGGAATTCGACCGGGTCGCGGCCTGACGCGACCGCGATCTCGTCGACCATCGTTTCGATCACGTAGGCCGTATGGCTGTTGCCGACCGACCTGAACCAGAGCACGGGCACGTTGGCGACCACGTTGTGCACCGAAATCGCCATATTGGGTATCGCGTATTGCGATCCCCGCGCGCCCTCGACCATGGTGTCGTCGACACCGTCCTTGACCAGCATCGGTTCGAACATCGTGCCGGTCAGGATCGACTGGCCGACGATCACGTGGTCCCATGCGGCGATCTTGCCGTGAGCGTCAAACCCGACCTTGACGCGATGCACATGCATCGGACGGTAATAGCCGCCTCTGACGTCATCTTCGCGCGACCACATCACCTTGACCGGCGTGCCTTGCATGGCACGGGCAATGTGCGCCGCTTCGATCGCGTTCGCCGCCGTCGAGACCGCACGACGCCCGAATCCGCCACCGGCCATGACCGTGTTGAAGCGGACTTTTTCGACCGGAAGTTGCAGCGTCTTGGCAATGGCCTCGCGGTCGGGCGACTGGAATTGCGAGCCGGCCCACACGGTACACGCGGCGCCGGTGTACTGGAGCGACATGTTGAGCGGCTCCATCGGCACGTGCGCAAGATACGGAAACTCGTAGACGGCATCGATCACATTCGGCGCGCGGGCGAGCGACGACGTATCGGCGCGCTGGGCCGGCGTGCCGGGCGTGGCGGCGAGCGCGCGATAGCGCTCGAACGCCTTGGCGCTGTCGACGCGTTCGATGCCCCGGTCGTCCCATGTCACGACGAGTGCGCCGCGGGCGCGTTTAGCCTGCCAGTAGCCATCGGCGACGCACACGACCGATTCGCCGCCGCGATCGCCGGGAATCCTGAACACCGCGCGCACGCCGGGCATCGCCTTGCTGGCGCTGTCGTCGAGGCGGGCCACTTTCGCACCCCACACCGGCGCGCGCGCCACCACCGCGGTCTTCATTCCCGGCACGTCGACGTCGATGCTGAAGTGCTGGTGGCCGCTGGACTTGGCGGCTGTATCGAGCCGCGTGGTCGCGCGGCCGATCAGTCTGAACTTTGACGGGTCCTTGAGTTCGACGTGCTCGGGAAGCGGCAATCGCATGGCCTCGGCGGCAAGCGCGCCATAGCGCAGGCGCTGTCCCGACGGACCGGTGACGACGCCCTTCGACGTTGCGCATGCGCTCGGCGCGACATGCCAGCGCTGCGCCGCCGCCGCGATCAGCATCGCACGCGCCCTTGCACCCAACTCGCGATACTGTGTGAAGGTGTTGGCGATGCTGGTCGAGCCGCCGACGAATTGCAGGTGGTAGATCGGGTCACGGTAGACGTCTTCGCCCGGCGCGAGTTCCGCGCGCACGTTGTCCCACGGACAGTCGAGTTCCTCTGCGAGCAGCATGGGCAACGACGTCAGCGTGCCTTGACCGAAGTCGAGCTTCGACACCTGAATCGTCACGATGTCGTTGGGCGCGATGCGCAGGAATGCGTTGGGCGGGAACGGCTTGGCCGCTTCTGCACCTTGCGCCATCGCTTGCCACCGGCCTATCGGGATGACGCAGCCGAGCACCAGGGCGCCGCCCGCGCCGGCCGTGAGCTTGATGAAGCGACGTCGTTCACGCGAGGCCGGCGTCATGCCGGCGGCGCCGGGAGACGTGTTGAGATTCGTGGGCTCCATCCTGGGCTCCTCACGCGAGTGAACTGGCTGCGTCGAGCACTGCGTCCTTGATGCGCTGGTAGGTGCCGCATCGGCACAGGTTCGCGCCCATTGACGCGACCACTTCCTGTTCGGTCGGATGCGGGTTCTTGCGCAGGAACGCGACTGCCGTCATGACCTGGCCGCTCTGGCAATAACCGCATTGCGGTACGTCGTGCTTGATCCACGCCGCTTCGACAGCGCGGCCGATCCTGTCATGCTCCATCGCCTCGATCGTCGTGACGTTCCGTCCGGCCACTGCCGACAGCGGGTACGAGCACGCGCGGATCGAATTGCCGTCCAGATGGACCGTGCACGCCCCGCATGCGCTGATGCCGCAACCGAACTTGGTGCCGAACATCTTCAGTTCGTCACGCAGCACCCACAACAAGGGAGTATCGGGTGCGCTGCGGACCACGACCGTCTTGCCGTTGAGCTTGATCGTCGTCATCGATTCCTCCGATTGCATTACCCCGGGACAGGGCGGTGTGTCTCACTGCGCGGGGCAGGGGCCGTCCTTGGCAACCCATTGCCGGAACACCTCGACGAAGGCGTCGTGCGGCATGGGTGGCGGCTGTCGCGGTTCGCCGTTCGGATGCGCGCCCGGCTGCCATGCCCAGTTGACGAGCGGCTCGTGCGAGTTGTGCTCGAGCAGGGCGTTGAGGTCGCGCTTGCCGTTGCGGGCAGGGTCCTTGAGCATGAAGCAGAGCTGAGCGCTCGTCATCGCGACACCGGGCCGCTGCTCCCATGACATGCTGAGCGGCGCGAGATGCCAACCCTTGCCGCCGGGAATGCCGGCCGCAGCGTTGTTGATGGCGCCATGGCAGGCCGCGCACATCGCGCCCGGCACGCCGTTGCCGTCTTGGCCGCGGAGCACGCCGAACTTGTGCACATGACGATCATCGCCCTGGCGCGGGTAGTCGGTCGAAGTGTGGCAGTTGAGGCAGCGCGGGCTCGTCAGCACGCGGTAGATCCGGTCCCATTCGGACGGCTGGGATTGCGCGCTCGCCAGCGCAGAAACGAGGCAACACGCGAGGAACAGAAGCGATGTTTTCGAGCCAATACGCATATGACCCCCGCGCGACATCCACGGATCCCGAAACTCCGGATCCTCGAGTGCTGCATCCGCGTCGTGTGCAATGACGGCTAGCGTACAGACACTCCCACATGTCCGTCAATATCACGAGGCGAGCCGTTTCGAGACTCGGAATCACCTTTCATTTTTCCGGCGTACGGAACGCCAGGCCGGTGCGCGTTGGCAACGCAAGAATGCAAACCCTTCTGCCCCGAGCGTTTATCTATGGGGCGATTCCGCAAAGGGCCGGGGTGTTTCCGCCAAAACCTGCGTCCGTAAAGGGGCCATTTTGCGTTGCGGAATGAGGGTTCGCCGGGGAGAAGGGGCGGATTTCGGGCTTTCGGCCGAATGGCATCCTCCAACCACGGGCGCGCTCAAGTCGTCACAATCCTTCTTCATTTTATGTTCCCCCCGAGTCTTCCCGACCGTGGGCGGGGTGTGGATTGCCAGCGCCCCATGAGAAGGCTCTGCGAAGCCAGGGGCGATGCTTGCCGTCGTGATGGCGCTATCCGCGCCCGCGACCGGTATTTGAAACCAACTTTTATCGATGTCGCGCACGTCGAAATTTTCGAGGAATTATGATAATGAGGTGTCCATACTGCGAGGCTGCTGAATTGATTCATGACACACGTGACGTGCCTTACACCTACAGGGAGGAGACGCAAGGCAGGCATCCGGGCAGATCATGCCGGCAAGTTGCGTCGCCAACTGGCGCGGCTTGACGTGGCGACGAATTCCCGGGATATGGACGTCCCGAATTGGAAACTGCACTTGCTCTCGGGAAACATGGCAGGACATTGGTCGGTGTGGGTTAGCGGCAATTGGCGCCTGACCTTCCGGATGGACGGGGAGGATGCCGAAATTGTCGATTACCAGGACTACCATTGAGGATACCAACATGACGCGAATGCACAATCCGCCGCACCCCGGCGAAACGCTCAAGGAGGACGTGCTGCCCGCCTTGGGGCTGACCGTGACGCAGGCAGCCGAACAGCTCGGCGTGTCTCGGGTGGCGCTGTCTCGCGTGTTGAACGGGCGTGCCGCTATCAGCGCCGACATGGCTATCCGGTTGTCTCAATGGTTGGGAGGCAATCCGGAGGTCTGGCTGCGTGAGCAGCTTCAATACGACCTTTGGCATGCAATGCAAAAGAGCACCGTCAAGGTGAGGCCCGCGGAGGGTGTCTCCGCAGCATGACGGCCGTAGGTACGGCGGCACCACGGTTTGCGGAGCAACGAAAAACGGCTTCCATCGCTGGAAGCCGTTCTCAAGCCACCGTCGGATGCGCTCATGGCTCCCAGCCATTCCCCCCCTCCGACACGACAGCGTTAGGGGGGGAGACGTTGATTCAGCGACTGCAGCCGGAGTGATGCGCAACCACTTGCCCTGGCGCCCATCACAGAGCGTCGTCCTTCATATCTGACTGAACCCGACGCGGGATAGCAGTTCAGAGAATCTGGGATCGAAGCGAGCGCTGTCGAAGGTAGGTTCTGTCCTGAGCTCAATGAAGTCAGGACTGTGCTCATCGTAGGCTTTTTCCAGCCAGCCGAAGGTCTGCTCTTTGTCCCCGAGCGAACCAAACACTTTCGCCATGTTGTAGGGGTGGACGTAGTGCTTGTCGGATTCCGTCTCCAGCGCATCCACGATCTGCTGCATGGCCGCTCTCATGTCGGCGGCAGCGTAGGTCTGGGCCAGCCCCGTCAGCGCCTCTGTGCTCCTCCCGGAAAGCGTTACAGCCTTCTGCATCTCCTCGATTGCGTCATGGAACAACTTCTGTTGCTGGTAGACCAATCCCAGCCTGAAGTGAAGCAGAAAGTGGTTTGGATCGATTTCCAGGGCTTTACGGAGTTCGTCCCGTGCCTGGTCGTATCGCCGAGCAAGGTACAAGATGATGGCAACAGATGAATTCACCACTGAATTCAACGGATCCATCTGTTGGGACTGCCTGACCCTGGCAATGGCCTCTTCGGCTCTGCCTGCCATCATGAGATATTCCGCGTACCAATAATAGGCGATCGCGTGTCCTGGACTCAGGTCAATGGCACGCAGGAAATCCGGTTCCAGATCGATCCAATCCCAATCGTGCAAACGCACATGGGCCAGTGACGCATAAGCCTCACCCAAATCGGGTTCAATCTGCAGCGCTTTCCTGGCTGCCATTTTTGCTTTATGAAACGTTTCGCGCGCAGGGCTCACGCCGCGACATGCAAGCATCGTGTAAGCATCGGCCACGCCATCATAGGCGGCCGCAAAGTTCGGCTGGTGTCCAATAGCGAGCTGAAAATACTCAATGCTCTTTCGCATTCCTTCTTCGGTGCGCGTGGACCAGAAGTGACGCCCCTTGAGATAGGCTTCGTGCGCCTGCGCATCAATGGCAGGAGCACGGTCTAAACGCCCTTGCTCGTGCGGCGTGAGCTTGATCTCAATTTCGCGGGCAATTGCCTTGGCCACCTCGATCTGGAGTGCCAGGATGTCATGTCGGTTCCCCTCGTAGGTCTCGGCCCAAAGGTGCGTTTCGTCGCTTACCCGGATGAGCTGCGCCGCAACCCGTACCCGATCTCCGGCACGCCGGACGCTTCCCTCAAGCACGTGGGAAACCCCGAGGTCTTGGCCAATCTGATGAATTGTCCTGGTCGTGGATTTGTAGCGCATCGCCGAAGTCCGGGCGATTACACCCAGGCGCTCCGGGCTGAGCCGGGCAAGTTGGGTGATCATATCCTCAGTTAAGCCCTCACTGAAGTAATCATATTTGTCGCCGCCACCGAGACTTTCGAACGGAAGCACGACGAGTATCACTCGCCCCGCCGATAGCCATGGATTATTTTGGAGCGCTACTGCTTCCGGTTCACTCCGTTCGCTTTCCACCGGCGCCCTGCCGTCAGGTTGCAAACGCCCCGCTCCATCTTCAGTGAGTGGCGGCCGTCCCGGGGCAGCAGTGACCGGTCGGTGCCGGTTCCGATATAGCGCATCAGTCACAATGATTGCGATTCCAACAAAGACAATCACCGGCCGGACATCGAGCGCCAGGCGCGACAAATGCTCCACCCTCTCTGGCGCAGCAATATAGCGGATTAGTCGAGCGATGAATTCCTGCGGCGCGAAGCCGGTGATGGCCAAGAGGACGCCCCCAATGAACCATTCGCTAACCCGCGCTCGCAACATCGCCCACAGGTGCCCCGGTATTCGCTGTGGGGTTCGTCCGTCTTTTTCATCTTCCATGTCGTCCCCGCATAGAGTCGTGTCGACCAGGCGTTACGGTCCCTGACGCGGCACAGGAAGTTGGGAGGTGGGCCAAGGCGTACACGCCGTCGCAATCTACGCGCGGCGTTCTCTAGCCTACACAAACAGCGCTCATTGTTTCTGGGGCGAGAGGTAGCGCAGCGCTGCGGTCCACTAGTAGCCTTCAAGTGACTCGAACGATTCGTGCGCGCGGGAGGATCAAGAAGATTGCAATTCGTGCCACGCCGACATAGCTACATTAATAAGTATCTGCCTTTCCCAGACGAAAATCTACGCACCACCGTGCAAACCACCCAGCCCCTCCAGTGGATTCGCCCTCGGCGTATAACGCTGTAGTCTTGTGAACTGTAACCTCCCGTTGGTACCACTCAAGGGCTTCGCGTAAGGTGGTCCGTTCGGCTTCGCTGCGATCAACGAAGGTTCCGCGCTTCACGGAAGCCTCGACTTCGAGTGCTCACGACTCGGCTTCGGCTCTTGTGTTGAACGTCTTGACCTGGGGAGGAAAGCCCTTGCGGGCGATACTGGCTTGCCACCGAAGCTCGCCGCGCTTGCGGAAGGATGCCATTGTTTTTGCCTTTACCTGTGTGAGACCTGGCGGCCTCATTTGGACAGATTTTGGACAAAAAACCGGAACCCGGAAAGACAAAGGGGTTAGGCATGGCCTAACCCCTTGTTTTGTTTGGTGGCGAATCAGGGACTCGAACCCCGGACCTGCGGATTATGATTCCGTCGCTCTAACCAACTGAGCTAATTCGCCGTAGAGGAGGAATTATAGGGAGGGCCTATGGGGCTGTCAACACCCTTTTGTAATTTTATTGGCTTATCTCGCGTCCCATGAAAAATGCCGGCCACGCGGGCCGGCATTTCAAAGTGGCATCGGCCGCCCGGACAGACCGGGCGGCCGTGGCGAACGTCAGTCGTTCGCGTAGATGTCCACGTCCTTGGTTTCCCGCACAAACAGCATGCCGATCACGAACGTCACAAGCGCGATGATGATCGGGTACCAGAGGCCCGAGTAGATATCCCCCTTCGCCGCCACCACCGCGAACGCCGTGGCGGGTAGGAAGCCCCCGAACCAGCCGTTGCCGATGTGATACGGCAGCGACATCGAGGTGTAGCGGATCCGTGTCGGGAACAGTTCCACCAGCATCGCCGCGATCGGTCCGTACACCATGGTCACGTAGATCACCAGGATCGTCAGGATCACCACCACCATCGGCTTGTTCATCTGTGCCGAGTCGGCCTTGGGCGGATAGCCGTCGCCCTTCAGTGTCGCGGACATGTCGCCTTCGAACGCCTTGGTCTTGTCCTTCGCGTCCGTCGCCTTGCCGTCGACCGACGAAATCACCTTCTCGCCGATCTTGACTTGCGCCAGCGTACCTGCCGGCGCCGCCTGGTTCTGATAGTTCAGGCCCGCGCGTGCCAGATAGCTCTTGGCGATGTCGCACGACGAGGTGAACTTCGAGGTGCCGACCGGGTTGAACTGGAACGAGCACTCGCTCGGATCGGCGATCACCGTGATCGGCGACCGTTGCGTGGCGGCTTCGAGCGCCGGATTGGCGTAGTGCGTCAGCGCCTTGAACAGCGGGAAGTAGGTCAGCGCGGCGATCAGGCAGCCGGCCATGATGATCGGCTTGCGGCCGATCTTGTCGGACAGCGCGCCGAAGAACACGAAGAACGGGCTGCCGATCAACAGGCTGAGCGCAATCAGGATGTTGGCGGTGTTGCCGTCGACCTTGAGCGTCTGCGTCATGAAGAACAGCGCGTAGAACTGACCCGTGTACCAGACGACTGCCTGGCCGGCGGTCAGGCCGACGAGCGCCAGGATCACGACCTTCAGGTTCTTCCATTGGGCGAACGACTCGGTCAGCGGCGCCTTCGAACCCTTGCCTTCGGCCTTCATGCGCTGGAACGCCGGCGACTCGTTGAGCTGCAGGCGAATCCACAGCGAGACACCCAGCAGCACGACCGACATCACGAACGGCACGCGCCAGCCCCAATCGGCGAATTGCTCTTCACCCATCCACTGACGCGTGCCGAGAATCACCAGCAGCGACAGGAACAGGCCGAGCGTTGCCGTCGTCTGAATCCACGACGTGTAGAAACCGCGGCGGCCGTGCGGGGCGTGCTCGGCCACATACGTGGCGGCGCCGCCGTACTCGCCGCCGAGCGCAAGGCCTTGCAGCAGGCGCATGCCAATGAAGATGACGGGTGCAGCGATGCCCCAGGACGCATAGCCCGGCACCAGACCAACGACCAGCGTGGACAGACCCATCAGCGTAATGGTCACGAGAAACGTGTACTTGCGGCCGACCAGGTCGCCGATACGGCCGAACACGATCGCGCCGAACGGACGCACCGCAAAACCTGCCGCGAACGACAGCAGCGTGAAGATGAACGCCGCGGTCGGATTGATCCCCGAGAAGAAGTGCTTGCTGATGAAGGCGGCCAACGAACCGGCCAGGTAAAAGTCGTACCACTCGAACACCGTGCCGAGGGAAGACGCGAAAATGACCTTTCGCTCCTCACCCGTCATCGGCGCATGGGACGGGGCTGTGGTTGCAGTAGCCATGCGGTTGTCTCCTGTCGTGTTTATATGCACGGCCTGTCGGACCGTTGCACTGATTATTGGCGGGCAACCTTACCTGCGTCTGACGGGAAACTGACGCGAACCTTACGTGTGTAGGGACTTACCCTAGAAATTCGGCTTGCCGATGGCCGGCGTGAGCGGCAACGTCACGCGGAAGAGGGTGCCGGTCGCTTCCGGTTGTTGCGCGTCGACGTGATCGAGCACCTGGACTTCGCCGCGGTGGATCTGCACGATCTCGCGCACGATGGCCAGGCCGAGGCCGCTGCCGTCGCTGTCGCTGCCGAGGATGCGGTAAAAGCGCTCGAATACGCGATGCCGTTCGGCGGCCGGAATGCCGGGGCCGGTGTCCTCGACTTCGACATGCACGAACCCGTCGGAAGGCTCGAGCCGCAAGCGCACCGTGACCTTGCCGCCGAAGGGGGTGTAACGGATCGCATTGTCGATGAGGTTGTTGAGCAACTCGCGCACCATTAACGATTGCCCGGAGAAATGCACCGGAAACGGCGGCTCTTCATAACCGAGGTCAATGCCCTTGGTGAGGGCGGCCTGAACCCAATCCTGCAGCGCACTGCGCGCAAGCGTGCTCAGATTGAACGGGGTGAACGCGGCCGCGTCGTTGGCGCTGTTCTCCGTGCGCGCGAGCGCGAGCAACTGATTGACGAGGCGCGCTGCCTGTTCCGAACTGGCCGCGATTTGCGAAAGCGACCGGCGAAGTTCATCGGGCGACGTCTGACGCAGTGCCAGCTCGGCTTGCGTGCGCAATCCGGCCAGCGGCGTCTTCAACTGATGTGCGGCGTCCGCGATGAAGCGTTGTTGCAGCTTCATGTTCTGTTCAAGGCGTCCGAGCAGTTCGTTCAACGAATTGACGAGCGGTGCGATCTCGGGCGGCGCTTGCCGTGCTTCGAGCGGCGAAAGATCATCGGGACGCCGCGCACGGATGTGCTCCTGCAAGGCATGCAGCGGTGCGAGGCCCCGCGTCAGGCCGAACCAGACCAGCACGATGGCAAGCGGCAGAATCACGAACTGCGGCAGGATCACGCCCTTGATGATTTCGTTGGCGAGCTGACTGCGCTTGTCGAGCGTTTCGGCGACCTGGACGAGCGCCGTGCCGCCCGAGGGCGCAAGGCGCGGCAGGTCGACATAGGTATAGGCGATGCGGATATCGTTGCCGCCGAGCATTTCGTCGCGGAATTGCACGACGCCCGGTTGCGGGCGGTCGTCTTCGTGCGGCAGGGGCAACTCGCTCGTGCCGCCAACCAGTTCGTCCTTTGCGCCGAGTACCTGGTAATAAATGTTGTCAGTCGCGTCGGCGCGCAGCAGATCGCGCGCCGGCATCGGCAGCGACAGCGTGACCTGTCCACGATCAAGGTGCACCTGCTGGGCGAGCACGTAGGTGTTGGTTTCCAGCGTGCGGTCGAAGGGGCCGTTCGCAATCGATTTGGCGACGAGGTACGTCACCGCGATGCTCATCGGCCACAGCAGCAGCAGCGGGGCGAGCATCCAGTCGAGGATTTCCCCGAAAAGCGAGCGGGGCGGCATCTCGATTTCGCGCTCGGCGGGCGCGGCGAAGCCTGGCTTCGCAAACGGGTCGGAGAATGGATCGAACGGATCGGTGGAGCCGGGCGGCAACGGGTCGTGATGCGGCGGCATCCCGGGTTTCACGGGACGCGGAAGACCGTCGGAGGATGCACGATGCCACAGTTTCATACGTCTATGCGCCGGCCTCGCGCGGGTGGGGTGCGCGTATCGCGCTCATCGCCGTCAAACCGCAGTGGCGCTGGCCGGGGCGGGGGTGCTGGACGGCTTTTCCAAACAGTAACCGAGGCCGCGGATGGTTGCGATGCGCACGCCGCTCGGTTCGATCTTCTTGCGCAACCGGTGCATGTAGACTTCGATGGCGTTGTTGCTCACTTCCTCGCCCCAACCGCAAAGATGGTCGACGAGCTGCTCCTTCGACACGAGGCGGCCGGTGCGCAGCAGTAGAACCTCGAGCAATTCGAGTTCACGCGCCGACAGGTCGAGCATCTGCTCATGAATATAGGCGGTGCGGCCGACCTGATCGAACGACAGCGGGCCATGCCGGATGACGGTCGAGCCGCCGCCGGCGCCGCGCCGGGTGAGGGCGCGCACCCGCGCTTCGAGTTCCGCAAGTGCGAATGGCTTGGCCATGTAATCGTCTGCGCCCAGATCGAGTCCCTTCACGCGTTCGTCGACACTGTCGGAGGCGGTAAGGATCAGGACGGGCAGATGGGAATTGCGTGCGCGCAGGCGGCGCAGGACTTCGAGGCCGGGCAGGCGGGGCAGGCCAAGGTCGAGGATCAGCAGGTCGAACGTTTGCGCCGCGAGTGCCGAATCGGCTTCGAGGCCGGTCTTCACATGATCCACGGCGTAGCCCGCCTGGCGCAGCGAGCGTGTCAGGGCGTCGGCCAGAATGCTGTCATCCTCTGCGATGAGAATTCGCATGGGCGTGATAGGCTTATCGATACACCGGCGCGTGTCGTGGCGATCCGGCGAGTCTCCGTTGTAGGCGCGTGGTCGCGGCTTTTTTCTGTCGTATCGGCGCAATCGGACAACAGGCACTTGCAAAAAACACTGGTTTTTTATACAGTGCTGACATCACGCCTCACTCGAGCCGTCTCGCTCATCATATCAAAGGACGATTCATGGAAGAAAGCAAGAAAGGGTCCGCCGCCCTGTCGGCCGAGAAAGGCAAGGCACTGGCTGCCGCGCTCGCGCAGATCGAAAAGCAGTTCGGCAAGGGCTCGATCATGCGTCTCGGCGATAGCGATGTCGCAGAGAACATCCAGGTTGTCTCGACCGGCTCGCTGGGCCTCGATATCGCGCTGGGCGTCGGCGGTCTGCCGCGCGGTCGTGTCGTGGAAATCTACGGCCCGGAATCGTCGGGCAAGACCACGCTGACGTTGCAGGTCGTCGCCGAAATGCAGAAGCTGGGCGGTACATGCGCGTTTATCGACGCCGAACACGCGCTGGACGTCGGCTACGCCAACAAGCTGGGCGTGTCGGTGCCGGAACTGTTGATCTCGCAGCCGGATACGGGCGAGCAGGCGCTGGAAATCGCCGACGCGCTGGTGCGCTCGGGCTCAATCGACCTGATCGTGATCGACTCGGTGGCGGCGCTCGTGCCGAAGGCCGAAATCGAAGGCGAAATGGGAGATTCCCTGCCGGGCCTGCAGGCGCGTCTGATGTCGCAAGCGCTGCGCAAGCTGACAGGCACGATCAAGCGCACCAACTGCATGGTGATCTTCATCAACCAGATCCGCATGAAAATTGGCGTGATGTTTGGCAACCCGGAAACAACCACGGGCGGCAACGCGCTGAAGTTCTACGCCTCGGTGCGCCTGGACATCCGCCGTATCGGTTCGATCAAGAAGGGCGACGAAGTCATTGGCAACGAAACGCGCGTGAAGGTTGTGAAAAACAAAGTCTCGCCGCCGTTCCGCGAAGCCATCTTCGACATTCTTTACGGTGCGGGCATCTCGCGCGAAGGCGAAATCATCGATCTGGGCGTCGGCGCGAAGATCGTCGAGAAGTCCGGTGCGTGGTACAGCTATAACGGTGAGAAGATCGGTCAAGGCAAGGACAACGCACGCGAGTTCCTGCGCGAGAATCCCGATCTGGCCCGTGAGATCGAAAACAAGGTGCGTGCCGCTGTCGGCGTCACGGCGGCCAATGAAACGGGCGAGATCGAAACTGAAGACGAAGCTTGACCCGTTGTTGCATCTTTTTGCGGGCGTGAGACCGGCATCGCTTGAGATGCCGGTTTTCCGATTGCATTCACGCTTACGAGAGGCATGCGCATGATCTCGCGCACGCGGCGGCCGTCGAAATCCTCCGGCGGCGCGCCAGATTCTCCGCCGGATTTTGCGCCGGCTTCTCCACCGGCTTCTCCGCCGGATTTTGCACCGGCTTCTCCGCCGGATTTTGCACCGGCTTCTCCTTCGGATTCCCTCTATCGACGCTCGTCCGAGCGCCGCGCGAACGAACGAACCGATGCCGTCCCGGCGAAGCGGGGCAAGCCCGTGCTTAGCCTGAAGGGCCGCGCGCTCGGTTATCTTTCCCGCCGCGAATACAGCCGCGCCGAGCTGCGCCGCAAGCTGCTTCCCCATACCGACGATCCGGACGAAATTGATCGTCTGCTCGATTCGCTCGAACGCGACAAATATCTCTCGAACGATCGTTTTGCCGAGAGCGTCGTGCATCGACGTGCACAACGTGTGGGTACGTCGCGCATCGTCGGCGAACTCAAACAGCATCAGGTTGACCCTGCCAAGGTCGCCGCACTGGCCGAACAATTGCGCGATACCGAATTGGCACGCGCGCGCGCCGTCTGGCAGAAAAAATTCGGGGAAGTGGCCACGACGCCGGAAGACCGCGCACGCCAAATGCGCTTTCTGGCCAGCCGCGGCTTTTCCCATGCCGTGATCGGTAAAGTCGTAAGCGGCGCCGACGAATTTCCCGACGATTCGTAGGGTCACTCCCCGTCGCGGCAAGAGAACGCATGGGGGTGCACGCCCCGCGATGCCGCATTGCACAAGGATTTGCACCTTATTTAACCGACCGGACGGTCGGGTTTTGCCGGGCGGATGGCCGGTTCGCTTGTGCGACCGCGAAAGCGGGCAACTTGCGTATGCTAGAATCAAGATCTTTCCGCGTTCATGCACCGCACATTCGCATGCCGCTCTCAGAGCCCGCCCCTCGTACCCTGCGTCACCGTCGCGCCATCGAAGTCGAAGCTTTCGTGCGCGACGATGGCCTATGGGATATCGAAGCCCGTCTGACCGACCACAAAACACGTGATTTTGCGTTGGCGACGGGCATTCGGCCATTGGGCGAGCCGATTCACGAGTTGTGGCTGCGCGTCACCATCGACGATCAATTCACCGTGCTGGACGCCGAGGCTGCCTCCGACTGGGTACCGTATCCGGGCATCTGCGATGCCATCGGTACCGCCTACCGCCAGCTGATCGGCTTGAACCTGCGTCGCGGTTTCCGCCATGCGGTGCGCGAGCGGCTGGCAGGCGCGGCAGGCTGCACTCACATCACTGAGCTGTGCAGCGTGTTGCCCACGGCGGCGATCCAGGCATTCACGGGCGAAGTCATCGACACGCGCGACACTGCCGGCGCAGGCGACAATTCGGATTCACCCCCTTTCCAACTCGGACATTGCCACGCCCTGCGGTTTGACGGTGAGGCGGTGCGCCGGTTTTACCCGCGCTGGTTCAACGGCCGCGCAAACGATCGAGCGAACGAACCCACGACGGGCGCCACGGAAGCGTCTCGCGATGGCACTTCGGCTCGCACGCTCGAACCCAAACTTCCAACTCAGCAAGAAGGGAATCACGCATGAAGATTCATGAGTATCAAGGCAAGGAAATCCTCCGAAAATTCGGAGTCGCGGTGCCCCGCGGCATTCCGGCGTTTTCCGTGGATGAGGCCATGAAGGCAGCCGAAGAACTCGGCGGTCCGGTTTGGGTGGTCAAGGCCCAGATTCACGCGGGTGGTCGCGGTAAGGGCGGCGGCGTGAAGGTGGCCAAGTCGCTCGAGCAAGTGCGCGAATACGCCAACCAGATCCTCGGCATGCAACTGGTCACGCACCAGACCGGTCCGGAAGGCCAGAAGGTCAACCGCCTGCTGATCGAAGAAGGCGCCGACATCAAGAACGAACTGTACGTCAGTCTCGTCGTCGACCGCGTGTCGCAGAAGATCGTGCTGATGGGCTCGAGCGAAGGCGGCATGGACATCGAAGAAGTCGCCGCAAAGCACCCGGAACTGATCCACAAGGTGATCGTCGAGCCGTCGAAGGGCCTGCAGGACGCAGAAGCCGACGACCTGGCCAAGAAGATCGGCGTCCCCGACGCTTCGATTCCGCAAGCCCGCGCGATCCTGCAAGGTCTGTACAAGGCCTTCTGGGAAACCGATGCATCGCTGGCCGAAATCAACCCGCTGAACGTTGACGGCAACGGCAAGGTCACCGCCCTGGACGCCAAGTTCAACTTCGATTCGAATGCCCTGTTCCGCCATCCGGAAATCGTCGCCTACCGCGATCTGGATGAAGAAGATCCGGCCGAAGTCGAAGCCTCGAAGTTCGATCTGGCTTACATCTCGCTCGACGGCAACATCGGCTGCCTGGTGAACGGCGCCGGCTTGGCCATGGCGACGATGGATACGATCAAGCTGTTTGGCGGCGAACCGGCGAACTTCCTGGACGTGGGCGGTGGCGCCACGACGGAGAAGGTCACGGAAGCCTTCAAGATCATGCTGAAGAACCCGAACCTGACCGCCATCCTGGTCAACATCTTCGGCGGCATCATGCGCTGCGACGTCATCGCCGAAGGCGTGATCGCGGCTTCGAAGGCCGTTTCGCTGAAGGTGCCGCTGGTCGTCCGCATGAAGGGCACCAACGAAGACCTGGGCAAGAAGATGCTGGCGGAATCCGGCCTGCCGATCATTGCTGCGGACAGCATGGAAGAAGCTGCCCAGAAGGTTGTGACGGCTGCCAAAGGCAACTAACGAAAACTGTTGAGCCGCAGCGAGGCGCCGCAGTGATCTGCCAGCGCCTGACGCTGCCCGGCAACCGGATGAAGGAAATAAGCAATGTCGATTCTGATTAACAAAGACACCAAGGTCATCACCCAAGGTATCACCGGCAAGACCGGTCAGTTCCACACGCGCATGTGCCGTGAATACGCCAACGGCAAGAATGCCTACGTCGCCGGCGTGAACCCGAAGAAGGCCGGTGAGGACTTCGAGGGCATCCCCATTTTCGGTTCGGTCAAGGACGCCAAGGCACAAACCGGCGCGACCGTTTCGGTGATCTACGTCCCGCCCGCAGGCGCTGCCGCCGCGATCTGGGAAGCCGTCGAAGCCGATCTGGACCTGGCGATCTGCATCACGGAAGGGATTCCCGTGCGCGACATGATCGAAGTGAAGGACCGCATGCGCCGTGAAGGTCGCAAGACGCTGCTGCTCGGACCGAACTGCCCGGGCGTCATCACGCCGGACGAGCTGAAGATCGGCATCATGCCGGGCCACATTCACAAGAAGGGCCGCATCGGCGTCGTGTCGCGTTCGGGCACCCTGACGTACGAAGCCGTCGGTCAATTGACGGCACTGGGCCTGGGCCAATCGAGCGCTGTCGGTATCGGCGGCGACCCGATCAACGGTCTGAAGCACATCGACGTCATGAAGATGTTCAACGACGATCCGGATACGGACGCCGTGATCATGATCGGTGAAATCGGCGGTCCGGACGAAGCCGAAGCCGCTTACTGGGTCAAGGACAACATGAAGAAGCCGGTCGTCGGCTTCATCGCGGGTGTCACGGCGCCGGCAGGCAAGCGCATGGGCCACGCCGGCGCGCTGATTTCGGGCGGTGCCGATACGGCCGAAGCGAAGCTGGAAATCATGGAGGCCTGCGGTATCACGGTCACCAAGAACCCGTCGGAAATGGCGCGTCTGCTGAAGGCCAAGCTGTAATACAGCCCCATCGTACGATGTGCCGCCTGCCGGAACCGGCGGGCGGCTTGGGTGTCTGAGGAAGAGGGAATCCGGCTTGCCGGGTTCCCTCTTTCGTTATTGTGACGGCATCGTCATCTGATATTGTCGTATTTTCCGGAAAAGGAACCCCCGGCATGTTTGAGTTCTTCGTTGAACTGAATTGGGCAGCGGTGCTGCAAATCATCATGATCGACATCCTGCTGGGTGGCGATAATGCCGTGGTGATTGCGCTGGCCTGTCGCAATTTGCCGGCCAAGCAGCGTTTGCAAGGCGTGATGTGGGGGACCGCCGGCGCCATCATCCTGCGGGTGATCCTGATCGCCTTCGCCGTCACGCTGCTCAATATTCCGTTCCTGAAGGCCATCGGCGGCCTGCTGCTGCTCTGGATCGGCGTGAAGCTGATGTTGCCCGACGCAGATGCGCACGACAACGTGAAGCCTGCCGACAAGCTCTGGACCGCCATCAAGACGATCATCATTGCCGACCTCGTCATGAGCGTCGACAACGTCATCGCCATCGCCGGCGCGGCGCAGGGTGCGGCCGATCATCATCAGATGCCGCTGATCATCTTCGGTCTCATCGTCTCGATTCCGTTGATCGTGTGGGGCTCGCAACTCGTGCTCAAGCTGCTCGACCGCTTCCCGATCATCGTCATGGCCGGCGCCGCGCTGCTCGGCTGGATCGCGGGCGGACTCCTGGTCACCGACAAGGGCGTGGTGCCGTATATGCCGTTCGATCCCGAAGTGGCGCATTACGCCGCGGCTGTGCTCGGCGCCGCGTTTGTCGTCGTCGTCGGCTTGATCCTCAAGAAACGTCAGACGGCGCGCCAGGTCGGCGCGGCGTCGAAGTAAGCGGCACTCGGATTAACGGACGATGCCGCTCGGCATCGTCCGGTTTTGATCCGGGGCAGGGGCGGCGCGGCCGGCCTGTGGCATACTCCGCCCACAGTTTTCCTGCATTCCATTCAACGCTTTCCCCAGGGAGTTTCATGATGCGTCGTACAGGCCGCCGGGTTGCCGGCATCGCCAAGCCCAAGGGCTTTACCCTGATCGAACTGATGATCGTGCTCGCGATCATCGGTGTGTTGGTGATGGCCGGCGTGCCGTACCTGCAGAACTACCTGATCCGCGCACGCGTCGTGGAGGGGCTTGGCGCGGCTGCCGGTGCCAAGACGCTCGTGAACGAGAACGCCATGCATGGTGCGCCGTTTTCGAACGGCTGGGAGGCGCCTGCCGCCACCGACAACGTGAACGCGGTCACAATCGACAATGCGAGCGGCGCCGTCACGGTCGCGTACACACAACGCGCTGGCGACGGCGCTATCGTGCTGGTGCCGACCGCCCGTGCCGCGAATGGCGACGGGCAAGCGCTCACCGTGGGGCAAACGCCGCAGGGCCAGATTGTCTGGGTCTGTTACGCCCAGGGCAAGCAGAACGCGCCGGGCGGCGCCACGCTGCCGGCCAAGTACGCGCCGGCCGAGTGCCGCGACGCCACGCCGGCGACGTAACCTCGACACAAACCATTTGCCTGCATGCCGGGCCCCGTCCGGATCTGACGACGGCGGGCCCTGGCCCGGCAGCGCGCCGCATTCGTCCCCGCACCAGCCACTTTTTGGGTATGCTTTGCGCTTTGCCCGAACTCCCCTTTTGCGGCGGCGACCTTGTTTCCTCCTCTGCTTCTTTCCCTGATCGGCCTGACTGTCGGTCTGATCTGGGCCTGGCCATATAACCTGGTCCGGCACACCTACCCGATTTCCACGTTCTACTCCGAGAGCCTGTGCTTTGCGCTGTTCGTGGTGTTGACCGTGTTGTTGATGATCGCCGTTCAGCGGCGCGATGCCCGGCAACTGCAAACGCCACGTATTGCGCTGATGCCGCTCGGCTTTCTCGCCGTCGTTCTGCTCCAGAAGGCGCTGATCCCTACCGAACTGCCGACGCTGCAGGCGACCGCGGTGTTATACGGTCTGGCCATGCTGGCCGCTGTGCACTGCGGATTCTGGGCCGCGCAACTCGGATGGCGCGACGCGATGATGCGCTGGAGCGCGGCCGCGCTGACGATTGGCGGGCTGTATGCCGTCGGGGCGCAGCTGATGCAGGCATTTCATCTCGAGCCGTCGCTGCCGTGGCTCGTTGCGCAGTACACGGTCAAGGTCGCGCGGCGGCTGTTCGGCAATATGTACCAGCCAAACCATCTGGCGACGTATCTTTCGCTCGCCAGCGCCGGCGCGTTCTATCTCTGGTATTTGCGCCGCTTGCCGGGCTGGGCGTGGGTGCCCATTGCCGCCGCACTTGACATCGGCATCGCGCTGACCGCGTCGCGTACGCCATGGCTGCAACTGGGGCTGCTTGCGGCCGCCGGCCTGTGGATGGTCTGGCTGGAGCGCGCCGAAACGCCGCACACGATGCGCAGGGCGCTACGCTGGTGGGTGCCGGTCGCGATCCTGCCGTTGATGGCGGTGATGACTGAAGGGGTGCATTGGGCCGACGCCGCGTTTCATCTGCAACTGGAAGGCAGCGCCATGGAGCGCCTGCAACAGGCCGGGCAGGTGTCCGGGCGCCTGAATCTGTGGCGCTACGGATGGGGCATTTTCGAGCAGCATTGGCTGTTCGGCGCCGGGTGGTCGAATTACCTCGACGCACAATTCGCGCTGGCCAGCACGCTCGGGCCGGTGGAGATGGCCGACAACGCGCACAATGCGGTGCTCGACATGCTCGCCAAGGGCGGCATCATAGGCGTGATAATGGTGTTCGTGCCGCTGCTGTTCTGGTGCGTGCGCGCGGTACGCGGCCTGAAATCGGCACCGGTCACGTTGGCTTTCATCCTGCTCGGCATGCTGGCAGTGCACGCCATGCTTGAATATCCGCAGCATTACGCGTTCTTCCTGCTGCCCGCGATGTTCCTGCTCGGGTTCGCCGAGACGCGCGCGTTCGAACGCATCAAGCCTGCCGCGGTCGGCACCGTCAACGCACTGATTGCGGTGTTGGGATGTGTGATGCTGGTCTACCTGCATCTGGACTATCGGCGTGCGGAAGTGGCCTACCGCGCGGGCCAGATCGAGGCATATCGCAGCAATCCGGCCCGGTTCTTTGCCCCGTATGGTGACTATGCGGTGACGGGGGCGTTGCAACTCGATCGCGATTCGCTGGACGAGAAGCTTGCCGCGCATCGTCAAGCCATGGCGCTCGGTGCGGGGGCGACCATGATCAAGCGCTATGTCGTGCTGTTGGCGTTGGCAGGCCGGGACGACGAGGCGCTCGAGGATGTTCGCCGGCTGAAGAACTACAACTCGGGATGGTTCGATCGCGAGTACGCGGCGCTCGTTGCCATGTGCCGCGCCCAAGGCGAGGCATTGAAACCGTTTACGAAGAAGCTCACACGCGAGTTCGGTCCCGCGAAGGGCGTGCCGCCGGCGGAAGACGACGCGGCCATCTCGGCGCCGGCACCCCGGCAGGGCGCACGGCTCGCCTAGGGCCGGTTCACGCGACTATCGGACCCGCAGCGGTGTGCGGCGTTATGCCGTGCCCGCCGTTTTTCCCGCGGCCGTGCCAGCCTTCCCGTCTGATTCGCCCCCTGCGTCTGCCCCCGCTGCGTTCTCCTCGTCCCCTCGGGCCCAGAAGAACCGGTCGGGAAAGTGCCGGCCCATGCCGGGGCGGAACGCGTTGAGCGTGACTTGCTGAAGATATTCCTGCGCCTCGCGCACGGCTTCGGGCATGTCGAGTCCGTTCGCGAGCATCGCCGCCACGGCGGCGGCAAGCGTATCAACGGCGCCGGCGATGTTGTGCGGCGGACGATCCCAGGCATCTTCACGAACCACGCCGTCATCGCTGTGCAGCGTGTGCGTCCATTGCGGGCCGCTCGTGTCGCTCACCAGCACGAACTCGCAACCGTGCTCGAGCAGCGCGGCAACGGCTTCGTCCAGCGTCGGATTTTCGTTTTCGATCGTGGCCTGCGCCAGCGCGATGACGGTGGCGGGGCTGGCAACCAGCACGCTCGATTGCGGTGCAAGCAGGCTGGCCGTCGCTTCGCGCAGTTCGTCGGCCGACAGCAAATGCTCGCCGGCCAGCGAGAAGTCGGGCGCAATGACCAACGGGGTGTCGTCGTAATCCGCCACGATCTCCGCGACCGCGGCAACGTTCTCGGCGTTGACTGCGCCGCCGACCTTGAACGCGGCCACCGGCATGTCCTCGAGCAGCATGCGTGCCTGGTCGATGACCCAGTCGGGATCGACGGCAACCACGTCGTCGAGATTGCGGGAGTCCTGTGTCGAATATCCTGTCAGGACAGACACGCCGTAACCGCCCATGCTGGCGAACGTCAGCAGGTCGGCTTGCACGCCGGTGGCGGAGGTCGGATCGGCCAGGCCGAAGGTGAGAATGATGGGCGGGGAATCGATTTGCATGTATTGCCGTCTGGCGTGGGGTGTGCGATCTGGTCAGGGGGTGGGTTCCACGGTACCATCACGCCTTAAGCCATTGTAACGGAACGCTTGTCGCTGAAGAAGAATGGAATACAAGAGCTGGATGTGCCTGATTTGCGGCTGGATTTACGACGAAGCGGCGGGAGCGCCCGATGACGGCATTGCGCCCGGCACCCTTTGGGCGGACGTCCCGATGAACTGGACGTGCCCGGAGTGCGGTGCGCGCAAGGAAGACTTTGAAATGGTCCAGATCTAGGGCCTGTTCCGGCCCAACCCCGCCATCCCCGCCCGACGGGGCAGGAGATACGGCCCATGACGGCTTCGCCCGATAATACGCCGCCCCGCGACAATCCTTTGTGGCGCTTGCCCGATGTCGCGGCCGCGCTGACCGACGCATCTGACGCCTGGTCGTCCGGCGCGGCGGCGGCGCTCGGCCCTTTGCGCCGCGCCAACCGGATGCTGCAGACCAGCGGCCACGCCGATTGGGCCTTGCAAGGCGAATGCCTGGTGCAGGCGATTGCAGAGGCGGCCTACGGTTCGTCGGCAAGCACCGACGCGCTGCGCAACGCCTTGCGCGAGTTCGAACGGGAGGTCTGGCGCGCCGGCGCGCCGCCGGCCGAGTCGGTGCGGGTCTGGCCCGGCGCCCCCACCGCCGGCGAGACAATGGCCGCAGGCTGGCCCCTGGCCCGCGCGCGCACTGGCCCCATGTCCGGCGCCGCTGCACCGTTGCGAGCTGGCGTGGAGCGCGCCCTGCTGCGCCTGCTGCGCGCCGACAGCGATGCCGCGCAGACAGCCGTCGCCCTCGGTCACCTGCATGACCTGGCATCGGACCTGCATCGTCTGGGCGGGAGCGCGCCGCTGGACTTCTGGCGGCTGGCGGCCGCCTGGCTGAGCCACCTTCGCACCTTGCCGGCGCCGCTGAGCCTGCACTCAAAGCGGCTTGCGGGCAAGATGAACCTCGTGTTGCGCCGCCAGTTGACACCCCCCGAGCCCCTCCCAGCCGGGCCCGAGGCGGCGCCCATCCCGGAGCGCACGGACGACCCTGGCCGCGACATGCTGCTATGTCTGGCCACCTGGCAGGCACAGGTGCCGTCGACCGGTCACGAGCGGCTGCTGGCCGACTTCGGCATTTTGCGGCGCAGCAATGTCTTGCCTCCTGCGCTCGCCGGGGCGGGCCTCGCCGAAGACAAACAGAATGCAGGCCTCAATCCGCATGACTGGCTGCGGTTTGGCCCTTTGGCCGTTCGCCTCGATGTTTGTCAGGCGTTTCTGAGTTTGGCGGACGAAGCGCTGCCGAATCTCTCCGATCCCGCTGTCGTCGCGCGGGTTGCGGATTACGCGGGCGCGATCGGCCTGGCGCCTGTGGCGCGCCTGGCCGCTGCGCTGGCGGCGACCGGCGAGCGGCTGGCCGCACACCCGGCGGCAAAGCCCGGCGGCCCGGCGGCGCTGGCGGTCGGCGTGAAGGCCTTGCGGGGCATGCTGCATCAGTTCGCGGCCGACGCGTATCCCGACACCCGGCCGGATCTCATCGCCGACCTGGGCCAATGGCGTGAAGGCGCGCTCGACGCCGCGGCGGTGTCCCGGCGTCTGGCGACCGGCGACGGCGATCCGTGCTAAAGTCATCTAAGGGGCAGCTGTCGTCGGCTGCCGATACCGGCGCCGGCGTGGCGCGAGCAATGGGAAGCCCGCGCCGGACGGCCACCAGGCTCTGATAAACTTGGCCCTATGCCGAACGATCGCATCAACCTTACGAATCAGTTTCTGATCGCCATGCCCGGCATGGCCGATCCCACTTTTTCCGGCACCGTCGTGTATCTGTGCGAACACAGTGAGCGCGGCGCCATCGGACTCGTCATCAACCGGCCGACCGATATCGATCTGCAATCGCTGTTCGACCGCCTCGACCTCAAGCTGGAAATCGAACCGCTCGTGCATCAGCCCGTCTTCTTTGGCGGTCCCGTGCAGACGGAGCGCGGATTCGTGCTGCACGAAGCGACCGGGACAACGTATAGCTCGTCGCTGTCGGTGCCGGGCGGCCTCGAGATGACCACGTCCAAGGATGTCCTCGAAGCCGTCGCCCATGGCGGCGGCCCGAGCCGCTTCTTGCTCACGCTCGGCCACTCCGGCTGGAGCGCCGGGCAGCTCGAAGACGAAATCAGCAAGAACGGCTGGCTGACTGTCGCCGCCGATCCGGGCATCGTCTTCGAAGTGCCGCCTGCCGAGCGCTTCGAAGCCGCGCTTGCGCTGCTCGGCATTTCGTCGAGCATGTTGTCGGCCGACGCGGGTCACGCATGACGGCTGGCAGTGCAACGGTGCTTGCCTTCGACTACGGCGAGCGCCGCATCGGCGTCGCCGTGGGCAACATGCTGCTGCGTGAGGCGCGCGCGCTGACCATCATCGCCAATACCAATCGCGACGTCCGTTTCGCCGAGACCGGCCGCGTCATCGCTGAATGGCAGCCCGAACTGATTGTCGTGGGCTTGCCGACGCATCCCGATGGCGCGCCGCATGCGATGACGCAGCAATGCAAACGTTTCGGCAACCAGGTCAACGGCCGTTTCGACGTGCCCGTCGTCTGGGTCGATGAACGCTACTCGTCGGTGGCTGCGGCAGCCGCACTCGCGCAAGCGGGTCAGGCGGGCGGCCCGCTCGATGCCGAGGCCGCGCGCATCATCCTGCAACAATACTTCGATGAAAATGCGTCCCACTGAAGCGCAAGCGCTGTCCGGCGCATGGCTCGCACCGATTCGCACGGCGCATGGCATCGCGCCGGAGGGTGCTGCATGATCAAGGGCCATCCGCAACTGACCCGAAACGGCGAGCTCAAGCATCTGCTGACCGTCGAAGGCCTGCCCCGGCAGGTCGTCACGCATATCCTCGATACCGCAGCGCAATTTGTCACCCCGGCCGAAGGCGGGGACGGCGAACTCGGGAAGGTCCCGCTGCTGCGCGGTAAATCGGTCTTCAATCTGTTCTTCGAAAACTCGACACGCACGCGCACGACCTTCGAGATCGCCGCGCAGCGCCTGTCGGCCGATGTCCAGAATCTGAATATCAATGCTTCGTCGACGAGCAAGGGCGAGTCGCTGCTCGACACAATCAACAACCTGTCGGCGATGCATGCGGACATGTTCGTGGTGCGTCATGCGGAATCGGGCGCCCCTTACCTGATCGCGCAGCACTGCCCGCCGCATGTGCATGTCATCAATGCGGGCGATGGACGTCACGCGCACCCTACGCAAGGGTTGCTCGACATGTACACGATCCGTCATTTCAAAAAGGATTTTACGAACCTGACGGTCGCGATCGTCGGTGACATTCTGCACTCGCGCGTGGCGCGTTCCGACATTCATGCGCTGACGACGCTCGGCGTACCGGAAGTGCGCGCCATCGGGCCGCGAACGTTGCTGCCCACCGGGCTCGAACATCTCGGCGTGCGCGTGTTCCACGACATGGACGAAGGTCTCAAAGGCGTCGATGTCGTGATCATGCTGCGCCTGCAAAACGAACGGATGAGCGGCGCGCTGCTGCCGTCGGCGGGCGAGTACTTCAAGTATTACGGCCTGACACCCGCCCGCCTCGCGCGGGCCAAGCCCGATGCGATCGTGATGCATCCGGGGCCGATGAATCGTGGTGTCGAGATCGATTCGGCCGTGGCTGACGGTCCGCAATCCGTGATTCTCAATCAGGTGACGTTCGGCATCGCCGTGCGCATGGCCGTGATGAGCATCGTGGCCGGCCACAACCACTGAATTCTCCATGAAAATCCATCTGCAAGGCGGGCGCGTGATCGATCCAGCCACCGGCGCCGATGCCGGGCAGGACCTGTTCATCGCCGCGGGCACGATCGTGGGCGTGGGGCAGGCGCCGTCCGATTTCACCGCGAACCGGATACTGGACGCGCGCGGACTTGCCGTGATGCCGGGGATCATCGATCTGGCCGTGCGCGGCGCGGCGCAAGGCCCGGAAGCGGCGGCTGCGCTGGCGGGCGGCGTCACGAGCGTCGTGTGCCCGCCGGATGCCCGGCCGGTGCTCGACGAACCCGAGCGGGTCGAAATGCTGCGCTATCGCGCGCGCCAACCGCATCAGGCGCACGTGTTGCCGCTGGGTGCGCTGACGGTCGGGCTCGCCGGCAAGGTCATCACCGAAATGGGCCAACTGATGGCCGCCGGCTGCGTCGGTCTGTCGCAAGGCAACGCGCCGATCGCGGACACGAAGACGCTCTTGCGCGCCTTGCTGTACGCGCACACCTACGGTTTCACGGTGTGGTTGCGTCCCCAGGATGCCGCGCTCTCGCAAGGCGGCGTCGCGGCGGACGGTGCCGTCGCATCGCGCCTCGGGCTGGCGGGCATTCCTGCAGCGGCCGAAACGATCGCACTGTTCACGATCCTCGAACTCGTGCGCGCGACGGGTGCACGCGTACACCTGTGCCGCCTGTCGACTGCGGCGGGTATCGCGCTCGTGCGCGCGGCGAAGACGGAAGGGTTGCCGGTGACGTGCGACGTTGGCGCCAACTATCTGCATCTGACCGACATGGACATCGGCTACTTCGACACCCAATGCCGGCTCGATCCGCCGCTGCGCGGCCAGCGCGACCGCGAAGCGATTCGTCAGGCAGTGCGCGACGGCACCGTCGATGCCGTCTGCTCCGATCACACACCGGTGACCGACGATGCCAAACTGCTGCCGTTCGGCGAGGCCAAGCCGGGGGCATCGGGGCTCGAACTGCTGCTGTCGCTGGTCCTCAAATGGGCCGACGAAGCGCGTGTGCCGCTGGTTTCGGCGCTGGCGCGCGTGACGACCGGACCGGCGGCGCTGCTGGGCCGTGCAGGTGCCGAAGCGGGGCGCATCGCCGTGGGCGCGCCGGCCGATCTGTGCCTGTTCGATCCGGCGGCGCATTGGAAGGTGGACGCGCATGTGTTGCGCAGCGGCGGCCGTAATACGCCGTTCCTTGGCTACGAACTCCCGGGGCGGGTGCGCGCGACGTTGGTCGGCGGGCATGTCGCCTTCGAACAATCTTGACCGTCAGGATGTCCCGACCGTGTTGCTGATCAGGAAGTTTCGAATCGCCGCGCATCTTGCGCGCGGCCTGCTCACCTGCCTGCTGCTGTTTCCTCGCTTGAGCGAAGCTCAGAAGCAGGCCCGTATCCAGGCGTGGTCGCGTCGGCTGCTGGCATTGTGCGGCATGCGTTTGGCGGTCGAAGCGGCCGCGCCGCTGGCGACGCAGACCCACCGTACCGGTGTGATGCTGCTGTGCAATCACGTGTCCTGGATCGACATTTTCGCGATCAACGCATGGCATCCCGTGCGCTTTGTCGCGAAGTCCGAGATTCGCGGCTGGCCGCTCGTCGGCTGGCTGGCTGCGCAAACCGGCACGATTTTCCTGCAGCGCGAGCGCCGCGCCGATGCGAAACGCATCATGCACTACCTGGCGGAATGTCTGCAGGGCGGCGAAATCATCACCGTGTTTCCGGAAGGCACCACGACCGACGGACGCAGTCTTCTGCCGTTTCACGCCAATCTGCTGCAGGCGCCGCTGGTCACCGGCACGCCGGTGCAGCCGCTGTGTCTTTTCTATACGGACGAGGCCAGCGGCGCGCAGACGATGGCGCCGGCCTATATTGGCGAGACGAGTCTCGTGGAGTCCATCGACATGATCCTGCGCGCGCCACCGATGGTGGTGCGCCTGGCGGTCGGTCCCGCATTGATGCCCGAGGCCGATCAGCACCGCCGCGAATTCGCATATGCGGCGCAGACTGCGGTCGGTGCGGCCCTGCAGGGATTTCTGCCGGAAGCCATGCTGCCGGAGATGTCGGGCAATGGCGCTACCGGGACGCGGCTGGCCGCGGCGTCGGAAGTGCCGGACGCCGACGACGCCGAGGCGGTCCGGATCTGATCAGCCTTGCGGCGCCGCCTTGGCGGTCTGTACCTTGGCGAACGGATCGCGCGACTGCCGGCAGTCGACCTGCAGGACTTCGCGATCTGCCGGATCGGCTGTCAGCTTGACGGCCGTGAGCTTGCCGCCCCACACGCAGCCCGTGTCGAGGCCGAGCAGATTCTCGCGCATCACGAACCCCAACGCCGACCAGTGCCCGAACACGACGGTGGTGTCGGCCGTCTTGCGCCCGGGGGCGTCGAACCAGGGTGCGAAGCCCGGCGGCGCGGCGTCGGCGCCTTCCTTGATCTTGAAGTCCATGCGTCCGTCAGCGGTGCAGAAGCGCAGCCGCGTGAGCGCGTTGATGGTCAGTCGATGGCGGTCTTCGTCGACGAGATGGTCTTGCCATTGATCCGGCTGGTTGCCGAACATGCGGCCGAGGAAGGCCTTCCAGTCGGGGCCGCGCAGGGCGTTCTCGACGTCCCGCGCCAGGGTAACGGTCTGCGCGGCCGTCCATTGCGGCACAACGCCCGCGTGCACCATCAGATATCCGCGCGCGTAGTGCGCGAGCGGCCGGTGACGGACCCAGTCGATCAGCACGTCCCGGTCGGGCGCCATGAGGATGTCGTCGATGGTGTCGGACGCATGCGTCAAACGCACGCCGGCGGCGACAGCCAGAAGGTGCAGGTCGTGGTTGCCGAGCACGACGGTCGCCCGCGAACCGAGCGACATGACGTGGCGCAGGGTGCCGACCGAATCGGGACCGCGGTTGACGAGATCGCCGGGAAGCCACACGTCCGCATCAGCGGGCAGGCGGGCGATCAGCGTTTCCAGGGAAGTCAGGCAACCCTGCAGGTCGCCGATGGCGTAAGTCGTACGCATCTCTCTGATTGGTGCCGTCTTGTCATGTCGGGGCGGACACCGCACGGATGCCGCCATGAGGTTATTTCTTGTAGATCAGCCAGCGCGGCGCCTTGAAGCGCACGATACGCAGATACAGCCAGACGTACATCACCATGAAGGCCACGCAACCGCCTGCGAGAACCCACGTGTGCCGCCAGAACACCGTCGCCGGAATCACTGCCAACAAGCATAACAGCCAAAGGTAGGGCGAAGTCAGGGAATTGCGCTGCGTGAGGGCGCTGGCGGTGCGTGCGCCGACTGCCCAGCGCATCAGGCGCTTGTAGACGAGCATGTGCAGATGCACCCCGTCGGGGATGCCGGGTGACATGCCGCGCACGAAACGCTTGCGGTAAATCGAGAAACAGACCTCAAACACAGGGTAGATGACCATCAGGGCCGGATACCAGGGCGACACTTGCGGGTTGCGCATGACGAGCAGGATCGACACTTCCGCGAGCATGAATCCCACGAAATACGCGCCGCCGTCGCCAAGGAAGATCAGTCCGCCCGGAAAATTCAGGATGAAGAAGCCGAGCATCGCGCCGATCATGATCATCGACGTCGTCAGCACGACCGGGTCCTGCACCTGAAAGCCGACGTAGCCGAGCGAGGCGAACATCATCACCGCGACCATCGCCGCGAGGCCGTTGAACCCGTCGATGATGTTGATCGCGTTGGCCATGCCGGCGGTGCACAGGACGGTCAGCGCGACCGATACCGTCGTGACGGTCAGGAGCTTGTCGAGCAAGCCGATGTCGATACGGGAAATGTGAATGCCGAGCGCCGCGTAGGCGAACACCGCTGCGACCATGGTTGCCAGCAGGCGTGCGCGCGGCGACACGCGTTTCGTCACGTCTTCCAGGAAGCCGCTGGCGAACGCCGGCAAGCCGCAAGCGGTGAGCAACAGGATGCTGCGCGCGACCGCGGGATAGCGGGGCGCCAGCGCCACGGCAGCCACGATCAGTCCGAGCAGGATGCCGACGCCGCCGACGCGCGGTACCGGACGGGCATGGAATTTCTGGACTCCCGCGATATCGCTGTCGCCGGAAAAGCGCGCATGGACATGCGCGTAGCGGACAATCAGCAGGGTCGCGATGAACGAGACCACGAAGGCGATGACGAGACTGAGCATGGCTGGGTGGTGCGGCTGGCGCCGGCAGGGGCGCCGGTAAAAATCAGGACGAAGGGTATCAGGCAACCGTGGCCAGAATCCGGAAATACTGCGCGATTACCACGCGCTCATCGAATTCGCGCGCTACTTTAGCACGCCCCGCCTCGCCCATGCGCTGGAGTGCGTCGGCGGGCCGGCCGGCCACGTCGCGCATGCGGTCCGTCAACGCGGCGCCGTCGCGCACCGGCACCTGCCAGCCGGTCACGCCGTCGTCGACGACATCGCGGCAACCGGGCGCGTCGCTCGCGATTACCGGACGGCACAGCGCACCGGCCTCCAGCAAGGTGCGCGGCAGTCCTTCGCGATATGACGGCAGCACGATGCAATGCGCCTGTGCCATCAGCGGCCGCACGTCCGGCGTCGTGCCGAGATATTCGATAATGCCTTCGCGCTGCCAGGCATCGACTTCCTCGCGCGTGACCGCCGTCGGGTTGGCGACGTCGGCCGGCCCGAGGATCTGGCACGTAACGTTCGGCATTTCGCGTTTGAGTGCACGCGCGGCCTCGACATACTCCAGCACGCCCTTGTCGCGCAGCAGGCGGCAGATCAGCAGGAAACGGAAGGCCGTCGGCCCGTCGGGGGCCCCGTTGGCGGCTGGCACTGCCGGCGGCCACGGCGCTGCGGCGAAATGCGCCAGATCGACACCTTCGCCGGGCAACAGCCGCGTCTTGTGAAGCGCCACGAGCCCGCCGTCGACGAAGGCGCGATGGTCTTCCGGATTGAGGAACCAGTTCTCGCGGGTATGACGGAAGGCGTAGCGGTACAGGCCGCGCGCGATGCGGGTCGTGAGCGAATCGTTGATGAACACGTAGCCCAGTCCGGTCGTCACGGAGATCGCCGGGATGCCCGCCCAATGGGCGGCGATCGAGCCGTAAATGTTCGGCTTGATGGTGTAATGCAAGATGACAGCAGGACGCAGGCGCCGGTACAGACGATACAGGCGGCCGGTCAGCGCCAGATCCTGCAACGGATTCGTGCCCTTGGCCGCCATCGGCATCAGGTGCACCACGCACCCCATGGCGCGCAACGGTTCGGCGAATTCGTCGTCGGGCGCCGCCACGTGCACGGGGTGGCCGGCGGCAAGCATGGCCGCGATCGGACCGCGCCGGAAGTTATAGATCGACCAGAACGTATTGGAACACAGGAGAACGGGACGGCTGTCGGTCATGGTGCGGGGGGGTGGCGTTGAAGGACGCGGTCGTAGCACGCCAGCCAGCGTGCCACGATCGCCTCCAGCGAATAGTGGGCGTCGATGCGGGCGCGATTCGCGCTGGCGATTTGGGCGCGTGCTTGCCGGTCGAGGGCGAGCCCGGCCTCGATCGCGCCGGCCAGTGCGGCGTCGTCGCCGATGGGCACGAGCCCCGCGGATGCGGTCTCGCCGACCAGTTCGCGCACGCCGCCGCAGTCGGTCGATGCAATCGGCAGTCCCGCCGCCATCGCTTCGCCGATCACGAGCGGCAGGCCTTCCCATGCGGACGACATCACGAAGACGTCGGCGGCGCAGAGCAGGCCGGGGATGTCGTCGCGGCGGCCGAGCAGCGTCACGGCGGCCCGCAGGCCGAGGGTGTCGATCTGTGCGTCAAGTGTGTCGTGCAGCGTGCCCGCGCCTGCGATGAACAGTCGTGCTGCGGGGCGCGCGCCGCGCACCCGGGCAAAGGCGCGCAGCAGCGTCGGGTAGTCCTTGGCCGGGACGAGGCGGCCGGTGGCGAGGGCCACCGGCGTGACATCCGTCACGCCAAGGGTGGCGCGCAAGCGTTGGCGCGCCCCGTCGTCCGGCCGGAAGCGTCCTGTATCAATCCCGTTGGGCATAGCGACGATGCGCCGCGCAGGAGCCGCGTGAGCCGCCACAAATGCGGCGACGGCGTCGTCGCTGACGTTCGTTGTCACGTCGGCCAGACGGTCGGTGAGCCGGTACGCGAGCATCCAGTGTCTGCCACCTTCGTTGCGGCTGTGCGCGCTGCAGATCAACGCTGGCAGTGGCGTGAGCAGGCGTGCCAGACGTGTCATCAGGTTGGCGTGCACCATATGGCTATGCACGACGTCGGGCCGGATGCGCCGCAGATGGCCGGCCAACCGCCACAAGGCGCGCATCAGCGAAACCGGCGATTTCGCGGCACGGAGTTCGATGAGGCGAAAGCGCGCGTCGTCGGGCAGACGAATGGCGCAGTCGCCTGTCAGCGAGATCAGTGTGACGTCGTGGCCGCGCGAAAGGAAGCCGCGCGTCAGGTCGGCGACCTGCGTTTCCGCGCCGCCCAGCTGCAATCCGGTGACAACCAGGGCGATCCTCACGGGCGGCCTCCGCCGGCGAGCAGCGGTTCCCACAGGGCGGCGATGGCGTCCGGCGTGAAACGGCGCGCGTGCACGAATCCTGCACGCCCGAATTGTTCGCGAAGGTCGTGCGAGCCGATGAACCGGCGCAATCCCGCCGCGAGCGCGTCGACGTCGCCAGCGGGGGCGATCAGGCTGTCGACGCCATCCGTCAGCAAACTGCGCGGTCCGGCATCGGCCGCAAATGCCACGATCGGCAGTCCGAACGCCTGGGCCTCGATCAGGACCAGTCCGAAGCTTTCCTGCCGCGACGAAAGGCAATAGACCGAAGCCGACGCGTAATGGGTGGCAATGTCGCTTGTCGCCGGGATGAAATCGACGCGATCGGCGATACCGTCGTCGCGCGCCTGATCGCGCAGGACGGTGTCCATCGGCCCGTCCCCCACGATGCGTAAGCGCCAACCGGGCGCGTCGGGCGCAACTTGCGTCCAGGCACGCAGCAGCAGGTCGAACCCTTTGGCAACGACCAGCCGGCCCACGGCGAGGACAACGGGGGCATCCAGCGTGTTTCGGACCGGCGGCGGACTGATGCCCAGTGGATTCGGAATCGTCACAATATTGGCCCGGGCGCGCGGATGATGACGACGCCACGCCCGAGTGTCGTCGTCCGTCAGCGTCACGACGGCATCGGCGCGCGCTGCCGCAAGGCGTCGGGCGTAGCGGCGCGATTTGCGCCCCAGGTCGCTCGCGTAGGTGCTGTGTTCCCACGCGATGCGCCGCACCGGCAGGCCGAAGGTTGCGGGCTCGGTGAACCACGCGAGCATCGGGTCGACGTCGACGAGGGTGCCGATGGCGTGCTCGCGCAGATAGCGCCGGATGCCGCAAACGGTTGCGGCGAAATGGCGCTTGAACGACACGCGGGCATCGAACAATGCGTGATGCGTGACGCCTGGCGCGAGCGGGAACACGGGCGTGCGGCCCCATTGCGCGAGGATGTGCACGCGATGGCCGCGCGCTGCGAGCGCATTGGCGAGCGTGGCGGTGGCGCGCTCGGCCCCGGCGAAGGCCGAGAGGGTGCCAGTCAGGAAACAGATGGGCGGCAGCGTCATGGCGTCAGTCCCGTACAAGCAGCCAGACGCCGAGCACGAGCGCGGCGGCATAGCCCGCGCCATAGCCCAGTACACCGGCAAGCGCACCAATATGCGGCGCGAGCGAGTAGACCGTCACGAATGCGGCCAGCGCGGCGCATGTCCATTTCGCGATGACCCAGCGTCCGGCGCCACGGCGCACCAGCGCCAGGTTGAGCGCCGCGTCGGCGAAGACGAGGATGCCGAACAGGGCGGACACGCGCAGGATTTGCGCCGCGCCGGTGAATGCCTGCCCGTAAATCAGATGGACGATGAGCGGCGCGCATAGCGCGATCGGCACACCCAGGCAGGCGCCGGCAGCGATCATCAGCCACGTCGCGCGCCACGTATTGCGCCGCGCTTGCCCGGCCGTTGTCGTCTGGAAAATCAGTTGCGGTGCGAGCGAATTGGCAATGATCGGTGCGACCAGCACGAAGTTTTCCGTCACCTGCATGGCAGCGGCATACGCCCCCAGTTCCGAGAGCGGGATAAGGGGCTTGAGCACGAGTTGATCGATCCGTTTGAAGATCATCATCAGCAGCAGGCCCGCCCAGAACGCCATGCCGGTGTGCAGCAATTCGCGCAGCAGCAACGGATCCCACCGGATGGGCGCGATTGGCACGCGCCGCTGGTAATAGATCATGAGCAACGCGGCCGCGACGATGGCCTCGACGGCATAGGCCATCGCAAACGCAACCAGCGGCGCCTGCAGCCAGAACAGCGTGCCGATCAGCGCCAGCTTGACGAACAGCGCACTCAGATTGGCCTTGACGCTGGGCCGGTTGAATGTGCGCGCCTGCAGCCACGCGATGACGATGCCGAACGGCTCGCGAAACAACAGTCCGACGCCCAGCCAGAGCACGACGCCGTGCAGCGCGGGCTCGGTGGCGAGGAGGATGTAGACGGCAAGGGCGGCATAGGCGAGGACGGCACCGCCCAGGCGCAGCACGAACGCGTGCGCCATGACATGCTGCTGGGCGCCCTCGGTGCAGCCGACGAGCCGGGGCACGACGACCTCCGAGCCGCACAGCAGCGTGAGCGCGGCGGCGAGGAAGACCAGCGACTGGCCATACTGGAAAAGTCCGAACTGGGCGGCGCCGAGACTGCGGGCCAGCAGTCCCGAGACAAGAATGCCGCCAACGATCTGCGAGCCGCGCTCGGTCAGCATCCAGAGGATGTTGCGAAGGATGTTCCGGTAAGGCATGTATTCGCGCGGGTCGGCGTGAACCTTGGGTATCAGATAAACGAAACCGGTCCAGGGGACCGGTAGCATGGGGCGTCTCGATGCGGTGGCCCCGCAGTGGGTGCATGCGGCAGGCATTCGGGACTTCTTTATAATTGTAACGTAACGTGGCATCGGCCGGCCGAGCGGGTAAGGTGGTGGGTCCACCGGTCGCAAACGCCTTGGCGCCTGTGAACAGGCCCTGGCGCATGGCGATCCGCCACGCTGCCACCGTATTCATTCAAGAGAGTTATTGCCTATGACGTATCGCGCCGCCCCATCGCCCGCCATTTTCAAGGCCTACGACATTCGCGGCATCGTCGGAACGACGCTGGATGCGAACGTGGCCCGCCAGATCGGTCTGGCGTTCGGCACCCACGTACGGCGCGAGGGCGGCAATGCGGTTGTCGTCGGCCGTGACGGCCGCCTCTCCGGCCCCGAACTGATCGGCGCCCTGGCTGACGGCCTGCGTGCCTCGGGCGTTGACGTTGTCGATATCGGCATGGTGGCGACGCCGATGGTCTACTTCGCAACGCAGGTCTCGCTTGACGGCCGCCAGGTCGACTCCGGCATCATGGTCACGGGCAGCCATAATCCGCCCGACTACAACGGCTTCAAGATGGTGCTGCGCGGCCGCGCGATCTATGGTGACGCCATTGCCGCGTTGCGCAAGACCATCGTCGACCAGGATTTCGAGCGCGGCGAGGGGGCATATCTGGCGACCACCATCGCCGACGCCTATCAAGCGCGCATCACCGCTGACGTCAAACTGGCGCGTCCGCTCAAGATCGCCCTGGACTGCGGCAACGGTGTCGCCGGCGCCTTCGCGCCGCAACTGTTCCGCGCCCTTGGCTGCGAGGTCACGGAATTGTTTTGCGAGGTCGACGGCACATTTCCGAACCATCACCCCGATCCTGCCCATCCGGAAAACCTGCAGGATCTGATCGAATGCCTGCGCACGACCGATGCCGAACTGGGTCTCGCCTTCGACGGCGACGGCGATCGTCTTGGCGTAGTCACGAAGGACGGGCAGATCATCTATCCGGACCGTCAGCTGATGTTGTTCGCGGCCGAAGTGCTGGGCCGCAATCCGGGCGAGACAATCATTTACGACGTCAAATGCACGCGCAACCTGGCCGCCTGGGTCAGCGCGCACGGCGGCCGCCCGCTCATGTGGAAGACGGGCCACTCGCTCGTGAAGGCCAAGCTCAAGGAGACGGGCGCGCCGCTGGCCGGCGAGATGAGCGGCCATATCTTTTTCAAGGACCGGTGGTACGGCTTTGACGACGGCCTTTACACGGGCGCCCGCCTGCTGGAAATCCTGGCCCGCGCGGACGATCCGTCGGCGGTGCTGGGCGCGCTGCCGGACTCGCTGTCGACACCGGAACTACAGATTCAATGCGCCGAGGGCGAGAACTTCACGCTGATCGACCGGCTGCGCGCCACGGCCAGCTTCAATGGCGCAGGGAACGTGGTGACGATTGACGGCCTGCGGGTCGAATATGCCGACGGCTTCGGTCTGGCGCGTGCGTCCAACACGACGCCGGTCGTGGTGTTGCGCTTCGAAGCGGATAACGAGGCGGCCATCCGGCGTATCCAGGACGCGTTCCGCGACGCCATCCTGACCGTCAAGCCGGACGCTGCGCTGCCGTTCTGACCACCCCAATTCGTGCGGGCAGGCACGGGCGGGGTAAAATCGCGCTTTTGCTCACGAGGCCCGGCCAAACCGCCGGGACGGCCGGTTGCAGGTTCTGATCGTCAAAGTCTCGTCGCTCGGCGACGTCGTCCATAACATGCCGGTGGTGCAGGACATCCTGCGCCGGCATCCTGATGCCCAGATCGACTGGGTGGTCGAGGAAGGGTTCGTCGGCCTCGTGAAACTCGTGCGCGGGGTGCGCCGCGTGATTCCGTTCGCCTTGCGCCGGTGGCGCAAGAAGCCTCTATCCGCCGCCACCTGGCGCGAAATCGGCGAATTCCGGCAGGCCTTGCGGACCACGCCGTACGATCTCGTCATCGACACGCAAGGCCTCGTCAAGACCGGCCTGATCGCGCGTACCGCGCGCGGCACGGTCTGGGGCCTCGGCAACCGGACGGAGGGCGCGAGCTACGAATGGCCGGTGCGCTTCCTGTACCAGCACATGGTCAGGATCGCGCCGCATACGCATGTCGTCACGCGCTCGCGCGAGCTGGTGGCCGGCGTGCTTGGCTGCCACGTCCCGGCGAGCATCGACTTCGGCATCGACACGGATCGCGCCGACCACAGCGTCTGCTCGGCCGAGCCGTACGTCGTCTTCGTCCATGCGACGTCGCGCGACGACAAGACGTGGCCGGAAGCGAACTGGACCGCGCTCGGGCGCGAGCTGCTCGCGCAAGGACTCGGGATCGTGCTGCCATGGGGCAGTCCGGCCGAGCGGAGCGTGAGCGTGCGGCTCGCGGCCGCTTTGGGCGAGGGCGCCATCGTGCCGCCCAAGCTGAGTCTGCCGCAGGTCGTCGGCCTGATCGACGGCGGTGTCGCGACGGTCGGCGTGGACACGGGTCTGGTGCATATCGCCGCAGCGCTGAACCGCCCGACGGTCGAGTTGTACAATTTCAGCACTGCATGGCGTACCGGCGGTTTCTGGTCGCCCAACATCATCAATCTCGGCGACGCCGCACACAAACCCACCTTGCCTGAAGTGCGCGACGCGCTTCGGCAATTGGGCGTGCTGCACGTGGCGCTCGCATGAGCGGAGGACTCGCATCATGAGCGACAACAGCCAGATCGTCACCGTCGAATCCGGGGATTGGCACGGTCGGGACCTGTCGGTACCGCGCGAGGCGCTGGTCGCCGACGTCGAGGCGGGCAAGGTCCTGTACTTTCCGCATCTGGCGTTCGATATCCGTGCCGACGAGCAGCGCCTGCTCGACCCGGCCATCGCCGATCCGAAGCGCAAGAACATCAGCCGCGATCCGGCGACAGACGTGTTGGTCGGCGTGGCCGCCGACGACGCCACGCAATCGGCGGTGCACGCGCTGGTCAAACGCTATTACACGCAGGCGTGCGCGCTGATCGACGGCCTGTTGCCCGAGTATCGCGGCCATCTGCGCGCCGCCCCGACCAGCCTGCGGCTGCATCAGGTGGAAACACGCCAGACATCGTGGCGCAAGGACGACAGCCGGCTGCATGTCGACGCGTTTCCGTCGCGCCCGAACTACGGCGAGCGGATTCTGCGCGTATTCACGAACGTCAACCCGGCCGGCCAGCCGCGTGTGTGGCGCGTGGGCGAGCCGTTCGAGACCGTCGCGCAACGCTTTCTGCCCAAGGTGCCGGCGCAATGGCCGGGACAGGCGTGGCTGCTCAACGCCGTGGGCGTGACGAAGCGCCCGCGCAGCGGCTACGACCACATCATGCTGCACCTGCACGACGGCATGAAGGCCGATCTCGACTATCAACGCGACGCCGGACAGGAAACCATGCCGTTTCCGCCCGGATGCGTCTGGATCTGCTTCTCGGATCAGACGTCGCACGCCGTCATGTCGGGTCAGTTCATGATGGAACAAACCTTTTTCCTGCCCGAGGCCGCCATGGTGCATCGAGAATTCTCGCCGCTGTCGGTGTTGCAGCGGCTCACCCAACGCGCGCTCGTCTGAATGCTACGTCTCGTCTATCGCGCCTTGTGGTGCTTGATTGCACCGGTCGCCGTGGCCCGCCTCTGGTGGCGCGGGCGGTTCGAGCCCGGCTATCGCCGTCACATCAAGGAGCGCTTCGGCTTCTACGACGCCGCGCCCTACACGGGGCGCCCGCTCATCTGGGTGCATGCCGTGTCGGTCGGTGAAACGCGTGCCGCGCAGCCGCTGATCGAAGCATTGCTCGCGCGCTATCCGGACCACGGTGTCCTGCTCACGCACATGACCCCGACGGGCCGCGCCACCGGCGAACAGATTTTCGGCGACCGGGTGATGCGGTGTTACCTGCCGTACGACATGGTCGGTGCGATCCGCCGGTTCCTGCGTCAATATCAGCCGCGCGTGGGCGTGGTGATGGAAACGGAAGTCTGGCCGAACCTGATTTACGTCTGCGGTCTTGACTGCGTGCCGCTGGTGCTCGCCAATGCGCGCATGTCGGCGCGATCGTTCCGTCGTGCAGCGAAGTTCGGCGACGCCGCGCGCCCCGTGTTCGGTGGTTTCGCGCGTGTGCTGGCGCAAAGCGATGCCGATGCGGAACGGCTGCGCATGTTGGGGGCCGCGGATGTCGATGTCCTCGGCAATCTCAAGTTCGATCTTGCGCCCCCGCCCGCCTTGCTGACGCTCGGCGTGCGCTGGCGCGCGCGTTTCGGCGAGCGTCCGGTGTGGCTGGCGGCGAGTACGCGCGAAGGCGAGGAAGCGCTGGTGCTGCAGGCGCGCGCCGCGTTGACGGCGACGCCCGGGCCCGGCCAGCGCGCCTTGCTGCTGCTGGTGCCGAGGCATCCGCAGCGCTTCGATGACGTCGCGGGGTTGCTCGCGAAGGCCGGTTTGCGCTATCTGCGGCGCAGCGAATGGCTGGACGACGGCCAGCCGTTGCCCGACGACGTCGATGTCCTGCTCGGCGATTCGATGGGCGAGATGACGGCGTATTTCGAGGCGGCCGATCTGGCGTTCATCGGCGGCAGCTTGCTGCCGTTAGGCGGGCAGAATCTGATCGAGGCGTGCGCGGTCGGCACACCGGTGTTGTTCGGCCCGCACATGTTCAACTTCACGCAGGCGAGCCAGGATGCGCTGGCCGCCGGCGCAGCCCAGCGCGTGACCGATCCGGCCGAGCTGGGCACTGCGCTCGCAGCCCTGTTCGCCAATGCGGATCGCCGCGAGGCGATGGGCACGGCGGCGCTATTGTTCGCCCGCCAGCATCAGGGCGCAACGGACCGCACGGTGACCGCCCTCGGGCACTGGCTCGCGCCCGGGACGCCGGTCAGCGCGCCGGCTTACGCGGCGCAGTAACGCCGGGTCGCCCGCCATCCTTGGGCACGCCGATGACCGGCGTACCCGGGGTGGCTTCCGGGGTGGCGCCCCGGGTGGCGCCATCCCCTGCATTTTTCCCTGCATCCTTGCGCCGCGCGCCCGCCAATGCGGCGGAAGCGTCCGGATTTTCCGTCAGCAAGGTATTGAGTTGCAGCAGATCCGTATCGGCAAGCGTCGCTGCGCTGGCCTTGAGCTGCAGGCTGCTCATTAGCGTGCTGTAGCGGGCACGCGCCAGATCCCGCCGCGTCGTGAACAGCTTGTCCTCGGCATTGAGGACGTCCGCATTGATACGGATGCCGACCTGATAGCCGAGCTTGTTCGACGCGAGCGAGGTCTGCGCCGACTGCTCGGCCGCTTCCAGCGCCTTCACTTGCGCGAGACCGCTCGATACCCCAAGGAACGACTGCTGGGCTGACAGCACGGCGGCGCGGCGGGCGTCGTCGAGATCGCTGGTGGCCTTGTCTTCGAGCGCGAGCGTCTGGCGCATGCGGCTTTGCACGGCGCCGCCCGCGAAAATCGGGATGCTGATCTGGATGCCGATCTGGCCGGCCGAACTGGGCCCTGCGCCGGGGCCTGTGCCGCCGGACATCCCCGCGTTCAGCAGACTGTTGGCGTTGGCGGTGTTGGAGTGCGCACCGCCGGCGACCAGGTCAATGGTCGGCAGATTGCCCGATTTGGCTTTCGACGTTTCCCGCTTCGCTGTCTCCAGCGTCAGCGTTTGCAACTGCACGCCGTAGTTCGACACCTGCGCCTGCTCGATCCAGTCCGCAACGTTGTTCGGGCTGGGCGATGGCAACGACGCACCGGCGCGCAGCGTGGCGAGCGAGGCCACCGGATGGCCGACGATCTTCGCGAACACCGCGCGGCGCACGTCCAGCGTATTCTGCGCGGCGATTTCCTGCGCGACAGCCTGGTCGTAGCCGGCCTGCGCCTCGTTGGCATCGACCACCGTCGCATTGCCGACTTCGAAATTACGCTTCGCGGCGGCGAGCTGCTCCGCGATGGCCTGCTTGTGCGTGCCAGCGAGGGCGAGGTCGTCCTGTGCGGCGAGGACATCGAAATAGGCGGTCGCGACCCGCAGGATCAGGTCCTGCTGCGCTTGCGCGAACGACGCTTCTGCGCTGGCGACGGCGAGCTTGCCCTGGGCGTAGGTTTGCCAGCTGTCCCAGTGGAAAATCGGCTGGGTCAGCGCGAGGCTGTAGCCGGTGGCGCCGAACGTGTTCGAGACCCCGTTCGTGCCGTAATGCGAATTGACGCTGCCCCAGCGGGCAACGACCGTGGGCAGTAAGGCGGCGCGTGCTTGTGGCAGCGCTTCGACGTTGGCCAGATAGAGCGAGCGGGCACTGATGATTTGCGCGTCGCGGCTTTGGGCTTCCCCGTACAGCTGAAGAAGATCGACGGCTCGCGCAGGCGTGCTGCCGATGGCGCTGGCGAGCGCGAAGGCAGCCAGCGCGGCCGCGCGCGTGGGCGCGGCGTGCCTCGGGGGGCGCACGGGAGGGGCTCAGTAAGTCGGCATGGACGGATCGACCTGGCGAGCCCAGGCATCGATACCCCCGTCCAGATTGAACAGCTGCGTAAAACCTTGTTGTTCCAGGAACATTGCCGCGCGGGCGCTGCGCATGCCGTGATGGCAGATGCAGACGATCGGCGTGTCGCTGTCGAGCTCACCGAAACGCGCAGGCACGTCGCCGAGTGGCACGTTCTTGCTGTCGGCAAGGTGGCACGTCTGCACTTCCCAGTCTTCGCGCACGTCGAGCAGCGTCGGCTGGCTGCGTTCCCCATCCGCCAGCCATTGGGCCAGTTGCGACGGTGTAATGTTTTGCATGATTGGTGTGTTGTATGAATGACGATGGCGGCCGGCCCGCCTGACGATCCGGGGCCGGTCCGCGCGGCGCGCTTAGAACTTGAATTGCGACGGTTGCGGGGCGATCAGCGGCGAAATCTGCGTTTCGAACAGGTTTTCGGTGCGGAATTCGGTTTCCGTCACGCGCGTGATCAACTGGGCTTCCATGACCGGGGCGTCGCCGACGATTGCGACGAGTCGGCCGCCGACCTTGAGCTGTTGCAGGAACGCCTGTGGCAGCACCGCCAGCGCGCCGGAGAGGGCGATGACATCGTACGGCGCGGCGGCCGGCCAGCCTTGGGCGCCGTCGGCGTTCACCACATCCACGTTCACCACACCGTTGCGGCGCAGCGTTTCAGCGGCGGACTTGGCGAGGTTGGCGTCGAGTTCGACGGTCGTGACGTGATGCGCGGTATACGCGAGCAGGGCGGCCATGTAGCCCGAGCCGGTGCCGATCTCGAGCGCGTTTTCGCTCTTGCGCGGCGCGAGCGCCTGCAGGATGCGGGCTTCGACGCGCGGGGCGAGCATGTGCTGGCCGGAATACGGGTTGGCGGCGCCCGTCAGCGGGATTTCGACGTCGGTAAATGCCAGGTCGCGGTAGGGCGCCGGCACGAAGTCTTCGCGCTTGACGACCTTCAGCAGGTCGAGGATATGCTGATCGAGCACGTCCCACGGACGGATCTGCTGCTCGATCATGTTAAGGCGGGCCAGTTCGTAGTTCATCTCGAATACCGTTGGAATGTGGGCAAACACAGACCGCGATTTTACCAGTTCCGGAAGCCCGTGATTATGCCGCGCCACGGTGCGTGGAAACCGGTTGTCTCAAAAATGCCATTGTTACGGGTGTTTACGGCAGGGGTGGGCCGAGTTCGGCAGCGTTCGGCGGGTTCGGGCAGACCCGCGTCGGGGCCGTCGCCGCGGACCGCGGTAAAATCGCGGATTCCCCTGAACCGATTCATCATGGAATGCCGCCCCCACTGCGGCGCGTGTTGCACCGCGCCGTCGATTTCGTCGCCGATGCCCGGCCTGCCCAACGGCAAGCCGGCGGGCATGCCGTGCCCGCATCTGGACGAGGCGAGGCGCTGCCGGCTTTTCGGAAAACCCGAACGGCCAGCGGTGTGCGGCAGTCTGCGCCCCTCGGCGGAGATGTGCGGTAATTCGCGCGAAGCCGCGATGCGCTGGATTGGCGATCTGGAAGCGGCGACGGCCATCGTGGCCGTCTGAACCGGCCGCGTTACCCCACACTGCGCCCCCGCATTACCGCCACCCGGCCTTGGGATGCCGGAGCGGCCGCCAAGCATGGCAGTGCTATAGTCCGGCCTGAACAGGTCACAGGGAAACCGCATGTCCAGAACACCCCGCACCGCGCCGGCGCTTGCGTCGCAGCCGTCTTCCGCGATTACCCGCCGCGGCTGGCTCGGCTTCGCCGCCGCAACGCTGGCCACCGGCCTTGCCGGTTGCGCCGGCTTTCCGTTCGGCAACGACTACACGTTTTCCGAAAGCCAATTGCAGCGGGCGCTCGATCGGAAATTTCCGTTCGACCGCCGTATGCTGGCCGTGCTCGACATCAGCCTCACGCGGCCGCGTCTGACGCTTCTGCCCGATCGCAACCGCATTGCCGTCGCAGTAGACGCTTCGGTTTCCAATCCTCTCGGAGGTGCACCGCTGCTGGGTACGCTGGCGGTCGAAAGCGCGCTCGCCTACGATCCCGCAACGCGGTCCATCGTCCTGCGCGACCCCGAGGTCGACGATTTCACCGTCGCCGGATTGCCGGATCGCCTGTCGCGACAGTTGCGCGGCGTGGGGGCGATATTGGCCGAGCAGTTGCTGGAGGGCACGCCCATATACACGTTCAAGCCGGAACAGTTGACGGCCAACGGCGTGTCACGTGAGCCGGGCGCCATCACCGTCCTGCCGCATGGCGTGAACGTCAAGATCGAACGCCGCTAGACGGAACGACCGCACGACGTCGCGAGCGCGCACGCATTCTTTCACTTCAGGATCGATCGCATGGAACTGCTATTGGCGTTCAAAGCCATTATTCTCGGCATCGTGGAAGGCTTGACCGAGTTTCTGCCGGTATCGAGTACCGGTCACCTGATTCTGGCGGGTAGCCTGCTCGATTTCAACGACGAAAAAGGCAAGATCTTCGAGATCGTGATCCAGTTCGGCGCGATCCTGGCCGTGTGCTGGGAGTTCCGCGCCAAGATCGTGCAGGTGGTCGTCGGCCTCGGGACGGAGCGGAAGGCGCGCCGCTTTGCGCTCAACGTCATCGTCGCGTGTTTGCCGGCCATCGCGCTCGGCTTGCTGTTCGGCAAGAAGATCAAGGCGGTACTGTTCAATCCGATCCCGGTGGCGCTCGCCTTCATCGTCGGCGGCTTCGTCATCCTGTGGGTGGAACGGCACAACCGCAAGAAGGCCGAACAGGGTGAGCCGGCGCGCGTGAACGCGGTCGACGACATTACGCTGGCCGATGCCTTCAAGGTCGGTTGCGCGCAATGTCTCGCGCTGATTCCAGGCACGTCCCGCTCCGGCGCGACCATCATCGGCGGCATGCTGTTCGGCCTCGAGCGCAAGGTGGCGACGGAATTCTCGTTCTTCCTCGCCATTCCGATCCTGTTCGGCGCCACAGTCTACGAACTCTACAAGGCGCGCGCACTGCTGTCCGCATCGGACCTGGGCCTGTTCGGCATCGGCTTCGTCGCGGCATTCATCAGCGCATTCATTTGCGTACGCTGGCTCCTGCGCTACATCGCATCACACGACTTTACCGTGTTCGCGTGGTATCGAATCGTATTCGGCGTGCTGGTGCTGGTCACCGCATACAGCGGATGGGTCGTCTGGACGGACTGAGCGGAGCGAATGCCGGGCACGCCGGCGATCAAGCGCTCATCGACACGCGCAGTTCGCCGTGCCGCACGACCTGGTTCTCCATCGGACCGCCGAGCCAGTAAGCGAGCTCGGCCGGGCGATCGATCTGCCAGGCGACAAAATCCGCTGTCTTGCCGGCTTCGAGCGTGCCATGCGTGGCGAGCATGCCCAGCGCCTTCGCGGCGTTGCGCGTGACGCCAGCCAGCGCCTCTTCCGGCGTGAGGCCGAACAACGCACACGCCATATTGATCATGAGGCGCAGCGACAGCGCGGGCGACGTTCCCGGATTCAGGTCGGTGGCGATCGCCATGTCGACGCCATGATGGCGCAGCAGTTCGACCGGCGGCCGGCGCGTCTCGCGCAGCGTGTAGAACGCGCCCGGCAGCAATACCGCGACGGTGCCCGCGCGCGCCATCGCTGCCGCGTCGTCGGCTGTCATGTATTCGAGATGGTCGGCCGAGAGTGCGCCCAGACCCGCCGCCATGCCCGATCCGCCGAGCGATGACAACTGTTCGGCGTGCAGCTTCACAGGCAACTTCAACTTCTGTGCGCGCAGCAGCACCCGCATCACCTGCGCGGGCGAGAACGCGATCGACTCGCAGAAGGCATCGACGGCATCGACCAGCCCTTCGGCCGCCAACGCCGGCAGCATTTCATTGCAGATGTACGTCACGTACTCATCCGCCTGGCCGGCAAACTCGGGCGGCACTGCGTGGGCGGCGAGGCACGTGGCCTTCACCGTCAGCGGCAGCGTCCGGCCGAGACGGCGTGCCACGCGCAGCATTTTGCGTTCCGTCGCCAGATCGAGCCCGTAGCCCGACTTGATCTCCACGGTCGTGACGCCGTCGCGCATGAGCTGCAGCAGGCGCGCCCGGGCCGACGCGAAGAGTTCGTCTTCGCTGGCCTCCCGCGTGTGGCGCACCGTGTGCTTGATGCCGCCGCCGGCCGCGGCGATGTCGGCGTAGCTCACGCCCTCGAGTCGTTGCTCGAACTCGTGGCTGCGGTCGCCGCCGAATACCGCGTGGGTATGGCAGTCGACGAGCCCCGGCGTGACCCAGGCCCCGCCGAGATCGACCTTCGCGTCGTTGCCCGCGGGCGGGCGCTCGCGGCGCGGGCCGATCCATTCGATCCGCGCGCCTTCCGTCACGATCACGGCGTCTTCGATGATGCCGTACTGGCCGCCTGTCATCGTCGCGACGTGACAGTTGCGCCACTGCGTGCGCTTCATGACGGGTTCGTCTCCTGCGCCAGCCGCCCGCCAAGGTTCGGCTTGACCCCGGCGTAGTATGCGATCGACATCAGCACGATCCAGCCGGTGCCGACATACAGGGCGATACGCGTGTCTTCGAAGTAGCCCAGCACGCCAATGACGAACAGCATGAAGGCGATCGCCAGGGCCGGCGCGACCGGCCACAGCGGTACCTTGAACTTGAGCGCACGGATTTCCTCGGCAGACAGGCGGCGGCGCATCGCGACTTGCGACAACAGGATCATCAACCACACCCAGACGGTCGCGAAGGTGGCGATCGACGCGATGATCAGGAACACTTCCTGCGGGATCAGGTAATTCAGCACGACCCCGCCAAGCAGGGCGCCGGCCATCACCAGCACGGTGACCCAGGGCACGCCATGACGCGATGTCGCGCTGAAGATGCGCGGCGCCTGGCCATGTTCAGCCATGCCGTACATCATGCGGCCCGCGCCGAAGATGTTGCTGTTGATGGCCGAGATCGCGGCGGAAATCACGATCACGTTCAGAATGGCAGCGGCCGACGAAATGCCCAGGCCCGAGAAAATCTGCACGAACGGACTGCCCTTGCTGCCGATGCCGGTCCACGGAAAGATGGCCATCAGCACGCACATCGTCAGCACATAGAACAGCAGGATGCGCATCGGAACGGCGTTGATCGCCTTCGGGATCACGGTCTCGGGATTCTTGGCTTCGCCGCCCGTAATGCCGATGATCTCGATCCCGCCATAGGCGAACATGACCACGGCCAGCGAGGCGATGAGCCCGCCAATGCCGTTCGGGAGGAATCCGCCGTGCGCCCACAGGTTGCTGAAGCCGGCCGCGTGCTCGCCGTTCATCGACACGCCGAGGAACAGGACCACCGTGCCGCCGACGATCATCGCGGCGATCGCGAGGATCTTCACCAGCGCGAGCCAGAACTCCATCTCGCCGAAAACCTTCACGTGACACAGGTTCAGGCCGCAGATCATGAGGACAATGCCGAGCACCCAGATCCACTGCGGGACGTCCGGGAACCAGAAGCCCATGTAGATGCCGAAGGCGGTCACGTCTGCGAGGCAGACGATGACCATCTCCAGGATGTATGTCCAGCCGGTGAGGAAGCCGGCGAGCGGCCCCAGGTTGTCGCTGGCATAGCGGCCGAACGACCCCGAAACCGGTTGGCGCACGGCCATTTCGCCGAGCGCGCGCATGACCATGTAGACGGCCGCGCCGCCGATGATGTAAGCCAGAATGACGGCCGGCCCGGCCAGCTGGATCGCCGAGGCCGAGCCGTAGAACAGGCCCGTGCCGATGGCCGAGCCAAGCGCGAGAAAGCGGATATGCCGCGCGCCGAGATGTCGTTGCAGGGTTTTCAAACTGTCTCCTGTATTGCAGTGGGGTCAGACGGGCGGCAGTCTACCTGCCGCCGTCTGAAGGAACGCCTTGTCGCGGGTCTACGCCCGCTCTTCAGATCTGGTCGGAACGAGTGTCGTCAGAGGCTCGGCAGCATGCCCGCCGGCAGCAGCGCATTCAGATGCCGCTCGGTGATCAATGCCCCGGCACGCTCGATATCGGGCGCGAAGAAGCGGTCCTGTTCATAGAACGGCACCGCGCGGCGCAGCATCCCGCGCGCGGTTTCGAGCGTCTCGGAGGTCTTAGCGCCATCGCGGAAATCGAGTCCCTGGCACGCGGCGAGCCATTCGATGGCCAGAATGCCCGTGACGTTTTCGGCCATCTCCCACAGACGCTTGCCGGCGGCGGGGGCCATCGACACATGGTCTTCCTGATTGGCGGATGTCGGCAGGCTGTCGACGCTGGCCGGGTGCGCAAGCGCCTTGTTTTCGCTGGCGAGCGCGGCGGCTGTGACCTGCGCGATCATGAAGCCGGAGTTCACGCCGCCGTTGGCGACGAGGAACGGCGGCAACTGCGACATGTGCTTGTCCATCATCAACGAAATCCGTCGCTCGCTCAGTGCGCCGATTTCCGCCAGGGCCAGCGCGATATTGTCGGCCGCCATTGCCACCGGCTCGGCGTGGAAATTGCCGCCGGAAATGACGTCGCCTTCCTCCGCGAACACGAGCGGGTTGTCCGACACGGCGTTGGCTTCCACCACGAGGACGTCCGCCGCATTGCGAATCTGCGTGAGGCATGCGCCCATCACCTGCGGTTGGCAGCGCAGCGAGTACGGGTCCTGCACCTTGTCGCAATGCGCGTGCGAAAGGCCGACCTCGCTGCTCGCGCCGAGCAGATGGCGATAGATCTGCGCCGCATCAATTTGCCCGCGCTGGCCGCGCGCCGCGTGGATGCGCGGATCGAACGGCGCTCGCGAGCCCAATACGGCTTCGACCGTCAGCCCGCCGCACACCGAGGCGGCTGCGAACATGTCTTCGGCCTGAAACAGTCCCTGGAGCGCGTAGGCGGTCGAGACCTGCGTGCCGTTGAGCAGCGCCAGGCCTTCTTTGGCCGCGAGCGTCAGCGGTTGCAGGCCGGCGACGGCCAGCGCGTCCTTCGCGGACAGCCATTCGCCGCGATGCCGCGCACGGCCTTCGCCGAGCAGCAGCAGCGACATATGCGCGAGCGGCGCAAGATCGCCGGAAGCGCCGACCGACCCCTTCACGGGAATATGCGGATAGACCTCGGCGTTCACCAGCTTGATGAGCGCCTCGATCACCTTGCGGCGAATGCCCGACAGGCCGCGCGCAAGGCTGTTGATCTTGAGGACCATGATGAGGCGCACGACCGCGTCGTCGAGCGCGCGTCCGACGCCGGCGGCGTGCGACAGCACGAGCGAGCGCTGCAGGTTTTCCAGGTCTTCGCGTGCAATGCGCGTTTGCGCGAGCAGGCCGAAGCCGGTGTTGATGCCGTAGGCGGTGCGATCTTCGGCAATGATTTTCTCGACGCACGCCACGCTGCGATCGATGGCGGCGAAGGCGGTTTCGTCGAGCGTGATCGTGACGGCGTTTTGATGGATGGCACGCAGTTGCGCGAGGTCGAGCGTGCCGGGTTTGAGGCGAAGTTGGGTCACGTTCATGCTCCTTGTTTCGAGGCGGCCGACGATCCGATCATCGGCAGGTTCAGGCTGTTTTCACGGGCGCAGTCAATGGCGATGTCGTAGCCGGCGTCGGCATGACGCATCACGCCGGTTGCGGGATCGTTATGCAACACGCGGGCGATGCGTTCGGCTGCGGCGTCGGTGCCGTCGCACACGATCACCACGCCGGAATGCTGCGAGAAGCCCATGCCGACACCGCCGCCGTGGTGCAGCGACACCCACGTCGCGCCGCTGGCGGTGTTGAGCAGGGCGTTGAGCAGCGGCCAGTCGGAAACTGCGTCGGAGCCGTCGCGCATGGCTTCGGTTTCACGGTTGGGGCTGGCGACCGAGCCGGAGTCGAGATGGTCGCGGCCGATCACGACCGGCGCGGACAGCTCGCCGCTGCGGACCATTTCGTTGAACGCGAGGCCCAGCTTGGCGCGCAGGCCGAGCCCGACCCAGCAGATGCGCGCCGGCAGGCCCTGGAAGCTGATGCGCTCGCGCGCCATGTCGAGCCAGTGGTGCAGATGGGCGTCGTCCGGGATCAGTTCCTTGACCTTGGCGTCCGTCTTGTAGATATCCTCGGCGCTGCCCGACAACGCGGCCCAGCGGAACGGACCGATGCCGCGGCAGAACAGCGGACGGATGTATTCCGGCACGAAGCCCGGGATGTCGAACGCGCGCTCGACGCCGGTTTCCTTGGCCATCTGGCGGATGTTGTTGCCGTAGTCGAAGGTGGGAATCCCTTGCGCCTTGAAGGCGAGCATGGCGCTCACATGTTCGGCCATCGACTGCTTGGCGGCGGCAACGACACCGGCAGGATCGGTCACGGCGCGGTCGCGGTATTGCGCCCACGTCCAGCCCTTCGGCAAGTAGCCGTTCAACGGGTCGTGCGCGCTCGTCTGGTCGGTGACCATGTCCGGACGCACGCCGCGGCGCACCAGTTCCGGCAGCAGTTCGGCCGCGTTGCCGCACAGTGCGATCGAAATTGCGCGGCCTTCCTTCGTGTACTTGGCGATGCGGGCCAGGGCGTCGTCGAGATCGGTGGCCTGTTCGTCGACATAACGCGTGGCGAGCCGGAAATCGATGCGGCTCTGCTGGCATTCGATGTTCAGCGAGCACGCGCCGGCGAGGGTCGCGGCGAGCGGCTGCGCGCCCCCCATGCCGCCCAAGCCGGCCGTCAGGATCCAGCGGCCGGTCAGATTGCCGTCGTAATGCTGGCGGCCAGCCTCGACGAACGTTTCATACGTGCCCTGCACGATGCCCTGGCTGCCGATGTAGATCCAGCTGCCGGCGGTCATCTGGCCGTACATGGCCAGGCCCTTGGCGTCGAGTTCGTTGAAGTGTTCCCAGTTGGCCCAGTGCGGCACGAGATTCGAGTTCGCGATGAGCACACGCGGGGCGTTGGCGTGCGTCTTGAACACACCGACCGGCTTGCCGGATTGCACCAGCAGCGTTTCGTCCGCTTCGAGCTGCTTGAGCGATTCGACGATCTTGTCGTAGCACTCCCAGTTGCGCGCGGCGCGCCCGATCCCGCCGTACACGACGAGTTCCTTGGGGTTCTCGGCGACTTCAGGATCCAGATTGTTCATCAGCATGCGCAGCGGCGCTTCTGTCAGCCAGCTCTTCGCCTGCAACTGCGTGCCGCGCGGGGCTCGGATCTCAACGTCACGATACCGGTCGTGGGAGTGGGTGCGTTCGGATGTGCTCACGGGGGTTCCTCTTCCAAAGTGTCATCCATGACGCGGGAACGTCATGTCATTGGGTTGTACAGTATTGTATATACAACTTCACTTGTACTAGGGTTTACCCTTGGTGTGGCGAATACGAGGCGAGATAGGGAGTCCCGGCGAGTGCCGGGAGTGCTCAGGGCCCGAAGCGGCCTTCGAGCCGATGGCGCGAGCCGGGATGCAACAGGCGTGCGGACGTGGCCACCAGTTTGCCGGACCAGGTGCGGCGCCGAATCAGCAGGCAAGGCTCGCCGCGTGGGATTTTCAGCAGATGACACTCGTCGGCCGTGCCCAGCACCGCCTCGACAACATGTTCGCCGGCGGTCAGCGGCGAAACGCGCTGGAGATACGAGTATGGCGTGTGCGTCGTGAAATCCTGTTCGAGGTACTGCGGCGCCAGCGGCGCGTTCACGAAACGGTCTTCGATCTGCATCGGCACGTCGTCCTGATAGTGGACGATCAGCGAATGAAAGACCGGTTCGCCTTCATGAAGGTTCATGGCCAGCGCGCGCTCCGGGCTCGCGGGCTCCTGCCGCAGCAGCACGACTTCGGAGCGATGGCGATAGCCGCGCACTGCGATTTCCTCGGCGATATTGTTCACCGCGAACAGCGCCGAGTGCATTTTCGGCTCTGCGACAAACGTGCCGACGCCCTGCATGCGCACCAGTAGACCTTCCGCGGTCAACTCGCGCAGCGCGCGATTGATCGTCATGCGGCTGACTTGGAGTTCCTCGACCAGTTCGTTTTCGGACGGGACCCGATGATGGGGCGGCCAGGCGCCGGTGAGGATCTGCTGGCTGATCATCTGCTTGACCCGCAGGTAGCGCGGCACCGGCATGCCTTCGACTTGGCTGTCGGTGGATGGCAGAGACGTGGATGGTGGCACTTCGGCGACTCCCTCAGGCGTTTGGGAAAACAGGAACAGGCCACAAGGATAAGGCCTATTGCCTATACAACGATAGACAATTGCCACCAGCATGTCGGAAAACGGCCGCAATGATGACCGGATCGGGCATTCATAAATTCGCTTTGCGGGCGCAAACTGACAACTCGAATCGCGGCAAGGGGCTGCGACGAGCGCCAAGCGAGGTGAAATCATGCTGGACTGGAATGGTTACCGCAAGGAACTGGTGGGTCGTATCGGCGAGATCGGCCAACTGTCGCCGGACACGCTGCGCGGGTATCAGACGTTGTCGCAGGCGGGCGTGAAAACAGGGCATCTCGATGCGAAGACGCGCGAGCTGATCGCATTGGCTGTCGCGGTAACCACGCGTTGCGACGGGTGTATCACCGTGCACACTGCGCAGGCCTTGAAGCTTGGCGCGAGCCGCGAAGAGATTGCGGAGGCGTTGGGGGTGGCGGTGGAGTTGAACGCGGGCGCGGCGTTGGTGTACTCGGCGCGCGTGATGGATGCCGTGGCGGCGTTTCCGTCGGCCAACACGGCGTCGAATGCGACGGAATGAATGCGATGTGAAGGCTTGATCGGCGCACGGCGGCAGTCACGCCGCTGTGGCGGGCGGGACGTCTCCATCGGGACATCCCCGCCTTTGCCGAATGGATTACGGCGCCTGGTACGGCCGGGTACGACACAGCCGCGATGCCGCTTCGGCTGGATGAAAATGCCTTATCCCCGTTTGCGGAAGACGACGTCCCAGACACCGTGACCGAGGCGCAGGCCGCGGTTCTCGAACTTGGTGACGGGACGATAATCCGGGCGCGGCGCGTAGCCGCCGGCCGTATTTTCGAGCGTGGGCTCGGCGCCGAGGACTTCCAGCATTTGCTCGGCGTACTCTTGCCAATCGGTGGCGCAGTGCAGGTAACCGCCGGGCTTGAGGCGCGAGGCGAGCAGGGCGACGAATGGCGCTTGCAGGAGGCGGCGCTTGTGATGGCGCTTCTTGTGCCAGGGGTCGGGGAAGAACACATGAACGCCGTCGAGCGAGGCTTCCGGCAACATGTTTTCCACAACTTCGACGGCGTCGTGTTGAATGATGCGCACGTTCGAGAGCGGCGTTTCCCCGATCCGTTTGAGCATGGCGCCGACGCCGGGCTCATGGACTTCGACGCCGAGGAAGTCGTCATCGGCACGCAGTTTGGCGATATGGGCGGTGGTTTCGCCCATGCCGAAGCCGATTTCGAGGATGCGCGGGGCGTTTTCGCGGCCGAAGGCGGCGGGCCAATCGAGCGGGGCGGGCTGGTAGTCGAGCTTGAACTGCGGGCCGAGGACGTCGAAGGCGCGCTTTTGGGCTTCGGAGCTGCGGCCGGCGCGGCGCACGAAGCTGCGGATGCGGCGCGGATGGGCGACACCTTCGGGGCCGGTCGGATGATCGGCGCCGGCAGATGTGGCGTTATCGGCAGTGTCCGCGCTGGCCGGGATCTCGTCGTCGGCGGGCGGTTGTCCGTGGGTCGTCATGCAAACAAAAAGCCGTCTGAACGACGGCTCATCGAGAAGGGATTCGGTGGAGCGGGCGATGGGAATCGAACCCACGGCTCTAGCTTGGGAAGCTAGGGTATTACCATTATACGACGCCCGCGTAACCGCGCATTATACGCGGGGTTAAGGGGTTTTGGCAATTGAGGAATCTGGTGGGTGGGGTGGAAGGTGTATCCACTCGGGATGAGATTGCTGGCTTCGCTGTGTGTTGGAGGTGCTTCGGGGCATTCGGGCCGATCTCCATCTCCATCGTCGGACGCTTTTTTGAGATTCTTTTTTTCGTTTGATTCGTTTCCAAAACGGTTCGCCTGATTGACTCAGCCGGACGAAAATCGGGTCAAACAATCCCCAAGCCCATCGCCTGACCTCATAAAATCCATCCCGAGATATTTTTTCAATTCACCTATTAAGTTTTCAATCCGCCCGCCGTTAGGTAGTCATATTGCATTCGGCATCCAAATGATGCGCCTGGTGTACAGACAACGCGCCGCGTGGATCGCGGGGCAACACCGATCCGTCAGCCCCCGACTCACACGATGTTAGCGACACCCCGCGCGTCCCAGCCCTGATTACTTGCGTAAAACAGAATAGCGAATCCATGGCGATTATCGATTTGGTGAAATGGAGCGGGAGTCCGAACCTGCTCGCCTGGAAGTTTCCGTCGGAGGAGCTTTCCACCTGGACGCAACTCGTCGTCAATGAATCCCAGGAGGCTTATCTCGTGCGCGGCGGCGTGTACGAGGGGCCGTTCGGGGCCGGCCGCCATACACTCAGCACCGAGAACCTGCCGGTCATGCGTACGCTGATCGGCGTCCCATTCGGCGGTAAGTCGCCGTTTACGGCCGAGGTCTGGTATGTCAACCGCGTCACCAACCTGGACGTGCGCTGGGGCACGCCCGATGCCATCCAGCTGCAGGACCCCAAGTACGGCGTGATGGTCCCCGTGCGTGCGTTCGGCCAATACGGCGTGCGTATCACCGAGCCCAAGAAATTCCTGCTCAAGCTTGTGGGCACACTGGCCGGTTTCGACGCCGATACGCTTGCCGAGTACTTTCGCGGCGTCTTCATCACGCGCATCAAGACCGAAATCGCCAACGCGATCACGCGTGCGGGCCTGTCAGTGCTCGAGATCAACACCCAGCTCGAGGCGTTGTCCGAAGCGCTCAAGACCTCGCTGTCAGCGGAAATGGCGGAGTATGGCGTCGGCCTGGCCCAGTTCAACATCCATTCGATCAACGTTCCCGAGAACGATCCGGCCGTCAAAACGCTCAAGGCCGCGCTCGCCAAACGCGCGGAGATGGGCATCATCGGCTTCACGTACCAGCAGGAGCGCAGCTTCGACGTGATGGAGACGGCCGCCGGCAACGAAGGCTCGGCCGGCACGCTGATGGGCGCGGGCCTGGGCGTTGGCGCCGGCATCGGCATGGCACCGGCGATCGGCCAGGGCTTCGCGCAGATGACGCAACACATCCAGCCGCCCGCCGTGCCGCCGATGCCGCAAACGCCTCAGGCGCCCCCGCCGGCACCCGCGGCTTCTTCCGCCCCCGCCGCGGAGGCGGGCGCGCGCTTGAGCCCCGCCGAGCGCATCCGCCTGCTGAAGGAACTCGCCGAACTCAAGACAGCCGGCATCCTCAGCGACGCCGAAATCGAAGCCGAGAAACAAAAAATCCTCGCCTCCTGAGCGCCCATCCCATGACCGTTCGATACAAACTCGCGGCGGCGGCGATCGTCGTCGTCCTGGCGACGCTCGGCGTCCTCCGTACCCTCCTGCCGTCCAGCTGGAGCGAGGCCGTGACGGCCAGCGCGATCGCGGTCGCGCTCTCCTTGGGCGCGCTCGTCTATCTGCCGGCCGGTTTTACGCGCGCGTCGCGGAGCACGGCGGCACGCCTGGCGGGCCTGGGGCCGCTCGGCGCAACGCTCGCGGTCACGCTGCTGGCGTCGATCGTGGCCCTCGCAACCAGCACGACGGGCCACCCGGGGCTTGCATGGGCCTTGCTGATCGTGGCGCTTGCCGTCTTCGTCATCGGCGTGCTCCTAACCAGCGCGACCGGCAACGTGGTCGACGACGCGCAGACGCGCCAGCGCAAGGATGACCGCTACGGCCAATGGACGCGTTCGCTGGCAAGCGCAGCGCATGCGATCGGCGACGCCGCGCTCAAGGCTCGCTGCGACAAGATCGCAGAAGCGTTGCGCTATGCACCGTCGACGCGCAGCGAGGATGCCTCAAATGAAGCCTCGCTCGTCAGCGCGGCGGTCGCGGCATTGCAGGCGAGCGCCGACCAGGGCGATATCTCCGAGATCGCCGCAAGGATCGACCACCTGCAGCGTGTACTCGCAGAGCACGCGGCCACCGTGACCGCGCTGCGCTCGCAGGCATGAGCGCGACGTCCCGGGCGCCGCCCTGGGGGGGGCATCGCACACGACGCATGAACGCATGAACAAAAACCACACGCATACGGGGAAGTGATGGAAGACGGGGATTTGCAGCTGCTTTGCAGCGGCTGTGGCGCAGACCTGAAATACTCGGCCGGCGCGCGCGCGCTGAAATGCATCTATTGCGCGGCGGTGACCGAGATTCCGCGTGCCGAGAATGAGGCAGTCGACGCGACGCCCGATCAGGTTGTCACGTTGACGGTGAGCCGCAATCAGCTCGAAGACGCGGTGTTCCAGCATCTCGCCGACGGCAAGTATACGCCGGACAACCTGCTCGAACACGCGACCTTCACCAAGATCGAGCAGTTCTTCGTGCCCGCGTATGCGTTCACGGGCACCTACGAGGCGCAGTGGACCGCGAGCTTCGGCTACAACCGCACCGAGCATTACACCGAGTACGTGCGCGACAGCAATGGCCGCAGCCAGCCCGTCAACCGCACCCGCACCGTCACCGATTGGCGCCCGGTCAATGGCTCTGACAGCGGCAAGTTCGGCATCCTGATTTATGGTGGAAGCCGCTTGCATGACAACGCGCTCGCGCTGACGACGCGCCTCGTCGAACATTGCCAGATGGCGGGCGACGTGGCCGACTACAGCCCGTCGTACACCAGCGGCTTCGAGGTCGAGGCATACAGTGTGCCGCTGGACGATGCCTATCGTGAGCGCGGCAGCGCTCTTGTCGACGAGGTCATCGACGCGGGCGTGAAGCGCCATGCGCAGGGCGACACCCAGAAGGACTGGCACTGGACGGCGACGACGCGCAAACAGTCGTCGCGAGTGCTGGTGCCGGTCTGTCACGTCGTCTACGAATATCAAGGCCAGTCGTACAACGTCTGGACCGACGGCACCTCGACCGCCAACCTGCTGGCCGATCCGTCGCCGCAGGACGATTCGCGCAAGCGTGCGGTGCGCATCGGCTTCGTGCCGACGGCCGTCGGCGTGGCGGCGTTCGCCGGCGTAGTGGCGAGCACCGATGGTGCGCTGAGCGCGCTGCCCGAGAACCCGCTGATGTGGGGCGGCCTGCTTGCGACACTACTCTACGGCGTGTTGCGCCGCGGCGCGATCCTTTCGTACTCGATGAAGCTGCGCCAGGCGATTCTTGCGCAGAAGAAGCTCGACACGACGAATACCGCGAATGTCGACGAGGCCGAGCGCCAGCGCATGATCGCCGCCTGCAAGCGACCCAGTCGCTCGTGGCTTGCCGGCGCGATGAAGGATGCCATCATGGTGCCAGCGGTCTCGGCCGTCGCGCTGGCGGCCATCGTCGCGCCGCGCCTGCACCAGGCCGCTCTCGAACATCGCGCGCGACCGGCCGAGATCGCGGCGGCGCGGCCCTACGCGAACCCGCAAACGCAAGCTGCACCGCCGGCGGACCAGGCCCCGGCGACGACCGGGCCAGCCCCGCAAGCGACGCCCGAGCAGACTGAATCGCAGACGGCGCGGATGGTTGCCGACGTGCCGGCGAATGCGGCGCGGCAGGTGTCGCTGCCGCAGCCGGTCAACGACGTGCTCGCGGCGGCCCAGCGTGGCGACTGGGGTGCGGTCGACGCCGGCGCAGACCGCATGCGCAGCGACCGCGAGACCGGGGCGCCCCGCGATCGCGCCATCGCCCGCGACGCCAACAACGAAGGTCGGGCCGCATTGCAGGCGCGCGACTTCGGCGCCGCGATCGAGGCATTCCGCCGCGGCGCCGAGGCCGATCCCGCCGATATCGAGATCCTGAACAATCTCGGCTACGCCTACGGCGAAGCTGGCGAATCGGACGACGCCGTCGAGACGCTCTCGGAAGTCCTGATGCGCGCGCCCAAACGTTCGTCCGCGTGGGCCAATCTGTCGGATGTGCTCGCCGATACCGGCCACCTGTCCGAAGCGACGGCCGCGCTCGGCACTGCGCTGCACTATTCCGGCAATCGCGACCGTACCCTTGCCGCCTTGCAGAAGCAGTCGAACACGGGCCGTACCGAGGCGATCAGGCAGGTTAACCTGGCCGTCGCGCAGCAAGCGCCGGGCATCCCTGGCGCGACGGCACCCGCCAAGGCGGCGACGGCGCAGTCGTCACCGCAGCGGCCGCCGGCCCACGCGCAGGCACCCAATGCCGGCTACCGTGACGAAGTGTCCGTGCGCGACATCCAGCAGCACGTCAATCAGCAACTCAGAAGCATGGGGATCTCGCGATAAGCCGTGCATGGCAGGACGGGCAGGGCGATGGCGCCGTTGGTCTTGCGACCGGTGGTGTCGTCGCGCCTAAACAGGCCATGGGGGTACGACTGTCCGCCCTTCAGGCCGGTGGCAACCGCAATGGATATTGAAATGGCGGCTCGCCCGAAGCCCGCCATTTGTAAAAACTGGCGCTGCTCATGCCGTGCTCCCGGCATAGCTCCGGAACTGGCGTACCGGCTTCGGCCTGCTTCAAGATGGCGATGATCTGGCCGTCTGTGAATCGGGAGGTCTTCATGCAAAATTTCCTAAGGTACCGCTGCTAGAAAATTCTACCTCCCACGACGCATACTTTTCGGGGGGAATACCCACCAGATCGACAGTCCGGAGATTGAAGGGGACGCTCCACAGATCATGGGGCTTACCCGCGGTATTTTGCTGTGCACGCGAACGATCCTGCCAATCATTTGGCGATCTAAAACAAAACCTTGACACTGCCAAATTCCGCACCTACTTTTAGTTTGACGTCGCAGGAAAAATAAAACAAATAGACGCTTTGGGAGGTGTCTATGGCGGCTGATATCGGTGGCATTGCGGCTGTCGGCGGATTCGGTGTGGCGGGCGGCGCCATTGCGGGCGGCGCGGGCTTGAGCGCACCTCCGGTCAGTTCATTGGCCGCGGGACTCGACCCAAGCACGGAGGTGTCCGACGATACCATCGTGTCCATCTCGACAGCGGCGCGTCGAGCGCTCGCGGCGGACACGCTGCAGCCCGGTTCGACCGGCGCGACGGGCACGAGCAAGTTCGACGAACTTGCCGAGGCCGCGCTGCTGGCGCTGCTGCTGGCGCACAGAAATGACAAACAGAACGATCAATCCGTGCCAAGTATCGGAGCGATGCTTGCCCTTGCGGCAATCAGCGCCTATCTGACCGTTCAAACCATGACGTGATCGGTGACGCCAAGTCCTGACACACACACTGGTTAAATCAATGTATCAGACTCGAGCGTCGGGTCGATGGCAAAACTCGGTGGTCCAGCGTCGGCTCCGCGACCAGCTTCTTCAGTTGGGCGTTCTCGTCCTGAAGTTGCTTGAGTTGCGTCCTGAGCCAAGCCGCGCTTTCACTGGTCCGGACGCGCCGCGATCCATGAGTTCAAGCGACACGCAAACCCAGCTCTGATACGATCATGGCCGCCTGATCGTAAGAGATGATGGCACCGCGAAACTGTTCCATATCTGCCAGACGTAGTCCTCCCAGGTCGACACCGCGCAGGTCCGCCCCTGCAAAGCGCGTGTTCTTGAGAAGTGCATTGCGCAAGCTGCCACCCTGGAATACAGCATCGCGAAAATCTACATCGCAGAGATCGGCATCGGAAAGCTCGAGGCGTTCCAGTTGGGCCTTTCGAAATGAGATGCCGCGCAGGGTGGCGCCAATGAGCAGGCACTCGACGAATTGAAGGCCAAGCGTGGCCGCGTGTTCGAAGCTCGCGCCCGTGAGTTTGCTTTCGCGGAATGAGGCCGACGCCAGTTTTGCCCGCCGCCAACTCGTGTTGTTGAGGTCGCAAGCGCGGAAATCCGCGTCGTGCAGGTCCGCAGAGCCGAAGTCGGCTTGTCGACCACGACAGTTGCGCCAGTGGGTGCCCGACAGCGTTGCGCCGAAAAGCGACGTTTCGATGAACGAGCAGCGCTGGAAACGGCAGCCACTCAAATCCAGCCGCGACAAATCCGCCTGTTCGAAATCGCAGTCTTCAAAAATCTTCGGCTCAGGGGAGTCCGCGAGCAGTGCCTGCAGTGAATCCCGTGTGAACGTCGCGGAAACGATCGGACTGCCATCGCGCTCAGGTTTCAGCGTCGAGAATAAATCTTGATTCATGGTCGGCTAAGGGGAGTCGCGCAAGCGATGAACGGGTGAGATGGCCGACGCCGGTCACCCGCAACCGGGTCTTCATTGACATCGACGTCGTTTTCAGTTGAGCGCGGCGCCATGTTATCGGGACATGCGAGTGGCACCTGTCAGAATATAGGTGCCACGGGGCGGCAGCGTCGCCCTGCATACGGACTATTCGTTCGCGGGACGGGCGTGCACAAGGGTGTCGTCGATCTGATACCCGGTGTTCGCATCGCCTCACCCCGACGCGCTGCTTTGGCACGAAACATTGAATCTGACGTTTTAGCAGGCGTCGTGTTAGCTGGTGGGGACGTTACCGACGTGCCCATACTGCGGTGGATTGGCACGCCCCAATCTCCTCATGTTCAACGATCGGGATTGGGCAGGCGACGAGTTCGATCAATAGCGACAAAGGCTCGAATGGCTGCGAGTAGAATATTTCAGGCGCCCGCCATAGCGGTGGATGGATCGCTTCACATCCCGACGAATCATGCCGATCAATTATCTACGTGGCTTCACACAGCCCGTCCGGACCGAGAAGACCAACCGGCGGCTGGGATGTTCTCTGGCATTCGTTGCAGGTGCGGCGAATGCCGGGGGATTTCTGGCTGTCGGGCAGTACACTTCGCACATGTCCGGCATCGTCGCCTCGCTCTCGGACAATCTGGCGCTCGGGCAAATCGTGCTCGTCATCGCGGGATTGTGTTCCTTGCTGGCGTTCCTCGTTGGCGCCGCCACCTCGGCGGTGCTTATCAATTGGGGGCGGCGACATCACACGCATAGCGAGTACGCCGCACCGCTGATGCTTGAAGCCTTCCTTCTGCTGACATTCGGCGTTCTGGGCGCGAACCTTGAACACCATCAATTGCTGTTCGTGCCAGCGACCGTCGTGTTGCTCTGTTACGTAATGGGGTTGCAGAACGCCATCATTACCAAGATCTCGAAGGCCGAAATCAGAACGACGCACGTCACAGGGCTCGTCACCGACATGGGCATCGAGTTGGGAAAACTTTTCTATTGGAACGGGCGGCGAGCGCCCGCCAGCGAGGCGAAGGTCATGGGCGACCGGGCCAAGCTGCGCTTGCTCTCGTCACTACTCGGCATGTTTGCGTTGGGCGGCCTGATCGGCGCTCTGGGGTTCAAGCATCTGGGCTTTGTATCGACAGTACCGCTCGCCCTGATCCTCATGGTATTGGCGGTCGTCCCGCTGATAGACGACCTGACCAGGTCTGCGCACTAGGCAGAGCGTATCGACCTTCCCCCACAGCGGTTACGACCCGTGTCGATAGCGACGAGTCGTCACGCTTGATCCGCTTGGCGCGAAATATTTGGGTTTTCAACTGACAGACCCGTGGGGAATCGCACTCGAGTACACCAACCGTAACGGCAGCCGCAAGTCAGCGCGTTTTGGCGCGCGAGGACTTGCCTGCCGTCGCGGCGCGTGCGGCGCTCTTGCCGGGCATGAGGCCCGACGCTTCCATGTCCTCGAGCCACGACAGTGCCTCTGCATGGCGAAGGAAGTGCCGCAGATAATCCGGCGACACGTCATGCATCAGCGACAGCGCGCGATGAACGAGATGGCTGGAGTTGAGCGGCCCCGCGTTCTCCGGCACTTGCGCGAGCGACTGGCGCAGGTTGCCGTCCGTACTCACCCTGGACCAGGTCTCGCGGAAGTACTCGAGCACGTCCATGTCTTCGATCGGCGCGTCCGCAGAGACGCCGGTCGGGCGTACCACGAGCGAGGCAACCGGCGCCACGCGGCGCTCGTCGGTACGCCGCGCCATGTCGGCGACCAAGGCCGCAAGCGCAGTCGGCGCCGGCGATGACGTGGTTGCATCACGCGGGCCGTCTGCCGTGCCGTCGGAAACACCGGACGTCGTCGCAACGACCGTGCCTGCCTCAGACAGCTCGCGGGAAAAAGCGTCGATCAGTTCACCCAAGCGCGCATCCAGCACGCGACGCGCTTCGCCAGAATAGGCATCGGCACGGCGCGCGGTCGCCTCGATCCGGTGAAAGCGAACGCGGTCGTGGGCATCGGCACCTTGCGCGCGCCAGGCGTCGAGCGTCGCACGCACGTCCAGTCCCTCGTCGCGATCGTCGTCATGCATTCGGCTTCCCCGTACTGGCGCTCGTACGCGGCATCGGCGCGATCTCCACGCGCCGGTTCTTCGCGCGACCGGTCTCGTCGGCGTTCGAAGTCACCGGCTGTTCGGCGCCGAACGCTGCCGAGAAAATCGACGACGGCGGAAGGCCGGCCGCGATCAGCTCGCGCGTCACTGTCAACGCTCGCTGCGCCGAGAGCTCCCAGTTATCGGCAAAGCGCCGGTTGCTCTCGCGCACTTGCTGGTCGTCGGTGAAGCCGCTCACCATCAGGATCTCGTCGCTCGCGCGCAGATAGGCCGAGAGCGGCCCCGCCAGACTGCGCAACACCTCGCGCCCCTGTGGCTGCAATTGGTCGGAATTCAGCGCGAACAACACATTGCCGCTGATTCCGATGCGACCGTTGACGAGCGTCACACGACCGCCCGCGAGCGGGCCGGCGAGCGCTTTCTCGAGCGTTTCGCGCCGTTGCGTCTCGGCCTGCCGCTGCTTGACCTCGCGTTCGAGCTTGGCCGAGAGTTCGAGTTGCACGCCGATCACGCCGAGCATGATCAGCACGAAGGCCCCGAGCATCACCGACATCAGGTCGCCAAAGACGGCCCAGGTCGGCGAGGCCGCTTCGAGTTCGGCGTCGATGTCGTCTCTCATGCCGCACCGCTACTGTGATTGGCCCGTGCGTCGCCGAGCTGTTGCAGGTTCTCGAGGATCTGCTTCTGCGACATCACGCTGAGCTCGACCACCTCGCGCGCTTGCGCCACGTAATAGCCCAACTGTTCGTCACTGCGCGCCATCGACTTGTCGAGCGCGGCCTCGAGGCGCTGTAAATGTTCGAGCAACTGCGTGTTCGATTCGCCAAACGACTGCACCGCCGCGCCGAACGCGTCGCCCAGGCTCGCGACTTCCACCGCGCTGCCAGTCACTTGTGCAGAGGCGGTGGCGAGCTTGTCGGTTTGTGCCTCGATGGCATCGTTCAGGCGGGCGCTGGCGCGCTCGAGCAACTGCGCGGACGTGGTGACCAGCTCGTCGACCGCAGCGCGCTGTGCATTGCCCGCATGGCTGACGGTGTCGAGCAGCGTGCCGAGCGTGTCGAGCAGGCGCGAGCGCTCCGCGAGCATGGCGTTGTCGCGCACCATGCTGTCCGAAAGCTTCTGGCGCAGCTCGGCAATGATCTCGGCTGCCGCCTTGGGAGCCTCGGAAGCGGTCTGCACGAGGCGCGAAATCTCGGCGATGGTGTGGCTCGCGTTGGCACGCGTTTGCTCGGAGATGTCGAGCGCGGTGCGTGTGAGCGTGTCGCAGATCGTTTGCTGCTGGCTCGCCGTTTGCGCGCCCGCTTGCTGCCATTCGTTGCGCAGGGTGGCCAGCGTGCCTTCGAGCGCTTCGGTCCAGGCGGACAGGCGTTGTGCTTCGCGCTGTGCGGTAGCATCGCCATGCGCGGCGTTGGCGGCGCTCAGTGCTTGCAGCAACGAAGCGTTGTGCTCGGAGAGGGCGGACGTCGCCGCGGCAACCAACTGCTGATTGCCACCGGCAAGTTGCTCGCTCACGCGTGCATGCTCTGCGATCGCATCGCGCCAGGACTGCGAGACGTGCGTGGCGGCACTGTCCATTTGCGTCGAGACGTTTTGCAGCAACTGCGTCGAGCGTTGTTCGAAGGTGTCGGTAAAACGCGCCAGCGCGGCGTCGAGATTCGCTGCGAGCGATGCATTGGCACGTTGTTGCTGCGCCAGCGTTTGATCCCATGACTGCGCGACGCGCGCGTGTGCGTCTGCCACGTTCCCGCTGGTCGCTTCCAGACGGGCCGCCACATCGCCGAGCAACGCGGCCGAGCGCGTCTCGAAAGTCTGCGTGAACTCGGCGAGCGACGCGCGCAGATCGGTCGTGAGCGATTCGTTGGCGCGCAACTGACCGTCGAGCGAATCCCTCCAGATGGCCGCCACACGGGTGGTCGTGGCCTCGAATCGATCGGACAGGCCGCTCATGCGGTCCTGCACTGCGTTCGACACGGTCTCGTGCCACGAGGCCGTTTCGCGTGCGAGGCTCGCCATCGTCGCCTCGACTTCCGGGCGGATGACCGCACCGGCAGCGCTGGCCGTGGCCGCCACGCTGTCTTTCAGATACTGCTGCATGGCGCCGGCAAGCTGCGAATACGACGCGTCGGTCTTCGCGTGCAGCGCTTCCTGGTTGGCCGTGAGTCGCTCGCCAAGCGCGTGGCTCTGGCGCTCCATGGCCGCCATCATGTCTTGCAGGCGATCGACCAGCGCCGGCATCACCAGCGCTTGCTGTTGCAGCAGATGGAGGGTGGTTTCGCGCTGATGTTGCCGTGTGAAGCCGCGCAACGTGGTCAGGATCCGTGCGTCGAGGGTTTGCGCGACCCGCAAGCGCTCCTTGCGCGCCAGCGCGGAAAGCAGGCCGAGCATGGCGGACGTCGCCACGCCGGCCACCGACGTGCCGAACGCGAAGCCCAGCCCTTTGACCGGCGAGGCCAGCGATGCGCGGATCGCCTGCAAATCGGTGGCGCTTTCGAGCGCGAGGCCGGTGCCGCGCAGCGTCGCGGCCATGCCGAGGAAGGTGCCGAGCATGCCGAGCAGCACAAGCAGGCCGACGAGATACGGCGTGAGCGCCGGGCCGGGCAGGGCGACACGCTCACCTTCCACGCGCAGGCGCACGGCGGGGCGCAGGCTGGCGGGCAGGGCGTCGAGCCAGGTGCCGAGCGAGGCCGGCGGTGCACTCAGGCCGGCGATGGCGTTCGCGAGCGCGCCGGTCGCCTGATGAAAGCGCTTGAGTTCGAGCGCGCCAATGACATAGACGGCGGCGATGAGCAAAGTCACCGCCAGCGCGAGGGTGTTGGTACCGGTATAGCCTATGCCGATCCAGCACACCACGGCGAGACCGGCGACAAAGGAAACGAGATCAACGAGGTGTCGGGTCATGTTGTCCGGGTTCGCAGGTACGAAGCGCCGCGAGCAGCGCTTCGACCGGTTGAAGGCGAATATCGAGTTCAGCGAGCAAAATGCTCTGCATATCCCGGTGGAAGGTGTCGAGCCACATGCCGGCGAGCGCGGGTGGCGGCGTGCCGGGCGCGCGCGGCGCGGCCAATGCCGCCTGCTCCGTAGCGCGCAGCCGCACGAAATGGCCGTCGAGCAGATTGGGCACGCCGGCGAGCAGGGTGCGCTCGCGTGCGCCCATCACCCGTTCCATTACCGCATCGACGGAGGCCAGACGCGCCGCTTCCGGCGATTTCGTGACCAGCTGCGCGCGCAAACGCGTGCGTAGCGCGCTGATAGCGGTATCCATTGTCTGCTGCGACGTCGCGTAGCGCTGCCTGTACGCCGGGAACTCCGCGAACGAAGCAGCCCGTTGACGCTCGGCCGACCCCAACGAGCGAATCTGCCCGCCGGGCGCTGCGGCCAGACTGCAGTCGCGCGCGATGGCGGCGGTAAGCTCGGTGCGCACGCGCTCGAACTCGCTCGTCGGCGCCGGGGCGGCCGAACGCGCGCCGGGCGTTGCAGCCGGCGGGTTGGCTTTGAGGGCCGACGAGAGCGCGATGGCGTCGGTCCAGCCCAGCCACTGGCTCAGCCGGTCCGACAGCGGCGGCGCGGCCTCAGGGGGCTCGAACGTGCTCAGGCGGGCCAGCGAGCGTATGAGTGTCGGGGCGCTGATGACGGGACGCTGGGACACTTGCACCATTCCACTGGGGGCAAAAAACAGCAGTTTACACTGCGGCCGGCCCGGCCCCCCTGCGCGGCAGCCGCGGATATGCCGACATGGGTCCCTCCAGGTCATCCCCCAAGGGCGATGACCGCCATTTCGCCAAGAAAGGCGTGAAGTTTTGGCGAATCGCAATAAGCGACATTAAACCTGAACCAAACCGAGTCGGCCGGTGTATCGACGTAGAACAGGTCACCCGGCGCAAGGGCGATACCCGCGCGCCGGCCTGCGTCGACAACTGTCTGACTGTTGAACGCCGGACTTGGCTCGACTTGCCATCCAGCGCTCACGAAAAGTCCGCCACGAGGCGTCGCCAGCGTCGCCATGCGAAGCTCGGCGAGCGTGGCAAGGAACCGCTCCCGGTCGTTCGACAGACGTGTGCGCAAACGGTCGATATAGCGACGATGACTGGGGTCCGACAGCAGCTCGAACACGCAGCGTTCGTTGAGCTCCGACGTGGTCAGCCCGCAGATCATTTTCGTATGCAGCAAATCCGACAACAGCCGCTCAGGACATAGCACATAGCCCACCCGCAGCGATGGCGCAATCGTCTTTGAAAATCCACCGATACAGATAACGCGGTTGAAGCCGTCAAGGGCGGCGAGCGAGGCGTCCGACGGGCCGCACAGATCTCGGAAGATATCGTCTTCCACGATCCAGAAGTCGTATTGTTCGGCCAACGCGATGACGCGATGGGCGTTGGCCATGGAGAGCGTTGTCGAAAGGGGGTTCTGCAGCGCGGTGTTGACGAAAATGGCCTTCGGACGATGCAGCGCAGCCAGACGGGCAAGGGCATCCGCGTCGAGTCCGTCGCCGGTACGCCGCACTCCCACCACATTGATGCCCCATTTACGCAAGAGATCGTGGAAATAGAAATAGCCGGGATCTTCCACCAGTACGGTATCCCCCATCCGCACGAGATTGCGCATCACCAGGTCCAGGCCATGGGTTACGCCATTCGTCAACACGATCTGATCGGGGGAGACGGTGCAAAAGCGCTCGCTGAAGTCGCGCGCCAGCATATGCCTTAGCCGCCGAAAGCCAAGCGGGTGCCCGTAGCCGACAAGGCGCTGCGCCGGCATTCTTGTCGCCTGCCGAAGCGCTTGCAAGAGCATGCTCTCGCTGCACCACTCCGGCGGAAGCCACCCGCAGCCCACGGGCAACATGTCCGGATGCTCGTTCCATATCTGAACCGACGTCCAGGGGGTGTCGCCGGCCGGCAGCAATTTGGAGGGCGCGTCGTTGAACACCGGCATCTGCGCCGTGCGCGACGCGACAAAATAGCCTGAGCCCGGGCGGGAATTCAGTATCCGGCGCGAGACCAGAACCTCGTAAGCTTCCGTGATCGTAAACGTGCTGACGCCCAACGCTTTCGCCAACTCCCTGACCGAGGGCGTTTTCGTGCCCGGCTTGAGGCGCCCTGACTCCACTAGCCGGTCAAGCTTGCCGACGATTTGTTCGACCAGGCTGATTCCCCGCTGCCGCTCAACGCGCAACTCATCCAGCAATGTGGATTCCCGGTGATCCGACAGTGCGCCGGGACTGAGCGTGACGTTCGCATAGTGCTGCGGCATGGACGATCTCTTCAAGATTCCGATGTCTGCCAGATACCCTCAGGTACCTTCCCGGGACCTGGCTCGCCTCGTATGCCTCAAAGTAACACAAGCCAACTCACGCAACTACAGTTTATTAAACAACACGTGTTGCGTCAAAAATGTTACATGTTGCCGTGCAGCAATCGCTCCGGGGGCAGCCCTGCGCGCAGCAAAGGTTAGCTGCCGGTGCGCGTCGGCGTTGACGCGCTTGAGATCGGTCCGTTTTGCGAGTAGCCTTTTAGACTCACATTGATTCAATGAACACATGTCGTGACAAAAGCTCGCCTTGCGCAACGACACTCCTCAGAACTTCTTCGGGAACCACGATCGGAATGGCGACAACACCCAAGGGCAAGGAAGATGTGCGGCCGGCAAAACGAAATGGCGGGATGTCGCTGAGGGAGACGTACAAGCAGCTCACGCGTGAACGTTTGATTGACGCCGCGCTGGAAATTTTCGACGAGATCGGATTCAGCAACGCTACCATTGAACAGATCGCAAACCGGGCAGGCACGAATCGCACGACCTTCTATCTGCACTTTAAAAGCAAGGTGGATCTTGCCAGTATCGTGATCCTGAGAGCCGAGCCCGACATTCAGGAGGTCATGTTGGCACTCAACGCATTGGTCAATCCCACGTGGCGGGACGTGCGATTGTGGTTGAACCAATGGGTCGCCCTGACGCGCAAGCAGAAGGTTGCATTTGACGTCGGTTCCCAGCTGATGACGTCCGCCGATCCCGACGCCTCGGCCTCCTATCTCGAACGTGGCCGTCGATTCGCCAGTCTCTTGACGAATCACCTCGACCGGTTCGAGGGCAAGGCCAGGAAGGCCGCCGTGACCCGCTATGCGTTGCTCATGATGATGACCCACCAGACCGTATGTAATAAGGAGTTCCGCAGTTGTCAGTTCGACGACGACGAACATCTCGATCTGCTTGCGGATATGCTTTGGACCGGTTTGTCGATGGGCATCGAGGCGAGAAAGGCTCCGGCGCGAGCGAAGCCGCCGGCGCCGGTCAAGGCATGAGCCGGTTGTGAAGTCAGCGCATGTGCTCGAGGACTTCCGCGCCCGTGAGCACGTCACCGAACTGCTGGATGATGGTTTCGAGCGATGACTGATGTTCCTCGTCGGACAGGGCCGCGCAGCAATCGGACACCATCACCACATTGAAGTCGAGCATCATGCCGTCGCGGGCGGTCGATTCGCAGCAAACGTTGGTCTTTGTGCCCGCGATAAGCAGGGTGTCGATGCCAAGTGATCGCATCGTGCGCTCCAGCGACGATGAACCGGGAATCAGGGCGCTATAGCGCGTCTTGAAAATCGTCAGGTCGCCGGGCGCAGTCTCGAGTTCTGGCCAGACCGTCTGGCGCCCGGGCGTCAGGCTTTCGATCGTGCGTGCCTTGACGTCCTTTGCCACGATATGGTTGAAGAACATTTCCCAGTCGCTCCTGTCGCCGATACGGGCGTTTGCGTGTAATACCCAGACAATCGGGACACCCATCGGCCGCAGGCAACGCGTCAACTGATTGATGCCGGGAACGATGGCACGTGAGCCCGGAACCTCGCCTGGTGCCCCTGCCTCGCAAAACAAGCTTTGCATGTCGATGACGATCAGGGCGGTACGTGCCGGATCGATGCGATCAAACCAATGCACATGTCCACGCCTGGCCATGACCCGGTCAACGATGTGTGGGCGAATATTGACGTCATGCATAACGATGCCTCTCCTGAAGCGATGGATTGTTCTGCGCGCATGAGGCCCTGAGCCGCGCCGCGCAACGGTGTGGGGCGGCCAGCCGGCGCCTGCATCAGCGTGCGCCGGCCGGACATCGTCCCGTTCTGGCACTACATGGCAACCACGTCGTTGAGAAACGGGTCGTCCGGCAAGGCGGTCTCGGTATCGAGAAGGCTGCCGCAACTCGGGCACGAGAACCTGCGTAACACTAGCAGTGCGTTCGTCGCGCACGACGCCCCGGGCAAATCCTTCACCCGCACGGTTGTCAGACTCGCGTGTGGTTTCCATGCGGTTCCCGCCCGTGCCAACGCATGCCCGCACGCCCGGCAGGCAACGCGGTTACCGTCCCCTACCAGGGTTTCCGAAATCCGTTGCGTGCTCATCGCGCCACCTCCGTTTTCGTACGCGCCATGCGCAATGCCGCGCGGCGCTCCGACGTTTGCCGCACGTCGACTTCGTTCCCCTCCAGAACAACCCCATAGATATCGCGCGCAGCGCGCGTGGAGATGGTGCCGCAGATCACGTCGTTCAGGACCTGATCCCGCGCGCGTTCGAGCGGATCGCCGACCCCGCCGCCGCCATCCCAACGCAAGTAGAGTGCATCGTTGCCCATGAGCGGAAAGACCCCCCAGTTGATCGGCTCCGGCTCGCCCGGAATGGCGTCAAGCGTTTGCGCGAATCCGCGTGCCGAATCGAACGCTTCCGGGGCATGTACCCAGACGTAATCGTTGATTCCGCCGGGATAGCCGCCGGCCAGGCCGTCGCTTTGCGGAAAGCTCGACCCCTTGCCCGACAGCACATAGTGAAGCCCGCCGTCCGGCCCGTCGTGCGGGACAATTGCCATCTCGCCCCCGGTTCCTCCGCGGAATTTCCCCGGACCGCCGGAATCCTTCAATCGGCGACGGAATAGGTACCGCACGGGAAACGATGCTTCTATCGTTTCGACGTTCGCCATACGGGAAATCGGATTCGGTATTTCGCCGCCGATATCCACGCCATCGCCGAACGTACGAGCGCCACCGGATCCCGCGAACGTTTCCGTCAAAATGCCGATCGATTGACCGCCTCGCTGATTGGTGCCGAACATGAAAAGGGCGAAGTGATTGGCGTGCCAGACTGCCGTGGCTTCCTCTGCGTACTTGTCGCTCGCGGCCAACATCTTGCCGATGGTGCCGCACGCGGCGTTGTTGACCGACTGGATGGCGCCGACGGTCGCCACGGAGGTCGGTGCCGGCCGTGCGCAATTCACGATGCTCGCCTCGGGTGTGATCATGGTGATCGGCCGGATCACGCCTTCGTTCCACGTGATGTCATAGCACAACAGGGGAAACAGCGGCGCGAACAAACCGCCCAGCGCGGCCCACTTCGTGCAATTCACCGGGTATTGCGACTGAGGTGACGATCCGGTGAAATCGAAGACCAGCGAGTCGTCCTTCTTGGTCATTTCGAGCACGACCTTGAGCGTTTCTCCCTTGACGTCGAGATACTGACGCGACTGCCACACGCCATCGGGCAACTCGCGCAGGCGGGCGCGCAGGCGCGCCTCGGACTGTGTGATCAACGTCAGGCACGCCTCGTCGAACGTATCGGGGCCATACTTGCCGACCAGGGCCAGCACCCGGTCCCGTGCGACGTTGTTGCAGGCGATCATCGAACGCAAATCCAGGGCAACCATTTCCGGACCGCGGACCATGTTCAGGATCGTGTCCCACACATCCTGACGTAGTTGGCCGCGATCGACGAGCTTGATGCCTGGCGAGCTGAATCCTTCGGCAAAGATGTCGCGCGCATCGGGCGCAAAGCCACCGGGGTTCATCGCGCCGATGTCATACACGTGGACAAAACACGCGCTCCACGCGATGAGCTGTCCTTCATGGTGAATCGGTGAAACGAGGTACACGTCCGAGGTATGTAATGCCGCTGTGAACGGATCATTCAACAGAAACAGGTCACCCTCGTTAATATCTCCGTCAAAACGCCGGATCACCGCCTTGCACGCTTCGGCTGCGCTCGTGAGGTGATGCAGGAAGCCGACGCCCCCCATCAAGAGAGAGCCATCGGGGCGATACAGCGACACCATCAAGTCGTGCCCTTCATTGGTGATGGCCGTGCCGGATACGTGCTTGAGTGTGATGACCGCCTCTTCGACGACCCGGAACAAGCGGTGCCGGATAATGGAAAACGTAATCGGATCCATGATTTTCCCTGTGGCCTCAGTTGACATTGATGATGACATTGCGGAATCCGTCCACCGACCCTTGCTGGTTCGCTTGCAGGACAATCGTCGTGATCGGGGTATGAATGACAGCAGGTCCTGTGACCACATTGCCCGGCTTCAGGCGTTCGAAATCGTAGATGTCCGACTCCACCATCGCGCCGGCGGCCTCCACGAAGATAGGACGGCGGGCGATGCGCGCGGCGGATGGATCTGCCGGCGCGAGTGCGACAGGTTCGAGCTTCGGCCGCTCCATCAGGCCGCGAGCGGTCAGCCTGAACTGTGTCATTTCGATCCCGGCTTCGCGGTAGGCCGAGCCTTTCCCGTATTTGCGCTCGTAGATCGCTTCGAAATCGGCCGCCAGCTGTCGTACGCCATCGTCGTCGAGCGGCGTCGTACTGCGCACAGGCGTCGTGACTTCATGGACCTGGCGCGAATAGCGAAGATCTGCCGACCAATCGAGTTGCACTCGGCCCCCTTCGAAACCTTCGGCCTTGAGGTCCCGCAACGCCTTGTCCACCATCGGCGCGAAGATCGCATTGATCGCTTCCGCCGGCGATGGCATCGGCAGGTGCTTCGTTGTGGCGTATTCATGAACAATGTCCGCAGACACGAGACCGAATGCGCAGTTAACCGAAGCTGTATAGGGCACAACGATCTGCTTCACGTTGAGTTCGCCGCCGAACAACCCGCATACCATGCCGCAGCTGCCGCCGAAGGCGTGCAGTACGAAATCGCGCGGGTCCAGTCCCCGCTCGACGGTAATCTCGCGGATCAGGTCCGTGAACTGGGCCGCAGCGACGCGGTAGATGCCGAACGCCGCTTGTTCGACCGTCATGCCGAGCGGACGCGCAATCTTTTCCTCGAAGACTTGCCGGGCGCGCGCCTTGTCGAGCGTCATGGTTCCGCCCAGGAAAATCTCCGGATCCATGTAGCCAATCAACATGAACACGTCGGTGAGCGTTGGCTCCTCGCCTCCCAATCCGTAGCAGACCGGACCCGGGCGAGAACCCGCCGAACGGGGGCCGACGCGAGGTGCATTGCTGCCGGGCTCCAGGGAAATGATCGAACCACCGCCGGCGCCAAGCGAGACCACCTCGATCTTGGGTTGTGCGTAGTGGAACCGGTCGACCATCGGCTCACGGGCATACTCGATCTCGCCGTTCTGGATGACGCTGACCTTGAACGTCGTTCCGCCCATGTCGGTGGCTATGACGTCGGGATGGCCGAGTTGTTCGCCAAGTGCACGACTTCCGATCACGCCGGCCGCCGGCCCGCATTCGAGCATGCCGATCGAACGGTCGGCCGCTTCATGTGCAGGCAGAAGGCCGCCATATCCCTGCATGATCATGACCGCGCCGTCATACCCGGACGCCCGCAGCAGATCTTCAAGACTGTTGATGTACGACTTTGTCACGCGCCCTGCGTAGGCGTTGATCACCGTCGTCGAGGTGCGTTCGTATTCACCGGGGGTGGGCGCTATCTCACTCGACAATGTGCAGTAGGCCTGTGGCGCCACGCGAGCGACCAGCTCGCGGACTCGGGTTTCGTTGGCAGGGTTATAGAATGACCACAGGAAGGACACGGCGATGGATTCGACGTGCCGCTCGTCGATCAACCAACGGATGGCCTGCTCCACTTCCGTGTCGTCAGCTTCCCTGAGCATCGCACCTTTGTAATCGGTGCGTTCGGCAATGCCGACAATGCAGTCGGGATTGATCAGGGGAGCGCCCCGCTCGGTCTTGACCGGGTGCTTCAGGCGGTCCTCGGTCAGTCCGCCCCAGCGTCCATAAGCGCCCCGTGTGACCAGCACCGTGTCCTCGAAACCGCGCGTGGTAATCAATCCCGTTTTTGCGCCGTCCCGTGTCAGGATCGCGTTGTCCACCACGGTTGAGCCGTGGATGAACAGTTTTGTCTGCGCCAACAGTGTCTCCAGCGATATATCCATGCCGCGTGCTACCGTTCGAATGGAGTCCAGGACCCCGTCCGCAAAGTTCGGAGGCGTGGACAACGCTTTGCCCATCCGTACCGGTTCACCGTCGGCGTAGACGATCGTATCGGTGCAAGTACCACCGACGTCCGTTGCAACGAGATACCTTTTATGATTGTCGTTCATGCGTATTCTCCAGCGCTTACTGATTCCGGATCGGTGTGTGCCGATCAATAGTTGCCTTCTTCATGCAAAGCACGGCTGAGCGCCTCGGGGCCTTCGTTCGCAGCGTTGGCAAGTTCGCGCATGCGTTTTCGCCAGATGATGTCGGACTTGTCGCCCGGCACGGACACCTCCTCGTGTGGTTCGCCGATGGCGCGCGGACTGTGTGAGGCGACGAGCGGCAGATCTTCCGTCAGCACAATCGACTGAAGTGCCAAATGCTCCTCCGCGGACGACCCGTCCGACGTCAGGCAGGTAAACCAGTAGCTCCGACAGTTCTCGGCATCGATTGGCGTGGCGTGCATGAAGAGTTGGGTGTCCTTCGTTGCCGACCATCGGAACGAAATGATCATCGTGAACGGCAGGATGACCTGGTAGGCGGCCGGTGCGAGCATTACCGAATCGGGACTGCTCGGCGGCCCGTACGTGGCGTCGCCCGGATTGAACGCCAGGAACGTGTCGTTAAGAAACTCGAGGCGCCCGGCTTTCTGTTCAATCGGATACGGTTTGAACCGTGTGTGTGGCGGCCCGCCCAGCGTGCCCTGATGTCCGAATGCAAGGTGGGTGACGTCGATGAAATTCTCGATGCGGCGTCCGGCCGAGACCGGCCATAGATACGGCGCGCCTGCGTGGCACGTCATGGTGGTGTCGCTCCACGCCGGGAAGTGCGGGATCGTGGTGTCCGCACCCGGCGTCAGTCTCACCCAGATGAGGTCGTAGCGGACTTCACACTCGTATTCCTTGATCTTTGCGCGGGCGGGAATCGGATCACCCTCGTTCAACGTGGGAATTTCGGTGCATTTGCCGGCGTCGCTGTAGCACCATCCGTGATAGCGGCAGCGGAGTTGGTCACCGTCCACCCATCCGAGTCCGAGCGACGCGCCGCGGTGCGCGCAGCGGTCGTCGAACGCGCAGATCTTCTCGCCGAGTTCCGCGATGACGAGACGCTGACCCAACAGCATGGTCGACATCGGTCCCTTACCGCCGTGCGCATGCGAACGAAACTCCTTGACCGTCGCCACTGGATGCCAGAAGTACTTCCACGTGTCGGCCGTCGAGCCGAGGTCATAGTGCGCATCGGGTCGCGACAACGGCTTTAGCTTGCGGTATTCCGGTGGTTTGCAGGGACTGCCGGGATCGATCATGTCGGACGGTTCGATCCATTCGGGCGGATGGTAGGGCAGCTTGGCATTGAGCCAGTTTTGAGCCATGGCAGTATCTCCTCGGGGATTAGTACAGCTTGATTTCTTCGTCATCGCGAAACAGCGCGATGCATTGTGTCGGGCAGCTCTTGGCCGCCTTCAACAGCAAGTCGAACGGACTGTCTGCCGCGTGAGGGAGCGTGCCGGCCATGCCTGCATCGAGCAGCACGAAGGCCTCTGGCGCCAGCGTCACGCACATTTTCGAGCCGCAACAAATCGACTGGTCCACCTCAATCTTGATCATCGTGATTTCCTCCTGGCCTATCGGTCCGATGCAGGCAAATGCTTCCGGACCATCGCTATCGCCTGCTCGACTTCCGCGTGCTGCTGAAGTTGCTGTCGCAGGACCGCAAAAGCCTTTGGCGCGTTCACGGCCACCGCGCCGACGAACTTGCCGACATGCCGGTACAAGGCCACGAATGGTCGTGAAAATTCGTCTCCTGAGAGCGCCACCATCTCGCCGATGTCGGTACGTCCGGCGGCTTGAATCCGGCACCCGTATTGATCCGACCAGAAGTACGGGATGGTCGAAAACGACGACGCATGTGAGCGTCCAAGCAACAGGTTGGATGCCGCGTGCCGCCCTTGGTCCGCAGCTACCATCCATTGCTCACCGCGAACCATCGCGCCCGACCACCGGTTGGGCCACGACACCACGTCGCCCGCGGCGAATACATCGTCGTGACCGACGTTGAGTGTTTCATCGCAGATCAGGCCGTTGGCGATATGCAGACCCGACCCAGCCAACCACTCCACGTTTGGGACCACGCCGATGCCGACCACGACGAGATCGGCCGGAAAAATCCATCCATCCTCGAGGCGCACTGTCTCGACATGCGCCTTTCCGCCGAATCCGACGACTCGGGCGTTGCATACGAGCGTCACGCCATGCTCGTCATGGATCCTTCCAAGCGCGTCGCCCAGGCGGATGCCCACGGCGCGTACCAATGGCGCAGCCGATGCCTCGAGAATGGTGACCTGCGCGCCGCACGCGGCAGCGCTCGACGCGACTTCCGCACCGATAAACCCGGAGCCGATGATCACCACGCGCGTGCCCGGCAGGATCTGCGCCTTGATCGCCAACGCGTCGTCCAGCGTGCGCAGCGTGTGAATGCCGGTCAGTCGCCCACGCGTGGGCAGGTTGCACGGCCGCGAGCCCGTAGCGAGGATCAGTCCGTCGTATGCGAGCCACCGGGTCCCTGCCTGGATGCGCTTCGCGCCGAGATCAAGCCCTTTTGCTTCGCAGCCGAGACACAGCTCGATCTGGTTCTGCGCAAACCAGGCGGCGTCCCGGTACGGCAACTGCTGGACGTCGATCTCGCCGGTCAGTACCTGTTTGGACAACGGCGGGCGGTCATACGGCAGGTGTGGCTCGGCGCCGATCAGGAAAAGTTCGCCGTCGTAGCCCTGCTGCCGCAAAGTCTCGACCGCGCGCAATCCGGCAACGCTGCCGCCCACCACCAGGACTCGCTTCAATGGCATATCTTTGTCTCCGTTGCCGGAAAGGGCCTTGTCGTCATTACAAGTGAATCTCCGCGATGACCGTCGGCGCGGCCGAGTTCGCCCCGGTCGATGCAGTGGCGCCGTACTTGTTGCGCCAGATTTCGATCCCGATGCCGACCTTCACGAAATCCTTCTTCTTGAACAGGAGCGCGCCAGCGTCGAGCATCAGTTTCGGGAAAATATGGAACTCGGTTTTTGCGTCCTTTCCGGTAAATGACGAGAAAAGCTCCGGCCCCTTGGGCCCGATGACATCGCCGTATCCGGTGAAGCTCAAGTACTTTCCGAGTGGAAGGCTCCAGGCAACGTTCAGGTCGTACGTCGCGCGGAACGACACCGAGGAGGGCGCCGGTTCGGCGATATAGCCGTTGTGGTTGTATTCCTTGTAAAGCCATACCCCGACGTCGAGGAAGCCGCCGGTGACGTTGAAATTGAACGTCGGCCCCAAGGTGAACTTAAGCGGCCGCATTGCCCCGACGGTGTTCTCCGCGCCATACACCACGCCGCCGGTGACGGACACATCCCGCACGGGACCGAAGGCAAGCGAGGCGCCGCTCAAGGCCGACAGGCTGAACGACCGTCGCAGTACCGCGTATACGGACAACGACCCGCTGCCGTGACACGCCTCGCCGGGCGCGAAGGGGGGATTGCTCGGCGCGGCGGGATAGCATGAATTGGAAAAGTAGTTATCGACGATCGCCAGGTTGGTGCCCAGCTTGTCGGCGCTGACGTAGCCCAGCTCGACGATGTTCTTCTGGATGCCCGACGTTACGCCGGGTTCGTGCATGTTGCTTTGGAACTGGTAGCCGATCCAGGCGTCGCTCCAGTCAGCCGCCTGCGCGGGGCTACCGAGCAACGCGGCCAGCGTTCCCACGAGAATGCAGATCGAGGATTTCAACATTGCTTTCCTTCCTTTTTTCGGAACGTTTTCATTGCAAGAGGGCAACAACGACGCCCGGATGTCGTTCGTGACGCATACGGGGGACATGAATGATTTGAGTAAGGGGAATAAGGGGAATAAGGGCCGCATAGTTCACACCTGCTCCATGGGGAGATCGGCATCGAGTCGTTGGCGCTCACCGGCCATCAACGGCACGTAGACCAGCATGGAAATGAACACGCCGACGAACCACGCGTAGTTGTAGATTTCCTTGAATCCGCCGGGCACCCATTGGAATTGCCGGGGAAATGCGATAGTGAGAAATCCCGGGATATTGGGAAGGACAGCGATAACGAACGCGGCGATGGCGGAGGGATTCCAGCCGTTCCGGTATTGATATTGGCCGTCGGTCTTGAACAGGTCGTTGACGTTGAGTCTTCCGCGCCGGATTAGCCAGTAATCGGCGAGCATGATCCCAAGTACCGGCCCAAGCAGCGCGCCGTAACCGATCAACCAGGTGAAGATGTAGCCCTGCGTCGATTCGATCAGCCGCCAAGGCATGATGACCACGCCGATCACGGCGGTGATGTAGCCTCCGCGGCTGAAATTGACGTGCTTCGGAAAGATGGCCGAAAAGTCATACGCCGGGCCGACGGTGTTGGCGGCAAGATTGACGCACAGCGTGTCGATCGTAATGATCGCGAGTCCGATTGCCACCGCCACGCCTTCCATCCGGCTGGCGAGATCGATCGGGTCCCAGATGGCCTTGCCGTAGATCGATACCGTGGCCGACGTCACCGCCACGCCGACGAATGCCAGAGCCGCCATCGGGAGCGGCAGTCCGATCGCCTGCCCGATGTATTGGTCGCGTTGCGTCTTCGCAAAACGGGTGAAGTCCGGAATGTTCATTGCAAGGGTCGACCAGAGGCCGACCATTGCTGTGAAGGACGGCCAGAACGCCACCCAGAACTTCCCCGCTTTTTCACCGCCGGCAGAGAATTGCGATGGCGCGAAAAGCATCGCCCCAAAGCCGCCGGCGCGGGAGTATGCCCACCAGAGCAATGCAAGAACGATCAATATCTTGACGGGCGCGCTAAATGTCTCGATCCAGCGAATCGACTCCGGACCGCGCGCGATAAAGTAGAGATGCATGGCCCAGAAGGCAAGAAAGCAGGTCGATTGGCCGAGATCGATGCCCAACCATCCGATTTTGGGTCCGACCAACGCGCCATGAAGCAGGATGTTCCCGATCGCGTAAATCGCGCTTCCGCCGACCCAGCACTGAATGCCGAACCATCCGCAGGCGATGATGGCGCGAAGAAATGCCGGAAGCTTGTTCCCCCTGACGCCGAACGAGGAGCGAACCACGACCGCAAACGGAATGCGATAGCGGGTGCCCGAATGGCCAATCAACACCATCGGAATCAGGATGACCGCGTTGCCGAGCAACACCATGCCCACAGCCTGCAGCGCTGAGAATCCCTGTTCGATCAAACCTGCCGCCAGTACGTAGACGGGAATGCACACGACCATTCCCGTCCACAACGCGGCGTAGTGATGCCAACGCCAGGTTCTGTGATCCGGCGCCGTCGGCGCCAAATCTTCATTCCATAGTTCTGACGCGTTGCTGTTGTTCTCTGACACGTTGTCTCCTCCTGCCGAGCGCCTTAAAGGCCCCGGATTTCTCGCCTTTGTGTGCCGCATGAAAATTATCGTTGTACTAACAATATGTTCATTGCGGTGTCGTCATTCATCCGATCAATGCAGTCTCCTTCGTAGTCGTTGGGGGTGGGGAGTCGATAGCTTGTGCAGTGAATGGTCCTCGTCCAAAAATGGCGGGAACATATGCAGTTGGCGGCAAATCGATCAACCGTTCAGTTGGTCGACGAAAACCGTCATGGTCGAAATTTCTGGACAGTTTCAGGCGGGCGCCGACGGGCAATAGCGACGTGCGGCGCGTCGATGGTGTGATTGACTTGCTGAAAAAACGGCTGGCTTCGTCGCCGTGCGCAACAAGCGACCGGATTGGCCTGGCGACCCCCGGGGGGCATGGGTGCCCCTGATGCGTTTCGTGCTTTGCGAAATGGTGCTCGCCGGCATCGCGGCCGCTGTGATGGTGCCTGGCGCTTTTGAGGCGGGCGACGCCCGGTTGCTACGTTTTCCGATAGAAGGAAATATGCACGGCAATGCTGATAAGGATTGCGAGCGCGCCGATCGTCTCGAGCAAGGCTGACATCATGGTTTTCTCCAGGGCTGGGCGCAATGACCGGACATCGGTCATCGGTGCAACAACGCGGGTGCATACGTTCGTACGAAGAACGCCAGCGCATTCATCGCACCAGCCAGTAGCCCTGCGCCGGAAAGAAGAAAAAGTGGATGCATGGGAGGGATCGTAGCGACGAAACCGTAGGCCCGCAATCTGGCATTTCCAATGCTAGACTTCGGAGAAACGGAAGAAAAAAAGCGGACGGGATCAAAGAAGACGCGCAGGACCAGCTCGTCGTGGTAGCCAACCGTTCGCATCGAGTAGCCGCCGGGGCGTCCGTGGCGTTTTGCTGCGCTGACGCCGCATGCCAGTCTGCTGGCGCAGCAGTTGATTGATGGCGCCGCGCAAATTCCGCGGCCGACTTCACTTTCAACCTGATTTCCGACGAACCGCCAATTCCATGGACACGGCCATTCGAATGTCCGCCATGTTAATCTTCGCGTCTGGGGGCGCAAGCCCTCCGTGTCTTTGATTGCATTGGATAATTTCTTTGCGCAGGGAACGGGATGGCTGAGGGGGACAAGCGAAACGATTGTTTCATTACCATGCCTATTGCCGACGTTGACGATGTGTTGCCGTGTGTTCGGCGTGATGTCACATAAGGCTGAGATCTGACGTAGAAAAACGAGAAGTAAGCGTCGTATGGAATTCGTGACAAGGGAAGTTCTGGCGAACTGCATCGAACTCTTGTTGGATGCCGTTTTCTTGGTGGATCCGGTCGGCAGACTGGTGTACGTAAGTCCGGCTTGCGAGGCAATTCTGGGGTACACGAGCGATGAGCTAATCGGCCAGTCGATGATCAACTACGTGGCGAAGGAAGATCGCGATCGCACGCTGGAGGAGTCGAAGCTCGTGATGGCCGGCATCCCGCGCATTGGATTCGAGAATCGCTATATTCACAAAGACGGCCACTACGTCCACCTGATGTGGTCTGCACGATGGTCCGAAGAACATGGCGTGCGGATCGGGGTGGCTCGGGATGTCTCCGCGAAGAAGCATGCGGAAGCGATTCAACGCGCTACCTACGCAATTTCTGAGGCCGCCCACGACGCCCCGGACTTACGCACCCTGGCCAAGGAGGTTCGCGAAACCCTGACCTCGCTGATCCCGTTGGGTGCGTTTGCCATTGCTGTCAGGGATGAGAAATCTCGATCATTGCAAGAGGTCTATCAGCATTGCGATGACGATGGAGGAAGAGCCGTCGACTGGTCAAGCGTTCAGTCTATCTGCAGTAGCGTCATTGACTCACGGCAAATGAAGCTGATCCGCGCGTCACATATTGGCGACGGAATCAGTGCTGATGACGAGTCGGCCGATGTAACCTGGGCAGTGCTTCCCATGGCGACGGCGCAAAGAGCCGTTGGCGTCATGATGATCAGATGTCCGGTCGGTACCATCGAACCAAGCATGGAGAGGCAGCTCCTTGCGTTCGTGTGCGATCAGGCTGCGCTAGCGATCGAGAGAAAGCAGTTGATCGACGAGTTATATACCGCTGCCCGGTTTGATGAACTGACGGGACTGCCGAATCGGCGGACGTTTCGCGATTTCACGATCGACGCACTTCGCCGTACACAGCACAATAACGAAAAGCTGGCAGTGCTTTTCGTGGATATCGATGGATTCAAGAATGTGAACGATTCGTTCGGGCACGCGGCCGGCGACGCTTTGCTCAAAGAGGCCGCCGCAAGGCTTCACAGGTTGGTGAACGGATATGGCATGGTCGCCCGCCTCGCAGGCGACGAATTCGTTGTGGTGATAGAAGACGCGATTTTTGTCGAGAAGATCGATCTTGTCGTCAAGCAACTGCGTACAGCCGTGATGGAGGCCTTCAGGCTGGGGACTCACGACATCGTGATTCGCGCGAGTGTTGGCGTGGCGCTCTATCCGGATGATGCGGAGTCGTTTTCTGAATTGATGCAAGTCGCCGATAGAAGAATGTATGCCAACAAGTCGCGACGGGATGGTGATGTCGGCGGCATTCTGGATTGGATTCGGTAAGATTTGCCGAACCATGATCTCAAATCACCCTTGTAGGCGTCTGCCGCTCAGCGCGCGGTCGGCAGTTCCCCCCATGTGACGAGGACCTTTTGAATGCCGCGTGCGTAGGCGTCGCGTTTGTTCGGCGTTTCGGAATGATATGCGCCCACGGCACTCCAGGTATTACCGTACTTCACCATCTTTTGCTTGAGTAGCCAGGCGGCAACGTAGATGTTGACGCACGCGTCGGTGAGCGCGCGAGAGGGCACGCCGTTTTGCGCCAACGCCGTGAAATGCACCGAGTTGATCTGCAACTGGCCGATGTCGACCGACCCGTTCGCATTGCGGTGTACCGCACGCGGATCGCCCTTGGATTCATACCATGCGATCGCGCGCAGGAGCGTCGGGTTGACGCCCTGATACATGCCGGCCTGTTCGAAGCAGTCGTCGGCCATGGCCGAACGACAGAACATCGACGAGATCATCGCCAGGCCGAGGATCAGGCAGCGTCGGCGGGCACTCATTTCTGCAACGCCTGATTGAGTTCCCGCTCGACCCCGGTCAGGTAGGCACGCGATGCGTCCGATACGACGAGGTATGCCGTCGGTGCAGCGCTCTTGTGCACGCGCGTCGATATTTTCTTGTACCCGCGGCCCGAGTTGGGTGGCGTTGCGCTTTCGGCGGCGGCCGGCGGCAACATGTCCATCGACGGCAGCGGTGGGTACACCTTGTTGGGCGAGGGCGTGGCGGCATCCTGCGGACTGGCGAACGACGAGGCGCAGAGCAGCAAGCCGAACGTGAGAGTGGCAATACGCAGCATCAGGTTCCGCTCCCCTTGTCCGAAGTCTTGATCGTTACGGTATACGGCTGGTTCGGTCCCGCCGTGCGATTCTCCAGGCGTACGTTGGCCGCGTGCGGTGCGGGAACACCATTCCACAGTGCCTGGTTGATATAGCGGAAGTCCTGTCCGAGCGCCGTGACGAGAATGGTCGCGGGCTGCTTCTGCGCCGCCGCCAGGGCGCCGGCCTTGCCGAGCACCGCAGTGAGTTGCGGATCGTGCGCGCCGAGCGCATCGGGCGGCAGTGCGAACGTCATGATGTCGCGGGCCGGTGGCGTTTTGGCACCGGCCGACGCGAGTCCAGCGGACGACGGCGGGCCCGACAACGGCGCGCAAGCGGCGAGGGCAAGCACGGCCAATCCACCAACGATGCGAAGCGCCGCTGCGTCCTGCAAGCGGCCAATGCCGACGTTCCGAGGCCATGCCGATCGGCGAGGGCGCTTGAGGCGCACGTCTGCCCGGACTTCCGACACCGACTTATTCGTCATGTTTTCCATACGCATGCGCCCACGATATGCCAATCCCCGGGCGCAGTGTAAGCGGGCGTGGAACCGTCAATGCGACGAAAAGCGCCCATTTTTCCTGTCTTTCGCAAGAATTGATATCCGGTGCGGTTTTCCGGGCGGATATCGGGGCGCAGCGGGTTGCGAATCGCGCCACATCGGCGCTCGAATGCCAGGCTGGCGTACTCCGGTGACATCCATACGTGGTAGCTCACGCGGAATTAACCTGTCGTCGCTGACACATTCTAGGCAATTCCACGTGACGCGCTGGTCACCGGATCGCTTTCGCTCCTACGCCGCACACGTGCTGGCGGCAACTCGGGCAGCAAGCCGGGCGCGCGTGATCGAGGCGATTTGCGACAGCGCTTCGTCGAGTTCCTGCGGCGTGCTGCGCGACAGCCGCTTGTTAAGTTCGGCGAAGATGCCTTCGCGCGTGTAGTGGCGCACGCAGATGATGAACGGGAAGCCGTGCCGGCAAGCGTACGCCTCGTTGAGGGCATCAAGCTGCGCTTCGTCTCGCGCCGACATGGCGTCGAGGCCGGCGCTTTTCTGTTCGTCGGTCGAGTCTGTCGTCATGGTGCCGGCGCGCAACGCGCGCCCGGACAATGGCGGGTGTCCGTTGAGAAACGCCTTCCGGCCCGGCTCGTCGAGTCGTTGGACCACGGCCATCATCGCGTCATGCAGCGCTGTCATGTCGGCGAAGGGACGACGGGCCCACGCGCCTTCCGCCGCTTCCGGAAAATGCTCGAAGATGCCGCCGAAGGCCGCCGTGAATGCGTTGCGCTCCATGGTGTTGATGGCCGCCAGATCGTACGTCGCTGACATGACTTTGCTCCCGTTGCCCGCGCCCCCTTGGCGACGGTCGAGAGCAGTATAGGAAGGCCGCGCGCATGCTGCGAGAGGCTGTGACCTATAGGTCGGATAACAGATCCCGATACGCGCGGCCGAGGCGCGCTACGGCTGTATGTCGCGCAAGCTGCGCAGCGTATGCGACGCAGTGCTCAGCAGACCGCGCAGCCAGATATGCGACGCGGAGCGGTGCCGCGACGGATGCCAGAGCTGGTAGAAGCGCATGAAGGGGAATGTGAACGGCGAGGGCACCACTCTTATCGGCACGATCTGCGCATGATAATTGGCGAAATGGCGGCCTGTGGTGAGGATCAGGTCGGTGCCGGGAATCAGGCTGGGCGCGAGATTGAAGTAGGGGCAACTCACGCGATTATCGCGATGCACACGCAAGGTCCCGAGGCCTGTATCGACCACGCCGCGCTGGCCGCGCGAGTACGGCGTGGGCACGATGTGCGAGGCCGCAAGATAAGCTTGCTCGGTAAGCTTGCCGGGCTGGGCGTGCACGCTGTCCTTGTCGACGACGCACACGACCTCGTCTTCGAGCAGTACCGAAAGGTGCAGGTGTTCAGGAGGATTCGGCCAGTTGCCGATGACGATATCGACATTGCCTTCCGAAAGCGCACGTTCGTAGTCGTAGTCGGGGCCCATCGGCATGGCGACAAGCCGCGCGCGCGGCGCCGCCTGGCGAAAAGCGCGCACCACGGCTGCGAAGAAAGGTGGCGCCAGATAGTCGGGCATCGCCACGACGAAGTTCTGCTCCGTCAGCGCAGGGTCGAAACGGTCGTCCGAGACGAGCAGGGCATCGAGCGCGCTCAACGCCGTCTGCGCGCTTTTGGCCAATTGCAGCGCACGTTCGGTCGGCACCATCACGTTTTTTTCGCGCGTGAGCAGCGGGTCGTTGAAGATTGTCCGCAGGCGCTTGAGGGCGCTGCTGATCGCCGGTTGCGACTGGTTCAAACGAATGGCGGTGCGCGAGACGCTTCGTTCCGCGATCAGGATGCAGAGCACGCGCAAAAGATAGGTATCGAAGGGATCGTCTGTCCGGAGCATCAGGGTTCCTGTCTGAGAGCGCGTCGCGGGCCGCGCAAGACGCGCGGGTGGCTGTGGCGGATAAGCCCTTGTACCGTGCCTGCGTCAAACGGGCAAGAAGGCGCGTTCCGGGCACCCGCGCCACCCGGGTGCCAAACCGACCCCAACCCGGGGATTTTCGCCGTATCAGGGTAATCCTTAGTCAGCGATTATAGCGCCGCCAGTGGCCAAGGCGCCCGTGGCACAAGGCTTTCCGGCAGATATGCATCCTCATATGGGGCTTATAGCAGCACGGCCGTTTCGCACTTTTTTGCCGCTCCTATACTTGCCTGCACCGATCGGAAAACACGGCCTGCGCGTCCTGCGGCGCGCACTGGCGAGTTCACATTCAGCACAGGGGTGATGTCATGTCGACCACCAAGCAAGCGGTTCCCGCCTTCGTCGCCACGGTGACGGATGCCGAAAACCACGTTTATCGAAAAGTGTCCTGGCGGCTGCTGCCGTTTCTCGGCGTGCTCTGGGTCCTGGCGTGGCTCGATCGGGTCAACATCGGCTTCGCCAAGCTGCAAATGCTCGATGCGCTGCATTTCAGCGAGGCCGTCTACGGTCTCGGCGCGGGCATCTTCTTTCTCGGCTATTTCCTGTTCGAAGTGCCATCGAACGTATTGTTGCAGAAGATCGGCGCGAAGAAGACGATCATGCGCATCACGATCTGCTGGGGCGTGATCTGCATGTTGCAGACGTTTGTGACCACGCCCACGCAGTTCTACGTGCTGCGCTTCCTGCTCGGCGCGTTCGAGGCCGGGTTTTATCCGGGCGTGATCCTGTATCTCACCTTTTGGTATCCGTCCAAACGGCGCGCGAAGGCGTTCGGCACGTTCATGTCGGCTTCGGCCATCGCCGGCGTGCTCGGCGGCCCGCTCGCAGGCTGGATCATGACGTCGATGGGCGGCTTCCACGGCCTGCACGGCTGGCAGTGGCTGTTCGTTCTCGAAGGCATCCCGTCCGTGTTGGCAGGCCTGTTTGCTTGGCTCTACATGACCGACAAGCCGGAGCAGGCCAACTGGTTGTCGGCAGACGAGAAGCGCGTGCTGCAATCCGCGCTTGCGAACGACAGCGCATCGCTCGGCGAGCGCGGCAGCGACTGGCGTAGCCTGTTCGCCAACCCGAAAGTCTGGTTGCTCATCGCCATCTTCTTCTGCCTGCTGTGCGCGAATTCCACGCTGACGTTCTGGATCCCGACGATTGTCAAGGAAGTCGGCTTCGCCACGCCGATGGCCGTAGGCTGGGTGGCGGCGCTCGCCTATCTGTGCGGCGCGATCGGCATGATCGCCAACGGCGCGCACTCCGACAAGCGCAATGAAGTGCGCTGGCATTTCAGCGCGGCGGCATTCGCCGGCGGCACGGCCATGGCGGTGCTGGCGGTGATGCTCAGCGTGGGCGGCCTGACGCCGGCGTTGACAGTGCTCGCCATGACTGTAGCGCTGGTGGGCACCATGAGCGCGATTCCGGTGTTCTGGCAGTTGCCGAACCGTTTTCTGACGGGCACGGCCGCCGCGGTCGGCGTGGCGCTGATCAACTCCGTCTCGAACCTCGCAGGCTTCGGCGCGCCGTACCTGATGGGCGTGATCAAGAACGCCACCGGCAAGGTCGCCCCGGGCCTGTACCTGGTCGCCGCGATCGAAATCCTGGCAGGTGTGCTCGTGCTCGTCGGCATCCGTCAACTCAAGCAGTCGCGGGAGGCATGAAATGACCCACAACGCTTTCGATTCACGCCGGCAAGGCGGTCAGGGGATGGACCCGCAAGCGGCATGCGACGTCTCGCGCCGCCGCTTCGGACTGCAAGCACTCGGCTTCGGCGGCGCACTGCTGGCAAGCACGCAACTGACGGCTTACGCGGCCGAGACCGTGCCGAACCAGGCGACGGGCCCGGTGCAGCAGGGCGGTCTCAGCCCGCGCCTGACGATGCATGCGCTCGATACCTACCACGGCACGCCGGCGGCTGGCATGCGCGTCGATTTTTCGCGCATCGACGGCGAGCGGATCACGCAGCTGGCGACGGTCACGCTCGCGCCGAACGGCCGCAGCGAGCCGCCGCTGCTGATCGGCGACAGTTATCGCGTCGGCACGTATGAGTTGTTGTTGCACGCGGACGACTACTTCGCGATGCGTCATGCCGTCCTGCCGCGGCCGGCGTTCCTGTCGAAGATTCCGATCCGCTTTCGCGTCGTCGATGCCGGCCAGCGCATTCATCTGCCTGTGCTGTTCGGTCCGTGGAACTACACGTACTACCGCGGCAGCTGAGGCGTTCTGACGGCCGGGCAACCCTTCAACGAACAGGAGCATCCCATGACAGGCATCAGCACGCATGTCCTTGACGTGTCCACCGGCAAACCGGTTTCGGGCATGCAGATCGAGCTATACGACCTCGGCACGCAGCCGCCCACGCTGCTCGCGCGCACGCGCACCAACGGCGACGGACGCACCGACGCGCCCATGCTGCCGCCGAACCAGGCGCGCACCGGCGACTTCGAATTGCGCTTCTCGGTCGCCGAGTACTTTCGGACCCCCGAGGTATTTGCCGACGTGGTGCCGGTGCGGTTTTCGGTCGCCGACGCCAAGCAGCACTACCACGTGCCACTGCTGTGCTCGCCGTGGAGCTTCGGCACGTATCGGGGAAGTTGAGCGGGCCGGGGCCGGGCCGCCATCGGCACGGCTCATCGTCCGTTACCGTTCGGACGGCTTACGGGATCTTGTGCCCGTGGCGGCCGAGATAATGTGCGGTGAGCGTGGGCTTCACCTTGATTTCCTCGACGACTTCGTAGATACGCTCGTACCCCGTGTGCTTGATTTTCCAGCGGCCATCCACCTTGACATACTTGTCGCGGTAGAGCGCGGTGCCGATGGTGCTGCGCATGGCGCGCAAGTCATGGAAGACGTCGTGCAGGTACCAGACGCCCGTCGCTTCGGTCTCGCTGATTACATCGATATCGGGGTGGTGGCCATTGTGTTGCGCAATCGCGTCGGCGTGAAAGCCGTTACGCACCATCTCCAGATAGTCGTCGCGCCCCGCGAGTTCCACGACATAGCTGCCGCCGACCAGTTTGGCAGTTACGTGCTCGTCAAGAATCTCGGCGAGATCGGTGACGTTCGCCGTGTCGATGCAGCGGAAATACTGATGCTTCACGCGTTTGATCTGCTCGATATCCCGCAAGATCCGGATATCTCGCATGCATTGCCGAAGTTCATCGTCGAGTTCCATTCACAACTCCTTTTGGGGCGCATGAGGGCGTGTCCTGATTCTAGGCACGGATCGACGGCGCTGGCCTACTCCGATCGAGGCGATACGCGATGTCGCGTTCGTCGAACAACATCCGGGTATCCATGGTCCATGCCTCGTAACGTGAGAGAAGCATTGAAGCGCGTTGCCCATTGTCAGTGGCATTTCCTGACAATGCGGGCATCCATCTGCGCGAGACGTCTTGCTTCAGACAGGCACGTTAAGATGAAAACGCAAATCGCCGGTGAACTCCAGCAGCGAATAATCGCGGTAGCAAAAGCGCCACGTCTGGCCGACGCGCTCGAATTCGTCGTGATAACGGCCTGCCGCAATTGGCTGGAGCGGAAGTTCGCTGGTTGCCTGAAGCACCGTGTAATACGAACGTGCGGTCGCCTTGCCCGAGGTTTCGTCGACTTCGATGATCGGGTTGGTGATCACGTGTTTTGTGCGCGGCGTGCCGCAAGGATAGATCTTCACGTACTGCTTCCAGAGGCGCAGTATTCCCGCCTCGTCGAGCATCTCCTCGCTGTCCTTCACCTTGACGCGCGCGTGCCGGAAGAGGGCTGCCACACCTTCCAGGTCGCCTGCGTCCATCATCTCGGCGTAACGGTAGAGCAGATTGGCGATTTCCACGGCGCTATGGCTCATCGATCATCCTTGTCGACAAATGGTTAAGGGGCTTGCCGGGGGCGGTGAACGTTACGCGCGTTGTCCGCGCAACCGGCTGTCAGCGCGTCAGGTAGTTGCGCTTGATCGCATCCACGTCAACCTTGAGCGTATTGCGCAGATAGGCATCCATGCCGCCATATTGCTGATTGATGACGTCGAGCGCGGCGTTCAGGTATTCCGGCTTGACCGTCAGCAGCGCCTGCAGCACGTCGGGCTTGATACCGGTCGGCGCGACTTTCGCTACCGTCGCCTCATTGGACGCGGCGTTCCATTGGTTCGACTCGAGGTAGTTGTCCATGATCGTGTCCGGGGCGACGCCGAGCGCGGATAGCAGCAGCAACGACGCAAAGCCAGTACGGTCCTTGCCTTTCGTGCAGTGGTACAGGATCGACTTGTTTTGCTCGGCGAGCGTCAGGAATGCCTTGAATTGCGACTGGAAGTCGCTCGGGAAGCGCCGGTACGAGTCGATCATGAACGCATCCGCGTCCTGTGCCGTTGCTGTCCGGAGCCATCCGAAGAAGCTTTTTGCCGAAAAATCGCCGCTCAATACCGGATCGGAAATCCACGGAAACGCGGCGGCAAAGGCTTGCTCCGTGGCCGGCGATCGTTCGCTTGGCGTTCTGAAGTCGACGACCGCATCGAGATGAAATGTCTTGAGCCGCGCGATATCGCCGGTGCTTGCCAAGCCAGGATTGGCACTGCGGAACAGGCGGCCGGGTTTGATCTTGTGACCGTCTGCCGTCACGAGGCCGCCGAGATCCCGCGCGTTGTCGATTTGTTCAAAGGCGACATGGGTGTCGGTCGGTTGGCCGGCCTCAGTGGCGCCGCACGGAACCGCAATCGAAAGCGATGCGGCGACGCTCAATTGGCCGATCAGGCGGGTAATGCCGGAAGCAGTGAGGCCGGTCATGGACGAGTCCTTTCTACGATTTATCGCAGAGCATACGGACCCAGGCCAATGCCCTCATCATTCCTTTGGACTAGATCGGCGCAAACGCATGCCCCGCGTTCCGGCGGGGGCCTGATGCGGATGGGGGCGACGCGGGCGTCGGCCGGCAACGTGCGCCGGCTGATCAGGAGGGATTGCTCAACGGGCCCAGTGGCCCGGGACCCAGCGCCAGTCGCCGTCGCGCCATTGCCAGTGGCCCGGCACCCAGAAATGGGCGGGACTTGGCGCCACGGTGATTTGTTCCACAATCAGCGGCGGGATGGGGCGAACCACGCCGGGATTCCAATGACCGGCTTGCCAGCGCCAATCGTCGCCTTGCCAGACCCAATGTCCGGGGACCCACTGGAAGCCGGGCCCCGGCTGCGCCGTGCGTACCTCAGCGACCGGCGCAGGCATGCGTTTGACGACGACCCGCGCAGGCTGTTCCCGAACGACAACGGGTTCGCGCACAATCGTCGTGCATCCGAAAAGGGTTGCCAGCGTACCGGCCGAGGCGGCGGCAAGGAACAGGCGGCGTTTTGACATGGTGTTCTCACGGGAGAGGGAGGAAATCCCGAGCGTGCGCTTGTGAACGCTTCGGGGATATTCCAACAACGTTGCACGATGTTCCCGCGATGACCGTCGTATCAGGCTTTCGTGTTACCAATCGTTAATGGTCACGTGAGGGCCACTTGAGCGTCACGTGAGCCGTACCCACCCCCGGGGCCGGGGGTGGGCAATCCTGCGAATTCACCGATCAGAAATCGTAGGTAATGCCAGCCGAAACCGCCTTGATCGTGGTGCCGGCAAACGCGTTGCCCGCGCCGTCCTTGTCGTCGACGACGACGCCGTGACCGCCTGCGCCGAGGTCATAGTGCGCGCCGACGTGGTTCTTCATCACGGCGCCGATCAGGTAGAAGGTCGTCCGTTTGTCGCCGAAATAGTGTCGGTAGCCGATCGCATACATATTGGCCTTGTTGTCGATCTGGCCCGCCACTTGCGTCAACGGCACACCCGGCTGGTTGATCACGCCGCCGGGGTCTCCCGGGGTCGCCCCGGCATGCGCCCAGGCGGCCATGACTTCATCCGAGCGCGTGATCCTCTGCACCAGCGACAGGTAGAACGCGTTGTTCCGCGTGCGCTCGTTGAACGCGTCAACCGGTGCTTTGCGATTCAGGCGCTCCCAGATGAAGGCCCCCGTCGTTCCCGTCGGCTCGTAGGTATATTGGATACCTGCCTTCAGGGCGCTTTCGTCGCCGATCCCGACCGATCCGGCGGGCGGATTGACACCGTCGGACGCGCCGAGTTCGTCGCCGATACGGTTCACGTTCGCGTGATGCTCGTAGGCCAGGGTAAGGTACAGCGGCCCGTTCTGGTAGGCCAGCGACGCGCTCCACAGGTTGCCGAAGGCACCGTCGGTACAGGAGCCGCCGCTGTTGCCCGGTGTGTTGCCGCCCGTGCAGTCTGGTTCGCCGCGTGCCGTGATGGAGTTGTCGTTCGTGCGGTTCTGACCCGGTGAGAACAGCACTGAGCCGCTGAAGCCGTGGATGTTCGGCGACTCATACCAGATGGCATGCGGCACCCGTGTGGCAAACTCGACGCGATTGTCGCCGCCACTGTTGCCCATGATGCTGCGCATATCGCCCAGTGTGTTGACGAACGGGTCCATGCGCGTAGTCGAGTTCTTGTACGGCGCGTCGGTCTTGCCGAGCTTGACCGCGCCCCAATTGCCCGCCAGGCCGACGAAGCTGTTGCGCGAACCGATGGCGCCCTTGACCGAGCTGTCGTGTGCGCCGCCGCCGTTGACGTCGAGGTTGTTGCCCGGCGTGGCAGCGAACTGGATATCGGCCTCCAGCTGGAACACGCCCTTCAGGTTGTCGGCGATTTTGCGCTCACCCTTGATGCCGAACGCCGAGTTGTTGCTTGAGACCTGGCTGAGCCACCCGTTCTTGCCCACCGCGCCCGGCCGGCCGTTCAAGCCGTTGTTGACAAAGTCGAAGGACAGGTCGCCGTGTCCGTACAACGTGACTTCGCCGCCTCCCACCAGAAACGTAAGCGACTTGGAATCGGGTTTCATCTGAATAGCCGGAGCCGACTGCGCTTGGGCCTTCGCCAATGCGTCGGTTTTCTGCTCCATCTGCGTCGTTTTCTGCTCCATCTGCGTGGTGACCTGCGACATCTGGGCTTGCAGTGCGCTCATCTGCTGCTGGAGCGCTTCAAACTTCGCGCGCAATTCACTGTCGTCCGCAGCAAAGGCGCCGCGGGCGGCGGTGCCTGCCAACAGGCATGCGGCAAGTAGAACCTTCCTGTAAATCATGACTACTCCTCCTGGTTCCTGGAACCGTGTCTCAGTTGTCCCGTTAGTCGTTGGTTTTTTGCTACACGTCGCCGGTGCGTCGCTTCGGGACAAGAGACGAGCCGGTCTGGGCTGGGAATGTCTTGGTGGGTGTCGGGCGCCTCGCGGATGAAGAGCATATGCAATTTCAAATCCGAGCTTGAAATGTAATATGCGATATATTAATCAATGATATTTAATATATTTAAAAATTGGCCGAATTTTGGCATCTCCTGTATAAAAATCGTTTGGGAAAGGTATCTAATGCATTACATTGGTGCGATAATGACCTGATGCGGTGCAAAATCTGATCGTCGCAAGGTTAACAAGCGACAAACATTCGCTAATAAATTGCGTCTACGCACCGTCTTGCACCAAGTTCGAACGTCGTTTCGCAAGCCCTTCGAACCGTCCATCGTCGAATGAACAGGCCGAATATATCGCCATTCAAAGTCGTGTGCAATTCAAAAATACCATATGTGATATATCGTATTTTTTGTGAGACGAGGAGGTAATTCAATCAGACGTTGCAACTCGCAGGACGACGTGGAAAAGTGCCCTCGACAAAGCATGGCGCGGTGATGCGCAAATGCTGTTGGCGCAAGCCGTTTCAAGGGGCGCAAGCCCCTGGCGAAGGCGTTCGAGCGCAACCGATGCGCAGGGAAATTGGGGAACGTCCATCTGGGCACTTGATCGAGAGAACAGAAAACATGGTGACGCAAGCGAACGAAGCGGGTTTTTCGACGGAACGGTTGCAGCGGCTGTCAGACGCGATGCGTGGATACGTCGAGCGCAAGGAGGTGGCCGGGTTGGTCGCCATGGTGTATCGCAAGGGGGTCCTGGCTCACTGCGATGTGCTCGGTGCCCAGGACGTCGAGACACGTGCGCCGATGCGCCGGGATTCGTTGTTCCGCATCGCGTCGATGAGCAAGCCGGTGACCAGTGTTGCCGCCATGATGCTGATCGAGGAAGGACGCCTTCTGCTCGATGACCCCATCGAACGTTGGCTGCCGGAATTTGCGAACCCCCAGGTCCTGTGCAATCCCGATGGGCCGCTCGACGAAGTTCGTCCGGCCGCGCGCAGCATTACGGTTCGTGACCTGCTCGTGCATCGTTCGGGGCTGTCGTACCCGGTCACGGCGTCGGGCCCGTTGGCCGAAGCGCTCTTTCGCTTCAACACGGAAGTGCTCCCTGCCGGCGATCCCGATGCGTGGTTGAAAGCGCTGGGCGCGCTGCCGTTGACCTTCGAGCCCGGCGCCCGGTGGCACTATGGTTTCTCGACGGATGTACTGGGTCTGCTCGTTGCGCGCGTGGCCGGGTGCACATTTCCGGAATTTCTGCGTACGCGCATTTTTGAGCCGCTCGGCATGAACGACACCGGCTTCGCCGTGCGGTCCCAGTCGCTCGATCGCCTGACCACCGGCTACGTGACGGGACCGGCGCCTGGCGAGCTGATTGCACACGATCACCCGGAGCGCCGGGTGTGGAATCAGACGGGATTTCCGTCCGGCGGGGCGGGCCTGATATCGACCGCTGACGACTACATGAAGTTTGCGCGAATGCTGCTCGGCAACGGGCGCGGCGACGCGGACCGTATCCTGTCGCGCAAGTCGGTCGAACTGATGACCACGAATTTCCTGACCCCCGAAGAACGGAGCATGCCGTTCATGGGCATTCCGGGTTTCTGGGGCGCTCAAGGTTTCGGGCTGGGCCTCGCGGTCATCGACAACGCCGCGCAGCAGGCAACGCTGGGATCGACCGGTCAATACGGTTGGCCCGGCGCGTATGGCACCTGTTGGCAAGCGGATCCGGACGAGGACATGGTGTACCTGCTGATGATCCAGCTCTACTGGTCGACACAGTGCCGGATTGCGCAGCACTTCCAGTCGCTCGTGTACGCCGCCATCGACGACTGATCGGCCTCGGCGCGGTCTTCCGGCACGGGGCGAACTGCGCCTTGTGCAGGGGCCGCGCCCGCGTCGTTTTCCGATGGACTGGATTTTCGCTTATCCAAAGAGACGATGCGTCTGTCACGCCTGGATCCTAAATTGGGCATGGCAAACAATTATTTGAGAGGGGGCCGACGTGGCAACGACGCATTCGGAATTTCCGCAGGGCTCGGTATTGGTGATTGGCGGCAGCGGTGGCGTGGGAGAGGCAATTTGTGCGCGCTTCGCCGAACTGGGATCCGATGTGGTGCTGACCTACCACCGCAATGAATCCCGCGCCGCGCAAGTCGTGGCGAAGGTCACGGCACAAGGGCGCCGCGCCGAGGCGTTTCAGCTCTCGATGAGCGACACGGCCCGAACGCGTGCAGTGATCGACGATATCGTCGCTCGCGAGCGCGTGCATACGGTTGTCATCGCCGCGGGGTCGGATATCGCGCAACCGAAAATTCGCGATCTGAGTGTCGAAGACTGGCGGGCCGTCATCGACGCCGACCTCAACGGCTTCTTCAATATCGTGCACGCCACGCTGCCGCATCTCAAGGGGAACGGCGGCGGCTCATATGTGCACGTCAGTTCCGCCGGTTTGCATCGCTGGCCTGACGGCGACGTCCTTTCAGTTGCACCGAAAGCCGCCATCGAATCCTTGCTCAAAGGCATCGCCAAGGAAGAAGGGCGCTTTGGTATCCGTGCCAACAGTGTCGCCATCGGCGTCATCGAAACCGGCATCTTCCTGCGCCTTTGGCAGGACGGCACCTTCGACGAGAAGTGGCAGAAGGCCGTGCATGCCAACTTGTGCCTCAAGCGTTGGGGGCAGGCACAGGAGGTCGCGAACGCCGTTGCCTTCCTGGCCTCGAACCGGGCGCTTTACACCACCGGCCAGATGCTATCCGTCGACGGCGGCTACGGCGTCTAACGGCCAGCACGCCGCCTCCTTTCGCACGGCTGCACTTCCCCGCCCGGCGTCAAGCCGCAGGCGGGCGGAGAGTCGGCCGGTTCGCTGAAAATGCCATCCGGGCGATTTCCGCAAAGCTGGCGGGAATCGTTCGCCGGCATCGGGATGCGATATTATTCCTCACACGCATCGCCATCGGCGGTGAGTGCTTCGTGATGCAAAATGAATACCAATCGGCGCATTGCCGTCACTGTTTGCATTCGTGACTCGGGGGAGTAATGAACATGGACCTGTCAGGGGATCGCCTGCCGCAGCCGCAACCGGCTGGATCTGTGCAGAACGAAATGCCTTTCACCTTCACCGGAAGTGGCGCAAGCTACTTCCGCATCTGGATCGTCAATGGCGTACTGAGCCTGCTTACGCTTGGCATTTATTCGGCATGGGCCAAGGTGAGGCGGCTGCAATACTTCTACCGCAATACCCAGGTGGATGGCGCCGCCTTCGACTATCACGGTACGCCGTGGGCGATCCTCAAGGGCCGCATCATCGCCATCGTGTTGTTCATGCTCTATTCGTTTGCCGGCGAGTTCTCCAAGCTGGCCGGCGGGTTGGTGTTGCTTGCACTGATCGCGATCATGCCCTGGCTGCTGTGGAACTCGTTGCGGTTTCGCCTGTACAACTCCAGCTATCGCGGCATCCGGTTCGCGTTCCGCGGCTCGCTCGGCGGCGCGTACGGCATATTCCTGGGGCTGCCGGTATTGGCGCTGTTTACCTTGTATCTGGCGGCGCCGTTCGCCCACTGCCTGTTCAAGCGCTATCAGCACAACGGATCGGCGCTTGGCAATACACGGTTCAGCTTCCATGGACGCGCGTCGCGTTTTTATCTTGCCTATGTCGCGTGTTTCGCCATCGTGGCCATCATCACGGTGATCGTGGGCACGGGGTTGCTGGGGCTGTTTTCCGCAGTCGCGACGCAGGCCAAGCACACTGCGGCCTTTGCGTACGTGATCGGGTTCTATGTCGGCTTGCTTGCCGCGTATCCCGTCTTTTCGGCGTTGATCCTGCGTTGTGTCTGGAACGATACACGTCTCGGCGAACATCGATTTGTCTGCCGTCTGAGCGTGCTCCGATTCCTCGGCATCCATTACGCCAACCTGCTGCTGACAGTGATCACGCTCGGGCTGTACCGGCCGTTTGCCAAGGTGCGCGTGACCCGCTATTTGCTCTCGACCTTCGCGTTGATCCCCAGCGGCAGTCTCGACGCGTTCACGCAGTCGGAAGCCGACGCCATCGGTGCCGCAGGCGAAGAAGCGGCCGGTGTGTTCGACATCGACATCGCATTGTGACGCAGGTTGACGCGTATTACTTCGACGGGCGGACGTCGGCGCGCCATCGCGTCGTCCTGTCCGTCGAAGACGATGTCGCCACGGTGCGCGGCGATGGCATCGAGCGGCAGGCGCCGCTGCGCGAACTGCGCGTTTCGGAGCGTGCCGGCGCCGCGCCGCGGCTGGTCACGTTTGCCGACGGGGCCTTCTGCGAGATCGGCGATCATCCGGCGTTCGAACGATTGCTTGCGCAGACCGGGTGGGCCGACTCCGCGGTCGTGCGTTGGCAGTCGCGCTGGCGCACGACCTGGATTGCCCTCGCGGCGGGCGCACTGGTCTTGCTGGCGGCCTATCGCTGGGGCGTGCCGTGGATGGCGGAGCAGATTGCCACGCGCCTGCCGTCCCAGGTCGCCGCGGCGGTCGGCCAACAGGCCCTGACAGCGCTGGACCAGCGCGTGTTGCGCCCGAGCCGTCTACCGCTTGCCCGCCAGCGACGCATCATCGATGCGTTGTCCGCTTTGCACGCGCCGGGCGAGGGCGCGGCTGGCGGGCGGGCGCCGCTACCCGCATTTCACGTGCATTTCCGCGATGCGCCGGCCATGGGCGCGAACGCATTCGCGCTGCCAAGCGGCGATCTCATCGTCACTGACCAGCTGATAACCCTTGCCGGCGACGACGACACCCTCGTCATCGCGGTGCTCGCGCACGAGCTTGGGCATTTGCAGGCCCGCCACGGCATGCGCATGCTTGTCCAGGGGAGTATCGTCGGTGCCGCCGTGGCCCTGTATACGGCCGATCTGAGCAGCATCGTGTCGGGAATGGCGGCGGCCAGCCTGTCGACGCGCTATTCGCGCGAGTTCGAAACGCAGGCGGACGATTACGCGGCGGCGCTGCTTCGCGCGAACGGCCTGTCACCGGCACGATTGGCGGACATGCTCGAGAAAATGACGGCCGGGCATGGTGGTAAGGCGGGCGCCGCCGGAGCAGGCGGCCATGATGGCGATGCGCAAGACAAGTCCGGATGGGACGCGTATTTTTCCACCCACCCGGATCCACAGGCGCGCATTGCGCGGTTGCGTCGCGGCGGGGGCTGATGGGGTGGCGAAGTTCGCGTCAGGGGTGCACTGAGCGTCGCAATGTCTCAGGACGCGTCGCGTGACCGGCGCTCCGGATCGTCCGTCTGCGCTGGCGGTGTAGCAGGGTGCTCGGAATCGTCCTGGTCCCATCGATGCCTGGCGCGCGCCTGGCGTTGCGCACGCTCGCGCGCCATCTGTTCCTCGAACTGCTGTCGGCCGGCTTTGGCGGCCGCGATCATTTTCGTGCGGTCCTTGTAGAGCGGGTACATATCGTTCGTCAGGTTGAGGTTGCCGCGCCGGAACGCCATTGCGGCTTCGCGCGCCTCATGCGCAGGCCAACCCAGGACCTCCAGAACCGAACGCGCACTGTGCAGCGACGATTCGAACAACTCACGTTCGATATGTTCCACGCCGCGGTCGCGCAGTTGGAACAGATGCCCCACGTTGCGGGCCCGCGCCACGATCTGCACGTCCGGAAAATGCTCGCGCAGCAGGTCGACAATCTCCAATGACTGATCCACGTCGTCCACGGCGACGACTACGGCAGACGCCTGCGCCACGCCCGCGATGCGCAGCAGATCGAGTCGCGTCGCATCGCCGTAGAACACGTGGAAGCCGAACTGCCGCAGACTCTCGATGGTGTCGGGATCGTGATCGAGCACCGTGATCTTGATGCCCTGCGGCAGCAATACGCGGCCGACGATTTGCCCGTAACGCCCGAATCCGCAGATGACGACGCTCGCTTCCTGCGGCTCCGAGATTTCCTCCATGCGCGGGGAGCCGCGGGCGCTGTAGCGCGGCAGCAGCCACTTGTCGACAGCGACGAGCAGCAGCGGCGACAGCAGCATGGACAGGGCGACGGCTGCAATCAGGAACGACGCCACGCCGGGGGGAAGCACATGCGGGCCCGCGGCCTGGAAGACGACAAACGCGAACTCGCCGCCCTGCGCGAGCAGCAGCGTGAAGACCGGCCGTTCCTGGTAGGGCAGCCGCATCGTCCGTGCCAGTGCGTAGATGGCGATCGCCTTGACCAGCATGAAGCCTGCCACCGCAAGCAGCATTTTCACCGGTTGCGTGAGCAGCACCCCAAAATCGATGCTCATGCCGACCGCAATGAAGAAGAGCCCGAGCAGCAGCCCCTTGAACGGCTCGATGTCGGTTTCCAGTTCTCTGCGGTATTCGCTTTCCGCAAGCAGCACGCCGGCCAGGAACGCGCCCAGCGCCATCGACAGACCGATGATCTGCATCAGCGTAGCGATCGCCACGACCAGCAACAACGAGGCGGCGGTGAAGATCTCCGGCGTGCGGCTGTGCGCGATCCATCGCAACAGGGGCCGCAGCGCGAGCCGGCCGCCGAGCACGATGGCCGCGATCACCCCGACAATCTTGGCGCCCTCCAGTGCGCGTTCGGCGCCAGTCATGGCGTGGTTGCCGGCGTCGGTCGCGAGCAGCGGCAGCAACGCGAGAATCGGAATCGCGGCAACGTCCTGGAACAGCAGGATGGAAAACCCGGCCTGTCCGCTTTCCGTACGCATCAGATTGCGCTCGCCCAGCACCTGCAAGGAGATCGCGGTCGAGGAGAGCGCCAGTCCCAAAGAGGCCACGAGTGCGATACGCCAGTCCACGCCGACCACGAGGCCGCCTGCGAACAGCAATGCCGCGCACCCGGCCACCTGCGCCGTGCCCCAGCCGAAGATCGGACGCCGCAGACTCCATAGCCGGCGGGGTTCAAGCTCAAGGCCGACGAGGAACAGCATCAGCACCACGCCAAACTCGGCGAAATGCAGGACATCTTCCACGCGCGAGACAAGGCGCAGGCCCCACGGCCCGATGGCGATGCCGGCGGCAAGATACCCGATGATGGCGCCGAGGCCGAGCGCCCGCGAAAGCGGGACGACGAATACCGCGGCGGCAAGGTAGATGAGGCTGCTGAGCAACCAGGCGGGGGCGTGTTCCATCAGGCGCTTGTCGCGGGACGGTCGGCCGGCGGAACGTCGCAGACCGGTTGGGCAGCGGGATCGGCGTGCCCGCACCATTGCGGATAGCGGGCCAGCCGGTCGGCGACGATCGCCACGTGGGCGTCGAGTTGTGCGTTGCCGGCGCTGCGTGCGCCGTGGAAGATCAGCGGCGGCAGGAAACGCATGCCGCAGAGCACCGCCGTCTGCTCGTAAGGCGGGAGAAAGGCGTCGAATGCGTAGCGGTTATAGCTGCGCGTATCGTAGCTCGCCGCCGAGCCGCCGGTACTGCCCACAAGCCAGACGTCCTTGCCCGCCAAGGCGTGGCCATGCGTGCCGTAGGCCCAGCCCCATGACAGCACTTCGTCGAGCCAGAGTTTTTGCAGCGGCGGCATCGAATACCACTGGATCGGGTGCATCAATACCAACATATCGGCGCGCGCCAGCCGCGCCTGCTCGGCCGGGACGTCGATCGCGTAGTCGGGATACGTCGAATAAAGGTCGTTGACATCGACGCCGGGCGTCTCGCGCACCACCTCGAGCAGCCGGCGGTTGACGCGCGAGTCGCGCCATCGGGGGTGCGCCGCGAGCAGGTAAATCCGTGGGGCTGGCGTGTCGGTCATGGGTGATGACATGGGGATTTCGTGGTCGTCCGGCCGGACTGTCCGGCACCGCCATCGTACCGGATGCCGTGCGCAATGACGATGGCCGTTTCGACAGCCGGCACCGCCGTGCGCGGCGGGCAAACGCCTCCCGGGGACTGAAATATGCGATTTGCGTCAGCGTGTTACCATCCGTGCACTTCGGATTGGCGCCGCAAACAAGGCCACCCCAAATGAAACGTATTGGTTTTGCCTTCCTGATTGGCGTCCTGCGGCTTTGTGCCGTGCTTCCATACGGATGGGTGGCCCGCGTCGGGCATGGCCTTGGCCTCGTGTTGTATGCGATTCCGAGCCGCCGCCGGCATATTGCGCTCACCAATCTGCGCCTTTGCTTCCCGAATCGCACCGACGCGGAATACGAAGCGCTCGGCCGCGCCCATTTCGCCCACGTCGTGCGCAGCTATCTCGAGCGCGGCGTGCAGTGGTTCGGCAGCGAAAAAGCCATCCGCCGCCTGGTCCAGGTGGAAAGCCACATCGATCTCGCCGCCGACGCCAGCGTCCCGACCATCTTCATGGGGTTTCACTTCGTGGCCATCGAGGTGGGCTGCATGCAGTATTCGGCGGGTGCACCGGTCGCCTCGCTGTATACGCGCATGTCCAGCCAGCGCATGTGCGACCTTGCCAAGCGTCAGCGCGGACGATTCGGCGCGCAGATGATCGAGCGCGGCGAAAGTGCCCGCAAGGTCGTGTCGATCCTGAGGGCCGGCACGCCCGTCATGCTTGCCGCCGACATGGATCAAGGCATCAAGAATTCGGTGTTCGTGCCGTTCTTCGACGTTCCCGCCTGCACGCTGACGTCGGTCTCCCGGCTGGCCAAGCTGGGCCGCGCGCGCGTGGTGCCGTTCATCACGGAAGTGCTGCCGGACTATCAGGGCTACAAGCTGACCATCTTCAAGCCGCTCGAGGGGTTTCCGTCCGCCAGCGAGGAAGAAGATGCGCGCCGGATGAACGAATTTCTCGAGACCCAGGTGCGCCGGTTGCCCGAACAGTACTACTGGGTGCACCGCCGGTTCAAGCACCGCCCCGAGGGCCTGGCGCCCGTGTATTGACGATGCGGGCGCGCCGCGGCGCTCAAGTTGTGGCGACGGAATGCCGATGAATGTCTTATCGCCCCGTTCCAGCGCGGCCGGTTGACAGCATGCCTGCACCGGCCGACGATGCACGGCGGCAAAAGGAACATTCCCAAAAGCCGCAGGACAACGAACCATGTCGCCGCAATCGTTCAAGGCCGTCACGAATGCCATTGACTACGCGAGGAATGCCGCGCTTGCCGGGCTGATATTTGCGCTCGTCTACAACCAGACGTTCTGGGCGCTCGTCAGCGTGATCGCCGCCGGCGTTTGCACCGCGGCGCTGAAGCAGGCGTATCGCATGCCGGACGCACCGGTGCCCCGGCGCTCCCTGCCGATGCAAATCCTGCGCATCTCCGTCCCCCTTTTGCTGACGATGTTCGCGATCGGCTATGTGGCCGTTTGGGCAACAAAACAGTTCGCCTAGGGCCGGTTCGGTTGGCGGGGTATCAAGCTTTTTTCCGCATGACGATCGCCTGCGATGGATCGCACAAAACATCGTTTGCGCTGTGTGGGTAATCCGCGTATAAATGGGGCATGGATCCGCCTGTTGGCGAACGTCGTGCGCAGGCCGAAACGTCTCATTGATCACGCCATTCGCCGATGCCTGCCGGTATGTGTGCGTCAAGCAGGCCTCGCCATCCCGCCGCGCAATTGCATCTCCGGTTGCCGCCGCGTCCTTTTCCACGAAACATGCTGCATTTCGCCGAGCCGCGGTGCCCGCAGGGCAATGCGTGCCCCCTATCGCCGTAGCGTTTGCCGCGCGTACCCGCGGCGCGCCGGCCCACCCGCCGAACTTGCTCCTGGAGCGCTCATGCCCTACATCCTGCCCTTCTACAAGGGTTTTGAAATTGAAACCCTGGTGTACCCGCAAAGCAATGGCGACGGGTTCGTGTCACGTCGCGATCGCACGTATGGTGTCGCCGTGAAGATCTCACGTGCGGTGGCCGACGTCACCGACAAGACCAGCCGTGTGTTCAAGCTCAAATCCCAAACGCCGTTTGAATCCGTTGGCGAAGCACGCCGCGCAGGCGACCAGTTCGGCCAGTCGATCGTCGATGGGAAAATCGACGACATGTCGATTCACGACCTGTGAGCGGATGACATCGGTCGACATTTCGCGATTATTTTTCAATGGCATGGAATAAAGGGGGGGCGTCATCCGTCCATGCTTGTGTCGATCCCGACAATGTCGATCCAAGGACCCATTATGCAAACTCGTTCGCTCCTCGCCATCGCCGCGGCCTGCGCCGCGCTCGCCACCTCGCTCGCGCATGCCGAAGCCCCGGTCAAGATGTCCGGGGGCATGCTTGTGGACAGCAAGGGCATGACCCTCTACACGTTTGACAAGGACACCGCCGGCAAGAGCGCCTGTACTGGCGGGTGCACCGACCTTTGGCCGCCGGTCATGGCCGGCGCCGACGCCAAGCCCGAGGGCGACATGACCCTCATCAAGCGTGACGACGGCAACATGCAATGGGCCTACAAAGGCAAACCCGTCTATCTGTTCAAGCAGGATGCGAAGCCCGGTGACATGAAGGGTAATAACTTCAAGGACATCTGGCACGTGGTCAAGCCGTAAGCGCTTCCGTTTCGAGACGGCGTCCGCGCTCGTGCGGCATCCGACCGGGTGCCGGGCCCTAGCGCCGAGCGCCGTTGCCGAGCGGGGCGATGACGTGATACAGCCCGCGGGCGTCCATCGGGCGGGCGAACCAGTACCCTTGCGCCTCGTCGCAGCCGAGTTCCGTCAGATGTTTGGCCTGCTCGGCGGTCTCGACGCCTTCGGCCGTGACGCGCAGGCCGAGCGCGTGCGCCATGGCGATCACGGCGGCGACGATGGCGTTGCACTGCGGGTCGGTCAGCATGTTACGGACGAACGACTGATCGATCTTCAGTCGATCGGCCGGAAACCGGGTGAGGTAAGCCAGGCTGGCATAGCCGGTGCCGAAATCGTCGACGGCGATTTCGACCCCCAGTTCGTGCAGCTCGCGCAGCGCCGCACCGGCCGGCTCGGCATCGGTCAACAGTACGCTTTCCGTGATCTCGATTTCCAGGTAACGCGGCTCCAGCGCGAAATCGTCGAGTGCGCGGCGCACCATGGCGACCACATCCTGCCGGTGAAATTGTTGCGGCGAGACATTGACGGATACGCGCGGCAGCACGCCGCTGCGGCGCAGCAACAGGCTGGCCTCACGGCAGGCCCGGCGCATGACCCATTCGCCGAGCGGCACGATCAGGCCGCATGCTTCGGCCACCGGCACGAATTCGCCGGGGGAAATCATGCCATGCACCGGATGTCGCCAGCGCATGAGCGTCTCGACACAGCGCATGGCGCCATCCGCCAACGTGACCTGCGGCTGATACACGACATGCAGTTGCGGCTGGCGCGGTTCGGCAAACGCCGCGCGCAGCAGCGATTCGAGTTCCTGGCGGCGATTGGACGCGGTGTCCATCGCGCTGCGGAACACCCGCACCCCGCCACCGATTGTCAGTGCATCGGCCAGCGCAACGCTGGCGCGCCGCATCAATGCTTCGGGCGTGTCGCCGTGCGCGGGATAACTGGCCACGCCGACGCAGGCGTCCAGCGTCAGCGGCGCCGGGTGGGCGTCGATCGATTGCCCGAGATGTATTCGCATGCGCTCGCCCAAGGACAGCGCACGCTCCCCGGTGCCAGGCGTCACGACGACGAATTGCCGTCCACCGATACAGGCGACAGTGTCTTCCGGTCCAGCCGAGCTGCGCAAGCGCTCGGCTGCGATCTGCAAGGCGCGCTCGGCCGTCGGCTGGCCGAACGCACCTTGCAGTTGGCGCAGCTGTTCCAGTTCGATGAGCAGCACGGACAGATCGCCGCCTAGCCGCGCGCATCGGCTGATGGCGAGTTCGAGGCGTTGGATCAGCAGTCTCTGGTTGGGCAGACGCGTGACTTCGTCGTGATGGGTCACGTACCAGAGCTGCTGCGCGATCTGTGCTTCCTGTGACAAGTCGAGCACGATGCCGACCCAACGGCGTTCGCCCGGCGCGCCCTCGACGCACGACAATGCGAGGCGGACCGGCAGGCGGGTGCGGTTGTGATGCAGGCACGACCATTCGCCGTCGTACGGCGTTTCATCGGATTGCACGCCGGACAATACGGGCAGGTCGCGGCGAGCGACTTCGGCGGGATCGAGCAGGGACACGAATGTTCGCCGGTTGACAAGACTGTCGGCGTCGAACCCGGTCAGGCGGGTGAAGGCGGCGTTGACGCGTTCGAATACGCCGTCGTCATTGCAAACGAATACCGCGTACGGCGCGCTTTCGATCGCGGCGCGGCTGATATCGGTGTCGGCGGAGGTGCGGGGCGGCGGCATGCAGCCTCGGCTCAATGGTGGTAAGGGCGCGGCCGGCCGACCGGTTGCCTGCGCATTGTCACTGCGGTCATGCAACACCTCCCTGGTGCCCACGTCGTTGCCGCAATCGCTTGGAAATCGAGCGGTCTGTGCCGCGTGCAATCATTTTGCCACATCGTTGTCGAGTGTTCGGCCAAGGTTGCCACGGATGGCACGAGACCCGGTTTATGCGTACGTATCCATAGGTATTGACCGGTTCCGGATCCGCGTACACCGAGCCTGTGTGAAACTCGGGCACAATCACGGTATTGCCGCTTGAAATTTCACCAATGATATTGCTTCGAGTCGCGCGGGCCGCCGCGGTTTGCGCGGCACTTTGGACGAACCTCGCAGGGTCCGTCGCCGCGCAACCCGCCGGAATCGGCTGGGCCGGCGCCTGGGCCACCGCGCCCCAGGCCGTTGCGCAACACCCTGATGCGCCCGCCTTCAATCGTGCACCGTCCGTTGCGGGGCGCACGGTCCGTCAAATCGTTTATCTGCGCGTTGCGGGCCGTCAACTGCGCGTGCGCTTGTCCAATTCCTATGGCCCCCATGCGCTGACCATCGAACGCGCGAGTGTAGCGCTTTCGGGCGGCGGCGCGGCGGTGCAGGCTGCGACATTGCGGCCGCTTACGTTCGGCGGCCAGCCCTTCGCCCGCATTGCGCCAGGCGCGGAATTGGATAGCGACCCGGTCGCGCTCGACGTGCCGGCCGGCGCGGCGTTGGCGGTGAGCTTTTACACGCGGGAGGCTTCGCCGCCGACCACGTGGCACAAGGTCGCCGGGCAGGTGGCTTTTCTGAGCGCGTCAGGCGATCAGACGCTCGATGCGTCCGCGGCACCTTTCCGTCAAAAGGTGACGAATACGCTCTGGCTGGCGGGCGTGAGCGTTGCGCCCGTTGCGCCCGTGCATGTCGTGGTGGCCATCGGGGATTCGATTACCGACGGGCTGCGCAGCACGTTGAATGCGAACCGCCGCTGGCCGGATGTCCTGACGCGGCGGCTGGAAGCGGCGGGCCGGCGCGACGTGTCCGTGCTCAATCTCGGTATCAGCGGGAATCGTCTGCTGCACGATTCCGCGTGCTACGGGGAACGTCTGGTGGGACGCTTCGCGCGCGACGCGCTGGAACAGCCCGGTGTGCGCACCGTTGTGGTCCAGGTCGGCACGAATGACATCAATTTCGGCTATGTACCGCCCCATGGCGGGCTCGACTGCGACGTGCCTCACGTGATCGTGTCGGCGCCCGAGATGATCGCGGGATACGAGCGCCTGATCGCCGCAGCGCGCGCACACGGTGTACAGATTCTCGGAACGACGATTCCGCCGGGCAAGATGACCGGACCGCGCGAATCGGTGCGGCTCTCGGTGAATCAGTGGGTCCGGACGTCAGGGGCATTCGACGGCGTGATCGATTTCGACGCAGCGCTGCGCGATCCGTCGCAACCGGCCCGCATGCTGCCCCGCTTCGACAGCGGCGACGGCACGCATCCGAGTGACGCGGGCTATGCCGCGATGGCCGAGGCCGTGCCGATTCCGCTGATATCGGGCGCGGTGCGCTAGGCTGAACAGGTCATCAGCCCGCTTAACGCGCGCGTTCCACGCCGACCGGCAACGCGCCGATGCGGCGCACTTCCGCTGAGTCCAGCCATTCGGGATGCTTCAGGCAGTGGACGAACAGGGCGGTTGCGTCGTCGCCCCAGAACAATTCCCCCTGACGAACGAACGTCGGCACCCCAAATACACCGGCCGCAATCGCCGCTTCGGTGTTTGCGCGCAATGCCTGTTTGACGGCCGGGTCCTCGACGCGGGCGTCGGCATCCTCGGCCCCAAGCCTCGTACAGAGATCGCGCCAGCCGTCCGGGCTGACGACATCCCGCCCCTCGCGCCAGATGAACCGGAAAATGGTCTGTACGACGTCGAACGTCGCACCCAGGGCCACCGCCAGCCGCAAGATGCGGATCGGGTGGAACGGGTGCACCGGGGGCATGCGAAAAGGGATGCCCGCCTGTTCTGCCCGAAATTGCGCCATGCGGTACGTGAGCGTCCGCTTGCCGGGAATCTCCGCCGGACCGCGTGTCTGCCAGTGCGAGAGCAGAGCGCCCAGCACGACAGGGTGCAGGGTGACGGTCAGGTCCGCTGGCAATTCGCCAAAGCGCTCCAACTGCAGGTAGGAAAATGGCGAAGCGAAATCGAAATACCAGTCGGCCAGGGACGCAGAGGGCGTGGCAGTTGAAACGGATGGCGTGGCAGCGTGCGACATGGCGAAATTGTCTCCGGTGTGTATCCACTGAGTAATGTTCGGATTCGCGCTTGGATTGGCCGCCTTCGCTCGTGCCTCGGGCGCGATATCGCTTGCTGATCGAGTGTAACGCAGGAAGGGCTACGGGCTTCACCGCGGACGCTCACCGGTATGGGTGGTCGGGATTTGGGTGAACATCCATTTTTCTGATATTTTTCATAAGATATAACGATTTTTATTATTTATCGGGAGTTCTTAGACTTCAGGGTATTGATTCTGCGAGCCCTGCCATGTCGACGAAAACATCCAGAAGTCCTGCCCTGGTACGTGTCCCCGATCATCAAAATCCGTGGGCCGGTCTGGCGCTTGCGACAGTCATCGCCTTTGTCGCCCTGTTTCTCGGACGCCTGATGCCGCTCGTCGGCGGCCCGGTGTTCGGCATCATTATCGGTATTCTCGTGCGAAACACTTTTTCGCCGGGCGTACGGTACGAGGCCGGCATCCGCTTCGCCTCGAAGTATGTGCTGCAATGGTCGATCATCGCCCTTGGCGCCGGCCTGAGTCTGTCGCAGGTGGCCCACACAGGCCTCGATTCGCTCGCGGTCACCGCAGTGACGGTCACGACCGCCGGCCTCACCGCATGGGGGCTCGGCCGCCTGCTCGGCGTCGGCGGACGTCTGAAGCTGCTGATTGGCGTGGGCACGGCGATCTGCGGCGGTTCCGCCATCGCGGCCGTCACGCCGATCATCAAGCCGGACGACCACGAAACCGCGTACGCGATTTCCACGATTTTCCTGTTCAACGTCGCCGCCGTGCTGCTGTTCCCGGCAATAGGCCATCTCGTCCATCTGTCCGATCTCGGCTTTGGCATGTGGGCCGGCACGGCAATCAACGACACTTCGTCGGTCGTGGCGGCGGGCTACAGCTACAGCAAGGCTGCCGGCGACTATGCGACGATCGTCAAGCTCACCCGCGCTACGCTGATTATCCCGATCTGCCTGACGCTGGCCTGCATTGTCGCGTACCGCCAGAAGAAGGCTGGCGCAGGCAACTTCCGCCTCGCCGCGATCTTCCCGTGGTTCATTCTGTGGTTCCTGGTCGCGTCGGGGCTGCGCACTGCCGGTCTGATTCCGGAGTCGATCCTGCCGTGGATCCACGAGGCTGCCGAGTTCCTGATCATCGTGGCGCTGACGGCCATCGGCCTGTCGTCGAACCTGCGCCACATGGCGGCGAGCGGCGTGCGCCCGATCCTGCTCGGCCTCGGCGTATGGGCGGCGGTGTCGGTCAGCAGCCTCGCCGTGCAGTATGCGATGGGGCAACTGTAAGGAAACCGATGCCACACCGCAGTACTGTGGGTCCCGGGCGCGTAAGCGCCCATTTGCCGTTCATCGCCTAGAATAAAAGCGCCGGAACGGCCCTATTTGCCGGCCGGCCCATTTACGGGGGGGTGAATCATGACGACTTCATTCGGCGAAATCTGGTACACGATCGGCGCGCTCGTCGTTTTGGCGATCCTGGCAGGCATGGTCTGGGAAATCGGCGTCTGGTGGACACGTCATCAGGACAATCGCACTGTTCAACGCATGCATCACGTCTGGGAACGCATTCGCCACCCTCACTGACGTACGGGCGCCGACCGGCGCCGCCAAGACTGCCGGGCGTTCCCGCTAACGTACTTTTGTACTTTTGCGAGGACGGCTGTTCAGTCGCCTGCCAACACGAGATGACGGCCGATGTCGTCGTCCCAGCGTTCGAGGTCGGCAAGCGGGTACGCTGCGCGGCCGTGCACGGCGCGTTTAAGGCGGCTTGCCGTGCTCGGACGGGGCACGTTGGGTAAGCTCGCCGCTTCACCGCGTCCGGCCGGAACGAGGTAGTCGCGCTTGAATTCGGTCTGCGTCATGCCCCATTTCATGAGGAATTCGCGGCTGCCGCGGTTCTTGTTGACGCGGCCGGTCGAGCGGCACCCGAAGTGATAGACAACGCTTTCGCCTACCGTACGAAACGCACGGCAACCGACCAGCCAGAGCTTCATCAGGAAATCGTCGTCGCTGCTCATGCCTGGTCCGAACTCAATGCTGTAGCCGCCCACCAGATGCCAGAGGTCGCGACGCACCAGCGTCGGCTGGGTCGGCACGCCGTTGACGTCGGGGCGTTGCAGGGATTTCGCGAAGGCGAGCAGGCCGGCTTCGTCGAACGTGTCGGGCGTGGCACCGAAATCGTGGTGGATGACTTGCGTGCTGGGGCTGGGTGTCGGCTCGATCATGACGGACGACAGATAGCACAGTGGCGTGTTCAGTGAAGCGTGGGCCGCGAGCAGGCCGGTATCCCAGCCGGGCGTGCAAAACATGTCGTCGTTGAGGAACAGCAGCCAGTCGCGCGTCGCCAGCGGCGCGAGTTGATTGAGGGCGAGGCAGACGCCGACATTGCCTGTGCTGTGGGTATGACGCAACCCTTGTTCGCGCACCCAGTCCAACGTGCCATCGCTGCCGTCGTTCACGTGGACCAGAATCTCATGCTCGAACGCCGAATGCCGGCGTACGCTGTCCAGGCAGAGCTTCAGAAACGGCAGATTGTTCCACGTGGGAATCAGGATGCTGAACATGGCGGCGGCGCCAGTTCTACCGGGCGCATTTTGTCGACGATTCGGCAGGGTACGTGAAAGCAGCGAATACCGCCAGTAACGTGGCGTAAAACGCGGCGGTGACCTTGAGGTTGAAGGTCTCGACCGTCAAACCGAAAATGAAGAAGCCGGTCACCAGGACCAGGCCCATGAGCGCAGCGCGGCTTTGTTCCCGCGCGGGTTGACGCAGCCCGCGCCAGAAGAGCCAGGCCGGGCACGCGTAGAGCGAGAGCATGGCGATCAAGCCAAGGGTGCCATAGTCCGCCGCATAGGCCAGCAGTTGATTGTGAACCTCGCCCCGGCCCAGGTCGGCGGCCATCGCGGTCAACTTTCCGGCCGCGGCCATCGGTGCCATGGCGTCGTGGAAACCGTGAGGTCCGAGTCCAAACAGTAGATTGTCTCGGAAAAGTCCGAGTGCGGTTCTCCATAGCTCAAGTCGTACCCCGACGGATGTATCGACCTGGCCCTCGGCCAACGCGTGCAGATCGGAAGCCACCGACAGGAAGCGGGCTTGCACCGTCGCCGACAGTACCAGCGGCAGCACCACGCATGCGATGGCCAATGCGGCGACGCCGAGCTTCGCGCGTAACGAACGGCGGCGCATTTCGACGGCAAGGCAAATGACGACAATCACCGGCAACGCTACCCACCCGCCCCGCGTCTGGCTTGCCCATGAGGCATATCCGCCGGCAAGAAAACCCGCCGCTTTGAGCCACTTGACCCACTGTTGATCATGCCGTCGCCAACGGATCGACAACAGCGACAACGCGCCGATGATCAGCGCAATGTCGCCGAAGTGGATCGGATTCAATAATGCGCTTTCCGCACGCGTGCCGGTACGAAGCGTACTGTCGGCAAATGCAACCGCGCCGGCCACGATGCCACCCAATGCGAACGCCAGGTCCGTCCACGGGGCAAGCGACCGGGAGACACGGCGCAGGCCGACGAACAGCGGAATGGCCAACAGGAAACGGGCCGGGGAATCGAAGGTATTCGGGACCAATCGGCCATGGGCGATGTTACTGACAAGTATCGCAGCGATCGGCAGTAACAAGGCTACGACAAACGCACGCACACCAGCATCGGCCGTGTCTGCCATGGGGACGCCCAGCTTCCCGCCGGTGACGAGCAATATCAGCGAGGCCGCGACCGCCAGAAACATCACGGCGTTACCGCCGCTCGGCAATGCGAGCGTCACCGAGGGGAACGCAAGCAGGAGCAGGCTAAGGATCAGCGTGGTGTGCCGGCAAGGCATCGACGACACCGGCTTGCGAAAAGTGGGCATGGAGATTGCTTTGAGGAGCGCATTTCAACATTTCTGAGGATGAAGTATGCCAGAAATCGAAAGGCTCTCTCACTTCGGATGCCTTACCCCGCTTCATGTCTCACGCACTGGTACGCGGCTTGTGAGGTGAGCGCGCACTTACTATTTGCCTGGTCGCGTGCAACCGGCGCGGAAGGCCTCACTGATTCATCGCACCCAGCGTCGCCCGCAGGCACAGTGTCACATGCAGCCAGGCGGCTTCGTCAAACTCGCCGGCCGCACGCGCTTGCAACTGCGCCGCGTGAAACAGGCGCCACAGGCGGGCGGCCGTGGATGACGCGCCGGCCGGGATGTCGAAACGCCGGCATAGCGCTTCCGCGAGCCATGGCTGTTCGGCGCTGCAGGCATTGATGTAGGCTTGCACTGCAACTCGGGCGTAGGGGTCGCTTCCGGGGTCAAGCACAACGTCGGTCCGTTCCGCGCTTCCCTGCGGCTGGGCGGCACCGCCGCCAAGGCTGGGCAGCTCGGGCGAAACGGCGGTTTGGCGTGTCATGGTGTTGTCCTGGCGTGTGGTGTGAACGGCCGGACGTCTTTGCGCCCGGCCAGGGAAAGTCAATACGGTTGTGCTTCCATGTCGCGGATGTACATCATCGCGGCCTGCTTGGCCGATTCAATGCTGGTGAAGGTCCGTCCCTCAATGGGCCAAACGTCGACGAGCACCTCCAAACGGCCCGGCGCGGCACTCTGCATGATGCGGATGTAGTGCTGGCGAAACACACAGCGGGCCAGTTCGACAGTCGGATGCGGGCGATGAAAGTGATCGGATGGCATGGCAGTCTCCAGGGGATCGGCGCGGCCCCGGCCTCACCGGGCCGTTCCCATTTCATACGCAAGACACATGCCAGTCCTCATGTGGGCTCCTATGTATTTGATTTGCAAGGATTTAGTGAAAACCCGCCACCGCGTGTTACGCCCTTGGCGCAGGGAAACGTTACGGATCTGAAACGCGCGGGCGTAACATCGCTTCCTGCCGATGCGGCGGCGCGCGCCCAATGCAAACCGGCCGACATGGGTGGTGCGCTAGAATCGGCACATGAACCTGCGCTTTCTCGAAACTTTTGTCTGGCTGGCCAAGCTGAAGAATTTCCGGCTGACGGCCGAACGTCTGCACACGACGCAGGCCGCCGTATCGAGCCGGATTGCCTCGCTCGAGCAGGGCTTCGGCGTGCGCCTGTTTGACCGTAGCGCGCGCGAGGTCACGCTCACGGCCAGCGGCCAGAAGGCGTTGGCGTATGCTGAGCGGATCGTCAAGCTGGGCCACGAGATGAAGCGCGAACTCGCCGATGCCGATGTCCGCCCAAGCTTGCTCCATATCGGCGTGATCGAGTCCATTGTGCACAGCTGGTTTCCCGACCTGGCTGCGCGTATCCACCGCGAGTATCCGAAACTGGAGATCGAACTGACGAGCGAGACGACCATCAACCTCTGCAAGCAGCTCGAGGCCGGTTCGCTGGATCTGATCCTGCAGACCGACGTCATTGAGACTACCGGTATCGAGAACGTGTCGCTGGCGGAGTTCCCCATGCGCTGGGTCGGCAGTCCCAAGCTCAATCTCGAAGGCGAGACCTTGTCGCTCGCCGATCTCGCCGCCTATCCGCTGATCAGCTTCTCGCGTCATTCCGGTCCGCACAAGACTGTCGAACGGATGTTTGCCGTGGCGGCGGATCAGCCGGTGCGCGTGTCATGCATGACTTCCGTCGCGGCGATGATTCGTCTCGCGGTCGACGGTTTCGGCGTGACCGTGCTGCCGCCGGCCATTATTCAGCGCGAGTTGCATGAGCACAGCCTGCAACTGCTGCGCGTGGACGCCAATTTCCCGAATCTGCCCCTCGTCGGCTCGTTCCGCACGGGAACACCACTGGCCGAGAACGTGGCGCGGCTTGCGCAGCAGACGGCCAGCGAATTCGCGCTCAACATGGGCCCGGACATCGCCATCCCGCCCGCCGTGTCGATGCAGGCGCCTGCCTGGGGCACGCAGGACGCCTGACACGGCGTCGTCCCGCTTCGCTTTTCCCCCTTTTTTTCCGGTAACGCCCGTCCCGCGGGCGTCATAAGATTTTCGCGTTGCTGTGAATTAGTTTTCTTGTTGGACGCGTTTCCCGCGATTTTGCACACTCGGGCTCTGCCTTGCCCGTGCGGCGTCCCGAACGGACGCACCTTCCCCCACGCACGGCAGGCGCCTGTAGACGATTTCGACGGAACGCTTGCCATGACTTCGACCCCGCCCCGCGCCCAGCTCTGCATCTGGACGGACATCGACCCGGCCTTCGAGGCCGATTTCAACCGCTGGTACGACCGCGAACATATGCAGGAGCGCGTCGCGATTCCCGGGTTCCGGTTCGCACGCCGCTTCAAGGCGCTCGATGCCACCGCGCGTCCCTACCTGGCGCTGTATTGCACGCAAGACGCGGCGGTCTTCACGAGCGATGCGTACCGGAACGCTTTCAACGGCCAGACGGAATGGTCGCTGCGCAATTTCGCGCGCATGCGCGCCACGCAGCGCCGGGTCGGCACGCTCGACGTCGAGGCAGGCGTTGGGCAGGGCGGTTTCCTTGCGGCATTCGTGCTGTCCGAAGCAGCGCTCGCGGCCGTGCGCGATCGCCTCGCGGCCCAGCTGACGGAAACCACGGCCGCCGACGGTATCATTCGCGCGACGTTGCAGGTCACGGTGCCCACGCTGTCTGTCTCGCTGACCGCACCGGACGCCGCGGCGGCGCCTGCCGATGGCGTCGTGCTGATCGAAGGCACGAGCGCCGAGGCGGTGCGCGCTGCAGCCGTCGCGCTTGCCGCAGCCCACGGACTGCCGGCGTCGTCCGTTACTGTCTTCGGCATGCTTTGGCGCCTCGGCGCCGACAGCAACTGAGCGCTTCATTGCCCGCCATTGCGCGGGTTCCCCTGTTCCGCCCCGCCAAGAGATTTCCATGACGTCCCTGACTGAAGCCCAAGCGCCTGCCCGCCCAGGCGCCGTGCCATCCGCCGCATCGTCCACCGGCCGGAACAAAGGCCGCCTTGCCACCGCCAGCATGGTCGGCACAACGCTGGAGTGGTATGACTTTACCGTCTACAACACGCTTGCCGCGCTGGTATTCAACCACCTGTTCTTTCCTTCAGTGGATCCGCTTGCGGGGACCATCCTCGCACTGTCGACCTATGCCGTAGGCTACGTCTCACGTCCGCTTGGCGGCTTCGTTTTCGGCAATCTGGGCGATCGCATCGGGCGTCGCGCGGTGCTGGTGCTGACGCTGATCCTCATGGGGCTGACCACCGGCCTGATGGGGCTGCTGCCCACGTACGCGGCGATCGGTATCTGGAGTCCGGTCTTGCTGGTAGCGCTACGGTTCGTTCAGGGCGTGGCGCTTGGCGGCGAATGGGCCGGCGCAGTGTTGCTTTCGATCGAACACGGCGAGCAGGACAAGCGCGGACTGAACGCCTCATGGACACAGGTCGGCCCATCGTTCGGCACACTGCTCGCGACGGGCTTGATCGCGTTGATCACGCTGGCCATTTCGCCCGATGACTTCCTCGGTTGGGGCTGGCGTATTCCGTTCCTGGCGAGTCTGTTGTTGGTCGGCTTCGGCCTGTGGGTGCGACGTGGCGTCGAGGAAACGCCCATGTTCGAAGAAATGGCCCAGTCGCACCGGCAGGCGAAGACGCCGATTGCAGACGTGTTTCGCTCGCACTGGCGCAATCTTCTGGTGGCTGGCGGTTCGCGCATCGGCTCGGATGTGCTTTACGCACTGATGGTCGTCTTCACCTTGACCTACGTGACCGGCACCCTGCATCTCTCGCGTCCGCTCGCCTTGACCGCCGTGCTCGTAGGCACGGCCTGCAACGCGCTGAGCGTCCCGCTGTTCGGTGCGCTGTCGGACAAGCTCGGGCGCCGTCCGGTGTACGGATTCGGCGTGCTTTGCGCGGTGATCTGGGCGTACGCGTTCTTCGTTCTGCTCGATACGGCGCATCCGGGACTGATCGTGCTGGCGGTGGTTGTCGGCCTTGTGATTCACGCGATCATGTACGGACCGCAGGCGGCCTTCGTCACGGAACAATTTCCGACACGCGTACGCTACGCGGGTTCATCGCTGGCCTACACGCTGGCGGGGATTGTCGGCGGCGGTTTCGCGCCATTGATCATTGTCAGCCTGTTCAAGCAATACGGCACGACGTTCGCCGTTTCGATCTACGTGACGGGCGCGCTGCTGGTGACCGCGATCGCATTGTTCGCGGCCCGTGAAACGGCCGGCAAGCCGCTCGCGGACTGAGACCGAACACGTGATCCACCACCGCGCAGGGCGTCGTCCGATTAGGCAACCCGGTTTGCCGTGGTCTATAGTGATAGCGCATATCCTGGACCGATAGCCTCGCCGCGCACGATCGCGGCGCGCGACGACAAGCGTTCGCGCCACCGACGGCGCCGAGCGCACGGGCGCAAGCGACGAGCGGCGCCGCGTACGCGGGAGGGATCATGCGTCTTCACTTTGTTCAGGCCACCACCCTGGGGGCCGGTTTGTTGGCCGCAGCGCTTGCCGCGCAGGCCGAGCCGATGCGGCTGTCCGATGTCAGGGCAGCGAACGGCCAACAGCTCACCGTCGAAGAACTCAGGCAGATGATGCCTGGCGCGAAGGTGATGAGCATCTCATACAACGGCAGTACGCGCCGGTGGACAAACGATACCGACGGCAAGCTCAATGCTTCGTCCGACAATAAGGGCAATACGGGATCGGGCGGGCGGATGAACACCGTCGCACAGGGGGTCGGGACGTGGTCCGTCAACGACAACGGTTCGTTCTGCGTGAACATCGAATGGCGCTCGCTCACCGAGAACTGGTGCCGTTTCATGTTCAAGGTCGGCGACAAGTACTACGGTGTGACGTCGGTCGCGAACAACGCGGCCGTGGCCATGGAGTTCAGCTTCAGCAAATGAGGGCGCCATCGGCGCTTGCCGCGCCGATGGCTGCTGCAGCTGCCGTCATTCCTCGTCGGTCCAGCTCACGTTGGCGCCGACCGAGCGCAGGTTTTCGACGAAACGCGGATGCGCGCGTTTGATCGGCAGCGCATTCTTGATGACGGACCGGCCGTCGATGCTGGCCGCGACCATGAACAATGCAATCGCCACGCGGATGATGTACGGACTCTCGACTTCGGCCGGCGTCAGCGCTACGCCGCCGAACGTCACCAACCGGTGAGGGTCTGCGAGGAAGACGTGTGCGCCAAACTTCGACAGTTCCGTCGACCACCCCATGGCGCCGTCGTAGACCTTGTTCCAGAACATGGCGCTGCCTTCGGCCTGCACCCCCAGGGCGATGAAGATCGGCAGCAGGTCCACCGGGAAATAAGGCCACGGCGCGGCCTCCACCTTCGTCAGGATGTTCTGCGTAAACGGCGTCTGCACCTTGAGCGGGCCGTTGCGCGTGGCGGTTGACCAGCCGTCGCGGTGCGTTACCGTCACGCCGAACTTGGCAAACGTGCGGTCGAGCAGCGGGAATTGTTCCGGCGCCGAATTCTTGACGCTGATTTCGCCACCCGTGATCGCGCCGAGCGCGAGGAACGTCGTGATTTCGTGAAAGTCTTCGGCGAAACGGAACTCGCCGCCGCCGAACGCCGACACGCCTTCGATGGCCAATTGCGACGTGCCGATGCCGTCGATTTTCGCGCCGAGCATCTCCATGAAGCGGCAGAACTCCTGCACGTGCGGCTCCGACGCGGCGTTCGTCAATTGCGAACGGCCGCGCGCCGTCGCGGCGCACAGCACGAAGTTTTCCGTGGTCGTGACTGACGCGTAGTCGAGCCAGTGATGAATCGCGGGGCGATCCTCGGCCGCATGAATCAACAGCGAGCCGGCCGTGCGCTCGACCCGCCCGCCAAACTGGCGCAGCACTTCAATGTGCGGATCGATCTCGCGCACGCCGAGCGTGCAGCCTTTCACGTTGTCTTCGATGCGTGCCACGCCGAAGCGGGCGAGCAGTCCGGGCACCAGCATGATCGACGAGCGCATTTCCTCTGGCAGATGATCGCGCGCGGGATCGAAGCGGGTGTTTTTGTGATGCAGATCGAGCGTGCCGGCGGCGAAATCCACGCTCACATCGCTGCCGAGCTGACGAAAGATATCGAGGATCTTGCGCACGTCGGTGATCTCGGGCACACCGATGAGGCGCACCGGCTCGGCCGTCAGCAGGGTGGCGCAAAGGATCGGCAGAACGGCGTTCTTGTTCGCGGACGGAATGATGCGGCCGCGCAGCGGCTGGCCGCCATGGACAACCAGATGGGACATGAGCTTCCTTCGGGCTTGCTGGGTGTAGCGAGGGCTCCGGGCGTCGGTCGAACGCACCCGGGGCAAACAGGCGAAATATACCCCGGTTGCGGAAATTTGGGTTCGTATCCCTTGTAACGGATCGTAAAACGGAACCGGCCCTACACCCGGAAGCTCGCGGCGAAGATGGCCCGGAAATCGGGTGTCTCGGCCTCGGCTGCGCGCGCGATCACGCGGGCTTCCAGTTCGTCGAGATGGCTGGTGACGAGATCGATGGCCGCCTGCACGCGCCGGGTCTGCAGCACCGCGACAATCTGCGCGTGTTCCGTCGGCGCGCAGTGGATGTATTCGGCAGGATCGTACAGCGCCTTGAACAGTTCCGTTTTGGCGACGAGCCGCTCGGCGAAGTCGGTGAGATCGCCGCTGCCGGTCATCCCGATCAGTTTCAGATGAAACGCGCCGGCGAGGCGGATCGACGCCTCGACCGCCTGATCGGCATGGGCGCGCGCTTCGTCGGCGACGTGGGATTCCAGCACGGCCACCTGCTCGGGCGTGAGATGCCCGCACAGCGTGGCGACGACGCCCGCTTCCATCACCCGCCGCGCCCGATAGACCTGGCGGATGTCGTCGAGCGACGGTTGAGGCACGAACGCGCCGCGATTCGGCTCGAGCACGAGCTTCCCCTCGAAGCCCAGCCGCGCGAGCACCTTGCGTACCGCGCCGCGCGTGCAGCCGAACGCCTCGGCCAGATTGCGTTCACGCAGCGGCATGCCCGGGCGCAGTTTTCCCGACAGCAACGCCTGCGAGATCGCCACGTAGACCCTGTCTTCCACTCCCATTTCGCTCCCGGCGTCTGTGCCGGCGTCCTGCGTTGAAGCCGTCGTCATCAAGCCTGTCATCCGTCTCATTCCGAATCCGGCGCATTGTAACCGGTCACCGTCGGCCCCGGACTTTCCCTAGGGTCCTTGCCATTCTGCAAAGCATTGTAGATAATGGTCAACAAAAATGGTTAACAATTTTGGTTGATGATTCCAACGAAAAAAGACGGTTCGCCCCCAAGGGCCGTCGCATGGGCAGGAGAGAGATGAGATGAAACCGATACATTGCCTGGGGCTGTTGCCCTTCGTGGCGTTCTTCAGCGGCGGCTGGCTCGCGGAGCACCTGGCGCCGCGCGTGTTCGGCCTGCCGTTCCTGATGGCCTGGAACGTCTTGTGGCTCGTGGCGTCGAGCGGGATCATGGCCTTGATGTTCTGCCTCGACGGCAGCACGCGCGCCGGGGCCATCGCCGAGGATACGGTTGACGGAGGCCGGGCATGAACGCGGCGCTGATCGTCATTTTCGGTTTCCTGGCGTTTGCCCTGTTCATCGGCATCAGGGCGCGGGCGGGGCGCACCATGAGCCTGGAACAGTGGGCGGTCGGCGGCCGGGGCTTCGGCACGCTGCTCGTCTTCCTGTTGATGGCCGGCGAGGCGTTCTCGACGTTTACGTTTCTGGGCGCGAGCGGCTGGGCGTACAGCAAGGGGCCGCCCGCGTTCTACATTCTCGCGTACGGCAGTCTGGCCTACGTGATGGGCTACTGGGTGCTGCCGGCCGTGTGGCGCCATGCCACGAAGCACCGCTGCGTCTCGTTCTCGGACTTTTTCGCGACGGCTTATCAGAGCAGGGCGCTCGGCGTGGTGGTCTCGATCGTGGCCGTGCTGGGGATGAGTTCGCTGCTGATCATCCAGTTGCGTGGCCTCGGTATCATCGTGTCCGAGGCGTCGTACGGATCGATCCCGCCGGCCGTCGCCATCTGGCTGGGCGCAGCGGCGATGGTCGCGTACATCGTGATTTCGGGCATCCACGGATCGGCCAGCATCGCGATCTTCAAGGACATCCTTATCCTGGGCATCGCGATTTTCCTGGGCGTGTACCTGCCGCTGCACTATTACGGCGGTTTCGGGCCGATGTTCAACCAGATCGAAGCGGCGAATCCGGGCTTCCTGAAGATGCCGGAGACGGGCCTGAACCTCTCCTGGTACAACTCCACGATTTTGCTGACCTCACTCGGCTACTACCTGTACCCGTACGTCTTCACCTCGGTCTACGCGGCGAAGAACGACATGGCGGTGCGCAAGAATGCGATTCTGATGCCGCTGTACCAGGTCGTGATCGCGTTCATGTTCTTCGTCGGCTTCGCTGCGATCCTGCAGGTGCCCGGGTTGAAGGGCGCCGAGTCCGATCTGGCACTGCTCAAGCTCATCAAGCTGACCTTCGATCCGTGGTTTGTCGGCGTGATCGGCGGTACCGGGGTCTTGACCGCGCTGGTGCCGGGTTCGATGATCATGCTCAATGCCTCGACGCTGATCGCCAAGAATGTGTATCGCGACGGCTTTGCGCCCCACGCGAGTGAACGGCGGGTGGCACAGGTCGCGAAGGGCGTGTTGCCGGTGTTCGGTCTGGTGGCCGTGTATTTCGTGCTGCGTGGCGGCGCGACATTCGTGTCACTGGCGATCTTCGCCTCCAGCCTGCTCACACAACTGTTCCCGTCATTCATCGCGAGCCTGTTGCCGGGGGTATCGGGCCGGAAGTTCGGCACGAAACATGGCGCGTTCGCAGGGATTGCCGCCGGCGCTGCCGTGTTGGCCATGGCGCTCGTCTTCGACGTGAATCTGGCGACGCTGCTGCCGAACGCATCGTCCGCTGTCAAGTCGCTCAACATGGGGCTCGTGGCGCTCGCCGCCAACGCCGTCGCGTTCGTGGTGGTCAGCGCCATTACGCGCGCCTCGGGCGTGAGCGCGGGCGACACGTCGCGCGCTGCGCTGGAGTCGTGAACAGGCCCTTATGCAATCAGAGGAATGGATGGAACGCTTGCTGATCCGGAACGCGCGCGCACTCGATGGCGCGCCGGCCGATGTCCTGATCGAAAACGGCCGTATCGCGGCCATCGGCGAATCGCTGGCGCAGCCGGCCGGCGCCGCCGGCCGCTGCACGACCGAAGACGCCGGCGGCGCATTGCTGCTGCCGGGGCTGGTCGAGGCGCACACGCATCTGGACAAGACTGTGTGGGGCATGCCGTGGTACGTCAACAAATGCGGTTCGCGCCTGGTGGACCGCATCGATAACGAACGCCAGTGGCGCGCCACGAGTGGGCACGACGCGGGCCGCGCGTCGCTTGCGCTCGGCCAGGCGTTTCTCGCCGCCGGCACCACGCGCTTGCGCACGCACGTCGACATCGACACGGATGCCGGTCTGCGCCATCTCGAAGGCGTGCTCGCCACGCAGGCGCAATTGGCCGACCGGCTCGACATACAGATCGTGGCGTTTCCGCAGTCGGGCGTGCTCGACCGCGAGGGCACCGATGCATTGCTCGATCGCTCGCTGCGCGAAGGCGCCGACATCCTCGGCTGGCTCGATCCCTGCGCCATCGACCGCGACCCGGCGGCGTCGCTCGACGTCATGTTCGCGTTGGCCGACAAGCATGGCTGCCCCGTCGACATCCACCTGCACGAACCTGGCGAAATGGGGGTGTTCACGCTGGAGTTGATGTTCGAGCGGATCGCCGCGCTCGGCATGCAGCATCGCGTGGCCATCAGTCACGGCTTCTGCCTGGGCGAGCTCGACGAGCGCCGCCGCGACGCCATGCTCGCACGCATGGCCGATCTCGGCGTGGCTGTGATCACCACGGCGCCGCCTTCGCGGCCGGTGCCGGCGGTGATGGCCTGCCGCGCGGCGGGCGTGACGATCGCCGGGGGCAACGACGGTATTCGTGATACCTGGACGCCATACGGCGCGCCCGACATGCTCGAACGCGCGATGATGATCGGTTTGCGCAACAACTTGCGGCGCGACGACGAACTCGCCGTCGCGCTCGATTGCGTGACGTACGCCGGCGCGCGCGCATGCGGCTTTGCCGAATATGGCGTGCAGGTGGGCGCGCGGGCGGATCTCGTGCTGGTGCAGGCCGGCAATGCTGCCGAAGCGGTGGCCGCGCATCCGGTGCGCAAATGCGTCATCGCGGGCGGGCGCATCGTGGCTCGCGATGGCGTGCTCGTATGACACGCGCACTTGAGCGCGATGCCGGAAAGGGGACGTCGTCAGCCACCGCTTCAACCGCCCGCCCGTCGTTGTCGGTCGTGCGCAACATGGGCCGCGCAGCCGCGCCTACGCCCGGTTGGGCGCTCTTTGTGGCGATCGTGGCGGTCGGCCTCACGTTGCGCCCGACGCTGACGTCGGTCAGTCCGTTGTTGGCACAGATTCGGGCGACGACCGGCATGAGCTTTCCGATGGCGTCGATGCTGACGTCGCTGCCGGTGTTGGCCATGGGCGTGTTTGCCCTGGCGGCCGCCCCGCTGATGCGCAAAATTGGCGAACGCGCCGGCGTCTCGGCCGGACTCGTGGCGCTCGCGGCCGCATGCGGCATGCGATTCGTGGCGGACACATCAGGGTCGTTGCTTGCGTCGGCGCTGCTGGCGGGGATCGGCATTGCTGTCGTGCAGACATTGCTGCCGGGCGTGATCAAGGGCCGCTACGGCGCGGCCCGCATGACCGCGATGATGGGTTTGTATTCGGCGGCGCTCATGGGCGGCGGCGGCCTGGGCGCCGCGCTGAGCCCGCGCGTGGCGCAATGGACGGGCGACTGGCGCGCCGGACTGGGGATATGGGTTGTCGTGATGGCATTCGCGCTGATTGCGTGGTTCATCGCACCGCAGGCGAGGCGTGGCGTAGGCAACGGGTCCGATCCGGCCCCCCCCCATCCGGTCCGGGGCCTTCGCGCGGTATCGTCCGCCGCATCGGCTCCCCGGTGGTTCCGTCATCCGCGCGCGTGGCTGCTCGCGGTCTACTTCGGGCTGATCAACAGTACCTACACGAGCATGGTGGCGTGGCTGCCGCCGTTCTATCAACAGGCCGGCATGAGCGCCGGCGAAAGCGGCGTCTTGCTCGCATGGTTGACGGCGTGCCAGGTGATATCGGCACTGTCATTGCCATGGCTGGCGCGCCGGGGGACCGACCGGCGGCGCTGGCTGGCGCTTGCGCTGACGTCCACGCTCGGCGGCCTGTGCGGCTTCCTGCTGGCACCGGCCGCGGCGCCGTGGTTGTGGGTGGGCGCCATCGGCTTCGGTTTGGGTGGCACGTTTGCACTCGGCCTGATCCTGACGCTGGATCATCACGCGCATCCCCAGCGCGCGGCGGAACTGGCGGCGTTCGTCCAGGGTGCAGGCTATCTTGTCGCGGCGACATCGCCGTTCGCCACGGGGGCCCTGCGCGCCATGACGGGCAGTTTCGCGGGCGCCTGGCTCGCGTTGGCCGCGAGCATCGTCCTGCTGTTGGCAATGACGTGGCGTTTCGATCCGGCCGGGTACGCACGGGCGATGGCCTAGGGCGAGGGCCAGGGCCGCAAGGCTCGCGGCGCATGTGCGTAGCGGACGCGAGACTGGGCCATCCCGCGCAGAAAAAGCGCGTAAAAAATGCGGGGGTCCTACCGATTCCGCGCTAAGATGACTCATCGTGTGGCGTCCCCTGGAGCGCCGGCCGCCCGCCGCCTCCGTGTGGGCCGCGCGCGCCATGACTTCAGGAGGATGGATGCACGGGGCGATGCGTTTGGCCGTATGGCTGTTGATCGGTGCGGGGGGTGTCCCGCTTGCCAGTCACGCGGCCGGGTCCGCACCCACCGCGTCCGCGCCCGCTTCCTCACCTGCCGCCAACGGGGCGCCGCCTACGGGACTGGTACGCAACGCCAACCGTGCCGACGGCACACCTGCCACGCTCCGTGTGTTTCGGCCTGTCGGCGCTTGTGCCGGGGCCGCCATACTGAGTCCCGGCGCGGGCGGCGATCAGGATGCGCTCGCCTGGCTGGGCCGGGCCTTGTCGCAATACGGCTGGCTGACGATCGTCATGGGCCACAAGGAAAGCAGCCGCGACTCGTTGCGTGACCGGGTGCGCAGCGGCGGATTACGCGACGGCCTGCTGTCATTGACCACGGATCCCGCTGCGTATCGCGATCGCCTCCAGGACGTCGGCGCTGCGCTGCAGTGGTCGCGTGGCCGCTGCCAGGCGTCGCCGGCCGTGCTCGTCGGTCATTCCATGGGCGCCGCGACCGCCTTGCTCGAGGCGGGGGCCAAAAACAACCTCAAACTCGACGGCGCCGACCGCTTCGACGCCTATATCGCACTGTCGCCGCAAGGGCCAGGTCCGATCTTTCCGGACGGCGCCTGGCATGATCTGCAAAAGCCGATGCTGATGATCACGGGTACCCGCGACGCACCGCTCGACGGCAAATGGCAATCGCGTACCGAGCCGTATGCCGATTTGCCGCCGGGTTGCCACTGGCTGGCGGTCGTCGACGGCGCGACACACTTCAACTTCGCGGGCTTCGGCTACGGACACGGCGACATCGAAGCGCGCATCCTGCCGTTGATCGAGCGCTTTCTCGACAATGTCCGGGAACATCGTTGCGCCGTGCCTGGTGTGCCCGGCGGTGTGAAGCTCGACACAAAATAGACGTGCCGGACAGACCTGCCGGCGGCGACCGTCCCCGGCGTGATTCGAGGGGCCTGCGTCAGCCTCGCGCGTCGGTATGCGCGGCGGATGCCGTCATGACACCGTCGAGCGTGGCGCGCATTTCATCGCGCAGCCAGCCGAGAAGGGCGGCCCTGGCCGGGTCGGCATCGAACGGCGTGACCGACAAAGCCACATAGGACGACCCGTCGCGCACAAACCCTTCAGGCGCGTCGATACGCCCGGCCGCAAGTTCGTCGGCGACCATGTACACGGACCCGATCGCAACGCCGAGACCCGCGCCGGCCGCTTGAAGACTCAGGTAAAAGTGCTCGAAAGTCTGCTGCGCGCCCGCGCCGGTATCGTAATGATCGGCCCGTGCCTTTGCGAGGCCGGCGATGACGGCGGCGCGCCGCCAGTCGGCCCACGCTTTCGCTCGCGTTCGCGTGTGCAGCAGACGCGGCGCAGCCGCACCCGTCTGTGCGCCCGTGCCGGGCACGGCGCGAATCGGGCCGACCCATTCGTCGCCGATCGGCGCCACGAGCAGCGCGTGCCCCCAAAAGAAATCGTTGCGGCGGATCGCGATGTCGACGCCCGCGGCGGCCAGATCGAGCGGCCCGCCGGCCGTATGCAGATGGAGCGCGATTTCCGGGTGTAGCCGGTAAAAACCCCCGAGCCGGGGAATCAGCCAGCGCATGGCGAGCGTGGGTTCGCACGAAACCACCAGCGGCGAGGGCTGGGCGGCAGGCCGCAAGCGCGCGACCGTGCCGGCCAGTTGGTCGAACATCTGCCGCGTGGTCGCGTGCAGTTGCGCGCCGGCAAGGGTGAGGAAAACGGCGCGATTGCGGCGCTCGAACAGGGTGACACCGAGCGCATCTTCGAGTGTCCGGATTTGCCTGCTGACCGCCCCCTGAGTGACAAACAGACGATCGGCGGCGCGCGCAAAGCTCAGTTCGGCGGCGGCCGTATCGAACACGAAGAGGGCGCCCAGCGGCAAATGACGAAGGTTCATGCTTGAGAAATTATCATGAATCGTCATCCCGGAAAATCGCTTTTCGTGCCGTCACGAAGCGCGAGAAAATGCCAGAAATGAAGTCCATGTGGTGGGTGCGGCACGAGATCGGTGCCTGCCGATCGTGGTTTTCATCCATGATTTTTTTGCGAGAGGCAACATGCACGAATTGTTGGCGGTCATGATGATCACCGTATTGGCCGTGGTAAGTCCGGGGGCGGATTTCGCGATGGTCACGCGCAATAGCTGGCTGCACGGCCGCCGCGCTGGGCTGTGGGCGGCGGCCGGCATCGCACTCGGCGTGCAGGTGCATGTGGCCTACACGCTCGTGGGCGTCGGGGTGCTGATCAAGAGCGCGCCCTGGCTGTTCACGGGGATCAAGCTCGTCGGGGCGGCGTACCTCGTCTACATCGGATGGCAAACGTTGACCAGTCGGCCGCTCAAGGTCCCGGAAGGCACCGGGGTGGACGGTGGGCAGAGCGGGCCGGCGGGGCGGGGCGATGCGTCCCGCCTGTGCCGCGCATCGGCGGACGAGGCCGGCCGCGCCGCAGATCGGGCCGCCTTGCGTACCGGCTTTCTGACCAACGCGCTGAACCCGAAGACGACGCTGTTTGTCGTCAGCACATTTACGCAGGTCGTGCAGCCGGGGACGGGCTGGAGCGTTACGCTCGGCTACGGCGCATTCATGTCGCTGGCACACTGGGTGTGGTTCAGCGTGGTGGCGCTCGGCTTTTCGCAGGGTTGGATGCGCGCCGCGATGGTTCGCCGCCAAAAGACCGTGCAACGGACCATTGGCGGCACGTTGATGGCGCTCGGCACAGTGCTTGCCACGGCCGGGCGGTGAGTGCCCACGTCGGTGGGCCGGCCCATCGGCGGGCCCGTTTTTGGCTAAAGGTCGTGCGAACAGGTAAAATTGCGCGTTCGGCGCGCGTTGGACACTGCCAGCGCGCGCGCTTTCGCTCTGGATGCCGATGGATCTTCTGCCGACCGAGACGTCCCGCAACGCCGCGCCCGCCCTGTCCGGCGGGCCACGGCATGCCCTGAACCAGACTTGCCACCCCCGCGCCCGGCGTGGGTGGCGAATTGTCTTTACCGTCCTGCTTGGCGCCTGCACGCTGATTGCCGCACAAGCCGGGCATGCCTTCGGCTTTGAAGATGTGGCCAAGCAAGCCCGTACGCTGGCAGGCAGCCGGTTCAAGCCGCAAGACCCGAATCTGCCGAAGGAATTGCAGGGGCTGACTTACGATCGCTACCGCAATATCCGCTTCAAGCCGGAACGTGCCTATTGGCGTGGCGCCAAGCTGCCGTTCGAGCTGATGTTCTTCCACGAAGGCTCGTATTACGACCGCCCGGTCAAGATCAACGAGCTTGCGCCGCAGGGCGTTCGCGAAATCCGCTACAGCCCTGACATGTTCGATTTCGGGCCGAACAAGATCGACCCGAAGCAACTGCGCAACCTCGGCTTTGCGGGGTTTCGGGTGCATTATCCGGTCAATACCACCAAGTACAAGGACGAAGTTCTCGTATTTCTCGGCGCGAGCTACTTCCGCGCCGTTGGCCGCGATCAGATCTACGGCCTGTCGGCGCGCGCCCTGGCGCTCGACACGGCCCTGAATTCGGGCGAGGAATTCCCGCGTTTCACCGAATTCTGGATTCAGCGACCCGCAGCCGGCGCGAAGGACCTGACGATCTACGCGCTGCTCGACTCGTCGCGCGCGACGGGTGCGTACCGGTTTATCTTGCGTCCGGGGACCGACACCGTCGTCGACGTCAAGGCGCAATTGTTCCTGCGCGAAAATGTCACGAAGCTCGGGATGGCGCCGCTGACCAGCATGTTTTTCTTCGGTGAGAACCAAGCGTCGGCCGTTGCCGACTACCGGCCCGAAGTGCACGATTCGGACGGCCTGTCGATCCAGTCGGGTACCGGCGAATGGATATGGCGTCCGCTGATCAATCCGAAGCGCTTGCAGGTATCGTCGTTCGCGCTGACGAATCCGCTGGGATTCGGTCTGATGCAGCGCGACCGCAGTTTCACCAGTTACGAAGACCTCGATGACCACTATGAAAAGCGGCCGTCGGCGTGGGTCGAGCCCAAGGGCAATTGGGGCCGGGGCCGTGTGGAACTCGTACAGATTCCCACGCCGGACGAAACCAACGATAATATTGTGGCTTACTGGGTGCCGGACGCGCCGCCGCGTCCGAAGCAACCGTATTCGTTTGAATACCGGCTTTCGTGGCAGAAAGATAACGACAAACGCCCGTCTCTGGCATGGGTGTCACAAAGCCGGCGTGGACATGGCTACCGGGGAAAACCAGACGACAGTCTGCTGTTCGCGGTCGATTTCGAAGGGCCGGCCCTCAAGAAACTCGCGGCCGACGCCAAGGTCGAAGGCAATGTGTCCCTCGACGCTAATGGCAAGATCCTCGAACTCGTCACGCAGCGGAATGAAGTCACGGGAGGCTGGCGCGTGATGATGCGGATGCGCCGTCTCGATACCGAGAAACCCGTCGAAATGCGTGCCTATCTGCGCAGCGGCAGTACTACCCTATCCGAAACGTGGAGCTACCTGTTACCCCCCGAGTGAGCGAACGCACTGACATTCCGGTCGGTGAGCTTTATGTCGACCGGCTTCCGCTGGCGCCCGAAAAGCGCCGCGCGCTGCTCGCCCAGGCGTTGCATGATGCCGCCCAAACGGCCGGCTCGGACACCGGGACGCTGCTACGTGTGCATGACGTCCTGGCGGATCCGGACGGCGCGGCGCACGCCGTGGCCGGCGCGGATTCCGCCCGCTCGCCGTTGGAGGCCGCGGGTGACGCCGTGCTCGCCTCGGTGCCCGCGCGTCTGGCGATGACCGAAGGCGGCTCGCTTGCCGAGGCCGCCGGCATGGACACCGTGCGCGGCACGCCCACGCTGCATATTGCGCCGCCGGTACAGAGAACTTCGCTGGTGCCGCGTCCGTGGTCGCTCAATCCGCTCACCCGCCTGTGGCATCGGCTGACCCGCCGTGCCGATCCCGATCCGCTGTTGCGCGATTCGCCCGATCCGCGAGGTGTCTGGTCGCATGCCGGGCGCCGCCGTCGTTGGCTGCTGCTGGCGCTGATGATCGCGCAAACATCGCTCGCAACGCATTTCATGGCCGATGTGCTGCCTTATCACGGTGCCGATCCGCTCGAATTTTCGGTGCTGACGCTGTTTGTCCTGCTGTTCGGCTGGGTGTCAGCCGGCTTCTGGACGGCCGTCATGGGTTTTTTCACGCTGTTGTTCGGCGGCGACCGTTACATGATTTCGCGCATGGCCGCGGGCGACGCGCCGATCGAGGCCCAGGCCCGCACGGCGATCGTGATGCCGATCTGCAACGAGGACGTCGCACGCGTGTTCGCGGGGCTGCGCGCGACCTATGAGTCGCTCGCAAAGACCGGCGATCTCGACCGCTTTGACGTGTTCATCCTCAGCGACAGCAACGACACGAATATCTGCACGGCCGAAGTGGATGCCTGGCAATCGCTGTGCCGCGCGGTCGATGGCTTCGGACGCATCTTTTACCGCCGCCGTCAGCGGCGCGTGAAGCGCAAGAGCGGAAATCTCGACGATTTCTGCCGCCGTTGGGGTGGCGCCTACCGTTACATGGTGGTGCTCGACGCGGACAGCGTGATGAGTGGCGAATGCCTGACGAAGCTGGTTCGGCTGATGGAGGGGCATCCGAGCGCGGGCCTGATCCAGACGGCGCCGCTGGCCGCCGGGCGCGAAACGTTCTATGCACGGGTTCAGCAATTCGCCGGGCGGGTGTACGGGCCGTTGTTCACGGCCGGGCTGCACTATTGGCAACTGGGCGAGTCGCACTATTGGGGGCACAACGCGATCATCCGCATGAAGCCCTTCATCGAGCATTGCGCCCTTGCGCCGATGCCGGGCAAGGGCGCGCTTTCAGGGCCGATCCTGTCGCACGATTTCGTGGAGGCGGCGCTGATGCGCCGCGCCGGTTGGGGCGTGTGGATTGCGTACGATCTGCAGGGCAGCTACGAGGAAATGCCGCCGAACCTGCTCGACGAACTCAAGCGTGACCGCCGCTGGTGCCAGGGCAACCTGATGAATTTCAAGCTGTTCATGGCCGAGGGCATGCACCCCGTGCACCGCGCAGTGTTCGTGACCGGCGTCATGGCGTACATCTCCGCGCCGTTGTGGTTCCTGTTTCTGATTCTGTCGACGTGCCTGCTGGCCAAGCACACGCTCGTCGTGCCGGAGTATTTCAGCGCGCCGCGCCAGCTGTTTCCGCTGTGGCCGGAGTGGCATCCGGAGCGCGCGGTGGCATTGTTCACTGCGACGGCGACGATGTTGTTCCTGCCCAAGATCCTGGCCGTGGTGCTGATCTGGGTGAAGGGCGCCAAACGCTTTGGCGGCGCGTTGCCGGTCACGTTGAGCATGATCATCGAACTGGTATTCTCGGCGCTGCTCGCGCCGGTGCGGATGCTGTTCCACACGCAGTTCGTGCTGGCGGCGCTCACCGGCATCGCGATCCAGTGGAAGTCGCCGCCGCGCGAGGATGCGGAAACGCATTGGGGCGAGGCGTTTCGCCGCCATGGCCTGCACACGCTGCTTGGCGCGGCATGGGGCGGCATCGTGTACTGGCTCAATCCGAATTTCATCTGGTGGCTGATGCCGATCGTCGGCGCCATGATGCTCTCGATTCCGTTGTCGGTGTTCTCGAGCCGAGTGTCGCTGGGACGAGGGCTGAAGCGGCTTAGCCTGTTTCTGATTCCCGAGGAGTCGTGGCCGCCGAAGGAGCTGCGCTGGACGGAGAAGTACGCGCTGGAAACACGTCCCGGGCCGGATTTCATCGCCACCGTGGTCGATCCGATCGCCAACGCGCTCGCGTGCGCGACCGTGCCGCCGACGCATGACGACCCGCGTCACCGCGCGACGCGCGCGAAGCAGGTCGAGTCCGCGTTGCTGATGGGGCCGAAACGGTTGAGCGGCGCGCAGAAATGGGCGCTGATCAACGATCCGCGCGCGTTGTCGCAGTTGCACGCCGCCGTATGGACGGATCCGCGCGCCCATCGCGAATGGCGCGATGCCCGGGCAAACGGGCTGCGTCAAGGATATCTCGAGTCGGCTTGAGTTTTTGGCGCGACTTATTTTTTCGGCAGGAACGCCATCGGGTCGTAGGGCTTGCCCTGCTGGCGGACCTCGAAATGCAATTTCACGCGGTCGGTGTCGCTGCTGCCCATCTCGGCAATCCTTTGCCCCTTGCTCACTTGCGCGCCTTCTGTCACCAGAACCCTGCTGTTGTGCGCGTAGGCGGTCAGATAGCCGCCCGTGTGCTGTAGCATGACCAGATTGCCGTAGCCGCGCAGTCCGTGTCCGGCATACACCACCTTGCCGGGGGCCGCTGCCGTAACCGGATCGCCGGTGTTGCCGCCGATGTCGATGCCCTTGTTGCTGCTGCCGTTGAAACCGGCGATGACTTGACCGCTTGCCGGCCAGTCCAGCGCAATGCGTGCGGCCGGCGTGTCCGGGGTGGGCGCCGAAGGCCGCGCGGTGCCCGGCCGGGCCGCAGGCTTCGCCGCACTGTCAGTCGCCGGCGCATTGCCGCCGGATGGCGGCACCACGCGCAGGACCTGGCCGACCTCGATTTTGTCGGGGTCCGCAAGACCGTTCCAGCGAACGAGATCGGCCGTGCTGGCGCGATTGGCGCGCGCAATGCCATAGAGCGTGTCGCCCGATGTGACGCGGTAATGGCCGGCCGGGACAGGGCCGTAGGCGGGGGAGGCCGCGCAGGCGGCAAGCGTGGCCGACAGGAGCAGGGCGGCAATGCGGGGGGGGCATCGCGGCCATTGCAGCCGCGCAAGTCGAATAGGCGCCATCCGTGATCGATTTTGGGGCGGCCCCCGTAAACAGGGCGGCACGCGGGCAAAAACGTCCATTGTACGTCGACGAGAAGCCGTCCCCACCGCGAATCCCAAGGAAAATGCCCACTTCTGTCCGTGAACTGCGCGGAAAGTAAGGAAATTTCCCTGCTTGACAAGATTGGGCACACCACGTATAAAACGAAATGCAGATTGTCAAGCAGCGAAGTGTTTGTTCGACGTAGTATTCAGCGTTTCGCCGGTGCTCTAGTACTTCATTCTCCCTTGATTGTCAGCATTCACGGGGCCTCGGCCCCAGGCTATGTTTTTTATTTGGAAATAAGTAATGGAAACCGGTACTGTTAAGTGGTTCAACGACGCCAAGGGCTTCGGCTTCATCACCCCGGACGCTGGCGGCGAAGACCTGTTCGCGCATTTCTCGGAAATCCGCGCTGACGGCTTCAAGACGCTTCAAGAGAACCAAAAGGTCTCGTACGAAGTGAAGACCGGCCCGAAGGGCAAGCAAGCCGCGAACATCAAGCCGCTGTAAGTCGCTTTTACGACTACAACGGTTTGCCGCCCCGCCGGACCGTAAATACGGTATCGGCGTTGCGGTAGAACGCTGCAAAAACGAAGGCCTGACGGCATGCCGTCAGGCTTTTGTCGTTCTGGTGGCGTGAAATTTTTGCGGGAGGGCGGGGCGCCGGAGCCTCCGTCCCGACGTGTTCAACGCTACAATGCACGATGCGCCGCGCGTTGCGGCGGACACGCTGTGAGGGCCGCCGATGAAGGTGTGGCAGACTGCCCACGGCGTATGTTCCGGCGCGCAGCTGCCCCCGATTCACCTGCCATTCGAGACAATCATGAGCCTGCAAACGTGGTGGCTGTATGTCGTCACCGTCTTTTTCGTGTGCGCAACACCCGGCCCCAACATGCTGCTTGTCATGACGCACGGCGCGCGCTTCGGTCTGCGCGCCTCGCTTGGCACGATGGCCGGCTGCATGACGGCGTTGCTGGCGATGATGTCGATCTCTGCCGCCGGGCTCGGCGCGGTCCTCAAGGCCTGGCCGATGCTGTTCGATACGCTGCGGTACGCCGGCGCGGCCTATCTCGTCTACCTCGGCTACAAGAGCTGGCGCTCCCCGGTGCGCGTGGCCGCGCCAGGCGCGGACGAGGCGGTGTCCGAAGTGTTTGCCCGTGAATCCGCGAGTTTTGCCACCCGTTTCAAGGCCGGCTTTCTCGTCGCGGCGAGCAATCCGAAAGCGATTCTGTTTGCCGCCGCCTTCCTGCCCCAATTCATTGATTCGGTGGCCCCGAAAGCACCGCAGTTCGTCATCTTGCTGGTTTCGTTCGCCGTGATCGAGGTCAGCTGGTATTTCGTGTACGCAACGGGGGGCCTGCGCATCGCGCCGTATTTGCGCGAAGCGCGCGTGCTGGCGGCATTCAACCGCATCAGCGGCGGGGTGTTCATGGGCTTCGGCGCACTGATGGCGGCGGTGCATCGTTGATCCGGGCGGGTGACGTGCCGCCTCGGGGATGACAGGGCGCCGTCACACTGAATTCAACTCAATATTCCCACCCGGCGGCCGTTAAGTCCGTTGAGGCATAAAGAGACGCGGTCCATGCCGCGTCGGCAAATAAGTAAAAGACCAGGTATGGAAACGACAGAACCGCAGGTGGTCCCGCCGCCTTCCGAGGAAGATGCACAACTGCACGACACTTTCCGCATCTCCAATCCGCTGGAGATCGGCGGCGTGTTGCGCCACTTGGCCACGCGCGGCGATTTCGTGACGGTGTATTTCGCCAATGGTCAGCGTCAGTTGGTCACGCGCATTCTCAAGGTCGATATTCCGGCGCGCGGTTTCTATTTCGACTGGGGCGGCGTGGAGAAGGAAAGCCGCGCGTTGCTCGATTCGAAGCGTGCGATGTTTGTGGCGGTGCCCGAGGGCATCCAGGTGCATTTCCCGTGTCTGGATGTTGCTGAACGCGAATTCGAAGGCTATCCGGCGTTCTACGCCAGTTTTCCCGAGCACCTCGTGCGCTTGCAGCGGCGCGACTATTTCCGCGTCAAGACGCCGATCCTGAACCCGTACCAGTGCAAGGTGCAATTTCCCGATGAGCAGCAATTCGTGCGGATGTCGGTATTCGATCTGTCCCTCGGTGGCGTGGGACTGCGCTCCAAGCTGCCGATCGTCGCGGAAATCCCGAAGGGCACGATGCTGATGCAGGTGGACATGGAACTGCGCGACTACGGCACGGTGCAGGTCGATCTCGAAGTCTGTTCGCTGCGCACCGTTCCGCTTGCGAAGGACGTCGAGCACCATCTCGGCTGCCGCTTCGTCGCGCTCACGCGTGCGGCGGAATCGCGTTTGCAGAAGCTGATCACCCAGCTCGAACTCAATCGCAAGGCACTGGTGCGCGGCTAGGACCGCACAGCCGGAATGGCGTTCAGCAGGCGCACAAGGTCGGCCTGACGGCGGGAGCCGGTCTTGTCGAAGATATTGCGCAATTGCGTGCGCGCCGTGTTGATCGCGACGCCCGCTTCCTCTGCAATCTGCGCGAGTTCCTTGCCGTCGTACAAGGCCAGGGCCAGGCGGGCTTCCGCGGGCGACAGCCCGAAGAGCGCCTTGAGCGTGTACGGGGTCAGGGTGGTGCGCTGCATCAGGTCGGCGACCGTCAGCATCACCATCGGGCGTTGCCAGGCAAGCGCCGCGGGATGATCGGGGCGTAGCGGGATCGCCGACACCACGAGTTTTCGGTGCTCATCATGCCGGATGCGATGGCTGCCGGCGGTCGGGACAGGGCCGCTCGCCAGCGCAAGGAGCTGCTGCAGCGCATTCTGGTCGGTCGATGCGAAGGCCTCGATACGCCCTTGGCGCAGGCGCAGCGAGCGCGATTCGCCGAGCAGTTGATGCGCCGCTTGATTGAGGTATCGGGTCTGGCCCTTTTCATCGGCGACTAGAATCGCCAAATCGAGCTGGTCAAGCGCGGCCATGCCCAGTGCGGCCTGCGCTTGCCATGCTTGTGTCCCGGCGCGCAGCCGGGCGGCGCGCGAGAAATGCTGCATGAGGATCTGGAGTTCCGGCGCTTCGTCGTCGCTTTCGAACGGACGGTGGTCCGGCGCGCGCATGATGCCGACAATTTCCGAAGTGACAGGGCCGGCGTGGAGATGCATGCCGTAGGTGTAGCGCACGCCGTTCGGGATCAGGAATTCGTTGAACAGGTCGCTGCCCGCGACGTAGCGCTCGGACAGGAACTCGTGGCAGCGCATCGCATGACCGGGGGACTCCTGCAGGATCAGGTTCACACGCGGATCCTTCGGGGCGAGGGTCTCGGTGAAATCCTTCATCCGGTCGCCCGGCAAGACGATCGACGTTGATTCGGCAGTGGCGCAGTGCCGCACGCGATCCCAGGTCAGGGCATGGTAGCCGATACCGCCGGCCAACCGGTTGAAGGCCTGCAACGCCTCGGTCCACACGGCTTCATCCAGTACGCCATCATAGATTTTGCCGATCAGCGGATCGAGCGACAGATTCCCCTTGTCGTTCATGCTGCCCCCATGGGTATGCCTGCCGAAACGGCGGCTGCGCGCCTCTGGTGGGCCACGTCAGCCATGTGTTCGTTACCGCAACCTGATGTGCGTGATTGTCGCCAACTGCCGTTCGGGAATCACCGGGGACAAACCCTTGGTGTGGCAGCGCCGCGTCAGCGCCCGCACCCCGGGCGGGCCGGGGGGAAGCTCACTCAGGCGGCCTCGGCGTCGCTGTCCGGGCGATCGACGCCATCTGGATAGATGCGCACCAGGATGATGCGCGGCCCCTGCATTTTCTTGACGACCACCTTGAATCCGTCGAATTCGATGCATTGCCCTTCGCGCGGCAAGTAGCCGAGCGCGTCCATGATGAGGCCGCCGACCGACTCGGCGTGTTCGCTCGGAATCTCGATGTGCAGCGCCCGCTCGAGCGTCAGGATCGGCAGGCTGCCCCGTCCGATCAGGGTGCCGTCTTCCATGCGCGTCCAATCGTCTTCCGTCTGACGAAATTCGTCGCGAATCTTGCCGACGAGCGCGGACAGCAGATTGTCGAGCGTCAGAAAGCCGATCGGCTTCTGGCCGGGCCATCCGACAATGGCAAAGTGCGGTGCGCCGCGGCGGAAACGGCGGAACAGTTCGCGCGCCGGCATGTCCGGCACCACCCGTTCTACCGGCCGCGCCATGCGGCCCAGATCGTCGATGGGTTCGTCGTGGTGTTCGGCGAGGAACAGGTCCTTCAGATGGACCACCCCGAGCACCGTCTCGCCGTCCGCGTCGTAGAACGGATAGCGGCTGTAACGGTGGCGGTAGGCCGTGTCCATGTTCTCGGCAAAGGTCGCGGTGCGCCGGAACGCGGCGACCTCGCTCATCGGACGCATCAGGTCCGACACCTGCAGATCGCTGAAATCGATGGCGTAGGCGACGACATTCCAGTCGTCGGGCGAGAGCTTCTCGCTCGACGCACCGCGACGCATGATCAGCTTGATCTCGTCAGCCGAATAGTGGGCGTCGGGACCGTGGGAGACGTCCAGGCCGATCCAGTGCAGCACCCGGTTGGCGCTCTTGTTCAGGATCCAGATCGCCGGATACATCGCCCAATAGAACACGTAAAGCGGGGCGGCCGTCCAGATCGAGATGGCTTCCGGCATGCGCAGCGCCATCGATTTCGGGGCCAGTTCGCCGATCACGATATGCAGGTACGAAATCGTGAAGAAGGCGATGAAGAATGCGAGCGCATGAATCAGCTCGGGCGAGGCGATCCCGAGCCAGCCGAAAAATGGGGTGAGGACGCGTGCGAAGGCCGGTTCGCCGATCCAGCCGAGGCCGAGCGAGGCGAGCGTGATGCCGAGCTGGCAAGCGGAAAGGTAGGTATCGAGATGCCCGTGCACCCGGGCAAGGATGCGCCCGCGCCAGCCTCGCTGGCGGGCGATCACGTGAACGCGCGTCTGGCGCAGTTTGACGAGGCCGAATTCCGCCGCCACGAAAAAGCCGTTGAGGACGACCAGGAGTATCGCGGCGGCGATCAGTATCAGATTTTCCAAAATGGGGTCGACAAGGACATCAGGCCCGTCAGTATAAGGGACCGGGCATCACGGCCGAAATTGGGGCGTGCCGGGGGCGCGGCGAATCCGGGCGCGACGTTTGGCGTGTCAATACCGCAACTGGGGGATTGCCGGGCTACCAACCACTGAGTACACTCCCCGAAGCGGTGTCGTCCATGACTCGTCTCGGATAACGAAAGACGGGCAGGATGACTCAAGAAACGGCAATCAAACGCCGATAACAAAGTACGCAGGGGAAATTCATGAAAACCGTGATTCGCGCGAGCGCTCGCGCCGCATTCGTGTGCCTGGCCGCCGCAACACTCGGCGCTTGCGCCAACTACGGCACCAAGATGAACACCAGTACGGACAGTCTGCGCAGCGGCGCGCTCGATGCCGCGCTCGCCGCGCACGAGGCCCAGTACGAGGGCGTCAAGCCCGCCGACCGTGACCTCCTGTACTACTTCGAACACGGCGAACTGATGCGCGCCAAGCCCGGCAAACTTTCGGAAAGTACGGAAGCGTGGCTGGAGGCCGACACACGCGTGCGCGCCTGGGAAGACGACGCCCGCGGCAAGCTGCGCAAGTCGGCGGGCGATCTCGGTGCGGTGCTGCTCAACGAAACCCTGTCGCGCTACGATGGACAGGATTACGAAAAAGTCATGCTGTCGACGCGTCTGGCCGAAAATCATCTCGTCGCCGGCAAGTGGGACAACGCCCGCATTGAAGTGCGCAAGATGTACGAGCGCGAAACGCTCATCGCCGAACTGCGCGACAAGGAAGTCGAAGCGCTCAAGGCCGGTGCGAAGGACAAGGGCGTGGCCGCAGCCGGCATGGAAACGATCAAGGGTTATCCGGTCGAAATCTTCAGCGACCCGCAAGTCACGAATCTGCGCAATTCTTATCAGAGCGCCGCGTCTCACTATCTGGCCGGTTTCGTGTTCGAGGCCCTGGGTGAACCGAGTCTGGCCGCCGCCGGCTATCGCCAGTCCATCGAGCTGCGCCCCGACGTGCCGATGCTCAAGGGCGGGCTGGAGCGCGTGGCGACCCGCAAACGCGTGCCGAGCGGCATGACGGAGGTGTTGTTCATTGTCGAGACCGGCTGGATGCCGGCGCGCGAATCGCTCAAGGTCACCCTGCCGGTGCCGATCGGCACGGGCATCAAGCTGCTCACCGCCAGCTATCCGGTGATTCGCCCGGCCAAGGACGCGTTTGCTCCGACGTCGATCGATGCGGGCGGTACCGCCGTGCCGACCTTCGTCGTGACGAACCTCGACGCGATGGCCCGTCGCGCGTTGAAGGACGACATGCCCGGCCAGATCGCCCGCAGCATGGTGCGCATGGCCGTGTCGGGCGTGGCGCAAGAGGTGATCGAGCGCCAGGGCGGCACCTTCGGCAGCCTGATGAGCCTGGCGGTCGGCTTGACGAGCGCGGCCACCGAGACCGCCGACACGCGTCAGTGGCGCACCCTGCCGGCCTATATTTCGCTGGGCCGCGCCACGTTGCCGAGCGGCAAGCGAACCGTCACCGTCAATACCCCCACGGGGCCGAACCGGGCCGAGGTTGACCTCAACGGCCCGTACGCGGTCGTGGTCATCCGTCCGATGGGGGCGGTCACCGAGACGCTCGTGTCGCAGCCCACCGACGACATGATCCGTTACGCGAGTCAGCCGCAGAAGCCGGAGCCCGCGCAGCCGGGGAAGAAGGGTCGTGCGCCGGTGAAGAAGCCGGCGGCAAAACAAGTTGCGGCGCAGTAATTGTCTGCGCCGTCTTTCGGAGAACAAGTCACTCATGAAATTGCGTGTCGCACTGTTGACGGCCGTGCTCGGCATGGCCGTGCCCCTGACGCCGGTGCTGGTCGCCGCACCGGCGCAAGCCCAAACCATCGCCTCGAAGCTGCAAATGCTGGGCGAGATGACCTATGTGAAAGTCGCCGGCCTCAAGAGCACACGCCGCAACGGACTGCTGTTCGTTCAGGCCACGCTTGCGAACACGAACAACGTGGACCAGCAGGTCGCCTACCGCGTAAAGTGGCTCGACCAGGACGGCTTCGACGCGTGGGACGAGGAGGCCTGGAAGCCGTTGGTGCTGCACGGCCTGCAGCAGACCAACATCCAGGTCACCGCGCCGACGCGCAACGCGACCGATTTCCGGATCGAACTGCACAGCCCGGAAAATTCCGCGTCCCAGGCCGCCGGCGCAGGCCCCGCTGCGAGCACGCAGCCGCGCCCCTGATGTGCCCGGTGCGTGTCTGTCAGCGGATTTCCCTTGATCAGGATCGCGCGTGAGGATCGCGCGATCTTCCGTATCCCTACTTTTGGCAGGACTTTGATGATGAAACGCATGCCCCTCCTACTGTCGCGCACCGCCCTGGCCGCCATGGTCGTGTCCTTCGCCGGTTGTGCCAACGTGAGCGGTCCGCTCGTGGGCGGATCGAACGTCCAGTATGGCGACGCGCGCGCGGTGGAGACCGTCAGCAACGAATTCGGTTCGACCGATCTGCAGACCATCGCCGAGAGCATGGCGCGCTCGCTCCTGCAGGCCCGTGTGATCACGAACTCGCGCGATACGCCGATGGTCACGATTTCGGAAGTGCAGAACAAGACCAGCGAATACATCGATACGCGCACCATTACCGACAAGATTCGCGTCCAGCTGCAAAAGAGCGGCTCGGTGCGCTTCCCGATCAATGCCAACGAAATGCAAGGCCAGGTGGACGAGCTGACGCGTCAGAACCAGACCGGTCTCTACAAGAAGTCCGGTGCGGCCAAGATTGGCAAGATGGAGGGCGCGAAATACCGCATCCAGGGCAGCATCTCGTCGATCGTCAAGCGCAACGCGAACATCAAGGATGTCTTCTACACGTTCCAGCTGAGCCTTGTGAATATCGAGTCCGGCGTGATCGAGTGGGCCGACGAAAAGGACATCCGCAAGACTTCGACGCGCTGATCCGCGCCCTCCGTCTCATTGCAAAGGACACGCCGCCATGCACCGCACGGGTCTTTCCCCGCGTTTTACCTTTCTTGGCCGCGCCCTCGTCGGCGCAGCGCTGGCGACCGCCAGCGTGTGCGCTTGGGCGCAGGCGAAGATCGCCGTCACCGATCTCACGTACAAAGATCAGGTGAGCGAATACTTCTCATATGAAGCCGGCTACGCCAAGTCGCGCGAGAGCGGCTCCGCCAACTATCGCGATTCGGATTTCTCGAGCAGCGGCAACGCGCGGCGCAGCGCAAGCAGTGAATCGGCGTACGTGAAGGCGAGCGGTACGCTCACCCGTATCGAGTACGGCGAGCTGCGCAAATTCACTGCCGACCTGAAAGGCCAACTTCTTCAGTCGGGCGCGTTTCGCGTGGTGCAGGGCAAGCCCGTGACGGACGCCAGGCCGACCGAGCAGATCTTCGATATCGTCGCGCGCATCAAGAAGGGCTACTACCCGGGCGCGGACTACGTGCTGTTCGGCACTGTCGACTCCGTCGAGTTCCGCAACGACGTGCAGCCGGTCGAAGGCACGAACAAGACCTCGCTGCTGTACAGCCTCGAGATCGCGGTCGAGTTCAGCCTGATCAACGCGCGTACCGGCGAGATCAAGGCGGCGTTCACCGCAGTCGGCGAGGGCAACGACACCAAGCTGTGGTCGGGGGGTGCGCGCCTTACGCCGAACCGCGCACGCGTGATGCAGGAAGTCTCCCGTTCGCTGGCCGACGAGGCCATGGACCAGATCGCCGCACAGTTCCAGGGTGCGCCGGTTCGCCGCACGGAGCGCGGCGAGGACCGGGGCTCACGCAGTGACAGGGGCAACGCGCCGCCACCGCCGCGCGAGGCCGTCACCGTGTATCAATGACATGCCACTGCGCTACCGGCCGTCCTCGCGCCAGGCCGGATGCGCAAAGGCTTCGACGAGATAGTCGATCAGCACCCGTACCTTCGCGCTCAGGTATTTGCGGCTCGGGTACACCGCGTAGACGCCTGTCTCCGACGTGGTGAAAGCCGGCATCAGTTCGATCAGCCGGCCGTCGAGCAGGGCATCCTGCACCAGGAACGTCGGCTGCAGGATGATGCCGGCTCCGGCGATCGCCGCCGCGAGACAGGTGTCGCCGTTATCGGCCATCAGGCGCGCGTGCGTGCGTACCGATACGGGCCCGTCGGGCCCGTCGAAACGCCACTCCCGGCGATGCGAGAAATAGCTGTACGCGACCGTCTCGTGATGCGCCAACTCGCTGGGATGTTGCGGCGTGCCGTGCTCGGCGAGATAGGCAGGCGACGCGCACAGCACCATGCGGGTGCTCGCGAGCGGCCGGTAGATCAGCGACGAATCCGGCAGCCGGGTGATGCGGATGGCGACGTCGAAGCCTTCCTCGACAATGTCGACGAGCCGGTCGCTCAACGTGATGTCGAGCATGACTTGCGGATGTCGCGCCAGGAATGCAGGCCACAGCGGGGCCAGATGCAGGACGCCGAACGTATGCGGCGCATTCACGCGCAGCGGCCCGGCCGGCTGGCCGTCCCGTTCGCCGGCCATGGCGTCGGCTTCCTCCAGTTCGGTCAGGATTTGCCGGCAGCGCTCCACGTAGCGTTGCCCGGGTTCCGTCAATGACAAACGCCGGGTGGTGCGTTGCAAGAGGCGTGTGCCGAGGCGTGCCTCGAGATCGGCGACATAGCGCGAGACCGCCGTCTTGGAAATGCCCAGCGTGTCGGCCGCTTTCACGAAGCTGCCGGATTCGACGACCGCAATGAAGCATTCGATCTCGCGCAGTTTGTTCATGCCGCTCCGGGAAAGACGAAAAAGGCGCGGCCGTCCGGGAGACGGCCGCCGTGCATGCGCATTATGCCGCCATGACGTCCGCGACGGTAGGCGCCGCGCTGCCGAACGCAAACGCGTCCATGCGCAGCACGCCGAATGTGCTGCCCGAATCGAAATGCGTCTGCTTTGCGGCATCGTCGGCCGCGCCGAGCGCCACGAAGATCGGCAGCAGATGTTCGTCGGTCGGATGCGCACGCTGGGCATGCGGCGCGCGCGCCCGGTAATCGAACAGGGCCTGCAGGTCGAGTGCGGCCATATGTTCGGTAAACCACGCAACGAACTCCCGCAGATACGGGGCTTCGACTTCATCTTCATTTTGTGTGCGAAACACTTCATGAAGATTGTGCGTGAAGCTGCCCGACGTCAGGATCAATACGCCTTCACGCGCGAGCGGTGCGAGCGCCTGGCCCACGCGATAGTGGTATTCCGGACCCTGCTGGCGTTGCAGCGACAGTTGCGTCACGGGAACGTCGGCGTCCGGGTACAGATAACGCAACGGCACCCACGCGCCGTGGTCCAGACCCCATTGGTCGTCGAGCGCGGCGGGCAGGCCGGCACCGCGCAGCAGGCCGGCGGTGCGCTCGGCCAGCGCCGGCGCGCCCGCTGCGGGGTATTGCAGTTCGTAGAGTTCACGCGGAAAGCCACCGAAATCGTGGATCGTGCGTTGCTGCGCGAGGCTTCCGACGCGCGGCGTCGGCGTGGTCCAGTGCGGCGAGATCACCAGGATCTCCTTAGGGCGCGGCAGGGTGCGGCCCAGCGCGGACAGCAGCGGACCGGTGCGCCCCGGCTCGATGGCGAGCAGCGGCGCGCCGTGTGAGACGTAGAGCGAGGGCAGGGCGGCGGCGGTCATGACAATTCTCCGGCAAGACGGACGATTGCGTGCGTCCGTCGACACAATAATAGGACCGGCAGCAGTACCTGCCGGCCGGTCTGTCGATCAGGCGGCCTGGCGGGCGCCGCGCACCGACAGCGCGCCGTCGCCGAGCAGGGCCACAGCCAGCAGGCCTGCCACCCAGAACGCCGGGAATTCCCAACCGCCGCCCTTGTTCGTGAACAACCAGCCGTTCGCGCCATGCACCGACGCGATCGTGCCGAGCATCAGCGCGGCCAGCGGCAGTGCGAACCAGCGCGCATGAAAGCCGGTGATCAGTGCGATGCCGCCCGCCAATTCGAGCGCCATCACAGCGTAGGCCAGGATCGCAGGCAATCCGAGCGAGGCAAAGAAGCCGACGAAGCCGGGAATCGTAAAGACGAACACCTTCAGCGACAGGTGGGCAAGGAACAGCGCGCCGAGGGAAACGCGCAGCAACAGCGCTGCATACGGAGCGGTCTTGGTATCGATCATGAGAAGACTCCAAACGGATAGGGTTAGCGAACAAGACCCATTCTATGGAGGTCGACCGTTGAGATAAATGACGTGTATCGGGATGCATTATCCCGTATCCCGGGTCAATGGTGGCAGCATTCTTCAACGAGGTGCAACCCTAGTGAAAACCCGATAATTGATTACTATACGATCAATTAAATTGCATAGTGAATATTGCGGGCCTAATCTCCAGTCACTTCGCAAGCATCGACAGGCTGGAATTCGGCAACATGGCAACGAACGGACCTTTGCTCGACACCCTGCGCGCCATCGTCGGCGAGCATGGCATTCTCAGTAGCGCCCACGACCTCGAAGGTTTCGTCGAGGATTGGCGCGGCCGTTACCGTGGTGACGCGTTGTGCGTTGTCCTTCCCCGCAATACCGGTGAAGTTTCCGCCGTGGTGCGGGCGGCAGTCGCGGCCGGCGTCCCGGTATTGCCGCAAGGCGGCAATACGAGCCTGTCGGGCGGCAGCGTGCCGTTTGAAGGCGAGGGCGCCGTGATCCTCAATCTGTCGCGCATGCGCCGGATCCGTCATGTCGACGCCGCGAACCATTCCATGGAGGTCGAGGCTGGCTGTGTACTGGCCGACATCCAGGCCGCGGCGGTAGCGGCGCATCGCTTCTTCCCGATCAGCCTGGGCGCCGAAGGCTCCTGCCAGATCGGCGGCAACATCGCGACCAATGCCGGCGGCACCGGTGTATTGCGTTACGGCAATACGCGCGAAAACGTGCTCGGCCTGGAAGTCGTGCTGCCCGATGGCACCGTCTGGAACGGTCTGCGCACGCTGCGCAAGGACAACACCGGACTCGATCTCAAGCACCTGTTCATCGGCGCGGAAGGCACGCTCGGCATCATCACGGCCGCGACACTCAAGCTCAGCCCGCTGCCGACGGCCCATGCCGTCTCGTGGCTCGCCCCCGCCAGCGTTGAAGCCGCGCTCGAACTCCTTGGCCTGTTCCAGGAACGGTGCGGCGCCCAGTTGTCCGCCTTCGAGTTGATGAACCGCAAGCAGCTCGACATTGTGCTGGCGCACGTGCCGGGGCAGCACAGCCCGCTGGCCGAGCCGCATGCCTGGCATCTTCTCGTCGAGCTGTCGGACAGCGACGACGAAGCCAGGCTGGGCGAAGCGCTCGAGAACACGTTGGCGGTCGCGTTCGATCGCGGCCTCGTGACCGACGCCGTGCTCGCCAGCAGTTCCGCCCAGCGCGAGGCACTCTGGAAGATTCGTCACAGCGTCTCCGAAGGCAACAAGAAAGCCGGTGTCGGCCTCACGCTCGATACCGCCGTGCCGGTCTCCCAAGTGCCCGAGTTCATTGCGCGCGCTACGGCCGCCATCAAGGCGGCGTTTCCGGCGGACGTCGTGATCGTCGGCCACATGGGCGACGGCAACATCCATTTCATCCCGTTCTTCGACTTTGCGACATGGGAAGCGCAGACCAACCGCGACGCACTGACGATGCGCGTCAAGCGCGTGGGCCACGACATTGCGGCGTCCTTGGGCGGCACCTTCAGCGCGGAGCATGGCGTTGGCCGCACGCTGCTGGGCGAGATGCAGCATTACAAGTCCGACGTCGAAATCGCGATGTTGCGTGCCGTGAAGCGCGCCTTCGATCCGCAGGGGCTCTTCAACCCCGGCAAGCTGATTCCGTAGCAGTCCGCGCCGTTTTTCACGCGTGCCGGGGTTGTGCGCGCATTCGTGAAGTAGCACGTCTTTCGAATTTTTGTCTTTCGTAGTGGAGACCCAGATGAGCCAGTTCGACAAACCGAGCAATCCCTCACGCCGCAACGTCATCAAGACCGTCGCCGCGACCACGGCCGCCATCGCCATGCCGGCGATCTGGACGTCGTCGAAGGCTGCGTCCAAGCGTATCGTCATCCGCGATTCGGGCGGCATTTATTCGAAGGTGTACGGCGATGTGTTCTACAAGCCGTTCACGAAAGCCACGGGCATTGAAGTCGTCGGCGTGCCGTCGAACGCCGAGCCGACCGCGCAGATCCGCACCATGGTCGACACCGGCAACTACACATGGGACATGGCGTCGATCAGCCAGCCGGCCATCGAGCTGCTGACGACCGGCAAGCAGTATCTGGAAAAGCACAATCTGGACGCCGATCCGGTGATCGCGGGCATTCCCGCAACGTTCAGGTCGGCTTATGGCGTCGGCACGAACGTCTACACGACTGTGCTGGCCTATCGCACCGATGCCTTCAAGGGCCGCAAAGCCCCGACGTCGTGGAAGGACATGTGGAACGTCGCCGAATTTCCGGGCCGCCGGTGCCTGCGCAAGCACCCCTTCGACACTATCGAGGAAGCACTGATGGCCGATGGCGTGCCGGGCGGCGCCGTGTACCCGTGCGACGTCAACCGCGCCTTCAAGAGCCTGGACAAGATCAAGCCGCACATCGATGTGTGGTGGACGGGCGGCGCGCAGGTCGAGCAGATGCTCAAGAGCGGCGAAATTGACATGGTGGCCACGTGGATCTCGCGTCCGCAAGCGGCGATCGCCGCCGGCGCGCCGGTCTCGATCTGTTGGGACCAGCATCTGTGGGGCGTGGACAACTGGACGATCCTGAAAGGCTCGCCCAACGCCGAAGCGTGCCGCCAGTTCATCAAGTTCGCGTCGGACCCGAAGCGCCAGGCGGCCCTCACGCCGTTCCTCGCCGCCGGCGTCACGCATCCGGATGCCTTCAAGTACATCGATCCGAAGATCGCGCAAACCTTGCCCACGTATCCGGACAATCTGCGCCGCGGCGTAAAGATCAGCGCCGACTACTGGCTGAAGAACCAGGACGTCGCGCTCGAGAAGTTCAACGCGTGGCTCCTGAAGTAGACGATTCAGAGATACGACGCCCGGGGCATGACGCCTCGGGCGGGCAATAACAATGAGGTGGATGTGATGTCTGTGGCGAACCCCAAACTCCAGACCATGCAGCTTTCAAAGCGGTATGGCGATTTCGTGGCGCTGGCGCCGACCGATCTTGTGGTCCCGGAAGGTGAATTCCTGACGCTGCTCGGCCCCTCGGGCTCGGGCAAGACGACGCTGCTGAGCCTGATCGCGGGGCTCTCGCATCCGGATGCGGGCAGTATCCACATCAACGGCATCGACGTGACGCGCGGCCAACCGTACGAGCGCGACATCGGCATGGTGTTCCAGAACTATGCGCTGTTCCCGCACATGACGATCGCGGAGAACATCGCGTTTCCCTTGCGCATGCGCAAGCTGCGCGCGCGGGACGCTGCCCGCGAAGTCGAGCGCGTGCTGGAAATGGTGCGTTTGCCGCACGTTGCGCAGCGGTTGCCCAAGGAACTGTCGGGCGGCCAGCAACAGCGCATCGCGTTGGCGCGCTGCATGGTCTATCGTCCCTCGATCATTCTGATGGACGAACCCCTGGGCGCGCTCGACAAGAAACTGCGTGACCAGATGCAGTTGGAGATCAAGCGCATCCATCGGGAGCTGGGCACGACGATCGTCTACGTCACACACGATCAGGAAGAAGCGATGACCATGTCCGACCGCATCTGCCTGATGAACGGCGGCAAGATCGAACAGCTCGGCACCCCGCAGGATCTGTATTTCCGTCCGCGCACGCCGTTTGTCGCGGACTTCCTGGGCGAGTCGAATCTGCTCGCCGCGACCGTTGCGTCGGTCGATGGCGACAGGATCGGCGTGACCCTGGAGGGCCTGTCGGGCCATGGTGGTGTCATGTCGAATGGCGAGCGCTTCAGCGTGGGCCAGCGCATCAAGGTCATGATTCGTCCGCAGAACATGCACCTGGTGCAGGGCGCGGCCGGCGCTGCGAACACCCTGCAAGGCTCGCTCACGGACTGGATCGTGACGGGCGGCGTCAGCAAGTTCTACATGACGCTGGCCAATGCCCAGCCGCTGGTGGTCGCGGAACTGACGCGCGGCGTCGCGGCGCGTCATTTGCCCGGCGAAACCTTGACGGTCACGTGGCAGGACGGCGAAGCCGTCGCCATCCCGGAGTAAGCCATGACCAGCCAGATTCTCAGCGCGGCGCCGCCTGCCGCCCCGGTCAAGGCGCGCGCCCCGTGGCGGCGCGACATCTTGCTCGGCATGCCGGTCGTGCTGTTCTTGCTCGTCCTGCTGATCTACCCGGTTGGACAACTGCTGTGGATGAGTGTCTCGCCGGCGGATGGCGTGCTGACGCTCGACCAATACGCGCGCCTGTTCCATTCGTCGGTCTACCTTGACGTCCTGGGGATCACGTTCAAGATTGCGGGCTGGACGACCGTGCTCGCCGTGATCGGCGCGTATCCGGTTGCCTATCTGACGACGATCGCCAAGCCCGGCGCGAAAAGTTCCTTACTGTTCTGGATCCTGCTACCGTTCTGGACCAGCTTCCTCGTGCGGATGTTCTCGTGGATCGTGCTGCTCGGGCGCAACGGCGTGATCAACCAGCTGCTGCAATCGCTTGGCGTCACTGATGCGCCGGCGAGCCTGCTGTACAACTTCGGCGCGACGCTCGTCGGCATGGTGCACGCCATGATGCCGCTGGCGATCCTGACGATGATCTCCGTGATGGAGAACATCGACCGCAACCTGCCGCGCGCGGCGCTCACGCTTGGCGCGCGTCCCGGCGCGGCGTTCTGGCTTGTGTATTTCCCCCTGTCGCTGCCTGGCGTTGCCGCCGCCGCGATCATGGTGTTCGTCACCTCGCTCGGCTTCTTCATCACGCCGGCCTTGCTGGGCGGGCGCCGCGAGACGATGATCACCCAGCTCATCATCGATCAGGTGCAGCAGACCATGAACTGGGGCTTCGCCGGCGCCATCTCGATGCTGCTGCTGGTGGCCGTGCTGCTCGTGTTCGTCGCGTACGACCGGCTCGTCGGCTTGTCGACGCTGGCGGGCGAGGCATCGAGCGCGGGCGAGCGCAACAGAGGCTCGCGCGGACCGTTGCGCCGTGCCGGCTATCAGTTGCTTGGCGCGTTGGCGAATGCGACGGACCTGATCGGCCGCCTGATCCCGACGCGCGCCCGTTCGGCGGAGCAAAACGCCGGCGGCGGCAAGCTCTTGTGGACGGTTGTCGTGCTGGTGCTGCTGTTCCTGATCCTGCCGGCCTTCCTGATGATTCCGATTTCGTTCTCGTCGAGCTCGGCGCTGGACTGGCCGCCGCGCGGCGTCTCGATGCAGTGGTATCAGGAGATGTGGGATTCGCCGACGTGGATGTCTGCGGCGGTGCGTTCGCTGATTGTGGGTTTGGGCACGGGTGTCCTTTCCATGCTGATCGGCACGCCGACTGCGTTCCTGCTGGTGCGCTCGCGCATGCGCTTCAAGGCCGTGTTCATGGCGTTCGTGTTGCTGCCGATCATCGTGCCGCGCATGATCATTGCCGTGGGCATCTTCTACTTCTTTTCGAAGGTGCATCTGGTGGGCTCGGCGTTCGGTCTGATGCTTGGCCACACGGTCGTCGCGATTCCGTACGTCGTCATGACGATGATGGCGGTGCTCAAGAACTACGACACGCGTCTCGATCAGGCGGCGTACAGCCTGGGTGCGCGGCCATGGGCGACGTTGCGCTACGTGACGTTCCCGATTGTCGGCGCGGGCTTGCTGTCGTCGTTCCTGTTCGCGTTCGTGACTTCGTTTGACGAACTGACGATTGCGCTGTTCGTGACCGGCGGTCTTGACGCCACGCTGCCCAAACAATTCTGGGACGAAGTGATCTTGAGCGTTTCGCCGACGATCGCCGCGGTCTCAACCTGTCTGTTCGTGTTCATTGCGCTCGTGATCTGGGCTGCCGACCGGCTGCGCCGTCGCAGCGCGGCGCACTGACCACGCCGGCATCCATTCTCCGGTGCGCGTGAGGCGCGCACCGTCTCCCACTTTGCAACAGGTTTGACTATGATGGATTCGACTCGACTGCAGGGCATTTTTGCCGCCATTCCCACGCCGGTTCATACGGACGGCACGATACACGAGGCGGGCACGCGTGCGCTGCTCGACTTCCAGCGTGCGCAAGGTGCGGACGGTGTCGTGCCGCTCGGCGGCACGGGTGAATATGGCTCGATGTCTCAGGCCTCGCGCGTGCGCATGATCGAGCTGTGCACCGAACATTTGGGCGGCAAGATGCCGGTGATCGCGGGCGTGCTGACGCCGGGCCTGCCCGACGCGTTGGCTGCCGCGAAGGATTATGCGCAGGCGGGCGCGGATGCGCTGATGGTTATCACACCGTACTACACCAACCCGACCCAAGATGGGATTCGCGATTATTTCCTGCGTTTTGCCGATCAGTCGCCGCTGCCGGTGCTGCTGTACGAGATTCCGTACCGCACGCGCATTGCCATCAATCCGTCGGTGATTCACGAGTTGTCGCGTCACGAACGCATTATCGGCATGAAGGCGTGCAACACCGATATCTGGCACTTCCTGAAGACGGTTGCGGGCGTAGCCGACGATTTTTCGGTGCTGTCGGGTGAGGACACGCACTTCCCGCTGCATGTCGCCGCCGGGGCAAAGGGCGGGATCCTGGCGACGGCCAGCTTGCTGCCGAAGACGTGGCGCAGGCTGTTCGATCAAGTGCGCGCAGGCGATTTGAACGGCGCGCTGGTCACGCATCGTCAGCTGATCCCGTTCATCGATCTGGTGTTCTCGGAGACGAATCCGGGGCCGATGAAGTCGGTGATGGACTTGATCGGTATCGATGCGCCGGAAGTGCTCGCGCCGCTGGTCAAGCCGGCTGGTCAAGTGCGCGAAGGTCTGCGCGCGGAGTATTCGCGTCTGCTGGAGACGTTGGAAAGCGTTTGATTTCTTAAGGTGCAGGTCGGTCGAGGCCTCTTCTCTTGCCTATCTGTGCTCGCTTCGACCGCTGCCCGTCTCGCCTATCTGCGCTCTCGCCGGCCGCAACTGCTCCTCTTGCCTATGGATGCTCGCGCCAGCCGCAGCATTGACCCGCTTTCCGCTCCCGACAGAACACACGTACGCGGAAAGCGGGCCAACGCTCCGGCGAACCGCCACCGTTGCGTCGACACACTGCCTCACGCCACCCAATGCTTGCCCCAGTCTGACGCTACCGCCGTCTTCACCAGCCGCTCCACGCGGCATGCCGATTCCCGGACTCGCTCTCGAGGGACCGGCGTCGACTCCGATAATCGTCATGCCGTGATACCCCGGCGGTCCACACAGCCCCCGCGGCCTCGGGGCCGCACACCGAACGAAGATTTCGGCGCGCCACTGTGTATCGTGCGACGTGGTTCATCGGCGACCACGTCGGTCGCGCTTCTCGCGTATCGGATCGCCCGTTCAAAAGCACCATCACTTCACTCCCGCAATCGGGCGGGCCAGATTCACGGCGCAACGCACCGTATGCGTCGCTGCTACACCCGGGCCGATTATTCCCGTGCCAATATCTCTTCTGGTGGTGAGAGGGTCGCGAGAAAACCGGTTGAGAACCCCGCCTGATGGATAGTCGCCTTCGGCATAGCCGCGTTCGACCCGCAACGTGCCGCTCGCTGGCCCCTTGGGATCCCGCTCGGGACTCACCTGGTAATACGAGGCGTCATACCAGTCCTGCATCCACTCCCAGCCGTTCGAGCTCATGTCATAAAATCCCAGCGGATTCGGCGGGAACATGCCCACCGGATGCAGTGACGTGCGCTGGACTGACGGATTGACTCTCGTCACCGGGCCCAGCAACCTTGTCTGTTCGTACGAAGGAGCGTTGCGCCCGACATCGAGATGGCCGTTATCCGTTGCCCATATGAAGTTCTGCCCGCCGCTGCGCGCGGCGTACTCCCATTGCGCCTCCGTCGACAAATCGAACGGCACGCCGGTCTCCCTGGCCAGCCACGTGCAGTAGTCCTTGGCGTGCTGCCAATACAGGCCCGCCGGCACCACGGGGTGCCGATTGACCCCGTTCCACCACGTGGCTGCGGCGCGCGGGCGTCCGGTCGCATCCGTAAAAACATCGAACTCCGCATAGGTGGTCTTGTAGCGCGACAAACTGTAACTCGTGAGCGTCACCTTGTGGGCCGGCTTGTTGTCGACACCAGATGAGAAATACAGCTGTTCGGGCGACCAGGATGGGCCAAAGTCCCCCATCATGAAGGTGCCGCCCTTCACGAAGATGAGATCATTGAGGACTTTGCGTTTGAGCCGCGCGCGCCGATCCTCGATGCCGCCGATCGTCAGCGCCATCAACTCGGCTTGCAGTGCCGGCGGCTGCACCAGTTGCGGCCCCTTGGCGTAGGTGCCCAGGTCAGGGTCTCGTGACATGCGCGGCTCTCTCGGTGGCGCGACAGTAGTCGCCGCCAACACGGAGGTGCCGAGGCTCACGAGAAGCGCGCCGGCAAGCGCGTTTAGGTTCTTTCCGGAAATCACTCAGGCCTCGCTTCTGTAGTACGCATTCCAACCCGTGGACGCAAATTGCGGATGATCGTTGCCATCGCGGAGGATTTCGTATGCCGGAGACGTTGCATCGGTCAATGCGTACCCGTGGGGCACGCGATCCATGAGGTGCTCATAAAACGCCGCATGCCACTCCAGGAAATCCCCGTGCACCACGACCGGTTCCCGTGCGATATCTGGCATTCCAAAGAACGGGGATTTATATCCCGTAACATTCAATCCGGCGATGGATTCCTGGCCAAAAAAACTTGCAAGCTCCGACAGGTTTTTGTCGAAATCTCCTTTCGCCCCATCCTCCGCGATGTGTTGAATGATGTTGTGGTATTCCGACTTTATGTTTGTACCCTTGAGCAATGCCATAACCGCCCGCTTCTTCGACCTCATGTAAGAAGAGTCCGCATATACGTCGCCTGCATCGGCAATGGAGTTTCCTTGCCGCGTCAGTTGACAGATCAGCATGCCCTTCGTTTCCGGGATCGCACAATGCAACGGTTCCGGTCCCGACAGGATGCGCTCCGCGAGCTGCACCCTGGCCTTCGGCGTATTCAACCTACCTTGTATATCAGCCACCTGCCGTTGGATGTCATCCAGCGGCGTCATATAGAAATCTTCGAAGCGTTTTTCCGGCTGAGCGGCAAGAAATTGAATGCTCGTTATCGCATCGAATGCTTGCGTGGTGAATATCCCGACGTTCTTGAATAGCAAATAGGCAATTTTGTAAGAAATGCACTTGAAAAATGCCCTTAATTGGTTCGTATCAACAACAAACTCGATCTTCCCCTTCCCGCCAAGCCCAAGACACAGGCTGGCGTGCGCAGTCAGCCGGAACACGCCGTTCTGGTAATGGATGCTGAACTTCCCTCCCGCGCCGAACCCAACCATTCCCCCCGCAGACGGCGCAATCGTCGCAATCTCTTCGAACGCCTTGTCGTTGTGCTCCGGATCACGCCACTCCAAGGTGCCGCTCAGCGTGCCCGTCGCTTGCGCGCCCGCAAACACCTCCGCCGCCACGGTCATCTCGGCGACATCGACTTCATCCTTGGCGTTGATCGAGACCGTTGATTGGGCTCCCGTCTTCTTTCCCTTGGGCCCGAGCTTGCGCTTGCGTCCCGGCTTGCCCTTGACCTTCGGACGCTCGTTGGCCACCTTCGCGGTCTCCACCTGAAACGCCAACTCGCCCGCGATGCTCGCCCCGACCACGCCCGATACTGTCATTGCGACTTGGCAACGCGTGGCGAGCAGACGTTGGGTCTCGTTCTTCGAGTCCTGCGCGGTCCACAGCCAACCGGTCTTGCGTGGCAGATATAGCTCGAACGTGGCTTGCGCCTTCGCGAAGTCCATGGCCACATGACCTTCGGCTCTGGCCTTGGCCCGCCGGTCCATGACCGAAAACTCGCCATCGAGGCTGCCGCCGTAGGTAAATCGCATCAACTGGGCGGCGGCATTAAGCTCGATATCGGCACCGTCGTCGGCAAGGCTTCCCGCCATCTCCGTCTTCAGCACCTGATTCCAGCTATCGGCCCATTTCCCCAGCGTGAGGCTCGCGCCTCCTTCCAGGTCCTCGCCGAACACCGACTTGGCCGACAACGTGGTGTGCTTGGCGACCTGCTCGATGGCATAGCGCTTCAGCTTGGCCTTGTCCAGCGTCCGGCGGCCGTTGTGCCCCTTCTTGTAGACGTCCGACCACTTCGTCTTGTCGGCATCGCGGGTCTTGATCCATTGCGGATTGAGCTTGTCCGAGCGCACGTAGACCAGCTTCTCGGGCATGCGCTTGGGCCACCGCCCCAGCGTTTTGAGCTCCTCCGCTGTCGTGACCTCCCCGAGCTTCTTCTTGAACACGCCATCTTCGAGGCGGCCCTCCCTACCTTCCGCCGATTTCCTGCGATGCTCCATCGCGCCGTGCTGTTTTATCGCGATCAGTTCGATCAGGCGCTTGCCGGTCCCTGCGGTCGTGACCTTGTCCAGTTTGCCGTCTCCCGATGACGTATCCGCAGCCGCTGGCGCCTCGTCGGGCAACGGCCCCAGTTGTTGGAATTCGCGATATTGCGTCTCGTGCGCCTCCGCTTGCCAATCCAATGCGAGCCCAAGCACACGCTCAGCAGCGTCCTGATCTGCCTTCGAGGCATGCTTCAAGCGAAGATCCTGCAAGTGCTCATCGCACATCTGCACCGCGTGATTGGCCGAGTGAAATTCCGCCACTGCGGTGCTCAGGCCGTTGTAGTGCGAGCGAAGCAGGTTCGATTTGTCTGCCGGCACCACCACCAGCTCGCCGGTTTCCGGACGCAGAAACACCAGCGTCTCGCCCGGGACCATGATGTCCACGTTGCTGGTGCCGGGGTTGCGGCTATTGGTCCGGCCCGTTCCCAATAGATGCCGGTCTTTACCCTGCCCGTCGCTCATGCACTATTCCTTGAATGTTTTCAGTCTGATAATTAATTAAACCTATGTATTTCATGGCGCCATCAATCAACTCGCCAGACGTGCTTCACTCCAGCAAAAACGTGATCGAAAATGCATCGCGCAGGCGTGACGCCACTTACGCAAGTTCCTCATAAGGAGGACGCACAGAGAGCGCACGATAAGCGCTTTTCTCGTCGCCGTGAACCGCATACCGTTGGTTTCTCGCACAGGCACAAGCAAATGTGATTTTTCCCATGAAACGCGGCTTGACGCCTGTTCGTGCTGGCGCAGTGCGGTGTCGGAAGGCAACTAAACGGAAAACAGGCACGTTATCCTAATGATTTTCTCGGACGATTCTGAAAGTCGCGCAAAACGATAGAATTGGCGGCATATCGCCTTGTACATGCCGAGTGCCGCGCGTAAGCTTTTCCTTGTCGCGACCCAATCGCGATACGGGAGTGAGATCCCGGTAGCAATTGCCATGGGCACACGGCCGCGCTTCGGCGCGGCCCGTCGTGCACCGACTGCGCACGTCATTTCTCTACGGGCGGGCTCAGGTTGGGCGATCTTCGGATCGGCCGTTTTTCTCCATGGGAATTGCACGGTATCTCACCCCGGCCTGGTGCCCGCCCACCCGTTCGTCATCGGAACGCTATCTCTCACGTCACTCCCACGACAGCGCTGAGCGGGCGCAAACCCACTTTGTTGTGTTGGAGGTGTTATGTCTGAAGTTGAGCGTCAACTTTCCCCGGAAGACGAAGCGATTGCCCAGTGCTCCAGTGAGCAGGATGAACGTGCGGTTGAACTGCGCAATGTGACTGGCAAGATCGTCGCGCTGTCGATGGTGGGTGGCCAAGGCGGGATCGATTCGCTGGATGAGGAATTCGTGCATGCGTTCTTTGAACAACTCGAAGCACTCGCGAGCACTGCGCATGAGCTTTCGGCGAAAATCTTCGAGCAGCGGAACCACGCCGTCAATCGCACGCAGTCGCGTGCCGCGTAACACAGGCGCAGCTTTGCCCGGATGTCATGGCATCCGGGCGGCTATCGATGCGTTACCGCCCGGACCTTCGCGATAAGGCCGGATTACACGGAGGGCTTCAACGAACTGGGGCGCATCGCGCGGTGCCGGTACGTCGAAACCCGCGTTCGGTTTACGGCCCCGAGGCCGCGGGGGCTGTGTGGACCGCCGGGGTATCACGGCATGACGATTATCGGAGTCGACGCCGGTCCCTCGAGAGCGAGTCCGGGAATCGGCATGCCGCGTGGAGCGGCTTGTGGAGACGGCTGTCGCGTCAGACTGGGGCAAGCATTGGGAGGCTTGAGGCAGTGTGTCGACGGAACGATGGCGGTTCGCCGGAGCGTTGGCCCGCTTTCCGCGTACGTGTGTTCTGTCGGGAGCGGAAAGCGGGCCAATGCTGCGGCTGGCGCGAGCATCAATAGGCAAGAAGGGCAGTTGCGGCCGGCGTGAGCATGAATAGGCACGAAGGGTTGCGGCCGGAGCGAGCGCAAATAGGCAAGCGAAGAAGCAGCGACGCCTAACGCCCGTACCCGTTGAATTTCGCCTTGGAGATGGAAGTTGCGGCGACTTGCACATACTTGGCGAGTTCAGCCTCCACCTTCTCGACCGTCCAGCGCGACGTCGGCACGGAGATGTTGATCGCAGCCACCGCAATGCCGCGTTGGTCGATGATCGGTGCGGCAACGGAAATATCGCCAAGCACGGTTTCGTTTGCGACGATCGCGTAACCCTGTTCCGCCGCCCGGCGGATGCGCCGGCGCAGTTTGTCCGGGTCGATCTCCGTGTACGGCGTGATCGGCATCAGCGTTTCCGCCGCGAGCATGGCATCCTGCTCCGCTGCAGGCAGCCGCGACAGGATCGCCGTGCCCGACGCCGTACAGAAGGCCGGCAAGCGGCTGCCGACCGCGATGTCCACATTGACCAGATGGCGCGACAGGAAACGTGCGACGAACACGATCTGGCGGCCGTCGATCTCCTGCAGATTCGTCGTTTCGCCGAGCGTGCGGTTGATCTCCAGCAAATAGGGCAGCGCCTTGTCGATCAACTCGTGCGAGCGCACATAGTTGAACGAAAACTGTAGCACCTTCGACGTCAGCCCGTAGGTTTTCGTCTCGGGCACACGGCGCAGGTAGCCCAGCGCTTCGAGCGTATAGACAAGCCGCTGCGTCGCGCTGCGGTCAAGTTCCGCAGCACGGGCGATATCGGCCAGCGTCATGTAGCGGGCCGCGCCGTCGAACGCGTGCAGCACACGGAACGCCTTGGCCGTCGAGCTGACGAATAGCGACGAGGCGGCGCGATCGTCATCGCCATTGCCTGGACTGGCGTCGCGCCCGCTTGCTAAGGGGTTGTCTCGGATATCCACGCGAATTTCCTTGTGTTGAATGGCCCGGGTGCCGCGCTCAAATCGCGTCGAGCTGCGCCAGGGCTCGCGCATCGAGCGCGTCGCGGCCGAGGTCGTGGAGATGGCTGCGGCCAAGCAGCCGCAGCGTGATTTCGATTTCTTCCTGCAGGATCTGCATCACCTCCATCGCGCCCTTGCCGCCCCGCGCGCATACACCGTAGAGCGGTGCGCGGCCCAGCAGTACCGCACGCGCGCCGAGGGCGATCGCCTTGACAATGTCGCTGCCGCGCCGTGCGCCGCCGTCGACAAGCACATCGACCTGCTTGCCGACCGCGTCGAGCGTGGCCGGCAACAATTCCAATGCGGACGGCGCACTCTCCAGCTGACGGCCGCCGTGATTCGACAGCACGATCCCGTTAACGCCGTGCTGCATCGCCTGACGGGCATCGTCGACCGACTGGATGCCCTTGACCATCACCGGGCCATCCCAATGACGGCGCAACCACCCGATGTCGGACCACGCCAGCGAGAGATCCATCTGGCGGCTCAGCGAGGCGGCCTGCGTCTGCATGTTCGGCAGCACCCCGGCGCTGCGCGCGAGATTGGGTAATTGCGGCGAACCGTGGCGCAGCATCTGCCAACACCAGTGAGGATGCGTGACGACGTCCGCGGCCAGCTTGCGCGTGACACGCAGCGGCAATTTGAAGCCGTTGCGCCGGTCATGATCGCGCTTGCCGTGCACGGGCACGTCGACAGTGAGGACCAGCGTCGTGTAGCCCGCGGCACGCGCGCGCCGCATCAGATCTTCGGCGATGCGGCGATCCTGCTGGACATACAACTGCATCCACAGCTCACCGGACGTGGCGTCGCGAACGTCCTCCAGCAGCGACGTCGACGCCGTCGACAGCACGAACGGCACGCCGTGGGCGTGGGCGGCAAGCGCCAGGAGCTCATCGGCACGCGGCCAGAACAGCCCATTCAAACCCGTGGGGCCGACGATGCACGGCAGCGCAAGCGGTTTGCCGAAAAGGGTGGTGCCGGGCTGGCAGTCGCTGACGTCAGTCAACACGCGCGGCCGGAAAATCAGACGTTCGAACGCGGCACGGTTGCGCGCAAGCGTACGCCCATCTTCGGCGCCGCCTTCAAGATAGTCGAAGACAAATCGCGGCACGCGTTTCTTCGCGAGTTCGCGATAATCCAACACCTTCGCTTGCACAATCCTCTCCCTGGCCGATTGCCTGTCAGGTATCCGGCCCTTGTTGCGGTAGCTGCGGCAGCATCGCATTCGCGTGGCTGTTGGTGAATGACGCCATCCGACAATCGCCTGTCGCTCGTTTGATTCAGTATAGGGGCAGAATTGTGCGATATGCAATTCATGCAATTGCCATGCAATTGACGGGCGACCCGGTGTTATCCCTTAGCCGGGCGCTTCCTATAATGAAATTCGATGCACGACCGGGGACAGGAGGAAACGTATGGCGCTCCGGGCGCTCGATGCGCGTACCGCGAACGGTGCGGACCGATGGCGGCGGCGCTGCCTGGCGGCGGAGGCGCGGGCGGCGCAGACGGGGGCGGCGCTCGACCGGATCGAGTTGGGCGTGCTGCTGGTCGACCGCTACGGCGCATCCCATTTTGTGAATCGCGTGGCCGCGCGCATGCTCGCAAGGGGTGACGCGCTGCATCTGGAAGACCGCACGGTGTGTGCGGCGGATCCTGCACAAACCGCGCACCTGAGGCATCTCATTCTCGCGGCAGCCGCAGCCAACAGCGGCGCCGAGCCGGGCGATCTGCACCTTCGCCTGACCGGGACCGATCCGCGTTGCAGTCTGATGATTCGCGCCATGCCGCTCGGCCCCGGCAATCCAACGGGCCCTGCGCGCGTCGCCCTGTTTCTCGACGACGGACAGCCGCTCGCCTTGTCATCCGCGAGTGTGCTGGCGCGTCATTTCGGACTGACGCCGCGCGAGGCCGCGATCGGCTGGCGTCTGGCGCAAGGCCACACCCTGCCCGCCGTGGCCGATGCACTCGGCATCGCCCCGGCAACGGTGCGCACCCATCTCAAGCATCTCTTTCGCAAGACCGGCACGGCGCGTCAGGCCGATCTCGTCCGGTGTCTGCTGAGTGTGCGCTGGTGATCCGCTGATATCTTCAAGCCGCGGGCTTCGGCGCCGCGATCGGCGGTGTGCCGTCCTGGAACGCGCTGCGCAGCATCTTGCGCAATTCCGGCGAATCCTCGTGCTTGTGGACACTCACCGCGTGCTGCACCGCAGCTTCGAGCAATTCGTCTTCCGAGTCGGCCGAGAGTGCAACGGTGCACTTGATGTCGCTGGGAAACGCGCGGCAGTCGATGTATTTGCGAGACATGGTGACCTCCGGGTTCCGATGCGTGGCATCGGACGAGCGATACGGCGCGCGATTCGACCTCACGGCCGCGCAGGACACATACGCGCCGGCATGGTTCGTTATAGGCGGGCGCAGTCGCCGGCGGCGTCCCCCGTTCGGGGTAGGGCGAAACACGGATGCCGGGCGCCGCGTACCTGTCGTACGCGGCGCGGGGTAGCGGGGAACGCCGCGGTAGAGCGCGGGTCAGGCGGGCGCCAGGAGACGGTCGACGAGTTCGATCCAGTGTTGCACCGGCGTGTGCGTGCCGGCTTGCAGATGGCAGATGCAGCCGACATTGCCCGACACGACGAGCTCGGGTTCGAGCGCTTCGATGGCGGCAAGTTTTGCGTCTCGCAGGCGGTGCGACAACTCGGGTTGCGTGACCGAATAGGTACCCGCCGATCCGCAGCAGATGTGGCTGTCGGCGGGCAGCGCCACATTCACGCCCAGTTGCGACAGCAAGCGCTCGACCACGCCCTTGAGCTGCTGCCCATGTTGCAGCGTGCACGGCGGGTGATACGCAATCTTGCCGTGCTTGCGCAGTTGCACGTGCGCCTTGAGCGTGTCGATGTTGTCGAGCAGGACTTCGGAGATATCGCGCGCGAGTTCCGAGACGCGCTGCGCCTTGCCCGCGTAAGCGGGATCGTGGCGAAGGAGGTGGCCGTATTCCTTGACCGTGGCGCCGCAACCGGAGGCGTTGATGACGATGGCTTCCGCGCCCGCCTCGATGGCCGGCCACCAGGCATCGATGTTGTGGCGCAGATCGGCGAGACCGTCTTCGTGATAGTTCAGGTGCAGGCGAATGGCGCCGCAGCAGCCTGCGGCTTCAGGGCGCACGGTCTCAATGCCGAGCGCGTCGAGCACGCGCGCCGTGGCCTTGTTCACGTTCGGCAGCATCGACGGCTGCACGCAACCCTCGAGCATCAACATGCGGCGCGCGTGCGACGCTTGCGGCCATGCGCCGGAGCGTTGGCGGTGCGGCACCTTCTCGCGCAGGGTGCGCGGCAAGAGTGTGCGGAACTGTTGGCCCAGGCGCAGCGCGGGCGTGAACAGGGCGCGGTTGGGCAGGATCTGCGCAAGCGTCCAGCGCAAGGCGCGCTCCCCGGCGGGGCGGCCGACCTTGGCGTCGACATGCCGGCGGCCGATTTCCGCGAGGCGCCCGTACTGCACGCCCGATGGGCAGGTGCTTTCGCAACTGCGGCAGGTCAGGCAGCGGTCGAGATGAAGCTGCGTTTCCCGTGTGACTGGTTGCCCCTCGACCATTTGCTTGATCAGGTAGATACGGCCGCGCGGACCGTCGAGTTCGTCGCCCAGCAATTGATACGTCGGACATGTGGCGGTGCAGAAGCCGCAATGAACGCATTTGCGGAGAATGCTTTCGGCTTCGTCGCCGTCAGGCGTGTTGCGGAGAAAATCTGCGAGGTTCGTTTGCATCGTCTTTTAGGCAGCGTACAACCGATGGCGATTGAAAATCCGGCTGGGGTCGAAGGCTTGTTGCAGGCGCTCGCCTATGGCGTGCTGCGCCTCCGGCAGCGGCGTGAAAACCCCGGCCGCTTTATCCCCATGCCGGAACAGCGTAGCATGGCCGCCGGCCGCTGCGGCGATTTCGCGGATTTCGCCGGCGCTGGGGCCGTTTTCCGCAGTGGGAATCCACCAGCGCTGCGCACCGCCCCATTCGATCAGTTGTTCCTGGGCGTGCGGCAAAGGCGCGGCGGTCTGCGGCACCGACAGTCGCCACAGCGCCGCGCCGGGCGCGCTGACGGGCGAGCGCGCGAAGAAGGGGTGGGTCTGTTCGCGCAAGGAAGTCCAGAAGGCAACGGCGGCGCGGGCGTCGACGTCGATGCCGCCCATCGCGGCGCGTGCCGCATCGACGGCGGCGCCGGCGCCCGCGAGCCGAACCCGCAGTTCCCCGGCATGCCAGCATGAGCCCGACAAAGGCAGCGGCTGACCGCCCCAGCGATTGAGACGTTCGAGCGCTTCCGATTGGGGCATCGTGAACGACAGCGTCGCTTCGGCGACGGGCCGCGGAAGTACCTTGATTGACAGTTCGAGGATGACGCCCAGCGTACCGAGTGCGCCCGCGAGTACGCGCGACACATCATAGCCGGCTACGTTTTTCATGACCTGACCGCCGAAATGCAGCACTTGGCCCCGGCCGTTCATGATGACGGCGCCGAGCACGAAATCGCGCGGTGCGCCCACATGCGGGCGGCGCGGTCCGGCCAGCCCTGCAGCGATGCATCCGCCGAGCGTGGCGCCCGGCCCATAGTGCGGCGGCTCGAACGGCAGGAGCTGACCGCACAGCGCAAGCGCCGCTTCGATTTCCGCGAGCGGCGTGCCGGCCCGGGCGGTGATGACAAGTTCGGCAGGATCGTACGCGACAATGCCGCGATACGCGCGCATGTCGAGGCGTTCGCCTGCGGGCGCCTGGCCATACCAGGCTTTCGTGCCGCCGCCGCGAATCTCGAGCGGCGTCCCGCGCTCGGCGGCGGCGACGACCTGGGCACGCAGTGCCGCGAGGATTGCTTGCGCATCGATCGGGGGGGATTGTGGATGATTCATCAGAACCTCGGCAGTTCGGGATGCGGCAACAGGCCGTGGCGCACGTGCAGCTTGCCGTACTCGGCGCAACGGGCCCGCGTGGGGATGGCCTTGTCCGGGTTGAGCAATTCGGCCGGATCGAAGGCGCGCTTGACGGCGAAGAAGGCGTCGCGTTCTTCCGGTGAGAACTGCACGCACATCGAGTTGATCTTCTCGATGCCGACGCCATGCTCCCCGGTGACGGTGCCGCCGAGTTCCACGCACGCTTCCAGGATGTCGCTGCCGAAGGCTTCGGCGCGGTGCCATTCGTCGAGGTCGTTGCCGTTGAACAGGATCAGCGGATGCATGTTGCCGTCGCCGGCATGAAATACATTGATGCAACGCAGCCCATACTGCGCTTGCATGGCCTCGATGCGCTTGAGCAGCGTGCCGATCGTGCGCCGCGGGATCGTGCCGTCCATGCAGTAGTAATCGGGCGACATGCGTCCGGCGGCGGGGAAAGCATTCTTGCGGCCGGACCAGAAGCGCAGGCGTTCCGCTTCCGACGCCGATACCTGGATGCGCGTTGCGCCACTTGCGCGTAGCACTTGCGACACACGTGCGATTTCTTCGGCGACTTCTTCGGCGGTGCCGTCCGCCTCGCACAGGAGGATGGCGGCGGCGTCAAGATCGTAGCCGGCGTGAACGAACGCCTCGACGGCTTGCGTGGCCGGTTTGTCCATCATTTCAAGGCCGGCAGGGATGATGCCGGCGGCGATGATGGCGGCTACGGCATTTCCGCCGGCTTCCACGTCATCGAAACTGGCCATGATCACTTGCTGTACTTGGGGCTTCGGCACCAGTTTGACGGTGACTTCCGTGACCACGCAGAACATGCCTTCGCTGCCGATGAACACGGAGAGCAAATCAAGGCCGGGGGTATCAAGGGCGTGCGAGCCGAATTCGACGATCTCGCCGGCCATGGTGACCGCGCGCACGCGCAGGACATTGTGGACGGTCAGGCCGTACTTTAGGCAGTGCACGCCGCCGGAGTTTTCCGAAACGTTGCCGCCGATGGTGCATGCGATCTGGGAGGACGGATCGGGCGCGTAATACAAGCCGTAGGGCGCGGCGGCTTCCGATACGGCGAGATTCCGGACCCCGGGCTGCACGGTCGCGGTACGGGCATAGGCGTCTACGTTAAGAATTTTCTTAAATTTGGCGAGCGAGAGGACGATGCCGTCGGTGATGGGCGTGGCGCCGCCCGACAGGCCAGTTCCCGCGCCGCGAGGCACGACAGGCACTTGCAGGCGATTGCAGGCTTGGAGGATATGGCAGACCTGGTCTTCGGTTTCCGGAAGCACCACGGCGAGGGGCAGTCGGCGGTAGGCGGCAAGTCCGTCGCACTCGTAAGGTGTCATGCGTTCGCGATCGGTGAGCCATTGGCAGTCGGGAACGGCGGTGCGCAAAGCGGCGACCGTTTCGGCAGGATCGCGCTGCGGTTGGGCGTTGGCGGTTTCGCCAGCGGAGGGGGGCGCGCCGGCCGCAGGCGGGCCGAAGGCGTTCGAGGTCATGATGGGACGTCTCGTCTCTGGGTTGTCACGCTTGGCTCGTTGCAGCGAAGTGTTGGTATCGGGCCTGCGTCAGTGGTATTCTGGGCTACCGGTAGACTGGTAGACCAGACGTTTCGTGGCGTTATCGTAAGGGATTGTTGAGGGTGTGGCTAGAGGGTTTACCCTTGGGCCGGGCTCGCTTGGAAGACGTCGCCGTTAAAGCGTCGCCACTTGCGGCGCGCGTTTCCCCACACTTCCGGGGCCGCCAACGGACCTACGTTTGCTTCGCAAAACCAGCGCCATTGCCGGCGGCATGCATCGTGGAGTTCCCGCTCCGGTGAGGTCGGGCTGACGCGCAAAGGGATACGCTTCAAATCTCGTGCGGCAAAAGCCGGTCCCAAGCACGCGCGGCATCCTGTATCGTTGCGTCTGAGAATTTTGAGAATCCAGAGAACCGACATGGCTACCAATGAGTCGTCGATTTCGTCGCCGAATTTGCCTGCCGCCGCAGGCGCTGCCTCGGCGTCGCCGTTTGCCCCCGTGACGCCGCCGCCGCGCTTGCGTCTGTCCGATATGGTCTATGAGCAACTCGAGACGATGATCGTCGAAGGACGTCTGGCGCCCGGTTCGGCGCTGCCGTCCGAGCGTGACCTGGCTCAGCAGATGGGGGTGTCGCGTCCGTCGCTGCGGGAAGCTTTGCTGCGCCTTGAATCGCGCGGTGTCATTGTCGGACGCGCCGGCGGAGGGTACCTCGTTGCCAATGCCAGCCAGCCGCTGCTGGCCGAGCCGTTGTCTCAGCTCATGTCGCGCCACAGCAAAACCGTCGACGACGTGCTGGAAATGCGCGAAGTGCTTGAAGCCAAAGCAGTGGAGTTGGCGGCTGCCCGTGCGACGTCGGAAGACATCGCACGTTTGCGACAAGTGCTCGAAGCGCTCGAGGCCGCGTTCGCAGCCGGACAGGACGGCCGCGATGGCAATGCCGGCAAATCGCTGCTCACGCATATGCCGGAGCTCGATGCCCAGTTCCATCTTGCACTGGCTGAAGCGACCCACAATCTTGTCCTCGTGCACTTGATGCACGCCATCTTCGAACTGTTGCGCGGCTCGGTCGCCGACAATTACCAAGCGATCGTCGGCCATGGCGCCGACCTCGAAGAACTCATCGACCAGCACCGCCGCATCTTCAATGCCGTCGCCACCCGGGACGCCTGCGCCGCAACACGCCACCTGCAAGACCACCTCGCATTCATCCGCGCCAATACCGCCAATACCGCCAATACCGTCGATAGCTCCGGTACCTGAGTCGATTGGTCAGCACGTTTTAAAAGCCCGCTTACGTCTCATCGTTTTCCCTGACGCGTTGCGCCGTTCGTTATCGGACGAGCAGCGCGTTTTCGTCCGGACGTGCGCCCGCACTTACTGCCGGAACCCCGTCCTCGCGGCGTTCGAGACGCGCCGGACAGATGCCGCCGCCTCAATGCATTCCCCGCCATGACGTGATACGTCCCGGTCATGCAGGGTCAATCCCCTTGACAGCCATCGGTCCGTCGTCTAACTTTGGAACCGTAAAAGTATATGGAATTAAATATATTGAATCTTGTATATCAGTACCCAGGCAACGACGCGTCCGTGTGCCGCGCCGGCCTGATGTGTGTGGGGCATCGCAGAAATCCTCAATAGATATTCAGCACCGATGCCCGCCACACTAGCGCAGCTTTCAAGCGACTACATCGATTGCCGGCCACTTGCCGTCGCGCTCATCCCGCGTCGCCGCACCGATGAATTCGCCGGACCGGTCCATTGGCCGGGCCGCTATATGTAACGAGCCGGGGGACCACCCCCGCGAGCGCGCCCGCCAGGGAACGCTCCGCGATTCAGCGGCCGATATCAGAGCCGCATGTAATGCCAGGAGGCGCCTGGCGTGCCGTGTATCACGGCGCGCCGGTCGCGATGACGGCGGAACCCGAGACGCATTCAGACGCGATCGGCCCGCCGCGATTCATCGGACAGGACAGGAGGCAAGTCATGCAAGCAGGAGCGCAACAACAGGGAGGGAAGTCGCCCTTTCTGGGTGGGCGTTGGTCACAACTCGTGATCGGCATCATCTGTATGGGCCTGGTGGCCAATTTGCAATATTCGTGGACGCTGTTTGTCGAGCCCATGAACAGCAAGCACCAATGGGGGACGGCGGCCATTCAGGTGGCGTTTTCCATCTTCATCGTCGTGGAAACGTGGCTGGTCCCGATCGAGGGCTGGCTGGTCGACCGCTTTGGTCCGCGGCCGGTCGTGGCCGGCGGTGCGGTGTGTGTCGGCTTGTCGTGGGTGATGTACTCGTACGCGTCAACGCTTCCGGTGCTCTACACGGCAGCGGTTATCGCCGGTATCGGCGCGGGGTGTGTCTACGGCACGTGCGTGGGCAATGCGTTGAAGTGGTTTCCGGATCGCCGCGGCCTGGCCGCCGGCTTGACGGCTGCCGGCTTCGGTGCAGGCGCGGCCATCACGGTGATTCCGATCGCGAACATGATTCGTTCGTCAGGGTATGAATCGGCCTTCTTCAATTTCGGGATCATCCAGGGCGTCGCGATCTTTGTGCTCGCGCTGCTGTTGATCAAGCCGCGTGCGCCAAAGGGCGCAGTGGTTTCGCGCCGCAATATGGCGTCGAGTGTCGATTACTCGCCGGGCCAGATGATCAAGACGCCGGTGTTCTGGGTGATCTACATCTGTTTCGTGGCCGTGGCGGCGGGTGGCCTGATGGCGACGGCGCAAATCGGCCCGATCGCCAAGGACTTCGGCATCGCCAAACTGCCGATCACGCTGTTCGGTGCAACGCTTCCGCTGCTGACGATGACGCTGTCGGTCGATAATCTGTGCAATGGCTTCACGCGTCCGTTGTGCGGTTTCGTGTCGGACAAGATCGGTCGTGAGAACACCATGTTCATCGTCTTCCTCGGCGAAGGTGTGGCCATGCTGGGCCTGATGCAGTTTGGTCAGAATCCGTATGCGTTCGTGTTCTTCGCGGCAATGACGTTCCTGTGCTGGGGCGAAATTTTCTCGATCTTCCCGGCGCTGTGTGCCGATACCTTCGGTACCAAGAATGCCGCGGCGAATGCCGGCACGCTCTATACGGCCAAGGGAACGGCAGCATTGCTGGTGCCACTGGCCTCGGTGCTGTCGGTCGGCGGTCACTGGGATCGTGTGTTTATCGCCGCAGCCACGATCAGTATCGTGGCTGCCGCCTCGGCGAAGTTCCTGCTCGCCCCGATGCGCAAGCGTTGGATCAACAGCGTCAACCAGCCGTCGACGTGCGCCGGTGGTGTCCAATTGGTTTCGCCGGCGAGCGAGTAAGCGCTCAATCGACTGGCCGGGCATGTTCGGTGCCCGGCGCAGAAACAAAAAAGCCTTGCCACAATGGCAAGGCTTTTTTGTTGTTTTGGCTCCCCGAGCTGGGCTCGAACCAGCGACCTGCGGATTAACAGTCCGTCGCTCTACCAACTGAGCTATCGGGGATCAAATCATGGCTCGGTGCACGTGTCACCGATATAAAGAAAAGCCCCGCATGCCGCGAGGCTTTTGCTCTTGAATCTTGGCTCCCCGAGCTGGGCTCGAACCAGCGACCTGCGGATTAACAGTCCGTCGCTCTACCAACTGAGCTATCGGGGATCAAAAGAGAAAGCGATTATAGTAGGGCGTTTTGGCCGCTGTCAACACCTTGCGGCGAAATTCGCGAGCGGCGTGCCCTGGTTAGCGCCACCCCGCACCTGTCGGGGCGCCGCCGGGCAGGCCGACGGCCCGCGCCAGGGCGCCGGACTCAGGGCGCCAGGCTCAGCGCTCCAGGTGCTGCAGCTTGTCCGTGATGTCCTTCCATTCGTCGGCATCGGGAAGCGGGGCCTTCGTCTTGGTGATGCTGGGCCAGGCCAGCGCCAGTTCGGCGTTCAGGCCGATGAAGGCTTGCTGATCGCCAGGCACGTCTTCCTCGGCATAGATCGCGTTGACGGGACATTCGGCCACGCAGACCGCGCAGTCGATACACTCGTCCGGATCGATGGCCAGGAAATTCGGGCCCTCGCGGAAGCAATCGACGGGACAGACGTCGACGCAGTCGGTGTAGCGGCACTTGATGCAGTTTTCGGTGACAACGTGGGTCATTCCAACTCCTGAGGGAACAGGGCGGCTTCGGGTGGCCGCATATCCAACAAACCGTTATTGTAGCGCAGCATACCCTTGCCGGCAGGCCGTAGGTGCCCGCCAGGCGCAGTCGCGCCGCGCTTTGCGGTAACATCGAAAAGGGCCCTGCCCGCGCGTGTCGCGGCGCGCGGCATTGTGCCACATTCGCCGAAATGCCGTTTCGTCATCCCGTTCGCGCAAAAGCGCCCGATGAGCTTGTCGTCATGATCATTACTTCGCTGCTCGACACCGATCTGTACAAATTCACGATGATGCAGGTGGTGCTGCATCATTTTCCGGCGGCGCAGGTGGAATACCGCTTCAAGTGCCGCACCGAGGGCGTCGATCTGACACCTTATGTCGCTGAAATCCGTGAGGAAATCCGCCTGCTGTGTGGACTGCGGTTCTCCGAATCGGAGCTGGAATACCTGGGCAGCATGCGTTTCATCAAGAGCGATTTCATCGATTTCCTCGATCTGTTCCGTCTCAACGAGAAATATATTGACGTGCAGCCGTCGCCCAAGGGCAACGGTGAGATCGACATCACGATCCAGGGGCCGTGGCTGCATACGATCATGTTCGAGATTCCCGTGCTGGCGATCGTCAACGAGGTCTATTTCCGCAACACGCAGCGCCGGCCCGCGTATCAGGAAGGGCGCGGCCGGCTGAAGGAAAAGATCGCGCTGCTGTCCCGCCCGGACTACGGCGATTGCAAGATCGCCGACTATGGCACGCGCCGCCGCTTCTCGCGGGAGTGGCACGAGGAAGTCATCCTGACGCTGATTGACAAGCTCGGCGACCAGTTCGCCGGGACCAGCAACGTCTACTACGCGCACAAGCACAACCTGACACCGCTCGGGACGATGGCGCATGAATACCTGCAGGCGTGCCAAGCACTGGGCCCGCGCCTGCGGGATTCTCAGATTTACGGCTTCGAAGTCTGGGCCAAGGAGTACCGAGGCGACCTCGGGATCGCGTTGTCGGACGTCTACGGTATGTCGGCCTTCCTGCGCGACTTCGACATGTATTTCTGCAAGCTGTTCGACGGCGCGCGTCACGATTCGGGCGATCCGTTCGCCTGGGGGGAGCGGCTCCTGCAGCATTATGCGGACAATCGCGTCGATCCCCGAACCAAGACGATGATCTTCTCGGACGGCCTCGACATCCCCAAGGTGCTGCAGCTGTTCGAGCGTTTCGGCCATCGCTGCAAGCTTGCCTTCGGCGTCGGCACGAACCTCACCAACGATCTCGGCTACCAGCCGTTGCAGATCGTCATCAAGATGGTCCGTTGCAACGGGCAGCCGGTCGCCAAGCTGACGGACTCGCCGGGCAAGAATATGTGCGATGACGAGGCCTATCTCGCGTATTTGCGGCAAGTCTTCGAGATCCCGGTACTGGCCGGGAATTGACGCCTGAGACCTGATGCGCCCGATTCATGCGGTTGACCGACAGGCCCGCTGCGTGTGCGCCGGGGCAGGTTTCGCCGCGCGCGGGCGCCTGCGTGCCGGTATAATTGCGGATCGCCCCGCCGGCCGTGATTGGCCCGATTCTCGTCCGAGAGGCTCACCCGAGTGTCTCGCCAGGGTTTCTTTCCCCAGTCGTCGCCGGCTCATCAGGAAGCTCGCATGGACACCTCCGACGCCCGCAATCGCATTTTTGCCCGCATCCGCGGTGCGCAGCAGCGCCCCGCCGAATTGCGCGAGACGGAACATGCGGCGGCACAGGACTACCTTGCGCACCATCCGTCGGGCCCGCGTCCGGCATTGCCCGACGACCTCGTCGCGCATTTCATCCTGAAGGCGGAAGCGCTGGCCACGACAATCGCGCGCGTGCCTGCGCTGGCCGACGCGCCGGCGGCGGTCGCCGCGTATCTCAAGGCCCGGGAATTGCCGACGGACGCCATCGCGTGGCCGACACTGAGCGCACTGGACTGGGCCGGCGCCGGTTGCCATGTCGAATTCCGCAAGCCGCACGGTACCGATCTCGTCGGCATTACCGGCTGTTTCTGCGCCGTGGCCGAAACCGGCGCGCTGATGATGCAGTCCGGGCCGGAAACCTTCGCTTCGGCGACGCTGCTGCCGGAAACGCACGTGGCGATCGTGCCGGTTTCGCGCGTGGTCGCGGGGCATGAAGATGCCTTCGCGCTGGTGCGCAGCGAGCGCGGCCAACTGGCGCGCGCGACGAACTTCATTGCGGGGCCCTCACGCACTGCCGACATCGAGCAGACGCTCGTGCTCGGCGCGCATGGGCCGTATCGCGTCCACGTGATCCTTGTCGACGGCGCGTGAGCGCAGGCGCGGGACGCATTGACAATACGCGGCGTCCGCCGGGCGTTTGCGCTGTGTTTTGGGGGAATTCCCAATCGTTGGGGAGGGGCGGGCACTTCGGGCCGGCGCAGGACTCGAACTGGCTTTACAACATAACCACAAGGGGCCATGACCGCATGCAAAAACTGTTTCCCGGCGCGTTCGCTATCGTCTTTCTCACCCTGCTGAGCCCAGCCGTCCAGGCGGCTGAGCTCAACGGCGCGCAACTGAGCGCAGCGTGGGGCGTGCCGTTCGCGGGGCTGCTCCTGTCGATTGCGCTCGGGCCATTGCTCGCGCCGGCGTTCTGGCATCACCATTTCGGCAAGATCTCCGCGTTCTGGGCGGCAGCCTTTTTTCTCCCGTTCGCGCTCGTGCAAGGCGTGGGGCCGGCGTGGCACGGCGCGGTGCATGCGCTCGTGGCCGAATACATTCCGTTCGTCATCCTGCTGATCGCGCTGTATACCGCTGCGGGCGGCATCTGCGTGCGCGGCAATCTGCACGGTTCCGCGAAGCTCAATACCGGCTTGCTCGCGCTCGGCACCTTCCTTGCGAGCATCATGGGCACGACGGGCGCGGCCATGTTGCTGATTCGTCCGTTGATCCGCGCGAACGATAACCGCAAGCACAATGTGCATGTGGTCGTGTTTTTCATTTTTCTTGTCGCCAACGCAGGGGGCTCGCTGACGCCGCTGGGCGATCCGCCGCTGTTTCTTGGCTTCCTGCAGGGTGTCGATTTTTTCTGGACCACGGCACAACTGTGGCCTGAAACGCTGATGGCGTGCGGGATCCTGCTGCTGCTGTTCTTCATCATCGACAGCTATTACTTCCGTCAGCCGGATGAGCAGAAGATCTCCCGGCTCGATCCCACGCCGGACGCCCCGCCCGTGAGCCTCGACGGCAAGCGCAATTTCTTCCTGCTGGCAGCGGCGGTGGGTCTCGTGCTGATGAGCGGCATCTGGAAGCCGGGGGTCGTGTTCGACGTGGCGGGCACGCCGGTCGAGCTGCAGAATATCGCGCGCGACGCAGGGCTCCTGATCGTCGTGCTGATTTCGCTCGCGATCACGCCCAAGACCGCGCGTACCGGCAACGATTTCAACTGGGAGCCGATGAAGGAAGTCGCGAAGCTGTTCGCCGGCATCTTCCTCACGATTATCCCCGTGGTCGAGATCCTGCGTGCCGGCGAGGCAGGGGCGTTGGGCTGGGTGATCCGCCTGGTGAGCGGCCCCGGTGGCGAACCGAACAACGTGATGTACTTCTGGGCCACCGGCCTGTTGTCGTCGTTCCTCGACAACGCGCCGACCTATCTCGTGTTCTTCAACACGGCCGGCGGGGATGCGCAGACGTTGATGACGGCAGGCGCCTCCACGCTGGCGGCAATTTCGGCCGGCGCCGTGTTCATGGGCGCCAACACATACATCGGCAATGCGCCGAACTTCATGGTCAAGGCGATCGCGGAGCAGCGCGGCATCAAGATGCCGAGTTTCTTCGGCTACATGCTGTGGTCAGGCGCGATCCTGTTGCCGCTGTTCGTCGTCATGACCGTATTCTTCAAGTGAGGCGGACGAAGTGAAACCGAAAATCCTTGTCGCGCGAGCGATCTTCCCGGACGTCATCGAACGGCTGACCCGGTATTTCGAAGTGGAAACGAACGATGCCGACGTCATCATGCCGCCGGCCCAACTGGCTGCGCATCTTGCCGACAAGGACGGTGCCCTGACCACGGCGAGCGAGCGCGTCGACGCGACTGTCCTGGCAGCGGCGCCGAAACTGCGCGTCGTGGCCAACATGGCGGTTGGCTACAACAACTTCGACCTCGACGCGATGACCGCGAAGGGGGTCATGGCCACGAACACGCCGGACGTCCTCAACGAAACCACCGCCGATTTCGGCTGGGCATTGCTGATGGCCACGGCGCGCCGTATCACCGAATCCGAGCGCTGGCTGCGCGAGGGCCGCTGGGACAAGTGGGCGTACGACATGTTCCTTGGCGCCGACATTCACGGCGCCACGCTCGGCATCATCGGCATGGGGCGCATTGGCCAGGCGATCGCGCGCCGTGCCGCCGGATTCAACATGCATGTCGTCTATCACAACCGCTCGCGGCTCGATGCAACGCTGGAAGCGGCGTGCAAGGCGTCGTACGTTGGCAAGGACGAACTGCTACGGAGTGCCGACCACGTCATTCTGGTGCTGCCGTATTCGGCGGCCACGCATCACACCATCGGCGCGGCGGAATTGGCGCAGATGAAGCCGACGGCCACGCTGGTCAACCTTGCGCGTGGCGGTATCGTCGACGACGCGGCGTTGGCGCGCGCGCTGGCGGAAAAACGGATTGCGGCGGCCGGGCTCGATGTCTTCGAAGGCGAACCGAATGTGCATCCCGATCTGTTGACGGTGCCCAACGTCGTGCTCACGCCGCATATCGCGAGCGCCTCGGCGGCGACGCGCCGCGGCATGGCGAATCTTGCGGCCGACAATCTGATCGCCGCATTGGGGTTCGGCGCCGACGCGGGCAGGCCGCCATGCCTGCTGAATCCGTCCGTTCTCGGCAAGTAAGGAGTTTGCGCAGTGGAAATGATGCTTGTGGCGCTGTCGGCGCTGAGTCTGCTGGTGATCATCGCGGTCGCCGTGCGGGTCTGGTCGGGCAACGGCAATGCCGGGGTGCGCGATGCGTTGGCATCGACTCGCGACGATCTGCTGCGTGCTGCCGAGCGCACCGAGCGCGGTTTGCGCGAGGAGTTCGCGGACACGGCGCGGGCCGCCCGCGCAGAGCAGAGTACGCAGATGGCGCAGTTCCAGCAGACCCTGGCCGCGCAGATGACGAGTGTGGCGACCGTCCAGAACAATCAGATCGACGGCTTCGCGCAGCAGTTGGCCAAGCTGACGGAATCCAACGCTGCACAGCTCGATGCGGTGCGGCAGAGCCTGATGCAGAACGGTCAGCAGATGCGTGAGGAACAGTCCGCGGCGCTGCGCCGCTTCGGCGAGGCGCAGCATCAGCAACTGACGCAATTGAGCGAAGGCAACGAACGGCGTCTGGCGGAAGTTCGCGCAACGCTCGAACAGAAGCTCAAGGACATCGAGGTCAACAATGCGGCGAAGCTCGAAGAGATGCGCCGCACCGTCGACGAAAAGCTGCATGCTACGCTCGAACAGCGTCTGGGCGAGTCGTTCAAGCTCGTATCCGACCGGCTCGAACAGGTGCATCGCGGCTTGGGCGAGATGCAATCGCTGGCAGCCGGCGTGGGCGATCTCAAGCGGGTGTTGACGAATGTCAAGACGCGCGGTATCTGGGGGGAAGTGCAGCTCGAAGCCTTGCTCGATCAACTGCTGACCAGCGATCAGTACGCGAAGAATGTCGCGACGGTGCCGGGCAGCGGCGAGCGCGTCGAATTTGCGATTGCATTACCCGGGGCCAACGGCGAGCAGGGCAAGCCGGTCTGGCTGCCGATCGATGCCAAGTTCCCGCGCGAGGATTACGAGCGCCTGCTCGACGCGCAGGAGCGTGCCGATCCGGCCGCCGTTGAAGAGGCGTCGAAGGCGCTGGAGGCGCGGATTCGGTTGGAAGCGCGCACGATTGCCGAGAAGTACCTTTCGCCCCCGCACACCACGGACTTCGCGCTGCTGTTCCTGCCGACGGAGGGGTTGTACGCAGAAATCCTGCGCCGCCCGGGCCTGTCGGACCTGTTGCAACGTGATTTCCGCGTGACGGTAGCCGGCCCGACAACGCTGACGGCATTGCTCAACAGCTTGCAGATGGGTTTCCGCACGCTGGCCATCGAGCGGCGTTCGAGCGAAGTCTGGCAGGTGCTCGGCGCGGTGAAGACCGAGTTCACCAAGTTCGGCGACGTGCTGGCAAAGACGAAATCGCAGCTGGAAACGGTGACGCGGTCCATCGATCAGGCGGAGGTACGCACGCGTCAGATGGCGCGCAAGCTCAAGACGGTCGAAGCGTTGCCGGGTGAACAGGCGACGGCGCTGCTTGGCGCGGACGGCTTCGCCGACGAGGAATAAGGTCGTGCCTGCACGGCCGCCCGGCAGGACACGTTCGCGAGCCCGATATTGGCGTGAACCGGCCCTAATCCGTTTCGGGCACGTCCGACAGCGTGATCTCGATGCCGCCGAAACGCACGGCCACCCAGTTATAGGCGTGGCAGGCAATCCACAGCAGCACGAAGCCGAGCACGGCATTCAGGAGCAGCGCAGAGAAGAAGGTCAGGCCGGGCAGGTCGCCGTAGCGCAGGAAGGCGGCCAGGAATGCCAGCAGCACGAGCGGGATGCTGAACGTCAGATAGATCAATACAAGGGCTTTGGCGGTCTGTCCCGGGCTGATGTAGGTAATCTGTTTTTTCATTATAAGAATCGACGGTAAAAGAAGACGTTGCGCGCAGTCGCTAACAGTGGCGTCAGACAAGTCCTTCGAAAACGGTCACCCCGACCGTCTCTCCGGCGGCCACGTCGCCGCGCCCATGCTCGAGCACGACGAAACAGTTGGCCTCGCTCATCGTACGAAGGACACCCGCGCCCTGCGCGCCGGCGACGGTGACCTGCCATTGGCCGGCGGCGTCCCGCGCCAGGATGCCGCGCAGGAACTCAGTACGCCCGGGGCGTTTCGCGATCGCCGTGGCCGTTGCCACGGGCAGGCACGGCAGCGGCTGTGGCGCCGCACCCATCATCGCAAACAGCGCGTCGCGCACGATCTGGTAGAACGACGACATCACGGCGGCCGGATTGCCGGGCAAGCCAAACAGCAGCGCGTTGCGGCCATCGCAGTCCAGACGTCCGAATGCGAAAGGACGGCCCGGGCGCATGGCGATCTTCCAGAACGCGACCTCGCCGAGCCGCGCCATCATTTCACGCGTAAAATCCGCTTCCCCGACGGATACGCCACCCGAAGTAATGATCGCGTCGGCATCCCGGCACGCGACGCGCAGCGTGGCTTCGAGCGCCTGGGGATCGTCGCGCACGACGCCGAGATCGAGGACCTCGACGCCCAGGCGCGTGAGCATGCCGAACAGCGTATAGCGGTTGCTGTCATAGAGCGTGCCCGGCTCGAGCGGCTGGCCGACCGAGCGCAGTTCGTCGCCCGTTGAGAAGAAGGCCACGCGAAGCCGGCGGCGTACCGGGACTTCGGCGATGCCGAGCGACGCGATGAGCCCGATGTCGGCGGGACGCAGGACCTTGCCGGCCAGCATGGCCGGCTGGCCTTGCGCCAGGTCCTCTCCGGCATAGCGTACGTGACGCCGGGCCTGTACGGCGGTGGCGTCGAACATGACCTCATCGCCGTCCGTCTGCACCAATTCCTGCGGAATCACGGTATCGCAACCTGCGGGCAGGTGCGCGCCGGTCATGATGCGAACGCACTGTCCTGCGCAGGCGCTGCCGCCAAACGGGCGCCCTGCCAGCGCGCGGCCGGCGACCGCCAGACGCACCACGCCGCCCGCCGCGAGCGCATCGCCGGCGAAGGCATAGCCGTCCATGGCGGCATTGTCGAAGGCGGGGACATCGAGCGGGGAAATCAGGTCGCGCCCAAGCACACGGTCGAGTGCGCTGCGCACGGCGACCGATTCGATCGCCTCGACCGGTTGCGCCAGGCGCGCGACGATGCTGCGCGCGGCGTCGACCGTCAAGGCGTTCGGGTCGTAGTCCGGCAGGCCAACCAGGGCGTCGTCTAGTGTTTTCATTAATGTGGCGTCGCAGGACCGGCCTGCGCGAAGCGATACCAGGGTCAGGCCGCAGGCCCGCGCCGCTCGTATGCGTGAAGATCCTCAAGCGTGTTGATATTGTAAAACGGACGCTCGTCGGGGAAGTGAACTTGTACGGCCTTGTGGCGTGCCAGCCACGCTTGCACGCGGCGCTCGTCCCGCGCAAGCGCTTGCGCCAGGGATCCGGCGAGCGAAGTGCGCAAAAGAGCGAAAACCGGATGCGGGCCACTGTCGGTGATGGCAAAGGCGGCATCGGCATGGCCGAGCATCAGGGCCGCGCCGAGCCGGGCGACGAGGTCACCCGGCAGGAACGGGGAGTCGCACGGGACAGTGATGACGAATGGCGTATTCGCTGCTTCGAGCCCTGCCAGCATGCCGGCGAGCGGCCCGGGAAAGCCGCCGGCGTGGTCGCCGACGACCGGCGCGCCGAGTGCGGCATAGCGGTCCGCATGGCGATTGGCGCTTATCAGCAGCGCACCCACCTGCGGTTGCAGGCGTTGCATCACGTGCGCCGCGAGCGGTGCGCCGTGCAGGGGCTGGAGGCCCTTGTCGAGACCGCCCATGCGTTGTCCGCGCCCGCCCGCCAAAATGACGCCGGTTACCTGAGAACGATCGGGCGCGGCGGCGACGGCATCGGAGGCGGTCATGGCGAAGTCGGCCAGGTGAGGATCCGGTTTCAGCGGTTCAGCGCGATGACGCGCCCGTCGGCGTCGAACCAGACCGCCCCGTCGCCGAGCATGACGCCGTCTGCACGCGCGAACATCAGGCGTGGTACAGACGTGCCGATCGTTTTCACGAAACTGTCGGTGAAGATTTCGTTGTAGCGCGCGAGCAGCGTTTTCGGGTTACGCAGGATCAGCGTCTTGCCGCGAAGCGACACGCGCAACGGATAGCGGATGGACTGCGCCACAACGTCGCGCCGGTCATCGAGCACGCCGCGCCGGAACATGCCGGCAGCACGATTGACGGCCTCGTCGTCGGTCACGCCGGCGATGTTGTAGAGATGGCCGAGCTTGCCGCTCTGGATGCTCGACATGGCCAACTCGAACGGCACGGTGCGGCCGTTGCGCAGATCTTTCCATTGACCGCTCAGGACTTCACATTGCTGCGATTGTCCCGCCTGACGGTTGATGTCGTCCGGTGCGGCGAACTCGCCTTCGAAGGTAGCGCGCGGCATGCCGCCGGCGTCGAATTCGGTCAACGACAGGCGGGTCTTGCCTTCGAGCTTGCCGGTCAGGAAGGTGTCCCCCTGCGAAGAGGCGTTGGCATAGCGGCCTTCGAGCTTGCCGCTGGACGATGGGCGCAGCACCATGCGCAGCGGATTGCGTTCACCGAGCTGGCCGCTGTATGTCAGCAGGCGATTGGTCAGGTCGCGATGGCCAGGATCGCAATCCGCATGGGCCACGGCGGGGGCGCCGAGGCAAGCGAGCGTGCCCAGCACGACAGCGCAAAGACTTGCGCGTGCAGGCGCGGCCGGGCCATACAGGCCCCGGGAGAGGCGCCGGGAGAAAAACAGGGCGAGGGCGCGGGCTTGGCGGGCGCCCGTGTCGAAAACAGTCATGAGTCTCAATAAAACGGGTATCTGGGTGTCGAATGTCGCGCACAAACGGCATGCCGCTTCCGCGGCATGCCATCGGCGGCGTGTCAGCCGCCGATATACGACATCTCGACTTTAGGTGCGGCGTTTTCAGGCAAGCCTGTGGCGGCGGTTCGCAACGCTGAATAACGGTCGGTGCGGCCCGCCCAGATCTCGCCGATGGCGGCGGAGATTTCGGCGTCGCTCGCGCCACCGCGCAACAGTGCGCGAAGGTCGTGACCGGCGCTGGCAAACAGGCACAGGTACAGCTTGCCTTCCGTAGACAGCCGCGCCCGTGAACAAGTGCCGCAAAAAGCGCGTGTCACGCTGGAAATCACGCCGATTTCGCCACCACCGTCGACATAGCGCCAACGCTGGGCAGTTTCGCCCGGGTAGTTCGGTTCGAGCGGTTCCACCGGCAGATGGGCATGCAGGCGGGCGATGACGTCGGCTGACGGCAGCACGTCATCCATGCGCCAGCCATTGGAGGTGCCGACATCCATGAATTCGATGAACCGGACGACAATTCCGCTGCCGTGGAAATGGCGTGCGACTGGCACGATATCGTGGTCGTTCGTGCCGCGCTTGACGACCATGTTGACCTTGATCGGCCCGAGCCCGACGCGCTGCGCTTCGGCAATGCCTTCCAATACGCTGGCAACCGGAAAGTCGACGTCGTTCATGCGGCGGAACGTCGCGTCGTCGAGGCTGTCGAGGCTGACTGTCACGCGTGTCAGACCCGCATCCTTCAACGTCTGCGCCTTGCGTTTGAGCAGCGAGCCGTTCGTCGTCAGGGTCAGGTCCAGGGGTTTGCCCGACGGCGTGCGGATCGCGGCGAGCATTTCAACCAGGCGCTCGAGATTCTTGCGCAGCAGCGGTTCGCCGCCCGTGAGCCGGATTTTCTCGACGCCATGGGCGACGAACAGGCGTGCCGAACGTTCGATTTCCTCGAACGTCAGCAGCGACGAATGCGGCAGAAACGTATAGTCCTTGTCGAAGACGTCCTTCGGCATGCAATACACGCACCGGAAATTGCAGCGATCGGTGACCGAAATACGCAGGTCGTGGAGGTGCCTTCCCAGGCCATCTTCGAGATGGCCGGTAGCGGGACGCAACACATCGGGAATCTGCGGCGTTTGCGTCGGATAGCGCAGATCGGTCAAGCGGATGATCGTCTCAGTCATGGTAAAGGCCCTGCGCCTTCATTCTAGCGAATCCATTTCAATGGCGCAGAAACCCCGGAGCCGGGGCAGGCTTACCTTGGGGGGGAGATAAGCGGAAAATGCTGCGGGAGATACAGGTATTGTGATGAAACTTCGGGATTGGTGCAATGCGGTCAACCCCGAATGTCCGTGGTACACGGTAGGCAGCAAAAAAGGGGGCCGAAGCCCCCATTTTTGCGACTGTCGTCAGCCGATGCTGCCAGTTCGTACGATTACTCGGGCGAACGCTGTGTCTCGACCTGTTCCATCGGGCCCGAATTCACGGGAGGCGAAACTCGGCGTTCACGCGGCACACGCGGGGCCGGGACGGTTTGCGCGGCGGCATCCTGCGCGGCACGGGCCTTGCTGACGTCTGTCTGGACCCAGACGAGACCTGCGCTTGCCAGCGTCGACTCGAGCGAAGCCTGGCTGGCGGCCGGTGCGCTTTGCACGGCGGCCGGTGCCGGTTGCGCCGGCGCGGCCGCCACGGCAGGTGCCGTTGCGACCGGAGCCGCTTCGACCGGCTTGACGGTTTCGACCGGCGCCGGCGCGGCGTGCGCGACGACCTGGGCCGGTTCGGCCGGTGCCGGGGCTGCTTGCGCAACGACCTGGGCAGTTTCGACCGGTGCCGGGGTGGCCACCGGCGCTTGTGCCGGCTCGGCGATCGACGGTGCAACCGCGCTCGCGGCGATTTCCGTCAGGGCTTCGGCCGGAATGCTCGGCTGGGCCGGCGCAGGCTCCGCGGCGGGCAGCGGTGCCGGCGTAGGCGCGATCACAACCGGGGTGACGCTCGGCAGCGGTGCGCTCATGGCCGGGGCGACCGGTGCGGCCGCCGGGGCAACCGCGACAGGTGCAGGTTCCGGTGCTGGTGCCGGTGCTGGTGCTGGTGCCGGTGCCGTTTCGGCCGGCGCGGCGACGGTTTCCGTCGTCACAGGGGCAGCGGGCGGCGCAGCCGGGGGGGCGGCGCTAACGGTCTCGGCCGGCTCGGCGTGGACAACTGCCGGTGTCGGTTGCAGTTCGGCGACTGGCTGCGGCATGGCCGGGGCGGCAGGTTGCGGTGCATATTGCGTTGCCTGCTGCGGCGCATACTGCAGTGCGGCTTCACTCACCGTTTCCACGGCGGCTTCCGGCGCCGCGTGCTGCATTACGGCTTCGCCCGCGCCTTCGGCCTGGCTGTCGGCCGATTGGCCCTCACCGGCTTCGCGGTCGCGGCGGCCGCCACGACGGCCACGACGACGGCTGCGACGGCGTTCTTCTCCGGCCTCCGACGTTTCGTCGCCCGGCAGGCCCGGGGCTGCGCTGGCCAGCGTGTTGTCGACGATGTCTTCCTCGATGACCGGGGCCGGCGCGCCGGCCGGCGGCACCAGGCCGGCTTGCGGGGCGCGCGCCTGTTGCGTTTCCTGCGTACCATCCTGCGGGCGGCGCTCGCGGCGATCCTGACGGTCACGGCGGCCACGGCCTTCGCGGGCCTCGTCGGTCCGGGCTTCCGTGGTTACCGGTTGACGTTGCGACTCGTCGCGCTCGCGCGGCTGGCGGCCGTCCTGGCGTTCGCCACGCTCACCGCGTTGGCCACGGCCGTCGCGGCCCTCGCGCCCTTCACGGGCTTCGCGTGGTGCCGGTGCGGCGGCTTCCTTGCCGACGGCGGTCTTTTCGTCGCGGGCACCGCGACGGTTGCGGTTTTGCTGATGCGGGCGTTCGTGACGTTCACGCGGCGGGCGGACCGCCGGCTTGGCCGGTTCCTCGGCCTTCTTGACCGGTGTGGCCGGCGTGTCGAAGCCGAGAATGCGCTTGACCCAGCCGATGAAACCGCCCGAGGCGGGGCGCAGCGCCGGCGCGGCCGGTGCTGCGGTGGCCAGTTCCGGGCGCGGCTGTGCTGCCGGCGCGGGCTGTTCCGGCGTGATGCCCTTGACGGCAGCTTCCTGACGCGGCTTCACTTCTTCCTTGCGCTTGCTATAGCCGGCGTCTTCTTCCATCGTACGCGCGGCTTCGTCGGCGATCGTGTAGCTGGCCTTCGGCGCGTCGAGGCGCGGATCATCGAAACGCAGGCGCTCGAGCTTGTAATGCGGCGTCTCGAGATGCTTGTTCGGGATCATCAGCACGCCGACCTTGAAGCGCGCTTCGATCTTGTTGATTTCCTGGCGCTTCTCATTGAGCAGGTACGCTGCGACTTCGACCGGCACCTGGGTGTGGATCGCGGCCGTGTGCTCCTTCATCGCTTCTTCCTGGATGATGCGCAGGACTTGCAGCGCCGACGATTCGGCGTCGCGGATGTGGCCCGTGCCGTTACAGCGCGGACAGGTGACGTGGGTGCCTTCCGACAACGACGGACGCAGGCGCTGGCGCGACAGTTCCATCAGGCCGAAACGCGAGATCTTGCCCATCTGGACGCGTGCGCGGTCGTGTTTCAGCGAATCCTTGACACGTTGTTCGACTTCACGCTGGCTCTTGGCCGACTCCATGTCGATGAAGTCGATCACGATCAGGCCGCCGAGGTCGCGCAAGCGCAGCTGGCGCGCGACTTCGTCGGCGGCTTCCAGATTGGTGCGCAGGGCGGTTTCCTCGATGTCCGCACCTTTGGTGGCGCGGGCCGAGTTCACGTCGATCGAAACAAGCGCTTCGGTGTGATCGATCACGATCGCGCCGCCCGAGGGCAGCGGCACCTGACGCGAGTAAGCCGTTTCGATCTGATGTTCGATCTGGAAACGCGAAAACAGCGGCACGTCATCGCGATACTGCTTCACGCGGTTGAGATGGTCGGGCATGACCACCTGCATGAAGTTGCGCGCCTGTTCGGAAATTTCTTCCGTATCGATGAGGATTTCACCGATATCGGGTTGGAAATAGTCACGAATCGCGCGAATGACGAGGCTCGATTCGAGATAAATCAGGGCGGAATCGCGCGGCAGTTCGATGTTGCCGGCGGCGCCTTCGACGGCGCGCCACAGTTGCAGCAGGTAATTCAGGTCCCATTGCAGTTCCTCGGCCGAACGGCCGATGCCGGCGGTACGGGCGATGATGCTCATGCCTTCGGGCAGCTCGAGCTGGCCCATCGTCTCGCGCAGTTCCTGGCGGTCTTCGCCTTCGATGCGGCGCGACACGCCACCGCCGCGCGGATTGTTCGGCATCAGCACGAGATAGCGGCCGGCCAGCGAGATGAACGTGGTGAGGGCGGCGCCCTTGTTTCCGCGTTCTTCCTTCTCGACCTGGACGATCAGTTCCTGACCTTCGGACAGGGCGTCCTGGATACGGGCGTTACGAACGTCGGCGCCGTCCTTGAAATAGGCGCGGGCCACTTCCTTGAACGGCAGGAAACCATGACGGCCTTCGCCGTAATTGACGAAGCAGGCTTCGAGGGAGGGTTCGATGCGGGTGATGACACCCTTGTAGATATTGCCTTTGCGCTGTTCGCGCCCGGCGGTTTCAATATCGATGTCGATGAGCTTCTGCCCATCGACAATGGCCACGCGCAACTCTTCCTGTTGCGTGGCGTTGAACAACATGCGTTTCATGAAAACGACTCCCACCCGCCGCAGCCCGCTGTGTCGCGGAGCGTCGGGCATATATCACTCTAGTTATCCAACACGCATGGGTGGAATCGCTGGGGGGAGAATTGCCGAGGGGCCTGGCCTTGTCAGGGCACAGGACATGCGGGCGCCTGCGAAAACGCTAACGCGCTCGCCCGGAGTCGCCACGCGGCCGGCAGGGCCGGTACGGTGCGAGTCATTTCGGGTTTGCAGTCCGTAACTCGAGAAACATCATTGCTTTTTCTCGGGGCGCCTGCCGACACTTCTTATTCTTGTGGCGGCGCCTCAATCTTTGACTATTTGCGTGAGCGTTATTCACAAAGCGGTCAGCCTCCGGCAAATCCCGGGGCTGGCCGCCAAAAATTCTGTATCCAGTAACTCTATCCTGCGGCACCGCCTGACGACCGAAGCGACCTGTGGGCCCGCTTCCTGCCTTCACGGACGTGCCGTGCGTGTGTCTCTCTGCTCAAGGTAACCGGACGAGCAGCCAGCCCGGGGTGCAAGTAAAATAGCGTTTTGGCGCTTGCACCGGCAAAGGCGGGGATTTGGCTTGTTTCCGCTACCGCCAACCTCTGTTGGGCAAATTATATTCATAATGAATGAGTTAGGCAAAAGTCGGCGAGAATTGGCAACGTCGGCACCGGCACCTCAGGTGCGCCTGGTTGAAGTGGACGAAGGCTCCGCGGGCCAGAGAATCGACAATTTCCTCCTGCGGGAATGCAAGGGTGTGCCGAAAAGCCACGTCTATCGCATCCTGCGCAGCGGCGAAGTCCGCGTCAACAAAGGGCGGATAGACGCAACCTATCGTCTTGTTCTGGGCGATATCGTCCGGATTCCGCCCGTCCGCATGGCGGCCCCGAATGCGCCGGCACCCGTGCCGGCCGCGACTTTCCCCGTGTTGTTTGAAGACGACTACTTGTTGGCAATCGACAAGCCGGCCGGCGTCGCAGTCCATGGCGGCAGCGGCGTCTCGTTCGGTGTCATCGAACAACTTCGGCAGGCGTTGCCGCATTTGAAGTTTCTGGAGCTTGTGCATCGGCTCGATCGCGAGACTTCTGGCATCCTGTTGCTGGCGAAAAAACGGGCGGCCCTGGTCGGCATGCATGAGCAGATCCGGCAGAATCGCATGGACAAGCGTTACCTGGTGTGCGTAAAAGGGGAATGGACCGACCGCCAGCGGGCGGTGAAGGTGCCGCTGTACAAGTACGTGACGGCGGAGGGTGAGCGCCGGGTACGCGTACAAGATGACGGACAGGCATCGCATACGGTATTCCGGCGGATGGAGTCCTTGGCGCCATATACGCTACTTGAGGCGGAACTGAAGACCGGTCGAACGCATCAGATTCGGGTTCATCTGGCGCATTTGGGCACCCCGATCGTCGGCGACGACAAATATGGCGACTTCACGCTGAACAAAGCGCTGGCGAAACCCGGGGTGAAGCCGGGCATCAAGCGGATGTTCCTGCATGCATGGCGGCTTCGTTTGACACATCCTGTGCTGGATACGCCAATTGCGCTGGAAGCCCCGTTGCCGCCAGAATGTGAGAAATTCCTGAAACAACTTCGAGGCACCGTACCCGATGCCAAGCCCTGAGTTTGACCTGGTCGTTTTCGACTGGGACGGGACGTTGATGGACTCAACGCCCACCATTACACGTTGTATCCAGGCCGCGTGCCGCGACTTGGGCCTGCCGGTGCCGGCCGACGAGTTGGCGAGTCACGTGATCGGTCTCGGTTTGCGCGATGCGCTGCAGATGGCTGCGCCAACACTGGATCCGGCGCATTACCCGCGCCTGTCGGAGCGCTATCGTTTTCATTACCTGATTGGCGACAAGGACACGGTGTTGTTCAATGGGGTACGCGAATTGCTGGACGAACTGCGTGCGCGCGGCCGTTTTCTGGCGGTGGCGACGGGCAAGTCGCGCGTGGGCTTGAACCGGGCGCTGGAAGCGGCAGGCCTGATGCGCATGTTCGACGCGACCCGATGTGCGGACGAAACCTTCTCGAAGCCGCATCCGGCGATGCTGCAGGAGTTGACGCGCGAACTGGGGCAGGATTTGCGCCGTACCGTGATGATCGGCGACACGACGCATGACTTGCAGATGGCCAAGAGCGCCGGCTCGGCGAGCGTGGCGGTCGCCTATGGGGGCGCGCATCCGCGTGAGCAACTGGAGGCGTTGTCGCCCGATTTCTGCGCGGGCAGCGTGACCGAATTGCGCGAGTGGCTGTTGGAGCGCGTTTGATGAATGATACGTACGCGGTCGAGATCTGCCCGGGCGATGCCCTCGCCGAGGGCGGTCGCGGCGTACGCTTCGAGGTGACGATCGACGGCCGCGCGATGCCGGCGTTCGTGGTCCGGTACGGCGGTGCAGTCTTCGGCTACCTGAATCAATGCGCTCATGTGCCGATGGAGTTGGATTGGCAGGAAGGCCAGTTCTTTGAAGGCTCAGGCTTATACTTGATGTGCGCCACGCACGGCGCGATGTACGAACCCGATACCGGGCACTGCGTGGGCGGACCCTGCCGGGGCGCGTGGCTGTGCAAGCTCGATGTCGAGGAGCGTGGCGAGGGGGCCGGGGCCGTCGTGGTCTGGCTCCCGGACGAACGTATCCGCCCGCCCGCCAACCCTGGCGCTGCATGAATCTCTGACTTGTGGAACTCGTATGGTTGACCAAATCCCGCCTGACACTCCCCGCAGCGAACCTGGCTTTCCGCCCCCGGGCGCAGGCACCGGTAGTAGCCGCGATCCGCGCGACGTCCAGCCATGGGAGCGGGCAATGCTGGAGAAGGTGCTGCTGGCCGGCATCAAGGAGCAGCGCGCGGCGCGGCGCTGGAAGATTTTCTTTCGCCTGTCGATGCTGGCGGTCGTGGGGCTGGTGGTATGGTCGCTGTTCGACATCGGCGGCAGCGGCAGCACTGTGGTGGCGAGCACCGGCAGGCATACGGCGCTCGTGACCCTGAACGGCGAAATTTCCGCAGACGGCAAGGCGAGTGCTGAAAACATCAATAACGCGCTGGAATCGGCGTTTGATGACGCCAATGCGGCCGGCGTGATCCTGCGCATCAACAGCCCGGGCGGCAGTCCGGTGCAGGCGGGCATCATTTACGACGACATCACGCGTTTGCGCGAGAAGTATCCGAAAAAGCCGATTTATGTGGTGGTTGAGGAGATTTGCGCGTCGGGCGGTTACTACGTGGCGTCGGCAGCAACCAGTATCTATGTCGACAAGGCGAGCATCGTTGGCTCGATCGGCGTGTTGATGGACGGTTTTGGTTTCACCGGGCTGATGGACAAGCTGGGTATCGAGCGCCGTCTTCTGACCGCCGGCAAGAATAAGGGCTTCCTCGACCCGTTCTCACCGCAAACCGACGGGCAGAAGGTTTATGCGCAGGATATGCTCGAGCAGGTGCATCAGCAGTTCATCGATGCAGTGAAGAAGGGGCGCGGCGACCGCTTGAAGCGTGATCCGGACATGTTTACCGGGTTGTTCTGGACGGGGCAGAAGAGCGTCGAGCTGGGGCTCGCCGACGGGCTTGGCAGCGTCGACATGGTGGCGCGCGATATCCTCAAGGCACCGGACCTGGTGGATTACACCGTCAAGGAGAGCTTCCCGGAGCGTATGGCACGCCGGTTCGGCGCGGCCATGGGGGCGGCTGCCGTCAAGACGATGATGATGGGGGCGTCGCTGGCGGTGCGGTGAGTGTCTCGAGGGGGCGTTTTTGAAACCTTCGCAGTTTGCGCGGGTTTCATCCTCTTTAGCGCCCGGGGCCGCCAACGGGCCTACTTTTGCTTCGCAAAACCAGCCCCATTGCCGGCGTCATGCTCCCGGGAGTTGGCGCTCGCGGTGCGCTTTTCCTTATTGCGCCAAAAACAGGAAGATTGCCGGGCGTTTGTGCAGCTCGATGGCCTCCTTGGGCCATCCCTTGATGCGATGTGAGACGATTTTTTCGTCCTGTTGCGTCAAATCGGCGGCAACACACAACAATGTCGACGCATCGCACGCGCCGAGCAGGGCGTCGAGCATCGCCCGGTTTCGATAGGGCGTTTCGATGAAAATCTGTGTCTGCTTCTCGCGCCGCGAACGTTGCTCAAGGTCGCGCAGGCGTTTTTGCCGCTCCGCCGGGTCGGTCGGCAAATAGCCATGGAACGCGAAACTCTGCCCGTTCAACCCCGAGGCCATCAGCGCCAGAAGGATGGAGCTCGGGCCCACGAGCGGCACGACGCGGACGCCGCGCTCGTGAGCGCGGCGCACCAGCAGCGCGCCCGGGTCGGCCACCGCAGGGCAGCCGGCTTCGGAGACCAGCCCGCCATCCGCACCCGCCAGAATGGGGGCCAGCAGGTCGTCGATCGCCCCGTCCGGTGTATTGACGTTCAGCTCTCGAATCTCGACTTCCTGTATCGGCGCGGTAATGCCGACGGTTTTCAGGAATGCGCGCGTACTCTTGGCCTGCTCCCCGACAAAATATGTCAGGCGGGCGGTCAACGTGCGGACTTCTTCCGGCAACACACCGGGCAGGCCACCCAAGGTCGCGTCGCCAAGCGTGTTGGGAATCAGATACAGCGTGCCGCTCATGCTGCCACCGGACCCGGCAGCGAGACGCCGGCGTTGAGCAGCATGGTCGTCAATGCGATCAGCGGCAACCCGATCAACGCGGTCGGGTCGTCGCTTTCGATCTTTTCCAGCACCATGATGCCGAGCCCTTCGGACTTGGCGCTGCCCGCGCAGTCATACGGTTCCTCGGCGCGCAGGTAGGCGTCCAGGACGTCGTCGGGCAAATGTCTGAATTTGACGATCGTCACGACGTCGTCGGTCTGCGCGACACCCGTACGGGCGTCGAGCACGCACAGGGCCGAATGGAACTCCACCACGCGGCCGCGCATCATGCGCAGTTGTTCCATGGCGGTGTCGTGGTCGCCGGGCTTGCCGATCTGGCGTCCGTCAAGCGTCGCGACCTGATCCGAGCCGATCACGATCGCCCCGGGGTGCTTGGCGGCGACGGCTTCGGCCTTGCTCCGCGAAAGGCGCAGCGAGGTGTCGTGCGGCGTTTCACCGTTCAGCGGTGTCTCGTCGACATGGGGGGCGTACACTGTGAAAGGCAGGCGCAGGCGTTCGAGCAACTCGCGGCGGTAACGCGAGCCGGAGGCCAGAATCAAGAGGGGCGCGGGGGTAAGGGCAGGTTGTTGCGACATCGGGTTTAAGTGTTTGACGAGAAACGAAAAACTATTTAAAATTCACGGCTTTTGCAATTTGGCGTCCGGTCCCATTGCGGCTTTTGCCGCCCAATCATGCGGGTTTTGTGCAGATTGGACGCGGGTTTCACGCGAATTATCGCGCAAACCCCGGCAGGGGATACGGGAGCATGACGGCGCATCGAGCGTTCAGTGAACCGGGGCAATGATGAGCGAATACGTAGTTGATCTGTTCGAATTCGCGCGTACAGGCCGGGTGGCTGAAGGGGACGTGCGTTTGACGGCTTTGCCGCGCATGTTAACCGAAGTTCCGGCCGAAGTGGCGGAAGCCGCGCGCGCCGAGCAGGTTTTCCATTGGCGCGTCGAAGGGGCGGAGCGGAAGGTGCCGCGCGCCGACGGCAAGGAAAGCATCGAGCAATTCATCACGCTGGCCGTCACCGGCCCGATGTGGCTTGAATGCCAGCGATGCATGAAGCCGTACCAGGAGCCCCTCGTCTCCGAAACCACGTTCGAGATCGTGCACGACGAAGCCGCGGCGGAAAACCGCCCGCTCGACGAAGACGAACTCGAAGCCCTGGTGGGCTCAAAGCAGTTCGATCTGCTCAGCCTGATCGAGGAAGAATTGTTGCTGGCCTTGCCCATCGTGCCCAAACATACGGTCTGTCCGGCCGTGCACGATAGCCTGGCCACGGGCAGCGACGGGTTGACTGAATCGGTCCCCGAGCCCGAAGAGGATAAGCCGTCTCCGTTCGCGGCGCTGGCAGCGCTCAAGCGCTCGCCGGACAAGGACGGAAAGTAACCAGAACATGTTTGCGTTAGTCGCACAGGGCGGGCCAATTGGCCGACACCATAAGCGGCGCTCGAACTGTGTTAAAATTTCGCGATATTTTGAGGAGTTATCATGGCCGTTCAACAGAACAAGAAATCGCCGTCGAAGCGCGGCAATCACCGTTCGCACGATTTCCTGACCGCCCCGGCGACCGCCGTCGAGCCGACGTCGGGTGAGACGCACCTGCGTCACCACATTTCGCCGAACGGTTTCTACCGCGGCCGTAAAGTCGTCAAGACCAAGAACGACTAAGTCGGCCCGAGAGGCGACACCGCGCCTGTTCACGGCGCAGCTTGATCGTCCGATGTGGCAAAAGCGGCACTCATCCTGCCGCTTTTTTGTTACCAGTAACGCAAGCCAAACACGTCGACACGCATGACAGTCACAATGACGATCGACTGCATGGGCGGTGACCACGGTCCATCGGTAACGGTGCCGGCCGCGGTTCGCTTCGTGCAGTTCAACGACGACGTCGAACTCGTGCTGGTGGGGCAGGAGGCGGCCATCGCCGCGCAGTTGTCGAAGCTGCGCGCGGATGGGCATCCGCGCCTGTCCGTGGTCAACGCCACCGAAGTCGTCGCCATGGACGACTCGGTCGAAACCGCACTGCGCAAGAAGAAAGACTCCTCGATGCGCGTGGCGCTCAACCTCGTCAAGGAAGCGCGCGCGCAAGCCTGCATTTCCGCCGGCAATACCGGCGCGCTGATGGCGGTGTCGCGCTACGTGCTCAAGACGCTGCCGGGCATCGAGCGTCCTGCCATCGCCACCGTGTTGCCGAACCAGTTGGGCGGCTACACGACCGTGCTCGATCTCGGCGCGAACGTCGATTGCGAAGCCAGCCATCTGCTGCAATTCGCCGAGATGGGCCACGCGCTCGTCGCCGCCGTTGACGGCAAGGAACGCCCGTCGATCGGCCTGCTCAATATCGGCGAAGAAGTCATCAAGGGCAACGACGTCATCAAGCAGGCGGGTGAGTTGCTGCGCGCGTCCACGCTCAATTTCTACGGCAACGTCGAAGGCAACGACATCTACAAGGGCACCACCGACATCGTCGTTTGCGACGGTTTCGTCGGCAATGTCGCGCTCAAGACTTCCGAAGGACTCGCCCAGATGCTGGGTGATATGATCAAGGAAGAGTTCAGCCGCGCCTGGTGGACCAAGCTGATGGCGATTTTTGCCATGCCCGTGCTCAATCGCTTCAAGCACCGCGTGGATCACCGCCGATACAATGGCGCGGCGCTGCTCGGACTGCGCGCGCTGGTCATCAAGAGCCACGGTTCGGCTGACGCGTTCGCATTTGAATGGGCTATCAAACGGGGCTATGATGCAGTTCGCAATGGTGTGCTCGACCGCTTGTCGCGCGCCATGGACGAAAATCAGACTCAGCTCCAAGAGACAAAGCCCATGCCGGCAATCCCGGCGCTATAACCGTTCACATAATGACCCAGTCTGCGATGTACTCCCGTGTTGTCGGCACAGGCAGTTATCTGCCGCCGCGCCGCGTCACCAATCAGCAATTGGCCGATGAGCTGGCTGCGCGCGGTATCGAAACGAGCGACGAATGGATCGTTGCGCGCACGGGTATCCAGGCGCGCCATTTCGCGGCGCCCGAGCAGACCAGCAGCGACATGGCTGTCGAGGCGGCACGCCGCGCGCTCGAGATGGCCAAGCTCGATGCCAACGACATCGACCTGATCATCGTCGCCACGTCCACGCCCGACTTCGTGTTCCCGAGCACTGCCTGCCTCGTGCAGTCCAAGCTCGGCATCAAGAACGGCGGCGCCGCGTTCGACATTCAGGCCGTCTGTTCCGGCTTCGCATACGCGCTCGCCACGGCCGATAATTTCATTCGCTCGGGCGCTCACCGCAACGCGCTCGTGATCGGCGCTGAAGTGTTTTCGCGCATCCTCGATTTCAATGACCGCACGACCTGCGTGTTGTTCGGCGACGGCGCCGGCGCCATCGTGCTGTCCGCGTCCGAAACGCCGGGCGTGCTGTCGAGCGCGCTTCATGCCGACGGCAGCTACGCGAACATCCTGTGCGTGCCGGGAAATGTGCATGGCGGGGAGATCGCCGGTCAGGCTTTTCTTTACATGGACGGTCAGGCGGTGTTCAAGCTGGCCGTCAAGGTCCTTGAAAAAGTCGCTCACGAGGCGCTCGACAAGGCTGGTCTGGCATCGTCGGACATCGATTGGCTGATTCCGCATCAGGCGAATCTGCGCATCATGAGCAGTACGGCGCGCAAACTCGGCCTGCCCGACGAAAAAATGGTCGTGACCGTCGACCAGCATGGCAATACCTCGGCTGCCTCGATCCCGCTCGCGCTTGACGTGGCGGTGCGCGACGGCCGAATCCAGCCGGGCCATCACGTCATGATCGAGGGCGTGGGCGGCGGATTTACGTGGGGCGCCGTGCTGTTCCAAATGTAAGACCCCGGCGCTCGCCAGGCGGGCCCGGTGCCCTGCCTGCGGCGTCACTGCCGCCCCACTCGTTCATGCATCGTGAGTGCTCGTTAATGGTTGGTTGGCCGCTTGCCATCCGCGCTGCGGACCGGCGGCACGCGCCAAACGCTTTCCTGAATCTGACAGTCTTTCAAGCGCCATGACATACGCTTTCGTTTTCCCCGGACAAGGTTCCCAAACCGTCGGCATGCTCAATGCCTTCGGCGACCATCCCGCCGTGCGCGAAACACTCGCCGAGGCCTCCGACGCCCTGGACCAGGACCTGGCCAAGCTGATCGCCGAAGGTCCCGCCGAAGATCTGAATCTGACCACGAACACCCAACCCGTTATGCTGAGCGCGGCTTACGCCGTCTATCGCGCATGGTTGGCCGAGGGCGGCGCCGCCCCGGCGTTTGTCGCGGGTCATAGCCTCGGCGAATACACGGCGCTGGTCGCCGCCGGCGTCATCGCCTTCAAGGATGCGGTTCCGCTGGTGCGTTTCCGTGCACAGGCCATGCAGGAGGCCGTGCCGGTCGGGCAGGGCGGCATGGCTGCCGTGCTTGGGCTGGACGACGATGCCGTGCGTGCCGTTTGTGCTGAAGCCTCGGTCGCGGGCGTCGTCGAAGCCGTCAATTTCAATGCGCCGGCGCAGGTCGTGATCGCTGGCAGCAAGGCCGGTGTGGAAAAGGCCTGCGAACTCGCGAAGGCCGCAGGCGCCAAGCGCGCGCTGGTGTTGCCGGTTTCCGCGCCATTCCACTCGTCGCTGCTCAAGCCGGCATCGGACCGTTTGCGCGAGTATCTGGCGTCAGTGCCGTTCGCCGCCCCGCAAATTCCGCTGCTCAATAACGTCGATGTCGTCATCGAGACCGACGCCGCGCGCATCAAGGATGCCCTTGTGCGTCAGGCTGCAGCGCCGGTGCGTTGGGTTGAAAGTGTGCAGGCGCTTGCCGCCCAAGGTGTGACGCAGGTGGTCGAGTGCGGCCCGGGCAAAGTGCTGACCGGCCTGACCAAGCGCATCGATGGCAACCTGACCGGCATGTCGATCACCGATCCGGCTTCGTTGGCCGAAGCCCTGAATCTCCTCAAATAAGGCGTCGGAGCCGCAAATGAGCAAGCAACTCGAAAATCAGGTCGCGCTGGTCACCGGCGCCTCGCGCGGCATCGGCCGCGCCATCGCGCTCGAACTGGCGCGTCAGGGCGCAACGGTCGTCGGCACGGCAACCAGCGAAACCGGCGCGCAAGGCATCAGTGCCTATTTCGCCGAAGAAGGTCTCGCCGGCCAGGGTATTGTCCTGAATGTGACGGACGCCGACGGTGTCGCCGCCGCGCTCGACGATCTTCTGAAGGTCCATGGCAAGCTCGACATTCTCGTCAACAATGCGGGCATCACGCGCGATAACCTCGCCATGCGCATGAAAGACGAAGAGTGGGACGACGTCATCGACACGAACCTCAAGGCGGTGTTCCGTCTGTCTCGCGCCGTGCTCAAGCCGATGATGAAGGCGCGTCACGGCCGCATCATCAACGTGACCTCGGTCGTCGGCGCCGCCGGCAATCCGGGCCAGGCCAACTATGCTGCAGCGAAGGCGGGCGTGGCCGGCATGGCGCGTGCGCTGGCGCGCGAGATCGGCAGCCGCAACATCACGGTCAACTGTGTCGCGCCCGGCTTCATCGACACCGACATGACGAAGGCCCTGGGCGAAGCCCAGCACGATGCCCTCAAGCAGCAGATCCCGCTCGGCCGTCTCGGCGAGCCCAAGGAAATCGCTTATGCCGTCGCTTTCCTGGCGTCGGCGCAAGCGTCGTACATTACCGGCGTCACGTTGCACGTGAACGGCGGTATGTTCATGAGCTAACCGTAGAAGCGGTAGGTTGCGGTAACATTTATCGATTTTGCGCGCAGTTCATTAATATTGGCGCCGAGCTAACTTTGCCCGGCAAACCTGTTAAAATGCGCGCACTTGTCTGAACTAACTACCCCGGAGGGTTTGCATGGATAACATTGAGCAACGCGTCAAGAAGATCGTCGCGGAACAACTTGGCGTTGCCGAGGCGGAAGTCAAGAACGAAGCATCGTTCGTGAACGATCTGGGCGCTGACTCGCTGGATACGGTTGAGCTGGTGATGGCCCTCGAAGAAGAGTTCGGCATGGAAATCCCGGACGAAGAAGCCGAAAAGATCACCACCGTGCAGCAAGCGATCGATTACGCAAGCGCGCACGTCAAGGCCTAAGCGGGTCCAGTGGACGCGGGGCCGGCCGGGAGGCCGTCCGGTTCCTGGTACCAGGGATGCCTGTCAGCCGCAGTGAGCGCAGGGTTGAGCCCTGCCGCCTCTGTGGCTTTTGTTTTGTATGACGCAGCAGAAGAAGGGGAGTATCGTGAGCCGTCGCCGAGTTGTCATTACTGGCCTGGGTCTGATTTCGCCTGTCGGCAATAATGTTGCCGATGGGTGGGCGAATCTCGTCGCCGGCCGTTCAGGCATCGCCACCATCACGAAGTTCGACGCGAGTGCATTCAAGGCGCGCTTCGCCGGTGAAGTCAAAGGCTTCAACGTCGAGGAGTACATCAGTGCCAAGGAAGCGCGCCGCATGGATACGTTTATCCACTACGGCCTCGCGGCGGGTATTCAGGCGATGAACGATAGCGGCCTGCAGATCACCGAGGAAAACGCCGAGCGCGTTGGCGTGCTGGTGGGCTCAGGCATCGGCGGCTTGCCGATGATCGAGGACACGCAGACCGACTTGATCAACGGTGGCCCCCGCAAGATTTCCCCCTTCTTCGTGCCGGGCTCGATCATCAACATGATCTCCGGCCATCTGTCGATCAAGTACGGCTTGAAGGGCCCGAACCTCGCCATCGTCACGGCCTGCACCACGGGCCTGCATTGCATCGGCCAGGCTGCGCGCATGATCCAGTACGGTGATGCCGACGCCCTGCTCGCGGGCGGTGCGGAATCGACCGTGTCGCCGTTGGGCATCGGCGGGTTCGCGGCCATGACCGCGCTGTCGACGCGTAACGACGACCCGGCAACGGCGAGCCGTCCGTGGGACAAGGATCGCGACGGCTTCGTGCTGGGCGAGGGTGCCGGCGTGATGATGGTCGAGGAATATGAGCATGCCAAGGCGCGCGGGGCGAAGATCTATGCCGAGCTGACCGGCTTCGGCATGAGCGCGGACGCGTATCACATGACCGCGCCGTGTGCCGACGGCGACGGTGCGCTGCGCTCGATGCGCGCTGCGCTGCGCGATGCCGGCATGGACGCCGGCCGGGTCGACTATGTCAATGCGCATGGCACGTCTACGCCGCTCGGCGACATCGCCGAGACCGTGGCGGTCAAGCGCCTGATGGGCGAAGACGCAAAGCACGTGGTGGTCAATTCGACCAAGTCGATGACCGGCCACCTGTTGGGTGGCGCGGGCGGCCTGGAGTCGGTATTTACCGTGTTGGCCGTGCATCACCAGGTGTCGCCGCCGACCATCAATATCTTCAATCAGGATCCGGAGTGCGATCTTGATTACTGTGCCAATACGGCACGGGAAATGAAGATTGATGTGGCGTTGAAGAACTCTTTCGGTTTTGGCGGGACTAACGGCACGCTGGTGTTCCAGCGCGTCTGACGCGCGGAGCGTTTGCGCGCTCCGCTGCGCTTCCGTCCGCGGCCGGGTGGCCGTGCGGCATCGAGGAACCCTCATCGCTTTCGTTGTTGCCTCACTTTCCGGGCGGTCCGAGCGGCCGCCGATCGGCTGGCCTCGCGCACGCCGACAGGGGGGGGCGAAGGCGCGGCACGACGCAGCGGGTTGTCCGCGCAGGACGACGCTGCCGCGCCGGGTTGGCGCAGCAGCATGAGCATCGGCAATTTCGACGGTCTGGCGTGCCTTGTGTGCCGGGCCGATGACCTTCCCAAAGGATTTTGCGGCCGCCGGCGGGTGGGCCGCCTGCCAGAGATAACGGATCTATCAGGTGAGTGAACGAGAAATCGACCAGGCGCTTGTCGAGCGCGTGCAAAAAGGCGACAAAGCCGCCTTCGAGCTGCTGGTCGCGAAATATCACCGCAAGATCATCCGCCTCGTGTCGCGTCTCGTGCGGGATGCCGCCGAGGTCGAGGATGTGACGCAGGAGGCCTTCATCAAGGCCTACCGCGCCTTGCCGCAATTTCGCGGCGAGTCGGCGTTTTATACCTGGCTGTACCGCATTGCCGTGAATACGGCGAAGAATCATCTCGCGACGCAGGGGCGCCGTGCGCCGACCTCTACCGACGCCAATGCGGAAGAGGCGGAAACTTTTGCCGAGGCCGATCAACTAAGGGATATCAATACGCCCGAGTCGATGCTGATGAGCAAGCAAATTGCCCAGACGGTCAACGCGGCGATGGAGGCTCTGCCCGATGAACTCCGGACAGCGATCACCCTGCGGGAAATCGAGGGTTTGAGCTACGAGGAGATCGCAGAAGCCATGGGGTGCCCGATTGGAACGGTACGTTCGCGAATTTTCCGGGCGCGTGAAGCGATTGCCAGCCGGTTAAGACCGTTGCTGGACACGCCTGACGGCAAGCGCTGGTAAGCGCGCGCCGCCGGGAAAGTATTTTTCGTTGGGGGATATCATGGGATCAGCGACGGTGCAAACGCAGCGGGGGCTGCAAGCCGAGCGCATTTCCGCGTTGCTGGACGGGGAAATCGAACCGGACGAGTTATCGATCCTGTTGGGTGAGGCCGTTTCCGGCGACGCGCGGCAGTTGTGGAACGATTACCATCTGATCGGGGAAGCGCTGCGCACGGATGAGTTGTCGCTGCCGCGCTCGGAATCGGCCTTCATGGCCGATTTTGCAGCCCGCCTGGCCAACGAGCCGCATCTGCTGGCCCCGGCCGCGCTGGCCGACGCGCCCGCCGCCGCCGCCGCTGCACGCTCCGGCGGCCGTATCAATCCGTTCTTTCGTGTTCGCCGGGCCCTGCCGACGGCCGCGGCGGCGGCTGCCGTGGCCGCCCTGTCGTGGGTCGTGGTGCCGCGAATTCAGGAACACCCTGCCGGCGGCACGCCCGTGCCGGTGCTGGCCCAGGCTGATTCGGCCACTGCACAGGCCAACGCATTGCAGCGCGTGACGCTTGCGCAAACACCGGCGGCCGCACCTGCGGCAAATGGCGAACAAAGCGACCTGATCGTCATGCGCGACGCGCGTCTCGATCAATACCTCGCCGCGCATCAGCAGTACGCGCCGGCGCCGATCGGTCAGAGCGCGTCTCCTTTCATGCGGGCCTCGGCGCAAGCGGATGAATAAATTGCAGCGCCTGAGTCAACTCCCCCTTTCACGTGTGCAAAAGACGGCATTTGCGCCCGTCGGCCGCACTTTCCTGCTGTTCGCCTTCCTCGTGGTGTCGACCCTGCAAGCCCAGGCATGGGCCCAGGCGTCGGCGCCCGGCGTCGATCCGCTGATCGAGCGCCGCGAGGTCAACGCCTGGCTCAACAAGATCCATCGCGCGGCCCAGGTTCAGAATTATGTCGGCACGTTCGTCTTCCAGCGCGGTTCCACGATGCGCTCGTCCAAGATCAGCCACTACGCCGACCGGGGCAACGAATACGAAGAGCTGGAAACGCTCGACGGACGTCAGCGTCGCATCCTGCGCCACAATGAAGACCTCTACACGCTCCTGCCGGAGCAGAAGACCGTCTATCAGGAAAAACGTGAGAGCAAGGATTCGTTCCCGGCCCTGCTGGCCACGCCCGGGCGCGATGTCCTCGATTACTACGACCCGAAGATGCTGCCGTCGGAGCGGATGGCGGGGTTCGACTGCATCGTCATCGAGCTGAGCGCAAAGGATGCCTATCGCTTCGGCTATCGCCTGTGGGCCGACCGCAATACCGGCTTGTTGCTGCGCGCGCAGACGCTCGACCCGGACGGCCATCTGCTTGAACAGGCCGCATTCTCCCAGATCAACATCGGCGTGCCGAGCGAGAAGTCCCGCATCGTCAACGCAATTCATGGCGCGCAAGGCTGGCATGTCGTGCGTCCGCAGGTGCAGGCGGGCCATATCGCTGACGCCGGTTGGACCATCAATGCCAACGTGCCGGGCTTCAAGGCGGTGCGCGAAGTGCGCCGCACCATGCACGCCGGTGCCGATGGCGCGCCGCTGGAGGTCCAGCAAGTGGTATATTCCGACGGCATGGCCGGGCTTTCGGTGTTTATCGAACCCGCCACGCGGGACCGCAAGGAAGGGCACGGCAGCGCGGGAGCGACCAACATCCTGATCAAGCGCTACGGCAATTTCTGGCTGACCCTGTTGGGCGAAGTGCCGCAGGCGACATTGCAGCAGTTCGCCGCGAACATAGACTACAAACCGGGCAAGTAAGCGTGCGAAGCGACCTTCGCGGGCCGCGTGCCCCTTGTGGCGGCCGGGGCCGTGGGCCCGTCTGGCCGCTTGCCGGACTCTAGCGTATAAGCGATCTTCCCATGAAGAAGACTCTCCTGATTCGTATTCTCCTCGGCAGCGTGATGGCTGCGTCGCTTGCCGGCGCACCGGCCATGCCTGCCTTTGCCGCGCCTGCGGCGGCTGCGCCGCTGACCGGCCTGCCTGATTTCACCCAGCTCGTCGACCGCGTCGGCCCGGCCGTCGTCAACATCCGCACGACGGAGCGCGTGTCCCGCGCCCAGCGCGGCGGACTGCCCCCGGGCATGGACGACGACATGGCCGAACTGTTCCGCCGCTTCTTCGGTATTCCGATGCCATCGCCCGGTCCCAAGGGCGGCACGCCCAAGAAGGGCCAGCCGCAGCCGGACGAAGAGCAGAACAGCGGCGTCGGCTCCGGCTTCGTGGTGTCGGCCGACGGCTACATCATGACCAACGCGCACGTCGTGGACGGCGCGGAGAGCATCTACGTCACGCTGACGGACAAGCGCGAATTCAAGGCCAAGCTGATCGGCGCCGACAAGCGCACCGACGTCGCGGTGGTCAAGGTCGACGCGCGCGATTTGCCGACCGTGCCGATCGGCGACTCGAACAAGCTGCGCGTGGGCGAATGGGTCGTGGCCATCGGCTCCCCGTTTGGCCTCGAGAACACCGTGACCGCAGGCATCGTCAGCGCCAAGGGGCGTGACACGGGCGATTACCTGCCGTTCATCCAGACCGACGTTGCCGTGAACCCGGGTAATTCGGGCGGGCCGCTCATCAATATGCGCGGCGAGGTCGTGGGCATCAACTCGATGATCTATAGCCAGACCGGCGGCTTCATGGGCATTTCGTTCGCGATTCCGATCGACGAAGTCATGCGTGTGGCCGAACAGCTCAAGAAGACCGGCAAGGTCGTGCGCGGACGCATCGGCGTGGCGATCAGCGAGGTCAGCAAGGATGTGGCCGATTCGCTGAACCTGCCGCGCGCCGCTGGCGCGCTCGTGCGCAGCGTCGAGCCGGGCAGTCCGGCCGAAAAGGCGGGCGTGTTGCCGGGCGACATCATCATGAAGTTCGACGGACGCGCCGTCGACCACGCGACCGACCTGCCGCGCATGGTCGGCGAGACGAAGCCGGGGGTGGCGTCCACGCTGCAAGTGCTGCGCAAGGGCAAGAACCAGGATTTGAAGATCACTATCGCCGAAGCGGATACCGACGTGCAGAAGCCGGCGAAGGCGTCGCAAGGTAGTGCCGACGTGCCGCACCCGAACGCGCTGGGTCTCGTGGTGTCCGACCTGACCGATGCGCAGCGCAAGGAATTGAAAATGCGCGGCGGGGTGGTCGTCGAACTGGCCGAAGGTCCTGCCGGCCGTGCAGGCCTGCAGCAGGGCGATATCATTCTGCGCGTGGGCGACACGGACATCACTTCCGCCAAGCAGTTCGAAGAGACCGTGAAGGGGCTCGACGCCAAGCGGCCGGTGGCGATTCTCGTGCGCCGTGGCGATGCCACCCAGTTCGTGCCACTGCGTCCGCGTACGCCGTCTGGCAAATAGGGCGGCAGGCGGATGCGCGGCATGAGCGCACCGGCGTTGACGCTGTACGGCCGCAAGTGGTGTCATCTGTGCGATGACATGCTTGCGGCCCTCGAAGCGCTCCGGCCGGCCTATGACTTTTCCGTGACTGTCATCGACGTCGACAGTGATCCCGCGCTCGAAGCCCGCTTCGACGAGATCGTGCCGGTGCTGATGTTGGGCGCCATGGAGTTGTGCCGCTACCGATTCGACGATGCCGGTGTGCGGGCTGCGCTCGATGGTGGCGAGAACGACGGTTCGATACGTCCTGACGCTTGATTCAAAACGAGAAAAGGGCCGGTACGCTGCCGCTTTGGGCTAAAATGTCGAGTTAGCCGATTCCCTTGAAGGCGGCCCCACGGGTGAACCCCCGGCGCCGCCTTTTCCTCTTGCCGCTCCATGAACCATATTCGCAATTTTTCGATCATCGCCCACATCGACCACGGGAAATCCACCCTGGCCGATCGCATCATCCAGTTGAGCGGCGGATTGTCCGATCGTGAAATGGAAGCCCGGGTCCTCGACTCGATGGATCTCGAGCGCGAGCGCGGCATCACCATCAAGGCGCAGACCGCGGCCCTGGTGTACAAGTCGCGTGACGGCAACGTCTATAACCTGAACCTGATCGACACGCCGGGACACGTCGACTTCTCGTACGAAGTCAGCCGCTCGCTGTCGGCGTGCGAAGGCGCGCTGCTCGTCGTCGACGCCACGCAGGGCGTGGAAGCGCAAACCGTCGCCAACTGCTATACCGCCATCGAGCTCGGCGTGGAAGTGGTGCCGGTGCTCAACAAGATCGACTTGCCCTCGTCGAATCCCGAGAACGCGATCCAGGAGATCGAGGACGTGATCGGCATCGACGCCATGGACGCCGTGCGCTGCTCCGCCAAGACGGGCGAGGGCGTGGTCGACGTGCTCGAAGCCCTGATCGCCAAGGTGCCGCCGCCCAAGGGCGATGCGAAGGCGCCGTTGCAGGCGCTCATCATCGATTCGTGGTTCGATAACTACGTCGGCGTGGTGATGCTGGTGCGCATCGTCAACGGCACCCTGAAACCCAAGGAAAAAATCCAGTTGATGGCCACTGGCGCGACCTATCCGGTCGAGCAGGTCGGCGTGTTCACGCCCAAGTCGCAGTCGCGCGATTCGTTGTCGGCGGGGCAGGTGGGCTTCATCATCTCCGGCATCAAGGAACTGGGCGCCGCCAAGGTGGGCGACACGGTGACGCATGCCGTGACGACCACCACGAAGCCGGCGCCGGCGCCGCTGCCGGGCTTCAAGGAAGTCAAGCCGCAGGTGTTCGCCGGTCTTTATCCGGTCGAAGCGAATCAGTACGACGCGCTGCGCGAATCGCTCGAAAAGCTCAAGCTCAACGATGCATCGCTGCAATACGAGCCGGAAGTCTCGCAGGCCCTCGGCTTCGGTTTCCGTTGCGGATTCCTCGGCCTGCTGCACATGGAAATCGTGCAGGAGCGGCTCGAGCGCGAGTTCGACATGGACCTCATCACCACGGCGCCGACCGTGGTCTATGAAGTGGTGCAGCGCGACGGCACGACGATCATCGTTGAAAACCCGTCGAAGATGCCTGACCCGGGCCGCATTGAAGAGGTGCGCGAGCCGATCGTGACGGTCAATCTGTACATGCCGCAGGAATACGTGGGCTCGGTCATCACGCTGTGCACGCAAAAGCGCGGCTCACAGATCAACATGAGCTATCACGGCCGCCAGGTGCAATTGACGTACGAAATCCCGATGGCGGAAATCGTGCTCGATTTCTTCGATCGCCTGAAGTCGGTGTCGCGCGGCTATGCGTCGATGGACTACGAGTTCAAGGAGTACCGCGCGTCCGACGTCGTGAAGGTCGACATGCTGATCAACGGCGACAAGGTCGACGCGTTGTCGATCATCGTGCACCGTTCCGCAAGCCAGCAACGCGGCCGTCAGGTGGCGGCGAAGATGCGCGAGATCATCCCGCGTCAAATGTACGATGTTGCCATTCAGGCCGCGATCGGCGCGAACATCATCGCGCGCGAAAACATCAAGGCATTGCGCAAGAACGTGCTGGCCAAGTGTTACGGCGGCGACATCTCACGCAAGAAGAAGCTGTTGGAGAAACAGAAGGAAGGTAAGAAACGCATGAAACAAGTGGGCTCGGTCGAGATCCCGCAGGAAGCGTTCCTGGCCATTTTGCAAGTCGAAGACAAGTAAGCCACAACGAGACTTTTGATGAATTTCGCCCTGATTCTTTTGATCCTGGTCGCCGTGACCGGGGTGGCCTGGGTGGCCGACAAGCTAGTGTTTCAGCCGGCACGCCGCCGGGCTGCCGAAGCCGCGCTGGCGCAATTCGATCAGCAGCAGTTGGCGCTGACGATGCCGGGCGGCGCCTCCGATGGCATCGACCGGGCGCGCGCCAAGGTGCGCGACGACAAACTGCGCCAGCCGTGGTGGCTGGAGTATTCGGCGAGCTTTTTTCCAGTCATCCTGGCGGTGTTCGTGCTGCGCTCGTTCGTGGTCGAGCCGTTCAAGATTCCGTCGGGTTCGATGATCCCGACGTTGCTTGTCGGCGACTTCATTCTCGTCAACAAATACGAATACGGCATCCGCTTGCCGGTCATCAACAAGAAAATCCTCGACATCGGCGAGCCGAAGCGCGGCGACGTGATGGTCTTCCGTTACCCGAAAGACGAGTCGATGGACTACATCAAGCGCGTGATCGGCGTACCTGGCGACATCGTGGCGTACCAGAACAAGCGTCTGACGATCAACGGCCAATCCGTGCCGGCCGCAGCGTTGCCCGATTATTTTGACGAAGAGCATATCGCCTACTTCAAGCAATTCGAAGAGGAAGTCGGCGGCGTGAAGCACCATATTCTCAACGATCCGAACGTGCCGCCGTTCATCGTCGGCGCCGACGATTTCCCGTTCCGCGAGAACTGCAGCTACAACAGCCAGGGCGTGATCTGCAAGGTGCCCGCGGGCCACTACTTCATGATGGGCGACAACCGCGACAACAGCGCGGACAGCCGCTACTGGGGGTTCGTGCCGGACAAGAACATCGTCGGCCGTGCTTTCTTCATCTGGATGAATTTCTCGGATCTGAAGCGCCTCGGCGCCTTCCACTGAGCGGGGTTGCGCCATTGACCGAGCGGCATGCCCGTCGGAGGACAGGCATGCCGGGGTCAGATGCCTGGCATCCGCGCGGGAGATTCATTTCTGATTTTGGTGCAATAACGTAATAAATCGGCAATTGTTGTTGGATTTGACGTAAATAGCGGCAATTATTGGCAATTATTGCTTGGAAATTGCCTGACGTCACAACCTCTGCGTCGGATCCCCGTCCAACCCTCTCCAGACCTTTTCCCGGCCCATTGTTTCGTCGTCTCGACAGCGTCGTTTCTTGGCGACGACCCGCGCCGGGGCCGGGCCGTCGCGCTATACTTGCGCCATGCCTCAATCTCTGAACCAGCTGGAAGAACGCCTCCAGTATCGTTTTCACGATGCGGAATTGCTATGTCAAGCGCTAACGCATCGTAGCCACAGTGCTGCCAACAATGAGCGGCTTGAATTCCTCGGTGACTCGATCCTGAACTGTGCGGTCGCGGCGTTGTTGTTCCGCCGCTATGCCAAGCTCGACGAAGGCGACCTCTCGCGTGTGCGAGCCAATCTCGTGAAGCAGCAATCGCTGTATGAGATTGCGCAGACGCTTGGGGTTTCCGATTTCCTGCGCCTTGGCGAAGGGGAACTCAAGAGCGGCGGTTTCCGTCGCCCGTCGATCCTGGCCGACACCCTCGAAGCGTTATTCGGCGCGGTTTTCCTCGACGGCGGATTCGAAGCGGCGTATGCCGTGATCGAGCACCTTTACGTGCCGGTGCTAGAGCACGTCGACCCGAAGACGCTCGGCAAGGACGCCAAGACCTTGCTGCAGGAATATCTGCAGGGGCACAAGATTGCGTTGCCGCAGTATGCGGTGATCGCCACGCATGGGGCGGCGCATAACCAGCAGTTCGAGGTCGAATGCACCGTTCCCAAGCTTGACATCAAGGTCGGGGGCGCGGGCGCAAGCCGTCGTGCCGCCGAGCAGGCTGCGGCCAAGAAGGCGCTCGAGGAAGTGCAGAAAATGCCGGCGCTCGCGCGTCCGAAGGCGGAGAAGGGGGCGAAGGCTTCGCGCAAGCGCGCGGCCAAGCATGACGATGCGGGCACCAGCGCACGTCCGGCCCACGCGCCTGCCGTCACGGCCGCCCCTGCGATGACCGCGGCGGTGAACAACGGCAGTGCGAAGGCAGCGTCCAACGCGCCTGCGGCGCCCTCGGGCGCAGGCGTTGCCGAAACGGATACGCCCGCCGCCAAGACTGCCGGCAGCACGCCGCCAGCGGTCGCCTGAACCCGGCGCGCTGCCAATCGGCGAGTCGGCGAGGCGGCGCGGCGGCGCACGGGCATATCCGCATCCGGGTATCCGGCGATGTCAATTATTAGCTGTTCGATGTGCCGGGCACGTCGCGGCGACCCATCAAGAAAGGGAATCACATGAACGACACCTCAGATTTTCGCTGCGGCACCGTAGCGATCGTCGGGCGTCCCAACGTCGGCAAATCGACGCTGATGAACGCGTTGGTTGGCCAGAAGATCAGCATCACGTCGCGCAAGGCCCAAACCACGCGTCACCGCATCACCGGTATCCGCACAACGGAAGACGCGCAATTCGTGTTCGTCGACACGCCCGGTTTCCAGACGCGTCATGCCACTGCGTTGAACCGTTCGCTCAACCGTGCGGTAACGTCGACCTTGTCGAGCGTCGATATCGTCCTGTTCGTGATCGAAGCCGGCAATTTCGGGCCGGACGACGAGAAAGTGCTCAAGCTGCTGCCGGACAATGTACCGGTCATGCTCGTACTCAACAAGCTCGATCGCGTCGGTGACAAGGGCGAGCTGTTCCCGTTCATGAAACAGATCACTGACCTGCGCGAATTCCGCGAGGTCATCCCGATGTCGGCAAAGCGCCACGAAGACATTGAGCGTCTTCTCGCAACGTTGCGCCCGCATCTGCTCGTCGGTGACCCGATTTACGGGGAGGATGACCTGACCGATCGCAGCGAGCGCTTCCTGGCCGCCGAAATCCTGCGTGAGAAAGTGTTCCGCTGGACGGGCGATGAACTGCCGTACACGAGCACGGTGCTCATCGACAAGTTCGAGCAGGAAGGTAACCTGAGGCGCGTTTTCGCGACGATCCTGGTCGATCGCGACAGCCACAAGGCGATGATCATCGGCGCGAAGGGCGCGAAGCTCAAACAGATCAGCACCGAAGCGCGCCTTGACATGGCCAAGCTGTTCGATGGCCCCGTCTATCTGGAAGTCTGGATCAAGATCAAGAGCGGCTGGGCCGACAACGAGGCTGGCCTGCGGGCATATGGCTACGAATGATGTCGATGCCGGCGGCGACGAGGTCGAATCCCCCGACAACCGCCAGCCGGCACCCGCGGCAATCAAGAAGACCCGGCGGGCGTCGCCACGCCAGCCGGCGCGTCCGGACACGCGCGTGCAGGAGCAGCCCGCATTCGTGCTGCACAGCTATCCGTATCGCGAAACCAGCCTGATCATCGACGTGCTCACGCGCGACTTTGGGCGCCTGGCGCTCGTGGCCAAGGGGGCGAAACGTCCGCATTCCGCCTTGCGCGGTGTCTTGCAGACGTTCCAGCCGCTGGCGCTTTCGTGGACCGGCAAGGCTGAGTTGCGCACCCTCACCAAGGCCGAATGGGTCGGCGGGTTGCGTCCCCTGGAAGGCGACGCCCTGCTCTCCGGCTTCTACCTGAACGAACTGCTCGTGAAATTCTGTGCGCGCGAAGATCCGCACGAAAAGCTGTTCAATCACTATCTGGCCACGCTCCACCATCTGGCGCATGACGAGCCGCCCGCCATCATCCTGCGTGCCTTCGAGCGCGTGTTGTTGCGCGAGACCGGCTATGCCGTCGCCTTCGATCGTTGTACGCAGACGCGTGCGCGCGTGCTGCCCGAGCGCCAGTATGTGTTCCATCCGGACTGGGGCGTGAGGCCCGCGCGGGGCGACGAGCCCGACGAATGGCCCGTCGTGTCCGGCCAGACGCTGCTCGACATGGAGCAGGACGACTACGCACGTGCGCAGACGGTTCAGCAAAGCAAACTCCTGATGCGCTTCCTGCTCAATTATCATTTGGGCGGCGTGCCGCTCAATACGCGGCAAATCCTGCTCGATCTGCAAAAACTGTGAGCCCTATGAGCCTGTTCGACCATTCTCCCGTCATTGACCTCGGCGTGAACATCGATCACGTCGCGACATTGCGCAACGCGCGTGGCACCGTCTATCCCGATCCGATCCAGGCAGCGCTGCTTGCCGAGGAAGCCGGCGCGGACGTGATCACGCTGCATCTGCGCGAAGACCGCCGGCACATCAAGGACGAGGACGTGACGAACCTGCGTGGCCGGTTGAAGACGCGCATGAACCTCGAGTGTGCCGTCACGGAAGAAATGCTCGCGTTCGCCTGCCGCGTGAAGCCGGAGGACGTTTGCCTCGTGCCCGAGAAGCGCGAGGAAGTCACGACGGAAGGCGGGCTCGATGTCGTCGGCTTGTACGACAGCGTGGCTGCCGCGACGGCGAGGCTGATGGCATCGGGCAGCCGCGTGTCGTTGTTCATCGATCCCGACGACGCTGCCATTCGCGCCGCCGCCCGCATGGGCGCGCCGGTGATCGAACTGCATACCGGACGTTATGCCGAAGCGCGTGACGAAGCGTCACAACTGGCCGAATTCGCGCGCATCGAGCGCAGCGTCGAACTGGGCCTGTCGCTGGGCCTGAAGGTCAACGCAGGACATGGCCTGCATTATCAGAACGTGCAGCCGATCGCGGCCATCGAAGGCATTGCCGAGTTGAACATCGGCCATGCGATCGTGGCGCATGCGATTTTCGCGGGCTGGCAGAACGCCGTGCGCGAGATGAAGGCGATCATGATCGCGAGCCGTCTGTCGGCGGCGCGCTGATTGCTGCCACGCGCCCATATTCGACCTGCGAGGCCTGAGCCCATGATTCACGGCATCGGCACCGACATTCTCCAGATCAGCCGCGTCGTCGGCGTGATGGAGCGTACGCACGGCCGCTTCGCGGAAAAGATCCTCGGCCCGGAGGAGCTCAAGATTTACCACGCGCGCCGGGCGCGATCCGCCGTGCGCGGCCTCGCATTCCTGTCGACCCGCTTCGCGGCCAAGGAGGCTGTGTCGAAGGCGATCGGCCTCGGCATGCGCTGGCCGATGACGTGGCGTGCCGTGCAAACCCTCAATGCGCCTTCGGGCAAGCCGGTCGTGGTCGCTTCGGGCGAACTGGCCGAATGGCTCGCGGCGCGAAACCTCGTCATTGACATTACGATCACCGACGAGAAGGACTACGCGGTCGCTTTCGCGATCGCATCGATCAAAACGCCATCGGAGACCCCCCAATGAGCAAGCGCAGACCCGGCCCGGTGATGCTGGACGTGGTCGGATTGACCCTCAGTGAAGACGACATCCGCCGTATCGACCACCCGCTGACCGGCGGTGTAATCCTGTTCGCGCGCAATTTCGACGACCGCGAGCAACTGTGTGCGTTGACCAGGCAGATTCGCGAAGTACGCGACGATATCCTGATTGCGGTCGACCATGAAGGCGGCCGCGTGCAGCGATTCCGTACGGACGGGTTCACGCGCCTGCCCGCGATGCGCCTGATCGGCGAACTGTGGGAGCGCGATGTCCTGCTTGCCACGCGTGTGGCGACGGCGGTCGGCTACCTGCTGGCGGCCGAACTGCGCACCTGCGACATCGACTTGAGTTTCACGCCGGTGCTGGACCTCGACTATGGGGTATCGGAGGTGATCGGCGACCGTTCGTTCCATCGCGATCCGCGCATCGTCGCATTACTCGCCAAGAGCCTGAATCATGGCCTGCTGCTGGCCGGCATGGCCAATTGCGGCAAGCACTTCCCGGGACATGGATTCGTCACGGCGGACTCGCACCATGAGATTCCGGTCGACGAACGCTCGCTTGAAGACATCCTCACGCTCGACGCCGAGCCATATGCATGGTTGGGCATGGCGCTGACGGCGGTCATGCCGGCGCACGTCATTTATCCGAAGGTCGACGCCCATCCTGCGGGTTTCTCGAAAGTGTGGCTCAAGGACATCCTGCGCGGCCGCCATCGTTTCGACGGCGTGATTTTCAGTGACGATCTGAGCATGGAGGGGGCAAGCGTGGCCGGGGACGTGGTGGCGGCGGCGCATGCGGCGCTCGATGCTGGTTGCGACATGGTGCTGATTTGCAACAGTCCGGACAAGGCGGACCAACTGCTGCGCGAAATGAAAACGATTCAGGATCCGGTATCGCAGCGCCGCATCAAACATCTGAGGGCGCGCGGCAAGGCTTATGGCTGGGAAAAACTCCAGGCCCAACCGGAATACCTGGCCGCCCAGAAGTTGCTGGAACAAGCCTTCGCCTGCGAGGCACCATAAAAAAAAGCTCGCCCCGAGAAGGGGGCGAGCGTTTTCTTGCGTGGGCGAGCATGCCGGAGCACACGCGCCGTCACGGCGCGATAACTTACGCGCGGCTGCGGTATTCGCCGGTGCGCGTATCGATTTCGATCTTGTCGCCGGTCGTGCAGAACAGCGGCACGGAGATTTCGAAGCCGGTAGCGATCTTGGCGGGCTTGAGCACCTTGCCCGACGACGTATCGCCCTTGACGGCCGGTTCCGTGTACGTGATTTCGCGCACGATCGTGGTTGGCAGTTCGACCGAGATGGCTTGTTCGTTGAACAGCACGACTTCGCAAGCCATGCCTTCTTCGAGGTAGTGCAGGGCGTCGCCGAGGTTTTCGGCATCGACTTCATACTGGTTGAAGTCGGCGTCCATGAAGACATAGGCCGGATCGGCGAAGTACGAGTAGGTCACGTCCTGGCGATCGAGGCGGACGTCTTCGAACTTGTCGTCGGCCTTGTAGACGGATTCGCTGGAGCCAACGCCCTGCAGCTTCTTGAACTTCATCTTGACGACAGCGGAGTTACGCCCCGACTTGTTGTATTCGGCCTTGACGACAACCTGGGCGGTACCGTCGATCATGACGACGTTGCCAACGCGGAGTTCCTGAGCGGTTTTCATAAAAAAATAAATCCTATGACGAAATAAGCGATTTGCCGCTTGTTTAGCGCTTCCTCGCCCGCCTTCTTCCCCCGCATTCCCGGTAGTGTCCTCCGTAGGCCGCGCGCATCAAGGCCGATTGGCCTGACCGAACGTCCCGTGGCTTGTACAGCGGCAGCAGATTCAGCAGCAAAGCGTTGAATAACCAGTTATTTTACCTGATTTTCCGCGAACCTTGCCAACTGTTGCGCAAGGTCGCTGCGGGCCCCGATCCATGCGGCCCACGCGCGTGCGTGGTGCGCGAGCGCCGGCAATTGTGCGGACAGCGCGGGCCAGTTGGGCCTCACCTGCGCAAATCCGTTCCACAGGTGCCAGAACGTCCGCAACGCCTCTACGGCGGGGGCGGCGAGGGGGGGCGGCGCGTCCGGTGCCGGGACATGGGCCAGATACTGTGCGAGAAAGGCATCGAGCTTGTCACGGTGCGCGTCGTCCTCCTGCGGATAAATATGCCACACGAACGGCTTTGCCGCCCATTGCGCGCGCACGAACGAATCTTCGCCCCGGACGAAATTGAGGTCGCACCCCCAGAGGAGCGCGTCGAACCGGTCCTGCGGCACGAACGGCAAGCCATGGACGGTCAGGGCGCCGCGCGTGGCCGAGGCGCCGGGCGGCAGTGCTTCCCTCCCGAAATAATGCGCGACGGCCGGCACGATCCGGCCTTGCGGCGCGAGGCAGACGACGGGGCGGTCGTGCGCCGCCCACTGGTCGAGCAACGACGGCAGGGCAGCGTTTTCATAGGCGAACAGCGAAATCGTCAACGCGTGCTCAGGCTTTGGCGGCAGTCCCAGGGCTTGCCAATCGGCGTTTTGGGCGTCTTCCGACGCGAGCCAGGTATCGCGGCGTGCAAACAGGTCGTTTTCTCGCGCCAGTCCACCGGTTTTCGCCGTGAAGCCCGGGAAGAAGAACGTCTTCGCCAGACCGAGCTGCGGATGAACCGATCGCTGCAAATGACAATCGCCGACCCAGTCTTCCGCACTGAGATACTCGAGATTGATCCAGGCCGGCGGCTTGCCGGCGGTCTTTTGCGCCTGCATGGCGCGCAGATAAGGGTCGGGCACATTGCAGGCGAAGGCCTCGATGACCACCTCGGCGGGGGCGCATTCGGCGAACGGCGCGCCCCAGCGGCGCACGTCGACGCCGTCGAACGTCTGGGCAGCGCGATCCGCATCGATTTCGGGGCGCAAACGGGCGAAGCTTTTCAAATCGTCGACCCAAAGCCGCACCTGCCACCCGTGTTCCCGCGCGAACTGGCGGGCCAGACGCCAGCACACGCCGATGTCGCCGTAATTGTCGACGACCGTACAGAAAATGTCGCAGCGGAGTGCGCGTGGAGAAACCATTGGAAGGTGCCGGGCGGGATTGGTCTAAACTTCCAATTTTAGCCGTAACCGCACAGGCGTCGCCGCCGCGCGGTTTTGCGGGCCGTTCCGGGCCCGTCACACAGAATTTTCCGATGATCGAAGACGTCAACGGCACCCCGAAGGCAGTCCCCCTGGAGGACGCGTCCTGTTTCGATGCCCGCACCGTGCTGGCACAGTTGCCGCATCTGCCCGGCGTATACCGCTATTACGATGCGGCCGGTAACGTGCTGTACGTGGGCAAGGCGCGCGATCTGAAGAAGCGTGTGTCGAGCTACTTCAACAAGACCCAGTTGTCGCCGCGCATTGCGCTGATGGTCAACCGCATCGCGAAGCTCGAGACCACCGTCACGCGTTCGGAAACCGAAGCGCTGCTGCTCGAGAACAATCTCATCAAGGCGCTGCAGCCGAAGTACAACATCCTCTTTCGCGACGACAAGTCGTATCCGTTCCTCAAGCTCACGGGGCACAAATACCCGCGCATGGCGTACTACCGCGGCGCGATCGATCGGCAGGCACAGTATTTCGGGCCATTCCCAAGCGCTTGGGCAGTTCGCGAAAGCATTCAGATTCTGCAAAAGGTGTTTCAACTGCGGACTTGCGAGGATTCCGTGTTCACGAATCGTACGCGCCCGTGTCTGCTGCATCAGATCCATCGTTGCAGCGCGCCGTGCGTCGGTGCGGTGAGCGATGAGGACTACGCGCGCGACGTGGCGAACGCGAGCGCATTCCTGTCGGGACGTCAGTCGGAAGTGCTGAAGACGCTCGAAGAGAAAATGTTCGCCTATTCCAATGCGCTCAAGTTCGAGCAGGCGGCCGCCGTGCGCAATCAGATGCAGGCGCTGTCCGGCGTGTTGCAGCAGCAATCCGTCGAGACGGCGGGCGACGTCGACGCCGATATCCTCGCCGTCGTGTTCCAGGGCGGGCGCGCGTGCGTGAATCTCGCGATGGTGCGCGGCGGCCGTCACTTGGGCGACAAGGCGTATTTCCCCACGCATCTCGACGGTACGGTCGAAGACGTCGAGATCGAAGGCGAGGCCGGTTCGCTGGAGTCGCGCCTTCTGGAAGCGTTCGTGGCGCAGCATTATCTGGGGCAGGGTGTGCCGCCCGTGCTGATTGTCAGCCACCCGCTGCCGGGCGACGAACTGCTTGCCGCGTTGTGCGAGCAGGCGGGGCGCCGGATTGCCGTGGTCCGTCAGCCGCAAGGGCAGCGGCGCGCCTGGCTGGAAATGGCGCAGCAGGGTGCGCAGCTTGCGATCACACGCTTGCTGACCGAGCAGGGCAGTCAGCAGGCGCGCACGCATGCGCTGATGGAAACGCTCGGTCTCGAACTCGACGATGCGGGCGAATTGCGGGTGGAGTGTTTTGACATCAGCCATACCGCCGGCGAGGCGACGCAGGCCTCATGCGTCGTGTTTCATCATCACAAGATGCAGAACAGCGAGTATCGGCGCTTCAATATCACCGGCATCACGCCGGGAGATGACTACGCCGCGATGCGTCAGGTGCTGACACGCCGCTACGGGCGATTGATGGAAGCGGCGGCGGCCGCGGAAGACGACGTGCCTGTCGCCGAGGTGGCGGCCAAGGGGGATACGTCGTCCGTCGAGGCCGATATCGCGCTGGCCGTGGCTTCGACGGAGATGACGGCGGCGCCGGCGGCCGAGACGACGACCTCCGGCGGCATGGAAGCGAACCTGCCGCAGCTCGTGCTGATCGATGGCGGCAAGGGGCAGGTCGAAGTGGCGCGGCAGGTGTTCGAGGAGTTGGGCATCGATATCGGCCGGCTTGTCGGCGTGGCGAAGGGCGAGGGCCGCAAGGTCGGGCTCGAGACGCTGATTTTTGCCGATGGACGCGCGCCATTGGCGTTGGGCCGCGAGAGTTCGGTGCTGATGCTCATCGCGCAGATTCGCGACGAGGCGCACCGTTTTGCGATCACGGGCATGCGCGCCAAGCGGGCGAAGGCGCGGCAGGGGTCCCGTCTCGACGAAATCGAAGGCATCGGTGCGAAACGCCGGCAACGCCTGCTCACGCGCTTTGGCGGCCTGCAGGGGGTGATGGCGGCCAGCGTCGACGAGCTCGCCAGCGTCGAGGGCATTTCGTCCACGCTCGCGGAACAGATCTATCGCCAACTGCATTGATGCCGGTGCGCGCGGCGGCGGCCGAATCGGCCTCGCGGGCGCCGCAGGGAGGGCGGGTCGCCGGTCAAATCTTGTGACAATGGGGCAGACACGGCACAATGCGGGTCTGGTACGGCCGCCGAGCGGGCCGTGTGTCGACTGCGCTTGCCGAACTCATGCTGCCATGCCATTCAACCTGCCCATTTTTCTGACCTGGCTCCGGATCGTGCTGATTCCGTTGATGGTCGGTGTCTACTATTTGCCGGCGGATTGGATAACGTCGATGCAGATGAACTGGGTGGCGTGCGCGATTTTCGTGCTGGCGGCGCTCACTGACTGGTTCGACGGTTATCTGGCGCGCCGCCTGGATCAGACGTCGGCATTCGGGGCGTTTCTGGATCCGGTGGCGGACAAGCTGATGGTGGCGGCGGCGCTGCTGATGCTGCTTCAGCTGGGGCGGATCAACGGCATGATCGCGCTGGTGATCATCGGCCGGGAGATCACGATTTCGGCATTGCGGGAATGGATGGCGCAGATCGGCGCGTCGCGTAGCGTTGCGGTGCACTCGTTGGGCAAGATCAAGACGGCGGCGCAGATGGTGGCGATTCCGATGCTGCTGTTCAACGGCACGTTGACGTGGGCGGGCCTCGCGTTCGATTCGCGCGTGTGGGGTACGTGGCTGATTTACGTGGCAGCGGTGCTGACCTTGTGGTCGATGCTGTACTATTTGCGCCGCGCGTGGCCGCAGATTCGTGAGCGGGGCGGCGCGAAGCTTTAGCGCAGGCCCTAGGCATGCGGGTTTGCGGCGGGCGAAGACGAGAAATTTTGCGTTCCGGCGGCAAAGACGCTTGACAGCGAAATCGGGTTTCGACATAATCTCATTCTCGCTGCTACGGCAACTGCCCTGGCAGCGAAGTTTTAAGAAGTCATCGCTGTGCAGGTGTTTGGCGCCGGTGATGCAGCAATGCAGTGCAATGCGGGAGTAGCTCAGTTGGTAGAGCGCAACCTTGCCAAGGTTGAGGTCGCGAGTTCGAGACTCGTCTCCCGCTCCAGTTTCGCGCTGGAGCATATCGGTGGTTATTGTGATGTGCTCGTGCATTGCGGGAGTAGCTCAGTTGGTAGAGCGCAACCTTGCCAAGGTTGAGGTCGCGAGTTCGAGACTCGTCTCCCGCTCCAAATCCAGAGGGAAGCCTGGGCTTCCCTTTTTATTTGCTGAAGCCCCTGGCGATCGTTCCGGTGGGTGCTGTCGATGGGAACATCGGTGGTGAAATGCAGCAAACCCCTGGCGGGGTGGCAGAGTGGTTATGCAGCGGCCTGCAAAGCCGTGGACGCCGGTTCGATTCCGACCTCCGCCTCCAAATTTTAAAGCCCTGACTTGTCAGGGCTTTTTCTTTTTCCGGCCACGGTTCTCGTGGCCGATTCAAGCTTGCGTTTCCAGCATGTGATGCGATTGTGCGTACTCGCGCAGCACCTCATTAATGCGCGTCTGCCATCCATCGCCGGTTGCCTTGAACGCTTCAACCACTTCCCTGTCGGCGCGCATGTTCAACGTCACCTTTCGCTCGGTCACGGGGAGGGCAGGGCGGCCGCGGCGCTTCAAAATGGCTTCTGCTCTGTCCGTTCCCAGCAGTTCCGGGAGTGCCTTTCGTGCTGGCCTCAGTTTGGCAAGTTGTTGGTCATTTAGCGGAGGATTGTCGGGATCCGACGCAGCGGCGCGAGTTAGCGCCGCATCCTCGGCGTCGGTGGGAATGTGAAACTTACGCTTCGTTGACATATTTCAGTACCTCGCGACGATTTGCTTTACGCAGGCTGATGACGCGTATCGTGTCGCCTCTCATCGTATAGATCATCACGTGGATACGATCCCCGATGGGGCCGACTGCAATAAATCGGGCTTCGTTGTACTCGAAGCGGTCGTCGGGAGAGATCTGCGCGATCTCCAGTTCGAACGATTCGGCGAACGCCAACGAAATGCCGTGCTTCGCTAGATTTATCTGGTTCTTGGTGGCATCGAACTCGATGGACATAATTATTGTATGGGCATTAAATAGTGGGCGTCAATAAGATTTCTGCCTGCGGATCAGATTGCCCATCGCGCAGCGCTTGGACTGGCGGCGTGATCAGTGATGGCATGTAGCTGCGATCTGCTTATACAGATTCGGTGGCGAGTGCGTTTGGGGGAAGGCGCCTCGTGTGCGTGACTCTGGTCCCCACTGCGCCTGTGTGCTGAATGGCCAGGGGGGCGGTCTCACCCGCCATTCGTGGGTTGGAATACCGTGCCGAATGCGAAAGACCTTCGAGGGGGAGGGGAACGTGTGGCGAGTGGAAAATGCGAATCTTCCTCGCCTGAAATGGGGGCTCGCCAGCCGAATTCATGTCATTTGCGTTCTTGACCGCAATATGTCTATTGCCGCCCAATCGGCATAGGGGACAGCGGTGAGGGCCGCACGCCTGCCACACCGGCGTGCGGGTCCGCACCGGGTGGTTCGAGAGGTTGAGGTTATGAGATCTCCATTACGTGATGAAACAGTCCCGCACGATGATCTCGGTCGTTCCGGTGCCCGAAGCCTGGCATCTCGAGGGCCGGCTTGAGGAACTCTTCACGCGCGCTGCTGAGACCTCGCCTCATCCGATGCAGAGCTTCGACTACGACACCTACCATCGGATGAACGATGCCCGAGGGGCGCACGAGGTCGCTCGCGGCGTGTATGTTGGCGCGATCGCAATTGCGCTTTCGGGAGATTCGGTCCCAACTCTCCGGGAGGTGTTCACCCAAAGCATCATATGATGGTCCGACAGCGGTAGCGGTATGTCTACATCTCGAATCGACAGGACTAAAACGGAAAGGAACAGGACGGTCTTGGACGGTCTACGGACAAGTGCTTCCATGGGCGATCACGTCAATCCAGCCGTATGTATTTTGACCAGAGTCAGTCGCGGCAACTGTGGGAGTATTCAGAAGTGCACGACGAATGGGCGTGAAGTCGGAGCGGCTCGGCAAAGTAATGCAACCGAAGGAATTGCCAGTACCGCCCACGCCGTACAGCGCAGCCCGCCAGTGGGCCGGTCCACGATCCAATATCTACTGGCCGAAATCGGTACGATGCCGACCAAAGCGGTGCAACCGCCTCGGTTTCGATAAGCGCCGTGCATGCCGGCCCCACGCCCGCCCGCCTGCTTTGAGAGGCTCAATGCTCGTGCGGGGTGTCCTTCCAGAAGCGTCGAGCACAGATTCGCCACAGCCGGATGATCAGCACGTGGACGACAATCGTGGTGACGAGTTGGCAGACCCACATCGTGGGAATCCATAGATCCTCGGGGTTCCGAATATTTAATCTGCCTGACATGCGGTACCAGAATTCCAACTGATCATCCGGCATGGGAATCGGGTAGGTATGTACGTATTTGGCCGAATATAACAAGATGACCAGAAAAAGCAGGGTTTTATAGGCCCTACGGACAAGTGTTGCCATGCGTGATCACCTCGATGCAGCCGTACGCCATAAGTCCGGAATTGCGAGCGGGCACCGGACTTGTGTTAAGGAGTGCGCGACGAATCTGCAAGAATTCCACACGACTAGGCAGCGTGATGCAGCCTTGAGAAACGCCGCTGCCGCCCACTGGGTGAAGCCGGAAAAGCCCTCGACTTACGCCGCTAACCCACGTTTGATCATCGATTCGGCCATCGTCCCGATAGAGCGCGAACTATTCTCGGTGATCGACGAAACGCTTCAAAGCGCTGATGCTCAAGTCTTTCATCCATTGCGAGGCCCTGGATAAGTTGCCGCCAGCGGGGCGATCGACGATCCAGTATTTTCCAGCGGGTATCGGCCCACGACTTGCCAATGCGGTGCATCCCCCCCGATTTCGATAAGCGCCATCCCCGGAAAACGCCAGATAGGTGCCGACGCCATTGATAACCAGCGGGGCCAGGGTCTCGTTATTGACCACAAACTTGCCGTATAACGCCATGAATCAGTTCCCGATGCTGTTGAGAAAAAGGGGCATGCCCCAGTGCCAATTAGCGGTCATTCCACGCATCGGTGAACTTGATATTGCCGTCGGTGTAATGCCATGTGATGCGCTCGTACATCATGGAAACGGACTCCATGTGATTGAGCTGTGACATGCTCATCACCTTGGTATTCGCCATCCCGGGATTGACGCCGGTGATCTTCACGTCTTCGAGCAGCATCGCGAAATACAGCTCCTCGCGCCCGCTGTGGTTGATTCGATACCAGCGCAACTCAGCAGATTCCAGGGTTTGACCCGTTGCGACGGCTTTGTACAGATACGGACTCGACGCATCGAACTCCTTTTCGAGGGACATCGGAGAGTGCATGCGGGTGCCGGTGATAATTCCGCTCTGGCCATCCACGGGCAGCGTAAGGCCGTGGCTGAATCCAATGATCTCGATACTTCCCTCTCGTCCCTGAACGGTCGAGGAGCCCTTGATGTCGGTGCCGCCGTCATCCTTGAGCCACAGATGCGCTGGAATTGCCATAACGTCCATCTCCAAGTAGGTAAGCGCGATGTTCGCGCGAGGCCGTTACTGATATCGCGGCACAGGGTACTTTGGCAATGGGCTAAGTCCCAATGTGATGGGACGCAATCGACGTAGCGTGGGCTCGAAAGACGTATTGCTACTGAGTTTCAGGTGGTTTTTGCGGTGGTGTGTTCTGTATGTATTTGAATTAATTGTAAGTTATCCGGCCTGCAAAGCCGTGGACGCCGGTTCGATTCCGACCTCCGCCTCCAAATTTTAAAGCCCTGACTTGTCAGGGCTTTTTCTTTTTCCGGCCACGGTTCTCGTGGCCGATTCAAGTCAGAGCGTGGCCTGCGCCAAGCGAAATTCGAGCATGGCCGGCACGAAGCAGTGATTCTGCTTGTCCGTGCGGCGCGAGAGTTTCGTCAGCACGTAGCGGCGAAACGGCGTGAGCCCGGCCCAATCCGCCACGGATGGTGGCGCGAGATCGGCCAGTGCGCACTGCGCGAGCAAGCCGGGCGGCAGCGCGTGCGTGTCTTCCCATGCCATGTCGGGCGCGTCGCCGGCCGTGTCGGGCGAGCGCCCCAGATGATCGCTCACGAGTTGATCGAGCCGCGCGGGGAAATCGTCATCGCCGGGAATGTAGCCGGCGAGTGCTTCACGCGCGGCATAGGGTAGCGCCTGCCAGTCCTTGAGGGACAGATGCCGGCCCGTGCGATCCAGGTTGAAGCGTATGGCCATCGTGATGTATGTCAGGTTCTCGCAGGCTTCGATCTCGAACACGAAAATCGGCAGGCGTTCGTATAGGTGCATGACGGTCTCTCCGGAAGCGTTGATCCGCTCATTGTCCACCTTTTCAGAAGGGGCGCAATCCGGATGGGAAGATTCCTAGACGGCGGATGCATTTACAGCGTCCGGCTGAAAGCCTAAGGTGCGAAGCATCAAGCCTAAGGAGTCCTCATGACCGAAGCGCCGTGTATGTCACTTGTCCGCGAGAATGAAGCCACGTTCGACACCCCGCATGTGCATGCGGTTTCCTTGGTGGTGATGGTGCCGCCCGCCCGCGGGCAGGACGCTGCGATCACATGGCACGTGACCCGCAAAGTCACGCGGCATCCGGCGGCTGTGCTCGGCGTTATCGTACGATGAGCGACGTGACGCCGATGTTGTTGATGACCTCGCCGCACGCGAGATGGGCGCGCTTGGGCGACGCGGTACACGTCGATACCCCCGATGTCGCTTGCACGTTTGAGGAAGCCGGCGCCGCCATGACCGTTTGGCTCGATCGCCTACGGCATGGCACGATGATCGCGGAAGGTCCGAGCCGCGACACGTGGCTCGATACCCTGGTCGAGCACGGTGCGGTGTGCGCCTTGCCGGCCGTGCATGCTGACGCGGACGCTTATCTACGAGACATGTCCGGGATTTGCGACCGCTGGATGGCGGGCATTTTCGCATCGCCGTTTTGGCCGCGTTTTCAGAGCGGCGCGTCGAGCGAGGTGCAGGTGCTCGCGTTTCTTGCGCAGTTGTACCACCGCACGGCAGGGGCCGACGTCCACAACCGGGTCGCGGTTGAACGGTGCAGCGCGCCGCAAATGCGGCCGTGGCTGTTGCGCCGCTATCGCGAGGGGCGCGGGCACGCGACCATGCTGGCCGCCGGGCTGTTGCGATGCGGTCCGTCCGCGCGGACTTTTCTCGACAGCGGCGCCTTCGAGGCCACCCATGCGCTTGTCGACTTCATGATCGAGGCAGCGGGCGATACGCTCAACTACCTGGGCTGTCATGCCCTCTTCGATGCGCCGTCGGCGCAGCTTTCGGACGCAGAAATCGTTGCTCAGTTCAATACGTTGGCGCGTCGCTATCCATTTGCAGCGCCCGGATTCGAGGCGGTCTGCGCGCATGCCCGGCAGGGCGATGCGCCGGGCCGGCCCGACGCTGCGCTCGAGCGGTGGGTGCGCGATGTCGGTATGCCGGGCCCCGATGAACGGCTGCGGATTCTACGCGGCGCGCAGGGCGTGGCCTGCGCGTTCCGCGAAGTCTTCGATGTGCTGCATCGGCTCGACGAGGACGATTGATGTGGCCGTTGTGGGGGCTGCCGCTCAGAAGAACGTCTGGACGATATCGATGACGTTGAACTTGTCGTCGAGCACGGGGATGTGACGCCATTTGTCGAACGTCAGGCACGGGTGCGAGATGTCGAACGCAATCATGTCGCCGACGGCAATGTCGTCGCCCGCCTCAATGCGCAGATAGGCGTGCTGATCCATCATGCCGGTGACTTCCCAGTGCGGCGGCGTCGGCGCGGGCGCGTTGCTCACGCCGGGACGGAATTGCCGTGCGGGTGCCGGCATGCCGGCGTCGAAGGCGGCGTCGCGCTTGCCCAGCGCGATGATCGCGCGTTCGGGTTCCGGAATTGATTGGACGTAGGCCCACAGTTGCAGTGCCGGCAGCAGTTGCGAGCGCATTTGCTTCGCGATCGGGTTGCGGGTCTGAATCTGCGCCTGCGCGGCCTTGTAGATGCCGACGTCGTGCGTCAGATAGCAGCCGGGGCGCAGCACCACGTCGACCGGCGCGCCCATGTCCTTGTGCGAGAATTCTTCAGCGACCACGTCATACCATGCGGAGCCCGCGCCTGACAGGATGGCCGGTTGACGTGCGATACGGCCGCCGGCGACGAGCGCGCGCGTGGTGGCCACGGCACGTTGCAGGAAGGCGCGGATGTCGGCTTCCGTGCCGAGCACGCCTTCATACACTTCGATGCCGGCCAGGCTGACCGCATCGCGCCACGCGTCGAGCGCCGCGAGCACTTCGTCTTCCTGACCCGCATCGCGCACGCCGGTGCGGCCACCCGTCACACCCAGTTCGATCAGCACCTGAACGGTCTGTCGGCGCGCGCGGAAGAAGCGCCCCAGATGCGCCACCGCGGCCGCCGAATCCACCAGGCAGAAGAATTCGAAATCGGAATCCTTCAGCAGATCCGCAACAATCGTCATGTTCCGTTTGCCGACGAGCTGATTCGCCATCAGCACGCGTCGCACCCCGTGGGCGTAAGCGGCTTGCGTTTGCTGCGCCGTGGCGAGGGTGATGCCCCACGCGCCCCCGTCGAGTTGACGGCGGAACAACTTTGGCGCCATCGTGGTCTTGCCGTGCGGCGCCAGCTTCGCGCCGTACTCGCGCACGAACTGCTGCATCCACGCGAGATTGTGCGCGATACGGTCTTCATAGAGGACTGCTGCCGGCAGGCTCAGGTCTTCCGCCAGCAGATTCCAGCCGAGGCCTGCGGTTTCCGTAGGCGCGAGCGGCGCGTCCATCGCCCCAAGGCCCTTGTTCAGGATATCGATCATGCCGCTCTGATAGTTTGTATCACTCATTGGAAAGTCTCCTTCGGGGTACGCGCTGGAATGCATATCAGGTCACTATGATAGCGTTGAATTTGCGGGCTTTCACGAATTTGTTATAAAGTAACAGAGTTGAGGTGAAATCTCTGGAAGGAGGCCGGTGTCGGCCGGAATATGTCGGATCTCTTTGATATCGTGACGCGCATGGCTGAGCGTAGTGACGGTTTGCGTCAAGCCGAACAGAAGGTCGCCGACGCAATTCTCGGCGACGTGGCGGGCGCGGCGGGCGCGTCGATCGGTGCGTTGGCTGAACGGGCGGGCGTCAGCGAGGCCAGCGTGACCCGCTTTGCCAAGGCGATGGGGTGCCGCGATGTGCGCGATCTGAAACTCAGGCTCGCGCAAGCTGCCGCGGTTGGGCAGCGCTTTCTTGGCGTGCCTGTCACGCAGGCGTCCGGGGCCGGCGCGTCGGGCGAGGCGGGATCGTCCACGGCTGACCGGATCGTCGACGATATCCAGTCCGTCCTGCAATTGAACCGCGCGCTGCTGAAGCCGGAGGCGGTGCGCCGCGCGGCGGGCCGGCTGCTGCAAGCGCGCATGATCCATGCCTTCGGCATGGGCGGCGGCTCATCGTTGATGGCGGACGAAGCGCGCTACCGGCTGGTTCGCCTGGGGCGCCCCGTCGCGACGTACCAGGACGCCGTCATGCAACGCATGGTGGCGGCCACGTTGAGCCGCGAGGATGTCGTGCTTGCGTTTTCCGTGACGGGACATACCCCTGAGTTGCTGAGCGCCTGCACGATCGCACGGGAATACGGCGCGTCCGTGGTGGCCGTGACCGCACCGGGTTCGCCATTGGCGGCGCTGGCGGACGACCTGTTGCCCGTGCGTGCGCTCGAAACGGATTTCATCTTCAAGCCCTCGTCGTCGCGCTATGCGATGTTGCTGGCCATGGATGTGTTGGCGACCGAACTCGCCATGCTGCAGCAACCGCACAGCCAGGCGCTGCTGCGGCGAATCAAATATGTGCTGGACACCCATCGGGGCGGCGGCGATCGCCAGCCCCTCGGAGACTGACATGACCCCTTGTGACACGCTTATTGCCAACGTCCGTCTGATCGACGGCTCCGGCAATCCGGCCCCGGAAGGGCGCTTCGACCTCGTCGTCGACGGCGGCCGCATCCGGGCCATCGGCGCGGCGGGCACGCTGACCGAATGGCAGCCGGCCGAACGTATCGATGGCGCAGGCCAGGTGCTGAGCCCCGGCTTCATCGACGTTCACACGCACGACGACACCAATGTCGTGCGCATGCCCGAGATGATTCCCAAACTGTCGCAGGGCGTGACGACCGTGATCGTCGGCAACTGTGGCATCAGCGCCGCACCGGTGACGCTCGCAGGCGACCCGCCCGATCCGATGAATCTGCTGGGCGAAGCCGACGCATTCCGTTATCCGACGTTCGCGTCGTATGTCGAGGCCCTGGAACGGGCACAGCCGGCCGTCAACGTGGCGGCGCTGATCGGCCACACGGCCCTGCGCAGCAATCACATGGACCGGCTCGACCGGGGGGCGACCCACGCCGAGATCGAAGCCATGCGCGCGCAACTGCGCGAGGCGCTCGACGGTGGCGCGCTCGGCTTGTCGACGGGGCTCGCGTACGCCAACGCCAATGCAGCGCCGACCAGCGAGGTGGTTGCGCTGGCCGAGCCGCTGGCCGAAGCGGGCGGCCTTTACGCCACGCATCTGCGCACGGAGTTCGCGGAAATCCTGGAGGCGCTCGACGAGGCCTTCCGCATCGGCCGCAATACGCGCGTGCCGGTGGTCGTCTCGCATCTGAAATGCGCCGGCGTCGACAACTGGGGCCGCAGCGGCGAAGTCCTCGACGCGATCGAGAAGGCCAGCCGCTTCCAGCCGATCGGCTGCGACTGCTACCCGTATGCGGCCAGTTCGTCGACCCTCGATCTGAAGCAGGTCACGGACGACTTCGACATTCTGGTCACCTGGTCGCAACCGCATCCGGAACAGGGCGGCAAACTGTTGGCGGAGATCGCGGCGGGCTGGGGTGTCGATCTGATGGAAGCGGCGAAACGCCTGCAGCCGGCCGGCGCGGTGTACCACGGCATGAACGAGGACGACGTGCGCCGCATCCTGCGCCATCCCGCCACGGTGGTGGGCTCCGACGGCCTGCCCAACGATCCGTTGCCGCACCCGCGTCTGTGGGGCGCGTTTCCGCGCGTGCTTGGCCGCTACAGCCGCGAGCAACAACTGTTTCCGTTGGCCGAAGCCGTTCACAAGATGACAGGGCTGTCGGCGGCGCGATTCGGGCTGACCGATCGTGGCCTTGTCAAGGAGGGCTATTGGGCGGATCTGGTGCTGTTTGATCCGGACACTGTCGCCGATGCCGCCACCTTCACCGATCCGATGCAGCCCGCGCATGGCATTCGCGCGGTCTGGGTCAACGGCGTGCTGTCGTACCGCGACAAAACGCCGATGCCGGCCCGCGCTGGCCGTTTCCTCAAGCGTGGGCGTATTGCCGCGCCGGCAACGGTCGCCTGAAGTGATCCCTGCGGTCCGCGCACGACATTCGCTGTGACGGCGCGCGCGGATCGCGATTTACGTACCCCGACTTTCTCAGGAGCAATGATGGACATCAAACGTTTTGGCGTGGAAGGTGGTCAAGGCACCGGCGGTCAGCGCATGCCGTTCGCGCGCGCGACGCAAGCGAACGGTTTCCTGTTCGTGTCCGGCCAGACCCCTATGGAGAACGGCGAAGTGATCGACGGCGGCATCGTCGCGCAATCGCACAAGGCCATCCAGAACATGATGGCGATCCTGAAGGAAGCCGGTTACGGCCCCGAGCACGTCATGCGTTGTGGCGTGTGGCTGGACGATCCGCGCGACTTTGCGTCGTTCAACAAGGTATTCAAGGAGTACTTTGGCGAGCACCCCCCGGCACGCGCCTGCGTGGTGTCGAGCATGGTCATCGACTGCAAGGTCGAGGTCGATTGCGTGGCCTACAAGAAGCCCGAATAACGCCAGCGTGAACAGGCCCTGGCGCGCAGGCGCCGCCAGTGTTACTGGCGCGCCGTGCGTGCGTTATCGGGCAACGGCAGATTGAAGTTTGTGCGAAACGGGTTGATGTCGAGGCCGCCGCGGCGCGTATAGCGCGCATAGACAGCGAGTTTCGACGGCGCGCACTGACGCATGATGTCCATGAAGATGCGCTCGACGCATTGCTCGTGGAAGCCCGTATGGCGGCGGAACGACACGATGTACTTCAGCAACCCTTCCTGGTCGATCGGCGCGCCGACATAGCGGATCTGCACGCTGCCCCAGTCGGGTTGGCCGGTGACCGGACAGTTCGACTTGAGCAGGTTCGACACCAGCGTCTCGTCGACCGGCGGCTCGCCGCTCGCTGCGCGCAGCAGTGAAGCGTCGGGCACGTAGATGTCGGTCTCGATGTCGAGGCGGTCGAGCAGCAGGCCGTCGAGTTCGTCGAGCTGGAGTTTGCCGAAGTTAGACGGTTCCGTGAGGCGCACCTGGACGGAAGCGCCGCACGCTTCGGACAGATCCTGCTGGAGCAGGGCGCGCACTGCATCGCTGCCGCCGAGCCGGGTTTGGGCGAACGAACCGAGATACAGCTTGAACGACTTCGATTCGACGATATTGGGCGAGTCGGCCGGCACGATCGCCGTGACGAGTGCGATCTGCGGCTTGCCTTTCTGGTTGAGCCAGGACAATTCGTAGCCGTTCCAGAGATCGGCGCCGAAGAAGGGCAGGGTCTCAGGCACGCCAATCTCATGGCGCGCCGCGATGCGCGCGATCGGAAACAGCAGGGACGGATCGTATTGCTCGGTGTAGGCGACTTCCTTGCCGAGCGGGGACTTTTCAGGCGTCATGATTTGCGATGCCGCTGATCACATGGCCGGTCGGCGAGACACGAGCGGCCGATTCACAGTGGCGTGTTTGGTCGTCAAAGAAAAAATCGGGCTCGAACTCGCGCAGGAATGCGCCCTTGTCGAGACCGCCGAGAAACATCGCTTCGTCGATGTCGATTTGCCAGTCCATCAGTGTACGGATGGCGCGTTCGTGCGCGGGGGCCGAGCGCGCCGTGACAAGCGCCGTGCGCAGCCGCACCGGCACCTCATTGCCTGCTAGCGACTGCAGGCGATGCAGGGCCTGCAGAAGCGGTTTGAAAGGACCTGGCGGCAGCGGATGCGCTGCGCGTTCGCGCTCGTGCAACTGAAACGCGTCGAGACCGTTGCGCTGGAAAACTTGTTCCGCCTCATCCGAAAACAGGACCGCGTCGCCGTCGAAAGCGATGCGGATTTCGTTCGGATGCAGTTCCGCGACCTTCGACGATTCCGGATACACGCGCGCGGCCGGGAATCCGGCGTTCAGCGCGGCGCGCACGTCATCGGAATTGACCGACAGAAACAGATGGGCGCGCAGCGCGTGCAGATAGCGGAACGGTTCCCGCCCGCGCGTGAACACGCCGCGCTCGATCGGAAGATTGACGCTTTGCGCAGAACGGAACACACGCAGTCCGCTGACCGGATCATTGCGCGAGAGCATGACCACTTCGACGCGGTGTTCGCCTTCCCGGTTGAACGCGAGCAGTTTCTTCACCAGGGGAAACGCCACGCCAGCTTTTGCGGGCGTGTCGATGCGATCGAGTTGCATGCGCATATAGTCGCGATCGTCGCTCGTCTCGAAAACGCGATTCTCTTCTTCGAAGTCGAAGAGGGCGCGCGAGGAGATCGCCACTACCAGTTTGTCGTCGAGCGTAAACGCCATGTCTGCGTTATCCAGCGTGAGTGTTCCGTATTCCCTGTTCAGGCCATGAAGAGCTTGTACGCGGGGTTTTCGCTTTCGTCCTGATAAGGATAGCCCAGCGAGGCCAGGAAATCGCGGAACGCCGGCATTTCATCGGGCGGCACTTGCATGCCGACGAGGATATTGCTGTAGTCGGCGCCTTGATTCCGGTAATGGAACAGGCTGATGTTCCAGTTCGGGCTCATCGAGGACAGGAACTTCATGAGCGCACCCGGGCGTTCGGGGAACGTGAAGCGGTAAAGCACTTCTTCCTTCGCCAACGGCGAACGGCCGCCGACCATGTACCGGATGTGCTGCTTTGACAATTCGTCGTTCGACAGATCCAGCGTGGCGAAACCGTGGCGCTCGAAGTTCGCGGCGATGCGCGCGGCTTCATCGCGGTTGTGGATCTGCACGCCCACGAAAATATGCGCGCTCGTCGCTTCGCTGATCCGGTAATTGAACTCGGTGACGTTGCGGCTGCCGACCAGTTCGCAGAAGCGCTTGAAGCTGCCGCGTTCCTCGGGGATCGTGACGGCGAAGACGCCTTCGCGCGCTTCACCGACTTCGGCGCGTTCGGCGACAAAGCGCAGGCGATCGAAGTTCATGTTTGCGCCCGAGGTAATGGCGACGAGCGTTTCGCCCTTGAGCTTGTTGCGCTCGGCATAGATCTTGGCGCCGGCGACCGACAGCGCGCCGGAAGGCTCCAGCACGCTGCGCGTGTCCTGGAACACATCCTTGATGGCCGCGCAGAGTTGATCCGTATCGACGAGCACGACGTCGTCGAGATACGCCTGGCACAGGCGGAACGTTTCCGCGCCAACGTATTTCACTGCGGTGCCGTCGGCAAACAGCCCGACATCGGCCAGTTGTACGCGCTCACCTTCGCGCACGGACTGGGCCATGGCGTTGGAATCGACTGACTGTACGCCGATCACCCGGATTTCCGGGCGGACAGCTTTGACGTAGGCGGCGACGCCGGCGGCGAGCCCGCCGCCGCCGATCGGTACAAAGATTGCGTGCAGCGCGCCCGGATGTTGGCGCAGGATTTCCATGGCGATCGTGCCCTGGCCGGCGATGACATCGGGATCGTCGAACGGGGGCACGAAGGTCAGCCCGCGTTCTTCCTGGATCTTCATCGCGTGCGCGTATGCGTCGCTATACGAGTCGCCCGCGAGCACGACCTCGACGGCGCGCCCGCCGTGGGTCTTGACGGCGTCGATCTTGACCTGTGGCGTGGTGACCGGCATGACGATGACCGCCTTGCAGCCGAGTTTCGAGGCAGAGTAGGCAACACCTTGGGCATGATTGCCGGCGGAGGCCGTCAGCACGCCGCGTTCGAGCGCTTCGGCCGAGAGATTCGCCATCTTGTTGTACGCGCCGCGAATCTTGAAGGAGAACACCGTCTGATTATCTTCGCGCTTCAGGAAAATTCGGTTGTGCAGGCGCATCGAAAGCGTGCGCGCCAGCTCCAACTCGCTTTCCTTGGCGACGTCGTAGACCTTGGCGGTGAGGATCTTCTTCAGATAATCCGGGGCTGCGTCTGACATGATGAGTTCTTCTGTCGGTGAGTGAATCGAAAATGAAAAGGACAATGATAGAGCATCGCGGCCGCTGGGGCGGTCGCGCTGGTCTTTGAGAAAAACGAGGGTGCGCGCGCCCTAACGGAGGTCGTCTGGGGTGTCGATGTCGCGCAGAATACCGGAGTCGTCGACATCGACGAACGTAATGTGCCCGTCGCGAATGAGCTCGCGCGCGCCGATATCGTCGTCGAGGGCGGCCAGGGCCGCCGTGTGTTCCGGCCCGAAACCCACGGGGTGGCCGCGCTGGCCTTCGAAGCGCGGGGCCACGATGGCGTCCGGCGAACCCATGGCGTCAATGACCGCGCGAATGGTTGACGTCTTGAGGTAGGGCATGTCGGCGAGCGCCACGAGCCAACCTTCGAGGTGTTCGAGCCCTGCAGGGGCCGCTTCGAGGCCCGCTTGCACGCCGACGGACAGGCTTGCGCCCATGCCGCGCTTGGTGGCGTGGCTCATGACGACTTCACAGCCGGCTTGCAGCAGGAGGTTTTCCAGTTCGGACGAATCGGGGCGCACCACGGCGATCACGCGCGGCAACGCGGCCAGCAGCGCATGGGCGCTGGCCAGGGCCACGGGGCGGTGATCCGGATCGCCGGGCAACGGCGCCAGCAACTTGTTGCGGCGACCGGCCGCATCGAAGCGGGTACCGAGCCCGCCAGCCAGTAGAATTGCCACGGGCGGCGTCGGATGTCGGGTCATAAGACGGCCATTATGCGCCTGTTCGCTCGGTTGCCGCAAATTTGCGGGGCCGGGGGTGAACACCGTCGCCTGGGTGGCGGTGGCGTTCTCTCGAGCCGCCGGGGCCGCCAACACGGATAATTTTCCTCCGGAAAATCACCCGTATTACCGGCGGCATGCCCCCAGGGGGATACGGGGATTCGCGGGAACCTCCGGCCGTTTTCACGGCCGGATCAGGTTTGCCGGATGCGTCGTACTTGTTCCGCGTGGTTGGGGCGGGTGCATGGGCGGGGCTTTTTTCGTTTCTCCTTCAAGGATTGCATGGAGCCGTTTATTCCGTGGCTGTTCGGGCTGCTCGCCCTGCCGACCGTTGGCCTGCCTGCCATTTTTCTCATCGCCCTGATTTCCGCCACGCTACTGCCGCTTGGCTCGGAACCGGCGGTTTTCGGATACATCGCCGTCAACCCCGGGATGTTCTGGGCCACGATTTTCGTCGCCACCGCCGGCAACACGATTGGCGGCATGATCGACTGGTGGATGGGCTTTGGCGCCAAGCTCGCAGTTGTTCGCGTGCGCAAGCGGCGTTGGGCGCACGGGCACGCGCGCAATGCCTCGGCCGAACGCCGGGTGAGCCATGGCAAGCCGGCGCTCGGCAAGCGCTACGTTGCCTGGATGCGCCGGCACGGTGCGCCCGTCCTGCTGCTTTCCTGGCTGCCCGGGATCGGTGATCCGCTATGCACGCTGGCCGGCTGGCTGCGCCTGCCTTGGCGTACCTGCTTGTTATACATGACGATCGGCAAGTTTTTGCGTTACGTCATCGTCACGACCCTCTTGCTGAACGTGCCGGCAAGCTTCTGGGAAGGGGTTTTTGCGCCGCTCAAGCATTTGTTGGCCTGAGCGGCGCGGACCGGCGTCAGGCTTTGCCCGGCTCACGACCGCTTTGCCTCCCGGGTCCTGAGCCGATAAAGTGGCTGACGCGAACGCCAAACCCCGATCCGGCCCCAAAAATAGCACCGATAACATGGCCACTCCACGTGTTGCGGTGCAATGCAGTACAATTCCGGGTACATCTCCTAATCAGCCGGAACAAAGATCTGGGCATGCGCTTTTTCTGCTTTACCCCCCTGTGCCGCGCGGTGCGTCCGATGGCCCAAGCGCCCGGCGTGCGCCGCGCTCTGCTGGCCGACGGACACAACCCGTCGCCGGTGTCTTCGCACGGCAGTTGGCGATCTCGTTGATCGCTGCCGGTGCACGCGCCATTCCCGCGTGGGGCCGGCATTCCAAGCGCACACCCAAAACCTGTAATATTCCGGCGCGTCTCGCGAGACGAACGCCGACGGCGGATGCACCGCCGCACTGACGAGCCCGACAAGATGAACGCACCCTTGCCCGCATTCGAGCCGCACGACGCCAAGCACGCCGTGGCCGCCCAGCCGCCCCGCCTGCGCGAGATTCCCTACAACTACACCTCGTTCTCGGATCGCGAAATCGTCATCCGGTTGCTGGGCGAAGACGCCTGGGGCATTCTCGACGAACTCCGCAGCGAGCGCCGTACCGGCCGCTCGGCCCGCATGCTGTATGAAGTGCTCGGCGACATCTGGGTCGTGCGCCGCAATCCGTACCTCCAGGACGACCTGCTTGACAACCCGAAGCGCCGCAAGCTGCTGATCGACGCCCTCCATCACCGCCTGACAGAAATCGAGAAACGCCGCCGCGCCGACGTCGCAGAACATGCCGACGAAACCGGCCGCGAACGCGCCGAGCGGGTCGAACAATTGACCATCGCCGCGCGCCGCGCCGTCGAAGCGTTTGCCGGCGAGTTCGACAAAATGGCTGAACTGCGCCGCCGTACCCAGCGTGTGCTCGGCAAGACCACGGCTCGCGACAACATCAAGTTCGACGGCCTGTCGCGCGTCTCGCACGTCACCGATGCCACCGACTGGCGCGTTGAATACCCATTTGTCGTCCTCACCCCCGACAGCGAAGAAGAAATGGCGGCGCTCATCAAGGGCTGCTTCGAACTCGGCCTGACCGTCATCCCGCGCGGAGGCGGTACCGGCTACACCGGCGGCGCCATCCCGCTCACGCCCTTTTCGGCCGTCATCAACACCGAAAAACTTGAATTTCTCGGCGACGTCGAATTCATCGAACTGCCGGGCGTGGCCAAACCCGTCGCCACCATTTTCTCGGGGGCAGGCGTTGTCACGCGTCGCGTGGCCGATGCCGCCGATCGCGCCGGCCTCGTCTTCGCCGTCGATCCGACCTCGATCGACGCCTCGTGCATCGGCGGCAACGTCGCCATGAACGCCGGCGGCAAGAAGGCCGTGCTGTGGGGCACCGCCCTCGACAACCTCGCCTGGTGGCGCATGGTCGACCCGCAGGGCGATTGGCTTGAAGTCACCCGCCTCGACCATAACCTCGGCAAGATCCACGACATTCCGGTCGCGCGCTTCGAACTCAAATGGTTCGACGGCAACCAGCCGCCCGGCGCCAAGCTGCTGCGCTCGGAACTGCTCGAAATCGAAGGCAAGCGCTTCCGCAAGGAAGGCCTCGGCAAGGACGTCACCGACAAGTTCCTCGCCGGACTGCCCGGCATCCAGAAGGAAGGCTGCGACGGGCTGATCACGAGCGCCCGCTGGATCCTGCACAAGATGCCCGCGCACACGCGTACCGTCTGCCTCGAATTCTTCGGCCAGGCGCGTGAAGCCATTCCCAGCATCGTCGAGATCAAGGATTACATGTTCGCGCAGACCGCGGCCGGCGGCGCGATCCTGGCCGGTCTCGAACATCTCGACGAACGCTACCTGCGCGCCGTGGGCTACGCTACCAAATCGAAGCGCAACGCCTTTCCGAAGATGGTCCTGATCGGCGATATCGTCGGCGACGACGATAATGCCGTTGCACAGGCGACCTCGGAAGTCATCCGACTGGCCAACGCCAAGAGCGGAGAAGGCTTCGTGGCCGTGTCGGCCGAAGCCCGCAAGAAGTTCTGGCTCGACCGCTCGCGCACCGCCGCCATCGCCAAGCATACCAACGCCTTCAAGATCAACGAAGACGTCGTGATCCCCCTGCCGCGCATGGGGGAGTACACCGACCACATCGAACGCATCAACATCGAGCTGTCGCTGAAGAACAAGCTGCAACTCGTCGATGCGCTCGAAACCTTCTTCGAAGCCGGCAACCTGCCGCTGGGCAAGACCGACGACGCCAACGAGATTCCGTCGGCAGAACTGCTTGAAGACCGCGTGCAGAGCGCCCTGACGCTCCTGCGCGACGTGCGCGCGCGCTGGGCGTTCCTGCGTGACAATTTCGAAATGCCGCTCGCCGAGGCGATTCCGCTGCTCAACCGCAACGGCATCCGCGAGATCAATGTCGCGCTGAACGACCGCCTCAACAAGCACCCGGAAACACGCCTGATCGACCTGCTGCAGGATCGCACGATCCGCATCTCGTGGAAGACCGAACTGCGCGGCGAACTGCGCCAGATCTTCAACGGCGGTGAATTCAAGCCGATCCTCGACGAAGCGCAAGCCATCCACAAGCGCGTGCTGCATGGCCGCGTGTTCGTCGCGCTGCACATGCACGCCGGCGACGGCAACGTTCACACGAACATCCCGGTCAACTCGGACAATTACGAGATGCTCCAGGACGCCCACAAGGCGGTCGCGCGCATCATGAACATCGCGCGCTCGCTCGACGGTGTCATCTCGGGCGAACACGGCATCGGCATCACCAAGCTCGAATTCCTGACGGAGGACGAGATCGGCGAGTTTCGCGCGTACAAGCAGCGGGTCGATCCGGAAGGGCGCTTCAACAAGGGCAAGCTTCTCGACATGCCCGAACTGCCGGCCGATCTGCGCAATGCCTATACGCCGAGCTTCGGCTTGATGGGCTACGAATCGCTCATCATGCAGCAGTCGGATATCGGCGCAATCGCCGACAGCGTCAAGGACTGCCTGCGCTGCGGCAAGTGCAAGCCGGTTTGCGCCACCCATGTGCCGCGCGCCAACCTCCTGTACAGCCCGCGCAACAAGATTCTCGCCACGTCGCTGCTGATCGAGGCGTTCCTGTACGAGGAACAGACCCGCCGTGGCGTGTCGATCAAGCACTGGGATGAATTCAACGATGTGGCCGACCACTGCACGGTCTGTCACAAGTGCGTCACCCCGTGCCCGGTCAAGATCGACTTCGGCGACGTGACGATGAACATGCGCAATCTGCTGCGCAAGATGGGCAAGAAGAAGTTCAATCCGGGCTCGGCGGCCGGCATGTTCTTCCTCAACGCGACCAATCCCGAGACCATCAATCTCACCCGCAAGGTGATGATCGACTGGGGCTACCGCGCCCAGCGTTTCGGCAACGATCTGTTCAAGAAATTCGCGAAGAAGCAGACGGCGCGCCCGCCCGCCACGGTCGGCAAGCCGCCGGTGCGCGAGCAGGTCGTGCACTTCGTCAACAAGAAGATGCCGGGCAATCTGCCCAAGAAGACCGCCCGCGCGCTGCTCGATATCGAGGATAACAAGATCGTCCCGATCATCCGCAATCCGAAGACGACGACTGTCGACTCGGAAGCGGTGTTCTACTTCCCGGGCTGCGGCTCGGAACGCCTGTTCTCGCAAGTCGGCCTTGCGACCCAGGCGATGCTGTGGAATGTCGGCGTGCAAACCGTGCTGCCGCCGGGGTATCTCTGCTGCGGCTATCCGCAACGCGGCTCGGGGCAGGGTGACAAGGCCGAGAAGATCGTGACGGACAACCGCGTGCTGTTCCATCGCGTGGCCAACACGCTCAACTACCTCGACATCAAGACAGTCGTGGTGTCGTGCGGGACTTGCTACGACCAGCTCGCCGGCTATGAATTCGAGAAAATCTTCCCCGGATGCCGCATCATCGACATCCACGAGTTCCTGCTCGAGAAGGGCGTGCATCTCGATGGCGTGAGTGGTACGCGCTACATGTATCACGACCCGTGCCATACGCCGATCAAGACGATGGATCCGGTCAAGCTCGTGAACCAGTTGATGGGCAGCGAGCACGACGGCTACAAGATCGAAAAAAACGACCGGTGCTGCGGTGAGTCGGGTACGCTGGCGGTCACGCGGCCGGACATCTCGACGCAGATCCGTTTCCGCAAGGAAGAGGAAATGCGCAAGGGTGCGGACAAGCTGCGCGCCGACGGCGGCACCGAGCAGGTCAAGATCCTGACCAGCTGCCCGTCGTGCCTGCAAGGCCTGTCGCGATACAACGAAGACGCCAACGTCGAGGCCGACTACATCGTGGTCGAAATCGCCAGGCACGTCCTCGGCAACGATTGGCTGGTGGACTACGTCAAGGACGCCAACAACGGCGGTATCGAGCGCGTACTGGTGTAAGACGCCTCGGACTCGTCCGCCGGTTGCACAATGAGGAGATCGCATGGATTGTCCGTTTTGCGCCGGCGACGGCGGCGAGGTGGTGTGGCGCGACGCCGTGCTGCGCGTGGTGTTGGCCGATGAACCCGGCTATCCGGGCTTCTGCCGGGTGGTGTGGGGGGCGCACGTGGCCGAGATGAGCGATCTGCCGGGCGCGGCGCGCGAACACGTGATGCGCACGGTGTTTGCCGTCGAGAAGGCACTGCGCGCCGTGCTCGCGCCGCACAAGGTCAATGTCGCGAGTCTCGGCAACATGGTGCCGCACGTCCACTGGCATGTCATTCCGCGCTTTCGCGACGACGCGCATTTTCCCGGTTCGGTCTGGAGCGCGCCGCAACGCCAGGCGGAGGGTGCAGCGATCGAGGCGCGCCGGGCGCAATTGCCCGCCCTTCGTGCGGCGATCGTGGCAGAATTGAAGCAACTGCCGGCCGCCTGAGGCCGGTCACCGCGGCACCCGGGTTCGTCCGGCCCCGGCCTGCCGCCCGGCGGCCGCGACTATGCCGGCCGCAGATTCGCCGTTTGCGCCACGCACCGCAGCGGCTATACTGCCGGGCCGGCGCGCTTTCCCGACGCGCCGTCTTCGAGCTTTCTGGAGCGCCCATGGCTGGCCTGGATAAAGACACGCCCATTCCCGTATCGCTGACGCTGCACCGCGCCTCGCGTGTGCTGGAGCTCGGCTACGATGACGGCCGCACGTTCCGCCTGCCGTTCGAGTTCCTGCGCGTGCTCTCGCCGTCGGCGGAAGTGCGCGGTCACGGGCCGGGTCAGGAAACGTTGCAAACCGGCAAGCGGGAGGTCGAACTGACGGGCCTGGAGCCGGTCGGCAACTACGCGGTGCGGCCGGTTTTCTCGGACGGCCACGACACCGGCATCTACTCGTGGGATTACCTCTATGACCTGTGCGTCCGGCAGGACGCACTGTGGATGGAATACCTGGGCAAGCTCGCCGAGGCGGGCCTCGACCGCGACGCGCCGATGGGTGCGCCGGCGGGCGCCGGCGGCCATGGCCACGGCGGCGGGTGCGGTCACCACCATTGAGGCCCTGGCGGCGCCGTGCGCCGCGTCACTAATTGGAGAATGCAATGGGCCAGACCCATTTCGGATATCAAACCGTCGACGAGCAGGAGAAGGCCGGCAAAGTCGCCGAAGTCTTCCATTCGGTCGCCGGCAAGTACGACCTCATGAACGACTTGATGTCGGGTGGCCTGCACCGCATCTGGAAAGCGTTTACGATCGGCCGCGCTGCCGTGCGCCCCGGCTTCAAGGTGCTCGATATCGCGGGCGGCACGGGCGACCTGTCGCGCGTGTTTGCCCGGCAGGCGGGCCCGACCGGCGAAGTCTGGCTCACGGATATCAACGAGTCGATGCTGCGCGTGGGGCGCGACCGCCTGCTCGACGGCGGCCAGATCACGCCGGCGCTGCTGTGCGACGCCGAGAAGCTGCCGTTCCCGTCGAACTATTTCGACGTCGTCACGGTTGCCTTCGGACTGCGCAACATGACGCACAAGGAGGCCGCGCTGGCCGAGATGCGGCGCGTCATCAAGCCGGGCGGAAAAGTCATGGTCCTCGAGTTCTCGAAAGTCTGGCAACCGCTCGAAAAGGTGTACGACACCTATTCGTTCAAGGTCCTGCCATGGCTGGGTTCGCGTTTTGCAGGCGATGCCGAAAGCTACCGTTATCTGGCCGAATCCATTCGTATGCACCCCGATCAGGAAACACTGAAAAGCATGATGGAGGGCGTGGGGCTGGAGCGTGTGGAGTATCACAACCTGACGGCCGGCGTGGTTGCGCTGCACATCGGCAGAAAATTCTGAACGGGCGTCTGCAACACGGCCTTTCGGCGCGGTGAACCAAACGCCGCGCGGAGTGTCTATCGACGACACCTGATAATTACGGAGAACCAGAGCGATGTTCCAGTTTTTGAAAAACAAGCTGTTGTTAGGCGTGGTGGCCGGCGTGATTGCGGTCGGCATGACGATCGCCGACGCAGATGCCAAGCGCGTGGGCGGCGGCCGGAGCATCGGCAAGCAGTCCAACACGGTTACGCAACGTCAAACGGCGCCGCAACAGCCGGCGCAAGCCGCCCCGCAGAGTTCGCCGCAGCAGGCTGCACCGGCCGCGGCCGGCGCAGGTGCGGCCGGCGCCGCAGCCGCCAAGCCGGCCGGCAACCGCTGGCTGGGGCCCCTGGCCGGCATCGCCGCCGGCCTCGGTATTGCAGCGCTGCTGTCGCACTTCGGCCTGGGTGGCGCCTTCGCGAGCATGATGGCTAACGTCATCGTGATTGCGCTGATTGCTTTCGCCGTGCTCTGGCTGATCCGGCGCTTGCGCGGCAACAAGGCGCAGCAACCGGCCTACGCGGGCGCGGGGGCCGGCGACGCGGGTCAGCAGACGCTGCGTCAGGGTTGGGACAATTCGCCTTCGCAGCCGGCGCAATCGATGCAATCGGCTGCAGGTTCGGCCGCCGCGCCGGTGGCCGCCGCCGGGGCTGCCGCTGTCGCTGCCGCGCAGCCGTGGGGGGTGCCGAGCGATTTCGACACGGAAGGCTTCCTGCGCCACGCGAAAGTCAACTTCGTGCGCCTGCAGGCGGCCTGGGATGCCGGCAATCTGCCTGACATCCGCGAGTTCACCACGCCGGAAATGTTTGCCGAGATCAAGCTCGATTTCAACGATCGCGGTGCGGGCACGAACCGCACCGACGTCGTGAAGCTCGACGCCGAATTGCTCGGCATCGAACCGCAGGGCGGGGATTATCTGGCGAGCGTGCGGTTCTCGGGCCTGCTGCGCGAAACGGAAAACGGCGCCGCCGAACCGTTCGCCGAGGTCTGGAACCTGATCAAGCCGCAGCAAGGCAACGCCGGCTGGCTGCTGGCCGGTATCCAGCAGGTCAACTAAGTCCGGCAACGTGCCGTACAATAAGAGCCCGCGCTAACGCGCGGGCTTTTTTGTTTGCGGTGCCGGATTGGCGCCGCCGATGCCGCCCCAAGCTTCACAGGCCGCCGCCGCGGCGCCCGCTTCGGATCGCCGATCGGTGCGCGCGCGTCGCCGCCTGTCCACCCTTGCCCATGACTGTAGCCGCCAAAGCCTTTGCCGCCGCCGTGAACCATCTGCTTGCCCGTGAACCTTGGGCGCTCGAGCGCCTGCGCCGCCATGCCGGCGCGAGCGCGAAGCTGGTCATGGCGCCGTTCGACGTACGCATGCGTGTCGAAGACACTGGCTATCTCGCCGCCGCCGCCGACGATCTCACCTGCGACGTCGGCATTGCCGTGCCGCCGTCGGCGCTGGCCGATTACGCGAGCGGCGGACAGGCGGCCGTGATGCGCCACGTCAAGATCGAGGGCGACGCCGAATTCGCCAACACATTGTCGTACCTGGCGCAACACCTGCGCTGGGAGGCGGCGGAAGACCTGAGCAGATGGGTTGGCGACGCCGCGGCGCACCGCATTACCGAGTCGGGCCGTGCGGCCGTGGCCGGCGTTCGCCGAACTGGCGGTGCGGCGGCGCGCACGCTGGCCGATTACCTGGTTGAAGAACATCCCTTGCTGGTTGCGCGTCCGCGCCTGACGGCATTTACTGGGGAAGTCGCCCGTTTGCGCGACGATCTGGCCCGACTCGAAAAGCGCCTGGAACGCCTCGAGCGCGGGCGGCCTGCTGCCGCTGCCGCAGGGATATCGCGCGCGGGCGCCGCCAGCCCCGATCGCACTGAACGCTGAGCCGTATGCGAATCTTTCGTCTTGCCAAGATTTTCCTGACCATCTACCGGTATGGTCTCGACGAGCTCGTGCTCTCGGGCATCCCTCACCCGAGCGCGCGCTTCGTGCTGCGCTTTTTGCCGATCGGCCGCAACCTCTCGGCACCGCGCGGCGAACGTCTGCGCCTGGCGTTGGAAAGCCTGGGCCCGATCTTCGTCAAGTTCGGCCAGGTCCTGTCCACCCGCCGTGACCTGATGCCCGCGGACATCGCGACCGAACTGGCGCGTCTGCAGGATCAGGTGCCGCCGTTCGATCCCGATGTGGCGCGCGCGCAGATTGAGCGCTCGCTGGGGCGTCCGCTCGACGAGGTGTTCACGGAATTCGAGCGCGACCCGGTCGCCAGCGCGTCCATCGCGCAGGTGCACTTCGCGCGCGTGCGGGCGGGCGCCCATGCGGGCAAGGATGTGGCCGTGAAGGTGTTGCGGCCGAACATGTTGAACGTGATTGACAGCGATCTGGCGCTGATGCGCGATCTGGCCGGCTGGGTCGAACGTCTTTGGCCCGATGGCAAGCGCCTGAAGCCGCGCGAGGTCGTGGCCGAGTTCGATAAATATCTGCACGACGAACTCGACCTGATGCGCGAAGCGGCCAATGCGGCGCAACTGCGCCGTAATTTCCTCGACTCGGGCCTGCTGATCGTGCCGGAGATGTATTGGGAATACAGCTCCAGCAACGTTCTGGTCATGGAGCGCATGCACGGGGTGCCGATCAGCCAGATCGACGTCCTGCGCGAAGCGGGCGTCGACCTGAAGAAGCTTGCGCGAGAGGGGGTGGAGATTTTCTTCACGCAGTTCCTGCGCCACGGTTTTTTCCACGCCGACATGCACCCGGGCAACATCCTTGTCAGCCTCGATCCCGCCACGTTCGGGCGCTACATCGCGCTCGACTGCGGGATCGTCGGCGCGCTGTCTGAATTCGACAAGAACTATCTGGCGCAGAACTTCCTTGCGTTCTTCCGCCGTGACTACCACCGGGTGGCGTCGCTGCACCTCGAGTCGGGCTGGGTGCCAACGGACACGCGCGTCGAGGAACTGGAAGGGGCCATCCGCGCCTGCTGCGAACCGTATTTCGACCGTCCGCTGAAGGAAATTTCGCTTGGCCTCGTGCTGATGCGGCTATTTCAGACGTCGCGCCGCTTCAACGTTGAAATCCAGCCGCAACTGGTGCTGCTGCAGAAGACACTGCTCAATATCGAAGGCCTCGGCCGTCAGCTCGATCCGGATCTGGATCTGTGGAAGACCGCCAAGCCGTTCCTCGAACGCTGGATGTCCGAGCAGATCGGCCCGCGCGGCTGGTTCGAGCGGCTCAAGGCCGAAGTGCCGCAGTGGAGCAAGACGCTCCCGCAACTGCCCCGCCTGGTGCATCAGGCCCTCGCGACGCAAGCCCGGCCGGCCGACGACGCGCTGTTGCTCGCCCTGCTGCAGGAACAGCGCCGCACCAACCGCCTCCTGACCGGTGCTTTCTGCCTCCTGGGCGGCGTGATCGTCGGCGTGATGGCGACATTCCTCTGGCTGTACTCGTAAGTGAGCGCGCACGTGAAGAAGCCGATGCCCCCCGATTTCAAGCACCGCGATCCGGCGAGCGCCGCGTTCTGGGATGAACGCTTCGACCGCGACTTCACCCCGTGGGATGCCCGTGGCGTGCCGGCAGCGCTGAAAACGTTCGTGAGCGCCGAAGGTACGCTGCGCGCCACGCTCATTCCCGGCTGCGGCGCGGCCCACGAGGCCGGCTGGCTTGACGCCCGAGGCTGGCCTGTCTGTGCGATCGACTTCTCGCCATCGGCCGTGGCGCAGGCGCGCGAGTTGCTCGGCACGCGGGCCGAAGTGGTCATGCAAGCCGATTTCTTCGCCTTTACACCCCCGTTCGTGCCGGAGATCGTCTACGAACGCGCGTTCCTGTGCGCGCTGCCGCGCACGCTGTGGCCCGCCTATGCGGCCCGCATGGCCGAATTGCTGCCGCCGGGGGGGCGGCTGGCCGGATTCTTCTTCGTGCGCGAAACGCCGGGGGGGCCGCCGTTCGGCATTTCGCCCGACGCCCTGCAGGCGCTGCTTGGCCCGGCGTTTGTGTGTGAAGCCGACGAGGCCGTCACCCCTTCGGTGCCCGTTTTCGAGGGCGGCGAACGCTGGATGGTCTGGCGCCGCCGTTAGGGCCTGTTCGGGTGTCCCTGGTCGCGTGAACATCGATAGGACAATCCCGAAAGATCGGCAATTTCGGCCATCGATTTGTGATTTTTTCCCCGCGCGAGATTGGCGCCGCTATAATCGCCCAAAAATTTCGCCAGGTGGCAAAAACGGGCGGCCCCGTACGCTGGATCGCATCCGCCCCGTCATGCACGACCTGATTTTCCTGTTGCCCTGAAGGCGTCGGCCGCGGGGCGCGGATCGTTCATAGCGCGGGCGGCCTCCTGCAGCCGTTTTGCCCGCACAGCGACCGGCCGTGTCCGTCAGCACCCGCGCCCCCCGGGCTTGGCTTGGGCCGCGTTATGTTGATCTGGTTTGTCATCCTCTATTGGGTTATTTCGGTGGCTATCGGCCTGTTGGCCGCGGTGAAGGTCCGCAATACCAAGGACTTTACGGTGGCTGGCCGCAGCTTGCCGTTCTCGATGGTAATCGCCGTCGTGTTCGCCACGTGGTTCGGCTCCGAAGCGGTGCTGGGCATCCCTGCGACGTTTATCGGCGACGGCCTGCGCGGGGTGGTGGCCGATCCGTTCGGATCGTCGATGTGCCTGGTGCTCGTCGGCCTGTTCTTCGCCCGTCCGCTGTATCGCATGAACCTCATGACGATCGGCGACTTCTACAAGCTCAAGTACAACCGCACGGTCGAGGTCGTCACGAGTATTGCTATCGTGATCTCTTACCTGGGCTGGGTCGGCGCGCAGATCAAGGCGCTCGGCCTCGTGTTCCACGCCGTCTCGAATGGCGCCGTGACGGAACCCCAGGGCATGATGATCGGCGGGATCTCCGTGCTGGCTTACACGCTGCTCGGCGGCATGATCTCGGTGGCGGTCACCGATTTCATCCAGATGATCATCATCGTGATCGGCCTGGTCTATATCGCCTTCGAAGTGAGCGGCATGGTGCCTGGCGGCGCGTCTGCCGTGGTGGCGCACGCGGCCGAGGCCGGCAAGTTCGTGTTCTGGCCGAATGCCAATCCGGCGGAAATCCTCGCATTCATTGCGGCCGGCATCACGATGATGTTCGGCTCGATCCCGCAGCAGGATGTCTTCCAGCGCGTCATGTCCTCGAAGTCGGAGAAGATCGCCATGAGCGGCTCGGTGCTCGGCGGCTGCCTGTATTTTGTGTTCACGTTTATCCCGATCTTCCTGGCGTACTCTGCGTTGTTGATCGCGCCGGGCATGGTGCAGAAGTACATCGGTACCGATCCGCAGCAGATCCTGCCGCAACTGGTGCTGACCAGCGTGCCGATCATCGCCCAGGTCATGTTCTTCGGCGCGCTGCTGTCGGCCATCAAGAGTTGCGCGTCCGCGACGTTGCTCGCGCCGTCGGTGACGTTTGCCGAAAACATCATCCGCCCGATGCTCAAGGGGCCGGTCGATGACAAGCACCTGCTGCGCCTGATGCGGATTGTCGTGCTGTGCTTCACTGCGCTGGTCATGGTCTATGCGCTCAATTCGACCGCGTCGATCTTCCACATGGTGGAAAGCGCGTACAAGGTCACGTTGGTGTGCTGTTTCGTGCCGCTGGGCGCGGGCCTTTACTGGAAGCGAGCCAACGCGTTGGGCGGCACGCTGGCCGTATTCGCCGGCCTGATCGTCTGGATCGGCATGGAACTGCTGATGCCCGATGCCATGGTCCCGCCGCAACTGGGCGGCCTGCTGGCCTCGATTGGCGGCATGGTCGTCGGTTCGCTGATGCCCGTCGGTTCGGCGCGCCGGTCGCCACCCGGCAATCCCCCCGTCAGCACGATCTGAGGATTCACGCCGGCCCGAATGCCGGCGTGAGCGCTGGCGGAAGGCCCGCCCCGGCGAGGAAATTCCGAAAAGCCATTGAAGCGGTTATAATTCAAGGCTTTGCGCGCTTTTCCCCGTCGGAAAGAATCATGCCTATCTATGCCTACCGTTGTGAAACCTGTGGTTTCGCGAAAGATGTGCTGCAAAAAATGAGCGATGCGCCGCTCTCCAAGTGCCCCGAGTGCGGCCAGGAGACGTTTCGCAAGCAAGTGACCGCGGCGGGATTCCAGCTCAAGGGATCGGGCTGGTACGTCACCGACTTCCGTGGTGGCTCGAACACGGGCGGCACGCCGGCGGCCGGCAGCACGAGCGCGCCGGCCGCGGCGGGCGCCTCGGCCACGGCGGCATCCGGCGGCGAATCGTCGTCGGGCGCATCGTCCTCGCCCGAATCGTCGAGCGCTTCCACGGCGTCGCCCGCCGGCGGCAGTTGCGGCGGCGGATGCGCGTGCCACTGAGCGAGTCCCGTTTTGAGGTCATGTCCCCGGCACAAGCTGGCGGGGCTGTGGCCCGAAAAGAACGTTTGACCTTTCCCCGCCGACATTCGCGAGTGTAGCCATGGCCGTTAAGAAACCCGCGTTGAAGACGATTTTCCTGACCGGCCTGCTGGTGCTGGTGCCGTTGGCCATCACCTTGTGGGTGCTGGGCCTGATCATCGGCACCATGGACCAGACGCTGTTGCTGCTGCCGGACGAATGGCAGCCGTCGCACCTGATCGGCATGCGCGTGCCCGGTTTCGGGGTGGTCGTCACGCTGGCGTTCGTGTTCATCGTCGGCCTGTTGGCGCATAATTTCATCGGTCAGAAGCTGGTGCACTGGTGGGAAGCGATTTTGACGCGCATCCCGGTGGTCGGCCCGTTGTACGGCAGTGTCAAGCAGGTTTCCGACACATTGCTGTCTTCGAGCGGCAATGCGTTCCGCAAGGCGCTGCTGGTGCGTTACCCGCACGGCGAGTCGTGGACCATTGCGTTCCTGACCGGCGTGCCTGGCGGCGATGTCGTGAACCATCTGCAGGGTGACTACGTCAGCGTGTATGTGCCGACGACGCCGAACCCGACGTCGGGCTTCTTTCTGATGATGAAGACCAACGACGTCATCGAGCTTGACATGAGCGTTGATGCGGCGCTTAAGTACATCGTATCGATGGGCGTGGTTGCGCCCGCCCATAACCCGCGTCAGCAGCGTCCCGGCCCGCCCCTGTGAGGCGAGCGGCCGCCGTTGTCGTTTAAATTTGTATATCGGAACAGCAAAATGTCCATGCGTACCTCCTACTGCGGTCTGGTGACCGAGCAGCAACTGAGCCAGACGGTCAAGCTCTGTGGCTGGGTGCAACGCCGCCGCGACCACGGCGGTGTGATCTTCATCGACTTGCGCGACCGCGAGGGCCTGGTGCAGGTGGTGTGCGATCCGGACCGCCCGGATATGTTCAAGGCGGCCGAGAACGTCCGCAATGAATTCTGCGTGCAGATCACCGGCCTCGTGCGCGCACGCCCGGCCGGCACCGAAAACACCAACCTGACCAGCGGCAAGATCGAAGTGCTGTGCCACGAATTGGTGGTGCTCAATGCCTCGGTCACGCCCCCGTTCCAGCTCGACGACGAGAACCTGTCGGAGACGACGCGCCTGACGCATCGCGTCCTGGATCTGCGCCGTCCGCAAATGCAGTACAACCTGCGCCTGCGTTACAAGGTTGCGATGGAAGTGCGCAAGTATCTCGACAGCGCGGGCTTCATCGACATCGAAACCCCGATGCTGACCAAGAGCACGCCGGAAGGCGCGCGCGACTACCTCGTGCCGTCGCGCGTCAACGCCGGCATGTTCTTCGCGCTGCCGCAGTCGCCGCAGTTGTTCAAGCAACTGCTGATGGTCTCCGGCTTCGACCGTTACTACCAGATCACGAAGTGCTTCCGCGACGAAGACTTGCGCGCGGATCGTCAGCCCGAATTCACGCAGATCGACTGTGAGACGTCGTTCCTGTCCGAACAGGAAATTCGCGACCTGTTCGAGAACATGATCCGTCACGTCTTCAAGGAAGCGATCGACGTGTCGCTTGAAGCGCAGTTCCCGGTCATGCAGCACATCGACGCGATGCGCCTGTACGGCTCGGACAAGCCTGACCTGCGCGTGAAGCTCGAGTTCACGGAGCTGACGGACGTCATGCGTGACGTCGACTTCAAGGTGTTCTCGACGCCGGCCACGACCGAAGGCGGCCGCGTGGCAGCCCTGCGCGTGCCGGGCGGCGGCGAACTGTCGCGTGGCGACATCGACGGCTATACCGAGTTTGTGAAGATCTACGGCGCGAAGGGGCTGGCGTGGATCAAGGTCAACGAAGTGGCGAAGGGCCGTGACGGCCTGCAAAGCCCGATCGTGAAGAACCTGCACGATGCGTCGATTGCTGCCGTGCTTGAGCGCACGGGCGCGAAAGACGGCGACATCATTTTCTTCGCGGCGGACAAGGCCAAGGTTGTCAATGATGCCCTGGGTGCGCTGCGCCTGAAGATCGGCCATTCGACGTTCGGCAAGAGCCACGGCCTGTTCGAAGCCGGCTGGCGTCCGCTGTGGGTCGTCGATTTCCCGATGTTCGAATACGACGAAGACGACGCACGCTGGGTCGCCTGCCACCATCCGTTCACGAGTCCGAAGGACGAGCACATCGACTACCTCGAGACCGATCCGGGCAAGTGCATGGCGAAGGCCTACGACATGGTGCTCAACGGCTGGGAAATCGGCGGCGGTTCGGTACGTATTTTCCAGGAAGCCGTGCAGAGCAAGGTGTTCCGCGCCTTGAACCTGGGCGAGGAAGAGGCGCGTGCGAAGTTCGGCTTCCTGCTCGACGCCCTGCAATACGGCGCACCGCCGCATGGCGGTATCGCGTTCGGTCTGGACCGCATCATCACGATGATGGCCGGCGCCGACTCGATCCGCGACGTAATCGCTTTCCCGAAGACGCAACGTGCGCAGGATCTGCTCACGCAGGCGCCGTCGCCGGTTGACGAACGTCAACTGCGCGAACTGCACATCCGTCTGCGCCAGCCGGAAGTGCCGAAGGCGTAATGCCGGAACGGCCGCGCACCTCGCGGTGCCCGGCCGGCAGACGAATCGAAACGCCCTCCCCCCCGCGAAAGTGGGGGAGGGCGTTTTCGTTTTGTTGTCCAAGTTTAAATCGGAAATATCACACACCCAAAATAGTGATGACTATGTGATGATTGTCTCCAAATTCGGGAGGGGGTATGCAGGTAAGTGCGAAAGCGATCATCAAGCGAGGTGGTTTGGTACTGTTCTTGAAGAATGCGGGCTTGGCGTTCGTGTAAATGCATACGCCGGAAGCCAGTCATTTGAAGTCATCCCGGATCGTCATGTCCAACTGGCATTCTTCCATTGCGATTGTGACGACCATCCGCTTACGTTAAGTCACGAACACGATGACTATGCGTGGCTGGATGTCGACGGCGAACGCCCGGTGAATCTCCCCGAATGCTACTGGTGCGCCTGTCGGCGACCGAGTGCTTGAGGTCTACTAGCGCGAATTGTTTGCGGCGCGGGAAGGCGGCTCCAACCCGTTGGAGCACCGAGATGCGGCATCGGACAATTGCCCGTTACAATGGCACATCGCCCTTACGGGCCCTACGGCCGTCGTCGTCTGCATGAAGCCATTCAAGATTCCGGAATCCGTGCTTGTCGTGATCTACACGCCGGCGCTCGATGTCCTGCTCATAGAACGCGCCGACTGTCCGGGATTCTGGCAATCGGTCACGGGCAGCAAGGACCGCCTCGATGAACCGCTGCTGGAAACCGCCGTGCGTGAGGTCGCCGAAGAGACGGGCATCGCCGTCGGCAGTGCCGCCGTGCCGTCGCATTCGCTCACCGACTGGCAGCACGCCATCCAGTACAGCATCTATCCGCAGTGGCGGCACCGCTATGCGCCGGACGTCATGCGTAATACCGAGCACTGGTTCGGACTGCGCGTGCCTACCGGCACGCCGGTCACTCTGTCGCCGCATGAGCACACCTCGCTTGTCTGGCTGCCGTGGGCGGAAGCGGCGGACCGCTGCTTCTCGCCTTCGAACGGCGACGCCATCCGTCAGTTGCCCGAACGGGTGCGTTAGTTGACGGCCAGCTGCCGCACGCGCCACCGCATTCGCGTTTCCCGGCGCGCCGCCCCGCGCGTCAATCCATGTCTCGCGGCACCGCCATGCCCGCGGCCCCCGCTGCCGGCGCGACGATGAAGAAATTTCTGCTGTTCACGCGCGACAACGACATCCGTCTGCTCTTTCTCGGACAGGAATACTTTCGCGCGCTGGTCGCAGCGTTCGATGCCGCCCGCAACGAGATCCTGCTCGAGACGTACATCTTCGCCGACGACGAGACCGGACAGAATATCTCCGCCGCACTGATTCGCGCGAAAGCACGCGGCGTCGCCGTGCGCGTGATCACCGACGGGGTGGGTACGGGCAAGTTGCCGTACTTCGACCATTGGCGCGAGAACGGTCTCACGCACCGCGTCTACAACCCGCATCTGTTCGGCAAGTTCGGTTTCTCCCGGACCCATCGCAAGCTCGTCGTCGTCGACCGTGAACGGGCGTTCGTCGGCGGCATCAATATCATCGACGATCTCAACGGCGGACCCGGCGTCAAGTTGCCCGAGCCGCGTTGGGACTTCGCCGTGCAGTGTCGCGGCCCCATCGTCGAGGAAGTGACCGCCGCGTTCGAGCATCAATGGATGCGCCTGACCCCCGGCTATCTGGGGCATCCGTTCCGCCTCTTGCGGCAAGGTTGGCGCGGCCGTCTGGGGGCGCACGTCGGGCAGGCCGCGTTCGTGGCACGCGATAACCTGACCAACCGCCGTGCTATCGAAAAGACCTACCTGCGTGCCCTCGGCCGCGCCCGCGAGGCTGTCTGGCTGGCGAACCCGTATTTCATCCCGGGCCGCAAGCTACGCAGTGCGTTGACGCAGGCCGCGCAGCGCGGGGTCGCCGTCCATCTGTTGATCGGCCGCAAGGAATTCCACCTGCTCGATACCGCCGTGCCCTGGCTTTACGCCAAATTGCTCGACGCAGGCGTGCGGATCGCGGAATACGACCAGCGCCAGTTGCACGGCAAGGTCGCGGTTGTCGATGACGTCTGGGCGACGGTCGGCTCCTCCAATCTCGATGCGCTGTCGTTATTCCTCAATCACGAAGCCAATGTCGTGATTCTCGACGATCCCCTCGTCACCGAGTTGCGCACGCATATCCGCGACGCCTTCGAAGGGGCGCGCCGCATCGATCCCGACCGTTTTGGAAAACGCTCTGCGGTCCGTCGTCTGCGCCAATGGCTCGCCTACCGCGCGTACCGGGTCGTCATGAAACTGCTGACGTTCGGCCGATACGACTGACCGTCCCCCAAAGCGCGTCGCCGCGGTCCCAATTAGAAACGACGATCTAATAAATTACTTGTTCGGCCTACGCCTGCCCACAATAATAGGACGGCCGTTCGATTTTTATGTCAGCATCCCGGAACGGATAACAAAAGTGATGCGGAATCTCATGCGTAAGGGTGAACAGACACGGGCCGCGATTCTCAACGCCGCCCTCGAATTGGCCGGACGAGATGGCCTGGAGGGGCTCACGATCGGACTGCTGGCCGAGCGAATGCAAATGAGCAAGAGTGGGGTTTTCGCCCATTTCGGCTCACGCGAAGACTTGCAAGTCGAGGTCCTGCGCGAGTACCACCGGCGATTCGAGGAAGAAGTGTTCGTGCCGAGCATGGGCGAGCCGCGCGGCCTGCCGCGTTTGCGTGCGATGGTGGGCCGCTGGATGGACAAGCGGATTCGCGAAGTCACGACCGGCTGCATTTACATCAGCGGCGCGGTCGAATACGACGACCGTGCCGAGAGTCCGGTCCGGGAAGAGTTGGTGAGGACGGTACAGGTCTGGCGAAAGGCGCTGTTGCGCGCGATTACGCAGGCCAGGGAAGAGGGACATCTGCGCGAGGACACCGATCCGGCGCTGATGCTGTTCGAGATGTACAGCCTGACGCTCGGCTTACATCACGACGCGCGGTTCCTGCGGGAGCCGGGGGCGGTCGAGATGACCCGGGTGGCACTGGAAAAACTGATTTCGTCTTATCAGAGCGGCTAGGGCAGGGCGCCCGCCGCGCTTAGCATCCAAGGAGTGGGACATGGGACAGTACACCGCGCCGCTGCGCGACATGCAATTCGTGCTGCACGAATTGCTGGACGTCGAAAACGAATTGAAGGCATTGCCGCGGCATGCGGACATCGATGCCGACACGATCAACCAGGTGCTCAAGGAAGCCGGCAAGTTCTGCAGCGAAGTCGTCTTCCCGCTCAACCAGGTCGGTGACCAGGAAGGGTGTCGGTATCACGACGGCGTGGTCAAGGCGCCCACGGGATTCAAGGAGGCGTACCAGCAGTACGTTGACGCCGGCTGGCCCGCCTTGGCGTGCGATCCCGACCACGGCGGCCAGGGTCTGCCGGTGCTCGTGAACAACGCGCTGTACGAAATGCTCAACTCCGCGAATCAGGCCTGGACGATGTATCCCGGCCTGTCGCACGGCGCCTACGAGTGCCTGCATGCGCACGGCACGCCAGCGCAGAAGGCGGTCTACCTGCCGAAGATCGTCTCGGGCGAATGGACCGGCACGATGTGCCTGACCGAACCGCACTGCGGCACTGATCTCGGCATTCTGCGCAGCAAAGCCGAACCGAATGACGACGGCTCCTACGCCATCACGGGCACCAAGATTTTCATCTCGGCCGGCGAACACGACCTCGCTGCCAACATCATCCACCTCGTGCTGGCCCGCTTGCCGGACGCGCCCCCGGGCACGAAGGGTATCTCGCTGTTCATCGTGCCGAAATTCATTCCCGATGAACACGGCGCGCCGGGCCAACGCAACGGCATCCGTTGCGGCTCGATCGAACACAAGATGGGCATTCACGGCAACGCGACCTGCGTGATGAATCTCGATGGCGCGCGCGGCTGGCTCGTCGGCGAACCGAACAAGGGCCTTAACGCCATGTTCGTGATGATGAACGCTGCCCGCCTGGGCGTCGGCATGCAGGGGCTGGGCCTGACGGAAGTGGCGTACCAGAACTCGCTTGCCTACGCCAAGGACCGCCTGCAAATGCGTTCGCTGACCGGCCCGAAGGCGCCGGACAAGCCGGCGGACCCGATCATCGTGCATCCGGATGTGCGCCGCATGCTGCTCACGCAGAAGGCCTACCTCGAGGCGGGCCGCGCGTTCTCGTACTGGACCGCGCTGCAGATCGACCGCGAACTCTCGCATACGGACGAATCGGTGCGCAAGGAAGCGGCCGACCTCGTCGCCTTGCTCACGCCGGTCATCAAGGCTTTCCTGACGGACAACGCCTTCACCAGCACCAATCTCGCGATGCAGGTGTATGGCGGTCATGGCTACATCGCCGAGTGGGGCATGGAGCAGTATGTGCGCGATGCGCGCATCAACATGATCTACGAAGGCACGAACACCATCCAGTCGCTCGACCTGCTGGGCCGCAAGGTCCTCGGCGACATGGGGGCGAAACTCAAGAAGTTCGGCAAGATGGTGCAGGACTTCGTCGAGCAGGAAGGTGTGAAGGAAGAGATGCAGGAGTTCGTCAATCCGCTGGCGGACATCGGCGACAAGGTGCAGAAGCTGACGATGGAAATCGGCATGAAGGCCATGGGCAACCAGGATGAAGCCGGCGCTGCCGCCGTCGATTACCTGCGTGTCGTGGGCCATCTCGTATTCGCCTACTTCTGGGCCCGCATGGCGCGCATTGCGCTCGACAAGCAAGGCTCGGGCGATCCGTTCTACACGTCCAAGCTGGCCACGGCGCGTTTCTACTTTGCCAAGCTGTTGCCGGAGACCGCGTATCACATCCGCGCCGCGCGTGCGGGGTCGAAGACCCTGATGGATCTCGAAGCGGACCTGTTCTAAGCGTCAACCTTAACCAGGTGTGGCGGTCCAGGAGACGGACCGCCCCCGCTGGCCACCACCGTCCAGTTATTGGAGGCAACCCGTGAGTCAACAACATCATCTGATCGTGCGCAAAGTCGCCGTGCTTGGCGCCGGCGTCATGGGTGCGCAGATCGCCGCGCATCTGGTCAACGCGAAGGTTCCTGTCGTGCTGTTCGACCTGCCCGCGAAGGAGGGTCCCAAGAACGGAATCGTTACGCGCGCCATCGAGTCCCTCAAGAAGCTGAGCCCGGCACCGTTCGCAAACAAGGCCGACGCGCAGTTCATTGAAGCGGCCAACTATGAAGACGATCTTGCCCGCCTGGCCGAGTGCGATCTCGTCATCGAAGCCATCGCCGAGCGCATGGACTGGAAGCATGATTTGTACAAGAAGGTCGCGCCGCATCTGGCCAAGCATGCGATTTTCGCGTCGAACACGTCTGGCCTGTCGATTTCCGAACTGGCGGAAGGTTTCGATGCCGAGTTGAAGGCGCGCTTTTGCGGCGTGCATTTCTTCAATCCGCCGCGCTACATGCATCTGGTCGAACTGATCCCGACGGCCGCCACGCAACCGGAAATCCTTGACCAGCTCGAAGGTTTCCTGACGACCACGCTCGGCAAGGGCGTTGTGCGCGCCAAGGACACGCCGAACTTCATCGCGAACCGCGTCGGCATCTTCTCGATCCTCGCCGTGTTTGCCGAAGCGCAGAAATACGGCATCCCGTTCGATGTCGTCGACGACCTGACCGGCAGCAAGCTCGGCCGCGCCAAATCGGCCACGTTCCGTACCGCCGACGTGGTGGGCCTGGATACGATGGCGCACGTCATCAAGACGATGCAGGACAACCTGAAGGACGATCCGTTCTACCCGACGTACGCCACGCCGCCGGTGTTGCAGGCGCTCGTGTCGAAGGGCGCGCTCGGGCAGAAGACCGGTGCGGGCTTTTACAAGAAGGAAGGCAAGGTCATCAAGGTGCTCGACCCGCAGCGCGGCGAGTACGTGGAATCGGGCAAGAAGGCCGACGAACTTGTCCTGCGCATCCTGAAGAAGGCGCCGGCCGAGCGCTTCAAGCTGCTGCGCGAATCGAGCCATCCGCAGGCACAGTTCCTGTGGGCCGTGTTCCGTGACGTGTTCCACTACATCGGCGTGTATCTTGCGCAGATTGCCGACAATGCGCGCGACGTCGATTTCGCGATCCGCTGGGGCTTCGGCTGGAACACGGGTCCGTTCGAAGATTGGCAAGCCGCCGGCTGGAAGCAGATCGCCGAGTGGGTCAAGGAAGACGTGGATGCAGGCAAGGCCCTGTCGAACGCTGCGCTGCCGTCGTGGGTGTTCGACGGCCCTGTGGCGGACGCGGGCGGCGTGCATACGCCGGCAGGTTCGTTCGCGCCGGCCAAAAACGCCTTTGTGCCGCGCAGCACGCTGCCGGTCTATCGCCGCCAGGTATTCCCGGCGTCGTTGGCCGGCGAGAACGCCGCCGATCCGCGCAGTGCGGGCAACACGATCGAAGAGAGCGACGCCGTGCGCGTCTGGGTCGACGAAGCCGTCGCCGACGATGTGGTAATCGTCTCGTTCAAATCGAAGATGAACACGATCGGGCCGGACATCATCGACGGCCTCACGCGCGCCATCGATCTGGCCGAAAAGTCGTACCGCGCCGTGGTGGTGTGGCAGCCGACGTCGCTGCAACTCGGTGCGCCGGGCGGCCCGTTCTCCGCAGGCGCCGATCTGGCCGCGGCCATGCCGGCGTTCATGATGGGTGGCGCCAAGGGCATCGAGCCGTTCATCAAGAAGTTCCAGGATGGCATGATGCGCGTCAAGTACGCGCAGGTGCCGGTCGTCGCGGCCGCGTCGGGCATCGCGCTCGGCGGGGGCTGCGAACTGCTGTTGCATAGCGCGAAGCGCGTGGCGGCGCTCGAGAGCTTCGTCGGTCTCGTCGAAGTCGGCGTCGGCCTCGTGCCGGGCGGGGGCGGCCTGAAGGAAGCGGTGCTGCGCGCCGCCGACGCGGCGCGGGCGGCGGGCAGCACCAACTACCTGCAATTCGTCACGAATTCGTTCACCAACGCCGCCATGGCGAAGGTGTCGAGCTCGGCGCTCGATGCACGTGAAATGGGCTACCTGAAACCGTCGGACACGATCGTCTACAACGTCCACGAACTGTTGTCCGTGGCGGTGCGCGAAGCGCGTGCGCTGGCCGATGCGGGGTATCGTCCGCCGCTCAAGCCGGCCGGCATCCCGGTCGCGGGCCGCTCGGGCATCTCCACCATCAAGGCGTCGCTCGTGAACATGCGCGACGGCAACTTTATCTCGGCGCACGACTTCCTGATCGCCTCGCGTATTGCCGAAGTCGTATGCGGCGGCGATGTGGAAGCGGGCAGCCTCGTGGACGAGGAATGGCTGCTGACGCTGGAGCGCCGCGCCTTCATCGAACTGCTGGGCACGCCCAAGACCCAGGAACGCATCATGGGCATGTTGCAGACCGGCAAGCCGGTGCGCAATTGAGCCCACGGAATCGGAGATTGACATGAGCAAACAACTGCAAGACGCCTACATCGTGGCCGCCACGCGCGCGCCGATCGCCAAGGCGCCCAAGGGCAGCTACAAGAACCTGCGTCCGGACGACCTGCTGGCCACCATCCTGCGCAGCGTCGTGGCCCAGGCGCCCGGTCTCGACCCGGCGCTGATCGAAGACGCCATCGTCGGCTGTGCGATCCCGGAAGCGCAGCAGGGCCTCAACGTCGCGCGCATCGGCGCATTGCTGGCGGGCCTGCCGAACTCGGTGGGCGGCGTGACCGTCAACCGCTTCTGTGCCTCGGGCCTGACCGCGCTGGCCATGGCCGCCGACCGCATACGCGTGGGCGAGTCGGACGTCATGATCGCCGCGGGTGTTGAATCGATGAGCATGGTGCCGATGATGGGCAATTCGCCATCGCTCTCGCCGTCGATCTTCGAGCGTGATGAAAACGTCGGCATCGCCTATGGCATGGGGCTGACGGCCGAAAAGGTCGCATCGCAATGGCAAGTGAGCCGCGAGGCGCAGGACGTTTTCGCCCTGGCGTCGCATCAGAAGGCGATCGCCGCGCAGCAGGCCGGCGAATTCAAGGACGAGATCACCCCGATCGAGATCGTCGAGAAGTTCCCGAATCTCGCGACGGGTGAGGTATCGGTCAAGTCGCGCATTCTGTCGCTCGATGAAGGTCCGCGTCCGGATACGTCGATCGAAGGCCTCGGCAAGTTGCGCCCGGTGTTCGCGAACAAGGGGTCGGTCACGGCCGGCAACAGCTCGCAGACGTCCGACGGGGCAGGCGCGTTGCTGGTCGTCAGCGAGAAAATCCTGAAGCAGTTCAATTTGACGCCGCTCGCACGTTTCGTGTCGTTCGCCGTACGCGGCGTGCCTCCCGAGATCATGGGCATCGGCCCGAAGGAAGCGATTCCGGCGGCACTGCGCGCGGCGGGCCTCAAGCGCGAGGACCTGGACTGGATCGAGCTCAACGAAGCGTTCGCCGCGCAGGCGTTGGCCGTCATCAGGGATCTGGATCTCGACGCGAGCAAGGTCAACCCGATGGGCGGCGCAATCGCGTTGGGCCACCCGTTGGGTGCGACCGGCGCCGTGCGCGCGGCGACCGTAGTGCACGCGCTGCGTCGTCGTCAGCTGAAGTACGGCATGGTGACGATGTGCGTCGGCACCGGCATGGGTGCTGCCGGCATCATCGAGCGGATGTAATTGCGGTTGGGCCGCGGGCGCGCTCCGAATTGACTTCCGGGGCGCGGCGAGCGGCCCATGCTGCACATACCATGGAGAGAGCGATGGATGTCATCGTCGAAGTGAGCGGCGGCGTGCAAACGCTGACACTCAACCGCCCGCAGAAGAAGAACGCCATTACGGCGCAGATGTACCAGATCATGGCCGACGCGCTGACCGACGCCGATGGCGACGACAGCGTTCGCGTGATTGTCATTCAGGGCCAGCCGGAAGCGTTTTCGGCGGGCAACGACCTGGAAGACTTCATGAAGCATCCGCCGTCGGACCCGGACGCGCCGGTATTCCAGTTCCTGCGTGCCATCAGCAGCGCCCGCAAGCCGATCGTGGCGGCGGTCGCGGGCAATGCCGTCGGCGTCGGCACAACGATGCTGCTGCACTGCGATGTCGTCTATGCGGCCGACACGGCGCGGTTTTCCCTGCCGTTTACGCAATTGGCGCTGTGCCCGGAAGCCGCGTCGAGCCTGCTGCTGCCGCGCGTGGCCGGATATCAGCGCGCCGCCGAAAAACTGCTGTTCGGGGAACCGTTCGACGCGAAGGAGGCGCAAGCCATGGGCTTCGTCAACCGGATCGTGCCGGCAGCGGAACTCGCCGTCTACGCCCGACAACGCGCCGAGCAATTGGCGGCGATGCCGGCAGGCGCATTGCGAGTGACCAAGCAGTTGCTGGGGGCCGAGACGGCGCGCGCGGTCGAGCAACGCATCCGCGATGAAGCGCTGGAATTCGGGCGGCGCCTCGTCTCCCCCGAGGCACGTGAGGCGTTTACCGCCTTCTTCGAGAAGCGCAAGCCGGATTTCGCCAGGTTTTCGTAATCCGGCTTGGCCCGGATCAAACCAGCTTCGGCAACGGCCGCGGGCGGCGGTCTTCGTCGGTGGCCACATAGGTCACCGTGGCTTCCGTGACCTTCACGATCTCGTGCGACAGGCGCATGCGCTGGGCGTAGGCTTCGACCTGGACCGTAATCGACGTATTGCCGGTCTTGACGACGGTGGCGTAAAAGCTCAGCAGATCGCCGACGAAGACCGGCTCCTTGAACATGAACTGATTGACGGCGACGGTCGCGACGCGGCCGTTGGCGCGCTGGGCGGCAGGGACGGAGCCGGCAATGTCGGCCTGCGCCATGATCCAGCCGCCGAAGACATCGCCGTGGGCGTTGGCGTCCCCAGGCATGGGCATGACGCGCAGGGCGAGGAGTTTTTCGTCGGGCAGGCGGGACGGGGCAGGTGAACTCATGGTGCTTGGCATCCTTGCGTGAGCCGGTGTTCGGGGGGAGGGCGCATCCTTTGTCAGGACCCGTCGGCGGCTCAGCACAATACGCCGGGTTCTGCGAAAATACGTCATCAACGATTCTAACGGAAAGCCTCCCGTCCGACCTGACAACCCGCCAGGCCCTGCGGGCCGCCCCCACACCGAACATGCGACGTTACCCTGCGGCCGAACCCGCCTCGGCCGGTGCTGCGCCGGCCAAACCGCGCAATGACTGGCAGGTCATCCGGTCACTGCTGCCCTATTTGCTGGAATTTCGCGGCCGCGTGACGCTCGCGCTGTCATGCCTGGTCATGGCGAAAGTCGCCAACCTCGGCGTGCCGGTGCTGATGAAGCACATCGTCGACAACCTCGGGCCGGTGGCTGCGCTGTCGGCCACGGCGCGCGCGCATGCCGATCCTGGCCTGATCGTGGTCGGCGGTCTCGGCCTGCTCGTGATTGCATACGGGCTGGTCCGACTGTCGACGTCGCTTTTCACCGAACTGCGCGAAATCCTGTTTTCCAAGGTGACGGAAAGCGCCGTTCGGCAGATTGCCCTGCGCGTGTTCCGTCATTTGCATGCCTTGTCGTTGCGGTTTCACCTCGAACGCCAGACGGGCGGCATGAGCCGCGATATCGAGCGCGGCACGCGCGGGATCCAGTCGATGATCTCGTATTCTCTGTACAACATCCTGCCGACGCTGATCGAGGTCTCGCTGGTGCTCGGCTTCTTCATCGTGCGTTACGACAAGTTCTACGCACTCGTCACGCTCGGCGCGCTGGTTTCGTACATCACGTTCACGGTAAAAGTCACCGAATGGCGGACCCACTTCCGCCGGACGATGAACGAACTCGATTCGAAAGCCAACGCGCGCGCGATCGATTCGCTCATCAACTACGAAACGGTCAAGTATTTCGGTAACGAGGCATTCGAGACGCAGCGCTACGACGAGAACCTCAGGCGCTATCGCGCGGCCGCGATTCGTTCGCAGAATTCCCTGTCTGTACTGAATTTCGGCCAGCAGGTGATTGTGGCCACCGGGTTGATCCTGATTCTGTGGCACGCCACGCAGGGCGTGATGAACGGTACGATGACCCTCGGCGATCTGGTGCTCGTCAACACGTTCATGCTGCAGTTGTATATCCCGCTGAACTTTCTCGGCGTGATCTACCGCGAATTGAAGCAGGCGATGACCGACATGGACCGCATGTTTACGCTGCTCGACGTCAATCGGGAAGTGGCCGATCCGCCGGGGGCGCAGCCGCTGGCGTGCAACGGCGGCACGGTGCGCTTCGAGCATGTCAACTTCGGTTACGAACCGGCGCGGCAGATTCTGCACGATGTCGAATTCACGATTGCCGCGGGCACCACGACGGCGGTGGTCGGTCACAGCGGTTCGGGCAAATCGACGCTCTCGCGACTGTTGTTCCGCTTCTATGATGTCGGCTTCGACGGGGCGGCGGCGGGGCGCATCACCATCGATGGCCAGGATATCCGCGAGGTCACGCAGGATTCGTTGCGCGCGGCGATCGGCATCGTGCCGCAGGATACCGTGCTGTTCAACGATACGATCTACTACAACATCGCGTACGGCAATCCGTCGGCCCCGCGCGAGGCGGTGATCGCGGCGGCGCGTGCCGCGCATATCCATGACTTCGTCGAAAGCCTGCCGGCCGGTTACGAGTCGATGGTCGGCGAGCGCGGCCTGAAACTGTCGGGCGGCGAGAAGCAGCGCGTCGCGATTGCGCGGACCATCCTGAAGAATCCGCATATTCTGATTTTCGATGAGGCGACGTCGGCGCTCGACTCGCGTTCGGAGCAGGCCATCCAGGCGGAGTTGCGGCACATTGCGCGCGATCGCACGACGCTCGTCATTGCGCACCGTCTCTCGACTATCGTCCACGCCGAGCAAATCATCGTGCTCGATAAGGGGATCATCGTCGAACGCGGCACACACGATGAACTGCTGCGCGCGCAAGGGCTGTACGCGCAGATGTGGGCGTTGCAGCAGCAACGCCGGGGCGGCGATGGTTCGGAAGAAGCTTCTCTCTACGCAGTCGCGCTATCCTAACGGTTTGCGAAAGCGTCGGCGGGGGCGGGGATGGAAATCAAGTGGCTCGAAGACTTCGTCTCGCTCGCCAGGACGCGCAGCTTCAGTCGCTCGGCGGAACTGCGGCATGTCACCCAACCGGCTTTCTCACGGCGCATCCAGGCGCTCGAGGCGTGGCTTGGCAGTGAACTGATCGATCGTTCGAGCTATCCCACGCGGCTTACGTCGGCCGGGGAAGTCTTCTACGAGCAGGCGCTGGCCTTGCTGTCGCAGGCGCAGGAAGCCCGGGCGCTGCTGCGCGAGCAGCGCTCCGCCGATCATTCGGTCATCGACTTCGCCGTGCCCCATACGCTGTCGATGACCTTCTTCCCGCGCTGGCTCAAAACGCTCGAGAAGCGTCTCGGGCGGCTGCGCACAAGGCTGCGCGCGCTCAACGTTCACGATGCGGCGATGTCCCTGACCGATGGCGGCTGCGATCTGCTGATGTGCTACTACCACCCAAGCCAGCCGCTTCAGCTCGATGCATCGCGCTACGAGATGTTGGTGCTGGGCGTCGAGCGCTTCAGCCCCTACAGTGCCGTGACGGCGAGCAAACGCCCGCGATTTCGCCTGCCCGGCACGCCGGACGCACCAGTGCCGTATCTGGCCTACACCGCGAACGCCTATCTGGGCCGCATGGCCGACCTGCTGGTCGGCGACCCGGGCGGCGCGCCCTATCTCGACAAGGTGTACGAAACGGACATGGCCGAAGCGCTGAAGTCGATGGTGCTGGCCGGTCACGGTGTGGCGTTCCTGCCCGAGAGCGCGGTCGTCGATGCGCTCGCCCGTCAGGAACTGGCCGATCTGGCGCCGGCCGCCAAGGGCGCATCGCCGTGGCGGCTCGATATGGAAATCCGCCTGTATCGTGACCGGCTGGCCTATGCCGAGGCGAGTCATCGCCGGGAACGCGCCAAACGCGATGCGCTGCAGGCGCTCTGGGAAGCCGTCAACGATCAGATGAAGGCCGGCGCGGCAAGCACAAATGGTTGACGCCACGAAGAAAATGCGAAACTATGCAGGAAATGCATAGTTGCATGTTTATTCGGCATTGGATTACTGCACCCGGTTCTTTGTAAAGTGCCAGCCAGTCGTGTTGCGCACACGCTGTGAGCGCGGCACAGGTTGAAGCCGGAGAATCCAAGATGTCACAAACGTCGCATGCTTTGCCCTCCTACCTCCAGGCCGATGATCTCGGCCCGTGGGGTAATTATCTGCAACAGGTCGATCGCGTCACGCCTTATCTGGGTACGCTGTCGCGCTGGGTCGAAACCCTCAAGCGTCCCAAGCGTATGTTGATCGTCGACTGCCCGATCGAGCTCGACAACGGCACCGTGGCCCATTTCGAGGGCTACCGCGTGCAGCACAACACCTCGCGCGGTCCCGGCAAGGGCGGCGTGCGCTTTCACCAGGATGTCACGCTGTCCGAAGTCATGGCCCTGTCGGCATGGATGTCGGTCAAGAACGCGGCCGTGAATGTGCCGTACGGCGGCGCCAAGGGCGGTATCCGCGTCGACCCGCGCAAGCTCTCGCGCGGCGAACTCGAGCGTCTGACCCGCCGCTACACCAGCGAAATCAACATCATCATCGGGCCGACGAAGGACATTCCGGCGCCGGACGTCAACACCAATGAACAGATCATGGCGTGGATGATGGACACCTACTCGATGAACGAGGGGTCCACCGCCACCGGCGTCGTCACCGGCAAGCCGATCTCGCTGGGCGGCTCGCTCGGCCGCCGAGAAGCGACTGGCCGCGGCGTGTTCGTCGTCAGCTGCGAAGCGGCGCGCCGTCTGGGCATGGATGTGCGCGGCGCGCGCGTCATCGTGCAGGGTTTCGGCAACGTCGGCGGGATCGCCGCACGCCTGTTCCATGAAGCCGGCGCGCACGTGATCGCCGTGCAGGATCACACCGGCACGATCTATCGTGGCGCGGGCCTCGATGTACCGTCCCTGCTCAAGCATGTGGCCGAGACCGGCGGCGTGGGCGGTTTCTCGGGCAGCGAAGTGTTGCCGGACGACGAGTTCTGGGGCCTGGATTGCGAATTCCTGATCCCCGCTGCGCTTGAAGGCCAGATCACGGCGAAGAACGCCGACCGGATTCGTGCGAGAGTCGTGGTGGAAGGCGCGAATGGCCCGACGACGACCGAAGCCGACGACATTCTGCGCGGCAAGGAAATCCTCGTGGTGCCGGATGTCGTGGCGAACGCCGGCGGCGTGACCGTGTCCTACTTCGAGTGGGTGCAGGATTTTTCCAGTTTCTTCTGGACGGAAGAGGAAATCAACCACCGCCTCGAGCGCATCATGCGCGAGGCGTTCGACGGGGTTTGGCATGTCGCCCAGGAGCACAAGGTGTCGCTGCGTACGGCGGCGTTCATCGTGGCATGTACGCGCATTCTGCAAGCGCGTGAAATGCGCGGCCTGTACCCCTAAGTAATACTACGCACTTGCACCCGCAAGTGCGGCGCCCGGGACAATAATGCGCTCAAAAGGCACACGTCCCGGGCATTCCATAATAAAAAAATGGAGAAATGCAGTGTTAAAATGCATTTCGTTTTGTACCAAGGAGACCAGGAAAATGAATCTTTCGAAAATTGCGTTGGCGATGTGCTGTGTCGGCCTGATGGCAGGTGCCGCCCAAGCCCAGGAAAGCGCCACGCTGAAGAAGATCAAGGACACCGGCGTGATCTCGCTGGGTCATCGTGAATCTTCCGTTCCCTTTTCGTACTACGATGACAAGCACCAGGTCATCGGTTATGCCAACGACGTTGCCATGGCGATCGTTGAAGCGGTCAAGGCCGAGTTGAAGAACCCCAATCTGACCGTCAAGCAAATTCCGATCACCTCGCAAAACCGTATCCCGCTGGTGCAGAACGGCACGATCGACATCGAGTGCGGTTCGACGACGAACAACGCCGAGCGTCAGAAGCAGGCCGCATTCTCGAACACCTTCTTCGTGATCGGCACGCGCTTGCTGACGAACAAGTCGTCGGGCATCAAGGACTTCGCCGACCTGAAGGGCAAGAACGTCGTCACCACGGCCGGCACGACCTCGGAGCGTATCCTGCGCGCCATGAATCAGGAAAAGCAGTTGGGCATGAACGTGATCAGCGCCAAGGATCACGGCGAAGCCTTCCTGACGCTGGAATCGGGCCGCGCGACTGCCTTCATGATGGACGACGCCTTGCTGGCCGGCGAACGCGCCAAGGCGAAGAAGCCGGCTGACTGGATCATCACGGGCACGGCACAGTCCAAGGAGGCCTACGGCTGCATGCTGCGCAAGGACGACCCGGGCTTCAAGAAGGTGGTTGACGCCGCCGTCGCAAAGTTCGAGACTTCGGGAGCGGCCGAGAAGTCGTACAAGAAGTGGTTCGAATCGCCGATTCCGCCGAAGAACCTGAACATGGACTTCGCCATGAGCGACGACATGAAGGCGCTGTTGAAGTCGCCGAACGACAAGGCTTACGAGTAATGATTCGTTGAACCGCCTGTTCGGTTCCCGATCATGAGCAGGTAATGCCGAAGCGGAAGGAACGCGATTCCTTCCGCTTCTTTTTAAGTAAGACAAGAAGAAGAGGGGGAGATCATGGCTCTCGGTCTCGATTTCAGTTTCTTTTTCCAGCCCGTTTCGACAGGCGAGCCGACGACCTATGCCGGCTGGCTCTTCTCGGGTTTCAAGCTGACGCTCGCGGTCGGCTTGGGCGGCTGGATCATCGCGTTGATCGTCGGGTCGATACTCGGCGTGCTGCGCACCGTGCCCAACAAATGGCTGTCCGGCTTCGCGACGGCATACGTCGAGTTGTTCCGTAACATTCCCTTGCTGATCCAGCTGTTCTTCTGGTACTACGTCGCCCCCGATTTCCTGCCGCAATCGGCGAAGGAATTCCTGTTTTCGCTCGATCCGTCGAACGTTTCGCTGATCACGGGGGTCGTCGGTCTGGGCTTGTTCACGGCGGCGCGGGTGTGCGAGCAAGTGCGCTCGGGCATCAATTCGCTGGCCAGGGGGCAAAAGAACGCCGGGTTGGCCGTGGGGCTGACGCTGCCGCAAACCTACCGCTACGTGCTTCTGCCGATGGCGTTTCGCGTGGTCGTGCCGCCGCTGACGTCGGAATTCGTCAACATCTTCAAGAATTCGGCGGTGATTTCGACGGTCAATCTGCTCGAACTGACGGGGCAGGGCAAGCAACTGGTCGATTACACGGCGCATAGCTACGAGTCGTTCATCGCCGTCACGCTGGCGTACATGTTGATCAACGTTGTCGTGTTGTTGCTGATGCGTTTCATTGAATCGAAGGCCCGCTTGCCGGGCTACATCGGGGGCAAATGATGGGTGAGCTTTTTGCCTGGGGTTCGATCCCCGCTCAATTGCCGCTGCTGTGGAAGGGCATGGTGGCCACGCTGCAGATTACGTTCATCGCGATCGTGGTCGGCATCGTCTGGGGTACGCTGCTGGCGATGATGCGGCTGTCCGGTGTGAAATTGCTGAAAGTTTTCGCCGACGCCTACGTCAACATCTTCCGCTCGATTCCGCTGCTGATGGTGTTGTTGTGGTTCTTCCTGATCGTGCCGCAAGTCTTGCGGCAACTGCTTGACGTGCCGCCGACGTGGGATATCCGCATGGTTTCGGCGCTGGTCGCGTTCTCGCTGTTCGAGGCGGCGTATTATTCCGAAATCATCCGCGCGGGTATCCAGAGCGTGTCGCGCGGCCAGATCTCGGCGGCGTTCGCGCTGGGCATGTCCTACTGGCAGGCGATGGGGCTCGTGATCCTGCCGCAGGCGTTCCGCAACATGGTGCCGCTGCTGCTGACCCAGGGCATCATCCTGTTCCAGGATACGTCGCTCGTGTACGCGATTGCGCTGGCCGACTTCTTTGGCATGGCCTATCAGATCGGTCAGCGTGACGGCTCATTGCCGGCGATGATTGTCTTTACCGCTGTAGTCTACTTTGTGATCTGCTACTCGGTATCGGTGTTGGTTAAACGTCTTCAAACGAGGTTGGTGAAATGATTTCCCTCAAGAACGTCTCTAAATGGTACGGACAGTTCCAGGTGCTGACGGACTGCACCACGGAAGTCAAAAAGGGTGAAGTCGTCGTGGTGTGCGGCCCGTCGGGCTCGGGCAAATCCACATTGATCAAGACGGTGAACGGCCTTGAGCCGATTCAGCAGGGTGAGATCATTGTCGATGGCATCTCGGTCGCCGATTCGAAGACCAACCTGGCCAAGCTGCGCTCGCGCATCGGCATGGTGTTCCAGAACTTCGAACTGTTCCCGCATTTGTCGATCACGGAAAACCTGACGCTGGCGCAGCTCAAGGTACTCGGCCGCGGCAAGGACGAAGCTGAAGACAAGGGGCTTAAGCTGCTCGATCGTGTGGGTCTGAAGGCGCATGCGCACAAGTATCCGGGGCAGTTGTCGGGCGGTCAGCAGCAGCGCGTGGCGATTGCCCGTGCCCTGTGCATGGACCCGATCGCGATGTTGTTCGACGAGCCGACCTCTGCGCTCGATCCGGAAATGATTAACGAAGTGCTCGACGTCATGGTCGAATTGGCCCGCGAGGGCATGACGATGATGGTCGTCACGCACGAAATGGGCTTCGCCAAGAAGGTCGCGCACCGCGTGATCTTCATGGATCAGGGCCTGATCGTCGAAGACGACAATAAGGACGACTTCTTCGCCAAGCCGAAATCGGACCGTGCGAAGGACTTCCTGGCCAAGATCCTTCACTGATCGGAGGCTGTGCGGCCGTCCCGGGCGGCAATGGCAAATAAAAAGGCGTGCCCGACCCCAGGGCACGCTTTTTTTACATCTGCGGCAACACCGGAAAACTTACTGGCATGCAGTGTTCTGCGCATTGCGAAGCCGCACGGCCTCGGGAATCGGCACCACCGTCCGGCGCGTCGGGGCACCGTTCTCGAACAGGATCAATTCGCCCGGCTCGAAGGTGGTCCATACCTCGTTGTCGGTGAGCGGCGCCGTGGCGATGACGGCCACGCGATCGGCGGGCGTCGTGAACTTGGCGAAATCGATGCTCATGTCCGCGTCGATCAAATGCGCCACCGTGAACGGCCACTGGCGCGCGATGTAGTGCAGCCGCGTCGAGCAGTGGGCGAACAGCGCTTGTCCGTTCGACAGCACGAAATTGAAGACGCCATGGCGCGTAATCGAGCGTGTGATGTCTTCGACGGCGTGGAAAAGCTCATCGAGCGGTGGCTGCGATCCCGGGAATCGTTTGCGCAGGCCCTGCATCAGGTAGCAGAATGCGCGTTCACTGTCGGTCGTGCCGACCGGCTGGTAGACGCCGGTCAGGAAGGGTTCGAAATCGTGCAGGTCGCCGTTGTGGGCGAAAATCCAGTGACGTCCCCACAGTTCGCGCTGGAACGGATGGCAGTTCTCGAGCTCGATGTGCCCCTGCGTCGCCTTGCGGATGTGCGCGATCACGTTTTTTGACTTGATCGGATAGCGCTTGACGAGTTCGGCGATCGGCGAGGTCGCCGCAGACTGATGGTCGATGAACAGCCGGCAGGCTTTGTCTTCGAAGAACGCGATGCCCCAGCCGTCCGCATGATGGTCGGTCGCGCCCCCTCGCGCCGCGAACCCCGTGAACGAAAACGTAATGTCGGTGGGCTCAGCGCAGTTCATTCCAAGCAGTTGGCACATGGGGCGAGGCAATTCTGAAGTGGCTGAGGGGTCGTGTCGGACGCCGCAACCGGTACAATAGGGGTTGAACAAGCATAGCACCGGCGGACCCCGCCGTATATTCCGGACACAAAGTCCGCCGGGCGTTGTTGCATCCTTGCTGCATTCAGTCCCATTGCCCCGGCCGCTGCCCCCGAAACGATCATGACCACCGAACTGACTCTTACCCGTCCCGACGATTGGCATCTGCACGTGCGCGACGGCGCCGTCATGCAGGCTGTGCTGCCCGATACCGCCCGCCAATTCGGCCGCGCGATCATCATGCCGAACCTCAAGCCGCCCGTTACCACGACGTCGCAGGCCGAAGCCTACCGCGCGCGGATTCTGGAGGCTCGCCCGGCCGGCAACACGTTCGAGCCGCTGATGACGCTGTACCTGACCGACAATACGCCAGCCGACGAAATTCGCCGCGCCAAGGCGTCGGGCTTCGTCCATGGCGTCAAGCTCTATCCGGCCGGCGCCACGACCAACTCGGATGCTGGCGTCACCGACCTGGCCAAGTGCCGCGCAGCGCTCGAAGCCATGCAGGACGTCGGCATGCCGCTGCTGGTCCACGGTGAAGTGACGGACCCTGCCATCGACATCTTCGACCGCGAAAAGGTCTTCATCGATCAGGTCATGATCCCGCTGCGCCGAGATTTCCCGGCGCTGAAGGTCGTGTTCGAACACATCACGACGAAGGATGCCGCGCAATACGTGGCGCAGTCCGAGGGCCCGGTGGGCGCAACGATCACCGCCCATCACCTGCTGTACAACCGCAACGCAATCTTCACCGGTGGGATTCGTCCGCATTACTACTGCCTGCCGGTGCTCAAGCGCGAGATTCACCGGGTGGCGCTCGTCGCGGCCGCCACGTCGGGCAACCCGCGCTTCTTCCTCGGCACCGACAGCGCACCGCATCCGCGTGGCCTCAAGGAGCATGCCTGCGGTTGTGCCGGCTGCTACACGGCGTTGCACGCGGTCGAACTTTATGCCGAAGCCTTCGATCAGGCAGGTGCGCTCGACAAGCTCGAAGGGTTTGCCAGCTTCCACGGTCCGGATTTCTACGGCCTGCCTCGCAACACCGGCAAGATCACGCTGGTGCGTGAAGACTGGCAACTGCCGGCGGAACTGCCGATGGGCGACACAACCCTGGTGCCGCTGCGCGGCGGCGAAACGATCAGCTGGAAACTCAAGGCGTGACAGCGGGCCTCGCGGTGGCGTCCCATGCGCCGCCGTTTCCTGCGATCGACTGGTCGCGCCCCTGGTTCGCCGACGTGGCCGCGGCCGGACAGGCAGCGTCGTCGGCGGACGATTGGCGCGCCGGCTTGTGCCGCGCCGCCGCCAGCCGTGGCATCACGACCGCGGCGGGGCTGCCGCTGCGCTTCGTGCCGCAGTCTGCGTTGCCGTGCGGCGAGTCGTATGAAGCTTTCATTGCGGCGACGGGCTGCGTGCCCACGCGCGACAATCTTCATGACTTCTTCAATGCGCTGATCTGGCTGACGTTTCCGCGCGCCAAGGCGGCGCTAAATGCGCGTCAGGCGGCGGCGATTGCAGCCGACGGGATCGGCGCGACGCGAGGTTCGCTGCGCGATGCGGCGACGCTGTTCGACGAGAATGCGGCGCTTTTCGTGACGGCAGACCCGGCGCTGGCCGACGCCCTGCGCGGATTCGACTGGTCAACGCTTTTCCTTGCGCGCAGGCAGGCGTGGGGCAGGGCGACCGAGGTGGCCGGATTCGGCCATGCGCTGCTCGAAAAGTTGGTGACGCCGTACAAATCGGTGACGGCTCACGCGTGGATCGTGCCGGTAGACCGCGCGTACTTCGAGTGGCCTCGCAGCGAGCGCTGTGCGTGGCTCGACGCGCAACTCACGCGTGCGCTGGCCCACGCGCCATTCACCAGCCATGATTTTGCGCCGTTGCCGGTGCTGGGCGTGCCCGGATGGTGTCAGGATAACGATGCACCGGAATTCTATGCGGATACCGCGGTTTTTCGTCCCGGACGCCGCCGGCGCGTCGCAGCATGCTAAACTTCGGGCCGCAGAGTCGGCCAGACAGTCGCCGCCTTCGAAAGGAGGGGGAGGAAAGTCCGGACTCCACAGGGCAGGGTGATGGCTAACGGCCATCCGTGGCAACACGCGGAACAGGGCCACAGAGAACAGACCGCCGATGGCCTCCGGCGCAAGCCGGATGGATCAGGTAAGGGTGAAACGGTGCGGTAAGAGCGCACCGCGGCGTGCGGTAACGCACACGGCACGGTAACCTCCACCCGGAGCAATTCCAAATAGGCAGGTGATTGGCGCGCGCCTCGTGCGTGCGCCGGCAACGGGGCCCCCGGGAGCCTGCGGGTAGGAAGCTTGAGCGGCGCAGAGATGCGTCGCCTAGAGGAATGACTGTCAGCCCCGGTTTCGGCCGGGGTCACAGAATCCGGCTTATCGGCCGGCTCTGCGATGTTTCCGAAAGGATCCCCTCGGGGATCCTTTTTTTATGCCGGCGATGAGGGCTCAGATTTCGACGATCTCGAAGTCGTGCGTGAGCTCGGCCGTCTTGGCGAGCATGATGGACGCGGAGCAGTACTTGTCGTGCGACAGGTTGATGGCGCGCTCGACCGTGCTCGGGCTCAAATTCCTGCCGGTGACCTTGAAGTGGAAGTGGACCTTGGTGAACACTTTCGGATCTTCGCTGGCGCGCTCGGCTTTCAGCGTGACGCTGCAGTCGGTAACTTCCTGCCGGCTCTTCTTGAGGATCATTACGACGTCATAGGCGGTACATCCGCCGGTGCCGACGAGGACCATCTCCATCGGCCGCGGCGCCTGGTTATTGCCGCCGCCTTCGGGCGCGCCGTCCATGGCGACCATATGACCGCTTCCCGTCTGCGCCACGAACGCCATGCCGTCCTGGCCCATCCAGCTCACCTTGCATTCCATTTTTCCCTACCCCGGATTCTTGATTCAAACAAAAATTGTAGCGGGTTCCGTAATCGTGCGTACGACGTTGTCCTGCACCCGCCGACATCGGGACCGCTTCGTTGCGATGTTGCGATGCAATATTGGCGCTTTTTTGACCCGCGTTTGACTGGGATTTCCCCCAATTTTTGAGGGATTCGTCTAACGCAAGGCCGTATTTTTGGTGCAACATCAAGGTAACTCACTGATATTTAACGGGTAAACATCATTCTGACGACGGGCTTACAAATTTCGTATTGTGGTATATGATTTCGCACTGTAAATTTTCTTGCAACGCACCAACCGCTTTGCTAAACTTTGGTCATTGGTTGTTGTGCTTCACAGCAATCTGCAGTTGTCTCCTCCACCCTCCTCCTTTGGTGGATTTAACCCGGACCCTCCAAGGTTCGGGTTTTTTTTGTGCGCGTGAAAAAGCGAGCCGGGGCGGGCCTGGGCGGCCGATGCGGGTCGCATCGAGTGTGCCGGGATACCGGAATCGGGCTGTTTTCCGCCCTGCGCCTCGGCGGTTCCCGGACGATCGTTTACCGGGGGGCGGTTTTATCTGTATAATCAACGGCTTTTCCGGAATTGCCCGCGGAAAAAGTTTCAGGGAGAGCCTGCAAGCACAGGAATGCGCCAACCGATGAGCGATCAGGGGGTTAGGACGCGGCCGGCATGACAAGCAGGAAGTTGTTGTCTATTGGGCAAGTATTTATTTTGGATCGATCATGAAGACCTTTTCCGCAAAGCCGCATGAGGTGACGCGCGATTGGTTTGTGATTGACGCGACGGACAAAGTCCTCGGCCGTGTCGCCAGCGAAGTGGCACGCCGTCTCCGCGGCAAGCATAAACCTGAATTCACGCCCCACGTTGATACCGGTGATTACATCATCATCGTCAACGCCGCCAAGCTCAAGGTGACGGGCGCGAAGCAGACCGACAAGAAGTACTACCGTCACACGGGTTACCCGGGCGGTATCTACGAAACCACGTTTGGCAAGATGCAAGAGCGTTTCCCGGGCCGCGCGCTCGAGAAAGCCGTGAAGGGCATGCTGCCGAAGGGTCCGTTGGGCTATGCGATGATCAAGAAGCTGAAGGTGTACGCCGACGGCAATCATCCGCATGAAGCGCAACAACCGAAGTCGCTCGAGATCTAAGGGCCAGCCATGTTCAAAAACGATTGGAATTACGGCACCGGCCGCCGCAAGAGCGCTGTGGCTCGTGTGTTCATCAAGGCTGGCAAGGGCGACATCGTCGTCAATGGCAAGCCGATTAGCGAGTACTTTGCTCGCGAAACGTCGCTGATGATTGTTCGTCAGCCGCTGGAACTGACCAACCACGCTGTTACGTTCGACATCAAGGTCAACGTGTCGGGTGGCGGTGAGACGGGCCAAGCCGGTGCAGTGCGCCACGGTATCACGCGCGCCCTGATCGACTATGACGCGACCCTCAAGCCGGCGCTGTCGACGGCAGGTCTGGTGACGCGTGACGCACGTGAAGTCGAGCGTAAGAAGGTTGGCTTCCACAAAGCCCGCCGTCGTAAACAGTTCTCGAAGCGTTAATCGCGCGAGTACTGGCTCGCTTCTGCGCAAGCAGAGCAGAAAAGGCCGCCTTGTGCGGCCTTTTCTTATGTTTCGTGCGATATGCGCCCGAGGGTTTTCATTCGCGGCACCGGGAGGTATCCCACGTTTGCCGCGGAAGCTTGATAGAATCGCGTTTCCGGTATAGAGGGGTTGGAAATGGTCAAGGTAGGCATCGTAGGCGGCACCGGTTACACCGGTGTGGAATTGCTCCGGCTTCTGGCGCAGCACCCGCAAGTGCGCCTGCACGCGATTACCTCGCGCAAGGAGGCCGGTTTGCCGGTCGCGGATCTGTATCCGAACCTGCGCGGCCGCGTCGATCTGTCGTTCACGACACCCGATGACGCCAGCCTGACGGATTGCGACGTCGTCTTCTTCGCCACTCCGCATGGCGTGGCCATGGCACAAACCCCCGAGTTGCTGGCCGCCGGCGTGCGCGTGATCGACCTTGCCGCGGACTTCCGCCTGAAAGACACCGAGGTGTTCCAGAAGTGGTACGGCATGCCGCATTCCTGCCCCGAAATTCTGGCCGAGGCCGTGTACGGCCTGCCGGAAGTCAACCGTGAAAAGATCAAGACGGCGCGCGTGGTCGGCTTGCCGGGCTGCTATCCGACTTCGGTCCAGCTGGGTTATGCACCGCTGTTCGCCGGCGGCCGCAAGCTGGTTGATCCGCTGCACCTGATCGCCGATGCGAAGTCGGGTGCTTCGGGCGCCGGCCGCAAGGCGGAGACCTCGCTGATCCTGGCCGAGAGCTACGACAATTTCAAGGCCTATGGCGTCGCGGGCCATCGTCATCAGCCGGAAATCAAGCAGGGGCTCGAAGCCATCGCGGGCTATGACATCGGCCTGACATTCGTGCCGCACCTGCTGCCGACGATTCGCGGCATTCATTCGACGCTCTATGCGACGATCCTGCCCGAAGCGCGCGATACCGACTTCCAGGCGCTGTTCGAGCAGTATTTTGCCAACGAGCCGTTCGTCGATGTCCTGCCGGCCGGCACCATGCCGGAGACACGCTGGGTGCGTGCGTCGAATTACGTGCGTGTGGCCGTGCATCGCCCGGGCGGCGGCGACACGCTGGTGATCCTCGTGGTCGAGGACAATCTGGTCAAGGGCGCGTCCGGTCAGGGCGTGCAGTGTATGAATCTGATGTTCGGCTTGCCGGAAGACACGGGGCTGACCCATATCCCGGTCATGCCGTAAGGATATTTCCGGCGCTATCCTCTTGATTTGCCGACGTTCGGCACGATTTTGGAATAGCGTCTAGAATGGTACCGAACAGAATCTTGGAGAGTTACGATGAACGCACCGCTTGAGGCTGCCGTCACCGAAATGCCGTCGCCGCTGGTGTTTACCGACAGCGCGGCCGAAAAGGTCAAGCAATTGATCGACGAAGAAGGCAATGCCGAGCTGAAACTGCGCGTTTTCGTGCAGGGCGGCGGTTGCTCGGGTTTTCAATACGGCTTCACATTTGACGAAGACGTGAATGAAGACGACACCGTGCTCGACAAGAACGGCGTGTCGCTCCTGATCGACTCGATGAGCTACCAGTACCTGGTCGGCGCCGAGATCGATTACAAGGAAGACATCAATGGCGCGCAGTTCGTCATCAAGAATCCGAACGCCACCACGACCTGTGGTTGCGGTTCGTCGTTCTCTGTCTGACAACGCGCGATTCGCGGCGCGCCGGACATCCGTTCGGCCGTAGCGAGGCCGTCGTGGAAAAGGACCCGTCAGGGTCCTTTTTTTATGCCTTGGGCGCAATCGACCGGGATGTGTCGCTCCCCGCCGGCGCCTCGGTATCGCCCCGCCAGCGTGCGTACATCCCGCCCAAGGCGCTGCGCTCGGGTCAGCGTGGATATATCGCTCCGAGCACGCGCAGGCCGTTGGCGCCCGTTACGGCGGGCAGGTTGCCCGGCTCACGCCGCACGCAACGTTGGGCCAGCCATGCGAACGCCAGGGCTTCAACCTGATTCGGCGGTACGTCGAGCGCGTCGGTCGTGGCGACCGAGACGCCGGGCAGGCGCTGCGCCAATGCGTCCATCAAGGCAAGGTTGCGGGTGCCGCCGCCACAAGCGTATAGCGCGCGGCAATCGGGCGCGTGACGCTTCACTTCTGCGGCAATGCATTGCGCGGTGAGCGCTACCAGCGTGGCCTGGACATCCACGGCGCTCACGTGGGCGAACCCGCTCAGGCGTCGAGCCAGCCATTGGTCGTGAAACAGGTCGCGGCCAGTGCTCTTCGGGGGCGGGGCGGCGAAATACGGCTCGGCCAGCAGCGCGGTGAGCAGGGCGTCGTCGGCGTGCCCGCCGGCACCCCACCGGCCGCCGTCGTCGAACGGCTGCTGCAGGTGGCGTGCGGCCCATCCGTCGAGCAGGGCATTGCCGGGTCCGCAATCGAAGCCGGTCACCGGCCGATTCGATGCCGCCGACGGCAGGATCGTGATATTGCTGATGCCGCCGAGATTGCAGATGACGCGCGTCTGCGCCGGAGAACTGAACACGGCGTGATGGTAGGCGGGCACGAGCGGCGCGCCCTGTCCGCCCGCCATGACGTCGCGCGAGCGCAGGTCGGCGACCACGTCGATGCCGGTCAGCTCCGCGATCAGCGCGGGATTGTTCAGTTGGCGGGTGTAGCCGACGCCGTCGAATTCGCCGGGCCGATGCCGGATCGTCTGCCCGTGGGCGCCGATGGCCAGCACGTCGGCGGCAGACAGGCCGCTTTGGGCCAGCAACTGGGCGACGCACGCTGCGTAGTGCCGGGCCAGCGCATTGGCGGCCAGCGCTTCCCGATGAATTTCATTGTCGCCGGGCGCCTGCAGCCCCATCAGGGTGTCCCGAAGTTCAGGGCCGAAGCTGACGTAGGCTTGCGCGAGGACTTGCCGGCTCTGGGCGTCCACCAGGACGCCGTCGACGCCGTCGAGGCTCGTGCCGGACATCAGGCCAATGAAACGGTCGCGGCGACCGGTGGCGGGCGAAAGGGTATCGGTCATGTGGGGGCGTCGAAGTCTTCAGGGGTGCGATGCCCGCCGACAAACCCGTCGCGGGCATCACGCCGCCAAAGTATGACGCATCGGCGCGGGCGCCGGCAATGCGGCGCCAGCGCCTGTGAACAGGCCTTCGGTAAATCAGTCGCGCTGGGCGACTTGCACGGTTCGCATCAGATCGATGCGCTTGAGCAGGTTGGCGGCGTACATGTCGAACAACTTCAGCCGCGCGCCCGACAGCGGCGCCACCGCGGCGACGTCCGTAGAAAACGGATCGCGCGGCTGATCCTTGTAGCGCAGTTCGTAGTGCAGGTGCGGCCCGGTGGCCCAGCCCGTCTGCCCCACGTAGCCGATCGCCTGGCCCTGCGTCACGCGCGTGCCGGCGCGTATGGCCGGCCCGAAAGCCGACAGATGGGCGTAGCGGGTCTGGTAATCGCCCGCGTGGTCGATCATGATCAGATTGCCGTAGCCGCTCTGCTTGCCGACAAAGCTGATGACACCGTCGCCGGCGGCGAAAACGCGCGTGCCGATCGGTGCGGCCAGATCGACCCCATTGTGCTGCTTCCACCGGTGCGCAAACGGGTGCTCACGGCCGCCGAAAGCCGACGAAATGCGCGAGAATTCGACGGGCGTGCGCAGGAAGGCCTGCTTCAGGTTGCGGCCGTCGAAGCCGTAGTACGCGCCGTCACTGTTGCCGCCCGGCTCGGCATACCAGATCGCCTGGTAGGTCTTGCCGCGATTGATGAACTCCACCGCCAGCACGCGGCCGGCACGCACGGTGCGGTCCTGCTGCACGATGTTTTCGTAGACGAGGCGGAAACGGTCGCCGCGGCTCACGTCGCGCTGGAAATTGATGACACCCGAGAAGATGTTGACCATCTGGGCGACCACGGCGTCAGGTACGCCCGCGTCGTCCATTGCGCTGAAAAAGTTGCCGCTGATCCCGCCCGAGCGCATCGCCCATTCGGTGTCGTTGGGCAAGGTGTCGACGCGCGCGCGAAGGACGCCCGCGTCATTGCGCTCGAGCACGAGCTGCTGCGCGTTGGCCGCGCCCGTCGACAGGACGGTCGAAAGCGATAGGAGCTTGCCGGCGCCGTCAGTCTCGGCCTGCACCACCTGGCCGGCCGGGATGCCGATCAGGCGGCGCGCGACGGCGTTGTCTCGGATGAAGCGCTGGGCAGCCGCATCGCGGATGGAAAGCCGCGCCAGCAGGTCATCGAGCGTTTCGCCACGCCGCAAGGCGACCTGTTGCACGAAGGTTTCGGAATGCGCGTCGAGTTGCTCGATTTGTTTGGCCAGGTCGGGGAAGGTCAGCGGCAGCGTCACGCTCGCGCCGGCACGGACAGAATCCGGCACCATGGGCGCTACGCCAAAGGCGGTGACCATTCCCAACGTCAGGGCCGAGCCGACCGTCGCCACGATTTGCACCTTGCGTTTGCGGTGCTTGGCTTGCGTGGGATCAATCAGAATCAGCAGTTCGCGCGCAAAAAAATCACGGAGTTTTGGCCACATCACGTAAAATTCTGCGCTTATTACGGAAAAAGCCCGGGCGATGCGACGCGCTTCTGGTTTGCCCACCGGCAATTCACCAGCAGTGTCGCTTCGGCCCGAGCCGAGAGTTTGGGCGTGATTATAGCAGTTGTGTGACGCCCTCCCGCTTGGGAATACTCCCGATGTAGTCTGGACCGAGAAGTTATGACGAGTGAACACACACTAACCCCGAGCAGGACCTATCCCGTCACCGACGCTGCGCGGGCCGCGCTGGCCGTGGCGAAACGCGGTTGCGACGAGCTGCTGGTGGAGGAAGAGTTCCTGCAGAAGCTGGCCCGGAGCGAGGCAACGGGCAAGCCGCTGCGCATCAAGCTGGGTCTCGATCCGACGGCGCCGGACATCCACATTGGTCACACGGTGGTGCTCAACAAGATGCGCCAGCTCCAGGATCTCGGTCATACCGTGATTTTCCTGATTGGCGACTTCACCTCGCTCATCGGCGATCCGTCGGGCCGCAACAGCACGCGCCCGCCGCTAACCAGCGAGCAGATCGAGGCGAACGCCAAAACCTATTTCGAGCAGGCAGCGCTCGTTCTCGACCGGGAGAAGACCGAAATTCGCTATAACAGCGAATGGTCGATGAAGCTCGGCGCCGACGGCATGATCAAGCTTGCATCGCGCTACACCATGGCGCGCATGCTGGAGCGAGAGGATTTCACCAAGCGCTTCCAGGGCGGCGTGCCGATCTCGATCCACGAATTCCTGTACCCGCTGATGCAGGGCTACGATTCCGTCGCGCTCGAATCCGATCTCGAACTGGGCGGCACCGACCAGAAATTCAACCTGCTGGTCGGCCGCGAGTTGCAGAAGCAGTATGGCCAGGCGCCGCAGTGCATTCTCACGATGCCGCTGCTCGAAGGCATCGACGGCGTCGAGAAGATGTCGAAGTCGAAGGGCAATTACATCGGCATCAGTGAAAAGCCGAGCGACATGTTCGGCAAGCTGATGAGCATTTCCGACGATCTGATGTGGCGCTACTACGAGCTGCTGTCGTTCCGTTCGATGGACGAGATCGCCGAACTGGCCCGTTCGGTCGAGTCCGGGCGCAACCCGAAGGAAGTCAAGGTGCTGCTCGCGCAGGAAATCGTGGCGCGTTTCCATTCGCAGGCCGACGCCGAGCGCGCGCTCGAGGATTTCGACAACCGTGCCCGGGGCGGCGTGCCGGACGACATTCCCGAAGTGTCGCTGACGGGCGCGCCGCTGGCGATCGGCCAGGTGCTCAAGCAAGCCGGTCTCGCCCCGTCGACGTCCGAAGCCATGCGCAACATCGAGCAGGGCGGCGTGCGCGTCGATGGCGGCAGCATTTCGGACAAGGGCCTCAAGCTCGAAGCCGGCACCTACGTGGTTCAGGTCGGCAAGCGCAAATTCGCGCGTGTCATCCTGGCGTAAGCCGGGGCTGCGATGATTGCCCTGATCCAGCGGGTGCTGGAGGCCAGCGTCACGGTTGACGGCCGGGTCACGGGGGCGATCGGCCCCGGGTTGCTTGCGTTCGTGTGCGCCGAGCGAGGCGACACCGAGGCGAGTGCCGACAAACTTCTCACCAAGCTGTTAGGCTATCGCGTGTTTTCCGACGCTCAGGGCAAGATGAACCTGAGCGTCGCGAATATCGACGGCGAAGGGCGTGCGGGCGAATTGCTGCTCGTGTCGCAGTTCACGCTGGCCGCCGACACCAATAGCGGCATGCGCCCGAGCTTTACGCCGGCTGCGGCACCGGCCGACGGTCGCCGCCTGTTCGACCACTTTGTCGCGCAGGCGCGCCATCGTCATCCGGGCGTGGCCACCGGCGAGTTTGGCGCCGAAATGAGGGTCGCCCTCATCAACGACGGTCCCGTCACGTTCTGGCTGCAGACCCGCCCCAACGCTGCGTGATACGGCTGCGGGTTTGGCTGCGGGTTCGACGGTGTCACCTACCCATGTTCGAAGTCTTGAAGGGAGAATCTGATGAAGCTTTGGAGTGATTCGTTCGCCGATAACGGCGCGATTCCGGAGGAATTCGCCTTCGGCAAGCCCGACGCTGCCGCCCATGTGGTCCTGTCGACCAACAAGAACCCGCATTTCATGTGGGAAGACGTTCCCGCCGGCACGCAATCGTTCGTCGTCACCTGCCATGATACCGATGTGCCCAGCCGTGGCGACGACGTCAACAAGGAAGGCCGCGAAGTGCCGGCCGACCTGCCACGCGTGGATTTTTTCCACTGGGTGCTGGTCGATGTGCCCGCCGCCGTCGCCGAAATTCCGGCGGCGAGCCACAGCAACGGTGTGACGCCGCGCGGCAAATACGGCCCGGACGCACTCGATGGCCTGCGTCACGGCATCAACGATTACACTGCCTGGTTTGCGTCGGACGAGTCGATGAAGGGCGACTACTACGGCTACGACGGTCCGTGCCCGCCGTGGAACGACACGATCGTTCATCGCTACGTGTTCACCCTCTACGCGCTCGACATTCCGCGTGTGCCGCTCGACGGCCGGTTCGACGGGCATCAGGTGCGCGCCGCGATACAGGGCCACGTGCTCGCCGAGGCGGCCTGGACCGGCACCTATACCCTCAATCCGAAGTTGGCCTGATGACGCGCACGTCCCTGACCCTGATTCGTCACGGCGAAACCGACTGGAACCGCGCCAAGCGCATCCAGGGGCATACCGATATCCCGTTGTCGGAGGAGGGCGTGCGGCAAGCCGGGCAGCTTGGCGCGCGGATCGCGCATGACGTCGCCACGCACGGCAGCGTCTTCGACCGCGTGCTGTCGAGCGACCTCATGCGTGCCGCGCAGACCGCCGAGCCCGTGGCGCGCGCGTGCGGTTTGACGGTTGAATGTACGGAGCGTCTGCGCGAGCGAAGCTACGGCGTGTTCGAAACGCTCGTCGTCGACGAGATCAAGGCGCAGCATGCCGAGGCGTATGCGCATTGGCAGAGCCGCGATCCCGACTTCGTGATTCCCGGCGGCGAGTCGCTGACAGGCTTTTATACGCGGGTGACGGCGTATGCGGATTTTCTCGTGCGTCATTACCAGGGCTTGCGCGTGGCCCTCGTCGCGCATGGCGGCGTGCTCGACTGTTTCTATCGCCTGGCCACGAACCTCGCGCTGTCCGAGCCGCGCACCTATCCGCTGCTCAATGCGAGCGTGAATCGTCTGGAGTTCGACGGAACGAGCTGGCACGTGCGGTCTTGGGGCGACGTCTCGCATCTCGCGGCAGGGGGGCGTGACGAAAGCAACGACCGTTCCGACGGCGCGGCGCATGGGCAATCGTTCGCGCCGTTGGCAACGCCCGCCGATCGCGTCGATCCTCGGGTCGTTTGAGCGATTGGACGGGCACGGCGCGCGCGCCGCTTGTCAGCGCAGCGCGGCCCGGCAGACATACATCATTTGCCGCTTGGCGACCACAGTTCCTGCGCGTCCGGCGCGGAACCGGGCGCGCTCAGGCCGAAGTGGCGATAGGCGAGCATCGTGGCCACGCGTCCGCGCGGTGTCCGTTGTAAAAAGCCCTGCTGAATCAAGTATGGCTCGATCACGTCTTCAATCGTATCGCGCTCTTCGCTGATCGCCGCGGCGAGGTTGTCCACGCCGACCGGGCCGCCGTCGAACTTGTGCAGCACGGCCTCGAGGAGCTTGCGATCCATCAGGTCGAAGCCGACCGGATCGACATCGAGCATGGACAGCGCGGCATCGGCTACGGCGGCCGTGATCCGGCCGTCGGCTTTCACTTCCGCGTAGTCGCGCACGCGCCGCAGCAGGCGGTTCGCGATACGCGGCGTGCCGCGCGCGCGGCGGGCGATCTCGAATGCACCGTCGTCTGCGATGACCGCGCCCAGCAGTTTCGCCGACCGGCGCACGATGCCGGCGAGTTCGTCGGCCGAATAGAATTCGAGTCGCGCGACAATGCCGAAACGGTCGCGCAGCGGGTTGGTCAGCATGCCCGCGCGCGTGGTCGCGCCGATCAGCGTGAACGGCTGCAAATCCAGCTTGACGCTGCGCGCCGCCGGTCCTTCGCCGATCATGATGTCGATCTGGTAATCCTCGAGCGCCGGATACAGGATTTCCTCGACAACCGGCGAGAGCCGGTGGATTTCATCGATGAACAGGACATCGTTGGCTTCAAGGTTGGTCAGGAGCGCGGCCAGGTCGCCCGGACGTTCCAGCACCGGGCCGGACGTCTGGCGCAAATGCACGCCCATTTCGCGCGCGATGATGTGCGCCAGCGTGGTTTTGCCGAGCCCGGGCGGGCCGAACAGCAGCACGTGGTCGAGAGGCTCGGCGCGCTTCGATGCGGCGGCGATGAAGATTTCGAGCTGTTCGCGTACCTTGCGCTGGCCGACGTATTCGTCGAGCAACTTGGGGCGCAACGCGCGCTCGAAGGCTTCCTCGTTGGGCGAGGCTGGCGTCGGCGCAATGATGCGCTCGGCGGCGAGTTTGTCGGTTTCGATCATGTCCGCATTGTATCGCTTTGGTCGGTGGCGGCCTAACCGACCAGCCGGCCGCGCCGCACGCGCAGCCCTTTGGCGGCCAGCGTCGGCGCCAGGCCGCTGACGGTCGAGAGAATTTCGCCGCTGTGGGCATGGCAGATCGCGACACCGAGCGCGTCGGCAGCGTCGGTGCTCGGGGTGCCGGACAGGCTGAGCAGGCGCGTGACCATTTCCTGCACCTGTTCCTTGCGTGCCCGGCCATAACCGACCACGGCTAGCTTCAACTGCAGCGCGGTGTATTCGAACACGGGTAAGCCGCCCACGGACAAGGCGCATAGCGCCGCACCGCGTGCCTGGCCGAGCAGCAGTGTCGATTGCGGGTTAACGTTCACGAACACCTTCTCGACGGCGGCCTGATCCGGCCGATGCAGGCCGACGAGTTCGCTGATCCCCTCGAAGATGACTTTCAGCCGCTCCGGCAGGGTGCCGTCGCCGGAACGAATCACGCCACTCGTCACGTATTGCAGACGATTGCCATGCTTCTCCAGCACGCCGAAGCCGGTGACGCGCAGGCCGGGGTCGATACCTAGAATTTTCATGCGGATGCCGGGTGGCGCCGAGGCGACGGCAGAAACCGGGCCAGGGCGGGAAACGAAAGTCGGACGAACAGCGGGCATACAGGGGCGTATTCTGGCACACCCGCCGGCACCGCGGCTGCACGGAATGCCGAGCGCGCCAATTTGCCGCGCGGCGCGACGCCTGCCGCACGCGCCGTTTTGAGGTACATTGCTCGCTGTCCTCATCAAGACGGTTGCCATGCTCTGGATCAAGGCTTTCCATATCGTTTTCGTCGTCTCGTGGTTCGCGGGACTGTTCTATCTACCGCGTATCTTCGTCAACCTGGCGATGGAGACGGACCCGGCATCGGCCGGGCGCTTGCTGCTGATGGCACGCAAGCTGTACCGGTTCATGTCGGTGCTGTCGGTGCCGGCCGTCGTCTTCGGCTTGATCCTGTGGTTGTATTACGGCATCGGCCGCCAGGGCGGCTGGCTGCATGCCAAGCTGTTCGTCGTGGTGCTGCTGATCGGCTATCACCACGCGTGCGGCAGCCTGCTGCGCAAATTCGAGGCCGGCCGCAATACCCGTTCGCACCGCTGGTACCGGTTCTTCAACGAATTCCCCGTGCTGGGCTTGTTGGCCGCGGTGATTCTGGCGGTCGTCAAGCCATTCTGAGCACGACTGCGGCCATGACCCGTGCATCGTTCATTTCCCCAACGATTCGGAGTTTCGCGTGAGCAAGACCTGCGACTACTTTATCTCTCCCCCGTCGCCGTTCGTCTATTTGGGCCACGCCCGTTTCCGCGAACTGGCGCGCGCACATGGTGTACAAATCCAGTTGAAGCCGATGGATCTCGCGAAAGTCTTCGCGACGTCTGGCGGGCTGCCGCTTGCGCAACGCGCGCCGCAGCGGCAGGCGTACCGGCTGGTGGAACTGGCGCGATGGTCGCGTTATCTCGGCTTGCCGTTGAACCTGCAGCCGAAGTACTTTCCAGTCGCCGCCGATCCGGCGTGCAAGTTGATCATTGCCGCGCAACTCGCGCACGGCACCGAGCGCGCGCTCGACCTTGTCGGCGCGATCTCGGGAGCCTTGTGGGCTGACGAAAAGAACATTGCCGATGAGGCCACGCTCGCGAGGCTGGCGACGGGGCTCGGCATGGACGGGGCGGCACTGGTGAAGGCGTCCGAAGGCGCGAACGTGCAGGCGACGCTCGACCAGAACACTCAGGAAGCGATCGGCTATCAGGTGTTCGGCGCCCCGTGGTTCCAGTTCGAGGGCGAACCGTACTGGGGCCAGGATCGCCTGGAGTTCCTCGGCCGCGCATTCGCGGCCGCCTAGGGCCTGTTCACGCTAATAGCCCGCCGACAGCACCCTCAGCGCGGCGCCGTTTCCGTACGGCGCCGGTTGATGACTTCCTTGGCGCGCGCCAATTGCTTGGGCAGGCGCGTGCCCAGGCGCAATGCGACGCCGACGGCGAGCACGTCGCCGATGGCCAGATGCGCAATGCGCGAGGTGAGCGGCGAATACACGTCGGTGTCCTCGTCGACGTCGGCGAACAGCGCGATGCTGGCCAGTCGCGCCAGCGGCGAATTGCTGTGTGTGATGGCAATGACAGTCGCGCCGGCGTCGCGCGCGAGTTGTGCGGCTTCGAGAACGTCCTGGCTGCGGCCTGTGTTCGAGATCGCGACAACACAGTCGCCTTCGCGCAGCAGGGCCGCCGACATGCCGTAGACGTGCGGGTCGTTGTACGCAACCGCTGGAATGCCCAGGCGGAAGAACTTGTGCTGCATGTCGAGCGCGGCAATCCCCGATGCGCCCGCGCCGTAAAACTCGATGCGGTTGGCATGTGCCAGCCGGTCGATGGCCGCGCCGATGCTGTCCGGCGACAGATTGTTGCGCACCTGCATGAGGCTGCCGATGGTGCGGTCCAGCACCTTGCCCGCGATGCCCGACACCGGCTCATCGGGGCGCACGTCACGATGCACGAACGGCACACCCTGCGCAATGCTCTGCGCCAGGCGAATCTTGAACTCCCGGAATCCGCTGCACCCGACCGCCATGCAGAACCGTGCGATGGTCGGCTGGCTGACGCCCGCGCGCTCGGCCAGCGCGTTCATCGACAAATCGACGACCTCGCGCGGAACGTCGAGAACATAGGTCGCGAGCTTGCGTTCGGAAGGGCGCAATTGCGCCAACGTGGCTTCGATTCTGGTCAGCATGTCGGAAAACGGAACGGAGGACGTCACTTCGCGGCAGGGTATCGGCCGGGACGTCGCGCCCACTATAGCATCCGCGCCGCGATCGCTCACCTGACACGGTCGAAATGCAGATAAAAATGTACAAAAACTACAAGAAATCAGGTTTCCATATTACGGTTTTTGTTTTCACAATGTACAATAGTTTGCAATATAACCCCGAAATCATTGGGTAAAACCCGAGCTTCTGCGCATTTCTGATTGAAGGCATGTAGATTTTCTACTAAACTCCGCTCCGAATTGCCTCAAGGCGGCCGGGATGATCCGTCCGAGCGGGGCGCCCCCTTCTTACGGACTCGATGGCATGACGACGCCCCTGCATTCGACCCTGGCGGCTGTGACCGCGCGCATTGCATCGCGCAGCCGCGCGACGCGCGACGCCTATCTGGCACGCCTTGATGCCGCACGCGGACAGTTCCCGCAACGCACGGCGCTGTCGTGCGCCAACCTGGCCCACGGCTTTGCTGCAATGCCGGCCGACGACAAGCTCGTGATCCGCAGCCAGCGTCAGCCGAATATCGGCATCGTGACCGCGTACAACGACATGCTGTCGGCGCACCAGCCGTACGAGACCTATCCGCAACGTATCCGCGCCGCCTCGCGCGCCGCCGGCGCTACGGCGCAGGTGGCCGGGGGCGTGCCGGCCATGTGTGACGGCATCACGCAAGGCAACGCCGGGATGGAACTGTCGCTGTTCTCGCGCGAAGTCATCGCAATGAGCACGGCCGTAGCCCTCTCGCACAATATGTTCGACGGCGCGCTGATGCTCGGCGTGTGCGACAAGATCGTGCCGGGCCTCGTGATCGGCGCGCTGCAATTCGGTCATCTGCCGACGATCTTCGTGCCTGCCGGTCCGATGACGAGCGGGCTGTCGAACGATGAGAAGGCCAAGATCCGCCAGCAATATGCGACCGGCCTGGTCGGCCGTGATGCGCTGCTCGAAGCCGAATCGCGCGCCTACCATGGCGTGGGCACTTGTACCTTCTACGGCACTGCCAACAGCAACCAGCTCCTGATGGAAATCATGGGCCTGCATTTGCCCGGCGCCGCGTTCATCCATCCGGATACCCCGTTGCGCGACGCGCTGACGGATGCGGCCGTGGCGCGTGTCGTGGCGATCGGCGCCAGCGGCGACGCCTACACGCCGATCGGCCGGATCGTCGACGAAAAGGCGGTTGTCAACGGCATCGTGGGCTTGCTCGCGACGGGGGGCTCGACCAATCACACGTTGCATCTCGTGGCGATGGCCCGTGCGGCCGGCGTGATCATCGACTGGGACGATTTCGACGCGCTGTCGGCGGTCGTGCCCCTGATGGCGCGGGTTTATCCGAACGGCCGTGCGGACGTCAACCACTTCCACGCGGCCGGCGGCATGGCGTTCCTCATTGGCGAATTGCTCGATGCCGGAATGTTGCATGACGACGTGATGACAAACGCAGGCCCCGGCTTGTCGCGCTATCGCGACGAACCGGCGTTGACCGGACCCGAAGGAGGACTGGCGTGGCGCGCCGGGAGCGCCTACAGTGGTGATCGTGACGTTTTGCGCTCGTACGCCGAACCATTTGCGGCGGACGGCGGGTTGCGCCTGATGCAGGGCAACCTTGGCCGCGGCGTGATCAAGGTGTCGGCGGTGGCGCCGCAACACCGTCAAGTCAAGGCGGCCGCGCGCGTTTTCGCGTCGCAGGAAGCGGTACAGGCCGCGTTCGATGCGGGCGAGTTGCAGCGTGACGTGATCGTTGTGCTGCGCGGCCAGGGACCGAGCGCGAACGGCATGCCGGAGCTGCATCGTTTGACGCCGCTGCTCGGCTCGCTGCAGGACGCCGGCTTTCAGGTCGCGCTGGTGACCGACGGGCGCATGTCGGGCGCGTCGGGCAAGGTGCCGGCGGTGATTCATGTGTCGCCAGAGGCCGCACTGGGCGGACCGCTCGCGAAAGTGCGCGACGGCGACGAGATTGTGCTGGATGCGGTGCGCGGCACGCTGGAGGCGCAGGTGCCGGCTGCCGTCTGGAACGCGCGGGAAGGCGCTGCGGTCATGCCGGCGGGCGATGACACCGGCCGGTTGTTGTTCGGCATGATGCGTGCCGCCGTGGGCGTGGCCGAGGCCGGCGCCTCGGTGTTCTTCAACGATGTCACGGAAGATGCTGCGCAAGGCGCCGATGCCGTGCAGTCACCCGCGCCGGCTGATTTTGTGCAATCTCATCGCGGCGCAGGCGCCGCACGCTAAGGACTCGAGATGGATATCCATGACATCGTAAGCGACGGACCCGTCATCCCCGTTCTCCAATTCGACACGGTGGCGCAGGGCGAAAACGTGGCGAAGGCGCTGCTCGCCGGCGGCGTGCGCGTCCTTGAGATCACGCTTCGCACGCCTGCCGCGATGGCCGTCATCAAGCATGTCGCCGGGCTGTCGAACGAATTGATTGTCGGCGTCGGCACCCTGACGCGTCCCGAGGAAATGGCGCAGGCCGTGGCCGCCGGCGCGCGCTTCGGCGTCTCGCCGGGCTTTACGCCGGCGCTCGGCGCTGCCGCAAAGGCCGCCGGACTGCCGTTGTTGCCCGGCGTGGCGACGCCGTCGGAGATTCTCGAAGCGATGGCTGCGGGTTATGAAACCGTGAAATTCTTTCCGGCGGAACCGTCGGGTGGCGTGCCGATGTTGAAGGCGCTGAAGGGGCCGTTCGGCAATATCAGGTTTTGCCCGACGGGCGGCATCAGCGCCGAATCGGCACCCTCTTATCTGGCCTTGGCGAACGTGGTGTGCGTCGGCGGATCGTGGCTCACGCCCAAGCCGCTGGTCGACGCCGGCGATTGGGCCGCCATCACGCGTCTGGCCAAGGCGGCGAGCGTCTTGCCGCGCGGCTGAGCGATACGTCGAACGGCACAGGGCATGGCCGGCCGCGCGCTACGAATATCGGGCGGCCGGAGGATTCAAAAAGGGCAAAAGCCCGTAGTTAAAATCAATCCGAGGAGATAAACATGGTTGCGGTGCAAGGGAGCTTGCTGCTCGTGTACGCGCTGGTCGCGATTATCGCGCTGATTTTGCTGATCGCGAAATTCAAACTCAGTCCGTTCATCACGCTGATCGTCGTATCGCTGGTGCTGGGTTTGGTCGTCGGCATGCCGATGGGCAGTATCGTCAAGGCGTTTGAAACCGGCGTCGGAAATACCCTGGGTCACATCGCGCTGGTCGTGGGCCTCGGCACCATGTTGGGCAAGATGATGGCCGAATCGGGTGGCGCTGAGCGCGTCGCGCGCACGCTGATCGGCGTGTTCGGCGAGACGCACGTCCATTGGGCAATGGTTGTCATCGCCTTCATTGTCGGTCTTCCGGTGTTCTTTGAAGTCGGTTTTGTGCTGCTGATCCCGATCGCGTTCAACGTCGCCAAGCGCACGGGAACATCGATGGTGCTCGTCGGCATCCCGATGGTCGCCGGCCTGTCCGTCGTGCACGGCCTGATCCCGCCGCATCCGGCGGCGTTGCTGGCGGTCACGGCCTATAACGCCGACATCGGTCACACGATCATGTACGCGCTGGTCGTCGGCATCCCGACGGCGGCCATCGCCGGTCCGCTCTTCGCGAAGCTGATGGCGCGCTACGTCGTGCCGAATCCGGACAATCCCCTGCTGGCGCAGTTCGTCGAAGCCGAGCGCGGCGAGGCCGATCTGCCGGGCTTCGGCGTGACGCTGTTCACCATCCTGTTGCCGGTGCTGCTGATGCTGATCGGCAGCTGGGCCGACCTGATCGTTGCACCGAAGACGTTTGCCAATGATTTCCTGCGCCTGATCGGCAATTCGGTGATGGCGTTGTTGATCGCCACGCTCGTCAGCTTCTATACGTTCGGGAAGGCCCGCGGCTTCAATCGCGACGCGATCCTGAAGTTCACCAACGAGTGTCTGGCACCGATCGCCACGATCACGCTGGTGGTGGGCGCCGGCGGCGGGTTTGGGCGTATCCTGATGGAGAGCGGCGTCTCGAAGTCGATCGTCGAAGTGGCGCAAAACGCCCACCTTTCGCCGCTGTTGCTGGGCTGGCTGGTGGCCGTGCTGATCCGTATCGCCACCGGCTCGGCGACCGTAGCGATGACGACCGCATGCGGCATCGTGGCGCCGATCGCGGCAGCAGCCGGCACGGCGCGCCCCGAATTGATGGTGCTGGCGACGGGCGCGGGCTCGCTGATCCTGTCGCACGTCAATGACGGCGGGTTCTGGCTGGTGAAGGAATATTTCAATATGACGGTGCCGCAGACGTTCAAGACCTGGACCGTGTGCGAAACCATCATCTCGGTCGTGGCGCTGCTGTTGACGCTGGCGCTTTCGACCGTGGTTGTTGTGTAAGAAGACAGTAGAGAGAAGAGGAGGCGAGCCATGATCGTGGTGGTGATGGGCGTATCGGGCAGTGGCAAGAGCACCATCGGGCGACAGCTCGCCGACCGGTTGGGTTGCGGGTTTTCCGATGCCGACCAGTTTCACAGTCCGGCCAATATCGAGAAGATGAAACACGGGCATGCGCTGAACGACGATGACCGCAAGCCCTGGCTTGCGGCGATTCGTGACGCGATCGTGGCGCGACGCGCCGCGGGGCAGCATCATGTCTTCGCGTGTTCGGCGTTGCGCGAGCGGTATCGCGAGGTGCTCGGCGACCACGATGGCGATGTGGTGTTCGTCTACCTGAAGGGCGGCGCGGAAGTCATCGGCGAGCGGTTGGCGTCGCGCACCGGGCATTTCTTCGATCCGGTGTTGTTGCAAAGTCAGTTCGAAACCCTGGAAGAGCCGCGCGACGCGCTCGTCATCGATATCCGGGAGTCGCCGGAGCATATCGTGGCGACGCTGCTGCACAAGTTGTCGGCGTGTCCGGGCGGCGCTGGCATCGCCGCGGCGGCCGGGATCTCGCCTTCGCCCTGATCGCGCGGGCCGGCAACCGGCCGGCATTGTCTTCGTCACACGGCCTCCAAGCGAGGCCGTTTGTCGTTTTGGCGCAGCGTCCGGCGTCTGGGCGGCCGAGACGCGTACAATAGCGCTTTATTCAACCTGCCGATGCGCGTGCGTATCGGCTGAACGGGCTGAACGCATCTTATGGCTTCCTTCGATTTCTTTGCGCCGTGCCCGCGTGGCCTGGAAGAGGCGCTCGCCGCCGAATTGGCGGAGCTCGGCCGGCTTGCGCCGTTGTCGGTCGGCAAGCAAGTGCCCGGCGGCGTCCATTTCGCCGGACCGTGGGCAGCGGGCATCGCCGCGAACCTGCATTCGCGCATCGCCAGCCGCGTGCTGCTGAGGGTGGCGTCGCAAGGCTATCGCAGCGAGCAGGACATCTACGATTTCGCCGTCACGCAGCGCTGGGAGGAGTGGTTCTCGTACCAGCAGACGTTGCGTATCGACGTCACCGCGATCAAGGCGCCGGTCCGCAGTCTCGAGTTCGTCACGCTGCGCATCAAGGATGCCGTGTGCGACCGGCTGCGCGAGAAGACCGGCGCGCGCCCCAATATCGACACCGCGCAGCCTGATGTCCGCGTGTTCGCCTTCCTGACCGCCACGGACGCGACGCTGTATCTCGATACGTCGGGCGAGGCGCTGTTCAAGCGCGGCTGGCGACTGGACAAGGGCGCCGCGCCGCTGCGCGAGAATCTCGCCGCCGGGATTTTGCGCATCGCCGGATGGCGCGCCGATACGGCGGCCAACCTGTCGCTGTACGATCCGATGTGCGGCAGCGGCACGTTTCTGGCCGAAGCCGCGCAAATCGCGCTGGCGGTGCCCCCGGGCGCCAATCGCCGCTTTGGCTTCGAGAAGCTCAAGGGCTACGACATCACCGCGTGGCAATCGTTGAAGGTCGCGGCGATGGACGCCCAACGCGATGCGCGTGCCCGTGGCGTCCCCGATACGATTTTCGGCAGCGATATTTCCGGCGACATGCTGGTCAAGGCGCGTGCGAATCTCGAACGTGCGGGCGTGGGCGACGTGGGCCTCAAGCAGGTCGACGCGCGCGACATGACGCCGCCGTGCGAAGGCGCGGGCATCATCGTGACCAATCCGCCGTATGGCGAGCGGATCGAGGTGCGCGGTCGCCGCCCGTCGCGGGCTGCGGAGGACGAGGATTACGACGACGGTGGCCGCGGCCAGTTCTCACGCGCCCGTCCCGATACGCTCGATGCCGATTTCTACCGGGCGTTCGGCGATACGCTCAAACAGCGCTTCACCGGCTGGAGCGCATACCTGCTGACGACGGACATGAGTCTGCCGGGGCAGTTGCGTCTGCGCGAATCGCGCCGCACGCCGCTGTTCAACGGCGCGCTGGAATGCCGCCTGTTCCGTTTCGACCTGATCGCCGGGGCCGTGCGCAAGCGCAATGGCGATTCGGCTACCGGTGACGCAGCGCCAGAAAGTGGCGAATGATGCCGTGGGAATACGCGCTGGCGACGGCGCGCAGGAACAACGGGAAATCGGCGTGGGCGTGATCGTCTGCCGAGTCCGAGAGCGTTCGTAGCACGGCACACGGTACATCGTATTCGAAGCAGACCTGCGCGAGCGCCGCGCCTTCCATTTCCACGGCGAGCGCGTCGGGCAGTGCCGCGCGGAGTTCGTCGAGCCTGGCGGCGCTGCCGATGAACTGATCGCCACTGGCGATCAGGCCGAGATGCACGCGTGGCACGGTCAGGCCGAATGCGGCGCGAACGTCGCCGGGAACCTGGGCCGCCATCTCCGTTTGCAGATACCGGCGCGCGGCTTCGGCCAGATTTTCGCGCAGGGCGGGGTGCGTCGCAAAGCGCGCCTGTCCCAGCAGCGGCACTTCGTGCAGGGGAAAGAACGGGCGTGCGTCAAGGTCATGCTGGAGCAGGGCATCGGCCACGACGACGTCGCCGATCGCCAGGCCATGCGCCAGACCGCCCGCGACGCCGGTGAATACGATTTCCTTGACGCCGAACTGGTGGATCAATGCCGTGGCCGTGGCGGCTGCCGCCACCTTGCCCAGTCGTGCGAGCACGACGACACAGTCTTCACCGTGCAGCCGGCCGACATGATAGTCGCGCATGCCGATACGCTCGACGTGCGCGCCAGGGGCCATTTCACCGAGCAGTTGGGCAATTTCTTCGTGGAGAGCGGCGACAATGCCGAGCGTCATGACGAATTCCTTGAAAAATGAACGACGCGGGCATTGTAGCGCGCGTCGTTCATGATCCTCGCGGCTATCGTCAGTCGACCGCCTTCACCATATCCTCGACGACCTTCTTCGCGTCGCCGAACACCATCATGGTCTTGTCGAGATAGAACAGTTCGTTGTCCAGCCCGGCGTAGCCGGCGGCCATCGAGCGCTTGTTCACGATGATCGTCTTGGCCTTGTAGGCTTCGAGAATCGGCATGCC
>NZ_CABPRZ010000006.1 GCF_902459695.1 Pandoraea terrae
GCCAGGCCCGGCGCTGCCGCCGCTGGCACGGCCACCGGCGCCGACACCGGCGCGCGGCCGCGCTCCGGCTTGGCCGAAGCCTTGGCCAGACTGCGCACCCCCGGCTCCCGTACCAGACGGAAATCGATCTTGCGCGCGTCGAGATCGACGCGGCCCACCTGGACGCGCACCCGGTCCGTCAAACGATAACGGATGCCCGTGCGCTCGCCGCGCAATTCGTGTCGGGTTTCGTCGAACTGGAAATAATCGCTGCCGAGTTCGGTCACATGCACAAGACCTTCGATGAACAGGTCGTCGAGCTGCACAAAGATGCCGAACGACGTCACGGCGCTGACCGTGCCGCCGTATTCCTCGCCCAGCTTGTCGCGCATGAAATAGCACTTGAGCCACGCTTCCACATCGCGCGACGCCTCGTCGGCACGACGCTCGTTGGCCGAACAGTGCAGGCCGAGTTCGTCCCAGACCGCATCGCGCTTGTGGGCCGCGCGCGGCTTGCCTGCCGCCTCGTCTTCCTTCTGCAGGTTGCGCGCCCTGGCGGACAGCCCCGTCACCAGTTCAACGCCCGCAGGCACTTGCGGCTCATACTTGCGGCCGGCGAGGATAGCCTTGATGCCCCGGTGCGTCAACAAGTCCGGATAACGGCGGATCGGGCTGGTGAAATGGGTATACGCCGGATACGCGAGACCAAAGTGGCCGATATTCTCGGGGCTGTAGACCGCCTGCTGCATGGAGCGCAGCACCATCGTCTGCAGCATCGGCGCGTCGGGACGCGCCTCGATCTGCGTCATCAACTCGGCATAGTCGCCTGTGGTGGGCTCGTCGCCGCCGCCGAGCGTGAGCCCCTGCGTCTTCAGGAAGGTGCGCAGGACATTGAGCTTTTCACCCGACGGACCCGCGTGAATCCGGTACAGGCCGTGCTGCTTGTGCCGTTTCAGGAAATCGGCCGCGCACACGTTCGCCGCGAGCATGCATTCCTCGATGAGGCGGTGCGCATCGTTGCGGGTGCGCGGCAGGATCTGCTCGATCTTGCCCTGTGCGTTGCACACGATATACGTTTCACGCGAATCGAATTCGATTGCGCCACGCGTCTTGCGCGCCTTGGCGAGGACCTTGTAAAGGTCATACAGATTCTGCAGGTGCGGCAGCAACGCGGCGCGGCGTTGGGCCTCGGGACCTTTGGTGTTGCCGAGCACGGCCGCGACTTCGGTGTAGGTCAGGCGCGCCGCGGAGTGCATCACGGCCTGATAGAACTGGTAGGCCTTGACCTCGCCGTTGGGCGCGATGGTCGCGTCGCACACCAGCACGCAGCGATCGACTTCGGGGTTGAGCGAGCACAAACCGTTCGACAGCTTCTCGGGCAGCATCGGGATGACGCGGCGCGGAAAATAGACGGACGTGCTGCGGCCAAGCGCATCGGCATCGAGCGGACCGCCCGGCGTGACGTAGTGGGACACGTCCGCGATGGCCACGATCAGGCGATAGCCGTTGGCGCGGCCGACCTTGCACGGTTCGCAATACACCGCATCATCGAAGTCGCGCGCGTCCTCGCCGTCGATGGTGACGAGCGGCACGTCGCGCAGATCGATGCGGTGCTTGAGATCGGGCGTGCGGACCTCGTCCGGCAATCCGCCGGCAGCGGCCAGCGCTTCGGGCGAGAATTGGTGCGGCACGCCGTATTTGCGCACGGCGATCTCGATTTCCATGCCGGGGTCGTCGATATCGCCGAGCACCTCGGACACGCGCCCAATCGGTTGACTGTAGCGGCTCGGGTAATCGGTCAGCTCCACGCTCACGACCTGGCCGACCTTGGCCTTGCCTTGCGAACGTGGCGGAATCAGGATGTCGTGCCCGATGCGCTTGTCTTCGGGTGCCACGACCATCACGCCGTTTTCATTGAGCAGGCGGCCAATCACATGCGTGTTCGCGCGACTTGTGACTTCGACGATGTGCCCTTCCGGCCGGCCGCGCCGGTCGAAACCGGCCACACGCAACAACACCCGGTCGTTGTGCATGACCTTCTTCATCTCTTCGGTCGGCAAATACAGGTCGTCGCCGTCGTCGTCACGCACCGCAAAGCCGTATCCGTCGCGGTGCCCGATTACGCGGCCCGCGATGAAGTTCGAAGGATGCGTCAATTGGTAGTAGCCACGCCGGTCGAGGCGAATCTGATCGTCGCGCTCCATCGCCGCGAGGCGTTTGAAGAAGCCTTCGCGTTCCTGCTTCTTGATGGCCAGCGACTCGGCGATGTCGTTCGCGGAGAGCGCCGACTCGGCGGTTCGAAGGACACCGAGAATTTCTTCGCGGCTCGGGATCGGATAAGGATATTTGCTCAAAGGTCGGTTATCGCAGTCAATGCCGGTGAATTCCGGCCCATTGGCGCACCATGCGCCTGACCGTCCGTCCCGCCGGGAATCAGGTCTGTTACGGCCCCCGGGCACGAAACATGCCAGGGGCTGAAATCGCGGCAGGCGGGCATCGGAAACACGAACAGTCCCAATCATACGGCAAACCTCGCGAAATCCGCCACCTGCGGGGATTTTGCGCCGCATCGCGCCTGGCTGCACGACATGCGCAAAATTTTTGTGAAAGAGTGTTGACACCGCATCGAAACTCAGTAGAATAGCGGTCTTCCAAAGAACACCTGCCCAGGTGGCGAAATTGGTAGACGCACTAGTTTCAGGTACTAGCGGGTAACTCCGTGGAGGTTCGAGTCCTCTCTTGGGCACCAAACAACGAAGCCGACAATCACAAGATTGTCGGCTTTTTTGTTTTTCACGCATGCGCCGCCACCGAACGGCGCTCGACACGTAGAATGAATGGGCACGCCATCTGCGGCGCGATCGCCTGAAAATATTTCGCGAGAACCGCTTGACAGGAAATGCAGTAATCCGCATAATTTCACTTCTTCGCAGCTGACGCACAAAAGCAGCAGCTGGCGATGCCCAGGTGGCGGAATTGGTAGACGCACTAGTTTCAGGTACTAGCGGGTAACTCCGTGGAGGTTCGAGTCCTCTCCTGGGCACCAAGACAAAGAAAAAGGCTTGCAGCGATGCAAGCCTTTTTGCATTGGCGCGGCAGCAGCTTGCCGTATACCCAGGCTACCGATGGCGGGGATTGCGGTCGGCCGCCCCGGAATGTATCAAAACGTTTCGGCCATCGGCGCGCGCCACTCCCGGTGCTAGGCTGGTCTTTTGTCCACGCTCCATGGCCCTCGGCCGCGATGCGGGGCGGCACTGCATCACGCCGCGACACCTCGCACGATGCCCGTCGGCCGCGCACCCCTCATGCGCAGCAGCAATCAAGCCTATTTTGAAAAACTCGACCACGTTCGCCTGTTCGCGGCGACGCTCGTCCTGCTGTATCACACGTGGGCAGCCGCTGGCGGGCAGGCGCCGGCGAACTGGGGCGAGGAGCTCATCCACATCGGCCACACGGGGGTGACGCTCTTCCTCGTATTGAGCGGTTTCCTGTTTACGATCCTGACGCAAGGCGGCGCGGAACCCATCGACTATCGACGCTTTGTCCTCAACCGGGTCCTGCGCATTTTTCCGCTGCTTGGCGTTCTGTTCATCACCGCGCTGGCGCTCGCGCGCCGCGACGCCACCGTCGGCGATGCGCTGTCCGTCATCCTGTTCTCGAATCTCGGCTCATCGCCACTCTTCAAGTTCAACAATCTGTTGTGGACCGTTGCGGTGGAGTGCCAGTTCTATCTGCTGTTCCCGTTCCTGATCCGTTTCGCGCATCAGCGCGGGCCGTCGTATCTCATCGGCTTGGCCGTGTTCTGGATCGTTTGGCGCACGCTCATCGCGGCGCTGTTCGGCGCACAATTCGGCGACGACAATCACTATGTCTACTTCACCCTGCTTGGCCGCCTCGATCAGTTCCTGATCGGGATGTTGCTCGGCCTGCTGCATTTGCGCGCACCGCAACGGTTCCGGTCGGCCTGGGTGTTGCCGGCCTGCGGTGCGCTGGCCCTCACCGCTTTCCACATCATGGCAGCGTCTGGCGATCTGTGGCGCAACGACGCACGCTTCATGTGGCTGGGGGCGGCGGAAGCGGCCACCTGGGGCGCGCTGCTGGTCGCCTACTTCCAGAGCCGCCTGAACTTCGGCCCGGCGGTGAGCCGCGCGTTTGCGCGGCTGGGGCAGTTGAGCTATTCGCTCTACCTGATGCACATCTATGTCGTGCAAGCGATCGACCGTACGCACAACTGGGTGCATTTCACCGACGCGAGCGGCATCAATGCCATCCTGAACGGACTGATCGTCGTGCTGCCGCCCGCGCTGCTGCTCTCGTGGTTCAGCTATCAATGGATCGAATCGCCGTTCCTCGGCATGCGGCGCCGCTACCTGCCGCCCCCCACACCCGCGTTGCCCGCTGCGCCCGCCCCGCGCCGCGCTTCCCCCGGGTGAGGCTGCGCCGCTACAATGGCGGCTCGCAGCCTGCGCCAATATCGGGCGCGTGAACAAGCCGTCACCCGTGGAGAAAGCATCATCGAGCTGGAACGCCTATTGCAGTCGCAGGGATTTGGCAGCCGCAAGTTTTGCCGAAAGTTGATCGAAGCCGGCGCCGTGGAAATCGGCGGCGAGGTTCGCGACCGGCCGCGCGAAGACATCGACCCGACGGGCCTGCACTTCACGATCGATGGTGAGCCGTGGGAATACCGGGAACATGTGTACGTGCTTCTGCATAAGCCGCCCGGTTTTGAATGCTCGACCAGTCCCACCCATCATGAAGGGGTGCATGCCCTGCTTCCGCTGCCGCTCGTAGTGCGTGGCGTACAGCCGGCGGGGCGCCTCGATCACGATACGACCGGCATGTTGCTGTTGTCAGACGACGGCCCTTTCCTGCACGCAATGATGTCGCCGCGCCGGCATGTGCCGAAACACTATGTCGCGACCACCAAGCACCCGGTGACCGACGCCATGCTCGACGCCCTGCGCACCGGGGTCTTGCTGCGCGACGAAACCGAACCGCTCGCCGCGCAAGATGCTGCCAGCCCTGCGGAATGCCGCATCGCGATGACCATCGCACAGGGCAAGTATCATCAGGTCAAACGGATGATCGCGGCGGCAGGCAATCGCGTCGAAGCCCTGCACCGGGATGGCATCGGCGGCCTGGCGCTCGGCGATCTCGCGGAAGGTGAATGGCGCTATCTGACGGCAGACGACCTCGCCGCGCTGCCCTATTCGGCGGCCGGCGAGAAATAGCGCAATCGCAGATCCTTCATGGCGAAGGTGAAACTCAGGCCTGCTTGCCCTCGAGCTGGAACTTGGCGCCATTGTCCTGGCCGCAGACACGCGTGAGCCAGGGCAGCGCTTCCTTGAGCGTAGCCTGCAGCGTAAATGGCGGATTGATGATGAACATGCCGCTGCCGTGCAGGCCCATGCCGCCCGGCACCGGATGACTGATGGTCAGCGAGGCGTTCACCCAGTTCTTGATCGGCAGCCGCTTGAGCTTCTCCGGCAGCTGTGCGGCCTCCCGGCGTTGCACCTGCGGATACCAGATGGCGTAGGTGCCCGTCGGGAAGCGCTGCAAGCCCTCCTGCACCGTCTGCACAACGCGCGTGTAGTCGCGCTTGTCCTCGTACGACGGATCGATCAAGATGAACGCGCGGCGTGATGCGGGCGGCAGCAGTGTCTTGAGTCCGGCGAAGCCGTCGCCCGGGAAAATCATCGTGCGGCGCTGGACGTCCTTGCCTTGCGCGGCGAAATTCTCAAGCAGCACGTTCTTTTCCGTGGGGTGCATTTCGAACAGGCGCAGGCGGTCGCGATCGCCCAGCAATTGCAGCGCGAAGAACGGCGAGCCCGGGTAATAGCGCAGTTCGCCGTTACGATTGAATTCGCGCACGAGCGCCACATAATCCGCCAAAGCGGGCGGCAAGTCCTTGCGATCCCACAGGCGCGCGATGCCCGTTTCATACTCGGCGGTCTTGTCGGCCCACTTGCCGTCGAGCGCATAGCCGCCCGCACCCGCGTGCGTGTCGATGTACCAGAACGCCGTGTCTTTCTGGCGCATGTAATCGATGCACTGGATGGCGATGAAGTGTTTCAATACGTCGGCATGGTTGCCGGCGTGGAAGGCATGGCGGTAACTGAACATTGGGCATTCCTGATTCGTCAGGCGCGATTGTAGCCTACGCAGGGCTCAAGCCAGCCGCGCCACCGCACGATGACGCGGACACGCCACCAGATGATCGTTGACCATGCCGCTCGCCTGCATGAACGAATAGCAAATGGTCGACCCCACGAAAGTGAAGCCGGCCTTCTTGAGCGCGCGGCTCATGGCATCCGATTCCGGGGTGCTGGCCGGCACGTCGTCCAGCGTCTTGCGGTGGTTCTGCACCGGTCTGCCGCCGACGAATTGCCATACGAAATCCTCGAAGCGCGTACCTGCCTTCTGCATGGCCAGGTAGGCACGCGCGCCCTTGATCACACCTGCGACCTTCAGGCGATTGCGCACGATGCCGGCGTCGGCCAGCAGCCTCGCCTGTTCGGCGTCGCCATAGACCGCGATCTTCTCGGGATCGAAGCCGTCGAAGGCACGGCGGTAGTTTTCGCGCTTCTTCAGGATGGTCGACCACGACAATCCCGCCTGCGCTCCTTCGAGCATCAGCAATTCGAACAAGGCGCGCGGATCGCGCAACGGCACGCCCCACTCCTCGTCGTGGTACCGCTGATAAGCCTCGAAGCTCTCGCTCCACGGACACCGCTCCATTTCCGCTCCTCGCGCCTGCTGCCGGGCGACTGTCCAAATCTGTCCGGCGTGTTTTGATCGACTCGACTGACGAGCACCCAGTGTGCCAGCAATCGACGGAACGGCCTACCCGGCAATGCCGCTTTCGGACGCGGCCGCACACAAAACATCGGACAACATGCCGAAATGCATACGCCGGCTCGCGTCCAATGGCGTCAGTCAAGCAGTCCCGGCTTTTCCTGGCCCTTGGGGCCGTAGCGCAGCAGTTTCAAGGGTCATCTCCTTGCATGGGATACCGGCAACACCGCCGGTGTCTTCGCCGGTTGTACGTTGCGGCACGCATGGGTGTCAAGCGGGCGCGACTTGCGCTCGCCGGCGCGGCAGGCTGCCGATGTTGTGAGGCGGCGTCATTTCTGCGACCATGAGTCGCCCGAACGGCCGCGGGCATGCCGCGCCCGCCCATTCCCGAGGAGTCCGACGATGTCGTCCCACACCGCCATTTTGCCCCGTTGGACCTGGATCGCGCCGGTACTGGCCTGGATCGTGCTGCTGGTGGCCGGCATGCTGCCCAACGCGGTGATGCTGGCCGCGTCTGGCATCGCACTGGCCGGCGCCGTGTTTGCGGCAGTACACCACGCGGAGACCGTCGCCCACAAGGTCGGCGAGCCGTTCGGCACGTTGGTGCTTGCCATTGCCGTGACCGTGATCGAGGTTGCGCTGATTGTTTCGGTGATGCTCTCCGGCGGCCCCGACAAGGCCGGATTGCCGCGCGACACCGTCTTCGCCGCGATCATGATCGTGTGTACCGGGATCGTCGGCGTGTGCCTGCTGTTCGGCGGCGTGCGCCATCACACCCAAGGCTTTCATGTGCAGGGCGCGAGCGCCGCCATGTCCGTGCTGTGCGCGCTGTCGGTGCTGACACTTGTCTTGCCCAACTATACGAGCTCCGTGGCCGGCCCGGGTCTCGCGCCGTCGCAGCTCGCGTTCGAAGGCGTGATCTCACTGGTGCTTTACATGGTATTCGTGTTCGTGCAAACCGTGCGGCACCGCGACTATTTCCTGGCCAAGCCCGACAGCGCCGACGTCCATGCGCCGCCGCCGCCCACGCGCGTTGCGGTGTTCAGCCTCGGCTTGTTGGTCGTCGCACTCGTCGCGGTCGTCGGGCTGGCCAAGAAGCTGTCGCCGGCCGTCGAGCAGGCGGTCGCACAGGCCGGTGCGCCCAAGGCCGTCGTCGGGATTGTCATCGCCGCACTCGTGCTGCTGCCCGAGGGGCTCGCCGCGCTGCGCGCCGCGCGCGCCAATCAATTGCAGACAAGCCTGAATCTCGCGCTCGGCTCCGCGCTCGCCAGTATCGGCCTCACGATTCCCGCCGTCGCCGCTGTCTCCCTGGTGCTCGGCCAGCCCATCGAATTGGGCCTGGCGCCCAAGGAGACCGTGCTGCTCGCGCTGACCTTGATCGTCGGCGTCACGACGCTCGGCACCGGCCGCACCACTGTACTGCAGGGCATGGTGCATCTGGTCATCTTCGCCGCGTTCCTGTTTCTCGCCATCGTGCCGTAAGGCCATCGGCACCCCGTGCCACGCGTCGCCGTGGCACAGGGTCACCGCCCAATGGGCCGCCAGCACATGGGATAATTCTGCTAATGCCAATTGAGACATTGGCCTGAAGTGGCCTCTGGCGTGTCGCCAAAGCGCCATCCCCACCTCCGTCTCCCCCCACCCCACCGGTCCCGCAGCGATTTGCGCACGGCGACGCCGACCATCGCATGCCTCCCCATTTGCGCTTTCGGATCTTTCACTAGCGCCATAGCGCCCAAGGTCGTGATCCACTGGCCAATGTTCCATCCGTAGTCCGGACGACGGCGACGTCGTCGGACTGCGAACTGTCACGGACCCGGATCGACGACTCAAAATTGGGAGACTTTGGCCATGGACCCAACCATCTGGCAAACGCCGACGGCATATGCGGAACTCAGCCGCGCCCTGCAGCGACGCAACGCGCAACTGCTTGCGACACTTGCCTGCCAGCACAATCCCGCACCGATGCGCATTCTCGATGCGTGCTGCGGCACCGGCTCCCTGCTTGCCACGCTTGGCGACAAGGCGCCGGGTGCGCATCGCGTCGGCATCGACGTATCTCCGCACATGATCGCTGAGGCCCGAAATCGCCTGTACGGCGAAGACTGCGATTTGCGGGTCGGCGACATCATGACGCATGACGAAGCGGCGAGCTACGACCTCGTCATCTCCAACGCCGCGCTGCATTGGTTCTCGGACAACGTCGAAGCGACAGTGAAGCAGCTGGCCAGGCTGCTTGTGCCAGGCGGCGTGTTGGCCGTTGCCACGGCCGGGCTCTGCGACGATGCGGTCGCGTTCGATCATGCGCTTCACGAGGTCCTGACGGGTGAAGCGGGCGAATCGCCGTTCTCACGCCGACGCGTCACGGTCATAGAACTGCAACGCGCCGCCGGAAGGGCAGGCCTGCAGCCGATTGACCTGTTTGCGCTAACACGTCATGAGGTTGTCGACAGCGAGAGTTTTGTTGACTGGCTCTGCGCCAGCGGCCTCGATCTTGGCCTTGGCTTGTCCGCGCACCCTCGCTTCGTCGATGCGGCGAAGCATCGGGTACGTACGCGCTTTGGCCCCCTGCTGCGCGTCGGCCATTGGTCGAGTGTGGGACTGTTTCGCAACACGGCGGGAGTGAATTGAGATGGCGCCGCGCGTTACGCAGGCACGGTTGCCGTTGCTGTATGGCGAGGCGCCGAAAAGCACGCATGTGATCGCAATGCCATTTTCCGAGTGCTGACCCAACCATGCCATCTATCATCAAACGATGCGACCGCGGTCACGCCGTGGTAGCCACCAGCGATCCGCTCGCGACGCAAGCCGCCATGGCTGTACTCGACGACGGCGGCAACGCAATCGACGCAGCCCTCTGCGCGTCGATGGTCCTTGCCGTCACCCTGCCCATGTCGAGCGGTATTGGCGGCGACGGCGTCATGCTGTTCTGGGATGCCAAACTTGGCCGCGCCCACGTCATTGAAGGACTGGGCCGGGCACCGGGAAACGTTGCACCGATTCGCCAGTTCCTGCGCAAACGCGGCGCCAGCGCACGCCAGCGAATGCCCCCCCTCGCTGCATCACTGCCTGCACTGCCGTGGGTGTGGCGCCTAAGCCTGCCGTTCCTGTCCCGTACGCCGATTCATCTTGCACAAGCGGCTATGCGACTGGCGGCCGACGGCTTCGTGCCCGACGAAAAGTGCCGGCGGTGGATGTTCGAAAATCGCCATGTTTGCGAGAACGACGCCTATCTGCAGGAACACTTCGGTCCGTGGCTTGGGATGACGTCGGCGACACCCGAAATGCTGGCAGACAAGCCACTTCGTCAACCGGCGCTGACCGCGTTTCTCGAATCGTTCTCGTGGCATGCCGGACAGAACGACGACGCATGGGAACGTCCCTTCTTCGAGTCCGCTGTTCGCGCGAACCAGCAACGCGGCGGCGCGTTCGCCGTGGAGGACTTCCGAGCCCGCCCGCAGGCAACGTTGGACAGCCCAATTCATCTTTCAGATCGAGATCTTCGCGTATTCTCGTCCGCAGGCACCACGCCCGGGTACCTCTGCCTCCAAGGCGGCCGAATTTTTTCGCAATGCGAGCGGGACTGGGCCATGCTTGGCGACGGTGAGCGAATCGTCGCGCAGGCGCGCGTGCTGCACCAACTGCATGCGCAGCGCCGGCGCTTCGTTCACGATCACGGTAATGATTGCCACGCATGGCTGATGCGGCGGCTTACGCCTGCGGGAATTGAGGAGGTTGCCCGCGATGCCTGCGCACTCGACTTTCACCGGCCGACGGCGCAACGCGCAGCGCTATGTGACGGCGACACCACCTATTTCCACGTCGTGGATGCTGCCGGCAACGGTGCGGCGTGCATCCAGAGCCTGTCCCTGGCGTTCGGTTGTGGCGTGGCAGTCCCCGAAACCGGCGCGATCCTCAACGCCCGGCTGATGCGTGGACTCAGTGCCGCGCCGGGTGCGAACAATCCGCTCTACCCATTTGCACGGCCGCTCAATACGATCTTCCCGCTGCTTGCGATCGATACGGGTGGCCGTTTGCGTCTCGTTGCGGGTACCGCCGGCGGCGATCTGCAAGTGCAATTGGGTGCGCATCTGCTCGGTCATTTTCTGCATCACCGGCGTCTCGACATGTTTCGTTTCGCCGAGCGGCGCTGGAAGTATTCGCCGGTGGCCGATCCCTTCGATCGCATCGACGGCCCGCCCTGCATCGACACCGCCTTCGCCCCGACTCCAGCAGAACTGGCCGCCGTCAAGGCCGCCGGCCTGCAATGCCGGCCGATGAGGCCGGTCGGCGGTAGCTTGAAAGCGTATGCCGTCGATGATCAAGGCACGGCTGCCCTGCTCGACGAAGGCCTCGATGGCGGCAGTACCTTGTTGCACGGGTCCGGCGCCGTCTCCGCGCCATTCTCGCGACGGACATGAGGACGTTGCAGAAGTCGCGTCGTGACTGCGACCGCTAGCGCAACGTCGTGCCGCCGTCGTCGCCCGGCGCCTTGCCGGCTTACTTGCCGTTGTCTGACGTATCGTCGGTCTTCGGCGCGTCGGCGGTGCCGAGCAACGCGCCGAGCAGCTTGCTGCGGACCGGGCCGGAGGCGCCCGTGCCGGATTTTTGTCCCGAGCGCACGGGCGGGCCCCGGCGCACGGCGCTATTGATCTTCAGGCCTTTCAGTTTTTCGAGGTCGGTTTTTTTCATGGAGCAGCTTTGCGCAAAGGGAAGGAAGTCGGCCTGCACGGGGCAAGGCCAAACGAAAAGTCGTCAGATTACGCGTAACGCGCTCGCCGGTCGAGCACGACGGGCGTCACCTTCGGGATCCGCAGAACGGATCCGCCAGTAGAATTGCGCCTGACGCACCGGAATCAAACCGGGCCGGCAACCGAAAAACATCCGGACTCAACGATCGATGCCGAGTGCATCGCCGGCCGCGAGCTCGGCGGCCAATGCGTGGGCAGCTTCGACGGCATCGGCCGGCCAGCGCCAAGTTTGACCGGTGAGATGGACGAGCGGCGGATCAAGCGTTTCGATGACGTCGTCGACGTCACGCCAGGCGGTGAAATGCACCACGCCGCGATATTGCCCGTCCGGCGCCAGTTCGGATTCCGCCCAGTAAAAGAAATCGCCGGCCTGAAGGCTGCCTTCGCTCGTCATGTCCGTCCCGCAAAAAAGCGGAATCGTAGCACGCCGGATCATGCGTGACGCTCGCACGATCCGGAATTGGAAGCCTGGGACCAGGGAATGCGTCAGGAATCAGGCCTGAACGCCACCAAGGCGAGGCGATTACTCGCCGCCGTACCCGTAAAACTCATTCAAGCGCTTAAGTTCACCGCTATCCCGCGCACGTTTCAGTTCATCCAACACTTGGGCCCGGGTCTTGCCTGTTGCTTCCGGTCCGCTGGATTGACTTCCCGTCATAGGCAACCCACCCGCCGACGTGCTGTCCGATTTGGTCTCGGGCGAATAACCTTGCGGCGTGGCTGGCTGAGAGTCCTGCCACGCAGGGGCTTGCTCCGTCTTCGGCATGTTCTGTGCCAGCGCTGCGGCCGTCGCGGCGACGAACACCACCGAGCCGGCTAACCACAATGATTGCATTTTCATATCGATTCCTCGCAGGCGATCGTCGCCACCACGGCTATCGCATTGGGATATGCTGCCGCAATGACACGGGGCATGTGGCGCCCCGGGTTCCGATCGATCCATCAGCTCGCATGCACGGCCGATCATCATTCGGAAATGCGGCACTCTTGCCCGCACCTCGTCGCGGCAGCTTGCAGACGGGTTCGGTATTGTTCGGTGGGGCACCGTTGCGCCACGTGGTGAACGTTCGGCACAACGGCATGAAGTCAGCGGCTCCGCCCCGAAACTCGGCGCTTGGCATATCGGCACCAAGGCAATGCGGCAACGCGGAAAAACAGGCGGACTGAAAAGCGCCGCCAAGGTTTTGTTATAGTTCCTGCTTGTGCGAATTGCCTCAGCGTCTACCCGGGTATCCCCTCTTATCGTTTTTCCTCACCCGTCTCGCCGCCCCGAGCGTTCGTTGTTCCACGTAAGATGTCAGTCTGGCACTCAGTCAGCGTCCCCAAGAGGACGCCAGATATTCGGTAGCTGTGGCACCAGGAGGTCACGCGGATGTGCACCGCACTTTTCTTTCCCGCCCCGTTTGAGATGGCACGCGGCATGGTCCAGTCAACAATGAGGCCGGACCGGCTGCATCAGGTGAGCGGTGCTCGTTAGTTTCAGCCTTCCCCGGTGCGGGCTGAAACTTTCAGCCGTCGTCATGGCCCTGCTTCTGAGCGCAGGCGCTTTCGCACACCCCGACCTCGACGCGCCGTCGACGGGCGGCATCAGGCCGTCTTCGGCGGTGACCGTGCCGGGAAGCCTCAACGCAAGCTCGGCACATTCGGGCAGCGATGCGGAAGACGAAAGCGCAGCACCGCTGAACGCGCGCGGCGAGGTGTTGCCAACGGTGCCACGCGACCTCAATGAGCAGGTCGTCGAAATTCCCGTTGGCGAGATCGCCGATGGCGACATGACGCTCGAAACCACGATCTTCAAGCCAAGCGGCAATGGCCCCTTCCCGCTGATCGTCTTCAATCACGGCAAGGAACATGGCGACCCGCGTGAGCAAGCACGCAGCCGTCCGTTGGCCTTCGCACGGGAGTTCGTACGGCGCGGCTACGTGGTCGTCGCACCGAATCGTCGCGGCTTCGCGCGATCTGGCGGCACCTACGTCGATAACACCTGTGACGTGGCGACCAACGGCCTCGCGCAAGCGCGCGACGTCGCCGCGACCGTCGCCTACATGTCGCGGCAACCGTATGTCGACACCGCGCACATCGTCGTCGCCGGCGTCTCGCACGGCGGACTCACGACGATCGCCTACGGCCAAACGCCGCAACCGGGCGTACGCGGCCTGCTGAACTTTGCGGGCGGCCTGCGTCAGGCAGCGTGTGTCAACTGGCAAACGGACCTGAGCCACGCATTCGGCGCCTACGGCGCCAAAGTGCGCGTGCCATCCCTTTGGCTCTATGGGGACAATGATTCGTTCTGGTCGCCGCAACTGGCCAGCCGCATGTACGATGCCTTCGTACGTCATGGCGGGCACGCCAAGTTCGTCGATATCGGACGTTACAAGGACGACGCGCACCGCATCGTCGCCGACCGCGATGGCGTGCCGGTCTGGTGGCCATCGGCAGCGGCATTCCTGGCGCAAGTCGGCATGCCGACGTCGGTTCGTTACTGGATCGCCGATCCGGTATTGCCACGTGGCAGCGGCTTCGCGACCATCGACGCGATCGATGCCGTGCCGTTCGTTGACGACACCGGCCGCGCCGGCTACCAGACATTCCTGCAGCAATACCCGACGCGCGCGTTCGCCGTATCGGACAACGGCGCATGGTCGTGGGCCGCGGGCGGGGACGACGCCATGTCGCTCGCGCTCAGCAGTTGTGCGAAACGCAGCACCGCGCCCTGCCATCTCTATGCCGTGAACGATAACGTCGTTTGGAACGAGCATTGAGTTGTCGTGGCGCTGACCCGCTGACGCAAATGCCCGGGTGACGGCGCGTCCCGGTAGCCAGTTCGCGATCTGCATGCCAGAATCGCGGAAATGCCCAACCCGGTTATAGAGACCCACGCCTCCATGAAACTCGCCACCTGGAATGTCAATAGAGGTTCCATGGTGCTTCAAAAAATCTCACTTTCTCGACAAAACCCCTGAAATCAGGCCGCTCCGACTGAAGGCAACGCTCACAACATCCCATACCAAGTCACTACAGCGCGCCCAAAATGGGTAGCTAGGTGGGTAGCTAGGCAACGTATAATCTCCTAGCCACCCATTTATCGATTACCCAATGGCCAGACAGACTAATCTGCTTGATGACGTCGAAATTCGACACTGGGTCGCCAAGGGCGAGCCAGTAGCAAAGTCCGATGGGGAGGGTCTGACCTTCACACTTTCCCGAGCCGGCACAGCAACATGGATTCTGCGATATCGGCGCGGCGGCGGACGGCGCAAGGAACTGACCCTGGGCAATTATCCAGACATGACGCTCGCTGCGGCCCGTAAGGCTGCGCGCGCCCATCGCGTGTCGATCGACAATGGCATTGACCCGGCTGCCGAAAAGCAAGCTGAGAAAGCCAGGTCAGTCGCGGCCTGGACGGTCGCGCAGCTCTGTGACAACTATGAGGAAAAAATCCTCGTGCCGCCCCTGTCGCACTCCACCACATACTACAGAAAGTGGGATATCGCGAACATCCTCAAGCCGAAAATCGGCACCATGGAAGTGCGCAACGTGATGCCGGCAGACATCGTTCACATGGTCGAGAGCAGCGGCCGTTCCTGGACCGTTTGCAAACGAATTCTAACGTCGGCCAAGCAGATCTTCGCTCACGCTTGCGGTAAGCGAATGATCGATGCGAACCCCTGCGTCGGCATCGATATCAAGGCGATCAAGGGGCAACGACCGCCGGTTAAAAAGCGCGTGATGCTCGCCGAGCAAGAACTGCGCGCGCTGCTGCCCAACATAGACGAGACGATCGGTCGAGAAAATGCCTTAGCGCTGCGAATCCTCTTGGCCACGTGTGTGCGCACGAATGAACTGGTAAAGGCGCGAAAACAACATATCGATCTCGATCGCGGCACGTGGTGGATCGAGGCTGATTCCGTCAAAACTCGCGCAGGTTTCCAAGTCCCGCTTGTCCCATCGGTCGCTCTCTGGATGCGTGAATTGCTGGCGCTTTCAGGCGATTCGGAATGGCTGCTGCCCGCAAGAGGCGGCATGCGCCGAAATCGGCTTGGCGATACCCACATCGGAAATACGACCCTGTGGGCGGCGATCACGCGGGCGTATAACCGGGGCGGTATCGAAGGGCGGAAGTTCACTCCTCACGATACGCGCAGCACGGCGAAGAGCCACATGCGGAATATGGGCATCCCGAACGAGATCACCGAAATCGCCCTAAACCACAAACTCAAGGGTATGGAAGCGATCTACGACGTACGAGAAGAAATCCCGGAACGTCGTAGGGCACTCGAAGTCTGGGCCGCGTTCATTACATCCTGCGCCGAAGGAGGCGAATGGAACGTCGTGCCATTCAAGGCGGCATAACCAGAGAATGCCGCAGGAAGGTCATCAATACTCGCCGGCAGCCACTGCCGTGCGTTCAGGCGCTCGTGTGCGCGCATTGAAGAGGCCTTGGCCGAGATGGCGGGATCCCCCCCCGATAGGCTATAACCTATTTGCACCAGAACCTGCAGGCGCTGGTGCGCGGCATACTCCCCTTACGGAGCCGACCGGCGTGATATTGTTTGCACGCCCCCGCCCTCCACCGAATAGAATTGGACACATGATGAAAAAATGGACGTTGATGCTGAGCCTCCCCAGCCTGTTGTGCGCCGGAGCTGCCCACGCTGAAAATTGGCAATCGATCGGCGGCACCGACCAGGCCGAATTGTCGATGGATGTCGATTCCATCAAGGAAAGCAAAGGCATTCGCGAAGCCTGGTCCATGTGGAATTTCAAGGCGGCCCGCCCCAACAACGACAGCGAATTTCCTTCGCTGAAGTCATACCAGGACATGCACCAGTACAACTGCAAGGACCAGACCCTGAAGCTCACGCGCGAAGTCATCTTTGCGGAAAACGACGGCAAGGGCGCCAAGCGCGACCATTCCGACGCGCTGAAGAACATGCAGTTCACCAAGCCGGCGCCGAACTCGGTCGGCGACGCCATGGTGCAGCACGTATGCGGCTATGAGGTCCCCGCTGCGAAGAAATAATTCGCGCAGATCTGTAATCCGACAGTAAAACGCCGCTGATGTATATAGCCTGGTTCGATCCAGAGTCCAAAATCCGAACCCAAGATCAGGGCAACAGGATACCCATTTTCAGCACGAGTCATTTGTGCAACAAACAGAGCCTTCGGCCGCCGAAGCATCCCGATATGCATCGGATCGTCCAAACGAGTCGACCAGGTCACTCACCCATGTGACCAGCCGGGTCTCTCTGATAGGCTGCGCGATGGGCCGAAAATGGAAAAGCCCAGCAAGTCTTTGAATGTGCTGGGCTTTTCATGTAATTCTGGCGGAGAGAGGGGGATTCGAACCCCCGATAGGCTATTAACCTACGCGCATCACCCCGAATTCCCGATAAAAATCAATATCGTGGGCGCGTTTTAATGTGCCATAGCCTGCGCCCTCACCCCCATCTAAGCCATTGATTCATATGGGCCGTCTGGCCAGCTATGACACGCGAAATTCAAGCCCGCTGCCCCATCCGACCGGTGCCGGGGACCAGAACCATAACGGCCCTTGCCTAACTGTAACCCATGGATTACAGTTAGGCCATGACGAAAATTCTCCAACACCCCGAATTCAGCAAGTGGTACGCCGGCCTGCGCGATCGCAAGGGCGTTGCCGCCATCGCCCAACGCCTCGATCGCTTGGCGCTCGGCAATCCGGGCAACGTGAAGCCGGTAGGCGAAGGTGTGTCGGAGTTGAAGGTCGACGTCGGGCCGGGCTATCGCGTGTATTTCGTGCAGCGCGGGGCCGTGCTTGTCGTGCTGTTGTGTGGCGGCGACAAGTCCACGCAAGACAAAGATATCAAGCGGGCGAAGAAGTTGGCCGACGAGCTGGAGGACTGAGAAATGAAACTGAGTGACCTGAAGGAATTTGACGCCGCAGAGGCGCTGAAGGACGACGAGACGATTCGACACTACCTGTCGCTCGCGTTTGAAGGCGGAGATCCGCGTGAGATCCAACGCGCTCTTGGCACGGTCGCCCGCGCACGTGGAATGAGCGCCCTTGCCCGGGAGTCGGGCATCGCGCGTGAGGCGCTGTATCGGGCGCTCTCAGACACCGGCAACCCGGAATTCGCGACCATCGTGAAGGTGGTCGGCGCGCTTGGGCTGCACCTCACGCTGACCGCGAATTCCGAGCCTGAAGCATCGACGGCCTGACTTAGCCGAAGAGTCCAGCAGGCTCCGATTGCCGGTCCCAACTGTAGATGATGACCTCGGTGCGCTCGGCTGCCTTGCCGCCGCCGGCGACGGTGTACTGGATGCCGCAGGTAGGCAAATACATCACGAAAGACTTTGCAGAACACGCGCTCAACGAAAAGCGCTACTTGACCAGCCGGGGCATCGAGGTCCCGGAGCGACACTCCATAGCCCATTTGCTATCGGACACGCCGGTCGAGGCCATCGTTACCGCATTCGAGTCCGCACAGTTGGCGGGGGCGAGTCTCGACCGGTGCCAGGTTTTCTGGAATCAGGATTTGGGATGCTTTTGGCTTGCCACACGGGAAAGCGTATGAGTCAAACGTTCTTAACTTGCGACGAAGTTAAGGAACTGACCGGGCGGGTCAAATACAAGACGCAGGCCCACGTGCTTTCCCCGCTCGGAATTGAGCACAAGGTGCGGCCGGATGGAAGCATGCTGGTCCTGCGCGCTCACATGGAACATGTATTGGGCGGAGGGGGACCACAGAGTTGCTCCAGGCGTTCTACGGATCGCGCTGGGCATCATCGGCAACAAAAAACCCAGAAATCGTCGGATTTACCTCAAGCCCGCAAACTTGGGCAAGGTTTTGGCTGATGTGCCCCCAGGAGTTCGTCCAGTCGGCTACTGCATGACGGGGGACGGATAGCCCGCATCCGAAGTCGCCTGAATCAGTTTCGGCACGCTGGTCCTGGCATCTTCAAATGTGTCGTGCGCCTCGCACTTCTCGAAGGTCACAACCACCTTGCTAACGCCGCCCCCCCCCCGGGCGAACACCTCCACGATAATTCCGACATTCCCGCCATTATCGGGCGTCGACCGCGCACTGATCCTTTGTTCCCGGAATTGCTGAACCATCGCTCGTATTTTGCCCCGCTCCGTCGCGACGACTGACCCGCTCAGCCTATCCAGGGTAATGTCTACAATAAGAGCGTTGATGCATTTTCTGGTGACTCATCATGCGAAAACTACGCACGCATACATCGACCGAGTTGCCTCCTCCAGTGGGCGAGATTGATGAAGGCGAACGGCGCTTCAGATCGTTCATAGATGCGATTCCCCATATCGTGTGGACAGCCAGGCCGGATGGCTGGGTCGACTACATCAACCAGCAGGCAGTCACCTTTACTGGACTCACGATTGAGCAGATGCAAGGGGGGGGTTGGGAGCCCATAATCCACCCGGATGATTTGCAACCTTCCATCAATCGCTGGACGAGGGCCATCGAGAGGGGTGACGCTTTTGAAGCCGAATCCCGCATCAAAAGAGCCTCCGATGGCGTCCATCGATGGCACCTTGTACGCGCATTACCATTTAAAGACTCCAGTGGAAATATTGCAAAGTGGTTCGGCACCTGCACCGACATCGAGGACCAAAAGCAGGCGCAGGCCGCGGCCGAGCGAGCCAACCGCGCGAAATCGGATTTCCTCTCCAGCATGAGCCACGAGTTGCGCAGCCCGCTCAATGCGATCCTCGGTTTCGCGCAACTGCTGTCGTCCGACTCCCCACCGCCGACACCCTCGCAGCGGGCCGGCATCGATCAGATTCTGCGGGCCGGCTGGCATCTGCTCGAGCTGATCAATGAAGTTCTCGATCTCGCGAAGATCGAGTCCGGACAGGTGTCGCTGTCGCTGGAGCCGGTGTCGCTGGCCGACGCCATGCGCGAATGCCAAAGCATGACTGAGCCGCAGGCGCAACAGCGTGGCATTCGCATAAGCTTTCCCCGGTTCGACGTCCCTTGCTTTGTGCACGCCGACCGGACCCGCTTAAAACAGATTCTCATCAACCTGCTTTCGAACGCGATCAAATACAACCGCGAGCGGGGAACGGTTGAAGTGAAGTGCAGCATGCGCACGCCGGACCGCGTTCGCGTGAGCGTCCAGGACTCCGGTGCGGGATTGTCACCGGCACAGCTGGGACAGCTTTTCCAGCCATTCAATCGTCTCGGACAGGAGGCCGGCGCCGAGGAAGGCACCGGCATCGGCCTCGTGGTGGCCAAGCGCCTGATCGAACTGATGGGCGGCGCAATTGGCGTGGAAAGTACGGTCGGCGCGGGAAGCGTGTTCTGGGTCGAAATGGACTCGGCGCCCGCCCCGCAAATCGCAGCGGCAGGCGCCGAACCCGCCGCGCCTGCCAAAGCGCCAGTCGAGGACGGCGTGTCGGTGCACACCCTGCTCTACGTCGAGGACAACCCTGCGAACCTGAAGCTTGTCGAGCAACTCATCGCGCGCCACACCGATATGCGCTTGCTGACCGCAGTGACGGGGCAACTTGGCGTCGAGCTTGCGCACACCGCTTTACCCGAGGTGATCGTGATGGACATCCATCTGCCCGACATCAGCGGCGTCGAAGCCCTGAAAATTCTGCGCAAAGACCCGGCAACGGCGCATATCCCGGTCATTGCCCTCAGTGCGAGTGCCATGCCCGACGATATCAAAAAAGGCATGAAGGCCGGATTCTTCCGCTACCTGACCAAACCGATCAAGCTCGATGAGTTCATGGACGCGTTGAGCGTGGCAATCGAATTCATGAAACCGGGCGTTGATCAGCACCAGTGAGACAGCCAGCGAGCCATGATCGGAGCCTCCGACATCCTTAGCGCCAGCATCCTGGTCGTCGACGATCTGGAAGCCAATGTTCTGCTGCTCGAGCAGATGCTGAGCGGTGCCGGCTATCTTGCCGGGGCTGCGACGATGGATCCGCACGCGGTGTGCGAGCTTAACCGAAAAAGCCGCTACGACCTGATCCTGCTCGATCTCCAGATGCCCGGCATGGATGGCTTCCAGGTGATGGAGGGTTTGAAGGAAATCGCGACGGACGGCTACCTTCCCGTCATCGTCATCACCGCACAACCGGCTCACAAGCTGCGCGCGCTGCAAGTCGGCGCGAAGGATTTCGTCAGCAAACCGTTTGATCTGGTCGAGGTGCTGATACGGGTTCGCAATATGCTGGAAGTGCGCCTGTTGCACAAGGAGTCACTGAATTTCGGCAAGGCGCTAGAGCAGACGGTGCGGGAAGTCGAGGCAAGCCGTGAGACGATCCGCGATCTTATCGTAGAGGCGCTTTAACTCGTCTTCTCGATCATTGCAAGGGCGGACCAAGCGCCAACGTCAACATAAGCTTCTCGGTCCTTTCCGCGTCGTCGAGAGATCCGATGCGCGGCAAGCGTGGTAGCCATGAGTCGAAAGGATCGGTGTCGCCGGCTTTACCTTCCTCCGCGCAATCATCAGCATCCAGATCGCAGCAATGCGTTCAGCGACGAGAAGCCCGCAAGCCGCGATACCCAGGACCACATGATAGTGGCATCCGTGCCCGCCACGGCCTTCGTAGTGGCCAAGCCCCAAGTCCTGTTTCAGATCCTGGTAGTCACGTTCGATGCACCAGCGCATGTGAGCTTTGGCAACCAGCTCGCCCAGTGTCATGTCCGGCGGCAGCGAGGAAAGAAAGGGATTCAGCGTTTCAACATCGTCGACGGTCCTAATCACCCACTTCATCTGTTGTTAGGCGGTCCCGGCCTAAAGGTGGCACGCAAACAGCTGGCTGACCTTGCCACGGAATTTGATGCGTGGAAAGCGATAACATTGAATGCCGATTACCCACAGTAAAGATCATCACACTCAGCTGTCCTCAGCGTACCCTGTTCGACGAAACAGATGATCCGAAACGTTCAACGACGGCGCGGTTCTCGCTTGCTCGCGACCGCCGCCTGTGAGATCTTTTGACTTCAATTAGCATCGACATGTAAAAGCACGCTCGCACGGCCCTGCGACATCGAGCCAACTCGAAAAACTGGTGGTGGCGCCGCGCGGCATTTCAACCGGCCATTCAAGCACGCCGCGAAAAAACTGGAACATTTCATGAGCGACGAAACCCTCATCTCCCCCTTGGAAGACAGACCCGTTCTTGACTACCCTTGCGGCGAGCCTCCAGCACCTGGCTTGGCGACCGAAATTGCGTCCGGTGTCCTGTGGGTGCAAATGCCGATGCCTGGCAAGCTCAATCACATCAATCTGTGGGCACTGCGTGACCACAACGGTTGGGCGGCCGTCGATGTCGGCCTGCAAACGAGCGAGACAGCTGCATCCTGGCGCAAGCTTTTTTCCCAAGGTGGCGCACTGGCGCAGAGCGGACTCACACGTATCTTCGTGACGCACATGCATCTGGACCATATCGGCATGGCGGGCTGGCTCACCCGCAAGTTCGGTTGCCGGCTCTGGATAACGCGGCTCGAATACCTCATGTGCCGAGTACTAACCGCGGACATCGGACGGGAAGCGCCGGACGACGGCGTTCAATTCTATCGGCGGGCAGGCTGGGACGACGACGCAATCGAGACATATCGCGTCCGCTTCGGCGACTTCGGCAAGTTCGTTCACGCTTTGCCGGACAGCTACCGCCGGCTGCACGACGACGAGTTGCTCAATATTGGAGGACGTCAATGGCAAGTAATCGTGGGAAACGGGCACTCGCCCGAACATGCCTGCTTCTACTGCGCCGAATTGAATCTATTGATCTCGGGGGATCAGGTCTTGCCACGGATTTCGTCTAACGTATCTGTTTTCCCGACAGAGCCGGACGCCAATCCCATGGCTGACTGGCTGGCGTCGATCGAGAAGCTCAGGCAAAACGTTCCCGATGACGTGCTCGTGCTGCCGGCACACAACGAGCCGTTCCGAGGACTTCACGCACGCCTGGATTATCTCGCTCGGAGCGTACACGCCGCGCTCGATCGGCTACGGAATGCGCTCGTTCAACCGAAGCGCGCAGTGGATGTATTCGAGGAGCTTTTCTCCCGCCCGATAGGATCCGAGCCGGAACTGCTCCGTATGGCCACCGGGGAGAGCGTTGCGCACCTGAACTACCTGCTGCACGGCGGCGAAGTCCATATGGAAGTCGGCCCGGACGGCTGTGCATGGTATCGGATGAAATAGCCCCACCGCCCATGTGGGTCCTGCCAATGGGCGCGTCCACCCTGCTCTATTCAGCCGGGTGTTCCTGACGGGTTACGTCAAAGCGGCGAACCCGTATGCAAGTCCCAAGATCTGGAGTTCCTCAAAGCAGATAGCCGAAAGCTGCCTTTGCGGACCGTTCGGGGGAACGCTCATAATCCTTCCGAACGCGATGATGCAGTTGGCGCGGGGTCGCAGTAAATCAACACGCGCGGATCGTCACGACAACTGGCCGCCCGAACTCGCAGCCGACGACCGCTCGCGACGACAGGTGTTCGATGCAGCCGTTTTCCGATTTGATCGCCTTGTGCGGCGTACGCACGGCACGCTCGACGCAAACCGATTTCTTGATCTCGCTGGTCGTGATCATCTGGAAGTCGATGCGCTCTTCTCCCCCGCAAATCAGGCAGTCGCACCGCGCAAGGCATCGTCCGTACTCAGCACATCGGTGCCCGATTCGATGCAGGCACGATGCGTCGCGACCCGTGGGAGCATCTTGTCGAAGTAGAACCTGGCCGTCTGGAGCTTCGCACGGTAAAAGGCCGGATCCTCGCAACCCGAGGCGAGCTTGCGCACAGCTATCGCCGCCGTTTGCGCCCACAGGTATCCCAGGGTCACATAGCCCGAGAGCATCAGGTAATCCACTCCAACGGCACCGACCAGTCCTGCGTCGGCGCCGGCTTCTCGCCCGAGCTCGTCAGTCAGTTCGCGCCACATCGTCGCGGCTCGCTGCAAACGCTGCTGCAGGCTCGCGATCTCCTCGGACACGGCGGTATCGCAGAACGCCTGAATCTCATCGATGAAGCGGTCGAGCACAGCACGATTCGGCCCCAGCACCTTGCGGCCGAGCAGATCCATGCCCTGGATACCGGTCGTGCCCTCGTAGATGCGCGTAATGCGCACATCGCGAAAACGTTGCTCGACTCCCGATTCCTTGATGTATCCATGACCGCCAAAGATCTGGATGGCAAGGTCCGTGGCCTCGCTCGCCAGCTCGGTCAACAAACCTTTGGCGATGGGGGTGAGCAGTGCGAGGCGCTGTTCGGCTTCGTCGCGCGAGACAGCATCGCCGCTATCGACAACGTCGACCCATTTCCCGCAGAGATGCACCAGCGCGCGGCCACCCTCAGCAATGGCCCGTTGGGTCAGCAGCATGCGGCGCACGTCCGGATGAGCCACCAGCGGGTCGGCAGGCTCACGCATACCTCCAGGTGCGCGGCCTTGCAACCGCGTGTGCGCGTACGCCAAGCTTTCCTGATAAGCCGCCTCAGCCTGCGCAACGCCCTGAAGGGCAACGCCCACACGTGACTTGTTGACGAAAACGAACATGCAGTTCAGGCCGCGGTTGGGCTTCCCCACCAGCCAGCCTTCGGCGCCGTCAAAAGACATCGCGCAGGTCGCGGCGCCTTTCAGACCCATCTTGTCTTCGATGGACAAGCAGTGCACATTGTTGACCTCCCCCAGCGAGCCATCCGCAGCAGGCAGCCGCTTGGGCACCACGAACAGCGAAATGCCTCGCGTTCCGGGCGGCGCATCGGGCAACCGTGCGAGGATCAGATGTACGATATTGTCCGCCCAATCACTCTCGCCGGACGAGATGAACATCTTGTTGCCATAGATGCGATACCGCCCGTTCCCGGCTGGCTCGGCGCGCGTGCGGACGAGATTCAGATCCGATCCACATTGCGGTTCGGTCAGGCACATGGTGCCGATCCATTCGCCGCTGACCAGCCCAGGCACAAACGCATCCACTTGTTCGCGTTCGGCGTGGCTACGCAGCGTTCTGATGGCACCGTCATTGAGCAGCCCGTAAATACACCATGCCTGGTTGGCACTGTGAAGAAACTCATCACTGGCAAGCTTGAGGGAAAACTGCACCGGCTGACCGCCGTACTCTTCCGCATGACCCAGCCGCGGCCAGCCCGCATCGACATACTGCTTATAGGCTTCCTTGAAGCCTGCGGGCGCCGTCACCTTGCCGTTGTCCCAGTGTGCCCCCTCGCGATCGCCCGTGCTGTTAAGAGGCAACAGTACACGCTCGGCAAACTTGCCGATCGCCTCGAGAATCATCGGCGCCTCGTCGTCGCCGAGCCCCTGGGCTACGGACATGGCCTGAGGATAGGGGAAATTGCCATGAAGCTCGCACAGCGAAAACAACACGTCGCGGATCGGCGCTCGATAGTTCTGCATTGCTTGACTCCTATTGTTCAGCGTCCGGTGAAGACCGGTTGACGTTTTTCCAGAAATGCGCGGATCCCCTCCTTCGCATCCTCGCTGCGCACGAGTCGGTTCTGCAGCGCGGCCTCGTAGGAAATCGCATCGTCGAGCTCCATCTTCATGACCTTGCGCAGCACCTGCTTGGCGTAACGCAGGGCGAGCGGCGCCCTCTGCGCCAGCTGCTCGGCCAGCGCTCGAGCCTCCTTCAACAGCACATCGGTGGGCACGACCCGATTGGCAAGCCCCAGATTCACGCACCGTTCCGCCGAAAGCCGTTCGCCCATCGCGATCAGCTCGTAAGCACGCTTGCTGCCAAGGTGGTTGATCAACTGCCAAGTGGCGCCGCCATCCGGAATGAGACCGATCGCACTGAACGCCTGGTGGATGCACGCATTCTCGGCCATGAGCACCATGTCGCAGGCCAAGGCATACCCGCTGGCGACGCCCGACGCCGCGCCATTGATCGCGGCCAGGAACGGCTTGGGCGCCTGCGTGATCGCCAAGATGCCCGGCTTGAACTCGTCCTCGATCGCGAACTGCGGAAGAAAGTCGGCAGAGACCTCTTCCGTGAGATCGGCACCTGCGGAGAAATGACGGCCTGCGCCGGTCAGGATCGCCACGCGAACGCCATCGTCGTTCGAAGCCGCCTCAATCGCGGCAATCAATTCCCGCCGCATCTGCGCGTTGAACGCATTCGACGCGGACGGCCTGTTCAGCGTGATGGTCGCGACGCGGTTCGCGACCTCGTATAACACGGTTTGGTATTGGCTCATGATCATTTTCCGGAAGCTCAAGTAGCATAGGAAGCGCGCCAGGCGGCCGCAATGACCGGGTTGAACGAACGAGTTGACGCCGCGCGACTGTCCACCATCACACGGAAATTTCCGTGCAGGGATTGGACAGCGCCAGCCTTGTCCACACCTCCCCGATCGATTTCTTTCCGAAGGGCCGCTCGGCGCGACTGAACGCAAATGCTGCCTTCGCCACGCAGCTTCACGCGGCTGACACGCTCTAGAGCATCGAAGGCCCCGCAATTTCGTCACCTAACGTCAACTGGTTTGCCCCGCGCGGACATTTGCGCCGGCGCGCTCGATGGCATCCTAGTCATCCAAATCCTTTGGAGCTTCAATGCTCAGCTCTTCGTTCGGCTTGCCCCAGGGAGCGACTCTTACTGCCGAGGAAGTATGCGCTGGCATTCGGCTACACGGGAAACTCGCCGTCATCACGGGCGCATCGACAGGCCTCGGCAAGGAGACGGCCCGCGCCCTCGCGCTGGCTGGCGCCCATGTCTTTCTCGGCGGGCGCGACGAGCAGGCCCTGATGACCGCCAAACGGGACATTTCAACGTTTTCCCTGTCGACGGAAATCAGCGTACACCGACTCGATCTCATGTCGGCGTCAAGCGTCTGCGCGTTCACCAAGGCCGTGGAGTCGCTTGGCCGCCCAGTCGACATTCTCATCTGCAACGCCGGCATCATGGCCTGTCCACTCTGGCGCAGCGAAACCGGGATTGAAGCACAGTTCATGACGAATTACGTGGGGCATGCGCTCCTGACGAGTCGGCTATGTCCCTTGCTGAGATCTGCCGGACGGGCCCGATTCGTGTCTCTCAGCTCTTGCGCGCATCACTTGGCTTCCGTGGACCTGGCGGATCTGTCCTACCGACATCGAGCCTATGACCGCTGGAGCGCTTATGGCCAATCCAAGACTGCTGCTGCCCTGCTGGCCGTGCAAGTCTACCGGAAGCTCGGACAGGACGGTGTCACGGCGCTGACGGTCCATCCGGGGATGTCGAAGACGGAGCTGGGACGCTTTCTACTTGAAGAAGAGAAAGCAGCGATGGCCCAACTCACCTGTTCGGTGGGTTCCACATCGCTGTGGAAATCCGCTGCAGCCGGCGCCGCCACGAGTGTCTGGGCCGCCACCGCGGCCGAGTTCGAGGGCGTGGGCCCGGCGTACCTGGAGGACTGCGCCGTCGCGCCGCTAATCACGCAACCCAACTTCCAATATGGCGTGATGCCCTACGCACTGGATGAAACCCTTGCGCAGGATTTGTGGCACGCCACGGAGCAATTGCTCGGCACCACGCTTCCCCTTTGACACGGGAAGAATCCGCGTGAGCGTTTTCCTTCGTCACCGGGAAGATGTGGCCGTCGATCGCTCCTCTGAAATCACCAACCGGGGACAGGTCGTCCCCTCCCGCCCTGCAAGCCACTGCGGGTTTCACCCTATGGGTTCATCACGAGTTACTGGCACAATGACAGTTATTGATCACAAGCGATCGCAATGCTGGAGAATTGAAAATGCAGGCGATGGCAGTCCCCCCCGTGAAAACGGTACCAATTTGCTTTCTCCGCTCGGCAGTCCGCCACGCAGCAGCAAGAGGTGACGACGTTCAAGCGCTGCTGCGCGCTATCGAAATCGACCCCGCGCTGTTGGAGGACGACAACGCTCGTGTCCCGTTGACGCGATACGCCGCGCTGCATGTGGCGGCCGCGCGCGCGATGAACGACGAATCGCTAGGTTATGCAGCGCTGCCGTCCAAGGTCGGCACCTGGCAGATGGCTTGCTTGAGTTCAGTACACCCTGGCCCGATTGGCCATGCGCTTGGCAGGATGTGCAAGTTCTACCGGGTCCTCGAGCGTGGACTGTCTCCGCAGCTTGTCGTCGAAGGCGATGATGCCCTCATTGAGATCGTGGGGCCGGACTCCGATCCGCTCCGGGATCTCTATGCCTACGAGATGACCTTTGTGGTTATGTGGCGCTTCGTCTCATGGCTGCTCAAACGTCCGCTGCAGCTAATCTCAGTAACGCTGCCGCATGATGCGCCGCACCATCTTGCGGAGTATCGCTGGATGTTCCCGGGCGCTGAGGTTTCGTTCCGCAAGCCGCGCGCCGCACTGCGCTTTGACCGGTCGATCCTGGACCTGCCGGTACGACGCGACGAGCGCGAGTTGCATCAGCTGCTGCTGAACGACGTAGGCGAGATCCTCGTTGGGATGACCGACACCGCTACTTGGGCGGACCGGATCCGCACGCTGCTGACCAGTAAGCTGCCCTGGCTGCCCGAATTCGAGCAGGTAGCCGCACAGTTCTCCATCCATCCGCAGACGCTGCGGCGGCGTTTGGCGCACGAGGGCTTGGCCTTTAGCACGATCAAAGATCAGGTGCGCTGCGAGGCGGCCAAATACTACCTTGAAAAACAGGCCCTTTCCATCGAAGAGGTCGCATATCGATCGGGTTTCTCCGAAGCCAGTAGCCTGATCCGCGCCTTCCATCGCTGGACAGGGATGACGCCGTGTACCTATGCGCAGTCTCAACGTACCCGTAGCGTAAGCGCCCAACAGGGAGCACTTGCAGCAGCCGCGAGAGCAGCGCCGAACACCGTGAGCGCTGCTTTCCTGACGGGTTGAGGCGTGAGTGCGGTCCGAGGCGAAGAACGCATCCCTCGTGCTCGCCCCGGAGCTGCCGCCCATCTTGGACGCGCCGCCGTCCTTGGACCCGAGCGACGCGGTACTGTCCGCCGCTTGTCAAGCGCTGGAACCGCTTCGCGACCTCGGCAGGAAAGCCGTGGCGAGTTGACGAGACGAACCTGAAGATTCGTGCATTTAGGTGAAAGCGACGCAGTCGACCAGCAGTGGGAAATTGTGAAGCGTCGATCACGCTTTCGGATGCTGGCACGGGATTTCCCCAAGGTGGCGATCATTCTGGACCTACTATACTACTGTCATTGTGACAGTAGTATGGCGACCGCGTCATATTTGAATGACCAATCCTGGGGAGGCGCATGTCCACCGTGGAAAGCAACAGAACCAGAGCCACGTCAGGGAATGAAGAGGGACTGCGGCGCAAGTACGCGAAAGAACGCGCGAAACGTCTGCGTCCGGAGGGGATTGCGCAGTTTCACCATCTGAGCGAAGCCCTGGGAAAGGACCCGTTCACGCCGATCGTGGAAAGGAAACCCCTCACCGACCACGTTACTTTTACGTTCATCGGCGGCGGCCTGGCAGGCTTGTTGGCGGGTGCTCAGGTCCGCCAGAGCGGCGTTCAGGACGTACGAATCGTTGACACCGCTGGCGATTTTGGCGGCGTATGGTATTGGAACCGGTATCCGGGCGTCATGTGCGACACGCCCTCGCTGGTGTACATGCCGCTGCTGGAGGAGACCGGCTACATACCGACCAGGAAATGGGCCTACGGGCCGGAGATCCGGGAACACTGCAAGCGAATCGGGCAGAAATTTGGTTTGTATGACCACGCCCTGTTCCATACGAAGGTGGAGGAGATCATCTGGCAGGAAGACGACTTGCGCTGGCTCGTCGTCACCAACCGGGGCGACCGATTCACCTCGACATTCATCGGCATCGGGCTGGGGCCGTTAAGCGAGCCCAAAGTGCCGGGTGTCCCTGGCATTGAGGACTTCGCCGGGAAATCATTCCACACCAGCAGATGGGACTATGCGTACACCGGGGGCACCCCGGAAGGCGCTTCGATGGATAAGCTCCGCGACAAGCGGGTGGCAATCATCGGAACCGGGGCCACCAGCGTGCAGGCTGTTCCGCAGCTGGCCCGCGATGCACGGCAATTGTTCGTATTTCAGCGCACACCTTCGGGAGTCGATGCGCGAAACAACGCTCCCATTGATCCAGAGTGGTTCCGGTCAATCGCGACCCCAGGCTGGCAGAAGCGCCTCGACGACAACTATGTCGCGAATTGGGAAGGCGTGTACGGACGCCCCGGACCTGACATCAAAGTGGAGAACCTGCTGGACGACAACGGCTTTTGCCAGATCGCGCAGCGTATCCGGTTCGCGATTCTCTCCGTGCCCCCGGAGGAGTTATCTCCCGAACGGTTAAGGGTTGCGCTTGAAGAATCGGACGATGCGGCAATGGAAAGAATCCGAGCTCGGATCGACGAGGTCGTCGAAGACTCGCGGACGGCCGAAATGCTCAAGCCCTGGTACCGGCAACTATGCAAGCGGCCGTGTTTCCACGATGAGTACCTGCAGGCGTTCAACCGGCCGAATATCCATCTCATCGATACCAATGGGCGCGGCGTGGAACGGATCACTCCGCGCGGCGTGATCGCGAACGGGGTCGAATACGACGTTGACTGCTTGATTTACGCAACCGGTTTTGACTATTCTCTCAACGTCCTTGGGAGCATGTCTTTTGAGGTCACCGGCCGAGACCGGCTCACGCTGCGAAATGCCTGGAGCGACGGCACGCGCACCCTGCACGGCATGCACGTACACGGGTTCCCCAATCTTTTCCTGGTTCAGCTCGCACAGGGCGGGTTCTTCGCGCTCAACGCCCCGAGCGGGTGGGCCGACGCCGCGCGAACCATCGCATCGATCGTTGGCCACGCGGTGAACCACCATTACCGCGAAGTCGAAACCACGCGGGAGGCCCAGAACTCGTGGGTCGAGTGGCTGCTCACTGCCGGTGTCCAGTGGGCTTCCGAAGACTGCACACCCGGCTACTACAACCAGGAGGGACGGAAACCCGATCCCTACCTCGTCGGATACCCAGCCGGCACCAAGAAATTTTTCGCCTACATCGAAGCTTGGCGAGCTTCGGGTGAATTCGATGGCCTGAAGTTCAGATGATCGCGTCCGCCGCCACGCACCCACACGGCCAGGGATATACCGGGAGTACCGGTGTCGCGGTTCTGCCTGATGTTAGTCAGAGGCGACCGTGCGTCGATGGCAAGCAGGTGTCTGCTGGGCAGTACCGATGCCGTGGCGTAACGAACGAGTTCTGCGTCGGAGGAAACTGAGATGAAACGGCGAATGAAGATGGTCGGATTCGTAGCAGCGGTGCTCATTATAATTCTCGCTGCCGCGTGGCGCGCTTGGGACTTGTCCATTGAACGGTTATCCGAGGCAAACTGCGCTTATTACCCGGGGAGTTGCACCTACATCGTGGCATTTCCGGTCAGTCAATTTCCCATGCCCCAATAAGTCCATTGCGATGAACGGACATCGCGGGATCAAATCCGTGGCAGATCAATGCCTGTACTTGGCTCAGCCAGCTGTGCCGATCCCGCAGAGCAGTTCGACCTCGCCAGCGTCGAGCGCATAGGCAACCGTGATCGACTCCTTATGCACATCCAAACCAACGCTCAGCATGCTATCGTTTCCCGTGCTAGCCTTCGCAAGGAAATGGCCGGGACGTGTTCGAGTTAATACCCATGCGGCTCTGACAGCGATGCTAACCCGCGCTCATTCCTCGCGCCGGGGCCAGCCGGCTGCCTCACGGAAAGTCACGCTGCCTTATGTTCGCGGCTGCGTCAAGTTTCTGCGTCGGCACGTGATCGCGGCTGCCCTTCATCACATTGTTTTCGTCGACGAACACGAGATTGGGCTTCCAGCCCGCATTCAGCTCTTCTTCGTCGACATTCGCGAACGCGGCGATGATCACCAGGTCGCCCAGTTGCGCGCGCCGTGCCGCCGAGCCGTTCAGCGAGATCATTCCGCTGCCGCGCTCGCCCTTGATGGCATACGTCGAAAAGCGCTCGCCATTGTTGATGTTCCAGATGTCGATGCGCTCGTTCTCGACGATGTTAGCCGCTTCGAGCAGGTTCTCGTCGATCGCGCACGAGCCTTCATAGTGCAGCTCGCAGTGAGTGACCACCGCGCGGTGAATCTTCGACTTCAGCATGTTACGTTGCATGGTTAATCCCTTGACTTTGCCTGCGAGTTTGCTACGTTTGCGCGGCGGTTGAGGTCAGATTTCGAGGTTATCGATCAGGCCCGTCGCGCCGAGCTTCGCGGCGGCGAGCACGACGAGCGGCGCGTCCAGTTCGTGCGCGGCGGGCGCCAGTAGGTTCGAGCGCCTGCGAATCGCGATGTAGTCCGGCTTCCAGCCGTGACCGGCCAGCGACGCCATCGCGTCCTGTTCCAGCTTCGCGAAATCGCGGTTGCCCGACAGCACGCTCGCCGAACGCGGCGAGTTGCGGCTGCGCGCACGACAGCAGCTTCATCACGACCGTGCACACGCACGTGAAGAAGCCGGGCCGGAACTCGCCTTCGAGAACGTCGCCCAGGTCGTGCGACGGATGCACGCGATATTCCTGCGGCTGCGGAAATATGTCTGGTTCCGTCGGCGCGAACAGCACGTAGATGTTCTCCCTCTGCAGTTTCTCGATGTCCGCTTCGAACGTGCGCGCGTATTTGAGATCGCGACGTACGTGCCCTGGCACGGGGTCTATCCGCTGAGCTTGCGGCACTTCGAAGAAGTGGGAGCTGAGCGCATTATTTCGGACGATCAATTGACAGTGCACCGCTATGCCATCAAACTGCTGCCGGTATTGGGAGAAAGCGCTTCGATCCCGTTAAAGGGTATGACTTGAGAAGGGCAGATCGGCCAATAGGCCCAGCTGTTCGCCTTGGCGCTTGGTTAGAAGTCTCCTTCCGGGCATTCACCGTACCGCGTGTCTCACTGCCGCGCGTGCACGGTGTCAATTAGTCGACGCGACGTCGCCTCGGGCCACGCAATGGATCCCGCGCGCCGGATCAACGCGCGGCCGGTAAATGGCGGTGTCTAGATCACGCAAAGCAATAGCACGAGGATCGCTGCGGCAACCAGACCTACCCGCAACGTAAACGCGTAGTACAGTCGTTCCTCTTCTCTGCTGACGGCATAGGGATGACAATCCGCTCCGCATATCCAGGCAACTGGTGCATCCTCCTGGAGTTGAGCGGGCGGACCCGAAGAGCTCTCCAAATGGCATTCACGGTATTGCCGAACCGACGACTCAGTCTTTCTCATTTAGTACTCCCTCTTGCCTGCGGGGACAGGAGAATGGGTCAAATTCCACTGCTTGCTACACAAGGCCACGCGCGGTTGTATGCTTCTCTAGCGGCCTTCGTCAGCGCCGTCTTCGCCGGCCGTCCTCGCTCACCCGTGTAGCGAATGTCCCGGCGCGACTCGCAACTGCGCCAGTCCTCGCCGGGGATGCGATTCGCACGGTTCAGCCGCCGCTCTCAGGTTGAGACTTCACTCGCCATAGACGGCGTGTGCGCGCCCCGCTGCGAACGTTTGCGATCCGTACCTGCAATGATCGCTCAATGCAGCACAGATCAGGACAAGAGAACACTGGCGTCTGCAAGCTCTGCCAAGTGTGAGAACCCGTACTGGGAAAAGCCTGAATCCCGCTCCACGTTGCACGCTTTCCTGTAGGCGGGCAGGCCACCCGTGAACGCCAGGATCTGACGCTTCTTGCCCGGAACATTGGCGCCGACGTACCAGCTATCCGTCTTGCCCCAAAAGCCGTGCGTGGCCGCCTTTTCTACTTTGTCGGCCCAAGCCTGCTGGGCCTCCGGCTTCACTTTCGCGATCCGATGGCCGTTCTCGCGCATTTGGCAGAGCAGATCTGCGATCCAGTCCACCTGGAATTCATTGGTGCGGACCACGTTCGTCAGAACCGATGGGCTGCCGGGTCCACCAATCATGTAGAAATTGGGGAAGTCGACAAGTGAGATGCCGAGGAAGGTAGCCGTGCCGTCCACCCAGGTTTCCTTGAGCGATCGGCCGCTTTCGCCGCGAATGTCGATGCTCGTCAGTGCGCCGGTAACCGCATCGAAGCCCGACGCGAGGATGAGAATGTCGATCTCATACTCCTTGCCGGCGACCACCACACCCTTTTCGGTCATCCTCTCGATCGGCGAGGCCTTGACATCGACCAAGCTGACATTGGGCCGGAGGAAGGTCTCGAAGAAGTCGGTGCCGACCGTGGGGCGCTTCGTGCCAAAAGGAAATTTGCCCGGCTCCAGCTTTTCCGCAAGCCCGGCATCCCCTACGAACGTGTGGACCTTTTTGCGGAAGAATTCGGAGACGTCCTCGTTGACTTCCGGGTTCCAGATCACATCGCGAAACGCGTATCCGATCATGGCGCCGCCATGCTCCCAACGCTTCTCCAAAATTTCAAAGCGCTCTTCCCGCCTCAGATCAATACCATTCGTACTGTTTGGATGTTTTGCGATGTCCTCGTCGAGCATGATGTCGCCGCCGCCGCTGATTTCGCTCCTGTTCAACTTGGCGCGAACGTCATCACGGTTCTTGTACCACCATTCATAGTCTTCGTCGGTAAGCGGCCTGTTGCGTGCGGGCATGTAGTAGTTACGCGTTCGCATGAAGACATGCATCTGCCCGCACTGCTCGGCCACGAGCGGAATCAGCTGAGTGCCCGACGACCCTGTGCCGATGACGCCCACCCTCTTGCCGGCGAAGTCGGGGCCTGGCGTTGGCCAGCGCGCCGTGTGGATCATCTGTCCTCTGAAATCAGAGAGACCCGGGATGTTGGGCATGATCGGCGTAGAGATCGGACCGGATGACGCGATGAAATGCCGGCCAAGAAACTCCTCGCCATTCTCCGTGCGAAGGTGCCAGAGCTGATCGTTTTTGTCGAAGTGCGCTTTGGCGATACGCGAATTAAATCGGATATCCTTCCGCAGGTCCAGGCGTGTCGCCACCCACTGCAGATACTGGCAGATTTCATCGCGCGCCGCGTAGCGTTCTGACCAGCGCCATTCCGCGTCGATGACGGGAGAGAACGAATAGCAATAGACGAGGCTTTCTACGTCGCAGCGAGCGCCTGGATAGCTGTTCCAATACCACGCGCCGCCCGTGTCGGGGGCTGCCTCCAAAGCCAAAACCCGGAAGCCATCCTCCCGCAGACGATGCAGCCCGTGCAGCCCCGCGAATCCGGCACCCATGATCAGCACGTCGTAGACGTTGGCGCCTCGCGCGGCGTCATTCGTCACTGTATGTTCTTCAACCATTGTATCTCCACTAGGTAACCCATCACTTCGATCCCGCGCGGCGCGAATCTGAATTCAGCACGCCAGGATTTGCGAGCCGCGCCGAACTCGCGATCAAGTCACGATGAGCCCCTCAAGCTTGTTGGCGTTACGCCACTCCACAATCACATCCTCGAACGCGTTCGGGCCTGGGCCATAGGTGACTGCGGCGAGCGACTGCTTCCGCTTATTCGCTTGGCCTTCGTTGTTGTAGTAGCCAGGGGTGCAAGCTTCAAAGAATTCCCATTGAGCGGCGCACAGACGGTCGATCTCGGAGACCCACTCATCCACCGCGTCAACCGTCGGCTCGATGCGTGTAGCGCCGCGCTCGCGGGCCTGCTTGATAATCGAGGCGACGTGCGTCGCCTGCACCGTGGTGGTGGAGGTGTAGTTGAATGAGAGGCCGTTCTGCGAGGTTCCGATGAAGAACCAGTTCGGGAAGCCGTGCGATCCCCAGCCGTGGAAAGTCCGAAGGCCATCTGCCCAATGGTCATAAAGGCTCTCGCCGTTGCGACCAAAGATCTCGAATCCAATACGCCGGCGATATGACGAGGAGACTTCGAAGCCGGTCGCGGAAACGATGCAGTCGACCTTGTATTCGATCCCGTTCGCGACGATGCCGTCCTTGGTCAGGCGCTCGACACCGTGACTACCAGTCGTGTCCACCAGCGTGACGTTGGGCCGGTTGAAAGTCGCCAGATAGTCGTCGTTGAAAGTCGGCCGCTTGCACAACAGGCGGTACCAAGGCTTCATCAGCTCTGCGACCTTGGGATCCTTCACCTCGGCATCCACACGGGCGCGCTTGCCGTTCATCGTATAGGCGTCGGAGAGCTCCGAGATCAGCTTGATCTCGTCAAGCGAGAGCGATTCCACGCCTTCCGTGGGCATGAACAAGCGCACAGACTTGAATATCGAGGTGAAAGCATCGTCGACAAGGTCGGGCACATTCTTGCCTGCACAAACGTCGTCGAAATTGCGCTGCCGTTCCGCTTGCCAGCCGGGCTTGAGGGACTCTTTCCATTCCGGGTCGGTCGGCTTGTTCAGCCGCAGATCGACCGACGAGGGCGTCCGCTGGAACACGTACAGCCGCTTCGCCGATTGTCCCAGATGTGAAACGCACTGGATGGCCGTGCCGCCTGTACCAATGACGGCAACCGTCTTGTCGCCGAGCTTGTCGAGGTTGCCGCTGTGGTCGCCGCCGGTGTACTCGTAGTCCCATCGGCTGGTATGGAATATCTTGCCCTGAAAGTCATCGAGACCCGGTAGGCCCGGAAGCTTGGGCCGGCTAACCGGTCCCGTGGCGATGACCGTGTAACGCGCCTTGAATTCATCGCCGCGATTGGTGGTGACGAACCAGCGCCCCGCATCTTCGTTCCAGCGCATTTCGCGCACGCGAGTCTGTAAGCAGGCGTTGTCATAGAGGCCGAACGTCTTTGCGATGCGCCGGGCGTGCTCATAAATCTCCGGCGCGTATGCGTACTTCATCGTGGGAACGTAGTTGGTCTCTTCCAGAAGCGGCAGGTAGATGTAAGCATCGACGTCGCATTGGCACCCCGGATAACGGTTCCAGTACCAGGTGCCGCCAAAATCACCGCCGGCCTCGACGATTCGAACGTCCTGCACACCGGCCTGCTTCAGGCGGGCGGCCGTGACAAGGCCGCCCCAGCCTCCACCGACGATGAGAACCTCGACCTCATCGGTGATGGGTGCGCGATCTTTGATTTCCGGCGAATAGGGGTCGTCTTCGCCGTAATGGGCGTGCTTGCCCGAAACCTCGACATACTGCTCTTCTCCGTCAGTGCGCAGGCGCCTGTCGCGCTCGACTCGATATTTGTCGCGCAATGCCTCCAAATCGATTTCAGGATGGCGTTCCTTAATTGCTTCTGACGGGTTCACAGTGTCTCCTCCATTGGATTTATTCAGCATCTATTCTGTAATTTCGGCGGCGTCTTCACTTACTCGACCGGCCAGCCAGTCCTCGACGATCTCCATCGCGATCAAGTCGAACTTGAAGCGCCAGCAGAAAACAAGCGCCCGCTCCGCGCACGATCAGTGCGCAAGCGGTGAACGCGCCGGTTAAGCCTGCGGCGCCGGACATGTTGGTGCGACCAGACACGTCGGCACCCGGAGCCAGGCCACGTTCACGACACACTGATTCGCTCGGCCCATTGACTCTCTCCATCCGAATCCATTACTGGCATTATGACAGTAAAATAAAGAAACGCAAGCTCGGCCTGGAACTCCCAGCACATCCCTCGTCACTCCGACCTGGACGCAGATGTCGCCCGCGCGCTGGGCAGGCTCGCGGTATCAAGGCCTGTCGGTTGATCTTGCTTATGAGGGAAATCGGGCATGGCCGTTGGACTTAGGGCACTGCGGTGGCTTCCATGCGTACAAATCCCTATCCTGCGCTCCCATCTTTGCATTGATATACTGTCATTGCGTCAGTATTATTCGTTGCAGCGCCGCCTTCAGTAGCGCATCACTCACAAAGGGGACTAGGCATGGGAATGGAGGTTTACGACGACATCGAGCGCTGCTTCGATTCAGGCTGGTCGGATGGCCTGCCCGTCATTCCGCCGTACGGGTCACTCGTCGAAACGATGCTCAAAGCCTGCGGCTGGTCGGCTACTGAGCTCGTCGGCCGGATCGAAAAGCAGCACATCGAAATTCGTGGCGAGCATTTGGCGGCCGCCGCAGTGATGGCGGGCTGCAAACCCGAATACGGCCGTTTCCTGCGGGCGGTCGGCGAGGCGCTGGTCGACCCGGCACTCAACCTCTCAGGCTGTGAGGTAACCACGGGGGGCGTCTCGACAACCGTAATCGCGAGCGGACCGGTGGTCGAGGAACTCGGCTTCGAGCACAGCGCGAACGCGCTCGGAGCGAACAATCGCGTCAACGCGACGATTGGTCGCTTCGCGCAACTCGTTCGGCTATTCTGCGGTCGCGCGGGAGGCGTGCTGCAAGCGCACGGAACTGTCGGCCACCCGGGACGGCTGTCGTTCTGCATCGCGGAACATCCCGAGACGATTTGGCCGTCGTTCCACACGCAGTTCGAGTTGCCCGCGGAAGCGTCCGCCGCGACGATCATGTGCACGGAGGGGCCAATCAGCGTCAACAATCACTACGCCGAGACGGGCGAGCAGATCCTCCGAACCATCTCCGACGCGATCGCGCACTTCGGAACCACGAACTTCTACTACCGGTCCGGCGGCTACCTCATCGTCATCGCGCCTGACCACATGGAGCTCGTCCAGTCGGCATTCACCCGAGAGGAAGCACAGCGGTTCATCTTCGAGCACGCAGCACGCCCAACCCACGACCTCATCGGGGTAGGCCGGATAGCGCGCGATCCGGCAGCGATGTGGGAGGTCCGCCCCGGAGAGATGCGCCGCCCGGTGCGGTCGGAGAGTCAGTTGTCATTCGTAGAGGCCGGGAAGGAGGGCGGAAAATTCTCCGCCGTGATCCCGCGCTGGACGGCGAACATCGAGGTGGTGTCCAAAGCTGTGACACCGGCGAACTGAGAGGAGAGCCACATGAGCACGTTCACCATTCCCGACGAGAACGTCGTCAGTTGCGGCGACATGAGCTGCGAGTTCCTCGTCAATCCCATCCCTCGCCCCAAGCCGCCCGCGATCAAGGTCAACACCACTCCCGAGAACCGGGAGATCGTCTTTGTCGACAACAACAAGCCGAACTCGATCGCGATTCTGCGCGGTGCGCAAGCGATTCTGCGCGCGCGTGGCGTGCCGGTGCGCGAGGAGATCAAGGTCAAGCTGAACGCGAGCATCTCGCTCGACGAGGCAGAGCTGAACGACCTTGTGTCCCGAGGCGGACTCATCTTTTGCGGCGTATCGGACTGCGGGAGCTGCTCGGCGAGCAGCGCGCTCGACTCGATCCTACTGCAGCAGCGAGGCGCCGCGGGCGTCGCGGTCCTGACCCGGCCGTTCTCGTCGCAACTGGAGCGCGTCGGCACGTACTACGAGACCGACAGGCCGGTTCCGCTTGTCGTCCTGGACCACCCGATGCAAAACCTCAGTCCGGACGAGATCATGGCTCGTTCTACAGCGCTCGCCGATAGTGCGCAGGCGATCCTGGAGTCGGTGGAGAAGTCAGCATGAGCCCGGCGCTGGCAATTCACACGATCGGCCTGAACTTGCCGGAGTCCCGGTCGGTGACCGAGCTGGCAGCGGCGGTGGGCGGCGATGTAGAGTCGTATACTGGCTGGCCCCGCATCCGCCTTGGCGGAGACGAAGACCATCCCGGCACGCTCGCGTCTCGAGCGCTCACTGTCGCGCTTGAGCAGGCCGGTGTTTCCGCGTCAGAGCTCAAGATCGTTGTCTCCACCGGAATGTCACGCGAGTATCTCGGCTCATGGTCCTGCGCCGCGGAGGTGATGCGCCAGCATGGCATTCCGAGCACCTGCCTGCCGCTCGACATCTCGTGCGGCTGTCTGGCGACTTTGTCGGCGCTCTCGCTTGTGCAGGGATGGCTTGCGGCCCAGGGCGGAGGGTATGCCGCGATCGTTGCCGGCGAACGCCTCAGCGGCACGGTCGACCGTACGGACAATTCGGCCCAGCACCTGTGGCCCTACGGAGACGGCGGCTCTGCGCTCATCGTCGGCGTCGGCACCGGCACACCGGCACTGTGGCATCTGGCGTCGACGGGGTTCTCCAGCCACGCTCCCTTTGCCGGCCTCCTGCGCGTCGAATACGGCGGTACCCGACATCCCGTGCCACCTGTCGGCGCGACAAATTACCGCCGCTTCCAGCCGGTCAAGCTCTCCGAGCTGCGCGAGGCGTACGTCGAGGGGTATAAGAACGCATTTGCCAGAGCGTTCGAAGGCACGTCGGCCAGACCTGAGCGCGTCGTATGCAACCAAATGTCGCCCAACTTCCTGCCTTCGATCGCCGAGCTCGCCGGCGTCCCGCTCGAGCGCGTGGTGGTGACGGGCAATGACGCCGGGCACGTTGGAGCCGTGGACCTTGGTATTGGGCTGAGGCGCCTGGTCGACGAGCGTCATACCGACTGCCCGATCGCACTCGGGGCGAGCACCCCGTTCGCGTTCGGCGCTGCGATGCTAGTGCCCGCCGGCAGGACATCGCGGACGAACCCGGCTTCCAGGGTCTCTCCGGACCGAGGATCCGACCGGCCGCCACTCACTCCGATCGCTCTTACGCCGGCTTAAGCATCGGCCAGGGGTCCAGCGCCTCAAGCAGCTCGCGCATCATCACCTCTGTGAGCGCGTTGAGCTGCTCCTGCCGATTCAGGGTGATGGCGAGGACGCCGTCTGAAAACTCGCATATCGAACGAGCGCCCCGTCCGGTGCATGGCACGGCGCGAGCATTACCGGCACTCGGATTTGATGAACTCGAAGTGCTGCTTTATCTCCGGGGTGAACACGGCAAGCTCGACGTACGCCGCCCCCATAGCCGGCGAGCGGATGTACGCGTAATCACCTGCCTCCGGAATCGCGATCCGGAAGACAGCTTCGATGCCGTTGGCGGCATAGTCCTGCAAGGCCTTCTCGATGTTGTCGACCTCGATGCAGATGTGATGAAGGCCCGGGCCATGAGTCCGCAGGAAATCGTCATACGGGTTGTCGTCCCCTGACACGGGGGCAATGATCTCAATCTGCATGTCGCCGGCGTAGCTCAGCGACAGGTCCACTTCGAAGCAGACGGGAATGCCGCGGTAGCTGGTTCGGGCCGGGTCGGTCCTGTAGCCGGTGTTGCGGATCCACTTCTTGATGCCGAGCTGTCTGCTCAGCGCGTCCTCCATCGCGGCGAGGTCTTGCGTCACGTATGCGATCTGTATCGGCACCGCGTTTCTGCTCATCATGGCCTCTCCTTCGTCGGCGTTCACGCCATCGCTTCAATCGGTGCATACGCCAGCGGCCGCGTGTCCGCTCTGCGCATCACCACGTAGTTATGAAATTTCGACCAACTTGTTCAGGGTCGTGGCCATGTTCCACATGAGCCCCGGCCACGCCGAGACGTACCAATGCACTAGGGTGAACACCAAGTGCATTTCTCACATTTGAATAACGGGTGCGACATTGCGCATATAGACATGGAATTTGAAGAGGTTCGATCGCGCGCACGAAGGCGTCGCCCCTCGTGTTCAGATCCTTGTCGTACAAGTCTGCCGGGCTCTGGGCGGGAACACACACCAAGCGCCGTCTTCGTGGCGGAAGAAGGCAATGGTCAGCGGGCCGGCCATTCGTAACACTTCGACGGAAACATAACGCACACCATTTGCAGTGCGCCCGAACCGCGTGCCCCCCAATTGCCTCTCCGGCGACGGCCCGAGCCATTTGTCAATTAGCGAACGCAAGGAGGTTTTCCCGGTATCCATGTTCTACACCTTAATGCCGCGTATAACGTAAAGCTCAGTACTTCAGCATCTCTTTTGTAACTCGGCAGCTTCCTCAGTTACTCGTCCTTCCGGCTAGTCCTCGGGGGTCCCATCGGGATCACATCGAACCTGTGGCGGCCGCATGAAGCAAACAGCGGCTCCACGCGCGACCAATGCTCAAGCGGCGAACACGCCGGTTTAGCCCGTGGCGCCGCACATGACGGCGCGGCCATACATGTGAACATTCGACGTAATCGCAGCCAGTCGCCCATTACGTTGGCGACACACTCGTCCGGCCGAACCACTGGCCGTCTTGTCCGCCAAGCTTTACTGTCATTGTGTCAGTAAAATTGAGGATGCGCAAGCGTCACCGGGGCTCGCTGCACCCCGGACTTTCCCGCAGTCCCGCCCCCGGTCATCCGCCCCGCAGTCTCCACGACCATGGCCGCAGTGAGCACGTGAATGTAGCCGCCACGCATTTCGCCCCCGTGGCGCCGTCTTTGCCGCGCGCCACCGTGACTCGCCAAGCACGATCGGGCGAAGTAGGACGGAATGTCGGCGATCCAACCGCCCATCGCATGGTCGAGCAATACGAAGCGCGTGCGCGCGGTGAACCGCCCTCTCCGTCGCCCGGCACGCGGACCGAAGCACTGACATGCGCCCAATCCGCTGGCTCGATCCCGCCGCACGAGCGCGCGGAAACGAGGATCTGGCGATTGGTCTCGGGCACGACGATTGCTTGAGACATAGAGTCATTACTGTCATAATGACAGTACCGCACGAGGAACACAACGCCGCCGACCGGCTCCGTGACTTCGCCCTCGCAAGCCGCGGTTTACACCCTGATGAATGGAGACACTATGACCGACCTGAATCGCCAATGGCGCGTGGCCACAATCCCGGAGGAGCACCTCGCCGCGTCAAACTTCGTCCTGGAGACTGCCAATCGACCCGAGCCGTCAGAAGGCCAGGCGCTGTGTCGCGTGCTGCTGATCTCGATCGATGCGGCAGGCCGTGCGTGGTTCAAGTCCGATACCTACCGCCGCGCCCTGCGCGCCGGCGACGTGATGCCGGGCTTCGCAATCGGGCAAGTGGTCGAGAGCCGCTGTGACGGCCTCTCCCCGGGTGACATCGTCACAGGCGATCTCGGCTGGCAGGAGTACGCCGCCGTCGATGCGTCCCGACTCGAGCGCATCGCGCCCACGCGACCGCTGCCGAACTACCTCAGCGTGCTCGGCATCACCGGGCTGACCGCTTACTTCGGACTGCTGGAGGCGGGCGAGACCAAGCGTGGGGAGACGGTGGTGGTCTCCGCGGCCGCCGGCGCGACTGGCACCATCGTCGGTCAGATCGCCAAGCTCCACGGCTGCCGCGTGGTGGGCATTTGCGGTAGCGAAGAGAAGCAGCAGTGGCTCACAAACAGCCTAGGCTTCGACGCGGCGGTCAGCCATCGCGATCCCTCGCTACGCGATGCGCTTCGCAAAGCCTGTCCCGACGGCGCCAACGTTTACTTCGACAACGTCGGTGGCCCCACGCTGGACGCCATGCTGAGCACCATGGCTCACGGCGGACGCATCGTCTGCTGTGGCGCGGTGTCGCAGTACGACACGCGCGGTTTCGCCGCCGGGCCACGTGGCGTTCCCGGGCTCCTGGTCCTCAAGAGCCTGACGATGCGCGGATTCCTCCTGTGGGACTATATCGATCGCTACCCGGAGGGGCTCAAGGTGCTCGAAGGCTGGCTCGCGGATGGGTCGCTGAAACCGAGCGAAGATATTCTCGAGGGTCTCGAAACTGCGCCCGAGGGGCTCGTCGGCTTGCTGAATGGGGCGAACTTCGGCAAGCGGATGATCCGAGTCGCGAACCCTGCCTGAACGAGGCACGCCACTTCAACGCACGTCGTCGGGACTTCCCAAGTGCTGAGAAGGTCCCGACGACGTGCGGCTCGTAGTCGGGCAGCAGCTGCCTTTCCAAGAATCAGGTCGATTGTGTCGCCCAGCACGTGCGCGCTCCAGCGATAATCGCCTCAGCGCGTTGCAGCAGCCCGACCGCGGCGCGGTGTAGCAAATCGCCGGTGGCCTTGTCCGCTTTGCCCGCGCAGGCACGGGCGTGCGTGCCTTCAAGCACGATGCCGAGCTTGAAGCAGGCGAGGACCGTGTACCAATCGATCGCCGTGAGGTCGCGCGTGGAGCGGGCGGTGTAGCGCTCGATCAGCTCGGCCGGCGCCGGCAGGCCGCCGGCTGCGCCGAGCACATGTGCGGCCGCGGGGGATGGGTTCTCAGAGTCCGGCCACGTCGCCAGCAGCCAGCCGAGGTCGAGCAGCGGATCACCGATGGTGCACATCTCCCAATCGACGATCGCGGCGACCGCAGGCGAGTCCTGGGCGAACATCAGGTTGGCAAGGTGGAAGTCACCGTGCACGATACCCGGCGTCCACGACGTGGGGACGCGGGCCTCGAGCCAGTCCGCGATCTCGGCAACGGCGGGGAGCTCAGAACCGGGGTAGCCATCGTGGCGCTTGTAGGACTCAAGCTCGCCGAGCCAGCGTGCAACCTGGCGCGTCAGGAAGCCTTCGGGACGGCCTAGGTCGCCGAGCCCGACCCGCTCGTGGTCGACGGCGTGAAGGGCGGCCAGCGCATCAACGGCCGAATATCCCATCGCATGACGCACGGCGGCGTCGGATGCGTGCAAGTCAGGCAAGGCCACAGTGGCGTTGAAGCCGTCAACCGGCTTCATCAGATAGAAGACCGCACCACCGAGCACCTGCTCGTCCTTACAGGCTGCCACGATCTGCGGGCAGGGCACCTCGGTTCGAGACAGGGACTCGAGCACGCGGATCTCGCGGCGCAGCGCATCGTTGCTGTGCGGGCGCAGGTGTCGCGGGCCGCGCCTCAGCACGTAGTTGCTGCCGCCGCGCCGAAAGCGCAGCATCACGTTCTGCGTCCCACCGCCGATCGGCTGCACATCCTCAACGGGACCGCCCGGCAAGCCGGCCGAGTCCATCCAGCGCGTCACCGCGCCAAAATCGATTTCAGTCATTGGTGATAATCGTCTCAAGCAGTTTTGCGACCTTCGCGCGCGCACGTCAGCCTCGCCGTGGATTCGGCGGCTCTCCAGAATTTCCACTTCCCAGTCCAAGCATGGTAGCATTATTACTGGCATTTTGACAGTAACTAGAAAGAACTGGAGACAAGCAATGGCCAGCACCGGATCGACCCGCGCGGTCGACGCCCTCACCTTGGATGAGGCCCTGCGGCGAACAGCACGCGACTACCCTGATTTCGTGGCGGTGCGCACGCTCGACGATAGCGTGTCACTGACCTGGGCCACCCTCCTGCGTCGCGTCGAGGCGGTCGCACGCGGACTGGGCGCGCTCGGCGTCGGACGGGGTGGAACGGTCGCGATCATGATGGGCAACCGCCCGGAGTTCCACATCGTCGATCTCGCCGCGGTCACGCTCGGCGCCACGCCGTTCTCGATCTACCTCACCGCCCCCGTCGAGCAGATCCGGTACTTGCTCACAGATGCTGCGCCCGATGTGGCGATTGTCGAGGCGGCTTTGCTGCCGATGCTAATGGAAGCGAGCAAGGACCTGCCTGGGCCCAAGCATGTGGTCGTGGTCGACGCGCCAGCTTCCGGCGGTACCATCGCCCTTGCAGATCTCGAGCAGTCGGCTCCCGACTTCGACCTCGCCGCCGCCGCGGCTGATATAAGCCCGGACGTCCCCGCGACGCTGATCTATACCTCCGGCACGACCGGGTCGCCGAAGGGCGTGCAGTTGTCGCACCGCAACATCATGGCCGCGACGCGGGCAGTGGAGGAAGTCGTCGGCCTCGCCTCAGGCTTCCGTGTCATCTCCTGGCTCCCCGCAGCGCACATCGCCGAGCGGATCGCGCACCACTATATCCCGGTGGTCTACGCCGGTTCCGTGACCTGTTGCCCCAACCCGCGTGAGATACTTTCGTATCTCCCGCAGGTGCGGCCGACCTGGTTCTTGGCGGTGCCGAGAGTCTGGGAAAAGCTCAAGGCTGGCCTGGAAGCGAAGCTGGCCGCCCAGCCCGAAGCGCAGCGCCTCCCGATGCAGCAGGCCATCCAGGCGGCAATCGAGCGCGTGCGCCTGCGCCAGCGCGGCGAGCCCGTGCCGGCAGAGCTCGAGGCGACGGTCGCAGAGGCGGATAGGGAACTATTCTCCGGACTGCGCAAGATGCTCGGCCTCGATCAGGCCAGCGCGGTCCACGTGGGCGCGGCGCCCACACCTGTTGCGGTCATCGAGTACTTCCACGCGCTCGGACTGGAGCTTACCGAGGGCTGGAGCCTCTCGGAGACCTGCGCCGCCGGCACGTGCAACCGGCCGGGCAAGGTCAGAATCGGTACGGTCGGGACGCCATCGCCGGGATTGGAGCTGAAGCTCGAGCCCGACGGAGAAATCCTCGTCCGCGGCGAATACGTTATGCTCGGCTACCGCAACGCGCCCGACAAGACTGCCGAAGCGATCGACGCCGACGGCTGGTTCCACACCGGCGACATCGGCACGCTGGATGAGGACGGCTACCTCAGGATCGTCGACCGCAAAAAGGAACTCATCATCAACGCGATGGGTAAGAACATGTCGCCGGCGCACATCGAGGCGACCCTCAAGAGCACCAGCCTGCTCATCGGGCAGGCCGTCTGCATCGGCGAAGGCAGGCCCTACAATACGGCGCTGATCGTGCTCGACCCGGACTACGCCCCGCAATGGGCAGCGCAGCGTGGGATTGAGGGGACGGCGCTCAATGAGCTTGCCCATGTTGACCAGGTCCGGCGCGCCGTCGAGGCCGCGGTGCAGGAGGCGAACGGGCGGCTCGCCCGAGTGGAGCAGATCAAGCGGTTCACGATCGTGCCCGGCGACTGGCTGCCGGGCGGCGACGAACTGACACCGACGATGAAGCTCAAGCGCAAGGCGATTGCGGACAAGTACGAGAACGAGATCGAGGCGATGTATTCCGAAGGAGCTGGCGGTTAATTGTGGCTGCGCTGCGCGGCCTCGAGGCCGATGACCTCTACCGGCTGCGCGAGGCAGGCGCTCTTCTCTTCAGCGGCCTGCCGACGACGGACGCGCCGCTGTCGGATCGAGGACCTTGGGCACGACCGTTCGCGCGATCGTGAGCAGCGTCTCGACAAGCAGCACCAGCACGTCGTCGCGCGTGAGCCGCTCGCGCCGCAGCCATTCGTCCACCGCAGTCTCGCACGACGCCTGGAAAGTATGGATCAGCCCGCGCGCTGGACGGGTGGCACCTCCCGGCAGCTCGAGCAGATCGGCCAGGCGGCCCGCCCACGCCTCCCTGCCGTCCGCCAGGATAGCCTCGATCTCGCGGTCGCTGTTGATAGGGCCCGACTCGGAAATCGTAATGAAGGTGCCGCGATTCTGCCAGACGATGTCCAGCCAGTTGTCGATGATGTGGTGCACCTCCTCCTCAAGCGGTCGACGCGTTCGAGACACCGGCGGGAGGGGCGGCAATCTGGCGAAGTTCTTGATGACTTCGACGTAGAGATCGCGCTTGGTACCGAAGTGGTAGTTGAGGTTTGCCCTGCCGATCTCCGCAGCATCGGCGATATCACCCATCGAGACATCGGAATACGGCCGCTTCGAGAACAGCTGCTGGGCGACATCGATGATCAGTTGGCGGCGCGCGTCTGCGTTCAACCGAACGCGACGACGTACAGGAGGCGGGGTCACGTCAGACATGCCACGCCTCCCATCGAAGGTATTGTCCTGCCGTCGATACCTCTCTCAGCGCGCGGTCGGCTTGCTCGGCAGCGATACCCGGACCACCTCGCGCAGAGCATTGAACAAGAAAAAGTGTCTTCCATCTGCGTTCATCCTTACTGGTGAACTGCCAGTATAGCAAGGCGCCGCAGAACGCCGTCGAATAAATGCCTGATTCCGGATGAAATCGCCCCTTAACATACGCGGAGGGGTCGAGGATGCGACCAGTGCGGCGCCGCTTCAGCCGGGCAGCTCTTGCTTGGTAAGCGCAGCGCGCGATGTGACACGTTTCGGGTAGGCGAGAGCGTCAGCCAATAAATCCGCCGTCCACGACGTACGCCGATCCGGTTACGAAGGACGATTCGTCGGAGGAGAGGAATAGCACCACCCTGCTAACGTCGTCAGGGCAACCAAGCCGGCCGAGCGGCGTCGCTGCGGCGGCCGCTCGGAGGCCTTGGATGATCTCCTCGGTGCCGGCCGCCTCGGTCAGCATCGGGGTTTCAATTACCCCGGGATGCACAGAGTTGACCCGAATCCCGCGCGGCCCAAGCTCCTTCGCGGCGACCTTCGTCATTCCGGTCACGGCGAACTTCGACGCCGAGTAGGCAATGCTGTGGGCCGTGCCGACAATGCCCGCGACCGAGGAAATATTGACGATCGATCCGCCGCCAGCGCGGGTCATGGAATCGAGTACCGCCTTCATGCCGAGGAACAGCCCCACCTGGTTGACCTCGATGACCCGGCGATAGTCTGCCTCGGTCGTGGCATCAAGCGGCGCCGCGAGCCCGATGCCGGCGTTGTTGACGAGGATCGTGACATTGCCGAACGCTTGCTCGGCCGCCGCCACGACGCGCTCCCAGTCCTCGGAACGGGTCACATCGTGAACCACGAATCGCGCGCACTCCCCGAGTTCTTCCGCGACGCGGCGGCCGTCCTCCTCCAGCACATCCGTGAGAATGACCCGTGCGCCCTCGCGCACGAGGGCACGCGCATGTGCCGCTCCCATTCCGCGTGCTGCACCGGTCACTATCGCGACGCTTCCTTCCACTCGACCCATTTTCACCTCCTCACTATTTCGATTGGATTGTTGACGAACACGTTTCAAACGCGCCAAATTCCGTCGACGTGGTCACGCCTCGACGCCGCCGACGCAACCCTGCAGACCGAACCGCCGCGGGCGGCGTGCCGGACGTGTCACGCCGGCAGTCCGGCCAGTACGGCCTGCACGATCTCGTCCGGCGCTTCCCAGGGGAGCATGTGGCCAGCGCCCGCGACGTAATCGATCTTCGCCCGCGGAGCGCGCGCGACAATCAGCTCGGCATGCCACGCGGGCGTCGTTCTGTCCTCGTTGCTGGTGAACACGTGCAGCGGGAGGTCGATCCGCGCCAAAACCGACTCGACCGATTCGCGACGCAACATTTTGAGCACCGGTGAGAACTTGGTGGAGACCTCCGCCAACGTCAGTCGCGTCGCCTCCACAACCGCGTCGCTCGCAGCCCCCCCGAGGTTCATCCGGGCGAACTTGCGCCCGACGCTTGGAATGCGCACAAGGCATTGCACCACGCCCAACGCCAACAACGGCGCCTGAAACAGGACGACCGGCGAGCCCTTCGCGCTGTGGCCCGTCACCGGATTCACAAGCACGCCGTAGCGGAACCGGCTCCTGAAAGTCGCATCCTCCAGCGCACCGAGCGCGACAAAGTTGCCCATCGAGTGGCAGACAAGCACCGCCTGATTCACGTCGAAGGTCTCGGCCACGGCTTTGAGATCCGCCCGCAGCGCCGCCGACGTCAGGCCGTCGCGACCACAGGTCGATCGTCCGTGAGCGCGCCGGTCGTAGGCAATCACCCGCAAACCGCGCGCGACCAGTTCTCGCTGCACAAGTGACCAGACATCGGCCGACATGGAGAACCCATGCTCCAGAAGCACGCTCTGCGGACCGTTGCCATCGACGACCACATGGAGTTGGGTGCCATCCGGCCGCTCCAGCACGTGCACGGTACCCTGCAAGGGTTGCCGGAGATCCGCTGCTGAGACCGCGCGCGGCCGCGGAGCGGAGACAGATGATGCGGCGACGGTGGTGGGCTGTGGATTCATGGACATGGTCGGATAATTGTCGTAATCGGATGATTGCCGTAAACACTCCGCCGCTCAGCGCCCGAGAATCGAGCGCGCGACGATTTCGCGCATGATCTCTGAGCTGCCGCCGTAGACGCGGGAGATGCGCGCGTTGGTGTAGCGCCAGCAGACCTCGTATTCCTCCATGTAGCCGGCGCCACCGTGCAATTGCACGCACTCGTCGACCACACGCCCCTCGACTTCACTGGTGAACAGCTTGGCCATGGCCGCCACCTCGGCGGTCAACTCGGCGGCGTTGTGGCGGTCCACGCAGTGATCCACGTAGGTCTGCGCGACTTCCAGCTCGGTGCGCATCGACCCCAGCTTGAAACGGGTGTTCTGCATCTCCGACAGCGCCTTTCCAAACACCATACGCTGTTTGACGAACTCGCAGGTCACCTCGAATGAGCCCCATGCGTTGCCCAGGTACATCACCGAACCGATCAGGCGCTCCTCGGCAAGACCCCGCATCAGGTAATGAAATCCCTTGAACGGATCGCCGAGCACATTCTCCTTCGGGACTTTGACGTCGCGGAAGAACAGTTCAGCGGTATCCTGCGCCTTCAGCCCCATCTTGGCGAGCGTGCGTCCGCGCTCAAAACCCTCCATGCCGCGCTGGACCAGGAACAAACCGATCTGGCGCGGGTTGTCAGGGTTGGTCTTAGCCGCCACGACCACTAGATCCGCATTTATGCCGTTGGAGATGTAGGTCTTTGTGCCGTTGAGCAGCCAGTGATCGCCGCAGTCCGTGGCACGTGTCTTCATACCGGCCAGATCCGAGCCGGCATCGGGCTCGGTCATGGCAATTGCCAGGATGCTTTCGCCGGAGACACACTTGGGCAGCAAGCGCGCCTGCTGCTCGGCATTGCCGAAATGCTTCAGGTACGGTGCGACCAGCCGACTGTGCAGCGTGTGGTAGAAGCCAGCTTCGCCGTAACGCGCATCCTCTTCCAGCATGACCTGCTGAAAGCGGAAATCCTCCACGCCGAGACCACCATACTTCTCGTCTGCCCAGATCAGCAGATAACCATGCTCGCCCATCTTGCGGAACATTTCGCGCGGCACGATGCCAGCCTCGCGCCAAGCCTCGCGATGGGGCAGCACTTCCTTGCGCAGGAACTGCCGATAGCCATCGCGAAACAACTCATGCTCTGCGGTGTAGTGTTGTCTTTGCATCAAAGCCCCTTCTCGAGACTGTGTTGTATGGTTTGGGCAACAGCCAGTATCAAAGTCGCACCGGCCTGCAACAATGATCTCGCCTTACCCGTCGATTGACTGAAGCTGACGCCCCGGATGATCGGAATCAAGTGCTCGGCTTTTGGGATCAGCGATCCAACGGGCTCTAACGGATGTGCCGGCCGAAGAAAATATCCGTCATGCCGCGTATTTCCCGATACGCAACACCGGGCGCGCAACATTTGGTGGGAAAACGTGCCAGGTACCGTCATCGTGGCAAAAAAAGAAGATTGTGTACTCCGTCTGCGATGTGGCGAGCACAACTTTCACGTTGCGTTTCGATCGCGCGTGGCGTAGTCGGGTGATACGAACCGGATTTGCGGACGTGCGCCCCGCCCATTTGTCGAATATCGAACGCAAAGACCTTTCGCCACGGATCATCATCAACCTCACCATCGACTGCTGATTCGCACTGCATGTCTGTCCCGCTTCATAGCGTGCGGATAAACAGAATCGCAGCACCCACAATTCCCGCTACAAGCACCCAGCAACGCGTGCGCTCGACTCTGGCTGGCCCGAAGAGCGCCGTACATAACGGCACCGCACGTCCAATCCCGCCAAAGTACACGGGAATGTCACCGCACATAGGAGCTACCCGACCAGACAACGTCGGGCAGGCTTCCCCAGAGGGTCACGCCCTCAACAACAGACCCAGCAGACCGACACATACGACGGCGGCAGGAAGTCTTCGCTCCGCTCCGCCATCGTCCACCGCTGTTTGCTTACATGACGTTTAAGGTCCGCGGCTCAGCACTTCAGGAGAACGCCGTCGCGACGCAGCGACTCGATCTCAGTGGGCGTAAAGCCCGCAGCGGATAGCAGTGCCTCGCCATCCGCTCCAGCAGGGCGCGCGCCGTGACGCACTTCCGACGCCGTGCGCGAGAAGCGCGGCGCCGGCGCCGGCTGCACAATGCCATCGACTTCGATGTAGGTGCCGCGTTCCTGGTTGTGCGGGTGCCCAGGCGCTTCAAGCAGGCTCAGGACGGGGGCAAAGCAGGCATCGCTGCCTTCGAGGCTGCTGCACCACTCCGCGCGCGTACGCGTCTTGAAGACTCGCTCGAGTTCCTCGCGCATCTCGGGCCAGCGGCGCTCGTCGTACTGCGCGGCCATCGTTCCCGCGTTGGCGCCGCTGAGCCGCACCAGTTCGCCATAGAACTGTGGCTCGATGGCGCCCACCGCGACGTACTGGCCATCCGCGGTTTCATAGACGTCATAGAACGGCGCCCCGCCATCGGTCACATTGACACCACGCTTCTCGGCGTTCCAGAAGCCGCCGGCCTGGAGGCCGTGAAACATCCACATCAATTGCGCGGTGCCATCGACCATTGCGGCATCCACTACCTGGCCCTGCCCTGAGCGCTGCGCCTCCAGCAACGCCGCAATAACACCCATCGCCAGCAGCATGCCGCCGCCGCCCATGTCGCCAACGACATTTAGCGGCGGAATGGGCCGCTCGCCGCGGCGGCCCATGGCGTAGAGCGCGCCGGCAAGGGCGATGTAGTTAATATCATGCCCTGACGCCTGCGCCATCGGCCCTTCCTGCCCCCAGCCCGTCATGCGGCCGTAGACGAGCTTCGGATTGCGTGCACGACAGGCCTCGGGACCGATACCCAGCCGCTCGGCGACGCCCGGACGATAGCCCTCGAGCAAGACGTCCGCCTCGTCGACGAGACGCAGCAGAGCGTCGACACCGCCGGGCTTCTTCAGGTCCAGCGCGATCGACTTCTTGCCACGAAAGCTCACGTCGTTGAGCTGATCGGGTGAAAGACGCGTGCCGCGCTCGACGCGGATCACCTCCGCGCCCATGTCGGCCAGCATCATGCCGGCCATCGGGCACGGCCCGATGCCCGCCATCTCGATGACGCGGAATCCGTGCAGCGGCCCCATGGTCAGAAGCTCTCGCCGGCTTCCGCCTTACGCAGCAACAGGTCGGGCGGCGCGAAGCGCTCACCATAGCGGCCTGCCAGCTCCGCAGCTCGCGTCGCAAAGCGTTCCAGCCCATAGGTGTTGACGAACTGCAGGAAGCCGCCCGTCCACACTGGCGCGCCGATTCCGAGGATGGAGCCGACGTTGCCGTCGGCCGCGGAGCGCAGCACGCCCTCCTGCAGGCATTTGATGGTTTCGATCACCTGGCGGAACAGCAAGCGGTCCTTGATGTCCGCTTCCGGCAGGGAAACGTCCTTCTTGTGGAACAGTTCGTAGAGCTTGGGCCAGATCTTCTTTTCGCCGCCTTCCGGGTAGTCGTAGTAACCACCGCCATGGTAACGGCCGCCGCGGCCGAACTCCGTAACCATGCGCTCGCAGACGTCCGAGCTGACGTGCGTGTCGGCCACGCTGTGCAGCACGCCGAGCGCCTCATGCGTCTGCTTCACTTTGAATGCCAGTTGCTGGCTGATTTCATCCTGCACCGCCAACGGACCAACTGGCATCCCGACCTGGCGCCCGAGATTCTCGATCACGACCGGATCGACACCATCGACCATCAGGCGCACACCTTCGTCAAGGTAAGTGCCGAAGGTGCGCGACGTGAAGAAGCCCAGTACGTCGTTGACTACGATGGCGGTCTTGCCGATCTGCCGCGCGTAGTCGAAAGCCTTGGCCAGCGTGGCGTCGCTGGTCTTGTCGCCGCAGATGATCTCGATCAGCGGCATCTTGTCCACCGGCGAGAAGAAGTGAATGCCGATGAAATTCTCGGGCCGTTGCGCGGCCTTCGCCAGCAACGCGATCGGCAGCGTCGAGGTGTTGGAGCCGAAGACTCCGCCCTCCACCAGGAAGGACTCGGTCTCGCGGGTTACTTCGTGCTTGAGATCGACATTTTCGAACACCGCTTCGACGATCAGATCGCACCCTTTCAGATCCGCGGCGTCGGCGGTGGGCTTGATCAACGCCAACGTGGCGTCCATTTTCGCCGCATCAAGCCGCCCCTTGGCGACCGCAGCGGCGAGCAGGTTCTCGGAGTATGCCTTACCCTTCTGCGCTGCCTCGAGCGTCACATCACGGAGCACGACTTCGATGCCGGCCATCGCAGAAACGTAGGCAATACCTTGCCCCATCATCCCGGCGCCAACGATGCCCAGCTTGCGCACCTTGCTCTTCTCGATGCCCTTCGGACGCGAGCCGCCCCCGTTGACCTCGTTCATCTGGAAGAACATCGTGTTGATGATGTTCTTGGCTTGCGGCGTCATCACCAGGTGGGTGAGGCCGCGGGTTTCGACCCGCAGCGCGGTGTCGAAGTCCAGCAGCGTTGCCTCCTGCGCAACCGCCAGCACGCGGTCCGGTGCGGGAAGCAGGCCGCGCGTTTTCTTCGCCAGCACGGCCATCGCGCCAGTGCAGACCTGAGCGAGGCGCCGCGAGAGTGCCGTGCCGCCGGGAATCTGGTAGCCTTTGCGGTCCCAGGGTTGCTCGTGGGCGGTGGGATTGGCCTTGATCCAAGCCTTGGCAGCGGGCACCAAATCCTCAAGTTCTTGCACCAGTTCGTCGACGAGACCGGCCTTGAGCGCCGCCTCGGGCTTCACGCGTGTGCCCTCGAGCAGGTAGGGCAGCGCTTTTTCCAGTCCGATCAGGTAGACCAGGCGCACGATGCCGCCACCGCCGGGCAGCAGGCCCAGCGTCACCTCCGGCAGACCGACGACGGCCGACGGCCGGTTGAGGACGATGCGGCGATTGCAGCCCAGCGCGAGCTCGAAACCGCCACCCAGCGCCGCGCCATTGATCGCGGCCACCACGGGAACGGGAAGCTTCTCCAGCCGGCGAAACTGTGCCTTGGTTTCCTGCACGCCGGCAAAGAATGCCGCTTCCGTGCCTGGAACGGCGGCCCGCAACTCGTTCAGGTCGCCGCCTGCAAAGAAGGTGCTCTTCGCCGAAGTGATCACCACGCCCTTGAGCCCCGGCTCCTTTTCGAGCCTGGCAAGCGCCTCGATCATCGCGGCACGATACTCCGCGTTCATGGCGTTCACGGTACCGCTCATGTTCATCGTGAGGGTCACGATGCCGTCGTCGTCTTTGTCGTAATTGAATGCAGACATGGAATTTCTCAGAGTCGCTCGATGATAGTGGCAATGCCCATGCCGCCGCCCACGCACAGGGCCAGCAGCGCGCGCTTGAGGTTGCGGCGTTCCAGCTCGTCGAGCATGATGCCCACGAGCATCGCTCCGGTCGCACCCAGTGGGTGGCCCAGCGCGATGGCGCCGCCGTTGACGTTGGTGATCTCGTGCGCAATGTCGAGATCCTTCATGAAGCGAAGCGCCACCGAAGCGAAGGCCTCGTTGATCTCGAACAGATCGATGTCCTTGGTCGTCATGCCGGCCTTGGCCAGGCACTTCTTTGCGGCCGGCCCCGGTCCAGCGAGCATGATGATCGGATCAGTGGCAAGCACGGCGGTGGCCACAATGCGGCCGCGAGGCGTGAGGCCCAAGTCGCGGCCGGCCTTTTCGCTGCCTATCAGCACTGCGCTCGCGCCATCCACGATGCCCGAGGAATTGCCGGGCGTGTGAACGTGACGGACCCGGTCCACCGAGGTGTACTTGCGCAGGCAGATCTCGTCATAGCCGAGATTGCCCATCGCCTCGAACGAGGGCTTGAGAGCGGCGAGACCCTCCATCGTCGTGCCCGGCTTGATGAACTCGTCCTTCTCCAGGATCGTCACCCCGTTGATGTCGCGCACCGGCACGACCGAGCGGTCGAACCAGCCGCTGTCGCGTGCGCGCACCGCGCGCCGCTGCGATTCCAGCGCGTACGCGTCGACGTCCTCGCGCGTGTAGCCGTCGAGGGTAGCGATCAGATCGGCTCCCACGCCCTGCGGTACGGAATTCAAGCGAGTCGCGATCTCCGCGTCCTCCATCATGGCGATGCCGCTCGATCCCAAGGGCAGGCGCGACATGGACTCCACGCCGCCAGCCACAACGAGATCGTCCCACCCACTAGCCACGCGGCTTGCAGCCTGGTTCACCGCTTCGAGACCCGAGGCGCAGAAGCGATCAAGCTGCACGCCGGGAACACTCTCGTCCCAAGCGGCGTACTGTGCGACGGCCTTGGCGATACAGCCGCCCTGCTCACCCACAGGAGTCACGCAACCGAGGACCACGTCATCCACGCGCGCCGTATCAAGCGCGTGCCGCTGCTGCAGTTCGGTGAGAAGCCCGGCAGCGAGATGTATCGGTTTGACCTCGAACAGTGAGCCGTCCTTCTTGCCTTTGCCGCGCGGTGTGCGCACCGCGTCAAAGATATATGCCGTTTGTGCCATCAGACCATCCTTGAAATGATGAACTCGGTCGCGCCGTGTTCGACGCGGGGAATGGGGACAAGTATTCGGCCCAGAGAAAGGCGCGCCAATGACCAGCGCCGACGGGGCGATTGACAAGAAATGACAGCCCGAGAGATGCCCCCGGTCAATCGCGCTGTCGGCTGCGATCAAGGTTAGCCGGCTGCGCCGATGACAAACTGGGAGCAATCATTCACCCACCTTCCGGACAGCAACCATGAAAATCGAAAACAGCGTTTCCATCATCACCGGCGGCGCCTCGGGCTTGGGCTTGGCGACCGTCAACAAGTTCACGGCGATGGGCGGCCGCGTCGCGATCTTCGATATGAACGAAGAGGCAGGGCAGCAGCTGGCCGAATCCTTGGGCGAACGAGCGCTGTTCGTCAAGGTCAACGTCACGGACGAGGCTGCGGTACAAGCCGGCATCGACCAGACCATCGAACGCTTCGGCGCACTGCACGTCTGCATCAACTACGCCGGCATCGGCAACGTATTCAAGACCTACGGCAAGAACGGCCCGTTCCCGCTGGCTGAGTTCAACAAAATCGTGCAGGTCAACCTCATCGGCACGTTCAACGTGCTGCGTCTCGCCGCGGAACAGATGGCGAAGAACGCACTGGACGATGGCGAGCGCGGTGTCATCATCAATACCGCTTCGGTCGCTGCCTACGAAGGGCAGATGGGCCAGGCGGCTTACACCGCCTCCAAGGGCGGCGTCGTGGCAATGACCCTGACGATCGCGCGCGATCTCGCCTCCTATGGCATCCGCGTCAATACCATCGTGCCGGGACTGATTCATACACCGCTGTTTCATACCACGCAGCCTGAAGTGATCGATTCGCTCGCGGCCCAAGTGCTCAATCCCAAGCGGCTGGGCCGTCCGGAGGAGGTTGCGCATCTGGCGACCTGCTTGGTCGAAAACGGGTACATCAACGGCGAATGCATCCGCATCGACGGCGGCATCCGCATGCAAGCCAAGTAAGACAGGCATCTTCGAACGCATTTTCTGTGGATTCACCCATGAGTAGCGAACTCGATTTCAGTAACCAGCACGTTCTCGTGGTGGGAGGCTCCAGCGGCATTGGCAACGGCATTGCACAGGCCTTTCGGGCTCGGGGCGGCCAGGTGCACGTCTGGGGCACGCGTCCGACCGCGCAGGACTATCGCGAAAGCGAAGGTTCGGACCTCACGGGCCTGGGCTACACCCAGGTCGACGTCGGCGATGCGGATGCCATCGCCGCAGCATCGGAGCCCTTCGAAGAACTCGACGTGCTGGTGCTGTGCCAGGGCATCGTCGTTTACAACCGCGGCGAATTCGAACGCGAGGGCTGGGAGCGCGTGGTGCGCGTCAATCTCGACAGCCTTATGCACTGCGCACGCCGCTTCAAGCCCGCATTGGCCCGGCGCGGCGGCGCGCTGATCATCGTCAGCTCGGTTTCCGGCCTGCAGGGCAATGTGGGCAATCCGGCCTACGCCGCGTCAAAGGCAGGCGCAATCAGCCTCACCAAGTCTCTGGCCCAGGCCTGGACCGGCGATGGTGTTCGCGTCAACGGTCTGGCGCCCGGACTGGTCGACACCAAGCTCACCAAAGTCATGACGGAACATCCGAAGCGACGCGAAGCTGTGATCGCTACCATCCCAGCCGGCCGTCTGGGGCTGCCGCAGGACATGGCAGGCGCCGCGCTGTTCCTGGCCTCGCCGCTGGCTTCCTATGTTGTCGGCCACACGCTGGTGGTCGACGGCGGGGTCAATCTCTGAACTTGAAAGAAAACACGATGAACTTCGAACATTCCGACAAGGTGCGTGGGTTGATCGCGTGCCTCGAAGCGTTCATGGATGAACACATTTATCCAAATGAGCAGGATTACTACGGGTTCGTCAATGACCCGGCTCATCTGTGGCAAGAATGGCCGAAGATGGAAGCTCTCAAGGCCGAGGCCCGGGCCCAAGGCCTGTGGAATCTGTTCCTGCCATGTGAGTACGGCCGCTTTAGCCCTGGCCTCCACAACCTCGAATATGCTCCGCTGGCCGAGATCATGGGGCGCGTGCCCTTTGCCTCGCAGGTCTTCAACTGCTCGGCGCCCGATACCGGCAACATGGAGGTCCTGGCCAAGTTTGGCAGCCCGGAGCAGCAGGAGCGCTGGCTCGAGCCCCTGCTGAACGGTGAGATTCGTTCCGCCTTTGTGATGACCGAGCCGCAGGTCGCATCTTCCGACGCGACTAACCTCCAAATGACGATTCTTCCCGATGGCGATGATTACGTCATCAACGGCCGCAAATGGTGGATCACCGGCGCGCGGCATCCGCAGTGCCAGATCTTTCTGGTCATGGGCAAGACGCTGCTGAACAATCCGGTTCACCAACAGCACTCGACGATCCTCGTGCCGCGAAACACGCCAGGCGTCAGCATCGTACGTGACACTACCGTCTTCGGGTCCCTGCACTCGCCCTTTGGGGAGTGTGAGCTGAAGTTCGACAACGTGCGCGTGCCTCGCGAGAATCTGATCCTTGGTGAAGGCCGCGGATTTGAAATTGCCCAAGGACGGCTCGGCCCTGGCCGGATACACCATTGCATGCGCTCCATCGGTCAAGCACAGCGCGCACTCGAAATCATGGCGCGCCGCGCACAAAATCGCGTGGCCTTTGGCAAGAAGTTATCGGAGCAAGGCAGCATCCGCCAGGACATCGCGCGCTCCTACTGCGAAATCGAACAGGCGCGCCTGTTGACCCTGAAGGCCGCCGATCACATGGACCGTTATGGCAACAAGGTCGCCAAAGACCTTATCGCAGCAATCAAGATCGTCGCGCCGCAAATGGCGCAGACGGTAGTCGACCGCGCGATCCAGATTCATGGCGGCATGGGGGTGAGCGACGACACACCACTAGCCTACTTCTTCACGACCAACCGCTATCTGCGCATTGCAGACGGTCCGGACGAAGTCCACATCGCACAGCTTGGCAAGCTGAAAATTGGCGAATACTGCGCAAACGCTCACTGAGCTGCCATCGCACTGACGTCCCCGGCCCTGCTGCCCCGTGCCCACAACTTCGGCGATCTGGGCGGGCACCACACGTGCGTTGGTCACAGTGCCGTCCGGGGACGTCTGTAGCGCCCCCGGGCGTTCACTGCGGCCAGCGACACAGCACGCGCATTGCCGCCGCAGATGGCAAAGACGACGTGAACGGCCCCGCGCTGATACCTGCCAACCCGCCGGCGCTGAAGGTCCCCGTCGTCGCCTCCGGCGGCAACGCCGATGGCCAAGGCCTTCGCCCCGCCCTGATGCTCAGCGCGCAGGGCTTCAACATGGGCACACGCTGTTGCGCGATGCGGGAAGCGCAGATCCACGACGGGATCAGCCGCGCTCTGCGGTATGTCCGCGTGCGCGGCACGCGGCCGATCTTCCTGAACAACGCAACGATGTACCCGATTGGGCGCCCCTGATTGACCGCATGGCGACTGTCGCCCGCGCCAACGCGGGGCGCCCCGAACAACATTGTCGAGAAAGGAACTGAGGTATGTATCAAGGAAACGCCATGCGCCTGCAGCGCCTCGATGGCGGCATCATCGAACTCGTGTTCGACCGCCAGGGCGATGCCATCAACAAGCTCGACGCCACCACCATCCGTGAGTTGGGCGAGGCCACCAGGATCATCGCAGCGGCCGCGGGCGTCGCCGGCCTGCTCGTCAGCAGCGCCAAGGACGCCTTCGTCGTCGGCGCCGACATTACCGAATTCGGCGAGACGTTCAGGCTGCCGATGCCTGAACTGGCCGCCCACGTGGCCCGCTCCAACCTGGTACTCACGGCTTTCGAGGACCTCGATGTGCCCAGCGTCATGGCAATCAACGGCTATGCGCTCGGTGGTGGCCTGGAACTGGCCTTGAGCGGCAGCATTCGCGTGATGTCTGACACCGCCCGCATTGGCCTGCCGGAAGTGAGCCTAGGGCTCCTCCCGGGACTTGGCGGCACGTCGCGCCTGCCGCGCGTGGCGGGCGCGGCCGTCGCTCTCGACTGGATCACCGGTGGCAAGCCGTCGGGCGCGCAGGCGGCGCTGGAAGCTGGGGTGGCCGACCGCACTAGCCCGCCACAGGCACTTCGCGAGACGGCATTGGCCGTGTTGGGCGACGCGATCGCCGGCCGTATCGACTGGCGCGCCGCGCAGCAGCGCAAGCGGAGGCCACTTACGATGGAATCCACCGAACGCAAGGCCTTGTTCGACACCGCACTGGCCAAAGTGCGCAAAGCATCGCCCAAACACCAGCCCGCCGCAGCGGCCGCAGTGCAACTGCTCGCCGAAGCCGCCACGTTGGACCGTGCTGGTGCGCTGCACGCCGAGGCGCAGGCCTTCGCGAACATCGCCAAGACCCAGGCCGCCGGCGCGCTGGTGCAAACCTTTCTGTCAGGCCAGTCCGTCAAGAAACTGGTCAAACAGCACGCGCGCACCGCGCGGCCCGTCAAGCAACTGGCAGTGCTGGGCGCCGGCATCATGGGCGGCGGCATCGCCTACACGAGCGCGCTCGGTGGCACGCCGGTGCTGCTCAAAGACATCGCGCAGGAACAGCTCGAGCTCGGAATCGGCGAGGCCGGCAAGTTGCTGGCCAAGCAAGTGCGCAACGGACGCAAGACACAGGAGCAGGCCGACGCCATACTCGCCTCCATCCACCCGCAGCTCGACGAGGCCGGCTTCGATGCCGCCGAACTGGTGATCGAGGCCGTGGTCGAGAACATAGGCGTGAAGCGCAAGGTCTTGTCCGATCTGGAGACGAAAATCCGCGCCGATGCCGTCATCGCCAGCAATACCTCGAGCCTGCTGATCGACGATATCGCCCGCGGGCTTGCGCGGCCGGAGAACTTCGTCGGCATGCATTTCTTCAACCCGGTGCCGGCGATGCCGCTTGTGGAAATCGTCCGCGGCAGTCGCAGCACCGACGCAGCGGTCTCCACCGCCGTGACCTTCGCTGCCGCCATGGGTAAGACGCCCATTGTCGTGAAGGACTGTCCTGGCTTCCTCGTCAACCGCTTGCTCGCGGCTTACGTCCGCGCCTTCCTGAAGCTGTTGGCCGACGGCGCCGATTTCGAGTGCATTGACCGGGTGATGGAGGACTTCGGCTGGCCGATGGGGCCGGCATACCTGCAGGATGTGATCGGCATGGACACCGGCTGCCACGCGGTGGAGATCGTCTTTGGCGGTTACCCCGAACGGATGCCGCCGCTCGACGATAACGCGCTCAAGCTGATGGTGCGCCACCGGCGCCTGGGGCAGAAAAACGGCATTGGTTTTTACCGCTACGACGCCGCTCACGGCAGCAAGCCGCGCCGCAGTGCTGCGCCCGACACGCACGATCTACTGGCGCAGTTGAGCGGTGGCCGGCGTATCGAGCTGACCGACGCGGAGATCGTCGAACGGATGATGCTGCCGATGTTGATCGAGGCAGCGCACGCGCTCGAGGACGGCGTGGTCGCTACGCCGGCCGAGCTGGACATGGCGTTGCTGCTGGGCGTTGGCTTCCCGACCTATCTGGGCGGCATCCTGAAGTACGCCGACTCGCTGGGCCTGCGCCAGATCGTGGGCCGGGCCGACGCGCTCGCGGCATTCGGTCCGGCCTACGTGCCGACCGCCGGGATGCGCGACATGGCCGCCCGCGGCGCCACCTATTACTAAAGCCTGTCAAGAGGAGACGTTTCATGCGCATCGGTGTTCCACTGGAGACAGTGGCTGGGGAAACCCGGGTTGCCGTCACCCCGGAAACTGCCAAGAAGCTCGCGGCCCAGGGCCACGAGGTCCAGGTGCAAGCGCGCGCTGGCGTGGCGGCCAGCGTCACTGACGCGGCCTACGAGGCCGTCGGGGCCCAGATCGTAGACCGCGCAGCGGCCTTCGCTGCCGAGCTGGTGCTGAAGGTACAGCGCCCACGAGCCGACGAGCTGGCCCTGATGAAACCGGGCAGCGTGCTGGTGGGCATGCTCAACCCCTTCGACAAGGCTGGCCTGCAGGCCATGGCCACGGCCGGCCTGACCGCCTTCGCACTGGAGGCCGCACCGCGCACCACCCGCGCGCAAAGCATGGACGTGCTGTCCAGCCAGGCCAACATCGCCGGCTATAAGGCCGTTACCATGGCGGCCGACCGCTACCAGAAGTTCTTCCCCATGCTGATGACCGCCGCCGGAACGGTGAAGGCCGCGCGAATGGTGATCCTGGGCGTGGGCGTGGCGGGTTTGCAGGCCATCGCCACCGCCAAGCGCATGGGCGCGACGATCGAGGCCTCCGATGTGCGCCCCTCAGTGAAGGAGCAAGTGGAGTCACTGGGCGCCAAGTTCATCGACGTGCCCTACGAAACCGCTGAGGAAAAGGAAGCCGCCGAAGGCGTGGGCGGTTATGCCCGGCCGATGCCGCAGAGCTGGCTGGACCGGCAGAAGGTGGAGGTGGCCAAGCGCGTGGCGCTGGCCGACGTGGTGATCTCCACCGCGCTGATCCCCGGCCGCGCCGCCCCCGTGCTGATCACCGAGGAGATGGTCAAAGCCATGAAGTCGGGGTCGGTGATCGTCGACATCGCCGCCGGCAAGGGCCCGAATGGCCGCGATGGCAATTGCCCGTTGACCGAGGCCGGCAAGACGGTGACCAGGCACGGCGTGGTCATCGTCGGAGAGACCAACCTGCCTGCGCTGCTGGCGGCCGATGCGTCGGCCCTCTATGCCCGCAATGTGCTGGATTTTCTGAAGCTGGTCACCACCAAGGACGCCCGCTTCGAGATGCCTGCCAACGACGACATCGTTGATGCCTGCCTGATGACCCACGGCGGTGAAGTCAAGCGCGCCTGACGCGCAACGGAGACGATATATGGATGCAGTATCCCACACCCTCATCAACCTCAGCACCTTTGTGCTGGCCGTCTACGTGGGCTACCACGTAGTCTGGAACGTCACCCCTGCGCTGCACACGCCGCTGATGGCAGTCACCAACGCCGTGTCAGCGATCGTCATCGTGGGCGCCATGTTGGCCGCAGCGCTGACGGAAACCATCCTCGGGCGCAGCTTCGGCGTGCTTGCAGTGGCCCTGGCCGCGGTGAACGTCTTTGGCGGATTCCTGGTCACCAGGCGCATGCTGGAGATGTTCAAGAAGAAGACTCCAGCCAAGAAGGAGGGTCGGTAACATGAGCATGAACCTCGTTGTCTTTCTGTACCTCGTTGCGAGTGTATGCTTCATCCAGGCTCTCAAGGGCCTCTCCCACCCCGCCACCTCGCTCCGCGGCAATGCCTTCGGTATGGTCGGCATGAGCATTGCCGTGCTCACCACCTCCGCGCTGATCATCAAGCTGGCCGGCTCAGGAACCGGCCTGGCCTGGGTGCTTCTGGGCCTGCTGATCGGCGGCGGTGCCGGGACTGTGATGGCCCAGCGCGTAGAGATGACCAAAATGCCCGAGGTGGTGGCCTTCATGCACAGCATGATAGGCCTGGCAGCGGTATTCATCGCCGCTGCTGCCGTGGTCGAACCCTGGGCCTTCCAGATCACCGCCAAGGGCAGCCAGATTCCCGCGGGCAATCGCTTCGAGCTGGCGCTCGGCGCATTCATCGGCGCAGTCACCTTTTCTGGTTCTGTGATCGCCTTCGGCAAGCTCTCGGGCAAGTACAAGTTCCGGCTGTTCCAGGGCGCGCCAGTAACCTTCTCCGGCCAGCACCAGCTTAACGCCGTGCTGGGCCTGGCCTCGGTGTTCTGCGTGCTCAGCTTCTGGCATTCGCAATCGCCCGTGGACTTCGCCCTGGTCTGCACGCTGGGCTTTGCGATGGGCGTGCTCATCATCATCCCCATTGGTGGCGCCGACATGCCTGTGGTGGTGTCCATGCTCAACAGCTACTCGGGCTGGGCAGCGGCAGGCATTGGCTTCAGCCTGAACAACAGCATGCTGATCATCGCCGGTTCGCTCGTGGGCAGCTCGGGCGCTATCCTGAGCTACATCATGTGCAAGGCCATGAACCGCAGCTTCTTCAACGTTATTCTGGGTGGCTTTGGTGGCGCGGCCGGAGCGGGCCAAGTTGCACAGCAGCAGCGCAGTGTGAAAAGCGGAAGCCCCGACGATGCCGCGTTTATCCTGGGCAATGTCGAAACCGTGGTCATTGTGCCAGGCTACGGACTGGCAGTCGCGCGTGCCCAGCATGCGGTGAAAGAGCTGGCCGAGAAGCTTACGCACAAGGGCGTGACGGTCAAGTACGCCATCCACCCGGTGGCAGGCCGCATGCCCGGCCACATGAACGTGTTGCTGGCCGAAGCCGAAGTGCCCTACGACCAGGTGTTCGAGATGGAAGACATCAATGGCGAATTCGGTCAAGTTGATGCGGCCATCATCCTCGGCGCCAACGACGTGGTGAATCCGGCCGCGCTACAAAAGGGCAGCTCCATCTACGGCATGCCGATCCTTGAAGCGTACAAGGCCAAGACCGTCATCGTCAACAAGCGTTCCATGGCCGCCGGTTACGCCGGCCTGGACAACGAGTTGTTCTACATGGACAAGACCATGATGGTCTTCGGCGATGCGAAGAAGGTGGTCGAGGAGATGGTGAAGGCGGTGGAGTAAGTCCGAGGCGATACATAGGAGACGTCGATGCCGAGAGTAGATTGGTTCCGCAAACACATCGGGTCGGGTGTTGCTCGCAAGCGTGGAATGACGCTGGCGCACCGGTTGACCGCAGGATTCGGGGTGGTGTTGGTGCTCCTGATGGCTCTGGCTGCATTAGCGATCGCGCAGCTCGCGTCGATGCGAGACAAGATGACCGATATCGTCGAGCACCATGGGCAGGAGACCAAGGTGGCGCAGGCGATGTTGAATGACTTGAGCAACCTCAGCAATCTCGCACTGGGCTACGCACAGACACAGACTGCCGAAGACGTGGAGGCGCAGGCGAAGGGCGTGCAAAATGCCATCAGGACGTACGAACTTGATTATGCGAAGTTGAGCGCTATCGTGGAACGTGCTGGCGACAAGCTGCCGAAGGATGTTTCCCAGCGCCTGGAGAACGCAGCATCAGAGAACACCGTGATGATGGGGATCATCCACGACGCCGCATTGGCATCAGGCGGGGCCGCTGCATTGACCAGTCTCAATCCAACCAGCCTGCATGCGGCCTGGAAGGCGGACATCCAGTCGAGTATCGACCAGTTCTACAAAAGTACGGACCAGTCGTACGCAGAAGCAAAGACTTCCGCGCGGCTCGCTTTGGCCGTACTGGCGGGGACCTCTGTGGTGGCTCTGTTGGTGGTTGTGGCGGCGTCGATCCTCATTCGGCGTAGCGTGGTGACGCCGGCGCGAGCAGCTGTCGAGCAGGCCAATCGTGTCGCGCACGGCGATCTGACTGCACGCATCGAGGTAAGGACGAACGACGAGATGGGGCAACTGATGCGTGCATTGGAAAAGATGAACGCGAGCCTCGCGCAGATTATCGGGGGTGTGCGCACCAGTGTCGAGACGATTAGCTCGGCGGCGAAACAGATCGCCTCGGATAACGTCGACCTGTCTGCGCGTACGGAAGAACAGGCTGCATCGCTTGAGGAAACTGCATCGAGCATGACGCAACTGACCGAAACCGTTAAGCGGAATGCCGACAATGCGCGCCAAGCGAACGCACTCGCGGCGCGTGCCACCGACATGGCAGACACCGGCGACGATGCGGTGCAAGGCATGGCCAGTACGATCGAGAGAATCAGCGGCAGTTCCAGCAAGATCTCCGAAATCACCGGCGTGATAGAAAGCATCGCGTTCCAGACCAATATTCTCGCGCTGAATGCATCGGTGGAGGCTGCCCGCGCCGGCGAGCAAGGACGCGGCTTCGCGGTAGTGGCGAGCGAGGTGCGCGGTCTCGCGCAGCGCTCGGCGGCCGCAGCGAAGGAAATCAAGGAACTGATCGGCTCGTCGGTGGCGATGATCGAGGACGGCACTCAGCAGATGACGGAAGTCAGCGCGACCATCGGACAGGTGAAGCAAGCGATCAAGCAGGTGTCCGATATCGTCAGCGAAATTGCGGCTGCGTCGGAGGAGCAGAGCCGGGGCATCGAGCAAGTCAATCAGGCAGTCGTGCAGATGGACGTCGTCACGCAGCAAAATGCGACGCTCGTCGAGCAGGCGGCTACCGCAGCGCAGTCGCTTGAAGAACAGGCGCTCAAGCTCCGGGATGCCGTTTCGGTGTTCAAGCTGGCCGATGCGGGACTTTCCGTGTCGCGCACGGTCAAGCCGGAGGGCAGGCAAAGCCTTTCGGTGCCGAAGGCATCCTCAACCGGTACGAAGCCAAAAGAGGTGGCCTCGGTAGTGCGGCCAGGTTTCTGAGATTTTTAATTGGAGCGCCCGGGGCCGATCATGCTGCCGATTCAATCGCAGGCAGCGTCGCGAAATATGCCTCACGTGGCGTCCGATCCTCCAGGCTCGACTGAGGACGTTTCGGGTCGGCTTCGGCGCGCTCGGCCCGCCGTAGCCTGTCCTGCAGGCGCGCTCAGGCTTCGACCAACCCAGCCGTCCACGTCGCGTACGTCCCAATCCGCAGCAGGGGACATCGATCGCGAGGCGATACTCAGCCTGCTCTGCAGGAACGAGCAGTCATTCGAGTAGACGTGGCTCATCCAATTTTGCTGCGTGCCTTGCGTGCGGCAATCGCCGTTGGCGTGGTTCCGAGCATACGCCGGCAGGTACGGCTCAAGTGGGCAGCATCGGCGAATCCGGCCTGCAACGCCGCCTCGGTCACACTGGCGCCGCGCATGAGTTCGCCGCAGGCCAGTTGCAGGCGCAACCAGAGCAAGTAAGGACGCAGCGCAATACCCATCGAAGCGGTAAAGGCGTGCATCAGCCGCGACGGCGACAGGCCGGCCACTACGGCCAGCGCACGCAGCGACAGCGCGTCGGGCTCCTGCAGGTGGTTGCGAACGTGGCGCAGCACGCGCCGTACCCCCGGGTGCAGGGTAGGCGGGGGACGACCGTCAAGCAGATCCGCCTCCAGCCACCTCCTGATTCCCGCGTCGCTCGGCGAGCCGGCCGCGCAGACCGCGCCGCGCCAGCGTGCCGCCTCGGCCGCCGGGATGTGGGCGATGTCCGCAGGAATGCGTCCTGCCAGGGCCTCGCCCAGCGGGCTTTCCGGCTCGACGAAGGCGATCAGCACCGTGGCACCGCGCGCGTCCACTTCGTGCGGTGCGTCCGCGCGCACCAGCGCGGCGTCGCAGAGGTGCCAAGGCTCTCCGTCGCCGCGGCGAATGCGCAAGTTCGCGGTCAGCGCCAGGATGAGCTGAACGCTGTGGTGCCGATGTTCGCTGGAAGCGTCTCCCGCTCCCCAGACGATCATCGCAGTGGGCCACGGGAATGCGCCGGAATTGGGTGCAATGAGCATGACTGGATTCTTGACAGCCAGAACGTTCAAGACAGGACGTGATCCGTCGCTTAGGCTGTGTCGAGATGCCTATGTATCGCGCACTGCAAAGGATATACGCAAATGCCCCTCCTGCAACTCGTCAAACGGCAATGGTTGGATTACGCGCGGACCCACCGCTCTCGCCGCAACCTGCTCGTACACCTCGCGGCTGTACCGGCGTTCGTCGCCGCCAATACGGCGCTGGTCACCGCTCTGCTGCTTGGCATGTGGATAGCGGCGACGCTCTCACTGGCCGCCATGGCAGCATCGCTTGCGTGGCAGGGCCGCTGCCATCGCGGCGAGCCCGAGCGGCCCGAGCCGTTCTCCGGACCGGCCGAAGCCTTGGTCCGCATCCTCATCGAGCAATGGGTAACCTTTCCTCGCTTCGCATTCTCTGGCGGCTGGACGCGGGCCTTGCGCGCAGCGTCGCGGTAATCGGCGCCGCGTGGCTAACGCGGCAACCAATGCACCATGCGCAGCCGGATGAAAACACCGTCGTCGCGAAAAATGGCCGGGGAAATACCGCCTTATTTCGCTTCGGGTTCCTTTGCCGGCTATTATCGCCGGCAAAGGCACGGTCAAGGACAAGGCGGTGTACCTGGCGCTGGGCATTCGCGCCGACGGCCGCAAGGAAGTGCTGGGCCTGTGGATCGAACAAACCGAAGGCGCCAAGTTCTGGCTCAAGGTCTTCAATGAACTGAAGAACCGTGGCCTGCACGACATCCTGAGACGCATCCCACGTCGGTCGCCTGTGTCACTGATCAGGCACAACACTACTGACATAACGACAGTAGCGAGTTAGAATAACCAGATCTATCACACACGTGGAGAAATCCCATGTCCACAAGCGAAAGCGCGATGCTCCCCTCACAATTCCCGCTGCTGGCTGACCGCGTCGCGTTTGTCACAGGCGGCGCCCGCGGTATGGGCGCATCGCACGTCAGGGCGCTGGTTCGACAGGGCGCGCGCGTCGTGATCGGAGATCTCCTCGAGAACGAAGGCCAGACTCTCGCTCATGAGCTCGGCGATCGCGTGGCGTTCGTGCGCCACGACGTCACGAGCTCGTCCGGATGGGCGGACGCGCTCGCGCGCGCCGAGGAGGTATTCGGGCCCGTCGAGATCCTCGTGAATAACGCGGGGATATTGGCCTGGAACACCATCGAGGACACCAGCGAGGCGGACTACCGCAGGCTGATCGACGTCAACCAGGTCAGCTGCTTCCTTGGAATGAAGGCGGTCCTGCCTTCGATGCGCCGCCTTGGCCGCGGGACAATCGTGAACGTCTCCTCCGTGGCCGGTTTCGTCGGCTGGGCAAACGCGATTGCCTACACCGCATCCAAGTTCGCGGTGCGCGGAATGACCAAGGTCGCGGCGAAGGAGTTCGCGCCATACGGCATACGGGTGAACTCGGTTCACCCTGGCATGATCGACACGCCGATGACCACCTCGACTCCGCAGTCAACGCGGCTGATCAAGAGCGTGGCAGCGGCGTCAGCACTGGGCCGACTCGGGGAGCCGGAAGAGATCAGCTCGCTCGTCGTCTACCTCGTCAGCGACCAAGCGAGCTTCATTACCGGCGCGGCATTCGTCGCGGACGGAGGCTTCATCCAGTGAGCAAGCGCTACGCCACCATCCGTTCGGGCCATGCCGGCCCGCCGGATACCATCAATGTGGCCAGGCGCGATTCGCAATGGAGCTGATTGGCAAGCGCCGATTCACCCAGCTCACCCATTTGATGCTCACCGGAGGGCAGGAGCCCAACGCCGGCGAGGCAGCCATGATCGGTGTGATCCTCGCACCGCTGCCGGCTACGGCGTGGCGCCAAGCTTGATCTCCGCGCGTCCCACCCTACTCGACACGATGGGCTGACCACGGCCCAGCGGCATGAGCCCACGCGGCTGCGCTGTAAGGTCCGCCACCTCGAGATGGAACGCGACACACGCTCTCATGCTGCTGCTTGGTTCGCGCCCTTCGCGAAGGTATCTCGCACGGTCGGATAGTCGTTCGGCTCGAAGTCCGCGTCGACCACCGCACGCAACGCACCCAGCGCTGTATCAAGCCTGTCAGCCAGCGGTCGCTCGAGGCAATCACCTTCACCGAGGTCAGCTCCCGGCGGTCGAGTTTGGAGACTGTTCGACCCACGAACGGCGAAAGTCCCGTATCCTCGACCGCCACCGCTGATTCGACAGCGGCCGAGCCCCCCGACTCGGCCGCCACGTCGAAGCCTGTGGCACGCACGGTGACCACCTTTACCTTTTGACGACTCCGTAACGTCGCGATCGCGTTGCCTGCATAGATCGGGCGATCAAACGTATCACTACCCTACAGTGCCGATGCCATCTCGGGCACGAGCGTGAACAGATCGCCGACGAGGCCGTAGTCGGCCACGCTGAAGATCGGCGCTTCCGGGTCTTTGTTGATCGCGACGATCACCTTCGAGTCCTTCATGCCTGCCAGGTGCTGGATCGCGCCGGAGACGCCCACCGCCACGTACAACTGCGGCGCGACGATCTTGCCGGTCTGGCCCACCTGATAGTCGTTCGGTACGAATCCCGCATCGACCGCCGCGCGCGACGCACCCAGTGCGGCTCCCAGCTTGTCCGCCAGCGGCTCGAGCACCTTGGTGAAATTCTCGCCCGAACCCAGCCCGCGGCCGCCCGAGACGATGATCTTCGCCGAAGTCAGTTCCGGACGGTCGAGTTTGGAGACTGTTCGACCCACGAACGACGAAAGTCCCGTATCCTCGACCGCCGGCACTGATTCGACAGCGGCCGTGCCCCCCAGCCCGGCCGCCGCGTCGAACCCTGTGGCACGCACCGTGACCACCTTTACCTTGTCACCGCTCTGCACCGTCGCGATCGCATTGCCCGCGTAGATCGGGCGCTCGAACGTGTCGGGGGTATCCACCTTAGTGATTTCCGAGACCTGCGCCACGTCCAGCAACGCCGCCACGCGCGGCGCAATGTTCTTGCCGTAGGCCGTCGCCGGGGCCAGGATGTGCGTGTAGCCTTCGGCCACCGCCACCACCTGCGCCGCCACGTTCTCCGCCAAGCCGTCGCCCAGGTGCGCCGCATCGGCGTGCAGCACCTTCTTCACGCCGGCGATCTGCGCGGCCTGTTGCGCGGCCGCCCCCGCGTTCGCGCCCGCGACCAGCACGTGCACGTCGCCACCACACTGGAGCGCCGCCGTCACGGAGTTCAGCGTCGCTGCCTTGATCGATTGGTTGTCGTGTTCCGCAATGACCAGAATGCTCATATCCCCTCTCCTCCCTCTCTCACAGCACCTTGGCTTCGTTCTTGAGCTTCTCGACCAGCGTCGCCACGTCCGGCACCTTCACGCCAGCGCCGCGCTTGGCCGGTTCGACCACCTTCAGCGTCTTCAGGCGCGGGCTCACGTCAACGCCAAGGTCCGCCGGCTTGACCGTCTCCAGCGGCTTCTTCTTCGCCTTCATGATGTTGGGCAGCGTCACGTAGCGCGGCTCGTTCAGGCGCAGGTCGGTGGTGATCACCGCCGGCAGCGACAGCGACACCGTCTCCAGGCCGCCATCCACCTCGCGCGTGACATGCGCACGGCCATCGGCCACCGTCACCTTCGAGGCAAACGTGGCCTGCGGCAGCTTCGCCAGCGCCGCGAGCATCTGGCCCGTCTGGTTCGAATCGTCGTCGATCGCCTGCTTGCCCAGGATCACCAGTTGTGGCTGCTCCTTGTCGACCAGCGCCTTCAGGAGCTTGGCCACCGCCAGCGGCTGCAGCTCCTCGTCCGACTCGACCAGGATAGCGCGGTCCGCGCCGATCGCCAGCGCTGTGCGCAAGGTTTCCTGACATTGCGCCGCGCCGCACGACACAGCGACGATCTCCGTCGCCAGGCCCGCTTCCTTCAGACGCACCGCCTCTTCCACGGCGATCTCATCGAACGGGTTCATCGACATCTTTACATTCGCGATGTCGACGCCCGTGCGATCCGATTTCGCGGCGACTTTGACGTTCGCATCCACCACGCGCTTCACCGCTACCAAAACCTTCATTTACGCACTCCTGAATCCGCCTGCCGTAACGCTAAGGGCACGGACGATTGAAACTTCTCATTCGATAAGTGATCATCGACGACCGAGCTCGGCGAGCGGATGGGCCTCGGCGCCCCATCGTGCAGAGCCAAAATGACGAACATGCACTTCCTTGACTTCGTCGAGCGTAGACGGTCGCCAGCGTGGCTTCCCGTCCTTGTCGATGAGCTGCGCGCGCACGCCTTCGACGAAATCGCCGTCAGGCACGGCGCGGCTCATCAAATCGAGTTCCATCCGGAAGCATTCGGCGAGCGTCATCGTGCGGCCGCGCAATAGCGCGTCGCGCGTCACCTTCAGCATCGTCGGCGAATGTGTCGAGAGCGCTTCCGACGTCGATCTATACCATTGACGAACTTCAGGCGATGCCTCACGCTCGAGCGCATCGTTTAACGAAGCAACGATTTCTTCCACCGTCCAACACGCGTTGAAGTGCCTTGTCACCAACGGCAGCACGTCGCTTAGCGCAGCATGCGCGACAACATTTACAGGCGGCTCAAATACGCGGCGCAAGGCGGCCATCGCCCCACCATGGTCGGCATAAACTGGCATGCACTGCAGTCGATCTTCGAACGTGGCGAGCCACTCGGGGGGAACGCAGACATCGGCCAGATTACAAAGCAACGCACTGGCACCAGACAACGTCACGCCGGTCAAGCCTACGTAAAGTTCCAGTTCCACCGGCATCGCCGACAGAAAACGCGTCGCGCCGACATCGGGGAAGAGCCCGATACGGGTCTCCGGCATAGCCATCCTGGTGCGATTCGTGACCACACGCAGCTTCGCCCCCTGACCGAGGCCCATGCCGCCCCCCATGGTGATGCCGTCGAGCAACGCGACCACCGGCTTCGGGAAGGTGTGAATTACATAGTTAAGCTGATACTCGTCTACGAAGAACTGGAGCCATTCCGAACTGCCACTTTTGACTTTTTCGTGCAACGCGCGCACATCGCCGCCCGCGCAGAAGGCTTTGTCCCCGTTGCCGCGCAAGACCACCGCGACGATCTCATCATCGTTACGGCACCGCTCGAAGAGCGTTGCCAATGTGATCACCATCCCGTGCGACAACGCGTTGAGCGCGGTCGGGCGATTCAGCGAAATGACAGCCACACGGTTGACGACCCGGAAAAGCACGTCCGCGTCCGCTTGCGTCTGTGCCACGCCTTCGTCAATCGATCGTTCATTCGGTACCTCATGCGCCATGTCAGGCCCCTTGCCTATGCCAGCGCGGTGCGCGCTTTTCGAGGAACGCGTTTACGCCCTCGCGCTGGTCCGGATCATCGAAGAGATCGACGAAGCGTTCGCGTTCGATCGCCAAGGCTGCACGACGCGGGATTCCACTGCTCGCTTCGTGAATCAACTGCTTGCTGAACGTCACTGCAAGGGGACTGAGGTTCGTCACGCGCTTCGCCATCGCAATGGCCGCCTCACGCGAAGCGCCTTGCTCCACCACCTCTTCCACGAGCCCGATGCGCAATGCCGTCGGCGCATCGACGCGCTCCCCTGTCAGGATCAGTCGTTTGGCCCATCCTTCGCCGACGAGCCAGGGCAACGTCTGTGTCCCACAACCGCAAGGCAGCAGGCCGACCGCCGTTTCGGGCAAAGCCAATTGCGCGTGCGCCTCGGCAATGCGGATGTCACAGGCAAGCGCGCATTCGAGCCCGCCGCCCATCGCGTAGCCGTTGATGGCCGCGATCACGATGGGGCGCGCGTTCTGCAACGCCTCGAATGCGGCGCCAAAGCGCGCTGCGGCGACACGTGCGAATTCCTTATTGCCATCGGCGAAGGTATTCAAATCCGCACCCGCGCTGAAGAACTTCGGCCCACTGCCCGTGATTACGATTGCACGCACGCTCGGCTCGGCATTCAGACGCTCGATTGTTCTCTGCAATTGCAACAATCCTTCTGGCGTAAACGCGTTGGCCGGAGGGCGTTGCAGCGTGATCAGCGCAATGGCCGGCTGATCACCGTGTTCCACATATTCGAGCTCGATCATTCGGGTACCCTTGGTATTGTGTCGGCTTGGTAAAGATTGATGATGGCGGAGAAATCGAGGCGGCCCCCGCCGCGCGCGCTCATCGTCAGGTAGAGTTGCTGCGCGAGCGCGCCGAGATAGATTGGCTGGCGCACCTGCCTGGCAGCATCCGTCGCGAGCCCCATGTCCTTGAGCATCAGATCGGTGCCAAAACCGCCCATGTAGCCGCGCGATGCCGGGGCCGTTTCGATGACGCCCGGGTAGGGGTTATAAGTCTCCGAGCTCCAGCAACGTCCCGTGGAAGTGTTCACGATGCCCGCAAGCACCTTCGCGTCGATGCCGAGCGCCACACCGAGCGACATCGCTTCCGCAACCCCGGCCATCGTAATGCCCAGGACGAGGTTGTTGCAGATCTTCGCGACCTGCCCCATTCCCGTCTCGCCGCAGTGGGCGATGTTCTTACCCATGACCAGAAGGATGGGCATGACCTTTTCGTAGACGCTCTCGCTCGCCCCGACCATAAAGGTCAACGTGCCTGCCGCAGCGCCGCCGGTACCGCCCGAAACGGGCGCATCGACGAAGGTGTTGCCACGCTGCGCCGCGATTGCCGCGCACGCCTTTACGCTGGCGAGATCAATCGTGCTCGAGTCGATGATCGTGACCCCTGGCGCGATCCCAGCAAGAATGCCGTTCTCGCCTACGAGAACCTCGCGCACATGTGCCGCGGTGGGCAACATCGTGATCACGCATTCGACATCGTCTGCCGCCGCCTTCGGCGATGCGGCGGCCTGCGCCCCGGCATCGACGAGGGCCTGCACCGCCTCGTCGCTCAGGTCGAATACCTTCAACGCATGCCCAGCCTTGACGAGATTGCGTGCCATGGGCGCACCCATGTTGCCAAGCCCGACGAAACCTATCTTCATGATGACGTTTCCCATTTGCCCGTCGCCGAGCCTTCTTCGCTCGCGCGTTCGCTGTCTTGTGTTCTTTTAGTGTTTCAACGCAGGCTGATCGTCGTGTTGACACCGTCACTGACGGCTGCATCGTCGAACCAGCGCGCCGTCACCGTCTTCGTCTGCGTGTAGAACTGAACGACCTGCTTGCCATACGGGCCGAGGTCGCCGAGCTTCGAACCACGCGAGCCCGTAAAGCTGAAATACGGCACGGGCACCGGGATCGGAATGTTGATGCCTACCTGCCCGACGTCGATTTCGCTTTGGAACTTGCGCGCCGCCGCCCCGCTCTGCGTGAAGATGCCGACGCCGTTGCCGAACGGATTGCGATTGACGAGTGCAATCGCCTCATCGAGCGTCGGCACAGTCATGACGAGCAACACGGGACCAAAGATTTCGGTCTTGTAGATCTCCATCTCCGTGGTCACATCGCTGAAGATCGTCGGGCCGATGAAATTGCCGTCTTCATAGCCCGGAACCTCGACGTTACGGCCATCGAGCAGAAGCGTCGCGCCCTCCTTCACGCCGGCTCCTATGAGGCCGAGCACGCGTTGCTTCGCAGCCCGCGAGATGACAGGTCCGATATCGGTCTTCGGCTCGTGTCCCGCGTTGACCTTCAGCGTCCTGGCCTTTTCGACGAGCTCGGGCAGCCATTGCTGAGATGCGCCGACGAAAACGGCCACCGAGGTCGCCATACAACGCTGACCAGCCGCGCCGAAGCCGGCACCGGCGAGGGCGTTCAGGGTCTGCTCCCGGTTGGCATCGGGCAACACGATCGCATGATTCTTCGCGCCCATCATCGACTGTACGCGCTTGCCGTGCTCGCTGCCCAGGCGATAGACGTGCGTGCCGACGGCTGTAGAACCGACGAATGAAACCGCCCTCACGAGCTCGTGCGTACAAAGGGCATCGACGACGTCCTTGCCGCCGTGCACGACGTTGAGCACGCCCTTTGGCACACCGGCTTCGAGCGCCAATTCGACGAGCGCCATCGTCGAAAGCGGATCCTGCTCGGACGGCTTGAGCACGAAGGTATTGCCGCAAACGATGGCCATCGGGAACATCCAGAGCGGGATCATCGCGGGGAAGTTGAACGGCGTGATGCCTGCGCAGACGCCGATCGGTTGACGCAACGTGTACGTATCGACGCTGCCGGCAACGTTCTCGGCAAATTCACCAAGCTGCAGCGTGCCTACCGAGCACGCGTGCTCGAGGACCTCGAGCCCGCGAAAGACGTCGCCCTCGGCATCGGGCAGCGTCTTGCCTTGCTCCGCGGTCAGGATCTTCGCAATGCGCGGCATGTGCTCGCGAACGAGCGCCTGGTACTTCAGCATGATGCGCACGCGCGTGCCGATCGGCGTGTTTTTCCATGTTGCGAATGCGGCATGGGCCGAACGGATGGCCTCGTCGACTTCGGCCGTCGTAGCGAACGGCACGCGTGCCAGCACCTGCTGCGTGGCGGGGTTGACGACATCACGCCACTCGGTCGTTGTCGACTCGGTCAATTCGCCACTGATGAGCAGCTTCACCGTCTGTACCGATTGCTCTGCGAGTGTTGCTACCGTTGCATTCATGGCCCATCTCCTTTTTTGACAATCTCGTTCTTACATGTGCCGATAGATCGCACGACGGTGCAGATAGCCTTGCGCATGTCTTGTTCCATGGTCGAGGTTTCGTGCATGCGGCTCAGGGTTCCGCCCCCGTGTCAGTGGCCGGTTCTCACGCCGTGGCCGCGACAGTCGTTTTTTGCTTTCGCCAGTCGTTCAGCAAGAAGTGCGACAAAGCCGGGATCAAGACAATCGCGCCCAGCATGTTCCAGACAAACATGAACGCCAGCAATGCGCCGGTATCTGCCTGGAACTTGATGGGCGACGCCACCCAGGTCAACACTCCCGCAGCCAGCGTGAAGCCGATGAGGGCGACGACTTTGCCCGTGAAGTGGAGCGCCTGCAGATACGCGTCCGCCAGATTCGCCCCAGACCGCTGCACCTGCAGTTGGACGCTCAACAGATATAAGGCGTAGTCCACACCGATGCCGACGCCCAGAGCGACAACGGGAAGTGTGGCGACCTTGACGCCGATGCCGAGGTACACCATCAGTGCCTCGCACAGGACTGAAGTCAACATGAGCGGCAGCACCGCAACCACCACGGCACGCCAGTTGCGGAAGGTGATGAAGCACAAGGCGACGACGGCCGCGTAGACGTACAGGAGCATCTGCAGGTTGGCCCGGGCCACCACCTCGTTCGTAGCCGCATCAATGCCCGCCGAGCCCGCAGCCAGCAGGAACTTTGTGTGGTCGTCGTTGTTGGTATCGGCAAAGCGTTGGGCGACACCGACCACCCGCTTGAGCGTCTCGGCCTTGTGATCCTGTAGATACGCCACGATCGGGAAAACTGAACAATCGCCGTTCATCAGCGTGGTCGTCAGCGCAGCCTCTGCGGCGATCGCCGGATTGATGAGCGCCGGATCCGCGCTCACCGTATACCACTTGGGATTACCCTCGAATGCACCGGACGTGTACAGCCGTACGCGATCCGCGAGGGACTCTGCTGCCTGCACCCCCGGGGTCTGTGACAGCAGCCAGGTCAGTCGGTCAGTGCGCGCCATGGTCTCGTATCGCATGCAGCCGTCCGGCACGGTCTTGACGATCACGGCGAAGACGTCGGACGAAAGGCCGTAGTGGTCGCCGATATAGGCCACGTCCCGGTTGTAGCGCGCGTCAGTACGCAGTTCGGGCGCCCCGGGGTGCAAGTCGCCAACGGCCAGCCGGGTGCTGACGTGCCAGGCGCCAACGCCCAGAACAAGCGCGACGGCCACCGCGAACGCCGCCGCGCCACGCCGCGTGAGGCGCGCAAGGAACCGTTCGACTGTGCCCCGCACGTACGCCTCGTCGACCGGTGGCGTCACGGATCGCTGTGCGGCCCGGGCGCTGACCCCAGTAAACGAGAGGATAACCGGTATCAGGATGAGGTTGCTGAACACCAGGCCGCCCACGCCAACGCTGGCCGCGAAAGCCAGATGCCGGATCACCGGGATGTCCACCAAGGCCAGCACGGCAAAACCCACCGCGTCGGCGACCAGTGCCGTGAGGCCAGCCAGGAACAGCCTGCGGAATGTGTAGCGCGCCGCGACGTAGCGGTGCGTGCCGTTGGCGATGTCCTGCATGATGCCGTTCATTTTCTGGGCGCCGTGCGAGACGCCTATCGCGAACACCAAGAACGGCACCATGATCGAATACGGATCAAGCGCAAGGCCCGCTAGCCGCAACAGGCCGAGCTGCCACACAACCGCGACGAGCGAGGCCGCCACCACGAGGATGGTGCTCCTCACGCAGCGCGTGTATCCGTACAGGATCAGCGCGGTAATCACGGCTGCGGCGGCAAAGAACCACATCACGCTGCGGATGCCGTCGATCAGGTCGCCCACCAGCTTGGCAAAACCGATAACGTGAATGCGCACGTTGCCGGTCGCCTCGTACTGCTGCCGGATGCGCTCGATGCTCTTGGAAAGGTCAGCGTAGGCGATCTCCGAGGAGGCACCATTCGCGTCGGTAGCGGCGAGCGGCACGACAATCATGGTAGACCGGAAATCGTTGGCCACGATGGAGCCGACGAGCCCGCCACGTAGCACGTTGCGCCGCACCTGCTCTATCGAGCGCGACGATGCGTCGTAGTCCTCCGGCATCACCGCGCCACCGCTGAAACCTTCCTCTGTGACTTCGGTCCAGCGGACCAGTGGGCTCCACAACGACTTGACCCAAGCGCGGTCCACCCCGGGCAACAGCACCAGTTGATCGTTGATTCGCGCAAGCACATCCAGGTACTTGGCGTCGAAGATGTCGCCATGTGGATTTTCGACGACCACGCGCAGCGTGTTGCCCAGTCCCTTGAGATCGCGCTGATTGGCCGTATAGTTCGCCACGAACGGATGGTCACGCGGCGACATGTCCTCATAGCTGGCGTTCACGGTCAAGCGAAACGCTAGGGTGCCGAGGATCACTGTGGCCAGTACGCAAAGGGCCAGCACGACACTCCGGTAGTTGAAGATCAGGCGCTCCAGCAGATTGCCGGAGCGAAGGTCGAAGTCCTCGACCCGGCGCACGACGGGCATTTCTAGGTCGCGGTGGGCTGCTTTCATGACAATTTGACTCAGGGCTTGGTGGAATGAGTGGAAGCGGGTTTCGCCGGCAAGGGCAGGACCTTCAGTCCACCCGAGAGGGCGCCGAGCACCAGTTTCCGCCGTCCGTCGCGGCCGACGGCCACAGCAGCAGACGTATAGGGCAGTGCCGGCGCCTGCAGGCGCTGCAGGGAGTCGGCGCCCGCTTCACCCCACAGGACCTCGCCGTTCTGCGCCACAAGCACGGGAGAACCGTCGTCGAGCAGCAGCCCCACCACCAGACTGGCTTGCGTTCCGGTTTTCAGGGGCCGCCAGCTACGTCCGCCATCGCGACTGGTGTACGCGTTGCCGCGCATGCCGAAGACAAGCAATGTCCCCTGCCCCGTTGCGAGACCGAACCAGCTGCCTCGGTAGGGAGAGGTCAGCGGCTGGAACCGCGGACTGCCCGACGGGCGCCACCGGATCAAACCCCGCTCGCCGACCAGGAACAGCGCCCCGTCGACGCTACGCAAACCGTACAGGTGAGAGGCCGACGCATCGCCAAGCGTAGCGGACACATCCTGCCAGGTTTCGCCGCCGTCCTCCGTGCGCAGGAGCAGGCCGAAGGCACCCGCCACCACGCCGTGATTCATGTCGACAAAGTCGGCGTCGAAGAGCGGCCATGTATCGACACGGCTTGCGCTCTGCGCCGCCAGATCGCTCCCGCTGGGATTCGCCGCCTGCCCCTGCGCACCGATCAGGCTCTTGACATGCGGCCCATCGAGTACCATGCGCCAGTGGCGCCCGGCATCGTCGCTGCGCAGCACGACGCCGCGCTGCCCCACCGCGAACGCCCTCTCGTGACCGACAATTACGACACCGGTAAGGTCGACCCCGACCGGCTCCTCCACCGAAGCGAAGCTTGCCCCGCCGTCTTCGGAGCGCAGAATCACCCCCCGCAACCCCACAGCCAGAACGAGACTCTCACGCGCCGCCACGGCAAGAATGGGGGCATCCGCGGCCGTGCGGACGCGCACGCCGGGCAGGCGTAGAGGATCGCCGGCCTCCTGCTTAACAGGCGTCTGGGACCAAAGCAAGGTGCTCGCACAGCAGAGCACTACGAGCAAGGTGCAGCCTCGAGCGAGGCGCGCTATAGATCGGGCACAGCGATGCATTGACATGTGGGCAAGCAGGTGAGAAATGAACGCACTGCGTCGGAGGCTCCGCCGCGGGCACGTCCGAGCCGGACTTCAACCGTATTGTCCTGACCTGTAGGCGGAGCGCCATGTCCGCGTGAAACAGCGCGGTTGACCCGAATATCCCAGCGCGACGTGGCTTACCTGGCAATCCCCGGAACCACAGGTAAGCGCGAAGCCGCATCGGTCCCTCCCAGTCATCACGACGGAATGAGCAGACTACGGGCGCCGGTAAGGTCGTAATAAAAGTCGGCCCCGCGAATCCAGGAAACCCTATGCAAGATAATTCTCCGGCGAGAGGCCTGCACCGCACACGTTGAGCGGATACATGATCCATGTAGCTCACCACAGCGCCGCCTGCAACTTGCCGCTGTCTGCGGCCGGCACGAGGCTGTTGACCGCCGCGGCCTAGGTGGCCGCCACCTCGGTTGACGTGTCACATCAAGGGCCCTAGCTACTTCGCCAGGTAGTTCGGGCAGCCCCCCACGCCCGCGTCCAATCCCGGCGCAAGCCGCTACCTAAGCAAGATACCGCCTCTTGCTGTTCCGGGGAATCCCCGATGGTAGGTTAGCGTGGCCCGCGCGGCACACTGAAGGCCCTAAACTGGCGCCCTGAGTTAGAAATTCGTTGAATTATTTGCCCGCTGTACTACTGTGTGATTGACGGCACGTGCTGCAAGAGGCGGCAATGAGCGGAAGACCGAAGGCGGAACTCATTTTGACCGAATCGGAGCGCGAACAGCTCCAGGCATTGACGATGCGTCGCAAGACAGCGCAGGCGTTGGCATTACGGGCTCGGATTGTGCTGGCGTGTGCCGATGGCATTGACAATAAAATCGTTTCGGCAAGACTGCGAGTTACCCAACAAACCGTTTCAAAATGGCGCGCGCGTTTCGTTGCTCATCGCTTGGACGGATTGCTCGATGCGCCGCGTCCTGGTGCGCCGAAGACTATCAACGACTCGCATGTCGACGCGGTCATTGCAAAGACACTCGAGTCCGCGCCTGCGGGGGAGACGCACTGGAGTACGCGCACGATGGCCCGTGAGATGAAAATTTCGCAGACGGCGGTATCGCGAATTTGGCGGGCGTTCGGCCTTCAACCGCATCGGCAGGAAACGTTCAAGCGCTCGGGCGATCCGTTGTTTGTCGACGAGGTTCGCGACATTGTCGGCCTGTACCTGGATCCGCCGCTCAAGGCGATGGTGCTGAGCGTGGACGAGAGGAGTCAGATCCAGGTGCTGGATCGAACGCAGCCTATGCCACCGCTCGCGCCGGACATTGCCGAGCGACGTACCCACGACAACTTGCGCCACGGCGCGACCACCTTGTTCGCGGCGCTGGACATCGCGACCGGCGGAGTGATCGGCGAGCTGCATCGGCATCATCGCAGCAGTGAATTCTTGCTGTTCCTGCGCACTATTGACGCAAACGTGCCGTCCGACCTGGACGTGCATCTGGTGATGGACAACGACGGCACGCATACGGCGCCCTCGATCAAGAACTGGTTTCTCCGTCACCCACGCTTTCACGTGCACGTTACGCCAACGCCTGCCCTCCGGAACAACCAGATTGAACGCTGGTTTGCCACGCTCACCGAGAAGTACCTTCGACGCGGTACCCATCGCTCGACACGTCAGCTCGAAGATGCGATCCGCAATTACCTCGATGTCTATGACACGAATCCTCGGCCGTTCATCTGGAGCAAGTCAGCCGACGAAATTCTGGCGTGCCTCGAGCGCTGGTGCGCTCCGATCCGTAAGGAATCGGAATGAAGGCAATGAACATCGACACCGCTGCAGTTGACGACGCAGTTCTCGCACCTCTTTACTGACGCGTCATGACCAAAACCGCGCGTGGAAAAGCTTCGATTGGGATGTCCGCAACCCGCTCCATGAACGATGCACGATTGGCCATCCCATCAAGAAAGCGAAGTCCGTTGTGCTCGCGCAGGAGGGTCTGCGCGAACCTGAGCGACTGGTCAAGCAACATTCGTCACCTCAAGCAGCAAAGATCAATAATGAAACGAACTTTTAACTCATGACGCAGTTGTACAGCAAGGTCAATCGACCTGTGCAACTGGATGCTTGCCCACTCGGCAGGTCGGGCGGATGCTTCCGCACTACCACATTGGTCCACCTCTGCACCCAAGGAAGGCAATTATGAACACTCTCCAACTCCGCTCGTTGTTTGCAATCAGCGCCATCGGCGCCGGTCTGCAATTGCCCGCGATGGCGGCCGTCAGCGAGGCTGACGCTGCCAAGCTGGCGACTGCCGACGTGACTTGGTTCGGCGCCGACGCGCGGGCCAATGCGGACGGTTCGATTCCGGCTTGGACGGGCGGCACTACCAAGTCGCCGGCGGCCAAGGACGCTAGTGCCCTCGACAACGACAAGCCACTGTATTCGATCACGGCGGCCAACATGGCCCAATATGCGGATAAGCTCACCGAAGGGCAGAAGGCACTTCTGAAGCGCTTTCCAGACTACCGAATCGACGTCTACCCGACGCGTCGAACCTTCGCCGCGAGCAAATGGATCGAGAACAATACGCTCAAGAACGCGCGGCACTGCACCACGATCGATGACGGCAACGGCCTCGATCCCAAGACCTGCCTCCCCGGCGTACCGTTCCCGCTTCCAAAGAACGGCAAGGAGGTGATCTGGGACTATCTGGCGCGTACCCGTCTGTACTCATTCGCCACACGCAGTAAAAACTGGCTGGTCGAGGCGTCGAGCAAGCCGATCATGAGCGGCGAAGTCGAGGACACCGTCTACGCTCCGTACTACGATCCGAAGCGAGGGGATTCAGATGCCACCCTCCTCTCCAAGTTCCAGGCTTACACGATGGCGCCCAGCCGGTCGGCAGGTGAGGCCTACCTGCAGTACCAGTACACCGACCCTCAGGCCAAACCGACTAAGGCTTGGCAGTACATCCCGGGACAACGGCGCGTACGCCTTGCGCCCGAACTCACCTTCGACACACCGGCTCCCAATGTGGGCGGGGTAGCCACGATGGACCAACTTGAAGTGTTCCAAGGGTCGCCGGAGCGCTACGACATGAAGCTCATCGGCAAGCAGGAAAAGCTCGTCCTCAACAACAATCACAAGCTGATGCTTGACAAGAGCGCCTGCGGCTCCGAAAAGGTGGTGCAGCCAAATTTCCTTAACCCGAGCTGCATGCGGTGGGAGCTGCAGCGCGTCTATGTCGTCGAAGCCACCGTCAAGCAAGGAAAGCGGCACTTGCTGCCCAAGCGTGTCTTCTACGTCGGCGAGGACGGATATCAAAACATCTCCAGCGACGACTACGACGCCGCCGGCAAACTGTACCGCACGACGTTCCGACCGACGGTCATGCTCCCCGACGGCCCCGACGGTCCGGCTCCTTTTTCGGTGACGACTCTGCTGTACGACTTCGTTCGCGGCGCCTACTTGGCGGTTGCGCTTCCTGAGAGCGGCGTGCGAGCCGTCCCGGCGCAGACCTCACGCGAAATGTCGCCGGATTCGCTGGCAGCCACCGGAGTACGCTGATCGAAACTGACGCCATCGGTCCCAGCGACGCGGGCGATCAAGTGAGACCTTATAACGAGGAGACAATTAATGATGAATAGGAAAACGAAATTTGCGCGCCCATTCAAGCGGGCAGCCCTTGTCACCGCACTGGCGGCCGCCTTTTGCCGCCCCGACGTGGCGGGCGCATTTGAGTTCGACACCGGCAATCCGGATCTGTCAGTGCGCTGGGACAACTCGATCCAGTACAATCTGGGCATTCGCGCGCGAAACTGCGACCCCAACATCTGCGGGAATGGGCGAGGTGCGGGCGATCTCACGGCTACGGCCTCCGACAGGAAGTTCGGGAAGGCCGGCGATGTCATCACGAACCGCATCAGTGATCTTTCGGAGTTCGATTTCATCTACAAGGATCACTGGGGCTTTCGCGTCAGCGGCAATGTGTGGTACGACGAGGCATACCACAATGCCTCCGCGGCCCCCGATCCGGCTTTCGGAGCCCTTGGCTTGAGCCAATTGCCGAACAATCAATACACGGACTATATCAAGCGTTGGAACCGGGGACCTTCGGGTCAGCTCCTTGATGCGTTCGCATTCGGCCGGGTGAACGCAGGCAACGTGCCAATCGACATCAAGGTTGGACAGCACAACATCTACTGGGGCGAGTCGGTCTTTTCCTTTGTGGGTGGCGTCGCTGACGGTCAAGGGCCTGTCGACGTCCGTACTGCGCTTACTGCGCCCGGTACCGAGGCAAAGGCACTTTTCTTGCCAACAAATCAGATCTCCTTTACTGCCCAGCTGACGAATAAGGTCACATTAGCCGGAGAATATTATCTGGGCTGGAAACCAGCGATGTTGCCCGATGGTGGAACGTATTTCGGTGCGGCGGATTTTCTCACTTTGGGCGGTGGAACCCTTTTGCCGTTCATCGGGCCTGGGGTGACGTTTAACGGTACCCAGCGTCCGAAGAATGAAATGGGGGACTGGGGTATTGCACTGAAGGTACGTCCGGAATGGCTCGATGGTAGTGCCGGCTTTTATTACCGTGACTACACGAACAAATTCCCCCAGCTCGTGATGAACAGCCCGACGAGCGCAGTGGCCGACTACACGCAGCCTCGGCAACAGTTGATTGGCTTCAGTTTGTCAAAGGACGTCGCCGGCGTGTCGGTGGGCACGGATATTACCTATCGTCGGAATGCGATGCTGGGGGCGACGCCCTTTGCGCCGGTATTTTTATCTACGGGCCAAGGAGATTGGCATCCGCAGGGCAACGTCTTCACCGCCTTGGTCAATGCTATCGCCTATTTCGGAAAAACCCCGCTGTTCGATTCTGCGACGCTGATCGGCGAACTCACTTACTCGAATCTCTTACGGGTTACAAACGATCCGTATAAGCTTTTCCTTGGTTTGCCGCAAAACTGCGGCGCTGGCACGTCGACGCCAGGTGTCGCCATCGATCACGGTTGTCCGACCAAGCAGGCGTATGGATTGGGGGTGCAGTTCATGCCGATTTGGTACTCGGTATTCAACGGCGTAGATCTGAAAATGCCGATCTTCTTTTCGATTGGTCTGCATGGAAACTCGCCCGTCCCGTTCGGAGACAATCAAGGTCAAGGCGCTTACAGCATCGGGCTGACGGCTGATGTCAGGCAGAAGTACACGGTCAGTCTCGCTTATAACGGATTCATCGCGCGGCATAGCAACGATTCGGCCGGCATCCTCAGTAACAGCAACGCAAGCCTCGGCAAATATTGGGACCGCAACTGGATTTCCCTGACGTTCAAAGCGACGTTCTGAGGTCCATTACCCGCTATTGAAACGCCTCCTGCCACCGTATGGGCGCAGGAGGTCTAAACGGTGCAATGAAGTCCGAGCGGCACCACAGAATTGACAGCCCGAATTCGGCAAGTCATTGATGAAGACTGAGCCAATGTCCGACGGGCACGAGTCAACCCGCCCATCGAACGGGATTCCGATCCGGTGCTCGCGGGCTCTCTTCTTTTGGATCGGAGATTTGCATGAGCGATGATGCTACGCGCGTGTTCGGGAGAGAAATGAAGGAACACAGTAATGCCGCCAAGGGCGTGGAGACTCCGATCGCTGAAGGCAATTTCCTTTCAATTCAGCAGCGCCTCGATGCTGCAAGCGCGCTATACGTGGCTCGCGCGAAGCCAATCTTTTCGTCTTTACGTGATATCACGGGGCAGGTTGCTGGTCTGCTTGTACTTTCGTCGGTCGGAAGTGTCGGTGTTTACGACCATCCGATGATCGACAAGGCACGGCTTGAACTTGGCGAAACAACTGATTGTTTGGGGGCTTTATCTGCGACCGCACATACGCGGCATTTCCACTGGCATTTGACTAGAAGCGCGTCCTGGGTCGATAGAGCGGTTCGCGCTCTTGACGACGCCCGGTCTCGACTGAAGAGTGGAACGCCAATCCACAACGCACTCGAATGCATCAAGCGAGCGCTGACTGAACTTAAATCGGCCGGACAGTGTCTTCCAGGCTTCGAAGTGGTCGACATCAGTTCTGCGTGTTGCTCATGTTGCCGATCTGTGACCTCGGATGGTGAGGGCATAGCGGGTACCTTTAAACAGTCTTTCACAGAATGGTAGATGGAGGAGCGATGAGTCTGTACTCTATTCACGTACTCGAGTACGCGTACACGGTTGATTTTCCGAAGGGAGGTCTCGTGTACGGCGACCACAATTCGGGCACAGAGAAACTGCCGTACGGATATGTGCTCATAAAGGGGCAAGGCGTATGTGCGCTAGTCGACGTTGGTTTCAATCATGTTGATCATGCAGCTGAGATGGCCGAAGCATATGCCATCGTCAATTGGCGATCGGCGAATCAAGTCTTATCCGAATGCGATGTTCATCCAGACGATGTGACACACGTCTTTATCACGCACGCTCACTTTGACCACATGGGCGGCATTGACCTCTTCCGCAACGCCAAGTTCTACATTCAGGAGCAAGAACTGTCGGAATGGGTCTGGATGCTGTCACTAGAGAAGCGTTTCCGATGGCTTCTCTCTGCGATTGACCCATCGGATATTCTCAGGGTCGTGGATTTGGCAAGGCAGGGACGGCTTGTCAGCGTCCGTGGCCCGATGGAAGATGTCTTGCCGGGCATCGACCTGATGCCAGCATATGATTCGCACACTCCAGGAAGTCAGTATGTCATCGTTCGAAACGACGGAAAGCGTAATTCCGAGGATGTCTGGGCACTCGTGGGTGACTTGGTCTACAAGTACGAGAATCTGTTTGGCTCGGATAAGGAAGACCCGGAATATAGACCTGTAGGGTACGCTCAGGGAAGTCAAATCAACATTGTTATGGCTTATGAGGAAATCATGAAGGCGGTGGGTGGTGACTACACACGGGTCATTCCGGTTCACGAAAGTCGCTTGAAGGATGTGTTCCCGTCACGGGTTTCCAAGGAGGGGCTGACTTTGGTAGAGGTAACCCTGGCGGATGATGCGATCAGCCGTGTGCATTGAATACGTGATCTTGCGATAAACATTGCCACCTAAAGGCGTTCGCTGACTGTTCACAAGTTATACCGGCAGACTCTGGCAGTCGATGGTGGCGTGACGCGCAGTATAGTATCCGCCACCGTTGCCCCGTCTGCTACGCACAGGCCTTCCCGCAAGCCGGTGATCGTCGTCGCTAATTGCGTCACGCACATCATCGGCATTGAGTTAATGCTGTTCTCCTGAGTTAGAAATTCGTTTCATTACTCGATTTTGCTGTCGGCGAATGCGAAGTGTTGCTCAATTGACAGGCTCACTCAGCCGCACATCGGGCAGACCTTTGTGATGCGCGATTCATGCTCATCTACACTCGCGCCCCGGTTGCGCCGTGCGAATGAATCGATCCCACCCGAGCAGACCGTCTTTTATCGCTAGACAGCGCCTTTTTACGAATTCGGCACCATGTCCATCTCGCGCAAGCACACCAAAGTCCTTATTCTCGGTTCCGGCCCAGCCGGCTACACCGCCGCCGTCTACGCGTCGCGCGCCAACCTGTCGCCGGTGCTCGTCACGGGCCTAGCCCAGGGCGGGCAGCTGATGACAACGACCGACGTCGAGAACTGGCCGGCCGACGCCAACGGCGTACAAGGCCCCGAGCTGATGCAGCGGTTCCTCGAACACGCGGAGCGCTTCGACACCGAGATCGTTTTCGACCACATCCACACCGCGAAGCTCGACGAGAAGCCAATCCGCCTGATCGGCGACTCGGGCGAGTACACCTGCGACTCGCTGATCATCGCGACCGGCGCGTCGGCGCAGTATCTCGGGATTCCGTCCGAAGAGTCGTTCATGGGCCGCGGCGTGTCCGCGTGCGCGACCTGCGACGGCTTCTTCTACAAGCAGCAGCACGTCGCGGTGGTCGGCGGCGGCAACACCGCGGTCGAAGAGGCGCTGTATCTTGCGGGCATCGCGAAGAAGGTCACGGTAATCCACCGCCGCGACAAGTTCCGCGCAGAGCCGATCCTGATTGACCGCCTGCTCGAGAAAGAGAAGGAAGGCGTCGTCGAGATCAAGTGGAACCACGTGCTCGACGAGGTGATGGGCGACAACGCGGGCGTGACCGGGATCCGGGTGAAAGAAATGCAGTCCGGTGCGACGACTGACGTCGACCTGCAGGGCGTGTTCATCGCGATCGGGCACAAGCCGAACACCGACATCTTCGCCGGCCAGCTCGAGATGAAGAACGGCTACGTCCTCACGAACGGCGGTCTGAACGGCAACGCAACCGGCACCAGCGTGCCGGGCGTGTTCGCGGCGGGCGACGTGCAAGACCATGTGTATCGCCAGGCGATCACAAGCGCGGGCACGGGCTGCATGGCCGCGCTCGACGCGCAGCGCTACCTCGAGAGCATCCACGAGGCGACCCAGCCGCACATGATGAGCCACGAAGCAGACCGGTAAAATAGCCGGCAAAGCGCGCTCCCGGACGTTCGGACGTTCGGGCGTGCGCAGCGCGAAGCTGCCCGAAACTGCCCGAAGCTCGTCGAATGGCCGCGGCCAATACGCCCGCGGCCCTTTTGGCGTCGGGCACTCGCGCCGAGATTCGATTCCGCATGCCTCGGTTGCAACGTGAGCCCCCGGTGAAGTCATCTTGTCCGGCTATTTTCTGACCGGGAGGATCGCGTCCACGTAATTCTGAAACCGGACCCATTTTGTTCCGGTTTGGGTAGGAGTTAGCTCTTGATGTGCATTGTGGATGTACGGGAGCGGGTCGTTCGCGCTGCGGCGCTCATGCTCGCCACACGATCAGCAAATCCTTGGCCTGCACACGGTCACCCGGCTTGACCAACACGCGCTCAATCACGCCATCGCGTTCAGCCGCCAGATGAGTCTCCATCTTCATGGCTTCCAGCGACAACAGCGTGGCGCCAGCGTGCACCGTTTGCCCCTCCGCTACCGGTACGGTAACGATGGCGCCGGGCATGGGCGCCCCCACATGCAGCGGATTGCCGGGTTCGGCCACCGCGCGTTGGGCGGCAGTGTCCGCTCCGGCCCGAGCCACGCTGGTCATGCGCGACTGGCCGTTCATCTCGAACTGCACTTTGGCGATGCCCTTGTCCTCGTGGATGGTCTGCAGGCTCACCAGCAGTGTCTTGCCGGCGTCGATCTCCAGCGCCACTTCGTCGCCGGGGTTCATGCCATAGAAGAAAGTGGGCGTGGGCAGGACGGAAACGTCGCCATGCCTTTGCAAATGCTGATGGAATTCGCTGGCAACCTTGGGGTACATGAGGGCACTTGCCAATTGCCGGTCATCCATCTCGTCCACAGGGATGCCGCTCGCCTTCGCGGCCGTGATGCGCGCGGCCTCGAGATCCACGGGGGGCAGGTGATCGCCGGGACGGTAGGCTGCTGGCGGCTCGGCCTTGAGTACCTTGCGCGACAGCCCGGCAGGAAAGCCGTCTGGCGGGAAGCCCAGTTCGCCCTTGAACAGTGACACCACCGACTCCGGGAAGGCCACCTCGTGCGCCGGATCGACCACCTGGGCTGGCGTGAGGTCGTTGGCCACCATCATGATGGCCATGTCGCCCACCACCTTGGACGTGGGTGTGACCTTGACGATGTCGCCAAACAGCTGGTTCACGTCAGCATAGGCCTGGGCGACCTCGGTCCAGCGGTGTTCCAGCCCCATGGCGCGCGCCTGCTCGCGCAGGTTGGTGTATTGACCACCGGGCATCTCGTGGCGGTAGACGTCTGCCGTGCCCGAGCGGATATCACTCTCGAACGGCGCATAGAAGCGCCGCACGCCCTCAAAGTAGGTGGATGCCGCGTGCAGCGCGTGGGGCGACAAGCCGGGATCGCGCTCGGTATGTGCCAGCGCCACTGCGATGGCAGAGAGGTTGGGCTGGGAAGTCAGGCCGCTCATGGCGTCCAGCGCACCGTCCACGGCATCGCAGCCGGCGTCCACAGCCGCCAGCACCGAGGCGGCGGCGATCCCACTGGTGTCGTGGGTATGGAAATGCACGGGCAGGCCGGTTTCCGACTTCAGCGCCGCGACCAGCGCGGCCACGGCCCGCGGGCGGCAAATACCCGCCATGTCCTTGATGGCCAGGATGTGCACGCCGGCCTGCTGCAACGCCTTGGCAATGCCCACGTAATACTTCAGGTCGTACTTGCCGCGGGTGGGGTCGAACAGGTCGCCGGTGTAACAGATGGCGCCTTCGCACAGAGCCCCCGCATCCAGCACGGCATCGATAGCCACGCGCATGTTTTTGACCCAGTTCAACGCGTCGAACACGCGGAACAAGTCCACGCCAGTCGCAGACGCTTGCTTGACGAAGAACTGCACCACGTTATCGGCATAGCTGGTATAGCCCACGCCGTTGGCACCGCGGAGCAGCATCTGGAAGACGATATTGGGCACGCGCTCGCGCAGCTGTGCCAGGCGCTGCCAGGGGTCTTCCTTCAAAAAGCGCATGGCCACGTCGAACGTCGCTCCCCCCCAACACTCCATGGAGAACAACTGCGACAACTCACGCGCATAAAACGGCGCAATGGGCAACATGTCGGCCGTGCGCATGCGCGTGGCGAACAGCGACTGGTGTGCGTCTCGCAGCGTGGTGTCAGTCATCAATACCGGCTGGCTGTCCAGCATCCACTGCGCGAACCCCTTCGGTCCTAGTTCTTTCAACCGATCGCGTGAGCCAGGCGGAATGGGGGCGTTCAAATCCGCGCGCGGCAGCACGGGTTTGGGAAACGGCAGCTCAGGCATCTTGCGCCCCGCCATTTCCGGGTTGCCATTGACAGTGATGTCGGCCATGAATCCGAGCAGTTTGCTGCCGCGGTCGCGCCGCTTGGCGAACTCGAGCAGTTTGGGCGTGGTGTCGATGAAGCGCGTGGTCACGGTGCCTGCGGCAAAGTCCGGGTGGTTGATCACGTTCTCCAGGAACTGCAGGTTGGAGGCAACGCCGCGAATGCGGAACTCACGCAGCGCGCGGTCCATGCGCTGTACCGACTCCCGCGCGGTGGATGCCCAGGCCGTGACCTTGACCAGCAGCGAGTCGTAGTACGGCGTGATGACCGCGCCACCGTAGGCGGTGCCGGCGTCCAGCCGGATGCCGAAGCCCGAGGCGCTTCGGTAGGCCGACAGGCGCCCGTAGTCGGGAAGAAAGCCGTTCTCCGGATCTTCGGTCGTGATACGGCATTGCAGCGCCGTGCCGTTGAAGCTGATCTGGCTCTGCTCCGGCACGCCGCTGGCCCGGTGCTCTGGGGCGTCTTCGCCGGTGTCCTCCGTGATGCCGATGCGTCCCCCCTCGCTGATGCGCAACTGCGCCTTGACGATGTCCACGCCTGTGATCAGCTCGGTCACCGTGTGCTCCACCTGAATGCGCGGATTGACTTCGATGAAGTAGAACTGCCCGTTGTCGGCATCCATTAGGAACTCCACCGTGCCTGCGTGCGTGTAGTCCACGGCCTTCATCAGGCGGATGGCGCTGTCGCACAGGGCCTGGCGTTGGGCGTCGTCGAGGTAGGGCGCGGGCGCCCGTTCCACCACTTTCTGGTTGCGGCGCTGCACGGTGCAGTCGCGCTCGAACAAGTGCACTACGTTGCCTTGTCGATCGCCCAGGATCTGTACCTCCACGTGGCGGGCGCGCTGTACGAGCTTCTCAAAGTAAACCTCATCGTTGCCAAAGGCCGCCAGCGCTTCGCGCCGGGCCGCTGCAAGCGCATTGGGCAATTCGGCTGCGCCGTTGATGACGCGCATGCCGCGCCCGCCGCCGCCCCAGCTGGCCTTGAGCATGACCGGGTAGCCGATGCCGGCTGCCAGCTTCTTGCATTCGTCAAGGTCCGGCGGCAACGGAGGCGTGGCCGGCATAACCGGCACGCCTGCCGCGACGGCGGCATTGCGCGCCGCCACCTTGTTGCCCAGCGTGCGCATTACTTCCGGAGACGGGCCCACCCATTCGATGCCGGCCGCGATCACGGCTTCGGCGAAATTCGGGTTTTCCGACAGGAATCCGTAGCCGGGGTGAATGGCGTCCACCTTGGCGGCGCGCGCAATGCGCAACACGTCCTCGATGTCCAGGTAGGCCTGAAGCGGCTTCTTGCCTTCGCCCACAAGGTAGCTCTCGTCAGCCTTGAAGCGATGCAATGCCAGCCGGTCTTCACGCGAATATATCGCGACGGTGCGCATATTCATCTCCGCTGCGGCGCGCATTACGCGGATCGCAATTTCGGAGCGGTTGGCAATCAGGACGGACTTGATCCGCTTACGGGGCATCGGATCGATGGAGTGCATGTTTACCTCTGCGATTAGGTTGATGTTCGGCGAAAGGGGTAATTGCGCGTTGTGCTGTGGCAATTTCGTGCAGGCGAAACACGTGTATCGGTGACCCGTGCGTCAAAGCCTGATGCCTTAACTGGTGGATCCAATCATCTCGGCAGATTCGCAACAGTGGTGCAGACGGTGCTTGCCGGGTTGTGCCGTGGGATTTTTCGTGCTGACACGAAGTCTGATGGGGCGAATGTCATGGGGACGACGATCAGTCTCGCGGATGCGAGTGTAATCAGGCTTGCGGGACGGATCCCATAGGTGATTGTCGCAGGGACCGGATCTAAAACGATCGTGGCGACTGCCTAGGCTTGGCAGCAGTCTCGCGGGCCAATGAGCTTACGATGATCTGGGTACCCGATACCTTGCGGTTCCCTTACCGAAAAACGGTCGAATCGAAACAGCGCAAGTCGCTGCGCGTGACGCCCGCCTTCCACTGCATCTTAGGGTTTTTTCTAATCCAACAGATAATACGTATGCATGCATACTATCACCATACATACTTATTGGAAAGCTCATGCCAGGCCTTTACTTCGAACAGTTCGAGATCGACCGGGTGTTCTCGCACGACATCCGACGGACCGTCACCGAAACCGACAATCTGTTGTTCAGCACGATGACGCACAACCCCGCGGCGATCCATCTGGACATCGAATACGCGAAGGACACCGAGTTCGGGCGGCCACTTATGAATAGCGCCTTCACGCTCGGATTAATGGTTGGCATCTCGGTCGCGGACACCACGCTGGGTACGACCATCGGCAATCTGGGTTGGGACGAAGTTCGCTTTCCGAAGCCAGTGTTTGCCGGCGATACGCTGCGAGTCGAGACTCGCGTGATCGAAAAGCGCGCCAGTCGCTCACGGCCCGACAATGGCATTGTCGTCTTCCAGCATCTTGCGTACAACCAGCGGAACGAGCTGGTGGCTTCCTGCAAGCGAACCGCGTTGATGTACCGGTTGCCCTCCAACTCGTGACGGAAATTCATCCCATGAACACGGCATATACGACGGCAATGGTCGCCGCGCCGCTTCGCTCATTGTTGTTCGTCCCCGGTGACAACGAACGCAAGCTGCACAAAAGTCTGTCTTCCGGCGCGGATGCCTTGATCCTCGATCTGGAGGACTCGGTCGCTCCGTCGCGAACGGCGCTGGCCAGAACAATGGTCCTCGACTACTTGCGCAATCGACCAGATCGACGGCGGAAAAAGCTATGGGTGCGCATCAACCCGCTCTCTACCCCGCAGGCCATGCTCGACCTCGCGGTCGTCTCCGGCGCACCCGACGGCATATTGTTGCCGAAGGTCGACGGGCCGGCCGATATTTCCCGCCTCTCTCATTGTCTTGACGCGCTCGAAGCGCGCGACGGCCTCCCCCCTGGCGCAATCGGTATCATGCCGGTCGCTACGGAGACGGCCCGTTCGCTGTTTGCGCTGGGCACGTATTCCGGGTGCAGTACCAGGCTGCGCGGACTCACCTGGGGCGCGGAAGATCTCGCGGCTGCGCTTGGCGCAAGTGCGAATCGGTTGGAAGGCGGACAATACGATTCCGTCTACGCACTCGCCAAAGCACTGTGTCTCGCAGGCGCAACCGCTGCCAACGTGCAGCCGGTCGATACCATCTGGGCAGACTATCGCGACGGAGAGGGCCTGCGCAACGAAGCCGCTCTGTCGCGCAGAGCCGGATTCACAGGCAAAATCGCCATCCATCCCGATCAGGTCGATATCATCAACGAAACGTTCTCGCCCACGAAGGCAGAAGTCGATTGGGCAACGCGCGTCGTCGATTTGTTCACCGCAAATCCAGGGCTCGGCACGATTGGTCTGGACGGCAAGATGCTGGACATGCCGCACCTCAAGCAAGCCCAGCGAATTCTTCACACCGCCGCGATTATCGAAAGCCGTTCCGAGACGTCGGTACGTTAAGTGACGTTGTCATATGTCCTCGTCGTCTCGCCATCCGGCTTCCTCGCGAATCGCGACGAGATTTCTCTTGACGAGCGCCAGCATTTCAGCGAGTTGCCGGCGCGCATCCCGCGTCAACCCACTCAGGATCCGGTCGCTCATTTGATTGCTTCTCTCGCGCATCTCGGCGATGAGCCGGGCGCCCTTCGCAGACAAATAGACCCGTTTCGCGCGACGATCGATCTCGTCGGCGCGTCGCTCAACGATGCCCGCCGACTCCAGCCGATCGACGAGACCGCCAAGCGCCGCCTTGCCGAGCTCCAGGCGGTTGGCCAGTTCAGTCTGAACCATGCCATCGTGACGCGACAGATGGGCAAGCACCCACCATTGGGAACGAGTCACGCCGAGTGGCCGCATGAAATCGTCAAACACGGTCCGTCTCAGCCTTGATACGTCATGCATCAAGAAGCCGAGACGCTGGTCCCAGTTATCGGAATCGACGTATGTAGGCGCCTGTTCGTCGCCAGTGTTGCGCCCACTTTTCAGTTGACGATCTTTCGGTTTCCGCGCCGCAGACGCGGTGGCCTTCTTTCGAGGCGATACGTTCAAATTGCTCCCCCTTTCGGCAGGTCGTCCAATGACACACGGAACATGCTGGCAGCGCCCAGTTCCCGAGCGTCAGTGTAGCGATCCGCTCTCGTTCGATTACATAAAATAGCCTACGATATAGTATTGTTCCACATTGGACAATCTAATGCGTGGATTCTCGTTCGCGCGTCACTCCCCGCCTGTCCAGTCTTCCCATCGCTGTCGCACATCGATGTCGATGTCGGCTTCACTGAATACGGCGCTGCCAGGTTCAGTTGGTGCCAGCATCGACGTGCGAGCTGACGCACTGATCGACATCTCGACACTACCGTTTCGCAAATTGTTCGCCCGTCGCTGGCGAGCGCTGTGTCGCTGTCTTTGAGGCGCCAACCGGCTGGCTAACCGATGCTTGCCATATCGTATGCATGCATACATAATTGATCATGCGGCATGGTTTTCCGACGACACGACTCATGCCAGCCCCAGGCGGCTTAACAGCCTGACCGCGAGGGCAGTCCTTGTCGCAGCACCATGAATCGGACATGCGTGAGGCTTCGGACTCCGCCGGGCGAGTCGATACTGCCCCTGACGATTCCAACACGAAACGAGACAATTCACTATGAATTTCGATCTGAGCGAAGATCAGCGGGCCATTCAGGCCGCAATCCAGGAGGTGTGCACTCCGTTCAACGACGACTATTGGCTACAGAGGGATCGTGAAGGCGGCTTCCCCGACGACTTCTACTCGGCGCTGGCCGGTGCCGGCTGGCTGGGTATCGCCATGCCCGTCGAATACGGAGGAGCCGGGCTCGGGATCAGCGAAGCCGCGTGCATGATGGAGGCGATCACCTCGACAGGTGCAGGTCTGTCGGGCGCTTCCGCCGTTCATATGAACGTATTTGGACTTCATCCGGCCGTCGTTCACGGTACCGACGCGCAAAAAGCGCGGTGGCTTCCGCCCATCATCGCAGGTCAGGTCAAGGCATGTTTCGGCGTCACCGAACCCAATACCGGCCTCAATACGCTCAAGCTCAAGACGACGGCCGTCCGCCGCGGCGATCATTACGTCGTGAACGGACAAAAGGTCTGGATCTCGACTGCCCAGGTCGCGCACAAGATCATGCTCCTCGCCCGTACCACGCCCATCGGCGAAGTGAAGTCGCCAACCCATGGGTTGAGCCTGTTTTACACCGATCTCGATCGCAGCAAGATCGAGGTGCGAGAAATTGAGAAACTCGGCCGCAAGGCGGTCGACTCAAACGAACTGTTCATCGACGGACTGGAAATTCCGCAGGAAGACCTCATCGGTGAAGAGGGGCGGGGATTCGAATACATCCTGCACGGACTCAATCCGGAACGCGTGCTCCTGGCGGCCGAGGCGACCGGTCTCGGTAAAGCTGCGCTGCGCCGCGCCAGCGCCTACGCCGGCGAACGGATCGTGTTCGACCGCCCGATCGGCAAAAATCAGGGCATTCAGCATCCGCTGGCGGAGCGCTGGGTCGACCTCGAAGCCGGCACGCTCCTCTATCAGCGGGCGGCCTGGTTGTACGACCAGGGCCGCTCATGCGGTGCCGAAGCGAATGCCGCGAAATTCTTTTGCGCGGAAGCCGGCTTCCGTGCGTGCGAGACCGCGGTATTGACGCACGGGGGCTTTGGCTATGCGAAGGAGTATCACGTCGAACGCTACTTCCGCGAAGCGATGCTGCCACGTATCGCCCCAATTTCACCGCAATTGATCCTGTCGTTCATCGCGGAGAAGGTTCTCAATCTGCCGAAGTCTTATTGACACCCTCACGACGGGAAGGTGGCGCTTCCGGAAGCATGTGCCGGAAGCGCCCCCCCTTAAACAATCTCCGACATCATTGCCCCCGCGTCAGGCGAGCGACGGTCTTCCGACAAGCGGCGCGCACAGGCACGCTTCAGAAGCAATCCCACCACTTGCAATCCCGTCGGCACCATCATCAACCAGACCAGCACCATTCCGACCGCCATGCCCTGCCGCAGCAATGCGGCCGCAACTATCGGCCCGAGCAATCCGCCGAATCGCCCTACACCGTTCATCCATGAAATCCCAGCCGTACGGCCGTCAGGCGAATAGGTCGACGCGGCGAGCGCGAACATCGAAGAAATTGTGCCGATCGTACAAAATCCGGCGGCGAAGGCGCTGATCGGCAAATAGGCGGGCTGATTGATCTGATACGCCATGACCCCGCCCAGTACGACGCCTGTCGACAGGCCGATCACGAGTACCATGTGCTGCTCGAACCGGTCCATCAGCCATCCGAACAGCAGCGCCCCGAAAATGGCGCCCGTCACCAGCAGGCTCGTGATCAGCGCCCCCTCCCGAATGCTCATGCCGTTTTCACGCAGCATGGTCGGCAGCCAGCTCATCATCACGTAGTACACCACTACGCCAAGAAAATAGATGCTCCACAGCATGAGCGTAGAAAGCCGCATCCTCCGGGACAGGATCACCTTCAATTCATTCGATTGCTTGTGATCGGCGCCATCGACTCGAACCGTGAAGCGCGCACCATCGAGCGACGCCGTGCGATCGATCTTCCGCAATACGCGAGCAACCTGGCGGGCCGGTCGATGCTTTAACACCATGTACTGCAACGGTTCCGGCAAATGCACGAGGCATATCACTGCCAGCACCAGCGGGGCGACGCCGCCGATCAGAAAAACGATCTGCCACCCATGCGTTGGCATCAAGGCGGCCGCCACCCAACCGCAAATCACGGCGCCGGCATAGGTTCCGCATACCGTCACGCTGGTGAGCAACGCGCGCACGCGCTGTGGCGAATACTCGTGGGTCAGCACGACGCTGATGGGGACGGCAGCGCCGATACCGCATCCGGTGAAGAACCGCAACACCCCGAGCATCACCGGGTCGCGCGCGTAAGCCGACGCGATCGTGCACAGCGCGTAGATCAGTAACGCGCTGATCAGCACCTTCTTCGGGGACAGGTAATCGGTCAGTACGCCATTGAGAAGCGCACCTGCCGCCATGCCGAAGACACCTGCACTCACGATCACGCCAAACACCGATTTGTCTATTTGCCACTGCTCGATGATGAGCGGCGCGGAGTAGCCGATGGCAGCGACATCGTAAACGTCGACGACCATAAGCAGCACACAGACGACGACGATCGACCACTGGAAGGCGGAAATTCTTCTGGCGTTGACATACTCCTGAACGTCGATCAAACGATCTGACACGATGGATCTCCTTTTGTGACGGTTATGGCAAGTGTGTCGCGCGCCGGGACAGGGAGCAGCTTGCCGCCGAGGCTGTAGGGCGTTGACTTGTTCGCGATTTTGTCTTGATCTCGCGATGCAGGCACGCGGGCACGGAAATTGACTTCAAATGTCACCCGGTTGTGTATGTCCGGGCTATTGATCGCCTCCAGATTTATGTTCATCTTGACCGGACCAGTGCGGCTAAACAGGGGCCGACGACAAGGTTTATTATTGTTTGCATGCATACTATATTGTGCAATACAATCTACCAAACTAAAGCCATGGTTTTCCCGGTGCACGCTCATCGCGGAGGAAGTACTTGGCTCTTCCGGAGACAGCCGTAATGCCGTTGCATCCCGTCTTTCAGCACTTGATTCAGCTAGCGCAAAGCGCCGGTCGGCCGGCTATCGCCGATTGCACACCACCGCAATTGCGTGCCAGTCTGGACGGCTCGAGGGCCGCGCTTGGGCCGGGGCCCGCAGTCGGCTCTGTGACAGAGATGCACGTGCCCACCCGGTCGGGATCGGTACCGGCGCGCCTTTATCGTCCGACGGATCGTGCCAAGGGGCTCATCGTGTATTTTCATGGCGGCGGCTGGGTGTGCGGCAGTCTCGACTACTACGACGGCCTCGCCCGCGAGCTCGTCCATCACAGCAGTTGCGCGCTTCTGCTCGTCGACTACCGCCTCGCGCCGGAGCATCGTTTTCCGGCCGGACTGGACGATGCCGAAGACGCCATCGCGTGGAGTTTCGCGGCACGCGAACGCCTCGCCGGCGATGCGGTGCCCTTCGTCGTCGGAGGAGACAGCGCAGGCGGCAACTTGGCAATCGTCGCGCTCGCCGCGTTGCGTCAGCGCGTGTCGTGCGCGTTGCAATTCCTGCTCTATCCAGTCACCGACGCCGATTTCGAACGCGACAGTTACCGCCTGTGCTCGGACGGCATGCCGCTCACTCGAGCCGACATGCGCTGGTTTTTCGAACACTACGCACCGCCCGGGCTGTGGCTCACCCCTCGTATTTCGCCCGTGCGGGCCGACGACCTCTCGGGCATGCCGCCCACCTGGATCGCGACGGCTGAATACGACGTGCTGCGTGACGAAGGCGAGGACTATGCGCGTCGCCTGGCCGAGGCAGGTGTCATGGTTCAGTTGCACCGCGCGGCCGGCATGACGCACGGCTTTGCCCATTTCGCCAATTTGGTTCCGCCTGTCTCCGAGCTGTTGCAACAGCTCGGACAGCACGTCACCTCGCAATGCGAGGACGCCTCGCTGCCTGCCCCCGATTCTCTCCCTACTCAAGAACCGCGAAATGACGCCAGAAACACCTGATCAGGCGCCTATCGGGACATCTGCCGGAATGTCGCCGGAGCTGGCTACACCGGGTTCCGGTTCGGATAGGCCACGGTTCACGCTCGCGCGCCGGGTTGCAGCGCCACGGCGCTTTCGTTGAACAGGGCAACAATCAAATTTCCGATGTGAAGGAGACAACCGAATGAGTCGAACGCCTGTCGAGGGCATCAAGGTTCTTGACCTTTCCAAGGTCTTGGCGGGACCGCTGTGCGCCCAGTATCTAGGCGACATGGGGGCCGATGTCATCAAAATTGAGGCGCCGGACGGCGACGAAACGCGCGGTTGGCCGCCGTTTCGCTCAAGCGACCGCTCGCCGCCAACGGGCACGGTCTTCCTGAGCGCGAATCGCAACAAACGCAGCCTCATCGTCGATCTCCGCAATCCAGATGGCCAAGCAGTCATTCACCGGCTTGCCGCCAACGCCGACGTTGTGATCTGCAGCTTCGGCCCCGGCGTCGCACAACGGCTCAATGTAGATGAGTCGACCCTTCGCCGACTCAATCCGCGTTTGGTGTATTGCAACATCTCAGGCTTCGGGCCCAGCGGGCCGATGCGCGATGACAAGGGATATGACGTTATCCTTCAAGCGTTCTCCGGCATGCTGTCCATCACCGGAGAGCCCAACGGTCCTGCAGTACGCAGTCCGTTCTCGCCAGTCGACCAGGCGACTGGCCTGCACGCGTTGATCGGCATCCTCGCCGCACTCCTGGAACGTGGCAGGAGTGGCGAAGGCGGTCTCGTCGAGGTATCGCTGTTCGACTCGGCGATCGGCTTTCTCGGTTATTACCTGCAAGCCTTCTGGGAGCGAGGTACGGAACCGGTGAAGCCTGGATCGGGCCACGAATCGCTTTGTCCATATGAAACCTTCGACACGGCAGACCACCCTCTGATACTGGGCGTCGCAAACGACGCGTTGTGGAAGAAATTTTGTGCGATTGTCGGGCTCGAATCGAGCGTTGACGATCCGCGATTTCGCACCAACGCCGATCGCGTTGCTCACCGGGCGGAAACCGTCGCGCTGGTAAGCGCGGTCCTCGTCACGCGCGACCGCAACACCTGGCTCACCCTGCTTGGTCAAGCCGGCATTCCATGCTCCCCGATCCATTCGCTGGCGGAAATCTCGGTGCATCCGCATACGCTGGCGAGCGGCATCGTCTACAGCTACGACGATCCGCTGCGCGGCGAACTCCGCGGCGTGTCGCAACCGATCCGGTTCGACGGAGAACGCACGCAGCAGCGGCGCCCACCGCCTCAGCATGGTCAGCACGGCCGGGAAATCCTCGCAGAAGCGGCCTACAGCGATGCCGAAATCGACGCACTATCCGCATCCGCCGCCGTTCGCCTGCCAGCATCTGCCACCTGAGCGCACATCCTAGCCGGCTCATTCGCCATCAACAACCACTTCCATAAGGAATCCATATGTCACGTCGAAAAGTCATTATCAGTTGCGCGATCACTGGTTCGATCCATACCCCGTCGATGTCGCCTTATCTGCCCGTCACCGCGGAAGAAATCGCCGACTCCGCAGTTGACGCAGCGAAGGCTGGCGCGGCAATCGTGCACCTGCATGCACGTGATCCATCGAACGGCAAGCCCGATCAACGCCCCGAAGCATTCGCGCCGTTTCTCGAGAGCATCAAGCATCGCAGCGATGTCGTCATCAACCTGACGACCGGTGGTTCGCCGTACATGTCGGTACAGGAGCGCATCCAGCCCGCTCGCGTGTTCGAGCCCGAAATCGCGTCGATGAACATCGGCACGATGGGCTTCGGACTATTCCCGATGCTCAACCGCTTCAAGGAATTCAAGCACGATTGGGAACGCCCGTATCTCGAGGGGAGCAGAGATCTCGTATTTCGCAACACCTACGGCGACATCGAAGTAGCACTTGATACGCTGACGCCCAGCGGTACACGCTTCGAATTCGAATGCTACGACACTGCGCATCTGTACAACCTCGCTCACTTCGCCGATCGAGGCATGGTCAAGCCGCCGTTCTTCGTGCAAACCGTGTTCGGTCTCCTGGGCGGAATCGGCGCGCACCCCGAAGACGTGATGCACATGAAGCGCACTGCAGACCGACTGTTGGGCAAGGATTACCATTGGTCGGTGCTCGGCGCCGGCCGCAACCAGATGTCAGTTGCCGCAATGGCCGCGTCCATGGGTGGACACGTGCGTGTGGGGCTCGAGGACAGCCTGTGGATTGGCGCGGGGCAACTCGCGCGCAGCAATGCTGAACAGGTGCTTAAAGTCCGCGAGATCATCGAGGGCCTCGGTCGCGAGGTCGCCACGCCGGACGAAGCCCGGGAAATCCTGCAGTTGAAGGGGCGCGACAAAGTCGCGTTCTAATGCTGCCGGCGCGGCGCGCGCACGCGGCGATCGGCCATCTCAAGCCGTCTCCGCGCGCGCCGTCGGCCGTGCCGAATCGCGCCGACTCGTCACCGCGCCAAATACCCCCCGTCAACCGGATAGCAAGCACCGGTTACGAAAGACGCGCGGTCCGACGCCAGCCAAACAACCAATTCGGCGACTTCTTCTGGCATCCCGAGACGTCCGATCGGATGTAGTGCTTTCAACATTTCCTCATGCGCCGGCACGCTCGTGTGGCGACCGATCATCGGCGTTCGGATGAACCCGGGCGCCACGGCATTGACGCGCACACCTTGAGCTGAACACTCCAGCGCTGCTGCCTTTGTCAAACCGATCACGCCATGCTTGGCCGCGGTATATGCGCAGACATTCGCGCTTCCCGCCAGACCCAGCACCGATGCAACATTGACGATCGCGCCGCCGCCGCTGTCCTGCATCGCGGGAATTTGGAATTTCATGCCATAGAAGACTGAAGATAGGTTGACGTCGATCACGCGACGCCAGTCCTCCGGCGGATAATCCGCGATCGGCGTCGTCGGCCCGCCAATACCTGCGTTATTGCATGCGATATCCAGTCGGCCATGTTCTCGCACGGCGAATTTCACCAATGATTCCAACTGCCCGGGATCGCAGACGTCGATCTCCCTGAACGATGCGTCGACACCGCGTTGCCGCAGCGCCTCCGCTACCGCCGCCCCATCTTTCGCGGCAATGTCCGCGAGCACAACACGGGCGCCCTCGCGTCCGAATGCTTCGGCGACCGCTCGCCCAATCCCGGATGCTGCGCCCGTCACGAGCGCTACCTTGTTTCGTAGCATTACCTGTTCTCCCAAGCCCTTCCGTCATGCGGATGACGCGCACCCGCACGCGTGCTTCAAACGTGATGGACGTACTTCTGGTGAAGGAAGGCCTGCAGCCCCTCCAGCCCACCCTCTTGCCCATATCCACTTTCTTTTACACCGCCGAACGGCGCCTCGATGTGCGATACGCTGAAAGCGTTGATGCCGATGCCGCCGGCTTCGAGCGCCTCGCTCATCACCGCGGCCGTCGACCACGACGACGTGAATACGTACGCCGCCAGTCCATACGGCAGGCGATTACCTTCACGCAGCGCATCATCGACGGTTTCGAATGGGTTAACGAACGCGATCGGCCCGAATGGTTCGACCTGCATCGGACGCGCATGAACCGGCGTGCCTTCGATAAGCGTCGGCGCGAAGAAATAGCCGGCGCCGTCGAGGCGTGCACCGCCGGTACGGACCACGCCGCCGGCAGCGACCGCATCCGCGACCGTTGCCTCCAGCGCGTGTAAACGGCGTGCGCTGGCGAGCGGCCCCATTTGGCTCTCCGCGCTCAGGCCGTCGCCAACCTTGGTTTGCGCCATCGCCGCCGTCAGTTGCGTGACGAAGCGATCATAGATGCCGGTCTGCACGAAGAACCGGGTCGGAGAGGTACAAACCTGCCCAGCGTTGCGCAGTTTCCCCTGGACACACACGGCGACCGTCCGCTCGATGTCAACGTCGTCGAATACAAAAACTGGCGCATGCCCCCCGAGTTCCAGCGTACAAGGTTTGACGTGTTGCGCCGCCAGCCCCGCAAGCGTCTTGCCCACCGCAGTCGATCCAGTAAACGTAATCTTCCGGATCACGTCGGAACGGATGAGATGCTCGGAGATCTCCGCCGGCTGTCCGAATACCACATTGAGCACACCATCCGGCAATCCGGCGTCCCGCAGCGCTGCGACAAGCGCGAGCGCCGAAGCGGGCGTTTCCTCAGCGGGTTTCAGCACCATCGTGCAACCGGCAGCCAATGCAGGCGCAATCTTGCGCATGGGCAACAGCGCGGGAAAATTCCACGGCGCGAAGGCGGCGACTGGACCAATCGGCTGGGGCAGCACCATTTGCCGCGCGACACCCGACCGCGGAGGGATGACCCGGCCATACGCTCGCAATCCCTCGGCCGCATACCATTCGAGGGTTTCGGCACAAAGCATCACTTCGAGCGTCGATTCGGCCAGTGGCTTACCCTGCTCGAGTGTCATGACGCGCGCAATGTCCGTTGCTCGCTCGCGCAACAAGGTCGCCGCCCGCGTCAAGATTCCGCCACGCTCGATCGCCGATTTCCGGCGCCAAGTTCCGAACGCGTCATCCGCAGCCGCAAGCGCATCATTCAGGTCGTCCTCGTTCGCACCGCGAATATCGGACAGCCCCTCGCCCGTGGCCGGATTGTGAATCTGGCCAACAACGCCGCCCCGACCGGCTCGCCACTGCCCCGCAATGTATTGGAGAGGCTCTGAATAGCCCCGCTTTGCGTCAAGGTTCATGTCGTCTCCATCTACTGAGTTCAAAATATCGTTTGCATGCATACTATGTCATGCGATACCATGTGTCCAGCTTTTGGTTTTGCCTGACCCGGATAACCTCGTGTGCTGGTCGTCAATTGCGACATGTCAGGAGACACTCCCCCGTGCCGTCACCTCAGCATACTGCGTTAGGTTCATCGAGCAGCACGACCTCCCGCTGTTTCCCCATGCCGGGCACTCCATCAACCGAGCCGTACCGCACGCGGCTTTAAGCGAGGCACCTATGCGCCTGAAAGATAAATTGGTCGTCGTCACTGCCGCCGGATCCGGCATTGGCCGAGAATCCGCTCTGTTGTTCGCCAGCGAAGGCGCTGCGGTTGCAGTCGTCGACTTCGACGGCGGCAAAGCATCGTCCGTCGTCGAAGACATCCGTCGACAGGGTGGCACCGCCTATGCCGTTCAGGCCGATTTGACCTCCCCGGATGAGTGCAAGCGTGCAGTCGACGAAGCTGCCATCCGTCTTGGAGGCATCGACATCCTCTGGAATCACGCTGGTACGCCAGGACCAGGTGGGATCGAAGACGTAGACCTGGTGGCCTACCAGCATGCGATGGACTTGAACCTCCGAGCATCAGTCGTGGCAAGTGGTCATGTCGTTCCCCACATGCGCAAACGCGGCGGCGGCGCAATCTTGTTGACGGCCTCCGTTTCAGGTCTGGTCGGCTCGCAATTTAGCCCAATCTATTCCGCCGCGAAGTTCGCGGTAGTAGGCTTGGGAAAATCATTGGCACTGGCGCTTGCCGCTGACAAGATCCGTGTCAATGTCGTTTGCCCCGGTCCGGTCAATACCCCAATGCTTCCTGACTTCATGGGCAGAGGCCTCAGTGCGCAAGAGGCAAAGGAAGTTGAAGCAAAATTCACTGCCCAGATTCCCTTGGGACGCGTCGCGGAAGCGCAAGATGTGGCTCGTGCCGCATTATTCTTGATATCGGACGACGCCGCGTATTTAACGGGTGTCGCCCTCCCGATCGATGGGGGCTTTACATGCCGATAGCGACGAGCGGCGGTTGAACTGCTTGGAACGAAATTCGGAATTGGAGTCAGGGTAGGTTTTGGACGCTTGTTGAACCGCCAGGTCAGCACCGCCTCGCGCAGCGCCGCTTGCAGGCGGTCGCATTGTGCGAGCCGGTCCTCGATTGTGCGCCGATGTTCGTCAAACGCCAGTTGCCGCCACTCGCTCTCGAACGAATACTTGCTGAGCCAGCGCCGATGCGCGGCGCCCCAGTCCGCGCGGCCGATGTAACGCACACCGTGCGAGAGCAGGAACGACTTCAGTCGCTGCCGGGCTTGCCGCAGATCGTCTCGGGCAGCCGCCCACGCACGGGCCAGATCCTGAAATGCCTCATCCTCGACGCTCAGCACGTACACCGCAGACAGATCGCCTGCGCGCAGGAGCTTGTATGCCGCGTCGCGTCGTGAGGGCAGCAAAGTGCGGCAAAAATCGCGAAAGACCGGTCAGACGCGACGTACATGAAAAGCACCAAAAGGAGTGCATGCTCGACGAAAGTGTGATTCCCGAGAATCGCCAATGCCATCACAACCGACCAGCACCTGGCACGCAACGCCACTCAATCACTCGTCGTCGACGTCGATCCCTTTCGTCTCCTTCACGAAGAATAAGCACACGACACATGCAACGGCAGCGACGACGATGGGATACCAGAGCCCCGAATAAATATTGCCTCGTGCTGCGACGATCGCAAATGCACTTGCCGGGAGAAATCCTCCAAACCAGCCGTTGCCAATGTGATATGGGACGGATAGACATGTGTAGCGGATTCTCGTTGGAAAGCACTCCACCAGCATCGCTGCCATCGGCCCGTAAACCATGGTGCCAAACAACATCAACACAATCAGGACGACAATGGCCATGCCGACGTTCACCCGATTCTGATCGGCTTTCAACGGATAGCCACTCTGTGCCAGTGCATGCATTAGCCCGCTATCGAACTGCGATGCCAAGGTGGTGGCATTTCCAGACTTTGCATCGTAGGAGGTCACGCTCAGACCACCCACCTGAATAGTGGCCGCCTGCCCCTGCGGAGCAGGGCGATTTTCGTAACTGACGCCGGCCTTCGACAGCGCCGCCTTCGCAACGTCGCAGGAACTGGTGAACTTGGCCGTGCCGACCGGGTTGAACTGAAAGGAACACTCTTGCGGGTCCGCAAGAAGCACGATTGGCGCTCGCGCCTGAGCTTCCTCCAACGCCGGGTTCACATAGTGAGTGAGCGCCTTGAACATGGGAATGTACGTAAGGGCCGCCAACAGGCATCCGATGAACATCACTGGCTTGCGTCCCACTTTGTCGGACAGCGCTCCGAAAACCACATAGAACGGCGCAGTGACGAACAAGGCGGCGATGAGAATCGTGTTGGTCATTGGACCGTCGAGCTTCAACGTCTGATTCAGAAAGAACAGCGTGTAGAACTGGCCCGTGTACCAAACGACAGCCTCGCCAGCGGTCACACCGAAAAGCGCGATGAGCATCAGTCGGACGTTCTTCCAATGTCCGAACGCTTCCTTCAGGGGCGCTTTAGATGCCTTGCCTTCGGCGTGCATGCGCTGAAACGCGGGTGATTCGCTGAGCTGCAGGCGAATCCACACGGACACGCCCAGCAACGCGACGGAAAGCAGGAACGGAATGCGCCAGCCCCACGCGGCGAAGTGGGCCTCACCCGTGCTCGTCCTGACCCCAAGGATCACGAGCAGCGATAGGAAAAGGCCCAGCGTCGCGGTCATCTGAATCCACGAGGTCCAGCCGCCGCGCTTGTTGGCTGGTGCATGCTCTGCGACATACGTGGCCGCGCCGCCATATTCACCGCCCAGAGCGAGGCCTTGAAGCATCCTCATTGCCACGAAAATGACGGGCGAAAAAATCCCGATCGCAGCATATCCGGGGAGCAGACCGACCAGAAAAGTGGATGAACCCATCAACACGATGGTCACCATGAACGTATACTTGCGCCCCAACATATCCCCGAGGCGCCCGAAGAACACGGCACCCAACGGCCGCACCGCGAAACCTGCGGCGAAGCTCAATAGCGTGAAAATAAACGCGGCAGTCGGGTTGACCCCAGAGAAAATCGTCTTGCTGATGTAGGGGGCAAGCGCACCCGCGAGGAAAAAATCGTACCATTCAAAAACTGTCCCGAGAGATGACGCAAAGACAATCACACGTTCTTTACCGTTCATTCTTACGGGGCTCGCCGCTGCCAGGACTGAACTCATGCCTTGTCTCCATTTGTAATCTGTCTTATAGGGCACGCATCCTCGTTGCTTTATGTTTCGATGTGCCCGCGATCTGAAGTCGGGCTCACATACGCGCCCGCCTTGTATTGACAGATATTGGAGCGATTACAAGACCCGGATAAGGGAGAAATTCAACACTCATTGTGCACACATCGCATAACAGCTATTTTTATTCTCGCCGTGCGTGCCTCACGTCAGTGTTCACCCGCGCCGAGTTACCTGCAGCCGAGTCAATGTCGGAGCGACCGCATTGACGTGATTAGAAAAAGCCGAATACGCCGCATACCTGAACCATGCCCCGCCGTGCGCACCCTTTTGGGGAACCAGCTAGTCAATGCAGTGCGGTAACCATGCCCGATTACGGTGAAAGTCCGAATATCGACTACCCCGCTCTATACCTATCCTTGATGGCTACTGGCGCGTGATTTTTCCGATTTCTGGCCTGATGTTTGCTTGCTTATGGGCTGGATTTAACGACGCGAATCGCAGGATTGGCGGTACTTTTGAGCAGGGACGCTATGGAATTTCACTATTCAACAGACGGTATCGTGGCCCGTCAACGGCCCGAGTTCTGGAACGACGCAGTGGCGGCGCAATTCATGCCTGCGGACGGCCGGTTCTCCGAAGCAGAAGAATTCGAAGGTAGTCTGCACGGCCACACCATCGGGAATGCGAGCATTGGCCGATTCAGTGCCTTACACCATTGCTTCGAGCGCACCGACCGCCGGATTCGCCGCGACTCTCTCGACGATTTCGTCCTGCTGTTTGTCGAATCCGGCACCACGCTTTCGTCTCAGCAAGGGCGTGAGGTCATGCTCCACGCAGGCGATATTACGCTCAATGATTCGGGACGGCCCTTCATTCACGACTTGAACACCAGTTCCTTGTTGTTGCTCCGTATGCCGCGAGCAATGCTGCTTTCCAGATTTGCCCGCGCGGAATCGCTCGTCAACGTGAAAATAGCCGAGAATCAGCCAATGGCGCTGCTACTCGCGCAGATGATGAAAGAGGCCATCCGCCTCGATCCCAATGCGCCAAGTGCGGCCAGGGCACGCTACGCCAGCGCACTGGTCGATACACTGACGGCGGCAATGGAAATTCAACTGCAGCATGAAGGCGCGACGTCGGCTTGCAGACACGATCAGTTATACAAGCAGGCACTGGAATATATCGACACACATTTCGACGACGACGAATTGTGCATCGATACCTTGGCTAACGAACTACATGTATCGGAAAGAACGCTCTCGCGTGTGTTTGCAGTGCGCGGCACTACGGCCATGCAGCAGATCTGGCGCCGACGCCTCGAAGCGAGCTATGCAGTGCTGAGTGAAGGAAAGGTTCGTCAAGTCACGCAGGCCGCCTATCAATGCGGATTTGCGGACCTGTCGCACTTTTGCCGGCTCTTCAAGAAAGTCTACGGGGCTTCGCCAAGCACGGTGCTTAAGGCCCGTTAGTTCGAGCCCGCTCGATACAAATGAAAAAAGCGCCCAAAAATGGGCGCTTTTTTCGCGACAATGAAAACGGTGCCTTAGCCTATGCGCTCAAGGCATCAGAACCACAGAGCCTGATGTCTTTCCTGCTTGAATGTCCCTGTGCGCCTGCACGACGTTGGCCAAAGGATAAACCGTGGGCACGTCAGCCTTCAGGTGGCCGGCCTTCAACATGTCGAAAACCGCCTGTGCGGCGCCCTCGAGTTCTTCGCGTTGTCCGGTGTAATGAGCGACCGAAGCCCTTGTAACGAACAGAGAACCCTTTGCCCCGAGCGTCGACAAATCGATCAGCGGCGCCGGCCCGGAAGCGATCCCGAAGCTCACCAGGATGCCACGCGGACGCAAACAGTCCAGCGACCCATTGACCGTGTCCTTGCCTACCGAGTCGTACACGGCGGAGACGCCCGCGCCGCCTGTGATTTCCTTGACCCGGGCGACGAAGTCTTCTTTCCGATAATTGATCGTATGCGCGCAGCCGTTCTCGCGTGCGTACTCTGCTTTCTCGTCCGTACCTACCGTACCAATGACCGTCGCACCAATGTGACTCAACCACTGAGACGCAAGCGATCCGACGCCGCCCGCTGCCGCGTGCCACAGTACGACATCGCCTTGCTTGACCTCGTGGCACCGACGAATGAGGTACTCCACGGTCAGCCCTTTGAAGAACACGCTCGCCGCCAATTGATCGTTCACGTACTCAGGCAGCTTGACGGCTCGCGCCGCAGGCAACAGACGTTCGATCGAATACGCGCCTGGAGGGCCACCGGCATACACAACACGATCGCCAACAGCGAAGCCCTTGACACCGGGCCCGACTTCTTCCACGACGCCCGCTCCCTCGACGCCCAAGCCAGTAGGCAATTGCAGCGGGTAAGCACCTTGCCGATGATAGACATCGATATAGTTCAAGCCGACAGCGGTATGGCGCACGCGCAGTTCACCGCTGCCGGGCTTGCCGATGTCGACCTCCTCCCAGCTCATCGACTCTGGGCCGCCCGTTTCATTCAGCCGTATTGCTCGCGTCATACTTCCACTCCTTATGTGTGCCTGCGGAGACGACGTCCCGCGATCCAGCTTGCAAGGTCTTGCATTCCGGTCGGCAAGCCTCGTCGTCCTCCCAACACTTTGATGATCGCGCGACCATAAAGACCCGGTAAGCGAAAAAATGAACAGTGGTTGTGCATATTCTGCGCGACAGAAAACTCGCCGAGCATTTCCCAACCTTTCACGAAGGCTCGCCCATGAACAAGCGCGTATTGCGCCTAACAGCCTCGGCGATGAAATTGGCCGCCTCGCGAATATGCGCGGCTTTCCTGTGATCCTGATGAACGTGCATGTGAAACGAACAGGTTAACGCGACCTCGTCTGGAAGCACACGCACGAGCGAAGGAAAGAAAGCGGCGATATACGCCGGCAGAATACCTAGCGTCTGGCCGCCGAGCGTGGCGAATACTTGCGGCAACAATGCCGAGCTTCGGATGTGCGGCGCAATTTTGTCGGTGATCGCGCTCAGATAATTCAGTTCGGGGGCGAAGAGTCCCTCCTCCACATAGCCGACGAACGGATGCCGTTCGAGGTCACGAACCGCCCTGATAGGCTCCGCTTGCGCGAGATAGCTTCTTGAGCCATAGACGAACAACCGATAGTCGGTCAAACGTCGCGACGCCACTCGCATGTGCTCGGCGCTCGAAAGGCTGATTGCGATATCCACCTCGCCTTTCCAGAGACTGAAAACGCGTGGCGCCGCGAAAACCTCGATCTCCAGCGCTGGATGCAAATCGGTGAGCTCATGGAGCTTCGGGGTCAGGAATATACTCCCGAATCCGTCGGGCGCGCCGACCCGAACCACGCCCTCAAGTTGCTGCTCGCCCCCCGTCGGCGCCTTCGACAACAGGTAAGCGCTCTCGATGGCTTCCGCAGTTTGCAGTACCCCCTCACCAGCAGGAGTCAGCACATAACCAGCGTTACTTTTGTGGAAGAGCCGTTTCTTGAGTTCGTTCTCGAGGGACTGGATATGTCGCGAAACCGTTGTGTGTTCCGTGCCCAACCTTTCCGCCGCAGCTGAAAGCGTGCCCGTACGGGCGACAGCGAGAAAGTATCGAAAATCGTCCCAGTTTTCGCCTTGTTTTCGGGCTGGCATGTCTCGACTCGTCTACTCCATTTTATTTTCGTTCAGATTCTACCGCACGGCGCTGCGCGCTTGCGGGGCACCCTCTCACTGGAAGGCGACGCACGAAGAAAGCACATCGACGACACGCAAGCGAAGCCGCCGGACTGTGCAACTGCCACCTTCCCTGCCGTGCGCCCTTTTGCTCAGGTTACTTGTCATGCAATCCATGCACAGCCGTTGGCAAGCGATGCCCTGTCGCGGAACGCGGCTCGAACATAATATGCATTCGTCCGGTGACCGTTGCCTGCAGAAGAGACGCAGAGGTCGCAAGCACGGACTTTCTTGCAAACCAATTTTCATAAGGAGCAACCCCATGCCCACTATCGCGTGGATTGGTCTCGGTCTCATGGGCAACCCCATGTCCAAACACCTGATCAAAGCCGGTTACACCGTTCGAGGCTTCGACATCGATCCTGGCGCTTGCGAGCGTGCTGCTGGCGACGGCGTCGAGATGGCAAGCGGCATCGCGGATGCGGTTGCCGATGCTGACGTCGTGTATTCGATGCTCCCCTCGGGTTCGGATGTGCACGAGGTCATGACGGGCTCCAATGGCGTGTTTGCGAATGCCCGCCCCGGCACGATGGTCATCGACTGCTCGACCATCGGCATCGATTACGCACGCAAACTGCACGAGGCGGCCTCCAGCACGGGCGTTGTCTTCGTCGAGGCTCCGGTGTCCGGTGGTACCGAAGGCGCACGCGACGGCACGCTCACCTTCATGATCGGCTGCGAAAAGAGGCATGCGGGCAAGGCAAAGGAAATGCTGCAGCCGCTGGGCGATTACATCGCTTACGTTGGCGGCGCGGGTACAGGTCAAGCCGCGAAGGTTGTGAACAATCTCATCATGGGCGTTTGCGTCACGGTGAATTGCGAGGCGACCGCACTCGGTCAGCGCCTTGGTCTCGACATGAAAGAATTCTTCGAGATCGCAACGCGTTCGTCCGCAGACAACTGGTCCTTCCGTCTGTGGAATCCGGCACCGAACGTCGTGCCCGATGCCCCGTCCTCCCATGACTACAAGGCTGGCTTCAAGACGTGGCTCCTTGCAAAGGATCTGCAACTCGCCGTCGAAGCTGCCCGGGAAGTCGGTGTCGTACTCGAAACCGCAAAGACTGCGCACAAGCTGATGACCTCCCATGCCGACAGTGGCGGTGCTGACATGGATGCGACTTCGCTCGTGCTGCATCTGAGCGGAAAGAAGTGACGAGCGGCGTCAAGTGAGGATTCGATCATTGAGAGCCCCTGGGGGCTTCACCCTCCGGGGTCTTTTTCTGCGACACAGTTGAGCCGCTGAATAACGCGATCCCGCATGCCGCCCTCATACGCTGTAGCAGCACGAATGATCGCAGCCTCAAGTCTCAGTTGTATCCGAGTACCACGACATCGGCGACTTCCAGACGTTCGTCGGTGCTGCGGCCTGAGCGACGCGTCAGCAAACCGACGCGTATCGAGTCCCCCCCGGTGTCTGCTCGCTCGGAGCTTGGACTCCTCCGGCGATTTCGCGAAGCACACACAACTACCGGTTATCCGTCGATTTAACGAAAGGATGGATCTGAACATCTTTCCAGACACGGCGGACAAAAAACGGGTCGCGTTCTGCGAAGGCTTTCGCCTCGGCGATGTTTTCCGCCTCGACCAGCAGCATGCTGCCGATGCGCTTCTCGCCGGCGACCTCCGTCAACGGACCTGCCACCAGAAGCTTCAACGGTGCTGACGCGAGGTGAGCGCGATGCTCCGGGTAGTGCTCATCTCGCGCAGTCGGCGTCGCGGGATTATCCAGGCAGTAAATAACGAAATGCATTTCCGTCTCCATGTTTCGTGCCAGTCGAGCTGGCCATTGCTTTCTCGAACAGGGCAACGCGAAACGGTAGCAGCAATGCGTGTTGAACCGTCCCGCGCGCGCTGCCGCCTATCGAAGATTGATCGTCGTGTTGACGCCGTCATTCACCGTGGCGTCGTCGAACCAACGAGCCGTGATCGTTTTCGTCTGCGTGTAGAACTGCACGACTTGCTTGCCGTAAGGACCGAGGTCGCCCAACTTGGACCCGCGCGAGCCCGTGAAGCTGAAGTAAGGCACCGGCACCGGAATGGGGATGTTGATGCCGACTTGTCCGACGTCGATCTCGCTCTGAAAATGACGAGCAGCTGCGCCGCTCTGAGTAAACAGGCCGACACCGTTGCCGAACGGGTTGCGATTCACGAGAGCGATAGCATCGTCAAGAGTCGCGACGCTCAGGACGACCAGCACAGGTCCGAAGATTTCCTCGCGATAAATCTCCATGTCCGTCGTGACATCGGCGAAAATCGTCGGCCCGATGAAGTTGCCTGACTCGAAGCCCTTCACCTTGACATCGCGACCATCGAGCAAGAGCGTCGCACCTTCGTTGACGCCGCTTTGAATCAGGCGCAGGACGCGCTCCTTCGCTGCGCGCGAGACGACCGGGCCGACATCGGCCCCGGGCTCGTTCCCTGCGTTTACCTTGAGCTTCTTCGCACGCTCGACGAGATCCGCGAGCCACTCCTGCGTCTTGCCAACGAGCACGATGACCGACGTCGCCATACAGCGCTGTCCGGCGGCGCCGAAGCCTGCACCTGCAAGAGCGTTCAGAGTGTGCTCGCGATTCGCATCCGGCAACACCACGGCATGGTTCTTCGCGCCCATCATCGACTGGACGCGCTTGCCATGCTCGCTGCCGAGTCGGTAGACGTGCGTGCCCACCGCTGTCGAGCCGACAAATGAGATCGCCTTCACGTGTTCATGCGTGCACAGTGCATCCACAACGTCCTTTCCGCCGTGCACCACATTCAGCACGCCCTTCGGCACGCCTGCCTCGATCGCGAGTTTGACGAGCTCCATCGTCGACAGCGGATCTTGCTCTGACGGCTTCAACACGAACGTGTTGCCGCACACAAGCGCCATCGGAAACATCCACAACGGAATCATGGCCGGGAAATTGAATGGCGTGATCCCGACACAGACGCCTATAGGCTGCCGCAGCGTATAGGTATCGACCTTCCCGGCGACGTTCTCGAGGAACCCGCCTTGTTGGAGAGTCCCGATCGAGGCCGCGTGCTCGACCACTTCGAGACCGCGAAAGATGTCGCCTTCGGCGTCGGGAATGGTTTTGCCCTGCTCGGCACTGAGGATCTTCGCAATGCGCGGCAGATGCTCACGAATCAAGGCCTGATACTTGAGCATGATGCGCATGCGCGCGCCGACCGGCGTGTTGCGCCAAGTCTTGAAGGCCTCGTGCGCAGAGTCGATCGCCGCTTTGACTTCTGCGCTAGTAGCAAACGGCACACGTCCGATGACCTCCTGCGTTGCCGGATTTACAACATCGCGCCACTCGATGGTCTTCGAGTTAACGAATTCGCCATTGATCAAAAGCTTCGCGGTGGCAACCGCGTTCTGAACAGGATCGCTTGGAAAGTTCATAGTTTGAGCCTGATATGGAGGTTGATTGAGATCGACCGCCGCTTGACGGACAGGCGACCACGCCATCATTTGCGCCGGCCACCTGCCCCGAATCGAGCGGTACGTCAGACCCAGTGATGCTCTTGCGCCGTCCACAGAGATGCCAGTGCGGTTGCACAGGATCGATGCGGTGAGCGTGAAGCCATTATTTCCGCGATGAAGGCACACAAAAAGTGCAAAACTCCGCAATCGTTGTGCGCAAATCGCACTAGGGCCGAAAGTCGCAAAGGGCGTGGCGGTAGCGGCGGGGACAAAGAGACAGTACGGCCTCAGGCCCGCTAAACCGCCGGATGGCGGTTTAGCTCGCGTTACAAGCTTCAGAGGCTCCGCACAGAGGTGCACGGGTACGGGGACATGTAGGTAAGCTTGCCGAAGTGGCCCTCGCACCCTGGTGCATCAACGCTAAGCGTGTACGCCGGCGTACTGGCTGACCACCTCAAGGTCTGTCAAATGCTCGTGCGGAATCTCGCCCACGAACTGCCCTCTGCGGATCACGAGAACACGCTGTGAAACCGCGGCGATGAAGTCCAGGTTCTGCTCGACGAGGACGATCGATAGGTCCATGCTTGCGCGCAACGTCACCAACGTCTCCGCAATCTCCTCGATGATCGAAGGCTGGATGCCTTCCGTAGGCTCGTCCAGCAATAGTACCGACGGATTACCTGCCAGCGCTCGCCCGAGTGCCAGCAGCTGCTGCTCACCACCCGATAGAGAACCGCCTGGCCGGTCAAGCAAACGCTTGAGACGCGGGAAATACTCGAGCAGGGTTTCGATTGCGTCCGTCGCATCCCGCCCCGTCTTGTACAATCCCAGCCTCAGGTTTTCGTGCGCAGTAAGTGTCGAAAAGATCGCACGACCTTGCGGGACGTAGGCCATCCCGCGGACGGCGCGCTCATGCGGCTTCAGGCTGGTGATCTCCGCGCCGTCGAACCGGATCGATCCGGTGGTGGCTCGCAACGCACCGATCAACGTTCGAAGGAACGTCGTCTTGCCCATGCCGTTATGCCCTAAGATGCCGACCGACTCGCCCGGAGCGGCAGCGAAATCGACGTCGAAGAGAATCGGGATCGAGCCGTAGCCGGCACATAACCCGCGCGCCTCAAGCAAGCTGGTCTTTTCGTTCATTGTGGCTTCTTCCCCAGGTAAATCTGCTGGACGAACGGATCGGTCATGATGTTCTCGGGCGTGTCTTCTCGAATGATCGCACCCTGGTGCAACACCGTGACCGTCTTGGCGATCTTTCGGATGAAGCCCATGTCGTGCTCGACGACCACGAGAGCGTGACGCCGATTGATCTCAAGGATGAGCTGCGCGGTCCGTTCGACTTCCGCGTCGCTCATGCCAGCGGCAGGCTCATCGAGCAAAATCAGCGGCGGGTCGCCCGCGATAACGACAGCCAGCTCAACCCATTGGCGCTGACCGTGCGCAAGCAGGCCGACGATTGCATCGCGAAACGCGAGCATGCCCACGCGCTCCAGAACCTCAGACGTAATCCGTTCAGTTTGCCTCGGCGTATTCAGCCGCCTTGCCGCGATCCAGACGTTTTCCCAAACTGTCAGGCCATTGAACAAGCTTGGCACTTGCGTCTTGATGCCAATCCCGAGCCGGCCAGGTTCGTGGGGCTGCATTCCCGCGATGTTACGCCCGCGAAAGAGTATTTCGCCGGAGGTCGGTTTGACCTGGCCGGTCAGCAATTTGAAAAACGTACTTTTCCCGGCGCCGTTCGGCCCGATAACGCAACGCAGCTCCTGCTCGGCAAGCCTGAAGTTGATGTCACGGCTCGCGTGTACGCCGCCAAACTTGACGTTCAGGTTCCGTGTCTCGATAAGTGGTGTCATGTTCGCGGCCTCCTCATGCGTCCGCGTTTGCAACGTCCGCGGCAGTTCGCTTTCCGAATGCGTTCGCGCTGCCGGAACCATTCGGTTCAGCGTTTTTTCGGCGCCCGCGAAGACGCTTCCACGTCCAGTTTGCGATGCCGCCCACACCCGGAACGATTCCCTTTGGCACGAGGAGCACGAATGCCACCAGTACCGCACCGAGCACGAGATTCGAGTTGACCACTTGCTGCGTACCGATCTGCGTGGTCAGCCATTGAATGGCAATGCAACCGATCACGGGCCCGACGAGTGTCTCCAGGCCGCCGACGATGACCCAGATGATGATCTGCGCCGATTGCGACAGGCTAAAAATGGTCGGACTCGTAAACGCGCCCCAGTTGGCGAACAGACAGCCCGCCAGCCCCGCGATGGCGGCACCCAGAACAAACGTCATGAGCTTGTAGACGCGAGAGTCATAGCCCAATAGCAGCACTCGGTGCTCGTTCTCCTTCGCGGCGACAATTATACGGCCGGCCTTGCTGGCTAGCAGCCAGCGAAGCAACGCGTACACGATGAGCAGTGAGCTCATTGCGATGTAGAAGATGCCTTGCGGCCCGATGACGTCGTCCGGATGCCCTGGCACGTTGAGCGCTGCGATCCCCGGGATGCCGTTGAATCCTCCAAGTGATGCGCTGCCGATATTCCATTCCGGCCCTGCCGTCGAATTCATGACGTTGAACAGAATGAGCGTCACAGTCAACGTAATGACGCCCATATAGACGTCGGATAGCCGGCCAAAAAAAATCAGATAACCCAGGACAGCGGCAAAAGCGGCGGGAACGGCAATCGCGAGAATGAACGGCATGGTGCTTTCGCCCATGTTCGCAACCGCGACCGCATAGGTATATGCACCGATGCCGAAAAACGCCGACTGGCCAAAGCAAAGGATCCCGCCGAAACCCCATATAAAGCCCAGACTCACCGCGAGTATGGCCATCACCACATAGACCGTCGCCTGAACGAGCATAAAGTCGTCGAGCATGCGCGGAAGCGTCAGCAGGAGAGTGGCCCCGATGGCGAGCGTAAGCACCGCGCTTTTCCATGACCTGGCGAATCGTTGCAGCGCGTTGGCGCCGGGAACGAAATCATGCTTTGATGTCCGGCTGTGGTTCATAGCGCCCCCTTGAAAAACCGCCCAGTGATACCTTGCGGCAGTAGCCGCAACATGACGATGGCCCCGACGAGCAAGGCAACCTCGCCGAACACGGGCGTCGACGCAAACGTCACGACCTGGTTCAGTGCGCCGAAAAGTACCGAAGAACTGATCATGCCCAGCACGACCGCCGGGCCGCCGCCAATGACCGTGATGAACGCCTTCGCGACAAACGCTCCGCCCATTGTCGGAACGACGCCGGTCAGCGGCGCCAGCAGCGCGCCCGCAAGTCCGGAGAGCGCTGCGCCCAGCGCAAACGTACCGGAATAGACAAGCCCGGGGTTAATGCCAAGTGCATCCGCCATTTCCGGATTCTGCATCGTGCCCCGAGCAACGAGGCCGAGAGACGTTCGCACGAGAATGAGCCGCAGTGCTACGACGATCACGACCGCGACGGCAATGACGACGAGCGAATAATTGCTCACGGAATACGCCCCGATGGAGAAACTCCCCAGCGGAGCGGAGATTCCTGACGTCGTGTTGCCTGCGACGGAGGTCACGATACCAATCAACAGCAGCGAGAGCCCCCACGTAGCCAACATGGTATCGACCATCCTCCCATACAACCGCCGGATGAACAGGCGCTCGAGAACGACGCCGACCATCGCCACCGAGATTGGCGCGACCACAAACATACCAACCCATATATTGATGCCGAACTTTATCGCAGCGATGACGGCATAGGCACCCAACATCATGAATTCGCCGTGCGCAAGGTTAATCACCTTCATCATCCCGAACACGACCGCCAGGCCCGCCGACACTATCACCAGACTCGCGATCGCGAAGACGATCTGTATTGCGACGACTGCAACGAGATCCATCACCTACCCCTCTATCGAAAAGACCGTCCCGCACTCTCAAAACTTGATGGTGTACTGCCGGTTGTCCTGCGGATTCCGGATCAGATTGCAGACAGCGCTCGTGTCGCCCGGCGGCTGTGCCGGGAACGATTCGAGTACCTTGAACTGATGGTCCTGCACCTCCGCAATACTGACGTTTTGGATGCAGTGGTGGGTCGCTGGGTCGATCGACAGCTTGCCGCTCGGAGTGTCGATCGTTACGCCCGCCTCCAGCGCGGCGATGACTTTCATGCGATCCACCGTGCCCGCTTTCTTCACCCCTTCGGCCCAGAGGTTGAAGCCCTGATAGGCGCTCATGGCCAATTCGGTAACGTTCGGATAGTTGCTGCCGAAACGCTTGCGGAAATTGGTCTTGAATGCCTTGTTGACGGGGTTGTCTGCGGATTCGAAATAGTTATAGGCGAGCAGGAAGCCGTCGCACTCGCTCGGCGAGAGGATGATCTGCTCGTTGCCGATGCCGAAGGTAGTCGAAGCCAGTGGAATCTTCTTCTGCATCCCCGCTGCCGCCCATTGACGATAGAACGACATGTGGGAGCCTCCCACGAGGCACGAGACGATCATGTCGGGTTTCGCCGATTCGATCTTCGAAATCGTCGAAGCGAAAGTGGTCACGTCGAGCGGGAAATAGTCGATAGCGGAGACCGTTCCTCCGTTTTCCTTGACATACTTCTTGATCCACTGTGAAGTGATCTGGCCGTAGTTGTAATCGGCAGCAATGACGTACACCTTCTTGCCCCACTTCTTCATCGCGTACGGCACCAGTTTTGCCACGGTTTGTGCCGGCGTCACGCCGGTACAGAACGTGTTTCGATCGCAGACACCGCCTTCGTATTCCTGGTTATAGAAGTAGAGGGTGCGGTAGCGGTCGAGTACCGGGCGCACCACCTCGCGCGATGCCGACGTGATGCCGCCGTGAACCACGGCGACCTTGTCTTTCAGCGCGAGTTGCTGGGAATATTGCGCATACAACTGCATGTTCGACTGGGTGTCGAAATTGATAAAGCGGATCTTTTTGCCAAGAAGACCACCTTTTGCATTCCACTCTTCGATTGCAAACGTCAGGCAATCGACCATCGGCTTCCCATAAATGTCGATCCCCCCAGAAAGATCATGCAACCCACCTACGAGAATCTCGTCTGCAGCCGAGGCGATCAACGGCATGCCAGCGCTCGCGGCGGCCAGCGATACGGCCGACGTTTTGATAAACGAACGACGATCCATCTTTATCTTCTCCAGGAATCAACAGATTTTTTTGGTCAACGCCGCGAGGGTGCGGCACTCGTCTCCATGCAGCTTAAAGTTTCGAAATTTGCGATTCTTGGCGTCGGAGGTCAGCACCTTTGACTGTGACAGACACAAGGCGACGGGAGGCAACGCAAAGCCGCCTCCCGCGCGCTTAGCCGCCACATGCAAGGACATCGTTTTTTGATTCGTCAGGATGGGCATGGGAGACTGCGCACCGGAAGCAATGAGCTGGGCGGCGCTCGACCACGTGGGCCCCATGGCGAGCACCATGGCAGGCATTGCAAAGTTGCTTTCCATCATTGCTGGATATGACGCGCATGACACGCGCCAGCAAGGGAAAGTGGCGCCCGGCCTCGACACGAACTACATGCCGGCGCTCGAGCGGGGAGTCGATGGATTGAAAATCGCGATATGGAACGAAGGCTTCGGTCAGGATAACAGCGACTATGGGCTAATCTCGTCCGAGCCTGAAACAGCGAACTTGAGTAGACTTGCGTTCTATCCGAAGTTCACTGGCAGGTCGTCGTATTTTCCAAACCTGTAAATTGCGACGGAAACAAGCCAGCTGACAATAAACAACCCGACGACCAGATAGCCGATCATTCCGAAATTGTCGGACATTCTGCCGATGAAATCCCAGAACACGCCTTTGAGCTGAAACTGCTGTGCCGAAAGCGCTAACACCTCGATACCGCCAATAAGAACCGCGGCCACGACTGACACGAACGTAATCGTGATGTTATAGAAGAGCTTTCTCGTGGGCCGGCGGAACGCCCAGCCATACGCCCCGAGCATAAGCAGGCCATCGGCCGTATCGATGAGCGTCATGCCCGCCATGAATAGCGTCGGAAACACGAAAATAGTTTCCACCGACATTCCTCTGGTCGCCTGCGTTGCGGAGATGCCGAACAAGGCTACCTCCGTTGCCGTATCGAAACTCAAGCCGAACAGGAACCCGAGCGGGAACATATGCCAGCTGCGCGTGACGAGCTTGAATAGTGGACGGAAGATGCGGCTCAGCACGCCACTCTTGTTCATGAGAATATCGAGATCCTCCTCCACAAGTGCCTCTCCGCGTTTGACCCGGCGGAACGTCTGGATCACAGAGAACAGAATCTGCACGTTGACAATGGCAAGAACGAGCAAAAACGTTGCGGATACCGACGTGGCAATCACGCCACCGATCGACTTCAGCTCGTCGAAATGCCCTTCGATCGAGGATGCGGCAAACGCAACGCCCAAAGAAAGCAAGATGACGATGGTGGAATGCCCCACCGCGAAGAAGAATGCCGCCGACACGGGGCGACGCCCTGTCTGCATCAGCTTGCGCGTGGTGTTGTCGATCGCGGCGATATGGTCCGCGTCTACGGCGTGCCGCAGGCCGAACGTGTAGGCGAGCAACGCCGTTCCTAGCAGGAGCGGATGACTGTGCAACACAATCGCGGCATAAACCCACGCCGCAAGGTTCGCAGCGACGACGACGGTAATCATCGCCGTTACGCGGCCGCGCAGCCCGTTGCTGCTGTCATCAAGCATCGTCGCAATGTATCGCTTATACACAGCATCCTCTTGCTTATCGAATGTCCAAATTCCGGCGAACAGCCGGACGACGGCCGGTGGCACAAAGCAAGCGCCGCCGACCGCTTCTCATAGACGACGGCGCGCTCCTATGTCGGGGCAGGCCGCGTCGAGCCCACGCAGCGCGCCCGACTGCAATGCGCGTCAGAACACCTCGTCGCGCCCTCCGTGCCGGAAGTCCTCTTCGCGCTCGTGCAAGACCTTATGGTCGATCACGGCGCTACCCGCCATCGACTGTTCGAGAGCGTCGAGCCAACGCAGGTAATACTCATCGACGCCGTTTTGGCCGTGATCGCGAATTGCTCTGGCAAGCTCGGTACGAAACTTGTCCCAGGTGAAGTAGCCGGCCTTGGAAAGGCTTACTGCCATACCGAACGCGCGGCTCTGCCAAGGCGCGTCGAAAACCAGCTCGCCGTTCGCGCGCGGCATGGCAATCTCGCCGGTCATGGCTGTCACGTTGCGGTCGAGTTCGGCTCCGGCCGTGCCCGTTGTGCAAGGCGTATACGTCGCTTCCATGTCGTTGCTCCTAAGCGACGTCCGGCAGAACCGTCACGCCGACCATCGAGTCACGCGTGACCAGCTTGGCCAGGGCTTCTTCGGCGAAGCCCTCGGTGCCTTTCGGGCGTTGCGGCACGATGAAATAGCGGACTTCGACATTACTATCGAGAACCTTGACCGGCTTGCTTTCCGGCACAGACGTGCCGAATTCGGCCAGCACCGCGCGCGGCTCACGCACAACCCGCGCGCGGTACGGCGCGTCCTTGTACCAGCGCGGAGGCAGACCAAGAACGGGCCACGGATAGCAGGAGCACAGCGTGCAGACGATCACGTGGTGAACGTCGTCCGTATTCTCGACTGCGACAAGGTTCTCACCCTCCATGCCGCTGATGCCAAGTTCAGCAACAGCCGCCGTTGCGTTCTGGAGCAGCCGCTTCTTGTACTCGGGATCGACCCAGGCCTTCGCCACGGCGCGCGCGCCGTTCATCGGTCCAATGTCGTTTGTGTAGGTATCAATGATCTCGTCGATGACCGGCCCTTGGAGCACGCCCTTTTCACGTAGCAGAGACTCGAGCGCGCGCGCGCGGACCTCGCCTTCCGAAAGCTCGTGTGGGTGGTGATGGTGTTCGCTCATGTTGCTCTCCGTCTCAAGCAGCCGCCGCCGCAGTATCAAGGTCCATGTAACACTCGTAAAGGTCCATGGTCACGCTGGTGTTGGGCTCCGCGTCGTCGCCCCAGAGGTCTTTGCCGTCGAACCGGACCGCGTAGGTCGGCTGGGCGTTTTCGCCCTTGCGATGGGCCACCGTGTCGGCCAGCGGATACGTGCCACTGTAGGCCACGATGGTGCCAGGCTTGTTCCATACAAAGCGAGGCAGGCGCGTATGGCCGGGAACGGCCTTCATGCGCGCACGCACGCGATCGCCGACCGCGAAAGACTCCTTCTGATCCGGGCGTCGCGCACCGAGGCCAACGTACGCGATCTTCTTCGCACCTTCGCGCAGGCGCTCGACGACTGCGGGGTCGGCCTTCGTGCCGCTCAGATCCGGCAGCGGCTTTCCGTTCCGGACTGCTTGCTGACGCGCACCAAGTTCCTCACGCGTTACGAGCCCGTCTCGCACGCACAGTTCTTCGATCGCTTCCAGCCAGTGCACGTAGTACGGCGTCTTCAGGTAGTCTGCAGGCGGCATCTTTTCGATGATGTGCCGGAATTCGTCCAGCGCCCACGTCCCAACCGTGCCCGCAACCAGCAGAAGACCGAAGGTCAGGCCCTCCCACGGCTCATGGAACACGACCTCGTCCCTGGTCTGGATGGGTCCGAGGTTGTGGAAACCACCGATGTCATGAATTCCTATCATGCTAGATCTCCAGTCGTTGATTGGTGCTCCGGACTACCGGGACATTCGTCATAGTTAACGTACTTATCTGAACGCACCTTCGCCCGTTTCTTCATACGCGTTCGCGGCGCGGAAAATCGAAGCCTCGTCGTAATGTCGTCCGACGAGCATCAGGCCTACCGGCATGCCGTCGACGCCGCCGCAGGGTAGCGTGAGCGCTGGGTGATGCGTGAAATCGAACGGCGACGTGTTGAGCGCCATCGGATGCGACGTCTTCAGCTCCGTCTCGATCGACGTCGACGCATCAGGTAGCGGTGTGGCCGTCATTGGTGTCGTGGGCATCAGCAGCAGATCGACGTCTTTAAGCACCTCGTCATATTGGCGGCGCAGCAGGCGGCCGGCGTTGATGCCATTGCCATAACCCACATAACCGATATGGCGTTTGGCGTATTCGGAGATGACGAAGAAGAGCTTGACACTCGGCGGCGCCTGATCGATTCCGGCTGCATGGTCGCGAGCCCATTCCATCATCGAAATCGGGTACTGGTCATTGCGGGAGATCCCGAATCCATTGCCCTTTAAGACCGTTTCCGTCATGCCCGTCCAGCCGATCGACGTCCAGATATCGAAACCGTGCATGTGCAGCGGAACCGAGACATCAACGACGGTCGCACCGAGCCTCTCCAGAACGGCGGCAGCACGGTGAACGCGCTCGCCCACTGCTGGGTCGCTGCCCGGTACTTCGAAGCCTTCCTTGAGCACGCCGATACGCAGGCCCTTGACGCCTTGGCCAAGCGCCACCTCATAATTCGCCGGCTTCACGCCGTGCTGGCGAGCATCGCTACCGTCCGGACCGGCAATCACGCTCAGGAGCAGCGCCGCGTCCGCGACGTTAGCCGTCATCGGGCCAACGTGATCGAATGACGCGTCGAGCGGCGCGATGCCGGTATAGGGTACGAGACCATAGGTCGGTTTGAGCCCGACGATCCCGCTGAACGAGGCCGGCATACGAATCGAACCGGCCTGGTCGGCCCCCAGCGCCATGTCGACTTCGCCAGTGGCGACGAGCACCGCCGAGCCGGAAGACGAGCCCCCGGACGAAAAGCCATCCGCCCACGGGTTCTGGATTCGGCCTGCGACGTTCGTATGGCTGCTGCCCGAGAAGCAAAGATATTCGCAATGCGCCTTGCCTGCGATCGCGCCACCTTCGGCCAGAATACGGCGCACCACTTCTGCGTCGAACTCGGGGATATACCCTTCGAATATATTGGCGCCGGCCAGCATCGGCAGACCCGCTACGGGAATGCTGTCCTTGATCGCGATGCGCCGGCCGGACAGACGGCCGGTCGGCGATTCGACGATATGCGAACGTACGTACCACGCGTTGTTGGCGTTTTCCGCTGCGGGGGGGGCGGAGTATTCGCGCCCCGTAGGCGCCCGGGGCGCGCCCTCCGCCGCGATGGCAAAGACGGTATCGTAAATCTTCACGCTCTTCGCCACGACGTCGGCGTAAAAGCCGGCGTCCTGCTCGCTCACTCCAAGCCCGAGGTTGCGAGAAATCTGGAGAACATCCTCCGGGGTCGGCGCCGGAATGTCGGCGACGCTGCTCTGCGCAGTACCGGAACGATCGGAGCTACGGGTATTCACTTAAACCTCGCAAAGAGAATGTAGTACACGAAGAACATGAGGCTGACGCACGAAACCGCACGCGACGGCAGCCGACTTGATAGTCATGCTACGAAGCCAATATGCGAGACGCTTGTTCAGGACGGTCATTCGTATTTGACTGCCCAAGACAACCCGGGCGACTAGTTGCCCACGATCGCCAATGATTTAACCTGCATACCGTTCGTGGCCCGAGGATGTACAGCGCCGATCAGCCGTGAATTTCGCGCATAAAGCTGACGAATGCTCTCAGCTTGCCAGGCATACGTGAACGATGCGGATAGTAGAGGTAGAACGGCGCGCCCGGCACGCAGTGTCGCTCCAGAAGCGGAACGATACGTCCGTCGTCAAGCGCCGGCTCGGCGAACTGCCTGTACACGTACGCAAGGCCGAGCCCGTTTGCGGCAGCGTCCATCACACTGCGCATTTCGTTGAAAACCAGGTTACCTTCGACGTGCATCTCGAACGGCGCTCTACGGCTGCCAAAGCGCCATTCGAAAAAGCGGCCACTGCCGCCAAAGCGCTGGCGGATGCAGCGATGACCGAACAGATCGTCGGGGCTATAAGGCGTGCCGTGAAGGTCCAGATACGCCGAAGAGGCGACGACGACCGTCTTCTGATCCGGGCCAAGCGGCACTGCGACCATGTCTTGCTGTACGGCGTGCCCGAGCCGGATCCCGGCATCGAAACCGGTCCCCACAATGTCGACAAGCCGGTCGTCGATCGTGACGTCGAACGTGATGTCTGGGTACCGTTCGACGAAAGCCTTTTGAAATGGCTGAACGAAACAGGCGTAGGCCACGTAAGACGTATTGATACGCAAAACACCCTTGGGCATATCGACCGTCTCGCCAATGTGTTGAACGGACTCCGAGATCCTTTCCAACGCAGGGCCGAGCGACTCCAGTAGCTGGGCTCCCGACTCGGTCAGTGCGACGCTGCGGGTGGTGCGATTGAAAAGCCGAACGTTAAGTTGCGCCTCCAAGTTCTTGATCGTCCGCGAAATTGCGGTTGGCGTGATCTGCAGTTCCACTGCCGCCTGGCTGAAATTTCTGTGACGGGCGACGGCTTCGAACGCCAATAAAGCCGTCAGGCTCGGGTGTGCCTTCAGCTGTGGTCCAAAAATCATGTTACCTCCGCACCAATACACATTATGAATTTAAAGTTCATAACGAGTGTAATCGAGCGGTGATTCCCGGACGATGCCCGGCCCCCTATCCTTGCAGCTCATCCTCGACCGCCTATCAGTAACCAGCGATTACGAGGGGAAGCCCAACGCAATGTTGATTTTGCACACAACGCAAGGAACCCACTTTGAAAACCTATCTTGTCTTAGGTGCCGGCCCGGGGATCGGGCTCGCAACAGCCGAGCAATTCGCAGCCCATGGCTACCGCATTGTCCTCGCATCGCGCTCCGAAGCCCGTCTCGAAGGTGCCATCAGGTCGCTGCGTGAGTCGGGAGTCGACGTCGTGTTCGAAAGCGCCGACGCGTCGAACCCGGTAGCGGTTCAGCAACTGATTCAGCGCCACGAAAACGACCTCGAAGTGCTCCACTACAACGCTGGCGTGCTGCACTATGACGCGAGTGGCACGGTGCTGACGCGCCCTCTCGATGCTGAGACCGCCGCCAGCCTGACTCACGATGCAAACGTCAACCTCGTGAGTGCCTTGGCCGCCGTGCAAGCGGCAAAACAAGTGCTTTCGCTCCGTGGCGGCGGTACGATCCTGCTGACCGGCGGAGGCTTCGGCATCGAGCCAAGTCCCGACTTCATCAATATCAGCGTTGCGAAGGCAGGCCTCCGTGCTGCGGCGAAGGCTCTTTTCGAGCCGCTGCGCGCCCACAACATCCACCTTGCAACAGTGACCGTTTGCACATTCGTGTCCCCCGAAACAAACAAGCCCAAGGAAATCGCCGAGGCGTTCTGGACTCTGCATGAGCAGACGGATGCGAAATCGTGGGAATGGGAAAAAATCGTAACCTGAGTCAAACGGTCGCCAATTCGCCCCCAGGCCCAACGCCTTCCATCGATCACAGTCCAACGACTTGTTGCCCGGCATCGACCTGTTCCGTGACGCCCGACTGGCGCAGGCTCGCGGGAGTCTCCCCGCCAACCGCGCCGACACCGACCGATGCGCGCTCGCGCAACAGGAAGTGCCCCAATGCCGGCAGCAGGATCAGCGCGCCCAACATGTTCCACAAGAACATGAAGGCCAGCAGGATCCCCATGTCGCCCTGGAACTTGATTGGCGAGAAGGCCCACGTCGCCACCGCGATGCCCAAGGTGATGCCGGTCAGCACGACCACCTTGCCGGTAAAGAGCAAGGCACCATAGTAGGCCTCTGACAGGCGCTTGCCCGCCCGCAAATTCGCCAGCGTCACGCTCAGCACGTACAGTGCGTAGTCGACGCCGATCCCTACACCGAGGGCCACCACCGGCAAAGTCGCTACCTTCACGCCGATACCGAGCCATACCATCAGCGCCTCGGACAGTATCGACGTCAGTACCAGGGGCAGCACTGCGCACAGCACCGCCCGCCATGAACGGAATGTGATGAAGGCCAGAATGATCACCGCACCGTAGACCAGCATCAGCATCTGCCGGTTGGCCTGCTTGACCACGATGTTGGTCGCGGCCTCGACGCCCGCATTCCCGGCCGCCGGCAGGAAGCGGGCCGCCTCACTGTTGTACTGCGCACCGAACTCGTCGACCAGCCTCGAGACCGCTGTGAGTGTGTCCGCCTTATGGTCTGTCAGATACGTCTGGATAGTCAGGAAACTGCACTGCGCATCCAGGGTTTCGCGCGGCGCATACTGGGTCACGGAATTGATGCTGGCCTGATCGCGCGAGAGCTCATACCACTTCGGGTTGCCCTCTGCGAAACCCACGAGACCGTTCTTGGCGGTGCCCACGAACGACAGCGTCGATTCCACGCCGGGCAGCGCCCGCAGGCGAGACTCGAGGGCGTGCACGCGAAGCAGCGTCGAATATTCCGAGCAGCGGCCCTTAGGCGTGGGCACCATCACCGTATAGACATCGCTGCTTGCCGCATAATGGCCCACCACATAGGCATTGTCGCGGTTGTAGCGCGAATCGGCCCGCAGCTCGGGCGCCCCCGGATCCAGATCCCCGATCTTCAGATCGAGGCTGACCACGAACCCTGCCCCCCCCAAAGCCGCGGCGGCGACCACCGCCAGACTCGCCCATTTGCGCTCGGTAAACAGGTCCAGGAAGGCCCAGAACGGATGCTTGCGGTGTTGCCCGTCTTCGGACTCCATCCGCTCGGCCTTGAGGCTGCGCAGGGCCGCCGTCGGACTCACGCCGGCATACGACAGCAGGATCGGCAGCAGCACCAGGTTGGTAAAGATCAGGACCGCCACGCCCAAGCTCGCGGCCAACGCCAGATCCTGAATCACGGGGATCTTGATGACCATCAGCACCGCGAATCCAACGGCATCGGCCAGCAGCGCGGTCAGTCCCGCCAGGAACAGCCGCCGGAACGTCAGGCGCGCGGCCATCAGCTTCGGGGCGCCGCGCCCGATATCCTGCATGATGCCGTTCATCTTCTGCGCGCCATGGCTCATGCCAATGGCGAACACCAGGAACGGCACCAGGATCGAGTACGGATTCAACGTGAACCCGAGCAAGGGCAACAGACCCAGCAGCCAAATCACCGCCACCAGCGAACAGGTGACGACCAGCAGAGTGCTGCGCCAGCAGCGCGTGTACCAGAACAGCACCGCTGTACAAATGGCGATGGCGACCGCGAAGAACAGCAGAATCTGACGCAAGCCATCGAGCAGGTCGCCGGCCACCTTGGCGAAACCGGTCACGTGTATCTGAATGTCCTGCGATTGGTACTTGGCGCGCAGTTGCTCAAGCTTGTGGTTGAGCGCCTGATAGTCCAGCGGCTTGCCCGTGTTGTAGTCGACATCGAGCAGCGGTAGCAGCACGATAGTGGATTTGTAGTCGGCCGCCACCAGTTGCCCGATCTGACCCGAGCGCTCGATGTTGTTGCGCAGCTCGGCCAGCTTCGCGGGCGATCCGTCAAAGCCATCGGGCATCACGGGCCCGCCTTCCAATCCCTGCTCGGTCACCGCCATCCAGCGCACCGCGGCCATGTAGATCGACTTCATGTAGGCCCGGTCCACCCCCTGGTACAGATACACTTCGTCATTGATCTTGCGCAGCTTCTCCAGGTACTCCGGGTAGAAGACGGAGTCACGCTTGGTGGCCACCGTTATGCGCAAGACATTGCCGGAGCCGGAAAGCTGCTGGGCGAACTGCCGGAAGTTGGAAACATACGGGTGTTCGCTGGGCAGCATGCGCTCGAAGCTAGCCGCGAGCTGCAGCTTGCTGGCCTGCAAGCCGAGCACGATTGTGATCAGGGCGCACAGGACGACGACGATCCGCCGGTGGTTGAAGAACAGCCGCTCGACTCGGGAGCCCGACTGTTTGTCGAAGCTCGCAGGATGCTGATAATCGACAGACGGACCGTGCTCGCCTGCTTCCTTAAGGTGATTCATGATCCAGAAGCTCCAGTCTTTTGCACCGGCAGTTCAACAAGGCCGGCCCCACGCACCCCCACGGCGATCATGCCGCCATGAGCCGTGCCGACAACCGCGGACAGTGGCGCGCGCCGCTCAGGCACGGCCTCAAAGCGCCTGCCCCCGTCCTCGCTACGGACGATCTCCCCGGCCTGGCTCACCATAACGACGCGCTTGTCATCGAGCATTGCCGCACCGGTCCAGGCATTGCCGCTGCCCGTCTTTATCTCCGACCAGCTCTGCCCGCGGTCGCGGGAGACGAAGGCATGCCCCCGCAAGCCGAACACCAGAACACCGTTACCGGGCACGCCCGTGAGTCCAAAGAAGCTGCCTTCGTAAGGAGACTTGACCGCGATGAAGTGCTCCGCGCGATCGGTCGACACAAAGATGGCACCGCGCTCGCCCACGATGTAGAGCGCATCGCCCACCGCACGAATCCCATAGAGGTGGCTGCCTTCAGAATTGGGCACGTGTTGCTCCCACCGCTCCCAGGTCTTGCCGCCGTCGCCAGTACGCAGCATCAGCCCGAAGGCACCCACCACGAATCCATTGGTTTCGTCAGCAAAGTAGACATCGAGGATCGGGTCGCCCGCGTTGGTGGCAGGCGCGCCCGCATCCTTGGGCAACTGAGCCAATTGCGCCCCGTCGAGTTGCTTGCTCCAAGTCTTGCCACCATCGCTCGTGGCGAGTACGACGCCGCTATGCCCCACCGCCCAGCCCTTTTGCGGCGTAGCGAAGTAGACGCTTGTCAGCGTTACGCTCACCGGCACCTTCGCCTGCGACCAGCTCTTGCCGTCATCATCGGAGGCAATGATGATGCCGCTCTCCCCCACCGCCACAATCCGGTTCCCGGCGCGTGCCACAGCTATGAGCACCGATGACGCCGCCCGCACACTCTGGGCCGCGGGTTGCGCCAACGGGTCGAGCGGGTCCAGATCGAGCGCCACACAAGGCCAGGCGGCCAGAGCCAGAATGGCTCCGACCACCCAAGCCCGCCGGCGGCTCGCACGTTCCAATATGCGCATTGCTTTCACCTTCTCGTGCATGCTGGCCGTCAACCTACCGCACGCCCTTGTTGAGCATGCCTTCCGGCGTATACAAGCTCACCGGGAACGGTTTGACGATTTCATGGTGCAGCTTCTGGTCGTTATGGATGGTCAAGGTGTAGCTGCCCTTGAGCAGGTCCAGGGTTTCCATATTCTGCATGTACAGCGCCGGCAGTTCATACATCAGCGTCGGGAACGCGATCGTGGTGTGCCAGAGCGTGCCTTGCCCATCAAAGGTGTCGCCAAGCACCGCGACCCAGCTGTCTTCATCCACATAGATCTTGCGGCGGGCCCGTACATCACGCTGTCCTGCTCGCACGGTCCCCTCGATCTCCCAGACACGATGCAGTTCCCAACGCACATATTCTGGATTCGCAAAGTGCTTGCCCGTCACCTCCTTGTCGGACTTCAGGAAGAAACCGTTCATGTTGTAGGGAATGTACATCTCCCGCTTGCCCACGATCTTCCAGTCGTAGCGGTCCATTGGCCCGAAGAACACGAACGGCTCGTCAAAGAAATCGACGCCCGAGTTGACGAAGTTCGGCGTGTCGCAACACAGGTTGGGCGCCCGGCGCACGCGCCGCTGCCCCACCAGGTATTGCCAGGAGGCCCGGGTGTCGTCAAGCTTGTCCTCGAATATCACCAGTTCCCCCGCGCGCACCGATGGCTCAGTTACCGATTGCAGCGCGGCAAAGTAGAACCCCTTCTCGACGGATTCGGGAGATTCGCCCTTGATGTAGTACGGCCGCTGAATTTCGTTGTTCCCGCCAGTGCCAATCGACGCCGAGCCGTTCGAATCGACCACGTAGCTGCGGAAATACCAGTTTTCGCTACCGGGCGCCACGCGCAGCGCGTGGTTCCACATCACTTCCACGCCACTCTTCGGGATCGGGAACGGAGGCCCGCCATAGGCACCCTTCACGGCGTAGCCGTCGAGCTTGGCGCGCGTGGCGTTCTTGAACGTCTCGTCGTACACCCATTGCGGCGCCGCCGCCGTGCGATGGGTCGGATAGACGTTGATCTTGTAGTCCGCGTATTTTTTCAGCAGATACTTCTGGCCCTCATCGAGCTTGTCCGAGTACTGCGCCATGTTGGCCGCCGTGATCGTCAGCAGCGGTTTTTCATTGGCGAACGGGTCAGGCCGGGGCTGGCCGGACTTGTAGCCCGCCGGCACCTTGGTATAGCCGCCGTCCCAAGCAGGGATCGTGCCCTCCTTGTTGCCGGCCTTCTCGCCACCGAGTGGCGTGAGTTCGGTTTTGAGCTTGGCGGCCTCCTCAGGGCTCACGGCCGCCGATACGCTGCCCGTGCCGGCCATAGCGATGGCAAGCACTGCCAGTGCGAGGGTATTCAGGGTTTTCATAGGGTGTCTCCGAGTCCGTTATCAGAATGTGCGTTGCAGCGACAAGGACACGAAGTCCCGATCGCGGAGGCTTTGGTTGAAGGTCAGACGGCCGTCCGCCCCAAGCGCGGGGCCGCCGCTGCCGTAAAAGTGCGTGTAGTTCAGCCCGACCTTCCAGACCTGCTGATACACGCCTTTGAGCCCGATACTGAGGTCGCCCCCCTTCCTCGCGCCGCCATTGAACTGCTGAACCACGGACGAATTCCCGTGCGGGTTAAAACCGACACCGATCGGTGCTGACAGGTCAAAGCCCGGAAACACCTGGAACCACTGCGGCTCCAACACAAAGCGCACGCCCCAGGCATCCCGCGACGCGTTGGCCGCCAGGGCGCCCGGGTTCTTGGTGATGCTCGTGCGACGGTTCCAGCCAGCCTCGGCCGTCAGCGTGGCTGAATTCCACAGCGGCGAGCGGTTAAAGACAAAGATGGCCGACAAATTGGCGTGCGCGGAGTTGCCTACCGCATACAGGGCCTGCCCGTTGATCCCTCCGGAACCATTCGGACTGGCATCGATTTGCGGGTCGCTGACGAGCGGCGTATTCCGGCGTATCGAGGCTTCTCCCGCCAGATTGAAGCCCGCGACTTCCGTGCTGAAGCTCGCGCCGAACGATCTGACGTTCTCCGGGTAGACGAGTTGATAATTGAATGGAAAACCAGGCACAAATGCGCCAAGCGGCCGCAAGTAGGTCTGGAACAGCTTGTCGTGATACTGCATCGCGTAGAAGCCGAACTCGACGTCCGACCCCGTCGGCCGCCAGCGCACTTGCGCACCGCCCTGCCCTGAATTCCTCGCCGTCAAATCGCCGACCCGGGGAGCCCCGAAACCGGGCGCCAGCAGGAAACGTTCGCCACCGTCGTCAAACACATCGGCCGACGAGAAGTAGCTTCCTACCGCCGGAATACGCGACTTGCGGAACTCGAACTGATAATAACCACCGACCGTCACGTTATCCAAAAGCTGGAACTGGCCTGAAATCTGGTTGACCGGAAGAATGATTTCCTTGAATTGCGAGTTAGGCACCGACAACAGCTTGACGTAGTCCACCGGCGATTGTCCATACGCGATGCCGTTGGCCCCGAAGAACAGCGTCTCGCCGTAAATCAACGAGTGACGTCCCAGCCGAACGTTGCCGCGATCACCATTGGCATACACAAAGGCATCGAGCACCTCGACTTTACGACCGTGCAAGTCCCGCGTCGCCGCGGTAAACTCATTGAAGGGCACCGACGTCTGGTTGGCCCGGCCTGGGGCATCGTTGCTGTTCGACCGGTTATAGACCGTGTCATACCAGGCGGCGCCGCTAACGCGCGCGCCGAACCTTTGCTGGTAGCTGAAATCGAGCTCGGACAACACATCGAGGCGGTTCGAAATCAGCCCCCGCTTGAAATTCCGATCGCCATCGTCAAGATTTATGTTGTTGATGTTGGCGGCCGCGTTGTCATTCACCAGATTATCGTCCCGGCCCGAGACTCGCTGCGCCGCGCTGTATTTAAATGTGTTATCCCAACGAAGCTTGATATCCGGATTCCCGGTATCAATGTCAAACGCGTATGCCTGCCCCGCCGCCCCGAGGGCTAACACCGCCATACTGATCGCCCGCCGCGTGCGAATTGGACCACTGCCCCCCGACTGCTCTTTGCGCCTTGCCTTGATGATGCCCACGTTGTCTTCTCCTCCTGCCTTGCGCCATGTTGATGTATGTTTGGCTGCGCTGCGTCGTCTACCCCCTGATTCCGACCGTGTCAGGTCAACACCGTAAGAAAACTCTCCCGTGGGATGTTGTCCTGTGAGAATGTCGCCGCGCCGAGTTCGGTCGTGTCCCAAGTCAGCACCGGGGTATCCGGATAGTGGACATATCCCCCGGTAAAGACCTCGTTGCGGTTACCCGATGGATCGAAGAAGTAGATCGTCGCCCCGCGCGTTACACCGTGTCGGTTAGGACCGACATCCACCGGAATTCGGTACTTCCCAATCATGTCGGCCGCATGCACGACGTCGTTGACCGATTCGAGCAGGAAGGAGACATGGTGAAACTTGTTCGGCTCCAGTTGGAGAATGAATGCAACGTCGTGAGGTTTCGTCGAACAACTAAGGAAGAGCGCGCGAGATGCCTTGGAATCGGCGTCGATGAGCCGCTCGCTCATATCGAACTCGAAGACCTCCTGGAACAGCTTGGCGTTTTGATCGAGATTCACGCCACCCAGCAAGATATGGTCGATGCGATTGATGCGAAAGCCGCGGATCACGCCTTCGTCTGGCATGACGCCGGGATTGAACGTTCCCAGCGTGTTACCGATCTGCTCCTTCTCAGCGTATAACTGCATGGTGTGGCCACTGGGCAAGACGAATTGAATGCGCCTCCCGCTTTTCGGAAAGACGCCTGCCGCGATTCGCTCCACCTGCAATCCAAAAGCCTCAATCTTCGCTTCAAGGTCGACGAGGGTCTTGTCGTCGTAAACCTTGAATGCAAAGTAATCCAGCCCGGACGAGTCCGCCTCTCTCAACACAACGCTGTGGTGATCATGCTCGTCCCACGCCTTGTAATAGACTCGCCCCTGATCGTCGCTCATCACTTCATGCAACCCCATGCGGTCGCCGTAATGTTTCCGCGACGCCACCATGTCCAGCACGCGGATGCAGACTTCACCTAACCGCAAAACGCCTCGCAATGCCATTTCTGTCTCCTTGGTTTTAGTTCGCCCTTTTCCCGCACGCATCGCCCCGAGTGGTGTCCTCGCCAACTAATCAGAGCGCTTCCGCGTGAGGTTTCAGCAGGCCCCGCGCTTTGGCCATGGTCATGGCGGTGTCCTCGATCATGTCCTCCTGGCCACCGATCATCTTCCTGCGCCCGAGTTCGACCAGGATGTCTCGCGCTGGTACGCCATAACGTTCAGAGGCACGCTTCGCATGCAACAGGAACGTCGAATACACACCGGCGAAGCCGAGCGTTAGCGACGAACGGTCTACACGAACAATGTGATCCATCATCGGGAAGATCACGTCTTCCGCGATGTCCATCAGCTTGAACAGATCGCAACCCGTTTCGATGCCCATGCGCTCGCACACGGCGACGAATACCTCCAGCGGCGTATTGCCGGCACCGGCGCCAAGACCGGCGACCGATGCATCGATGCGACTTGCGCCTTCGTCGATTGCCGCAATCGAATTCGCGATGCCCATGCCGAGATTGTGATGACCGTGAAATCCGATCTCGGTCTCCGGCCGCAACGCTTCGCGCAACGCTGCGACGCGTGACCGTACGTCCTCAGGCAGCATGTAGCCGGCGGAATCCGTCACATAAATGGTCTGGGCGCCATACGACTCCATCAACTTGCCCTGCTGCACGATGCCTTCGGGGGAGTTCAGGTGGGCCATCATCAAAAAGCCCGTGGTATCCATCCCCAGCTTGCGTGCAAATGCGATGTGCTGGCCGGCCGTATCCGCTTCCGTGCAATGGGTCGCCACATGCACACTGCGTGCGCCACATTGATAGGCGGATTCGAGGTCCTTCATGGTCCCGAGCCCCGGGATCAGCAGCACCGACACCTTTGCCTGCTTCAACTTCGGAACGACGGCCTGCAAGTACTCTTCATTGGTATGCAAGGCGAAGCCGTGCTGCAGCGAATTTCCGCCGAGCCCGCCACCATGCGTGACTTGTATGAGCGGCACGCCTGCGTCGTCGAGCGCGGTCGCCACTTTCACCATCTGATCGGTGGATATCTGTTCGCGCTTCGCGTGCATGCCGTCACGCAAACACATATCGTGAAGCATGACCTTTCGGCCCCTTAAGCTTTTGGTTGCCGCGTTCATTGCGTCGCCTCCACATTTGTCGCTTGCGTTGCGTCACGCAGCATCCCCTCGGCAAACAACTCCGCCGTACGGGTTGCCGCCGCAGTCATGATGTCCAGATTTCCCGCGTAACGAGGCAGGTAATCGCCGAGGCCGGCGACCTCCATAAACACCGCCACTCGGTTTCCGTCGAATACCGGACCATTGATCAGTTTGTAACCTGGCACGTACTTCTGCACCTCGCCAATCATCGACATAATCGATGTGGTGATGCGGTCCCTGTCCGGTGCATCGTCGGTCAGGCAAGATATGGTGTTGCGCATGATCATCGGCGGATCGGCCGGATTGATAATGGCCAGCGCTTTACCGCGGCGGGCGCCGCCGACCTCACAGATCGCGCTCGACGTGGTGTATGTGAACTCGTCGAGATTGGCGCGCGTGCCCGGGCCCACCGATTTGGACGACAGGCTGGCAACGATTTCCGCATAGTCGACTGACTGCACGCTGGATACGGCATTGACGATTGGGATCGTCGCCTGGCCCGCGCAGGAGATCATATTGACGTTCATTGTCCGGGTCCGCGCCAGTGGCCTCAAATTCACCGGAGGCACGCATAGCGGTCCGATGGCAGCGGGTGTGAGGTCGATCATGACGACCCCCAGTGCGTTGAGTTTCCGTGAGTTCTCCGCGTGGACGTAAGCCGATGTGGCGTCAAACGCGATCCGAATCCCATCTTCACGTACGTGTGGCAGTAAGCCGTCAATTCCGTCCGCAGTGGTTTTAAGCCCCATTTCCCTCGCCCGGGCGAGCCCTTCGGACGCAGCGTCTATGCCGACCATCCAGACCGGCTCGAGCACCTCGCTGCGGCGAATCTTGTAGACGAGATCGGTACCTATGTTGCCGGACCCAATCAGGGCACACTTGATTTTTCCCATTAACCTCTCCTCAAACCTGCACTGGCTGCATCGACGCCTCGGCCGACATTCGCTCTTGCGCTGTCTGACCCGCCACGGCAAAGTGCTCGGCCGATACCTCGTCTATAAGAATGCGCACTTGTTCCGGCCTGACACTGAGCGCGCCAGTCACGGCGGCAGTTATGTCGGCGACAAGATCTCGTTTTTGCTGCACCGACCGCCCTTCCAGCAAATGAATTTGGATGATTGGCATCGTCGTACTCCCGATCAGGCCGTGATTTCTTTACCAAAAATGGTCCGCGCGATGACCCACTTCTGGATTTCGTTTGTCCCTTCGTATATCTCGGCAATCTTGGCGTCCCGATAGACTTCTTCAACGTGGTAGTGCGAACGGTCGTGGCCGAGTTCTCGCATATACCCATACCCACCGAAAATCTGAACGCCGTCACGCGCGAATTCGCCCGCGAGATTGGTCGCGTAGTACTTCGCCATCGCCGCCTCGGGCTCCGGGAACGCCACGCCCGCGTCCATGCGCAAGGCCGCTTTGACATAGAGGTTTCGGGCATTTTCGATTTCTGTCGCCCGCTCGGCCATCTTGAATTGCCAATGTTGAAACTGAGCGACCGCCTTCCCAAAAGCCCGTCGGGTCTTTAACCGCTCCACACTGTGGTCGAAGATGGACTGCGCCATGCCGACACCGGAGGCGGCAATACCAGTCCGCCCATAAGTCAGCGTCTGCAGCGCAATACGAAGGCCGCCGCCCAGCTCTCCAACGGCATTCGAAACCGGAACTTCGACATTGTCGAAATGGATATCGGCGGTCAGCTGGCCATGGTTCCCCAGCTTTTTATCGGGTGCGCCCACCGTGACGCCGGGCGCATCGAGGTCAATAACCAGCTCGGTCATGCGCTCGCCATCAACACAGAGAAGTACGACGAAATCGGCAACTGGAGCGTTGGTGATATACCGCTTCTGCCCATTGACAACGTATTTGTCGCCATCGAGTCGCGCCACCGTCTTCATCATGCCTACGGAAAGATCCGTGCTGGCATCGGGCTCAGTCGTCGCGAAACTTCCGATCTTATCCCCTGCGAGGAGCGGCGCCAGATAGCGTCGCTGTAGTTCCGGCGAGGCATGCTCCAGTGCATGGCCAGCGAGTATGCAATGGACATCATAGATTGCTGCCACACTGTTGCTGTAGTAGGCCAGTTCCTCGATAGTGATGGCTGTCGCCGTACAGGCGTAATTCAGTCCACGCCCGCCCACTTCGCGCTTGAACGGAATGCGAAATAGGCCCGCAGACGCCATTTTCTGGAACAACTCCCGCGGGAAGTGCTCTCGCGCTTCCTCGCGATGCCCAATTTCCCAAGCAACAGGCGCCACCTCTGCATCGCAAAAGCGGCGAACTTCTTCGCGGATGGCCAATGACTCGGCCGGCGTCATAAGGTCGTGATACAGGCCGGGTTGCAGCCGTTGCGGATGGCCGGCAACAGCATTCTCGGCTTGGTTAGGCGCATTCATTTTGAGTGCCTCTTATGATCGGGTTAGATGAAGCGCATCGAGACGCTGCCCAGTTCCTGGAATCTCGCCACCACGTTGTCACCGGGCTTTACGTGAATGGCTTCGGTAATTCCTCCGCTCATGACAAAGCTCCCTGCAGGCAACTCCTGATCTTGCGTGCCGAGGAGATTCACCAGCATTGCGATGGCTTCTGCCGGGTGTCCGAGCACCGCGGCTGCGGCCCCCATTGCCACGATCTCGCCGTTTTTTTCCATGACCACGCCAAGCGTGCGCAAATCGAGCTCGCCTGCGTAACGAGCTCGACCGCCCCCAACAAAGCGAGCACTAGAGCCGTTGTCGGCAATGACGCTCGGGAGATCGAACTTGAAGCCGGCATAACGCGAGTCGATGATCTCAACGGCAGCCAGCACAAAATCGGTCGCATCCAGCACCTGCTGCATCGTGCAACCAGGCCCGCGCAACAGCCTTTTCGTCACGAACGCCACCTCGCACTCGACGCGTGGATGCACGAGTTCCGACGTGTCGATTGCCGAGTTTTCTGGACGCGCCATATCGTCCATCAAAAAGCCGATGCTTGGCTCATGGACGCCCATCTGCTGCATTTTCGCTTTGGAGGTCAAGCCCACTTTCCAACCTACCAGGCGAGCCCCACGCGCGATCCGCCGGCGGCGCAGGTCGCCCTGAACCGCGTAGCCATCCGCAACCGTCATCAGCGGAAACTCGTCGGTCAGCTTGGCAATCGCGTGTGCGCGGCGTTGCGCGTCATCAACACGCTCCGCGAGGCGGCCTACCTCTTCATGGGTCAATGTCGTACTCACGCGATGCTCCTTCCCGAAAACGACACCCGGCAGCTACCCAAGCCGCCCACGGTGCACACCAATTCGTCGCGATCCGCGATCGGCACAAGCGCTGACTGAGAGCCTGAAAGGATGACTTCGCCAGCTTTGAACGGAATCCCCAGTTTGCCGAGTGTATTCGCCAGCCATGCGACCGCGTTCGCGGGGGAACCCCGGACCGCCGCGCCGACACCGGTGGAAAAAAGTTCGCCGTTCTTCTCCAGCACCATCCCGGCCAAGGCAATATCCAGCGCGCGGGGGTCGCCTCTTGTCTTTCCGAGCACATAGACACCGCAGGACGCATTGTCGGCAATCGTGTCCTGAATCTTGATGGTCCAGTCGGTAATGCGGGAGTCGACGATTTCGAAACACGGGACGACATAATCGGTTGCGCGTATTACGTCCATCGCGGTGATTCCCGGCCCTTGCAAATCGTCCTTGAGGACGAAGGCGAGTTCAGCCTCGGCCTTGGGCTGGATCAGCGTGTCCAGATCAATCGTGTCCCCCTCCTGATAGACCATTCCGGAAGTCAGTTGACCGAAGTCGGGTTGGAACACACCAAGAAAGTCCTGCACGGGTTTGCTTGTCACCCCGATTTTTTTTCCGACAATCGTCTCGCCGGCCTGGATGCGACGCGCGACCATCCGCGATTGGATTTTGTAGGCATCATCGATCGTGATATCTGGCTCCCGCTCCAGCAGTGGCGGAACGGTTTTGCGGGAAAGAAGCGCCTGATACAGCTCGTCTCCGTACGCCTCTATCTTCTTCGGGTCCATGGTCATCGATTCCAAGATCAGAGCTTCACGCAGACGTTTCGCGTCTCGGTGTAAAAGTCGAGCGAGTGCACCCCGCCTTCTCGCCCAATGCCGGATTGCTTGGCACCGCCGAAAGGCGTACGCAGATCACGCAGAAACCAGCTGTTGACCCAGGTAATCCCGACATCTACGCGCGCCGCCACGCGGTGCGCACGTGCCAGATCCCGTGTCCAGATCGCGGTAGCCAAGCCGTACTCGGTGTCGTTGGCCAAGTTGATGACTTCGTCTTCAGTATCAAATGGGCGTACATGGCAGCATGGGCCGAAGATTTCTCCCTTGATGACCGTCGCCGTCTCCGCCAACCCCGTCCATATGGTTGGCTGAATCCATGCCCCATCCTTGAGCTCCGCCGGCATATCGGGCACACCACCTCCCGTAACAATGGTGGCCCCTTCCGCTTTCGCTTTCTCGTAATAAGACAAAACCTTTGCGCGATGCTCTTGGCTAATCAACGGACCATAGTTCGAGGCGTGGTCTTCGGGGCGCCCGTATCTGACGGCCTCCGCCTTTTCTTTCAGTGCCTGAACGAACCTTTCGAAGATGGGCCGTTCGACGTAAACTCGCTCGGTGCCGAGGCAGACCTGACCGGTATTGAGAAACGAGGAGCGGAAGATGCCGTCTAGTGCAGCATCGAAGTCACAGTCGGCGAAGACGATGCCGGCATTCTTACCGCCGAGTTCGAACGACACGTCTCGCATGCCATTGGAAGCCGCTTTCATGATCGCGGCCCCGGTACGTGTCTCACCGGTGAACGTGATGGCGTCGACCTCCGGAGTCTCTGTCAAGAACTGACCGGCCGAGTCGGGACCGAAACCATGTACCACGTTATAGACACCCTTCGGGACACCGACGGTGTTCATCACTTCGCCGAGAAGCGACGCGGTCAAGGGAGTCTCCTCGGAAGGTTTGACAACGACCGTGTTTCCGCAGGCAAGCGCCGGGCCAACTTTCCAGGTCATCAGAAGAAACGGGGCATTCCAGGGGCAGATAACCCCAATGACTCCCTTCGGCTTACGAATCGTATAGTTCAATGCACCCCGCCCATCAGGCGTGGCCATCTCGAAGGACTCTCCCGGAACGTTCTTCACGACGTCTGCAAACACCTTGAAATTGGCGGCACCGCGTGGAATGAAGGCATTCGCCATCACATGATGCGGCTGCCCTGTGTCGGCCATTTCCGCCTCGACAAAATCGTCGAACCGTCGCGTGATCTCATCGGCGACCGCGTACAGCAGCTCTGTGCGCCGGTCCATCGTCAGTGCTCCCCATTCGCCGAGCAGCGCGTCGCGGGCCGACCGGACAGCGGCATTCACCTCGTTTCGCCCGGCTTCCGCGACCTGCGCGATAACGCGGTTATCGAGCGGGGATCGCTTCTCGAAAAATTTCTGGTCAGCCGCAACTGCAAACTCGCCGTTGATGAAATTCTTGATTAGTTGCATGAGATTTCCGTTACTCGTTCGGCTGAAATGGGACGGGGTGTTTCGCCATTCACGCTATCGGCACCGAGTCCTCTGACCGGGGTTGCTTACAAGCTAAGGCGGTGTGTTTGCAACCCTTGTTTGCTCACAACTACACGTCGGTTGAATGGAGTCTAGGGAGCCATCCCGATACCGTCAAATACCTTTAAAGCTACGATCCAATACCTTTTTTGCATCGACTTAGCGTCAGAACGGTATTCGCATTCTTCACGCACCGCATGAAGATTGACCAGGAACTCCGCGTCGGTACATTCATGCCGCCGTCTCGTCTACGGCCGACGATGCGGCGGCGCGGCCGGCGCGGCCGGCGCTCGGCTGCCCCCGCTACGCGGCTTTCAAGCGTTTCTCGTTGTCGATGAGGCGCTTGAGCGACCGTCGTACCTTCACCGCCGCAACGTCGTTCGACATGAGTACGGGATTGAGGTCGAACAGGTCGCTCATGCCCATTTCCTCTTGGACGGACCGAATGATTTGCCCGTCCTCGTTTTCAAAAGCCTCATGCATCGCCTTGATTTTGATGGCGTTATATTCCGCGTCCTCGACGTTGTGGTTGCGCCGGGTGGCAAAGAAATAGTGCGTGCTGAACCGCGATTCTGGCGTCATGGTATGGAGGTCATACTGGCCGATGCACTCGTCGAATGACTTTTCCCCCTGCACCGCACCGACAGACAACTGGATATTGGCCGGCTGCGTCCAGGAGACGGTGGTGTAATGCCTCGCTTCTTCGGTGGGCTGCGGAAGGAAGTTTGCAAAAATCAGCAGTGGCGGTGTTTGCTTCCATTCCCACCGTGCATTAACCGAACGCTCCGTTTCTTGAACTTGGGGAACCAACGGTGACAGTTGCCCCCGCGTCGTAATGATCTCGCCATGGACGTGATCGATGTGGCTGAGGTCCATGACGTTGTCGAGGATCAGCTCGTAGTTGACCGGCATACGCATGTAGGTGTAGCCCGCGCCGTTGGGATGCCCGCGATCAAGTTCGCTGAAATCGGGAAGCAAGCCGATGTCGGCCGGCTGGTCCCCCATCCATATCCACAAAAAGCCGTACTTCTCCATCAACGGAAAGTTTTTGACTTGCGCGGCTTTTGGGATATGGCCATTGCCGTGAGGATTGTGGGTACACTTGCCGGAGCAGTCGAATCGAAGCGCGTGATACGGACAAGAAATCTCGTCACCCTGCCGTTTGCCCAGATGCAAGGGCGCGAACCGGTGGGGGCAGCGGTCATGCATGGCGACCGGCGTACCGTCCTGCTTGCGGTACAACAAAATCGACGTGTCGAGAATCTTGCGATGGAACAATGCCTCGGGGCCGACCTCCGTCGATAGCGCAGCGGCGTACCAGGCATTCAACAGATAGGGGGTGTTCGTTTCCATGTCTCATTCACTCTCTTTTCTCATTACAGGCGTCGCTGAGCGATGGCCCCGCGTACGGTCTCCGGCCTCGCCGTTACAGATCTAACGTGGCTAAAAGTCGATCACCAGCCGATACGACTTGGCCCGCGAACAACACGGCGTGAACTGGTCATTGGCGGCTCGCTCCGCGTCGCTGAAATAAACGTCGCGGTGATCTGGTTCGCCCTCCAGCACACGCATGACGCAAGTCCCGCAGACGCCCTGCTCACAGGACACCGGTACGTCGATACCCTGGGCAGCCAGCGCCTGGACGACGGTTTTGTCGGCGGCCACCGAAACGACACACCCGGTCTGGGCCAGCATGACTTCGAACGCGCGATCGTGGGATGTGTCGGCCGGCGCACCCGCGAAATACTCGAAGTGGATGCACTCTTCGGCCCACCCTGCGGCCTGGGCGGCCTGAATGACGTGATCCATGAATCCCCCGGGCCCGCAGACGTAGAGATGCGTGTCCCGCGCCGGTTCGTTCAGGACCTGCCGCACATCGAAGCGCTGCCCGGCATCGCCATCATCGTGATGAAAATGGACGCGGCTCGCGAAAGCGGAGACCCCGATCCGTTGAGCGAACGCTGTGCGCGCGACGGACCGGGTGCAGTAGTGCATCTTGAAAGAGGCACCCGAACGCGTTAGCTGCTCGGCCATGCTCAGCAGCGGCGTCACGCCGATGCCGCCGGCGATCAGGATCGAGTGCCGCGCGGGGACCAGCGCAAAGTGGTTGCGCGGTGCACTGATGCGCACCTCATCGCCTTGCTTCAGATCGCCATGCGCGCTGCGCGAGCCGCCGCGGCCGTTGGGTTCGAGCAGTACGGCGATCTCGTAGCGATCACACTCCTGCGGGGCATTGCACAACGAGTATTGGCGGATCGCGCCATTGGGCAAGGCGATGTCGATGTGTGAACCCGCGGTGAAGGCCGGAAGCCGTTCCCCGGATGCCGGCCGAAATTCGAAGTGCATCACGCCTTCCGCGATGGCCTCCTTTTTTGACACCATGACGTCAATCCCATCGCTCATGGCTGTCCTTTGCCCGTTCATTTGAGTTGTCTCCAAGATGTTTTTTTGCGCTCTCCGAGGCTGCTTTCCAAGGCAGCCGCCTCAAGCGCCGCGCTCAAGCTGCATCATTGCCTCGATACCTGCGGTGGCGCATTGAATGTCATCTTCTTCGGAAGCGCCCGATACGCCAATGGCGCCGATGAGCGATCCATCGAATCGGATCGGGACTCCGCCGCCAATCGTTACTAGCCTGGGCCGCAGTTGCAAGCACGCCTTGACTGCTGGCGGCTGGCTCTCCAGCACTTGCGCAAGGTGGGCTGTTGGCATGGAGAAGCCAGCGGCACAATAAGCTTTATCGATCGCGATCTCGATCGAGTGCAGGAAGGCGCCTGGTGCGCGCAAAAATGCCACCAGGTTCCCGGAAGCGTCGACGATGGCAACGTTGATACGGATACCAATACGTTCGGCCGTTTGCATGGCGCCACGCACCGCCTCGGATGCCGCCCGCCAATCGATGATGTGTTGTGTAACGTAAATGCTCATGTCGTGTTTCCAAAACTCCAGTAGCGGTCCCAGTCCGTGCGCTCGCACTCCTTGCTTGCCCGGAAGTTTCACCTCGGGTGAATTGAGTCTATGGAGCCACCCTAATACCGTCAAATACCTTTCACACCGCGCTTCGATACTTTTTTTGCATGGCCTTAACGACAGGAATTTGTCTGTTTCCGCAGTGCCATCGCGCTCGAAATGGGACCAGCGCTGTGATCAGGTTGTGCTCTGCATCCCAGGAAGCCTAGGCGGGCGATCGTCGAGTACGGCCGACCACTTTGATCGAAAGGTCGGCGGCAGGAAAAACACAGCATGCCAACAGCCGATTGCACCGTTCGTCGTCCTCGCTCACTTGGCGGCGACTCATTACCTTGGTCGTAAACGAACCCGTAAGAATCTCCACTTTGCAAACGCCGCATCCTCCTCCGCGGCAGCCGATCGGCACCTCGTGATTATTTGTTTTCACCACCGCGGCCAAGAGTGATTCACCCGGTCTGCATCGAAAGACGCGTCCGGTATCTACCACTTCGACCGTGTGATAAGCAGCCCCCGCAAGCGTTGTATCGGGGGCGATCCGAATGTCATTTGGCATGTCTGCTGTCCTCATAAACGTGCGCACGGCATGAATCGCCCCATGGCGCGAAAGAAAAACAATAGAAATCGACGATAGGGCACAGATCGCATAGCAGGGATGAATCTTGCGACAAAGCGTTGAATGGATGACATAGCGCCACTTCTTTACGCCGCTTCGGCGAGGAGGCCATCGGCCGCGTCGCACTGGCGAATCAGATCCCGAATTCGAGGATAGATGTCGCTGCGCCAACGCCGGCCTGAGAATATCCCGTAGTGCCCGCATCCGGGAACGCTCAGATGATGCTTGCGCTCGACCGCAATGCTTTCGCACAATTCATGGGCGGCCATGGTCTGGCCCACGCCGCAGATATCGTCCGCTTCACCTTCCACGGTGATCAGCGTCGTGAATTCGATGTCTTGCGGGCGCACGTTCTGACCGTGTACCCGCCAGACTCCGCGGGGCAGACAGAACTCCTGAAAAACGGTTTGCACGGTTTCCAGATAGTACTCGGCCGTCATGTCCAGCACGGCGTTGTACTCATCGTAGAAGCGCCGATGTGCCTCTGCCGCCTCGACGTTACCCGCCGACATGTCACCGTAATAGTTCAGATGAGATTTCAGGTGACGGTCGGGATTCATCGCCACAAAACTCGCGAGTTGGAGGAAGCCCGGATACACCTGGCGTCCTGCGCCCGGATAATTGCCCGGCACCGTGTGGATCAGATTCCTCGCGAACCACGCCAGCGGATTGCCGACTGCCAGCTCATTGACGCGCGTGGGGCTGCGGCGCGCGTCAATCGGGCCGCCCATCAGGGTCATGCTCCGAGGCGTCGGCTCGCCATCGCTTGCCATCAGCGAAATCGCGGCGAGCACCGGCGCCGTGGACTGGCAAACTGACACCACATGGACTTCCGGCCCCAGGAAGTCGATGCATTCGCGCACATAGTTGACGTAGTCGTCCAGATGAAACTCGCCCTTGGAACGCGGAACGCTCCTGGCATCGCGCCAATCGGTGATGTACACGTTGAAATCCGGCAGCATCGCCCGCACTGTGTCGCGCAGCAATGTGGCGTGGTGGCCGGACAGCGGCGCCACGACCAGCACCACTGGATCGCGGCGCCCGATGGCGCGCTCGAAATGCAGTAAGCGGCAAAACGGCTTGTCGAGCACCACGCGTTCGGCAACCCCGATCGGCTTGCCGTTGATCACGGTTTCCGTCAGACCGAATTCCGGCTTGGGATAGCGTTGGCATAGCCGCACCAGGAGTTCGCAGCCGGCGGCCATCTGCCGGGTGAGAGGCGTCCCGGACAACGGGTTATAGGGACTTGCAAGGAGCCCGGCGGTCGCCTGAATCCAAGGCAGGAACGGCGACCACGTCGCGCTTTGCAGTTCGTTCAGCTCGTACAACATAAGTCCCTCTAACAATGACCGCGACAGGAACCGCATCAATCCGAAACACTGCGTCATGGCAAATTCCGCCGACGCCACCGTCGTTACCCGCGCACCCTCTTCCCCACGGAAAGTCGCCTCACGGCACTACGCCGCCTGGACGATCGGGATCTGCGTGGACGCCTCTTCCTTGAGGAACTTTTCGAGGACCCACAACATCTTTCCAGGGCCGGCGTCGTGAACGATGTCCACCATCTTTCTGTCCGTGCGCTCCTTGATGTTCTGGTGTTGCGCTTCGAGCATCTCCCTGTCTTCAAGAAAGGCGGCATTGATCGCCTCGTAGAGCATGTCGCTCATGCCAGGCCCGTCAGTCGCGACACTGGATCCCCACGAATAGTAGTAGTCCACAGAATCTGCGTCGCGTGGCGTGATCGCCTGACAGGAATAGCTATCGAGAACCAGTTGTCCGTCGGAGGGGCCATCCGTCGCGGTACCGGCTGTCCAAACCTGAAAATGCAGAATGAAATTGCACGGCAACGTCATGTCGACGTCGAAACTCAGATCGAACAATGCACCGGGGGGAAACATGTGCTGAGCGAACACCGGGGCCGGCACCCCACGCACCCAGAACGTCGATCTGACACCGCGCGGCGTCATGACGTGCTTGATTTTGTTTCTCGTATACGCGTCCGTTCCGCCGAAGGTATTGCGGTGCACCCAAGTAAGGTGGCTCAGGTCCATCAAATTGGCAATTTCAAGGCGGTAGTTGGCGTTGACCCGGACCTGCGACGTTTTGATATTCCAATTTTTATCGCCCGGCCCCACGGAAAAGCAGATGAGGCTCGGGTCTGCCTTGGCGGGGTCCCCCATCCATACCCAGATCCAGTTATCTTTTTCGACCACTGGATACGTGCGTACGCAGGCCTTCTCAGGGATATGGTCCTGCCCGGGGATTTCGGTGCACTTACCATCCGGACCGAATTTCATGCCGTGGTACATGCAGCGAATCGAGTCGCCCTCCTTCTGCCCGAGATGCAGTGCCGCCTGCCGATGGCAGCACCGGTCCTCCATCGCGACCACCCCGCCGTCAGGCTTGCGGTACAGCACGATTGGCTCATCGGCAATACGGCGCGCCAGAATCGCATGCTTGCCTTGGCTAAGCTCGTAGTCCCAGCCCGCACAGTACCAGCAGTTTTTTACAAACATTGATGTCTCCTTATGGATGCCCGCCGCTTTTCAGAGGCTTGAGTTTGGGTCACGCTTTCCGCGATGCAATTGAAGTGTATGGAGGCGACTTGTTCCGGGCACCCTCCTTTTCGGAGGGTCGGTCTTAGTGCAAACCACTAGCCATCGCGCCCGGCACGCAGCTTCTGCGCGTTACTGGTCGCCGCGCTCAGAAGTAAGGTCAGCCTGGGCCAGTTCCGATCGGCTTGGTTGCCTTGGCCCGCGCACCGATTTCCATGGCCCGCGTCAGGCTGGCGGGCGTGCCGGCAATGGCCCAATAGCGCGGTGGAATAGGCCAACATCCGCCGCGCACCAGGCTGCCGTCGGCGTGGAGAAGCTTCACCACCAAGTCCGTGAACCCGGTGAGCAGCCGATGGCATTCGTCCAGCGGACGTCCCTCGAGCACCAGAAAGTGAAAGTACGGTGCCGGCGCACCGCCGAGACTCAAAAGCTTGCCCGCCACCGCCACATGCTGAGGTTGGTAAAACTGCGCAAACACGCGCACTCGTTCGATGGGACTATTGAGCACCTCTGCGTAGAGGTGGCTGGAAGCGACGAGCAGTTCGGCGATTTGCGCGTCGGCGTAATGGCCTTCGGCCAAGTGGTATTCGAGGATGGGCATCTTGACTGCGGCGATCCGGGGTGGCGGGGTGGACGAAAGCGGGAAGGATCAGGGCAGGGCCTTGCGACGGCCGGCATCCATGAACAGTGTGCCGCCGGCCAAGGCATCGGCCTGAGGTGCAAGCAGCGTGACCATGGCCCAGGCGATCTGCTCCACCGTCGTAAATGCGCCGATGGCGGACTCGGCCCGCATCTGGCGCAATACCGCTTCAGCGCTAGTGCCGTCGCGCGAGCCACGATCGGCGGCAACACGACGCAAGCGCTCGGTATCGGCCGGCCCCGGTGCCACCAGATGGGCGGTGACGCCACGCTCGCCGTACGCCCAGGAAAGCTGACGCACCAGGTTCGCCAATGCCGCATTGGCAACGCCGGCCGTGGCCGCGTAGGCGCTGGGCTCAAATCCATAGTGACCGCCGATGGCCACCAAGCGAGCACCTTTCACGAGGTGGCCGTCCACCGCCCGCACCAGGCGCAGCATGCCGCCCACCTTGATGTTCACAGACTCCACCACCGTCGCGGTGGGCGCGGTCAATACCCCGCCCGCCGTGGCCACGCCGGCGCCTTGCACCACCATGCGCACGGGTGCATCCAGCGACGCGCGGATCACGTCGGTGGCACTGTCGTCAGCGATATCGGCCACGCAAGCGTGCACGCCCGGTGTCGAGCTAACCAGCGACCGCAAGGCATCCGCCGTGCGCGCCACGGCCACCACCTTCAGACCGCTTGACGCCAGTCGCCGGGTGATCGCAGTGCCCATTGCACCGGTGCTCCCCACGACGACGGCGATCTCCCTTTGGCACATCCCTTCCTCCTCAGGCCGCACGGACCGCGGCATTCACTTCGTTCTCTGAAGCCGAAGTCTAGGAAGCCCGACTTCATACGTCTAATACCTTTGGCACGAACCGCCCATACGTCTAAGGTATTGGCTACGTGTCGTGCCAAGGCCCGGCGTACCCGGGCGACTGAGGCCGCTCCGAACGGCACCCGGTCATCAACGCGCGACGATGGAAACGGGTGTATGGAGGGACTGAGGCGGGAGATTGGAGGGGTGGTTGCGGTATAGCCGGGATCTTGACTCGCGTGCGCCGGGAGCATGGACGCTCAACGAGCCTCTCACGCTTCGTTCGTGGGCTTGCAGGTCTTCAGCCGATAAATCAGTTGCGCCCGGGTGAGACCCAGAAGTCTGGCCGCGGCTGACTGATTGCCGTGCGTGTGTGACATCGCGCTCCGGATCAGTGCGGCTTCCACTTCGTCGAGCGGCAGGGTGCTCGGTACCACGATGACTTCGTTGCACTAGCCGGGAGGCACCGGAAATCTACGTATGCGGCGACCCTCTCGCATGAGCCCGAGGATAGCGACTGGACTGGCGCTCGCGGCTTCGTGCATGATGCCGCCAGAACCCATTTCGGCAATGACTTCCGCGGGCACAAGGCTTATCTGTGTGGACCGCCTGCGATGATCGACGCCTGTATCACGACGTTGATGCAAGGCCGCTTGTTTGAGCGCGACATTTACACGAGAAGTTTTTCTCGGCGGCCGACGTTGAGCTGGTGCGGAGTCCGCTGTTCAAGGTCATCTGAGCAGCGCAGACCTGCTATCGGCGGACCTAACCGAAATGTCATGTCGGTGCCAATGCCCCGCAAAGGCATTGGCACCCTCTTTTCGATACAAAAATAGTATCGAGATGCAGTATATTGAGAAACACGAATGGTTCTCGATGCGGCGTTTTGTGCCTCTTGCTGCTCGCCAACGAGATTTCCACACGCCACCTTTTCTACACCCCGCGGACGCCCGAGATGGATTTTCGTCAGATTAAATATTTCATCGCAGTTGCAGAGCAGCTGAACTTTGGACGGGCCGCGCTGACTCTCAATATTTCCCAGCCCCCGCTGACTAGACAGATCCAGCAACTGGAAGAAGAGATGGGCGTGCATCTTTTCATCCGAACGCCCAAAGGTGTCGAACTCACGCAAGCCGGCGAATTGTTCCTTCAAGAAGCGCTGAATATTCGCTCATTGTTGGAACAGGCCACTGAGCGCACACAGCGTGCCGGCCAGGGACGACTCGGGCGGATCGATGTCGGCATCTTCGGATCGGGCGTTCTCGGCACGATTCCCAAGCTTATCCTCCAGTTCAGAAACGCGTATCCGGAAGTCAACGTTGTGCTCCATACGATGACGAAGGGCGAGCAAATCGAAGCGCTCCGACAGCGCAGGATTACGGTGGGGTTTAATCGGCTGCTGGAGCCATTGCCGGATATCGAGACCCAATTGGTCCGGAACGAACGACTGCTGGTGGCCGTCAACGAATCGCATCCACTGGCGCGAGAGGACGCTATTCCTTTTCGCGAGCTGAAGAACCATCCGATGATCCTATTTCCGAGCGGCATGCGCCCTAACTTTATCGATAGGGTGATGGACCTCTGCCGGCGCGAAGGTTTTCTGCCGAAAGTGTCTCAGGAAGTCGGCGACGCGGTGACTGGCGTTGCATTGGTCGCCAGTGGCTTCGGAATTTGCCTGGTCCCCGAGTCGGCCACCACCCTTAGGTTTCCCGGTGTCGTGTACCGGCCCTTCAAGAACGCCCCACAGGCCACGGTTGATCTCAGTTGCATCTATCGCCGCGATGACAGATCGCCGTTATTGATGGCATTTCTGGAAGTCGTCAAATCCGTTAGAGATGAGGCCGAAGAAGATAGACAGTTATGAACTGTTCTGATGCTCGTGCGGCGTTCTTGAGCCCGGGGATCAGCCTTATCGTGAATTGCCAATGCGATGCGCTCAAATGGTGCAACAGGCCCAACGACAAAATAAGGAGAATTGGTGGATACGCTTCAGGCGCCCCTCGTTACGGTAGGTACAAAGCTGCGTCCTCCCAAACAGAGGCGGAACCTGCTGCGCCGGGATCGATTGATGCGCGACGAAATCGAGCCCAATCTCAATCGGCGCCTGCTGCTGGTTTCAGCGCCGGCGGGCTATGGCAAAACCAGTATCCTGGCCCAGTGCTTCGATCTGCTATCGACGCAAAGGCGGCATGTCGCCTGGATCAGCGTGGATCCCGAGGATAACGATATCGTCCGGTTTGTCGCGCACGTCACGGAAGCCATCCGACGTTCCGGTGTGTCGATTGACCAAGATCCGAAAAGCATACTTCATGCGGGTATCATCCCTGGTCTGATACCCTCCCCCGCAGCGCTCAAGGCCGAGATGCTGAATGAGCTGGCCCGTCTACGTGGCGACCTGTTTCTTTTTCTCGATGATTTTCACCTGATCGAGGAGCGTGGCATTTCCGATCTCGTCGGCGCCCTCCTGCTTGCACCCCTCGAAAAGCTTCACGTCGTTGTCGCCGCGCGCGGACAGCCGAAGCTACCGGTCGCGCGTCTGCGCGCACTCGGGGATATCCACGAAATAGAAGCCCAGGCTCTTGCATTCTCCAGCGAAGAAACCAGTGCTTTCGTCCAGTCCGCCGGCGGCGTCACACTATCCCCTTCCCAAACCGAGCAACTGCGCAAGCGGACCGAGGGCTGGGCTGCCAGCTTACAGATGGCCGCGATCGCGATGCGATGCGCTGATGATGTAGAGGCCTTTCTACGACAGTTCACCGGCGCAGACCGCAGCGTCGCCGACTTTCTCATTGAAGAGGTCCTGAAATACCAGTCGGACGATATTCAGCGTTTCCTACTCGCAACCTCCATCCTCGACCGGTTCAACGCGGATCTGGCCAATGCGGTGCTCGAATGCCCAGATAGCCGACTGTTCATCGATCGTATCGAGTCCCTGAACCTGTTCATCTTCTCGTTGGATCGTGAACGTAACTGGTATCGCTATCACCATCTCTTTTCAGATCTATTGCGCAGACGGCTCAACGATCGACAGCCCGATCTCGCGGTCGGCTACCATCGCCGCGCTTGTGACTGGCTGGCGGCGCATGACCTTCCTACCGACGCGATCGAGCATGCCTTTGCGATCAAGGACGTCGTGCGCGCGGGGGCACTGATCGATGCAGCGAGTACAGGGCTCTTCGCCAGCGGTCAAACCACCACACTGCAAGCGCACGCCGATCGCCTGCCGGCCGCGCTTCTCAAGACGTTACCGCGGCTACAACTGGAAATGGCTTGGGAAAACATGATTCGTTGGCGCTTCGATGACGCCCGGGAAGCGCTGAATGACGTCCGCGTCCATGTCACCAAACGGGCAGCGGACGCTCAGGAAATGCCTCGCAAGCCGGAGCCTGATGCGGAGAAAGAGTCCCTGTCGGTCATACTGGCGCATCGTGACATCATGCTCGCTGCGCTCAGCGATGATCTTGAACGTGCGGTTTCGTTGGGCTTTGCATGGGCGACAGGGTCCGCAACCGACGACCCGTTCATGAATGCCTCCGTGGAAGTTGCCATGATCATGTGCCGCCGGGAAACCTTCTCATGTGATCGGGTCCTGGCAGAAGCGGAGGCCATCAGGCAGCAACTTGTCGAAGGTCGTGCGATCTACGGAACGGTTTTCCTTGACACTGTCGTCGGCAATACGTTCTTCATGCGCGGCGAGCTTGGCCCCGCAGCCCAGTCGCTGGCACAGGCCAGGAACGTTGCAATACACATCCATGGCGAACAATCGACGCTTGCCGCCATGCCATCGGCCCAACTGGCACAAGTCCTGTATGAAGAAAACCGTTTGACCGAAGCGCGTCGACTGATCGATGAGTGCCGCGAACTCTCGCTTGAGTTTGGCCTCGTCGACTCGGTCATCGCCCGGCAGCTAACCTCCGCCCGCCTGGCCTATGCCGACGGGGACCCGGGAACTGCGCATCGTGCCCTTGATATCGCTACCGGTATCGCAGACCGGTATGCCATGCAGCGTCTGCATGCGCACGTATTTGCAGAGCGTGTCAGGCTCCTTATTGCGGAAGGTCTTTCGCGGGACGCGGAGCGACTCAAAGATGATGCGCGTTATCGGGGCGCACTGCAGTCCATTGCACCCACGGGCGATGTCAACACCACACGGGAGTGTTTCGCAATCGCGGCCGCGCGTTTGGCTTGTGAGCGAGGTGAAGTTGGCCAGGCGATCGCGTCAATGCGCCGGTGGTTGAACTGGACACGCGACAGGCACTGTCTCCGGTCCAGCATTCGCCTGGCTATCTTGCTGGCCCATTTTTATGTCCGCAACGGTGAGTCTCTCGCCGCTCGCCGAAGCCTCATCGAGGCATTGCACTGGGGCGCGGACGGAGGATTCATTCGCAGCTTCACGGACGAAGGAACAGCAATCTCGGCGCTGCTGGAGGAACTTGCGAGGACGCCTTCCGAGTCAGACGTTTATTCGCGAGACTATGTGAAGCTTTTACTGCGTTCGTTCGGTGGCCGCGCTGAAAACGATTTAGTGTTGCCTCTGCCCGTACCAGATCGGCTTGAAGAGAGCGCGAGTCTTTCCGAGCGCGAGATCGAGATCATTCGGTTGACAGCGAATAGTCTGGCGACACAAGAAATAGCGGATGCGCTGGGTCTGGCGGAGAGTACGGTGAAATGGTACTGGCGCCGGATTTTTGAAAAGCTTGGCGTGCACCGCCGGGCGGTAGCGGTCAGACTTGCCCGTCAGCGCGGTCTGATTTGATTCCAGCGCCGCCCGTCAATGCAGGGTCGCTGCGATCAGCGAAGGCGTGTGGCGGTTAAGCTCCGCTTTTGATTTGCGTCTTGCCGAACTGAAAACGCGCACGATAGGCGCCAGGGGACAAACCAATGCGCCCCTTGAAAAGACGCGAGAAAGAGCTGCTGTCGATGTAACCAACGCGGCTCGCGATGTCCTCCACGCCCAGGCCAGTGCCTTCCAGCATCGCCCGCGCGGTATCTATGCGCAGATTCTGCAGGTATGTCAGGGGCGATTCCCCTAATGCCGCGTTGAACCGCCGGATGAGCGTTCTCTCGCTTACCGCAAGCCTGGTCGCCAACTGTGGCACTCGCAGGGGCTCCGATAAGTGATCGATGAGCCAGTGCTGCGCCCGCCTGACCAGCGCATCCGAGTGTTCTTTCTCGGAAATCAGGGGCAAATAGGGTGTTTGGCTCGTCTGGCTAATGTCAATCAGCATGGTCTTGGCGCACCGCGACGCGATGGCAGCACCGGAGAACCGTTCCACCACGCGTATCGCCTGGAGCAAATATGACGCCGACGCGCCTGCGCAGATCAGCCTGTCCGCCTCGGTGATTACCGGATCTGGCCGCAGGTCCACGAGTGGATAGCGTGAACGGAACTGTTGCTCTAGCCACCATGTGGTGGTCGCCACGCGGCCATCCAGAAGGCCCGTCTCCGCCAGAGCGAATGTGCCCGTGCAGTTTGCCGCGAGCCATGCGCCGCGTTGCCACTCCGACTTTAGCCACTCGTACACATGGGCATGGGCCCCAAGAAAGCGCTCGAACACTTTACGGCCACCGTAGTGAAGGCTGGGAATGAAGATCAGGTCAAACGGGCGATCCGCGACTTCATCGCGCACCGCGATCGGGAGGCCGTTGCTCGCCACCACGGGCTTTCCGGAGAGCGAAACAAACCGCCATTCAAAATAAGCGCTTGCGGGAGCACGTTGCTTACGCAAATGTGCATTGGCCACCTGCAGCACGTCTGCAAAGCCAGCAAGGCTTGATGCGTAGCAGCCATCCAGGGCGAGAATCGCGGCGAAAGGCATATTGACGGAAGCCGCACGTAAAGATTTATTTTTGTCACGATAGCAGCCGCACCCCAACCTGTAAATCGGCGCTTACTCGTGATGCAATTGGCGCGCTCCTCCGGCCGTCCGACCAAACTCCCCCGTGGGCCTTAAGTCGTCGAGATCGTCGAGTGGGTCAGAAGCGTGGCGCCTCGGCTGAACCGGCTGGTGTCCTTGTGCTCGGGCAGCTTCTTCCTGGACGAAGCGGGTTTGCTTGACGGCAAGCGCGCCACGACCCATTGGAGCGTATCCGAACGGCTCAGCCGGCGTTATCCCGGCATCACCGTCGCACCCGATGCGATCTTCATCAAGGAGGGCGCTATCTGGACATCCGCGGGCGTCACCGCCGCCATCGACCTGGCGCTGGCGCTGGTGGAGGAAGATCTCGGCCGCGACCTCGCCCTGGCAGTCGCGCGCGACCTGGTCGTTTATCTGAAGCGCCCCGGCGGACAATCACAGTTCAGCATGCATCTGGCCAGCCAGATGACCAATCATCCGACCATTCGAGGCGTGCAGGACTGGATTCTCCAGCACCTCACTGACAAGCTCGCGACACCGGACCTGGCCAAACATGCCTCGATGAGCACGCGTAATTTCACGCGCATGTTTTCCGCTGCGACGGGCTATAGCCCGGCGGCCTTCATCGAGGTGGCCCGCTTCGAACTGGCCCAGCGTCTGCTGGGAGATGCCGAACTGCCGCTCAAGTCCATCGCGGCCAGCTGCGGCTTCACGTCGGACGATCAACTGCGGCGGATGTTCCAGCGGCGCCTCGGCATCACGCCACGCGCTTACCGTGAGCGCTTCTCGACCACAGGTGTGGGAGCCGCACAGCCGGTGCCCTTGACGCCGGGCACATGAAGCGGACGGCCCCGAGCCCGCCAGCTTAAGCCGCGGCGGGAATCCCCGGCATCGGAATGAACCCGGGCAGCCGCTTCACGCGTTCGATCCACTTGAGGATGTTGGGATACGGGCTCAGATCGATGCCGCCCTCGCTCGCCATTGCGGTGTACGGGAAACACGCGATGTCGCCGATCGTCGGGTGGCCCAGCTCAAGCCAGTCACGTTCGGCCAAATGATCGTCCATGATCTTGAACACCCGGTTGGCGCCCGCGTGCAGCTTCTCGAGATCGAGCGGATAGTTCAGTATCTTGACCAGACGCGCGCCGGCTGCGTTCATCACTTCGCCGCCGCCCGTCGAGAGCCATTGCTGGATGCGCCCCATCGCTTCCGCGTCGTCGGGATACCATTGGTTCGACTTGTCGTATTTCCTGGCGAGATACACCATGATCGCCTGGGCGTCGCGCAAACGCACATGGCCGTCCTCGAAAATGGGGATCTCGCCAAACGGATTCAGGCGCGTGTATTTTTCGGTCTTGTGCTCCTTGTTGACGAAATCCACGTTCACGGCTTCGCATTCGAGGCCGAGACTGTTCATCAGCAACCGGATCTTGTAGCAGCTGCCTGACAGTTCAAAATCGTAAAGCTTGATCATTACAGGAGTCTCCTCTTGGGGTGATGCGATGGAAATGACGAACTTCTGGCGGGCAATAATCGATAATCGTCGGTGTCGCGGATCTCAATCTTGCCCATACAGAATGCGACTGTGAAACGCGAGATGGTCCTCGACGAACGTCGAGATGAAGTAGTAACCGTGGTCGTAGCGCGCATGGCGGCGCAGCGTCAGCGGCTGTTTCGCGCGGCGGCAGGCGGCTTCGAAGGCTTCCGGGCAGAGCTGCTCGGCCAGGAACTGATCGTGCAGCCCCTGATCGATCAGGATCCCGGCCGGGAACGGCGTTTCCATCCCCGTCATCAACTCGCTGGCGTCATAGTGGCGCCACGCTTCGCGGTCCTCGCCCAGATAGCCACTGAACGCTTTCTGGCCCCACGGGCACTGCATCGGAGCGGCGATCGGCGCGAATGCTGACACCGAGCGGAACCGCGCCGGATTGCGTAGCGCCAGGACCAACGCGCCGTGCCCGCCCATCGAGTGGCCAAAGATGCCGACATGGCCGCTGCGGATCGAAAGTTCCTCCAGCACCAGGTCATACAGCTCGCGCGCGACGTAGCTGTACATGCGGTAGTGCTCGCGCCATGGCGTCTGGGTTGCGTCGAGGTAGAAGCCGGCACCGGCGCCGAAATCCCAGGCGTCTGTCTCGCCCGACAGATTCGCGCCGCGAGGACTCGTGTCGGGCGCGATGAGCGCCAAGCCATGCTCGGCGGCAAAGCGCTGCGCGCCGGCGTTCACCATGAAGGTTTCTTCGGTGCAGGTCAGCCCCGCGAGGTAAAAGAGCGCTGGCACTGGCCGCTCGAATGCCTGCGGCGGCAGGTAGACCGAAAAGCGCATCGGCAAACCAATCTCGGGCGAGTCGTGCCGGTAGAAGCGCTGCACCCCGCGAAAGCAGGCGTGTTCGCTGATGAGTTCGAGCATGGCGACGTCCTCAGTACACCACTACCGAGCGGATCGATTCGCCCGCCTTCATCAGGTCGAACCCTTCGTTGATGCGCGCGAGCGGCAGGGTGTGGGTGATCAAATCGTCGATATTGAGCTTGCCCTCCATGTACCAGTCGACGATCTTCGGCACGTCGGTACGTCCGCGCGCGCCACCAAAAGCCGAGCCTTTCCACTCGCGCCCGGTCACCAGTTGGAATGGCCGTGTACTGATCTCCGCCCCCGCCTCGGCCACGCCGATGATGATCGACTTGCCCCATCCCTTGTGGCAGCATTCGAGCGCCTGGCGCATCACCTTGGTGTTGCCGATGCATTCGAAGCTGTAGTCGGCGCCACCATCGGTGAGCCCGATGATGTGGTCGACCACGTTCTCGACCTGGCTCGGGTTGACGAAGTGCGTCATGCCGAACTTGCGGGCCAACGCTTCGCGCTCCGGGTTGAGGTCCACGCCAATGATCTTGTCAACCCCGACCATGCGGGCACCCTGGATCACATTCAAACCGATTCCGCCCAGACCGAATACCACCACGTTGGCGCCGGCCTCCACCTTGGCCGTGAAGATCACCGCGCCCACGCCGGTGGTCACGCCACAGCCGATGTAGCAGACCTTGTCGAACGGGGCGTCCTCGCGGATCTTCGCCAGCGCGATCTCCGGCACGACAATATGATTGGCAAAGGTCGACGTGCCCATGTAATGAAGGATCGGCTTGCCGTCGAGAGAGAAGCGCGAGGTGCCGTCGGGCATCAGGCCCTTGCCCTGGGTTGAGCGAATGGCCTGGCACAGGTTGGTCTTGCGCGAGAGGCAAAACTTGCATTGGCGGCATTCGGGGGTGTAGAGGGGGATAACGTGGTCGCCCTTCTTGAGGCTGCTCACCCCCGGACCGACGTCGACCACGATGCCGGCGCCCTCGTGGCCAAGGATGGCCGGGAAGGCGCCTTCCGGGTCGGCACCCGAGAGCGTGTAGTAGTCGGTGTGGCAGATGCCGGTGGCCTTCACCTCGACCAGCACTTCGCCATCGCGCGGGCCTTGCAGGTCCACCATCTCAATCGTCAGCGGGGCACCCGCTTGCCATGCCACGGCGGCTCTGGTTTTCATCGTACAAGTCTCCTCAAAGAGAATCACGTTCTCGACGCGACACTGACTTGGATTATTGCCTCGTACGAGGAGCCCACAAACCGCCTCATGCCATATTGGCCCAAGAACGCGGAGACTTGTCCCAATTTAACGGTTCAGGTGGATATCCAGGAAATCCCATCAAAGGCCATGTCGAGGTTGTCGCTTCCGGGCCAGCCGCCTACGCGAGGACAATCCGCCGCAACGCAAGCGTTTCGTCATAGTTGCGCAATGACGGCATGGGTAGCAAGGATCGCGAGTCGAGTGTGGCAAGCGCTTGATACCACTCGTTCAGAATTCCGTGTCGCTCGGCATCATCTAGATAGGGAATGTGATATCCGAAGAAGGGTTCCAGCACGTCAAAGCCCACGTATCCCAACGTGCCTTGCAACAACGGCCGCAACATTGCAACCAAATCGCCATGTATGCCGCCCTCGCTGACCATGTGGGGCCGACCTCCAAGCGTCGCGCAAACGAGTGCCTTCTTCCCGGTCATGCCGCCGTGATCGTAGATCCGCCGTCCGCCATAGAAGGCGCCGGACACGAACACGCGATCGATCCACCCTTTCAAAATCGCAGGCACTGAAAACCAGAAGATCGGAAAAGTCAGCAGCAACAGATCGCAGCTCCGCACCTTGTCGATTTCCGTGAGGATGTCTTTCGACAGCGTGTCGTCTTTCACGCCGTTTCGCTGTTCGAGCGCATAGACGAGATAGTCCGGATTCTGACGACTGTCAAAATCCCCCGCACTGGCTACCGCGTTGAAATTGAGCGCGTAAAGGTCGGACACCTCGACCGTATGGCCGGCTGTCGTCAATGTATCGACGGCAGCGTTCTTGAGCGCGGCGGTAAATGATTTCGGCTCCGGATGGGCGTGGACGATCAGGATATTCACTTGAGATCCTCTGAACTGAAACAATCGGTGGCGCCGAATGCGACCGGACGTGGGAGGACGCAAAAAGCCTGCAGGCGAACGGCGTAACCGCGAGTCTACGGTTGCCGACAGCCCGGGTACAGTGGCGAAACTGACACTTTATCTGCGGATACCGCCAATCTGGCTTTGTTTAGTGAAATGAAGGCTGATCCATTCGCCAGGGGCTTCACTCTGCCGTAGATTGGAGTCGCAAGCTGCTCAGCGCGGTGACAAACGCCACGCCTGCGGCAAGGATGAGGCTGGTGCGCAAGCCGACCACGAACGTGTGCGACTGCGCGAGCAACGTGCCGAATACTGCCACCGCAAGCGCGCCCCCATCTGACGGCTTGTATTGAAGACGCCACTCGCCGTGCCGGCCAGCGATGCGAGCACGCTATTGAGTAGCACCCCCGTGACTGGTGGCGCCACAAGTGGTCCCGCGATGCCCGCGAGTAGCTGAGGGAATACGCTGACTCATGACACACCTCCGTCGGAGTTGTTTCGTGCCAGCCCTGATTATGGGACTGAGGGAGGGGCGGACCATACATTTTTGCCAGCACATCCTGCAGCATAGCCTTGTCCAGAGACAGATCCGCTACGAGCCGCTTGAGCTTAGCGTTTTCTACGTCCAGCTACTTCATGCGCCGTACTTCCGACGGCGACAGACCGCCAAACTTCGTCTGCCAGTTATAGAACGTGGCGTCGCTGATGCCCATCTTGCGGCACACCTCGGCTACCGGTGTGCCAAGCTTCGCCTGCTTGAGGGCGTACGCGATCTGCTCGTCGGTGTATTTGCTCCTCTTCACGGCATGACCTCCTGGTCGTCGAGTCAACATCATGCCGAAATTTTCCAGTTTCAACCGGTACTGTTTTGTCGGCTAGGGTCACTTGGACTGCTGCCGGGATCGTGATCACTGGCGAATACATTTTTTGATGCTCAAAACTAGCAGCAACGCGCTGACGCGCTTTTCCGCCGAGCTGGCCAATGCCGGCGACTTTGCCGTGCTGCAGCCGGGCCTGTTCGCGGGCACCGGTTTCAGCTATGGCCTGACAGCAATGGCAAACCCTCCACCCTCCCGCCCCCTGGGCACATCAGACACAGCCCTTCATCTCCCCGTTCTTCCCCTCCAGCCACTGCCACCACGACTTGCATCCACAAGACTCGATGAGATGCTGAGCCTGCCCTGTGTCTTCGATGCGGATGCCCAGGCAGGTGCCGGTCGTTCTCTGCGCTGTCCAGCCACATGGCGGCAAATCGCCCGCCACCTGCCTAATCTGACATCCACAGCCCCTCGGCCACGCAATCGCGCGTGATGCCTCACCGTCTTCGATGGCCTCGTTCTTCATTTCAGGAGCGCTTTGTGATGAACCGGCAACCGAGCTTATGGCAGATATTTCTCGATGAACTGCGCCAGAGCCTGCGCGACTACCTCCGGCCCCTGATGGCTGCGATCCGGTGGGCACGTCGCCGGCGCCGCAAGTGAGACCCTGCGGCCCTCCCCCGCCCCCGCGGATTCCATTCCCTTGGCCTGGGGACGACCGAGGCACATCACAAAACCGAACGGCCGGCAGGTCGTCCGGCGGGCCCAAGGCCGCGTTACCGTCCCCATTGACGCCGCCATACCGACGGAAGTCCCCCCATAGGCCTGGCATCGAAGATGCGGACGTGGCTCGGACTCCCATGAGTGCATTGAAGCCGCAACTATCCCCACATCCGCCTCCCGAAGCCCACTTGCATCGGCGCAATCGGGTTGGACACTGAACCTCAGGAAGCGCGGTTCTGCCAAGGCCGCGCCCCGTCGACCACAACAACGCCGAGGTCCCTATGAAACAGCGTTACTCCCGCTCCCTCCAGCGCATTCGCCTTCTCGCGGTACTGGCCAGCCTGACTGCCGTGCTCACCCAACTACCCGGCCTGGCTCACGCCGGCGCTCTCCAGAACGGCACCGTGCTGGGTGCGACCTTCGTCGCGGCCGCGCTCATCTGGCTGCCCAACCCTCGCGTGCGCGGCTGGACCTGGGTCGCCTTCTTCGTGCTTTGCCTGGGCCTGGTGCCCCTGGGTTACGAGCGGTCTCTGTTCAGCATTCCCGCGGTACTGGTACTGACCGCCGCCGGCATCAGGCTCTGGCACCTGCATCGCACTGCAATCGTTCCATCCATGGAGATCGCTGGCGCCCAAGTCTGGATACCGCTGGCCATCAAGATCAGCCCCTCGGTACCGTCAGCCACGCCAGCCGCAGCGCCCGCACCGACAGTGCCTGCAGTACCGGTAGCGCCTTCGGCGTCCGTCGTGCCCAGGACCCCAGTCGCCCCCGTGGCTCCTGCGGTCCCTGTCCCGCCGCCGCCTGCCCCGGCACCTCGCCCCCAACGGGCCGCACAGCCCGCTGCGCCGGGGTACGACTTCAGCGACAACGTGCGCGAAGCCCGCTACACCTTCGCCGACGTCGTCGGCATGACCGAGACCAAGAAACGCCTGTTCTGCGCCGCGCAAGACATCATCGAGGCTCAGGTCCGGCCACGTAACGGGATCCTGCTCTTCGGTGAGCCGGGCAACGGCAAGACCCTGTTTGCCGAGGCCCTGGCGGGTCAGCTTGGCGTGCCCTTCCTCGCGATTGCCTATGGCGATACCGCCTCCAAGTGGGTCAACGAAACACCCCAGAAGGTCAAGGCGGTCTTTGCTGCGGCGCGCAAGGTCGGCACCTGCGTCCTCTTTGTCGATGAGATCGACTCGTTCATCAAGGCCCGCGACGGCGGGGCGCACGCGATGGACCGGGATCTGACCAATGTCATGCTCACCGAGATCGTCGCCCTGCGCGGTTCGCGGGTCATCCTGGTGGCGGCCACCAATGCGCTGGACGCGCTGGATGGAGCCGGCAAGCGCGACGGCCGGTTCGACTTCAAGATTGAAATCCCGGCCCCGGATCTCACAGCCCGCGTGGCGCTGCTCGACCGCGCGATTGGGGACGAACTGGGGGCAGACTTCATCGACCGGTCGGCCATCCAGGCGCTCGCGGGCCGGTGGGAGGGGTTCAGTGCGGCCCGCCTGTCTGCCCTGGGAGGCCAGTTGCGTGAGCTGCGCCGGGATGGGGGATTCAGCGGACCGGTCACGTTTGACATCGGTATGCAGGCGATGCGCCTGCTGCAGGGCCGCCGGGGGCAACTGCCGGAAGACGTCAAGGCGATCGCGGACATCATCATGCCCGAAGCCTCCCGCGATCTGCTGCGGGATCTGGCATTCAGGATGGAGCAGGTCGAGCGGCTGGAGCAGTTGGGGGCGAGCCTTCCCCGGGGGCTCATCTTTACCGGCCCGCCGGGCACCGGCAAGACGCAGGCGGCGATGGCACTGGCCAAGGCGAGCGGCTGGGCGTTTCTCCAGCTCACCGGCGCGCAGATCATCGCCGAGCCGCGCTCCTGGGACAAGCTTTACCGGGAAGCGTGCGACATCCGGCCAGCGATCGTGTTCATCGACGAGGCGGACGGTATCCTGCAAGACCGGCGGCATACGAACTACGGGATGTTGACCGAGAAGATCCTTGCGACCATGGACGGCGCCGGGGGCCGCATGCGGGACGTGATGTTCATTGCCGCGACCAATTACTACGATCGCATCGACACGGCCGCCCTACGGGGTGGGCGCTTCGAAGAGAAAGTCATCTTCGACGTGCCGGGGCCCAAAGCGATGGCAGGCTATGTGCGCGGGGCCCTCAGGAAGAAGCTGGGCAATCGTTGGCGGGTGCAGCCCGAGGCGGTCGGCCTGCTGATCAATAAAGTGACGGGGCGCTCGATTGCCGATGCCGACGCGATCCTCGACAAGACGCTTGGGGTGGCGGCGCTGCGTCGCATTCGGGACCGTACGACCGATATTCGGGTGGCGGATGTGGAGGCGGCCGTGCGGGCGGTGCTGGGGGAATGATGCTGTGTCGGGCAAGGCGATTGGCTTGGTGGAGCCACTGGTTGTAATCACGCATCCGACGATAGCCGGTCAGTTCAGCATCCTTGACGGACATTTACGAGTCGAAGCGCTAACGGACCTTGGAGTCGAGCGCGCTCGATGCATCATCGTCAAGGACGACGAAGCCTATACCTACAATAAGCGCGTGAATCGCCTTGCAGTGATCCAGGAGCATCGGATGATCGTGCTGGCAGCAGAGAGGGGGGTCTCGGCAGAGAGACTGGGTGCCGCGCTTGGAATATCTGCTGCCGCTATTCGAAGTCGATTCAAAATGTTGGATGGAATCTGCGGCGAGGCGGTCGCCATTCTTGCGGAGAAGCAAGTGCCAAGAAGTGTGTTTCCCATCCTGTGGCAGATGCAGGCATTTCGTCAGATCGACGTTGCCCAGGCAATGGTAAGCCTCGGAAATTTCTCGACTAAACTGGCTCTGGCCATGCTCGAGACGACGGCTCCCGATCAGCTGCAGGCCGGTACTAAACGTACCGGCGTCAAGAGCGAAGCGGCCGACGTAATTCAGCGGTTGGAGCGAGAGCTAGCAGCATTACAGACCGATACGCGCTTACTGGAGGATAACTACGGCCCTGACAATTTGAAGCTCGTAGTCGTCAAAACGTACATAGCTAACTTGCTGAACAATGCCCGAGTCGTGCGCTGGTTGGCACAATTTCATGCAGACTATCTTCAGCGACTTCAGCGAATTGCCGAGATCAAAGACATTCCCGGGGCGGATGCTCGTATGGGATAGTCGGCTTTGCCTATCCGGTCGCCCGTGTTCGGCCGTAGCAGCCCGTGGACGGCGCTGCCCTTGAGCGGATCAAGGGACAAATGCGCGACTCGCTAGTCTACGGTGGGAGGGGCTGGCAACGGCATCCAATGGCTCACCTGGACAGGGAAGTCCGAGACACTTCGGTCGGCGCTTCTACAGCTAATAGTCCAGATGCCTCTATCGCGCCAGTAAGTCGCGATATCGATGAAGGCCGGCTCCCCGTCTCTCAATAGTGATGGATCGTTCACAGTCACCAAAACCACTACACACGAGCAACCCGAGGAGGGTTTGGGCAGACGCTCATTCGCGGATATCCAATCGTCTTGTCGCATTGGTCTTCGCCTCCCCGGATCTCACGCAGTACGGTGGTCAGCACCCATATGATCCGTTGATCGTAGCATGGTGGGAGAAGAATCCGTTATCGGCAATTGAGATGGGCGGTTACATGGCACAACTGCGGATATACTTGACCGAGTCCCCGCCGAAAGGGGCTCATGTAGTTCGGGGGCTTGCCAATATTCCCTGACCGCAGCGAGGTGCCGAATGAAGACGCTAATCAAGTTGGAGCTCAAGGAAAGCGATGGGAAGGTAGAACTCAAGTTCGACACCGGTTCCGGAGCCCCTTTGAACTCGGAAAACCTCACCAAAATTATCAACATCCTCGGCAACCTGCGCCAGCAATTCAAGCCGTCAGTGTCAGAAGTGCCGCCTAAAATCGGCGACCAAGTACCCTCTGTTATCGCTCCGTTTTGGCAGGTCTCCCCTGAGCCATTAGTCGGCGGAGCGCTCATCCAGTTTAGGCATCCAGCGTTTGGTTGGCTTGGCTTCGGCGTTCCAAACGACAGCCTGAAACACTTAGCCGAGGGCCTTGCACGAATTATTCCCGTGGTAGATGAAGCGGAACGTTCGCGCTCCATGAACTGACACACGAACACCTCAGGCGATCGACCGCCAGCGAATTTTCAACAGAATAGGCCAATAGCCGCCGTCCACGAACGACAATAACTGAACCAACGCAGCTGCTCGCGTCAGAGAGTCGTGGGGGCGCCCCCTGGGTGTCGACGTTCGTGCCCGCTAACATTGCCGGAAGTTGTTCGCCTTGCATGCCGCGCGTCCCTGAGCGGCGTCGAGGTAATTCGCGACCGCAAGACAACATTCAATTTTGCGATCTCGCGCCAATTGCTGGTTGAAATCTGATAGCCTTTCGACAATTAGTCAGGAATATTGAGCAACATCCCTCCTCGCACCCCTCCGCTTCGGCCACTTACAGCGAGGAAGGATTGGCCCGCCACGTTGGCGGGCTTCTTTTATGGGCGGACTGAGATGCGCGTTTCATAAGCCTTCTATCAAACATATGTTTGGGTAATCCGCTCACTCGATTGATTCCTATACTTTCGATTCACGCCGTACTCGAGATTCTGCCCCTTTGATACGGTATTCAGCCCGCCGATGTGCGCGGGCTTTTTTTGTGGGGCCGGTAGTGCCCGTGCTGTCACGCTTCGAATTGCTCAAAATTCGAGATGTTGAAAGCTCGGAATATTGGCCGATTGACTTGTTGTTCGCCCCCTCATTACCTAGCATTGGGATAAACCCCGAGGGGGGGGGGGGACTTATGAAGATCGCAGAAACGCTCGTCCCGTTTATTCGAGGCATCTTTCCTGCCGCTTCTGAATTCGCCGACAGAGGCGACGGTCGTGTGCTCATCTATTGGCCGGAACCTTTCGTGGGTCGAGCGCCAGGTCGGTGTCCGGCGATCGAAATCTACCTGGATCATCGGTTAGCGTTCGCGATCGAGCATGCGACGCAGACCGAAATGAACTTGCTCATCGGCCCGCTGATCGCGGTCAAGCTGCACAAACAGCTTGAGAGTTTTCAACCTGTAAACCGTGAACAACACCCGTTCAGCTTCGAACTCACCTTTAACTCGCTCAGGAAGTCCACACACAGCGCTGTGCGTGCGCGACACAGCTTGGAATGATCTGGCTGTGTATCGCATTCCGATTCATCAAAGCGATGGGAGCTGCCGTGTCGCCACAACAGTACAAGGGATACACCGTTTGGGGGTTCGCCAAGGGTCTCCCCGACGGCCATTTCGATTCGTCCGGTAGTGTTTCGAAAGACCATCTTCTGATCGGGGCAAGTGACGATCTCGGTACCTATCCCACGTTCGAGTCCGCCACACAGCGGGGAATCGACTGGGCGAAAGCGTGGGTTGACCGTCATGGGGTCGCGTTTTAGTCGCGCCAGCGGTCATATCTATGTCGACCCAGCCCATTATCAACACGACAACGCGAAGATTACAGCGTTGTTGCGCGCAAAGTAAAAATGAGCCACCTTTCAGTACAGTCGGCCTTTTGCGCGCACATGACGCAGGTTCCTGCGTGGCACGTTGGATCGGGGACTACCGTGGACATCAATTTCGAGCAAAAAGTTGGGGGAACGGATGTCGTCGATCGCGCGTAGAACCTCATTCTTTCTTCGCTCTGCCGCAAGCTCCTGGTCGCTGAGTTCGCGCGCAAGCGTCGCCTCAACGTAGAAAGCATCGCCGGTATCCGTGTGGACCCGGAAGTCAGGCCGCTTGCCTTTGCCATTTGGAACCTCAGGATGCACCTCTACGGTCCACCCAGTTTGTAGGAAGCATGTGTAAAGGAACAGCTCGAACGTTGCCGATGCAAACTGGATATCTGATTCGCGAAGACGTTGAAGCAGTTCCGCTCGATGCTCCCCCGGGTAGCGTTCAAGGAACGACTCGAAAAACTGGCGCACCTCCGCGGCTTCCGGACGATTCGATATGTTCAGGTAGTCGAAGTCGCTTTCATCTTCCCGTTTGCCGTCGAGCCGAGTTCGCTCGATGTGGGGGGCGAAAAGCATCGGTATCTTGTTCATAAGCGGTTCCCCGGAGTAGCCAGCGTACCCGGACGCCTGCATCGATCAGGCAGCGTACTCGGCCTCACATTCCACCATGGTTCATGAGCTTGCCGGGATCGCTTCGACGCGCGCATCGACAACGTACAGCAGATGACTCGCCAAGAGGATGATCTCAATTGCCTCCCGTGGGCTTTCAATCGGCTCATGCCGATGCGAATGCGGGTTCTTGTATGAGCCGATCGCGCCCGAAAAGAGGTCACGCATGGCTTCACGTTCGGCGATGTCCACCGCGTAGTCCGTAAGCGGACCAATCTCCGGATTGAAGGCCTTCTTCATCATCGGCATGCCGTGCGCGGCGGCACCATAGCCAGCGGCCTTGCGCACCGCGATCTCGATCTCTCGCATCGCTTCGAAGGCTGCGGTCTCGTAAGCCCCGCGCATGAACGACAGCCAAACGGTCATGGCGATCGCCGGATGCAGCAGGTCTTTCGGGAGAAGGCGCGCAGTGCGGTAGTCCGTGAACGCCGCTTCGTTCTCGAAGCGCTGCGCGCGCCGGCTCAGCACACGCCAGCCGTTGTGACCATTCATCCCCTCATCGGGAACCACCAACCCCTGTGCCTCGAGCCACGCAAACGCCTCAGCGAGCGCCTGATCGACTTCATGCAGGCGTTCTCGTGGATACTGGGCATGTCCGGCCATCCCAAGTTCCAATCTCAAATTACCAAAGTTGAATTTGGCCTCCGGTCGTGACCGCAGCAGGAAGATCACCTTGGCAGCTAACTCTTCCGGCTCTAGCGCAAGCAGCACATCGACTTCGGGGATGGCGGTCGGCAGTTCGATCATTGGTTCACCGGTTTCTTATACGTGACAAAGGAGATTATCATTTATAAGGCTCGGCCGAACGCGGTAAGCAGACACAGTGTCTGTCTCTTGGTCGGCCTTTGCCGCCGTTGAGGTGACGACGTCGGTGAGACGGCTACAGGTCGCTTTCCTGCCGTTCGCACGCCGATGGCCGCGAACGTCGGGTCTCACTGTCCGCGAATGCGTGCTCCCGACCCAGGGTGTGTGAAAACGCTGTGATCGCCTAAACTGGATCAACGCAATCAGGTTGGGTGTCCAGATGAAGCGATTCATAGAAGGCGAAGACCGCAAGCAGGTTACGTTGCTTCCAGAATGCCTCGATGACTTCATCGCCGAGGAGAACCCAGTCAGGATCATCGACGCGTTCGTTGAAGAACTCGAACTGGGCTCACTCGGGTTCGATGGAACCACGCCTTCGACTACAGGTCGCCCCTCCTATCATCCGGCAGTGCTGTTGAAGATTTACATCTACGGCTACCTCAACCGGGTCCAGTCGAGTCGTCGTCTGGAGCGTGAATGCCAACGCAACGTTGACTTGATGTGGCTCACGGGTCGCTTGGCGCCGGACTTCAAGACGATCGCCGACTTCCGCCGGGATAACGGCACAGGCATTCGCAACGTCTGTCGCCGCTTCGTCGTTCTGTGCCGCGATCTCAAGCTGTTCTCGCAAGCGCTAGTTGCCATCGATGGCAGCAAGTTCAAAGCCGTCAACACTCGCGACCGCAACTTCACTGCAGGCAAGGTCGACAAGCGCCAGCAGCAGATCGAGGAGAGTATCCAGCGGTATTTGAATGCGCTGGAGACCGCCGATCGCACGCAGCCGGCGGAGTTGGAAGCCAAGACCACTCGACTGCAAGACAAGATCGCGCAACTGCGCGAGCAGATGCGCAGGCTTGGCCAGGTGAGGGAGCAACTCAAGACAGAACCTGACGGTCAACTCTCGATGACCGATCCTGACGCGCGCTCGATGGCGACGAGCGGCAGGGGCTCAGGAATGGTGGGCTACAACGTGCAGGTTGCTGTCGATGCCAAGCATCATCTCGTCGTCGCTCATGAGGTTACGAATGCAGGTAGCGACCGAGCGCAGCTCAGTCCCATGGCGCAAGCGGCTCGCGATGCCATGGGCAAGACCAGGATCAGAGCAGTAGCTGATCGCGGCTACTTCAGCGGCTCTCAGATTAAGGCGTGTGCAGATGCTGGTATTGCTGCGATCTTGCCCAAACCCACCACGTCTGGCGCAAAGGCCGATGGTCGATTCGATAGGGCAGACTTTGTCTATATTGCTCGGGATGACGAATATCAATGTCCCGCCGGTCAACGTGCGATTTACCGCTTCACCAGAGAGGAAAAAGGCCTGCAACTACGCAGCTACTGGAGCAGCTCTTGTCCTCAGTGCACCATGAAGTCGCAATGCACGCCGAGCAAGTACCGGCGAATCTCCCGGTGGGAGCATGAGTCGGTGCTGGAAGCCGTCCAACGCCGGCTCGACAAGACGCCGGATGCGATGACAGTGCGCAGGAGAACCGTCGAACATGTCTTCGGGACGTTCAAGCACTGGATGGGCTACACACACTTCCTGACACGCAGGCTGGCCAACGTGGGCACCGAGATGAGCTTGCATGTGCTCGCCTACAACCTCAAGCGCGTGCTGAAAATACTGGGGTTCTCGAAAACAATGAAAGCAATGCGGCTGGCGGGTGCGTAAGCACCTACCCTTTGCGCCTTCCGAGCGGACCGAAGACGACGGTGGGGAGGGCATCAGAGCCGTTCAGCCGATCGTCGTCAGTGAATTGACCGCGGAATCAGTAAAACAAGGCAGGACTCGCAGGCCGCCGCGTATGCTGCGGATCAATCGGCGTTTCCACACACCCTCGACCCAAACCGGAAATTGCTGCGTCCCAAGTGCGGCCGTTGAGCGGCTTGCGCAGGCAACGTAAAACAATGTCCTACAATCGCACTGTGATGGCTACGACGACTTCCTATGACTAAGATAGGCCGTAACGATCCGTGTCCCTGTGGTAGCGGCAAGAAGTTCAAGCGCTGCCACGGTGCGCTCGCCCACTTAGATCGTCTACAGTTCGAAATTCCAAAGATGGTGGCTCGTGCCCAAGCATCCGAAGCGCAGCGTCAGCGCCAGCAGGGCATGGGGAGGCCCATCATCTCGGTGCAGACTGAGACCGGTCATCGGTTAGTGGCCGTGAGAAATCGCTTGATGTACTCGAAAGGTTGGAAGACATTTCACGATTTCCTGGTTGACTACATCAAAACCGCACTTGGCTCGGGCTCTGGCTCGGATTGGGGAGCATCCGAGCTAGCGAAACCATCGGATCAACGCCATCCGATCCTCAACTGGTATCAGTTGGTGGGCGAGCAACAGCGTACCTACATCACTGAGCCGGGTAAGGTCTCATCCGCCGAGATGACCGGCGCGATCGCCGCGTTCATGTTCCTCGCCTACGACTTATACGCCCTGGATCACAATGCCGAGCTTCAGGAGAAACTGGTGGCGAGGCTGCGCAATCGTGACAATTTCGAAGGTGCGCGCTATGAGGTTTTCGTAGCGGCCACTCTTATTCGAGCAGGGTTCGAAATTGAGTTCGAAAACGAGGATGATCGCACGACGACTCATTGTGAATTCACCGCGACGTTCACCAGGACCGGAAAGCGCTTTTCCGTCGAGGCCAAGCATCGGGCGGGAGCCAGGTTACGCATGGGGCACCTGCTGATCGGGGCACTACAGAAGCGAGCAAACCATCCGAGAATCGTTTTCATAGACATCAACATGCCAGATGATGGCAGTGAGGCGAACGGATCTGCGTTGATGAATTCCGCAGTTCGCAAGCTGAGAGGTTTTGAGCACAAAACCATTAACGGCCAGCAGTTGCCGCCAGCGTATTTGATTGTTACGAATACGCCTTGGCACCATCATCTCGAATCGACGTCCTTTCGTTGCTGCATGGACGTCGACGGGTTCCAGATCCCGGATTTCAAAGCGAATGTCATGGCTCCAAGCCTGCGTGCCGCGATTGAGGCGCGGGAGTCTCACATCGAATTGCATGAATTAATGCGTTCTATTCAGGACCACAGCAACATACCTGCTACCTTCGATGGCGACGTTCCTGAGTTTGCGTTTGGTGATGGGGCACCACGATTGGTCATTGGTAGACACTATCTGGTCACGGACCACGATGCCATAGAGCGCCCCGGCGAACTCACCACGGCAACAGTGATGGAAGCGGAGAAGCGGGCCGTTTGCGGTCTTACCTTAGATAACGGTACGAGCATTATCTGCACGTGGCCACTTTCGGACGAAGAGATAGCAGCGTGGCGACGGCATCCGGACACGTTCTTCGGCGTGGTCACCCAACGGAGCACGAAGGTGGAAACGCCCTTACAGTTGTACGACTTCTTCCTTGATGGCTTCAAGCAAACGCCCAAAGAGCGCTTACTTGAGCGTATGACTGGTGCGCCGGATTTCCAGGAGTTGACCAGGTTAGATCAACCGAAGCTCGCAAGTATCTTTGCGGAGAGAAGCGTGTATGGTGCCATTGCGGCTGGGCTTAAGTTCGCGTAGCTTCTAATCCATGCGAATGTCGGCTCTTGGCCGATAGCACTAGTTCGGTGAACGTTCTACAGAATAAACGTCGAAGCCCTCAACGGCAGCTTCCGGCGGTTTGTTTGAACGCGTACTGCCGGCCATCAAGGGACATTCGTTGCGGCTGGCATCTGGACATTCGTGCGACTGCTACGCTCCATAAACGGTCCTTCAGCCACCCATCATGTCGGTCGAGTCATCGGCCTTAGCGGACGTTGGTGTTTCGGCGCGGATGTGGCCACTTCCTGCTGCCGACCGGTGGTTCGATCCACCGACTGACGGATAGTCGCGACGGCTTTGGCGGATCCATATTCCGCGCGTCGCGGTCGTACACAAGTGTCCCACGAGATATGCCTTCAGGCTGGAGTTTCCGCGTCGCGTCGTGCCCCGTCACCTCAAGCGTTAGTTTGTTGAACCATCCTCAGTACGTCATTGGCCTTTGATGTTCAAATATCACACGATCCTATCGGAGGTGGGGCCTTTCGGCTCTGTCAGATCTCAGCGCCGGCCGTACAGCTTCTCTTCGATGGCCGCGTCGAGCCAGGCGACGAAGCGCTCCACGGTGTTGATCGTGGCTTCGAGCGAGGCCTGGCCGACGTGCACGTTGGGCGGCGCCAACCAGGTCTGCGCGTCCGGGTCCATGCGATCGAGCAACTCCACCTCGCGGGCGTCCAGGAACACCGAGCGCGCGGCCCCCGGTTGCCGGTCGGCGTGCTTGGGCCGGTTGGTCGTGATCTCCAGGTCGTGCTGGATGCTGTTGCGGGTCAGCACGATGTCTTCTAGGACGGCGATGGGCACCGGGCCGTCGGCGAACGGGATCTTGAACGCCTCGGTGAAGATCAGGTCGTAGCCCCGCACCCAGCCTTTCTTGAACACGCGTTTGCGGTCCTCGGGGCTCAGCTCCTCGCAGTGGAGCCTGACGCGCGTTTGCAGATACGCCTGCAACACCGACGCGAGCATGCACAGGCACGCATGGCCCAGGACGTCGATCGAATCGTTGGCCTCCTGCCATTCGAGCATGAAGGCGGGTTCCGGGTCCTCCGAGTACGGCGGCACAAACGGCTCTTCCTCGTTCTCGATCTTCGTCCGACGATCGACGAAGGGCGCCGACGCCCGGGCATAAAGCTGTCGGATGAAATCCAGGCGGCGGTTCAGAAACCAGGCCACGTCCATGGCATTCCCCGTACCGTTGTGATCGTCGAACAGTAGCACGTCACCGCGCCGTCGGAAGCCCCTCCCACTCCGTGGTGTGGCCCTTCACGTTGTTGTATGCTGATGCCCTCTCGCGACAAGGGCATCACCAGTATGGCTCACAAGAAGGTCACCATCGGCGGCAAGGACGTCTACATCGTCAAAGATCACCACCACGTCCTGGGAGGCTGGGCGGAGGTTCGGCACAGCCAGGCACAGGCCGGCGCACCGGCACCGGCGCTGCTCACGCTCGACCACCACACGGACACGAAAGACCCCTTCTTCAACCATCGCTTTTGGGCGACGCACAAGGGGCCGACCGACCAGAACACTGCGGCGATGGACGCGATGTTGCCCGGTCTGATCGGGGACATCGACTGGAAGACCAAGGCCAGTGTGAAGCGCGCGATCGCCAAGCTCAAGCACGACGAGCACGTCCGGACCGCGATCCGGGCAGACATCGTCTCCCGCGCGTTCGTGATCAACCTGTCCGGCGAGAACCGTGCGGACCCGGTCGGGCACGTCTACGAGACCTGCTCGGGTTGCGCCTCGATCGGCTGCACGAAGCCCATCCACGACGACCAGTGCGTGCGGTCGCGCACCGATCAGATGCTCGAATCGGTCCACCTGAACCACGAAATCGCCGAACTCAACGCCAAGGCGCGGGCGAACGGCGTGCCGGGCGTCGGAGCAGACCCCTACATCCTGGACATCGACCTGGACTACTTCCACACGCAGAAAGCGATCGCCCCGACCAATACGACGACGTTCTACCAGCTCTTGCAAAACGCGCTCGCGGTCACCGTCGCGACCGAACCCGCGTGCGTGAAGAGCCTCCGGCTTCGGGGATCAAAGATCACCGGGAAATCGCTGCTCGCGGACATGCTTCAGCACATCCAAACCGCCTTGCCCTGAGCGGTCCCGGCGACCCGCTCACCAGCTTACCGCGCCGTCGGCAACCCCTCCCACTCCGTCGTGTAGCTGGGTGTTTTGGCGCTTTGGCTCATGTGCCACGCCTGGTGGCCCTCGACGTTTCCGACCCGTAGAGTCCCGCGTCCTCGGCGAGGGGGACGGGTGGTTCATGGTGATGCAAATGCTGTATGGATATACAGTCAGGCGGGTGAGCTTGTCGTCGGGGAGTGCGATGTGATCACGAGATCCCTGCGGCGGCGGGGCTTTTGATTACAATTGTCGGACATGGGGTGGGGCTGACGACACTGCTGGGCAGCTTCGCAATGCGTGCCGTTGTGCGAGGACGGGAGAGATCTCGTGCGCTGCGGTGGCGCTCAAAACGACAATAGACGGGAGCGGTTTTGAGCATTCAAACAGTTTCGGGGTCGCAGTTCGCCAGAATGTTTTGCCTTCGCCCAACGCAATACGCATGGTTTTTGGGGGCGGGTGCCTCAGCCGCTGCGGGAATCCCCACCGGCTATGCGATGATCACCGACTTCAAAAAGCGGATTTTTTGCGAGTTGTCCGGGGCCAAGCTCAAGGAGGTCGATGCTGACGATCCGCTTTGGATCCAGCGCATCGACACGTTCCTTGCGTCACGGTCGGTCCTCCCGCCGCCGAACGATCCCATGGAGTACGCCGCGGCATTTGAGGCGGTCTACCCAACACCTCAGGACCGGCGAAACTACATCAGCCGGGCGGTGCAAAAGGGCACGCCATCGTACGCGCACCGAGTGCTTGCAGCGCTGATCACCACCGGTCGCGTTCCTTGCGTGTTCACGACCAACTTCGACAGCCTGGTGGAAACTGCGGCGACGGTGACCGACCAACTCGTGGCTCCCGATGAGCGCGCCAACCTATCGGTCTCCGGCATCGACAACGCGGAACGTGCGATGCACGCCCTGGGCGAGAGCCGCGCGCTCTTGGCGAAGATCCACGGCGACTATCAGTCGGTCAGCCTGAAAAACACAACCGACGAACTGCGTGAGCAGGACGCGCAAATGCGTACGGTTCTGACAAGTGCTTGCGGACGGTATGGCCTGATCGTGGTCGGCTACAGCGGGCGCGACGCTTCCGTCATGAATGCTCTGAACGATGCCCTGGCCCAGCCCACGCCGTACCCCGCGGGGATCCATTGGGTAGCCCGATCGGCCGACGGATTGTTGCCAGACGTCCGAGCCTTTCTCGAGGCCGCAGCAGCCAAAGGCGTACGGGTCACGGTCGTCGAGTGCCAGACGTTCGATGAGTTGGCGGCAGATATTGTCGATGGTTCGACGTGGCCGCAGCAGCTCGACGCCCACATCGGGTCGTACGCGCCGCCCAGCGTGGTCAGACCGGTGCCGCTGCCCGCAAAGGAGCACAGCGCTTTTCCTGTTCTTCGTTGCTCAGCCATCCCAGTGCTGGAGATGCCGAGGGTGGCGAGGCGTATCACGCTGGAGCGGAGCATAACCACGCCTGATGCTCGTCAGATGCTGAGGGACGCGGACGTGTGGGCGATCGTCGCCAGCAGGGGAAAGGAAATAGCCGCGTTCGGGAATGATGAAGAGCTGGCTCGTGCCTTCGGGCCAGCGGGTGGACGGCTCGACGGCACGGTGAACCTGGCGCCCGCCGACGACAGTTGGGCTCTCGGGCTGCTATACGACGCCTTGACGCGGGCCGTGTGCCGAAACCGTCCGCTGAGGGTGCGCTGGCGACGCAGTGGTCATGCGGTGATGGTTCACGTTGACTCGGACAAGGAAACGCCGGAAGCGCGCGAGACGCGGTTGGCTCGGCAGGCCAAACTGCGGAACGCGTATTCGAGCGCGCTATACGGGAAGACGCCGCAGGGGTATCCCTTCCAGGAAGGGGTAGAGCTTCACCTGGAACAGGCCGCCGATCGCTGGTGGTTGACGTTCGAGCCGGCTACGTTCGTCGACGTCCCTTATCCAGAGCCCACGCAGGATCGGCCCGACAGCGAGACGAGTCTAGACCGTCCACGCTTCGTCGACCCCACCATCGACTGGCGGCGGGAGCGATGGGCGCAGCGCTACAACCACGTTTGGGCGGCCATCATCGACGCGTGGGCCGACACGCTGGCGGGCGATGGGAGCCGCGTTCTCCTGACGACGGGCGTTCCCCAGGACGAGGGCATCGACGCGGTGTTCAAGGTTTCGCCCGTCACGGCGTGGAGCCGTCCGAGCCATGAACATGCGTACTTCCAAAGGAACCAGTAACGATGGACTACAACCTTTCGAAGGCGCCATCGTTTTCCTTGCTGGACGAGCCGGCTCTCACGTTTAACAGCGAAGACACCGACCTCGACGAGAACCCGCTGCGTGGCCTTTTGCGTTTTGGTGCCTACAACGGCAAGACGTTCGAGGGCTACACCCCGAAGCTTCGTGTCGCGACGATCGCCCCTGCGTCAGGCTGGTCGAAGCTCCGAGGCCTTGTCGACACGATTCGATCAGGCCACGAGGCAAGCGACCGGCGCAACTACGTGCCGTCGTTCCCAGGATTTGAAAACCTGTTTCGCGTTCCGCTCGTCGCAGGACCGAAGGACGTGCATATCAAGTGGCCCGACGATCTCATGGCCCTCGCGCGCACCGGGGCGCCCCATGAGCGGCTGTTTTCGGCGATGTCGGAGGCCATGGCGCGTCTGGACGCGTTGCACGACCAGTTTGATGTCGTCTTGGTGCATCTTCCCGATGCTTGGGCAACGGCATTCACGGCCAACGGATTCGACGCGCACGACGCGTTGAAGGCCCTCGGAGCCCGATACGCCATCCCTACACAGGTTATCAACGATCGTGTTTTCACATTCCGGTTGAAGGCATCTTTGGCCTGGCGCCTGGCCATCGCACTCTTCACCAAGGCGGGCGGCATTCCCTGGAAGCTCGCGCCGATGGCCGGTGTGCCAGAAGACACGGCCTATATCGGTCTCGCCTACGCGTTGCGCGGGGACCCCAAGTCCGCGCAGTTCGTCACGTGCTGCTCGCAAGTGTTCGATGCGGACGGCGGCGGCATGCAGTTCGTCGCTTTTGAGGCCAAGGAGCAAGTGGCGGATCCGCGCGAAGCCAGACGTAACCCGTTTCTCAGTCGGAGCGACATGCGGGCGGTAATGGCACGTAGCCTGAGCCTCTACCTTGGACGTAACGGTGGACGGTTGCCGCGACGCCTCGTCGTCCACAAAACGACGTCGTTCAAGGACGAAGAACTCCAAGGCGTTTTCGACGGCCTGTCGACGGTCCCAGAGGTGGAGTGCATCGAGATCGGCAGCAGCGCCACCTGGCGTGGCGTGTGGCTGAAGCAGGGAAAGAAGGGCGGCCCCCGAAGCGTGCCCGATCGAGCGCCGGTGCCACGGGGAACTGTCCTCACGAGAACGGATCGGTCGGCGCTGTTGTGGGCATCGGGAAATGCTCCGTCGGCTGCGCTCAGCGGAGCTTTGTTTTTCCAGGGAAGCAAGAGTATCCCACGCCCGCTCAACATCATCCGGCACGCGGGCAGCGGACCGCTGGAAGTGGCTGCGTTAGAAACCCTCGGGCTAACAAAAATGGACTGGAACAACGACGCGTTGTACGACCCGGTGCCGGTGACCATTCGCTATTCGCAACGGCTCGCGCGAACCATCGCCAATGTGCCAGATCTTCCGGGGCATGCGTATCCCTATCGCCTCTTCATGTGAATGCGATGTCGAGCCTGACTTCACGCGATCGTCGCTGCCTTGAACCGTACCTCGACATGGGCGGCGGTTTCGTGCTCAACTTCTCCGACCGAACGATGGGTGAGTTTTTCCAGGAGCAGGTTGACCTCAACATCTACGACGAGAAGTACCAGTTCAAAGGCACGTCCAAGGCCAAGCGGATGCGTGCATTCTGGGAGCTGGAGTCCGACCACCTAGTGGCTCGGGCGCTCGACGCGCTGATCGAATGGGGGGAGGAGTTCCGATGCTTGCCGGACGACCCGCAACAGCGCGCTGCCGTCGAAGCGATCATTTCCCGCCTGAAACTCAGCAGTCCGGTTCCCGAGGCCGATGCCTTTACGGCGAGCGTCAATGCGCTGGATTTCACCGCTGCGGCGAAGCACATCCGGGCCGCGATCGAGGCGAACGAGCCTGCTACAGCTCTGGACCGTGTGCACGTTTTCATGATGAAGTTTTTGCGCACGCTCTGCGAGCGACGCGGCATCGCCGTCACGCGCGAGAAGCCGCTGCACAGCCTGATGGGCGAGTACGTCAAGCACCTGCGCGGCGCCGGCCACATCGAAAGCGAAATGACCGAGCGGATCCTCAAGACCAGCATATCCAACCTGGAAGCGATGAACACGGTGCGCAACGACCAAAGCCTGGCGCACGACAACCCCATGCTGAATCACGACGAGGCCGTACTGATCGTCAGCCACATCGGTGGCCTTGTCCGTTTTCTCAAAACCATCGAAGCGAAGACCCAGGCCAGTCAGTCATGACCACCCAGAAGACCTCCAAACGCGGCGAGTTCAACCCGAACTGGCCAGTCCCCGATGAATACCTGCTCGAACTTGGGCGCATGGTGAGTCTGTGGGGCTCCCTCGAATCAACGACTGCGGTCGCGATCTCGAAACTGGCCGGCTATGAGTCTCCGACCGACATTCGCGCGTTGGCGATGGTGGCGCACAGCAACTTCCAGCAGCGGGTGGACATCGTAAGTTCCCTATGCGGACAGCTCGTGGATCAGGTACCTCACTTAAAGGACTACGAGATCGTCATCAAGAAAGTCCGGTCGGCCCAGGCGGGGCGTAACAAGTACGCGCACAACGCACTTTCTCTGGACGAGGATGGTCAGGTTCACATCGCATACATGTCGGCTCGTGGCGTCTTTAAGACCAACGTTGAGTTCGTGCGGGTCGCCGACATCAAGGAGGTCACCGCCAAGATCCACGAAGCGGCGGTGGCCTTGCACGGGTTGATCACCAATACCGCTGCCAAACCCATGTGGGAGCGCTGAGCGCCAGAGCGCAGGTGGGACATCAGCGCCGGCACCTCGTGCTCACTTCATAGGCGTTGGCGCAGGCGGAGCGTTCGAAGGCAGCGCCTCCACCAGGTCCCCTTTGGATAGGGATCCGGCAGGTTGCGGAAGCGGCTGGTACCACGGCTCTGAGGGGCGTCTAGGAACGTCCTCAACCCGACGTTGCCCGGGCGCGGGTCCGTCTCCTCGAAGATCCGATCGAAGTCCGCGTGTTCTACTGGGTCCGGGCGACCGTCGGGCCACTTCGCGAACGCGTGGACGATGACGGCGGAATGCGGTTCGATCCCGCTGCGGCGTTGCGCCCGGGGTGCGACCACTTCGCCGTAGTAGGTCGGCTGGTGGTACGCATCGCCTTGGAGCGCGAGGTAGATCAGGTGGCGCCAATGCTCCTCGTGGTCGTCCGCGATCCGGCGATGGACCTTCACGCCGATCTTGCGTTTCAGCGCCTTGTACGTTTCCAGGTTGCGCGCGGCGGTCAGCCAGTTCAACCGGTCGGCCGGAACAGGATCCGTCTGGGCGCCGTCGACGGTGAGGGCGTTGTACGCGCGTTCGAGCGCACGCACGGCCTGGTCGAGCAGCGCCGCGCTCTTCTGGTAGCGCAACGGACGGGTGATGGCAAAGACCGAGATGAGCACGGTCACCACCGACACGGCGCCGGTCAGCAAGCGCAGCTCGCCTTCGTCGAGGTGCCCGACGAACGACACCGCCGCGGTCGAGGCGTGCGGCAACCACGCGATCATGCCCGATCTCCCGGCGCAGGCACGGTCAGCGCCGCCGGCGCCAGCTCGACGCTCAGGCGGTATTCCATGAGCTGCACGCGCGGCGCGACCTTGCCGGCGTATTTGAGCTTGTCGCTGATCGAGTTCGCCACGATCACCCCGGACACGGTCTTGCCCTTGGCCACGTGGTGCTCGATCCACCCCATGTACCGCTGCACTTGGCCGAGTGCCGCATCCGGGCCCCGGCCTAGTTTCAGCTCGAACACCACGAAGTTGCCGTCGCGGTCTAGGAACACCAGGTCCGCAGGCCCGCAGTCGGTCTGGTACTCCACGCCGTCCCGTCCGTCGGCGTCGACGAACAGGGTGAGGGGGCCGTGCGTAGTGGTGCTGGGCGGATTGCGTGCCAGGTAGTCCCGCAGGTGGCTCTCGAGCGCGAACGCTCCACCGCCGAACCCATCGTCCACCGGCTCCGCAGCGTCGATGTCCGGCGAGGCAGGCGCCTCCTCGGTGGAGTCGTCCACGCGGCGCACCTTCAACCCGTCCGGCCTCTCTTCGATAGCCCACAGGCCGTGCTTGTCCGGGTCGTACCACACCACCTTGCCGCGCCCGGTGGCGAACAGGAAGTCGTACCGGCCGTTGGCCAGGCGGGGCTTCTTGTTCTCGGGGTAGCCGACCCGGCCGACCCGGTTCACCGTGCAGATGGAAATCTGACAGTTTACCGTTCCCTCGTTGAGGTCGGGGTGGTCCTGCGCCAGGAGTTGCTTGATCTCCGCGTTGCTGGTCTCGCGACCTAGCGGCTTCACCGCGTCGCGGATGAGTTGCCAGATCGGCGGTCGGTTGGTGCTGGTGGTGCTCACGGCTCAGGTCCCTCGCGTTGGTCTTGTCGCTGGGCGCCGCGCCCAGGCAGGCACCGATTGAACCATGGTGCGACGAGCTGGCGCCAGAGGAAAAGTGTTGCTCTTGTTGGCGACCGCCAACTCGGCAGAAAGGACCGGGTTTCAGCCGCTGCGCGAATCTGGCTGCCAGAGCCGGCGCAGTGGAAAAAACTCAGGCGAGGGCGTCTCTTCGACCAACAGGAGCGATCCTTGACTCGCCGTTCGGGGATTTGTCTGCGGCGTTCGTACCGGTCGGCGGTTCGAGGGTGTAGTCGCCTCGTGCGAGGTGGGGAGCAGGAACCGTGGCACAGATTGAACCGGTTGGACTGGAGGCAGCTGACGCGCCTGATGCTGGCGCGGGTGACTTGATGCGCATAGACCGGTCAGTGATCGGCGTGTGCAGAGCAGGCCGAGACCGCGGCTCAATCAGTGGGTGCGGAAGGTGTTCCAGGTGTCCGTGTCGAAATGCATGGAGGCCATCACCTCGAAGAGGTACAGCTCCAAATCGTTGTCGATCTGGACGAACGCGACCGACATCTCGCGCAGGCGACCCTGTGCGGTCAGGAAGACCTCACGGAACTGATCGTGCTTCATGGCCTGGTCCCGCTTTATTTCGTGCGGGAAGTCCGTGCTCGCCATCTTGTAGACCAGGCTGGCGGCCGAGTGAGTCTCGAAGTTCAGGTGTTGCAGCAGGCGTTTGATGACCCCGCGCGAGATTCCCACGTAAACCGGGCGGTCCTCATCGAGGAACACGTAGCAGCCTGGGAAGTCCGTGCTCCGGTCGATGGTCTCGCCGATCTCCGACAGCGCGCTCTTGGCGGTGGTGTACCCGACGAAGGTACTGGCTGGAATGGGCGATTGGAGGGCGGTCTTCAGCCGTTCCAGATGGGCCGGCAGGATGTTCGCGGCCAGCTCGTCGAAGGTATGGGTGCAGTTGTCGATCGGCATGCGGGGATCAGCGAGATGGAGGAGACGCCGATCATACCCGGGCATACGGGGCATACACCGGCACGGTCCCACGGTGAGCCGAAAAACATCCCTAAAGTATGCCCAAGGGGCTGAGCATGCTCACCGGAACTGGTATCCGATCGGCGCAAAATCAACGCGGCAGGGCGTTCCGTGATGCCGCCAATAGCCCGCATCACGTTGTATGCCCGAAGTATCAGAACTGTAGACCTGGCCCAGGCATACAGGCTGAATCCCTTGTCAGGTAAAGGATAAGCCTTTTACACCCCGAAAATTCTGCATTATCGGCGTGTGCTTTGAGCAGTACGCGACACCTCGCATTAGAAATGCGACCCTTTGAACGGCTCCTTGGGGTCGAGAGTACGCATGCGTTGAGCACAGCAGTGACTGCCTATCGAGGGCCTCGCCCGACGGGCTGGTCTGTGTCTGCCAACGGCCGTTGGCGTGCCGATCGTTTAAAGTCCGCTAAGGCCGATGAACCGCCTAATCGGCCGCTTCATTGACAGAACACTGGCGCGATCCACCACACTCTCGAGGAGCCCAAAGTTACCCAGAAACGCTACCAAATGAGGCGTTACCGGGAAGTGACGATCCAGGGGTTATAGTATGGCGGAGGCGACAGTGCAGCGGTGCGCGACCTATCGGGCACGGCATGTGACGGCGGCAGTAACCCGCTTTACCACGCTGTCCAAAAGTTCGAAATTCGACAATACCAACTCTCTTGAAAAATTCAAACATGACCATCCTTCCAAACCCGTTCCTGTCCCTCACTGAGGAGGGACTAACCAACGCTTTCCACAACGAGGCTGCATGCAAGGCGTGGTGGGCCAAATTCAGCGCCCGGCTTTATCCTGCACGAGACACCTCCGAGGCTGTCGCACTTGGATTTGAGCTAGAAGACGAGAACGTATCAAGCACCGTCGATCTCGCGGATCTGCTTTTTGGGAATGGTATCGACAAAAGGGTCATTGCGGGACTGCTCAAACGGCGAATGTTGGCGAGCGGTATCAATGCGGACGACTGGATACTTATTGAGTTGCTGGGAGATGCTGTGAACTCCCTCATGACGCCTCGCGAGCGGCGCCGCCTCGACAGCTTGCCGGATGACGTTGTTGTCTTCCGGCTTCAGGGGACAGGTCGCCCAAAAATCCCAAGTGGCCTATCTTGGAGCATAGACAGAGAAATAGCTCGGAATATGGCCAAGGATGTGGTGAATGAATGGCAAGACGCAATCCTACTCAAGACGACGGTATGCAAGGGCGACATCACCGCGTTCTTCGACATGCGCGATGAAGAGGAAATCATCATCAAGCCCGCTCTCATCAAAGCGGAAAATGTGGAGGTTGTTGAGCAAATCCTCTATCAGACGGAGCAAAGTCGCGCAGATTAACGGGATTGGCGTTTGGACTAAATATCTGGCAGATCGAGTTCCAGCTCGTACAATTTTGGGGAACCGTGGGCCACTTGGGCGACCGCGACGAAGTACCGGAGGCCAGCACGGCGGCGTAGAATTCGATCCGGTTTACGGTGCGAATCTGGCCGTTTGCGCCAATCCAACTCGAGGTTGCTTTGGAAATCAAGGTTGGGGGGACGAGCTTTGTCACACGGTGGGGCGGCTAATTTGGTCGTCGGATCAAGCCAGCGGTAGACTGACATCCCGCACCGGCCGCGTCGTGAGCGAACGGTAGGAGGCTGCGTCAAGCGGCCGTATCAACTTTGACTGTCGAACGGCAGGAAAGGCCGAGGACTTGCCGACTGCGACGTCTGCGCGAACGATCGTTGTACCTTGGAAACTGCCGTTGAGACGGTGCCGGGCCGAACGGCAGGAGATGGCTGTGGACTCAACCGGTCGACAAGCGGCAACGTTCAGCGTCGACTGAATCTCCACGGCAGGCTTAGGCGGTGACACCAGTGCGGGGTTAAGTCGCGTTGGTGATGGCACCGAACACGTGGCCGTGTCGGCTCACCAGTTGAGCCCATGAGGCCTTGGAGATCAGGTAGCTGCCCTCGGGAGTACCGACGCACAGCCGTTCGAGTTCCTGACGGATATCATCCGAGCCGCTTTCGATCGTGACTCGCACCTGGTGGTCCGTACCCGCGTGCAGGACAAGAGCCCCATCGCGCGTCTGGTATCGCACGCCGGCACGCTTCACCCCGGCACTGCCAGCGCGCGTATTGAGACGTTCCTGTACCAATTCGGCTTCCGCAATCCGCGGACGCAACTGCTCCGCCTCCCTCGCCCGAATCTGGCCTTGCTGTGCCTCGATTTCAGCTTGTTCGCACAGTTGCGCTAGGCATTGCGCTTCGCATTGCCCCCCCCCAAGCGCGTACGGAGATGCTCCTGTCGCGAGTTGACAAGCCACGTTTTGCGGGAGTCATGGCCGAAGAGCACGGCGGCCAACTCGCCAATGTTGGCGGGACGATCGCGGCCGAGATCGATCTCGACCGCTGCAAACCCAAGCGCCTGCAACTTGGCCAGCGTTTGTCGCCCAACCTTAAGCGTCACAGCGATCTCGACAAGGAGCGTGCGACCGGCAACTGACATTACGGCATCGGGCCGCAGATCGAAAAGCTGGTGTTCGAGTCTCACGGACTCCGGGTGAACGAGGCACGGTCATTAAGCGGCAGATCCAGTTGCCCCACATCAAGCAACGCATCCGTCCGGCGCCGCCCTGCCCTCGCCTGGCCCGGCCGCTTGGGGACTGCCGCGGGCGACGCCACTCCGACCGCACGCGGCACTGGCCGTGACTTCGCCGATTGCGCCTGGCGCTGCTCCTCGCTGACTTTGCGCGGTGCGCGGCGGAAGCCCTCGAAATGACCATAGTACGAAGCCGTGATGCCCGTGCGGCTATGGCCGAGCATTTCACTGACCCGACTCATCGCCAGATGCAGGTCCTCAGCAGGCATCTGGTCGGCCGTCCCGCCCAGCGTCGGAGGCACGAACGGGAACTCCGGATCTGTCATGGCAGCGTTCTCCGAGTTCTCTGCACGCAGCCCGTGGCCGGTGACGCTGGCGGCGCTCTTGGAAATGCCGATTTCCTCCATGCGGCGCTCGTACTCCTTGAGGTTGTACGCAAGGGTCGCCGGCTTGCCGCGCCGCGTCGTTCTCCAGCCCATCGCATCGCCCTTCGGCATGCGCGTCTTTACGTAGTCCAGCACCTCGCGCTGGTAGCTGTTCGTGATCCGCACATTCCGTGCCCGCCCGCCCTTCGGTCCCGCGTTCGGGTAGACGGCGAGGTAGTCCCCGTGGTCGCACTTCCAGGGAATGAGCATCATGACTTCCTTGCGCCGCAGGCCGAACGCAACAACCAGCCGGAGCATCAGGCCGAAACGCTCATTGAGCGCGTCCGCCAAGGCGATCTTCTCGTCGATGTTGATGCCGTTCTTCGTCCACGTCTTCGACGCGATCGTACCGGTCCTACGCCGCAGGTCAGCCTTCGGCACCTCCGGGAGGTAGTCCTGAAGCCCGCGCACCATTCCCTTCTTGCCGATCCAGATGACGAACTTACGCAGCACCGAGAGTTCATTTTGCATCGTGGCAACGGCCCGGCCCTGCCAGTGCCAGTGGCGCACGAGCGCCTCGACGTGGCGTTCACCGAGATTGCGAGGGTTCTGGAGCTTGAAGCCAAGCCCGGTCAGCGTGCCGAATACAGCGAACAGCACTGAACAAGTCAGCTCCCGCGTCCGGTGGGAGGCGATATTGCCGTTCACACGGACGCCAGCATGCCGGTCCACGATGCTCTGTAACTCCCTCCGCCAGCCTCCAGGGGTGTCCTTCCGCCCTGCCGGCGGCGCTTGCGGCGCGTCTTGCTCTACGAGTGCTTTCATCCCAGCCTCCATAAGTCACACATCACACAATGTTCACGCCTCGCCGCGCGACTTGCGCATTGTGAAATGCGCGCCCGTTCTTGCCGGGGCACCACACCTGCAGTAGCTTTTGCGGGGCATGAGCTGGCCCTTCGTAAAAATGTGCGTTTATGCGCCGGCTCCAACTACAACTCTTACCGCTCGGCGACACCCCGGCGCTTACGCGAACCGGGTCTCCGTCCCATGGGGGCTGGAACTGGCCTTTCAAGCAGGGACCATACTGCACCGGTTCGTCTTGCGACGATGTAGGCTCGGTGCGAGCCTCGTTCATTGAACTCCCACATGCCATTCAGCATGCAGGCCGAGCCCTCTATCCGCCGGTCTTGCGACCCGATCAGATAGCCCACCCCAGGGGGCAGCAAAAGCCTCTTCTACCGCAGGTCGTGCGACCTTTCGGACTTTTCATTTGTGTACGTTGTGTTGTTCGGTACCGGACGCTCTGCCACAGTAGATAAGGGTTTCGCCCTTCCTCTGTGTTCGATTGTCGTTCGATTCGAACTGTGTGAAAAAAAACGCGCTTGCGCGCGTCTTCGCTTTTCGAGGTGGTCGTCGTGCGACGAATTCACCTGTAGGAGTGGTCAGAGGTAGTGCTACCAACTGACTCCGAGGAGAGCGAATCCGGCGAGGGATTCGCATGCCGCCAACGCGGCGTAGGAAACTACTGGTTGGAGCCACTGCGCTCCGATGACTAGAAGTTAATCACATCGGGAGCCTTGCTGCAAGTAGGCGCCGTCGGGATTTCTTATACACATGCATGGCGCTGATCCGCCGCAGGGCCGCCCCGCGCTGGGCATACTTGTGCACGCTCCGCGACACCACCCGCGAATGCACTTCCTGTTGGTTCCCGATAGTTCCCTTTGGTTCCGAAATGGTTCCCGGTCGCTCCCGATAGTTCCGTTTGGTTCCCGATGGTTCCCGATAGTTCCGTTTGGTTCCCGAAATGGTTCCCGGTCGTTCCCGGTCGTTCCCGGTCGTTCCCGATGGTTCTTCTCTGTCTTAAATGAAAGTCGTATTTCCACATCAATCATTTCGATTCAGATCAGTTGTCCCTGTAACTTTAAGCACACCAGTAAGCAACTTAACGCAAACACCACCGTGACCTCGTTTGACGAGTTTTTCGACCTAAAGCGGCAAGAGCGAAAGCGCGGAAAGCTTGCGGGAATGGTTGACCAGATCCTGGAATTCAGGGCGAGTGGAGCGAGTTTCACCGAGATTGCCGAATACCTGCATCTCGCACACGGCATCTCAGTGACCCCCCGCGCTGTAGCCAAGCACGTTCGAAGCAGAACGGCCCGGCAGCCGGCCCGGGAACCACTTGAGCCACATTCGCCGGCCACATTAGCAACTACCAAGCTGCTGACGCGCACGCCGGCGCCAGGCCTGCCTACCACACCAGCGGCACAGCCACATCCGATTCCCCCTATCGCGCCTCAGAAGAATGCATCTGCTCCAGGCGAGGCATTCTGGGAACAGCGCCCGACAGAAGGCGACACAATCCAGACACGGGCCGAAGCGCCCGCGGAAGATGTGGTGGTCCCCTACCGGCTTAGCTCCCCGGACTATCAAGCAAAACTAGCAGCGTATCGACAACGCAAGAATCAATCTCAAACCTGATCGACGACATCATCATCGAAGCCCGGGACTTGATCGTCGACGTCGGCGCTTCGCAGTACGCCGACATCATGAAGGAATTCGCCCGCGTTCGCGGCGCCATCAACGACTTCGACGTTGTCATCGTTCCGACGACGCCGGACGGCAGAGTTCAGGAAGAGACCCTAGGGACGATCGAGACGCTCCGCAAGGTTGGACTGCAACCGGAAAAGCTGCGCATCTTGTTCAACCGCGCAACCATCGACCAAGGCGATGACCTAGATGTCCAGTTCGAACCCGTCATCGTGTACCTGACAGAGACTCCAGGTCTCTCCTACTTCGGAGGTCTCGTCGTCTACGAGAACCCGATCCACTCGGACCTGCGCGCGGAAGGGTTGTCGTTCCAGGAGGTGGGAAACGACACGACCAACTACCGCAAAGTGGTCGACGAAGCCTTGCTCAAGGCGCCTATCCGACGTCCCCGTCCGGGCATGACACCAATAGCCGCGTAGACATCTGTTTGAGCGTCTATTTTCCATTCACACTACAGCACAATCAGCCCTGCGATGGCGCCAATGTGAATGACACCACAGTGGTTCATGCATGGCCTTCTGGCATCAAATATGAGGATCGCCAAGAATTTTTTCAGATGGGGGGTGAAACTTCCACCGAGAAAGCCGTATTTGCTCTACATCGACGGCAGCATTTGCGCCCTAACAAGTAGATTGGACATCAGATGATCATGCAATCCAGCACTTCCGCCGCCGACGCTCCGGCCCCGTCAATACTTCCATCACTTCGTGCCTCTCAACGGCGATCGTCATGAGATCAGCCCTCCGTGCGCGACGGGCGACTCGCCACCCACTCGTCGACTTCAAATGCTCTCCATGCGACGGATCGAATACCGATCTTTACTGGCGCCGGAAAATCCCCGGTAGCCAAAAGACGGTATAACGAGCTGCGAGACAGACCAACCTGGGCAATTACATCAGGCAGGCGAAGCAGCGAGTGGCGGGAGGAAATGAGCATGGCAGAAACCTCTTGGGCGGTTGGTAGACGTCATTGTTTCAGGCCACCCCATACCCTCATAGGTAGAATGCCGGCTAATTCCATCGTATTTTTAACTTGCGTTTCTCGGCCCACCACGCCCCGGGGTGCCCGCCCTACAATGACATCAAATCACGTCCGCCCATTTATCTACCACCGCGAAAGTGGGTAGCTAGATGGGTAGCTAGCTAGCGATAGACACATCAGAATCGCCTAGAAATCCACGCCAACAATAGAGAATCCATCCGCCATGAAACTAGCCACCTGGAATGTCAACTCCCTCAAGGTTCGACTTGGCCACGTACAGGAATGGCTCACCGCCAATCCCGTCGACGTCCTGTGCCTGCAGGAATTGAAGCTGACGGACGACAAGTTCCCGATTGCGGAACTCGCCGCACATGGCTACACGGCGCATTTCACCGGCCAGAAGACGTATAACGGCGTCGCGATTCTCGTCAATCATGCGAAAGTCGGCGAAGCGACCGACATCGTGCGCAACCTGCCCAATTTCCCTGACGAACAACAACGCCTGATCAGCGCCACGATCGCCGGCACGCGCATCGTCTGCGGCTATTTCCCGAACGGGCAGTCACTGGAATCCGACAAATTCGTCTACAAGCTGAAATGGCTCGACGCCCTCACCCATTGGCTGGCCGGCGAAATGGCGAACCATCCGCGGCTGGCGCTGCTGGGAGACTACAACATCGCGCCGGAAGATCGCGACGTCCACGACCCGAAGGCCTGGGAAGGCCAGAACCTGGTCTCGCCGCAGGAACGTGAAGCGTTCGCACGGCTGGAAGGGCTGGGACTGCGCGATGCGTTCCGCCTGTTCGATCAACCCGAAAAAATCTTCAGCTGGTGGGATTACCGCATGGGTGCGTTCCGCCGCAACGCCGGTTTGCGCATTGACCACATCCTGCTGAGCGCCGCGCTGGCAGAGCGCTGCACAGCGTGCGAGGTCGACCCCGTGCCCCGCAAATGGGAACAACCGTCGGATCACGCGCCGGTCGTGGCCACGCTGGCGGCCTGAGGCGCCTTGGGGCCTGTATCGGCTAGCCTCGCGCCCTCGGATCCGCCAGCCGCAACTCGTAGACGAAGCAGCGCACGGCAGCCCGGTTGCGAGCATCGATCCGCGTGAATTCGAGGCCGTAGAGCCAACTGCCGTCACTGCAAGGGCCCTCGGTACGGCGGATGGCCGCCATGCCGAACACGGGCACGATATCGGCCCCCACCGGTACGCGAAACTGCAGCGCCACGTGCCGGCACCCCGCGGGCAGCGGCGATTGCGCCATGATGCCCACGCCCTCCGCGCTGATATCGCGCACCATGACGAGCCATTCCGGCGCATCCGGCGATGCCCCATCCTCGCCATCGTCGCCTCGCCCCAGTGCGGCTGCAGCACGCAACTGCGCCGACATGCCTTGAAACGTGGCCGGACCGCTTTCGTCGACAGGCGAAACACGCGCGACGAGCCGGGTATCGACGCGCGGGGTGCGCCGCACCGGTGTCTCACGGACCTGCATCGGCCGCGACAGCACCAGGTACTCGAACGGCGCCCGATGGACGCTATGAACGTCGCATACGAACTCGTACAGGTTGTCGCCCGGAAATGTCCACAGCGCCAGCCGGTCGCCGGCCACGACCGGCAAGCGCGCCTCGCCGCCCGTCGGCGGCGTGATCAGCAGCATGCCGTTCGGCGCACGGCCAACCAGCCGCGCGCGTACCCGCGACAATTCTGCCCCCGGTGCGACGCGGACCTGTAACCAGGCCCCGATGGGCAACGGCACCGGCAAGCCGTGCAGGTAAGTCATGGACGCCGATTCAGCGCCGTCCCCGGCTTCCCCCGGCTCGATGTCGGGGAGTGGCCGGTGAGGCGCAAACATCGTAAACAACCAATCGAGATCGGCTTCGGACGGAATACATTCGCCTTGCGCCAGCAAAGGGGTGCCGTCCGCGTCGAACAGCGGCCAGGAAAGCGGCGCATGGGCGTCGAGTTCGCGGCGATTCACCGCGATAAAGCCCGGCGCACCCGCAATATGACGTGAGGATTGCATCATGCCGTGATACCTGAAGTCTGACGGGTGGAGATTTCCATAGTTGTACCACGATTCGCGGGACGATCATGCAAACGCCACGCGGTTGCGCCCCAGGCGCTTGGCCTCGTACAGCCGCTGAGCGGCCGCTCGCAGCAAATGATCCGATGACACGCCGTCCTGATCGGCGCGCGCCAATCCCACGCTGACCGTAACTTGAATCGTGGTACCGCCATTGATCGGCACCCGCAGCGCTTCGACGGACGCGCGTATGCGTTCGGCCACCCCGCACGCAACCGCCGGCGCAGCCCCCGCCAACAGCACCATGAATTCCTCGCCGCCAACGCGCGCGACGATGTCGCCCGCTCGCACGGTCTCGCAGCACGCGCGCGTAACCGCCTTGAGCACCGCGTCGCCCGCGGCATGCCCGTATCGGTCGTTGATCTCCTTGAAATGGTCGAGATCGAGCGAGAGCAGGCAAAGCGGCTCCGCGAGCGGCCGGCGCTTGGTGAGCTCCGCCGCAAGGCGCGCCGTGAAATGACGCCGGTTGCTCGCGCCGGTCAAGGGATCGGTCGACGCCAGGCGTGCCAGTTCGCCGTTGGCGTTTCGCAGTTTGCGCAGCGCATCCTCAGCATCGCGACTGTCAGCCAGTACAGCAACGGCTCGCCCGAGTCGCGATAGCACCGCAGCGTCACCGCACTCACGAACGCGGCCAGCGCGATCGACACGCCGATCGCGATCTCGTGAAATCCCGGGGCCGACCACGCTTGAACCGGCCACGGATACTTCACAAGCAACACGATCGGCACGACCGGCAGCAATGCGCCGCACAGGACCAGCAGCCGTTCGTACAGACGGATCAGGGGCCGCAAGCGGTCGCGCGGCAGCGTGTGCCGTAGCGCCGTCGCCAGGCTTTGCGTTGTTTGCTTGGGCATCGCTCATTCTCCTCGCTCGCTCCGGACGTTGCTGCGCGCCGCACACTTCCGCGACCACGCGCACGAAATCTCACAAGCCAAGACCTTATGCTAGCCCGACTGCACCGCCCGGACCGCCCGAGCCGCGCATTGCACAACTCGATTCAGAGGAATCCCAAAAAAGATCCCTATCGTGCGTAGTCGCGCAATGTGTCACGCCGCAGTGCTCGGCGCCCTGCACGGCAGACGTTGGCGCGATATCCGAACGAGCGCCCTGCGCCCGGTCGGGCACGCGCCACCACGCCGGAATCGTCAATTCACGGGCCGCCGGCCAATACGGATCGGCGCTGTCGTCCAGCGCGCATTGCATGGCCAGCGCCAGACGCGACATGGATGCGCCATCGGCATTCGTGTCGTGTAGCGTCGTGCGCCAATCCGTATCGGGCAACGTGGCGGCGGCATCGCTGCGCCAACGGCGTGTGCCCTCGAGCAGCGCGAGCGCCTGGCGGCGCAACGCTGGCGCACAGGCGCGATCGCCGAAGAGATCGGCCGAGGCGAATCGGATGAACGTTACGCAAAGACCAAGCATCAGCGCGCGGATCTGTTGGCCGCGTGCCGGCGGCGCGGCGCTCAACCATGCCGAAAAACAGTCCCCGATACTGTCCCGCGCAAATGTTTCCAGTGCGGGGAGAAATCGGGGCGCGCCCGGTTTGACAAGCGCGTTCAGCGCGGCATTCCAGCGGGCCTCAATACTATCGGGGCAGACGGCCGCCGCATCGGGGCGCTCAAGGGCCGCGACCAGCGGGGCGGCATCGTCGGCGGAGAACCACCGACGCAACAGGTGGCGCAACGCTTCAAGCGTGTGCGGCGGCGGTGTCGCGCTTCGCAGCAGTGGAAATGGCGCGAGGGCAAGGCCAATGTCGCCCAACGGCGTTGGCCGGTCATCCAGTGTCCGGGCTGATCCGGCACCCGCGACGCACGAACGTTGTGTGCCGTGCGCGCGGCGCGGCATGGCCTCAGGCGCGACGACGTCCATCGCGAAACAGTGAACGGCATACCAAAGCAGGCGCCCATCGCCGCCAGGCGGCACCCATCCGTACGCAGCCAAATGCAGCAATCGCCCGTCGACAGCCAGGGCTTCCCGCCCTCCGGGCGCGAAGATAACGTAACGTTCGGACAACGGACCGCCGGCGCTGTCCAGCGATGACGCCGTCATGGCGTGACGCAAATTTTCCGGCAGCGCCTGCCGGTATTGATGGCGCAGCGCCCTCCCCGCCGAGCGGATCCAGGGCGCTTCGCAACGCGCCGCCAGGAACATCAACTGACACAACGCACTGCTCTGCGCCAGCGCCCATGTGGGCTCGCGAAACGTCAGGCTGAGCGCATGCTGCAATACCGGGCCCAATGCCCACGCGGCTTCCTGCCCGGATTGCCATACCGATGACAGGCGCTCGATTTCGCTGGCGAAAACGTCGCGCGCCGCCACGAGATTCACCCCCGCCAGGCCGCCACACGCCGCATCGGTGAGCAGCAGGCGTCGAAACCACGCCGCCTCCCGCAACGACAGGGGCAATGAGCACCACTCGAGCATGCCGTCGCCCGGCACTGCGCGAGCCGGCGTCGCACCCGCCGTGCGAAGCAGCTCGCAAAACGCATCGGTCCGCATCGCTACATTTTGCGGCGGCAGCGTGGCCACGCTCATCGCCCAGTCGTTCACGGCGACGTCGAAATCACCGCTTGCGACCTTGCGGTGAAAGGACAGCGTCATGTCTGAACATGTCGCGCCATCGAAATCCGCCAGCCCTGCGAAGCGCACATCGCGCAACGACGCCCCGACGAGTATCGCGTCGTGAAAACGAACGTCGCGAAAAATGGCGCCGTCGAAGTTCGCGCCGGTCAGGTTGGCACGATCGAAAATGCAATCACGGAACGTCGCATGCGAAAAATCGGCGCCAACGAGCGAGGCAGCCGTCAGTTGGACACCGCGCCAGTGGGTGCGTGCGCACACGGCTTGCGTCAGATCCGCGCGCGTCATGTCGTTCCCCTCGAACGCCTGTCCTCGCAGATCGGTGCGCCGCAGACCCGCGCCGACGAGCCGTGCACGATGGAAGTCGGCGTTCTGCCCATCCGCGCCGCCGAGATCGGCCTGCGACATCTGCGCATCGCGAAATTGCGTCCGGTCGATCCGCGCCCCGCGAAAGGCCGCCCCGGCAAGATCCGCGCCGCAGAAGTCGGCCAGCGACAGGTCCGCGTGCGCGAAGCTCGCGTTCGACGCCCGGGCATCGGTGAAACAGGCCTTGCGCAATGCGGCCTTCACGAACGTTGCGCCGCGTAAATCCGTACGGTGGAAGTTCGCGCCTGCTGCACGCAGCCCGTCGAGCGCGGTATCCCGCAGGCTCGCCCCGGCGGCGCAACCGCCGGTCATCCGCGTGAGCCGAAGCGCCAACGACTTCGTCGGCGCGGGCCAGTCGGAAAACGGCGTGGTGTCGCATCGACGAATCAGATCATCAAAGGCATCGCCATGACACACGGACGCGCCGTCGCTGTTCCATGGTTCGGACATCGTCGACATGCCCGCGCGACGCTGCGGCACAGGTGTGCCGTGTGGGCGGCAGACGTCTACCAACGCTGCGGCACAGGCCGCCAGATCCGCGTAATCGTTCAGGTGCCGAAAACGCCGGGTAAACTCGCGCTGGAGCGCAGCGGTGTCAAGCGGCAGCCACGTCGCATGAACGTTGGCCCGTGTCTCGCGCCGGCAGGTGTTGCGCACGGCGTCAACCATATGTCCGATCAGGCCGTGCGGCGGCCCATCGAAACGCGCCAGCGCGTAGGCCGTCCAATCCGCCGTATCAGCCAACCAGGCCCGCTCGGACGGCGAAAGCCACTCAGTCAGCGCCTGCAGGCACGCCGGCGGCGGAACGCCGTGCCCATCCATGCCTGCGGTGCCGCTGACAGTACGTGGCGTGGGGTCGGACGGCTTGCCCAAGCAACAAACGATGCTTCGCATGGTGTGTCTCCTTGTCGTGTCACCAAGACAGAAGCCACCATACTGCCCGCTGCATCCCGGCTACCGGACGGGCTTATTCCTAAATGCGCGCACCCGGCGATCCATAACACGTAATTTCGTGCATGAACGCAATGGTCATCTTCCGGCGTCAGCGCGCGAGGCAGAGATCGAGCGCGTCGCCCCACTCCGGCGCACGCAGGCCGAACGTACGTGCCAGTTTGTCGCCGTCGAGCACGGAGTACGCCGGGCGCGGCGCCGGCAACGGATAATCGGCCGTGCCGATCGCGTGGACGATCGGGCGCCGGCCCAATTGCGCGCGCGCGAGAATGGCTTCCGTGAAGCCGTGCCAGGTCGTCTGGCCCTGCGACGTCAGGTGGTAAATGCCACCATTCGTTTGCCAGAAGCCGTCGTCCAGACCGTCTTCACGAAGGCCCTGCGCCACGATCTGCGCCGTGAGTTCCGCGATGGTCCGGCACCATGTCGGCGCGCCGAACTGATCGGCGACAATGCGCAGTTCGTCGCGTTCGCGCGCGAGCCGCAAGACCGTCAACAGGAAGTTTTGACCGCGCATGCCGTATACCCAACTCGTGCGCAATATCAGATGTCGCGCACCGCTCTGGACGATGGCCGACTCGCCCGCGAGCTTCGTGCGGCCGTAGGCATTCTTCGGTGCGACGGGGTCGTCTTCGCGATACGGCGTCTGCGCCGTGCCGTCGAACACGTAATCGGTGGAATAGTGCACGAGCAGCGCGCCCAGGCGCTTTGCTTCTTCCGCAAGCACGCCGGGCGCTTCGCCGTTGATGCGAAGCGCGGCGGCCTCGTCCTGCTCGGCGCGGTCGACGGCGGTGTATGCCGCCGGATTCACGATCAGGTCAGGCTGGAACTCGCGCACCACGCGCGCGACGCTGACGAGGTCATCCAGATCGAGATCGGCGCGCGGCGGCGCGTAGACAACGCCCATGCCCTGCAACGTCCGGGCCAGTTCCCAGCCTACCTGACCGCTTGCGCCGGTCACCAGAATTCTTCGCGCCATCGATATGCTCCAGGACTGTCAAAAGTATCGGTCCCGGAGCATAACGATTTCCGCGTTACGACTCCAGACCCAATTCCTGGATTTTACGCGTGATGGTGTTGCGTCCGATGCCGAGACGGCTTGCCGCTTCCACCTTGCGTCCGCGCGTAAAGTCCAGTGCCTCGTTGATCAGCGCCGTCTCGAAGCGGCGCGTGAGCTGGTCCATGACATCCGGCGTTGCCGAGCGCAGCAGCCGCGCAACCTCGCGCCGCAGCAACGGCTCCCAGGCATCGGCCATGTCGCCGCCCGCAATGCCGGCCACGCCGTGCGCGGTCGGCATCGCCGCGCTTGCCGGCAGGCCACCCGGCGCGCCAGGCATGCCGGACGCCGCTGCGCTGCTGCCCGGCGCAGACGCCGATGCAGGCGCCGGCGACACGCCAACGTTGCCATAGCTGCCTGCCGCTGACGCGCCGCCGGTCACGGAGGCGTTTACTGCCGACGGCATCTGGAATTCGGGCGGGAGATCCTTGATCTCCACGGTCTGAGCCGGCGCCATGACGGTCAGCCAGTTCGACAGGTTTTCGAGCTGACGCACGTTGCCCGGAAACGGGAAACGCGTGAGGTGATTCAACGCCGATTCGCTGATGCGCTTCGTCTCGACACCCAACTCGCGGGCGCTCTTTTGCAGGAAGTGGCGCACCAGCAGCGGAATATCCTCGTTACGCTCGCGCAGCGAAGGCAGGCGCAGCCGAATCACATTCAGGCGGTGATACAGATCCTCGCGGAACAGGCCCTGGCGCACGCGGTCCTCGAGGTTCTGATGCGTCGCCGCGATGACGCGCACGTTCGCCTTGATCGGGCTATGGCCGCCAACCCGATAATAATTGCCGTCGGACAGCACACGCAGCAGGCGCGTTTGCAGATCGAGCGGCATGTCGCCAATTTCGTCGAGGAACAAGGTGCCACTCTCGGCCTGCTCGAAGCGTCCGCGCCGAGTCGCTTGCGCGCCGGTGAAGGCACCGCGTTCGTGGCCAAACAACTCTGACTCGAGCAGATCCTTCGGAATCGCGGCGGTATTGAGGGCGATGAACGGCCCCGAGGCACGCGGACTGTGGCGGTGCAGCGCACGCGCCACCAGCTCCTTGCCCGAGCCCGATTCGCCTGTGATCAACACCGTGGCACTCGAATGCGACAGACGGCCGATGGCGCGAAACACATCCTGCATGGCGCTGGCCTGACCGAGAATCTCGGGCTCTTCGGTGATGCGTTCGTCGACGGTTGCCTCGCGCAGGCTTTCCTCCACGGCGCGCAGGATCAGTTCGACCGCGCGATCGACGTCGAACGGCTTGGCGAGATACTCGAACGCTCCGCCCTGGAAGGCAGCGACGGCGCTGTCGAGATCGGAAAAGGCGGTCATGATGATGACCGGCAAGCCGGGATGGCGCTGCTTGACCGTCTGAAGCAATTCCAGACCGGAACCGCCGGCCATGCGAATATCCGACACCAGCACCTGCGGGCTGTCGTGTTCGAGCGCCGCGCTGGCTTCGCGCGGGCCCGTGAAACTGCGTACGGGCAGGCTGGCGCGCGACAGGGCTTTCTCAAGCACCCATCGAATCGATTGGTCGTCGTCTACTATCCAGATCGGCTTCATTGTTCACCGTTTAACGTTCATGCCCGGCCGCCAGATTGCGCGGCGGACGGGTTTATCCCAGGGGCAGCAAGATACGGAAATCCGTACGTCCGGGCCGGCTTTCACATTCGATCAGACCGTCGTGACGTTGCACGAACGATTGTGCGAGTGTGAGCCCGAGACCGCTACCGCCCTCGCGGCCCGAGACCAGCGGATAGAAAATGCGGTCCCGGATGTCGGCGGGAATACCCGGCCCGTTATCGATGACATGCAATTCCAATGCCAGCTTGTGCAATCGCTTGGCGATCGTGATCTTTCGCGCGACGCGGGTGCGCAACACGACGCGCGCGTCGCCGCGCGCGATCTGCTCGCGCAGCGCTTGCGCGCCGTTGCGAACGATATTCAGGAGCGCCTGAATCAACTGCTCCTTGTCGCCCCGGAAATCCGGCAGGCTGACGTCGTAGTCGCGCTGGATCTCCAGCCCTTGCGGAAACTCGGCCAGCACCACGGAACGCACCCGCTCGCACACTTCGTGGATATTCACGTCCGTGGCGATGTACGGATGGCGATGCGGCTCCAGCAGACGGTCGACAAGCGTCTGCAGCCGGTCGGACTCCTTGATGATGACCTGCGTGTATTCTCGCAATTCGCGCTGTTCGAGTTCGAACTCCAGCAGCTGCGCCGCACCGCGAATGCCGCCGAGCGGGTTCTTGATCTCGTGCGCGAGGTTGCGGATCAGGTGCTTGTTCATCAGCGCCTGGTCGATAATGCGCTCCTCGCGCTCGTTCTTGATCTTCTGCTCGTTTTCGATCAACTCGACGATAACGAAATCGGGCGCGCTTTCGGGCGCCGCGACGATCGCATGCGTATGCAGCGGCTCCTGTCCGGTGCGTTCAAGCACCAGATCGAGGCGTGTCGTCTGAAAAAGATTGGAGATAAGGTCCGCCATCGTGGCGCTCAGCACCTCGCCATTGAGGAACACGTCGTTCCACGTCATCTGCGAGAGCGAACGGCGCGACAACGCAAGCAGCGCCTCGGCGGCCGGATTCGCGAAAACGACGCGCAAGGTGTGCTTCTCCAGCACGAGCAGCACCGTTGGCAGGGCTTCCAGCCCCGGCACGATGCCCGTCGCGGCGAGCGCGGCTTCCCATGGCTCGACGGTGGCCGCCGGCACGTGCGCGGCCGGCGTCGCGCTCGCGGGCGCGTCGGCGAGCTTGGCTTTGCTGCTGGCACGGGCAGATTTCATGTTGACTCGGCAAAAAACGGCAACAAAAAAGGGGGACGGCCGGGACCATCCCCCTTCTTCGATTCGGGGCAGCAGGCGGCCAACATTGGCCGGACCGCCATGGAGCCCCGATCGCTTGCGATGCTTACAGCGAGTAGTACATCTCGAACTCGAGCGGGTGAGTCGTCATGTTGATGCGACGCGCCTCTTCCGTCTTGAGTGCGATGTACGAATCGAGCATGGCATCGGTGAAGACGCCACCGCGGGTCAGGAACTCGCGGTCTTCGTTCAGATAACCCAGCGCTTGCTCGAGGCTCGAGCAGACGGTCGGGATCTTTGCGTCTTCTTCCGGCGGCAGGTCATACAGGTTCTTGTCCGCGGCTTCGCCCGGGTGGATCTTGTTCTGGACGCCGTCCAGGCCAGCCATGAGCATGGCAGCGAAGGCCAGGTACGGGTTGGCCATCGGATCCGGGAAGCGCGCCTCGATGCGGCGGCCCTTCGGATTGGCGACGTGCGGAATACGGATCGAGGCCGAACGGTTACGGGCCGAGTAGGCCAGCTTGACCGGCGCTTCGAAGTGCGGCACCAGGCGCTTGTACGAGTTGGTCGACGGGTTCGTGATCGCGTTCAGGGCACGGGCGTGCTTGATGATGCCGCCAATGTAGTACAGCGCGAATTCCGACAGGCCGCCGTAGCCGTTGCCCGCGAACAGGTTCTGACCGTCCTTCCAGACCGATTGGTGGATGTGCATGCCCGAACCGTTGTCGCCGACGACCGGCTTCGGCATGAACGTGGCCGTCTTGCCGTAGCTGTGCGCGACGTTATGCACGACGTACTTCAGGATCTGCGTCCAGTCGGCGCGCTGCACCAGCGTCGAGAACTTGGTGCCGATTTCGTTCTGGCCCTGGCCGGCAACTTCATGGTGGTGCACTTCGACCGGCACGCCCAGTTGTTCCAGCAACAGGCACATTTCCGAACGCATGTCCTGGAACGAGTCAACCGGCGCGACCGGGAAATAGCCGCCCTTCACGCCCGGACGGTGGCCGGTGTTGCCGCCGTCGAAGTCCTTCGACGACGACCACGGGGCTTCTTCCGAATTGATGCGCACCGAGGTGCCCGACATGTCGGTGTTCCACTGGACCGAGTCGAAAATGAAGAATTCCGGTTCCGGACCGAAGAAGGCGGTGTCGCCCAGGCCCGTGCTCTTCAGGTAGGCTTCGGCGCGCTTGGCGATCGAACGCGGGTCGCGGTCGTAGCCCTTGCCGTCGGCCGGTTCGACCACGTCGCAGGTCAGAACCAGCGTGGTTTCTTCGTAGAACGGGTCGATATAGGCAGTGTTGGCGTCCGGCACCAGCAGCATGTCCGAAGCTTCGATGCCCTTCCAGCCGGCGATCGACGAGCCATCGAAAGCGTGGCCGCTTTCAAACTTGTCGGCGTCGAAGTGCGACACCGGCACCGAGACGTGCTGCTCTTTGCCACGCGTGTCGGTAAAGCGGAAGTCGACGAATTTGATGTCTTCATCCTTGACCAACTTGAGTACATCTGCCACTGATTTGCTCATGCTATCTCCCGAAAGATTCAATCTGGCGCCGCAGGCTGATTTGCCGGCCGCGCGGCCACCCTCTCACGAACTCCGTATGCGGATTCATTGGGGATAAGCACGAAGCGTGCCACCCCCATCGCTTCAAGGTCACCTATGCTAACTCCATCTGAATACAGGGAAAATGGTTTTCACCACTTCCGCCCGGAATTCTCCATATTGGTGCGCGGCATACGATAGAATCCCGATATCGGTGCATATAATCATTATGCACCTCTTTAGTGCCCATGGAGACGCGCATTCTGGTGCATGCGGATCGCGGCATCGCGCCGCGCCAGTTCACCGCAGGCAGCGTGACGCACGCTAGAATCAAATATTGCCACGATGCCGCCACGCGCCATCGCTCATCCAGAGGCATCCCTCCCGCGATGGGCGGGCCATCGTCCTGTTAATTTCGACCACAGAGATCACATCATCATGACAAGCGCCAAAGCCATTCTCGAGCAAGCCGCACAACGCCGCGAGACGTCGCAATTGAGCTATGCGGGCGCCGTGACGCCTGACGAAGCCCTGGCGCTGCTGCAGGCCGACCCGAATGCGCGCCTCGTCGATGTGCGCACGCGCGCTGAACTCGACTGGGTGGGCCGCCCCCAAGTGCCTGACGGCCAGTACGTCAACATCGAATGGGTGCGGTATCCCGGCGGCGTGCCGAACGAACAATTCCTGGAACAATTGAAGTCGCAGTCGTCGGCTGACACAACGTTGCTGTTCCTGTGCCGTAGCGCCGCCCGTTCGAAGGCTGCCGCGAAGCTCGCCACGGAAGCCGGCTTTACGGGGGCGTACGACATCCTCGAGGGCTTCGAGGGCGACAAGGACGCGCAGAGCCACCGCAAGGCCGTCAGCGGTTGGTGCTACCGCGGCCTGCCCTGGATCGGCGCCTGACCGGCGCAATTTTGCGGCGCTTCGGCGCGCATGCTACGATGAGCCGTTTATTTGCCTGAACAGGAATTACCGGTGAGTCAGATCGAATTCGATATCGAATGGACCGAGCGCGCGTCGAAGAAGGTGGAGCGGCTCATGCCGAAGGGCACGCCGCTGGCGCTGCCTCCGATCGAATGCATGCCTGCGGAAGGTGACGTCCTCTTCCTCGGACAAGGCGACAAGAAGCAGCCGTTCATTGTCGTGGAGCGCCAGTATCACCATGAGGGCGAGGACGCATGGACGATCGTCCTGATCCTCGACTTGCCGGAATAAGCGCGCCGGCACGTCCCGACGGACGCTGCATATCTGCGCCAGGCGGCGCGGTTACTCGGGAAATCCCGGTCGCCGCGCCGCTTTTCTTGATACACCCCATTCCCTATACTCAAATCGGACAGCGGTCGGCGCCGGACATGCCGCGCGGGCCGTGATGGTTGCCTGATCAGGCATCTGCGGAACGGGGAGAGGGAAATGCTCCATCTGACCAACGCCCAGTTGATCACCATGTTCGCGCTTGCCGTATTTGGCGCGATTGTTGTTGGCGCGATGCCATGCAAGGGCACGATTCGCCTGTGCTGGCGCTCCTTGCTTGTTGTCATCGGCGCGGTGCTCGCCGTGATCGCCATCGAACTCGTGCCGTCGCTGATTTGAATGCCGCCCTGCAGCCAGCCGCCGTGCGAGACGAGACGATAGGCGGCCCGACATCATGTGCGCCGAAAGAATTTTTCACCGATTTCACCGATAAGGGTTGACCCCCGTCGGGAGAGTCGATATTATCTCGGTCTCGTTGGGGCGTTAGCTCAGTTGGTAGAGCAGCGGACTCTTAATCCGTAGGTCGAGTGTTCGAGTCACTCACGCCCCACCAACGAATATTTGAAAGGCTGCAGGCCGTGCAGCCTTTTTTCTTCCCCGCCACCGGCAGTCACGGCAGGAAGATCCCGGCTTCGCGCTGGGGCGTTAGCTCAGTTGGTAGAGCAGCGGACTCTTAATCCGTAGGTCGAGTGTTCGAGTCACTCACGCCCCACCACCCGACATGAAGGGCTGCACACTGTGCAGCCCTTTTTGTTTTCCGTCACGCAAATACGTCATGCCCAAACCAGCGCGTGGCGCCCCGCATGTCATCCCATTCCTACATACGATTCAGTCCGGACTGATAGCTACCCCCTGCCGCACCGGCTATTGTGAAAGCGTGCCGGCGCCCCTGTCGCCGGACAACGCAGCAAAAGGAGGGAAATCATGTTGAAGCTGATGGCCTTATTGACAGCGTCACTGATGGCCGTATCGATGGCAGGTTGTACGCTTGGCGGCGCAGTCGCCGGCGGCGTCATCGGACACGAGGCCACGGGCGGCAGCACTGCCGGCACCGTCGGCGGCGCCGTGGTCGGCGGCGTGATCGGTCACGAACTCGGCAAGTAAGCTACGGACTGCATAGCGTTACGCGATCAGCCGCCTGGCAGTGCGATTATGGCGTCACCGCCGCGCGGATCATGGCGGCAAAGTTGTCGCTGTACGGCGGCAGCATGCCCCACTCTCTTCGAGGATCGTGCGTGCCGGCGCTGTAGACCGAGCGCGCGTGACTGAACGCGAGGAAGCCCTCTCGGCCGTGGTAATGGCCCATCCCCGACGCACCGATGCCGCCGAACGGTGCATCGTGCAGCGCGGGGTGCATCGTGACATCGTTGATCGACACACCGCCCGACAGCGTATGGTCGAGCACCCAGTTGCGCTCGGTGTCGTCCGCGCCAAAGTAGTAAAGCGCCAACGGGCGAGCGCCCGCATTGATCTGCGCCACCGCGTCGTGGAGTTCGTCGTAGGTCCGCAATACGAACGCCGGGCCGAAGATTTCGAACTGCGAGATGTCCGCATCGAGCGGCGGATTCACCACCGCGCGCAACGGCAGCCGGCGGTTCGCGGCATCCTTTTCCACCGCTTCGCCCAACGTCTCGACGCGTGCGCCGCGGCGCAGCGCGTCGTCAATGTACCCTTCGACACGCGCGAAGTGCTTTTCGTTGACGATCGCCGTGACGTCCGGATTGTGTGCGACGTCAGGGTACATCCCCTCAAAAATCTCGCGCGCCTCGGCAAGGAACGCTTCGGCCTTCTCGGCCGGCACCCAGACCACGTCCGGCGCGACGCAAAGCTGCCCCGAATTGAGCGTCTTGCCGACGACAATCCGCTCGGCCGCATTGTGGATGTCGGCCGTCTGACCGATCAGTACCGGTGATTTGCCGCCCAGCTCAAGCGTCAGCGGCACCAGATGCTCCGCCGCCGCGCGCATGATCTGCTTGCCCACGCCGGTCGAGCCGGTAAAGACGAGATGATCCCACGGCTGCGCGCTGAATTCGGCCGCCACGTCCGGGCCGCCGGTGATGACGGCGAGTTCGTCCGGCGCGAAGTGTTCCCCCACCAGCCCGGCGACAAGCGCCGCCGTCTGGGGCGTCACCTCCGACGGCTTCAACACTGCGCGGTTGCCCGCCGCAAACACGCACGCGAGCGGCGAAAAGAGCGTAAACAGCGGCGCGTTCCACGTACCGATGATGCCGACCACGCCCTTGGGCTGATAGCGCACCCACGCGGTCGCGCCGAAGTTGTCGAACGGGGCGACGGATGGACGGGCGTCGTCGCCCATCCACGTCTCCAGGTGGTCGCGCGCATGCTTGAGCGAACCGAGCGCGCCCAGCACGTCGTTCGCTATCGAAAACACCGCCGGGCGATGGCCGAAATCCGCTTGCATGGCCGCCGCAAAGGCGTCGGCGTTCGCCACCAGCATGTCGATCACGCGTTGCAAACGCTGACGGCGCGTGGCGGCGGGGACGCTGCCGGCCGCGGTGAATGCGCGGCGCTGCACGTCCAGCGCCGCACGGATGTCGGGGAAAGCTTCAGGGCTCGCCATCGTATCTCCTGGAATGTTTTCGTTTTGCCGCGCGACTCGCACGCCATCTGCCGCACCAGGCGCGGGCCGTCGGACCCGGGCGGGTATCACACCGTATCTTGGCACGATGCCGGCCACGTCGTCCAAAGGGACGATGTCCTGCTCCCGTCGCCCGGCAACGATACGACCTGTCGCCACCTCCCCGCCCCCATACACTCACCATGCCGATTTCCGCCCCGGTGTCCGCCCCGCGCGCCGACGCCTCCCCCGATCTTCGTATCGCCGACGCTGCGCCGCCTGCACGGGTGACCCTGCGCACGCACCTCAGCCTCGCATTGCTGGCGCTCGTCTATATTTTCTCGTTCATCGACCGGCAGGCGCTCGCGATCCTGATCGAGCCGATCAAGCGCGAGTTCGGCGCATCCGACACGGCCATCGGCATGCTGTCGGGCCTCGCCTTCGCCGTGCTTTATGCCGGCCTCGGCGTGCCCGTCGGCAAGCTCGCGGACCGTTCGAACCGCCGCAACATCGTCGCCGTCTGCTGCGCGCTGTGGAGTCTTGCGACACTGGGGTGCGGGATGGCGGTCTACTTCTGGCAGTTGCTCGCCGCCCGCATGGGCGTCGCCATCGGAGAAGCGGGCGGCATGGCGCCGTCGGTTTCGCTCGTCTCGGACATGTATCCGCCGCGCCAGCGCTCGTTCGTCATCAGTCTATTCATGATGGGCCCGAACCTCGGGGTGCTCGTCGGCATGGCGGCAGGCGGATGGATCGCGCAGCACTTCGGCTGGCGTCATACCTTCCTCTGGTTCGGCGGCCCCGGACTCGTGCTCGCGCTCCTCGTGCGGCTGTTCGTGCGCGAACCGGGACGCGGTCAGTTCGAGGCGGTCAGGATGGCTGCGGCGGCGGACACAGCGGCAACGCCGCCGGTATCGTTCCTCCGCCAACTGCTCGACCTGTGGCGCATTCCGGCGCTGCGGTACCTGTGTCTCGCATGCGGGGTGGCCGGCGTGCCGAGCTACGCGTACGGCATTTGGGCGACGAGCTTTCTCGTGCGCACCTATGGGGTGTCGCTCGCCGAAGTCGGATTGATGTTCGGCCTGACAAGCGGCGTCGGCGCGATCGCCGGAGCACTCTTCTCCGGCGCACTCGCCGACCGTCTGGTGGTGCGCGACCGGCGCTGGCAATTGGCGCTGCCGATGATCGGCGTGGCGCTTGGCATCCCGTCGGTCCTCGCGTTCCTGCTATGGCCGGCCACGGGCGTTTGGACGATCGGCGGCATGCACACGCCGCACGCGCTCGTGTTCGCCATGCTGTTCAGCTTCTTCGCCGCTTGGTTCCCGGCACTGTCGTACTCCGCGATGAGCCAGTTGGTCCGCGCACACGAACGCGGTGTGGCCTCCGCGCTGCTGAACCTGTTCATCACGCTCTTCGGCGTGGGCTGCGGGCCGTTCGTCGCGGGCGTGCTGAGCGACGCATTGGCGCCCACGTTCGGCGCCGAGGCGCTGCGCTACTCACTTGTCGCGACGATGGGATTGTATGCGCTGACGGTCGGATGCTACGCGCTCGCCCTCAACCCGTATCGCAGGCGCCTCGAAGCACTGGGCGCCTGAAACATCGCACACTACGACGCACAGGAGACAAAATGACAACGACACCCCCCGTAGTACTCGTGACCGGTGCGAGCCGGGGAATCGGCGCGGCCACCGCCGTCGCCTTCGGACGCGCCGGCTGGCGCGTCGCGATCACCGCCCGAACGCAAGTCGAGGGCCAGGCGCTCGATCACCAGTTGCGGCGGCCCGACGGCACACTGCTGGCCGGTTCGCTGGCAGTCACGGCCGACGCAGTGCGCGCAACGGGTGCGGAGGTGTTCGTCACGCCAATGGACCTGATGGACGTCGCGTCGCTCGATGCCGCCGCCGACGCTGTGCTGGCGCATTACGGACGCGTGGACCTGCTCATCAACAACGCCGTGTATCAGAATCGCGAAATGAACGCGCTGCTGCTCGACACGCCGGACGATGCCCTCGAGCGCACGCTGTTCGGCAACGTGATCGCACCATTGCATCTGGTGCGCCGCGTGCTGCCCGCCATGCTGGCGCAAGGGTACGGACAGATCATCAATGTGTGCTCGGGGGCGGGAAAGAGTGATCCGCCCGTGCCCGCCGATCAGGGCGGTTGGGGCTTCGCGTACGGGGCTTCGAAGGCAGCGCTCGCGCGAATGTCGGGATGTATCAACCGCGAGCACGGCAAGGCCGGCATCCGCGCGTTTTCCGTCAACCCGGGTGTGGTGACGACGGAAGCGGTGACGGCCACGCTCGGCGACGGCGGCTGGCTCGAGAAGCATCGCGGCGCGATGCCGCCCGCTGCGATCGCCGCCGCACTGCTATGGCTCGCGACCGACGCCAACGCCGCCACGCTCGCGCAGAAGCCCGTCATGCTCGATCTGCAGGAACTGGTGCGCGAGCACGGACTGACGGCGGCCTGACGCCATCAGTCTTGCAAGACACTGCGCGCGTTAACGGCGAATTCGCATGCCCGGCGGCCGTTGCCCTTGCCGGCCGGGCTGCATCTTCAAGCCTGGAGGGGGTGTTCCATCGTCCAAACAGAGTATGCAGCGGCGGGCTGAAACAGCAACAATTACCCTCGCAAAGACCTATTTTCAGGTGCCCCCCCAAGGAGACAACATGGCAACCTCGAAAGATTACCGCCTCGGCGAGTTCACCTTCCCGCGCGGCTGGTTCATGATTGCGGATGCAAAGGCACTCGACACACACAAGCCTGTCGCCGTGCGCTTTTTCGGCAAGGATTTCGCGCTCTATCGCGGCCGCGCCACCGGCAAGGTCGTGCTGCTCGACGCCTATTGCCCGCACATGAAAACGCACCTCGCGGCGCCGAACAATACGTCGTACGTCGTGATCGACGGCGGCGGCAGCAACGTCGAGGGCGACGATATCCGCTGTCCGTACCACGCCTGGCGATTCGGCCCGGACGGCAAGTGCAACGATATTCCGTATCACAACGGCCCCATTCCGGCCGCTGCCTGCGTGAAATCGTGGACGATCAAGGAATCGCTGGGCGCCATCTGGGTCTGGCACGATCCGGAAGGCGGCGAGCCTGAGTGGGAACACCCCACCCTGCCGCAATGGGACGATCCCGCCTGGGTTCGCTGGACCTTTGACGATCTCGGCACGCTGAACCAGCACCCGCAGGAAGTCATCGACAACATTTGCGATTCGGCCCACCTCTCGCCGATTCACGGCTCGACCGTGCAGCGCTACGAAAATGAATTCGACGGCCACATCGCCACGCAACGCCAATGCGGCCCGCACCGCACGTTGGTGGGCGCGGATGGCGTGAGCCCGGTGCTGCATACGGTGACGTCGTATCACGGCCCGGGCGTGCTGATCTCGTATCTCACGGGCCTCTACGATTCGGTATTGCTGATCACGCACACGCCGATTGAAGACGGCTCCATCAAGGTCTGGCATGCACTGATGGTGAAGTCGCCGGGCGGCAACGCCACGGTGACGGTGCCCGATACGGTGGCGGCGCGCCAGTTCCAGGAATCGAGCCGCCTCGCGTTCATGCAGGACTTCGAAGTTTGGATGAACAAGGCCCCTTGCCTGAACGGCATGTTCTTGCCGACGGAAGGGCCATTCATGAAGGCGCGCATCTGGTATCGCCAGTTCTTCAATCCGCGCGCGACGAAGGCCGAGTACCAGAATCAGGTCAACGGCGTCTACGTGCCGCGCGGCGCGGTGCCGTACACGACCCCGGGCGAAGCGGCGTGATGCTTGCGTCGTGAATACGAACCTCGCGGCAATGCGAGGTTCATCAAGCGCCAAAACGAAGGGGCCGGAATTTCCGGCCCTTCGTTTTGGCGGCGCGCTTCACGCTGCCGGTATCGCAGCAAATCTATCGAACCGAAGGAGACAGGAAGATGGGCCGTTTGCAAGGCAAAATCGCGCTGATCACGGGCGCGGGACAGGGCGTCGGACAAGGGATTGCGTTTGCGCTGGCGAAGGAAGGCGCGGCCATCGCCGTCGCCGGCCGCACGGAAGACAAACTGATCGCCACGTGCGAGCAGATCAAGGGCTTCGGCGCGCACGCGGTGCCGATTCGCTGCGACGTAACGTCGGCTGACGACATCACGCACGCCGTCGCGCATACCGTCGAAACGTTCGGCGGCGTCGACATCCTCGTCAACAACGCCAACGACGGCGGCCCGATGCGGCTGCTCGACGCCACCGACGAATACTTTCAGAAGGGCTTCGACACCGGGCCGATGGCGACGCTGCGGCTGATGCGCGCGTGCTATCCGCACATGGCGGCGCGTGGCGGCGGCGCGATCGTCAATCTGGTCAGCTCGGCGGCAGTGCGTTGGGATGCCGCCAATTACGGCATCTACGCCGCCGTGAAGGAAGCGATGCGCTCGCTCACGCGCGCCGCCGCCTCCGAATGGGGCCGCGACAATATTCGCGTGAATGCAGTTGCACCGCACGCGCTTTCGCCGGGGCTGAAATGGTGGACGGAGAAGCACCCGGAAGAGGCCGCCGAGTTCGTGAAAACGATCCCGCTGGGCCGCGTGGGCGAGTGCGAGGAAGACATCGGCCGTGCCGTGGCGTTCCTGGTCAGCGCCGATGCCGGCTATCTGACGGGGGCCACGATCCCGCTCGACGGCGGCCAGGCGCGTTGGTGCTAAGCCGCAAGCTGTAGAAGAAAACGCCGGACGGCTTGCGCTGTCCGGCGTACGGTTCCCCGGCGTCCGCAGGGCCCCGATCAGGCCGCCCCCCTACTATTTCATACGAACCACGCTCGAGCACGCGTTTGCGGGCAGCATGGATTTGCTATGCTTTGTCGGGTTCCCCCCGCGTCAACATCCTGATTCGATCGCCTGCCTTCGGAAGGACACCATGGCTGACAGCTACACCGATTCCCCGCGCGGCGGCCCGCTTGCCGGCACGCGCATCATCGAATTTGCCGGCATCGGGCCGGGACCGTTCGCGTCCATGTTGCTGGCAGATCTGGGCGCGGACGTCATTGTCATCGAACGCGTCGCCGACGCATGCAAAGGCTATGGGCGCCAGGCGATCCATCGCGGCAAACGGTCCATCGCGCTCGACCTCAAGCACGACGCCGGCGTCGCGGCCGCGTGGCAACTGATTGACTCGGCGGATGCCCTGATCGAAGGGTTTCGGCCCGGCGTGATGGAACGATTGGGCTTCGGCCCCGACGCCGTGGCCGCACGCAATCCGCGTCTCGTGTATGGCCGCATGACCGGCTGGGGGCAGGACGGTCCGCTTGCGAAAGCGGCAGGCCATGATATCAACTACGTGGCGCTGACCGGCGCGACCAGTCTCGCGATACGCCCGGCCACGCCCGACATCCCGGCTGTGCCGCCCGCCGTGTCGCCTACGTTGATCGGCGACATGGGCGGCGGCGCAATGTTCCTTGTGACCGGGCTGCTCGCCGGACTGCTCGAAGCGCGCCGCTCCGGACAGGGGCAGGTTGTCGACGCCGCCATCGTGGACGGCACGGCCATGCTGATGTCGCTGGTTCATTCGATGCGCGGCGCGGGCACTTGGTGCGACACGCCCGAACAGAATTTCTTCTCGCACACGTCGCCGTTCTACGAGGCGTACGCATGCGCCGACGAAAAATTCGTGACCGTCGGGGCGATCGAGCCACAGTTTTACGCAGAACTGCTGCAAAGGCTGGGGCTCGACGACGTCGCGCCGCAAGACCAGTATGACAGCCGCGCATGGCCGGCCCTGCGAGCGCGGCTGACGGCACTGTTCCTATCGCAGCCGCAGGCGTACTGGTGCGAAAAGCTCGAAGGCACCGACGCCTGCTTCGCGCCGGTGCTGGGCCTGGCCGAGGCAGCCGATCACCCCCATATGAAAGCGCGCGGCATATTTGTTGACATCGACGGCAAGCGTCAACCCGCACCGGCGCCCCGCTTTTCCCGGACCCCGCCCCGCCAGCCCGATGCCGGTGCCGCATGCGGCGAACACACGCGGGCCATCCTGCGCGAACTGGGCCATAGCGACAGCGACATCGACCGCCTGACGGACGCGGGCGCATGTCATTGAACGCCCGCCCGTCGTCGGCCGCGCCGTCGCTGCGCGCCGCCGTGGATGCCGCCGGCCGCCGGGCACTGTTGCCCTGATCAGCGCTCCGGCTCGATGTCCGCGCTGGCGCGCGTACCGAGCATCATCACGCTGTTGAGGAAGATCCGCACGAGTTCCGTCTGACGGCGCACCCCGGTCTTCGAGAAAATCGACCGCAGGTGGGCGCGCGCCGTATTGCGGCGGATGTTGAGCGCTTCGGCAGCTTCTTCGAGCGAGAGACCGTTCGCAAGCTGAATGGCCAGCGACGTTTCGGCTGGCGTCAGCTCGAACAACTGCTGCGCGAGGCGCACGGGCGGATGCGAGGCCCCTTCCGGATCGCGAACGAAGACCGCCACCGTGGGACGGTGTTTGCTGTCGGTCCATTCGTCGGGCGAGAGCGCGCGCACCACGACGCCCCAGCCTGCACGCCCGGACGGACGGCTCACGGACATCGCCTCGATCAAGCCCATCTGCGATGGCACACGCAGCACTTCGCGCACCATGCGCTGCAATTTGCGATTGTCGTTCGCATACGAAGCCGTCAACTGATTGCCGACGATCTTGAGGCCGTCACCAGCATCCAGTATGGCGCGTGCGATCGGATTGCATTCGAGGACCATGCCGTTTTCGTCGAGCACCACCAAGCCGACCATCAATTGCACCATCGCCTGGCTGTACAGCGAGCCGATCTGCTTGTCCTGGTGCGTCGACTGATACAGATTCAGTGCGCGGCGCAGATGCGGCACAAGCCGTTCGCACAGTGCCCGATCCTCGCTGGAAAATCGGGGTGCGGTCTCTGGCCGGGTGATGCGGAAACCGTACACCGCCTGATCGGCCGCCGCGAAATCGACAGCCATTACGTGAAAGACACCCTGCGGCGCGCACCAGTCGGTGTAATACGGCGACGCCCGCCATTCCGCCTCGGAGAGCAGATCGCCGATGGTGACGAGCTTGTTCAGCGGCAATGCCGAGAACGGGCTGAGCGCGTGATAGGGGTTGCCGCCCTGGATGACACGGCGGTCGCCGGCGCCGGAGAAGATCAGGCCAAGGCCCTCAGGCGTGCCGCGGCGCACGATCAGCGACACGTAGTTGGCGGAGAACTCGGTACAGATTTCCTCGAAGCAGCGTGTCCACCTGGCGGGCTCAAGTGCAGCGTCATATATCAGGCCAAGCAACTCTCCGAAGCGATCGACGGTAATCGCGGGAGCTTGCTGAGGCAATGCATCGGTACCCACAAGCAATCCTTCAGGTTTCAAGTTATCCAGTATGTCGCGGCCTTTCCGTTATCGTCAATCTAGGGTAATCCGCTACTATTTATGGACGACGCGCGATGCTTGAAAGCAGGATGCGCACGCTCGATAGTCTGGATACCAAATTGAATGAATCCCCGGTGCGAACATCGGATTCCTGCCGGATAGCCAATGGACGCGAAACAGCGCGCAATGGGCAAACGACATGCGACAGGGGAACTTCGCGTGTGGGGGAACTGTGTCGAACGGGGAGGTACCGCTTGGAACTGCAAGGGAATTTTGGGGTGACCGATGGGACTCGAACCCACGACGACTGGAATCACAATCCAGGACTCTACCAACTGAGCTACGGCCACCGCCGTGATCAACAACAGACTTGCTTGCTGAACAGAAGCGAAATTATATAAGTGTCTTTATCGGTTTGCCAAGCGGAATTTTCAACTTGCCGCAAATTTTTTGCAGCGCTCACGCGGCCGCGAGCGGCGTCTCGGCGCCTGCATCCCCCGCGTGCTCCAGGTTCGCCTCGGCGAATGCGGCCGCGCGCAGCTGGCTGCGGGCCTCCTCGAACGCGCCGACACCGGATTTCAAGCGCTTCGGCTCGGACAGCACGCGACGCCAGCCGCGCGCGCCCGGTACCCCGCGATAGAGTCCCAGCGCATGCCGCGTGATCGCGCCGAGATACTGGCCGCCTTCCACCTGGCGTGCCGCATATTCGATAAGACCGTCTTCGATCTCGATGCGTGACTTCACGGGCGCATCCGCCGTGTAGAAACGCGCGTCGACGCCGGCCAGCACGTAGGGGTTGTGATAGGCCTCACGACCGAGCATCACGCCGTCCAGATGCTGAAGATGCGCCTCGATCTGATCAAGCGTGGTCACGCCGCCATTCACGATGATCTCGAGGTGCGGGAACGATTGCTTGAGCCGATAGGCATATTCGTATCTCAGCGGCGGAATTTCGCGATTCTGCTTCGGGCTCAACCCTTTGAGAATCGCGTTGCGCGCGTGAACGATGAAGGTCGCGCATCCCGCGTCCGCGACCTTGCCGACAAAGTCCTCGACGAACGCGAATGACTCGACGTCGTCGATGCCGATACGATGCTTGACGGTGACGGGGACGTCGACCGCATCTCGCATGGCCTTGACGCCGTCGGCGACAAGCGCCGGTTCGGCCATGAGGCAAGCACCGAACGCACCGCGCTGCACGCGTTCGGAAGGACAGCCGCAATTGAGATTAATCTCGTCGTAGCCCCACTGCTCGCCCAAGCGCGCGGCTTGCGCGAGATCCTGTGGCTCACTGCCGCCGAGTTGAAGCGCGACGGGATGCTCGAAGCCGTCGAAGTCGAGATGACGCGGCACGTCGCCATTCAGCAACGCGCCAGTCGTGACCATCTCGGTATAGAGCCAGGTATGCGAGGAAATCAGACGGTGGAAGTACCGGCAATGCCGGTCGGTCCAATCCATCATCGGGGCCACGCTTACGCGGCGGCTCGGCTTCGGGGATTTTGCCATGCGAATTCGCCGACCGTGACGGATACCCCGCAACGCCGGCAGTCAATGCCAGATCTAAACGATCATTCTACCATTTTGCGCTCAAAACCTTCAGGCGCACGGCCCACGCCCAGCCCTCGGAGATCGGGAAATCGCCCTACCGCCCCACAAGGATCCATCCCAAATGCAACAAGGACATCCCCGTGGGTGGAACAACGATCACGCCGTCCCGCTCGAAGGGCATCTCTCTGATGCCTTCCACAGGTTGCAATGCACAAGACCACACCCCCCTGCGTCGACCATCCGATAACCCTTGAATCGTATTGGCGAAAGTATGCCGAATGGCCGGGCGTGATTGCGCTGCTGACGGGCTGCGGCGCGCTGCTCGGCAGCGCCGGGCTCGAGTGGCGAGAGACCGTCAAGATACTCGCTGTCCTTGCACTGTCGCTTGCGATGACCCGTCAGATGCCGAAACGGCGATGGACAAAATCGCTGGCGCTCTGCTGGTACTGCCTGCTGACCGTCGACGTGGGCCTGACAGGAAGTTTGCAGGCCGCCTATGGGCTCTCCCTCGAATCTCCCACCGTACTCACGGCCCTTGGAAATACCCATTGGCACGAAACCAAGGAGTTTCTTGCATCCCTGTCGCTGCTATGGAGCGTTCTCTTCTGCGTTTGGTTTGCACTGTTTTACACCGCGCTCTGGCGACTTGGCCAACCACGCGCTGAAGGCTGGCGGCTTGAAGCATGTGTGCTGATCACCATTTTCGGGATGCTCCACCTCAATCCCACCGCGCGCGAGAAGAACCCGATATTCGGCTGGACAAAAATCTACACCCGCAACGCGGCATTTCGCGACGACATTGCCAAGCTGACAAAGCAACGAAACGATGCGGCGATTTGGCTCGCTGCACAACCTGTCAAGTATGTCGGTCCGTCCCGGCGCACCGTCGTGTTGGTACTGGGCGAGAGCATCAACCGGACGAATTGGCAGATCCATGGCTACTTACGCGAGACATCGCCGCGGCTCTCGGCGTTGCGCGACGAGTTGCTTGTGATGAACGATGTTGTCTCCTCGGAAGGCACGACGGTAGCGTCGATTCGCTCGATGCTGACCCTCGGCACCGATGAAATGCGAGGGCCCGGCGTGACCGCGCTGGCCCGACTTGCCGGATACAAGACGTACTGGCTGACCAATCAGGTGGATCGATATTTGTGGGGGCGTTTTGCGAGTGAAGCTGATTTCCGGGCACAAACGAATTCAAACGACGACGGACGACGCGGGCGCAGCCTCGACGAAGCGCTGCAGCCATTAGTGAGCGCCGCATTATCCGATCCGGCGCCGCACAAATTCATCGTCGTCCATATGCTCGGCGCACACCCGCATTACGACCTGCGCTATCCGGCGACATGGGCGTTCTTTCAAGACGACGACCCGATTGACGCCCAGCTGATCAGCAAAAACCGCTGGCCATGGATTCGCAACGCACGCAAGCACTACGATCGAGCCATGCGCTATCACGATGCACAACTCGGCGACATCATCGACCGTCTGCGGCAACTGCCCGCAGGCGAGGCCGCACTGCTTTACACGGCGGATCACGGACAGGAAGTTGGACATACACGCAATTTTGCCGGACACGCCCCCGGCCACATCGCAGGACATGCCGTACCCATGATCGTCTGGCCGCGAAGCGAGTCCCGAAAGGCGAATATGGTTGAATCACGCGCGTACAGCACCTCGCGCCTGGAAGGGACATTGGCCTCGCTGCTGCGCATCGAGACACCGCTGGCGAATCCGGCAGATGATGTCCTGGGCGAATGGTTCCGCGACGCGCCCCGTTTTATCGGGACCCTTCCCTACCCAGGGTGACGAATCCCGGGGATTCGCCGGCGCCGCACCTGTAACGGCATGCCCTGCACGTCAAGGGCACGTGAGGTGCTCGAAAACGGCACACCCGAACGACGCCAAAAGCGGCGACCAAAAACAAAAACGCCGTCAGAACGAATTCTTGACGGCGCTTCTGATGAAACTTGGTTGCGGGGACAGGATTTGAACCTGTGACCTTCGGGTTATGAGCCCGACGAGCTGCCAGACTGCTCCACCCCGCGTCTGAAGAATTCAAGTATAGCGCAATCCAGGTTGCGTTGCAACAACCGTGCCTGATTATTGTTACGGGCCGTCGGAAAATCACACACGCCCCGCGCATTCCCTCATCCCACGGGGCTTGCGCACATCGCGTTCGGCCAGTGATACACTCCCAGCAACATGAACCGACGCCCTCCCATCCAATTCTGCTCCGCCTGCGGCCATACGGTCGAGTTGCGCATTCCCGACGGCGACAACCGGGAGCGCCACGTCTGCCCGAATTGCGGCACCATTCACTACCAGAATCCGCGCAACGTGCTCGGCACGGTGCCCGTCTGGGGCGATCAGGTGCTGCTCTGCAAGCGCGCCATCGAACCACGGCTCGGCTACTGGACGCTGCCCGCAGGATTCATGGAAATCGGCGAAACGACCGCGCAAGCGGCCGCGCGCGAAACGTTGGAAGAGTCCGGGGCCGACGTCGAAGTGGGCCCGTTGTTCTCGTTGCTGAACGTGCCGCACGTCAATCAGGTGCATATCTTCTACCTGGCCACCATGCGCGAGCCCCGTTTCGCCGCCGGGGAGGAAAGCCTTGAAGTGCGCCTGTTCTCGGAACACGAAATTCCGTGGGACGAGATCGCTTTCCCGACCGTCGCGCAAACGCTGCGCTTCTTCTTCGCCGATCGCGACGCCGGGAAATTCGGCCTGCACACCTTCGACATCCTGCAACCCATGCTGCGCGTCTGACGCGCGGGCATGCCGCGCCGACGCCATGGTTGCCTGGCTGGAAGCCAACGATCCCTTCCCCCCCGTCGAAGCAGCGCTCGGCGCGCGTAGCGATGCCCCCGGCCTGCTCGCCGCCGGCGTCGATCTGTCATCCCGCCGTCTGCGCGATGCCTATGAGCACGGCATCTTTCCGTGGTATTCCGAAGGCCAGCCAGTCCTCTGGTGGAGTCCCGACCCGCGCATGGTCCTGGGTCCTGCTGACTTCAAGATTTCTCAGAATTTTCGCAAATTGCTGCGCCGCGTAGTGCGTGAACCTGAATGGGAGATCCGTCTCGACGACAATTTTGCCGCCGTCATGCACGCCTGCGCTAGCGCGCCGCGTCCGGGCCAGCAAGGCACGTGGATCACGCCCGCGATCGTCGAGGCTTACAGCGGCCTGCATCGGGCCGGCCTCGCCCACAGCATTGAAACGTGGTACGACGGGGTGCGTGTCGGCGGACTTTACGGCGTGTCGCTCGGGCGCATGTTCTACGGCGAATCGATGTTTGCACACCGCACCGACGCGTCGAAAATCGCGCTCGCGGCATTGGTCGCGTTCGCACGCACACACGGCATAGAAATGATAGACTGCCAGCAAAGCACCGCCCATCTGGCGTCGCTGGGCGGCCGCGAAATCTCGCGGCGCGCCTTCCTGGCCCACGTCCGGCAGGCGGTCGACGCAGCCCCGCCGGTCTGGCGCCTCGACAAGGGGATCCTGACCGCCCTGCTCCAAGGCAACGCCGCAGACAAGGTTCAAAAGGTTCCGCAGTGACGCACCCGAACGAACTGCCGCTCTCTCCGCTTTCTGCCCTGCAGTTCTACGCGACTGCGCCGTATCCCTGCAGCTATCTCGACAATCACACGGCGCGCTCGCAAGTCGCAACCCCCAGTCACCTGATCAACTCGGACGTTTACAGCGAACTCGTGCGCGCAGGATTCCGGCGCAGCGGCGTGTTCACCTATCGTCCGTATTGCGATGGCTGCCGCGCCTGCGTGCCGGTGCGCGTGCCCGTCGCGCGTTTCGTGCCGAATCGCGCGCAACGCCGCGTCTGGCGCCGGCATGCCACGCTCAACGTGAATGTGTCGGGACTGCATTACGCCGAAGAGCACTATCAGCTTTACATGCGCTACCAGTCGCGCCGGCACGCCGGCGGCGGCATGGACCACGACAGCCGCGAGCAATACGAGCAGTTCCTGCTGCAAAGCCGTGTAAACTCTCGGCTGGTCGAGTTTCGTGAGCCCGCCGGCCGCCCCGGCGCGGGCACACTGCGCATGATCAGCATGGTCGACATCCTGAGCGACGGCCTGTCGTCCGTGTACACGTTCTTCGACCCGGATGCCCTGGGCGCAAGCTACGGCACCTACAACATTCTCTGGCAGATCGAGCAGGCGCGCGCGCTGGGTTTGCCGAACGTCTACCTCGGCTACTGGATTGCTGCGAGCCGCAAGATGGTCTACAAAGCCAAGTTCCATCCGCTCGAAGGCCTGCTGGACGGCCGCTGGCAGGAGATGCCGCAGGAGATGCTGCAGTCGGCGGCAACGGTTTGACAGGGGTGCGATCCGCCGCCGGCGCGTGGATGGATCGGCCATTGCGCTGCGATTGAACCGCATTCCGGCGCGCAGCCGGTAAAATGTCGGCTTTTCCGATTCGACGGTACCCCTCATCGTGCTAGCGCCGCTCTATCCCTTGGCCCGCCGCGCCCTGTTCTGCCTCGACGCCGAACAGGCCCACCACTTGACGCTCGCCGCCCTGCGCAGCGCCGCTTCGCTCGGCCTGGCCGGACTCATGGGCCAACGCTTGCCCGACAGCCCGCGCACGGTCATGGGCATCACGTTCCCGAATCCGGTCGGCCTTGGCGCCGGCCTGGACAAGGACGGCAGTTGCATCGACGGGCTGGCCGCGCTCGGGTTCGGTTTCGTGGAAGTCGGCACGGTCACGCCGCGTCCGCAGCCGGGCAACCCAAAGCCGCGCATTTTCCGCGTGCCGCAGGCCGAAGGCATCATCAACCGCATGGGCTTCAACAACGGCGGGGTCGAGCAGTTCCTGCAGAATGTTCAGTCGGCGCGCTGGAAAGGCCCGCTGGGGCTCAACATCGGCAAGAACGCGGACACGCCGATCGAGCGCGCGGTCGACGACTATCTGATTTGCCTCGAAAAGGTGTATCCGTTTGCGAGCTACGTCACGGTCAATATCTCGTCGCCGAATACGAAGAATCTGCGCCAGTTGCAAGGCGCCAGCGAACTCGATGCGCTGCTCGCGCCGCTCAAGGACAAGCAACGCGCGCTCGCGGACCAGCATGGCCGCTATGTGCCGATCGCGCTGAAGATCGCGCCCGATCTGGAAGACGATCAGATCAAGGTCATCGCCGACGCGCTCACGCGTCACGGTTTCGACGGGGTGATCGCCACGAATACGACGATCTCGCGCGAGGCGGTCGCCGGCCTGCCGCACGCGAACGAAACGGGCGGGCTGTCGGGACGCCCGGTCTTCGAGGCGTCGAACCGGGTGATCCGTGCGTTGCGCGCGGAGCTTGGCGACTCGATTCCGATCATCGGCGTGGGCGGCATTCTGTCCGGCGCCCACGCGCGTGCGAAGCTCGATGCGGGCGCGAGTCTCGTGCAGGTGTACAGCGGTCTGATTTACCGCGGTCCGGCGCTGGTGCGAGAATGCGTGGAAGCGCTGCGCTGAAGCGAACGGCGTGAGATGATGGCGTTCGCGCCCCACCGACGTTTTTTCCCCAACGCCCGGCATGTCCGGGCGATGTCAGAAGGAGATCCGCCATGAAATCGTGGCTCAAGACACTTTGCCTCGTACCGCTCGCCGCCGCTGCGCTGATGTCCGTCAGCGCCCATGCCGAGGATCTGCTCGACACAGTAAAGTCTCGCGGTGTCCTGAAGGTCGGTATCGAGGGTACCTACCCTCCGTTCAATTATCGCGGCGCGGGCAATGAGCTCGAAGGCTTCGACGTCGAAGTGGCCAAGGCGGTGGCGGCCAAGCTCGGCGTGAAGGCCGAGTTCGTGACGACGGAGTGGAGCGGCATCATCGGCGGCCTGCAAGCGGGCAAGTTCGACGTGATCGTCAATCAGGTCGCGATCAACGAGAAGCGCCGCCAGTCGTTCGACTTCAGTCAGCCGTATGTCTACTCGGCGGCGCAATTGATTCAGCGCAAGGACGATACGCGCCAGTTCAAGTCGCTCGACGATTTGAAGGGCAAGAAGCTGGGCGTGAGCCTGGGTAGCAATTACAACGACCTCGCGAAGTCGGTCCCCGGCATCGATGTGAAGACGTATCCCGGGGCGCCGGAATATTTGCGCGACCTGGCGTCGAATCGCCTCGACGCGGCGCTCAACGATCGTCTGATGCTGGCGTATCTGATCAAGACGTCGAACCTGCCGCTGCGCGGCGGTGCAGTACTGCCCGGCGCAAACGAGTCGGTCGGCATCCCGTTCCGTAAGAACAACCCCAAGTTCGCGAAGGCGATCGACGATGCGTTGACGTCGATGAAGCAAGACGGCACGCTGACGAAACTGTCGCAGCAATGGTTCGGCGAGGATACGTCGAAGCCGCTGGCGGCAAAGTAATTCTCCGCACGAAACGCGCGCGGTCTTTCGTGTCGCCCGCGCTCGTGACGGCATCGATACAAGCCGAATCCACGCGCCGCACCGGTTCGTCCGGTGCGGCGCGTTGGTCTTGAACACGACCGATTTTCCCCGCCCCCTATGGATCCTTTTGAACTCGCCGCCCAATCGTTGCCGATTCTGCTGCAGGGCACCGTCCTGACGATCAAGTTCGCCCTGTTGTCGATGGTGTTCGGCCTCGCGTTGGGCATCGTCATCGCGCTGATGGGCATCGGCAAGATCGCGGTGTTTCGCGGCATCGCGCGCGCCTATGTCAGCATCATGCGCGGTACGCCCCTGCTGGTGCAGATTTTCGTGGTCTACTATGGGCTACCCGGCATGGGGCTTTCGCTCGAGCCGACACCCGCCGGGGTCCTCACGCTAAGCCTGAACGTCGGCGCCTATCTTTCGGAAAGCATGCGCGGCGCTCTGCTCGGCATGCCGCGCGGGCAATGGCTCGCTGCCTACAGCCTCGGGCTCACGCACCGGCAGACGCTGCGCTATGTGATCGGCCCGCAAGCGCTGCGCATGGCCGTGCCCAGTCTCGGCAATAGCCTCATCAGCCTGATCAAGGATACGTCGCTCGTTTCGGTGATCACGGTGACGGAGTTGCTGCGGTCCGCGCAGGAAGTGATTGCTTCGACTTATCAACCACTGCCGCTTTATTTGGCGGCTGCGGCGATTTACTGGGTGTTGAGTACGGTGCTGTCTGCACTGCAACGCCATGTCGAGCAGCGGTTGGCGTTGCCGGCAAAGCATTGAGTTGCTTTAAACCGTCGCGTTGTACTGGCGCAGGTTGTCCGGCCTCCGTCCTGTCCAACGCCCGGGGCCGACAACGGACCTACTCGCCTGATTTTCCGCGCTGCGCCTTGTACATCGCGCGGAAGGTCCTGCCGCTCGGGGCCGGCATCTCGCGGGTGTCCGTCCATCCTCCACCGCCCGGCAGTTTGCTGATCGAACCGCGCTCACGCCCCATCCACGACAAGATGCGCCCGCCAAGCGATGTCAACGTCGCATACAAGGCCGGCCGGCGCACGGCAAAACCCCACGCTGCCAAGCCGAAACGCTCCTGCCACGGACGCAATCCACGCTCAACCTGGCGCTCCCGCAGTTTGCGCAGCAAATCCGAAATCGGTATGCCCACCGGACACACGCGGTTGCATTCGCCACACAACGTGGCCGCCTGCGGAAGATCCAGGGTCTTTTCGATGCCAACGTAACTCGGCGTCAGTACGGAACCCATCGGGCCGGGATATACCCAGCCGTACGCGTGGCCGCCGATCTTCTGGTAGACAGGGCAATGGTTCATGCAGGCGCCACAGCGGATGCAACGCAACATGTCCTGGAACGCGCCGCCAATCAAGCCGGTGCGCCCGCCATCAACAAGCACGAAGTACATGTGTTCCGGCCCGTCGAGCTCGCCCTCGGCGCGCGTGCCGGTCAGGAGCGAGAAGTAGTTCGATGTGCCCTGCCCCGTCGCCGAGCGCGGCAGCAAACGCATGGCGGTCGCAAGGTCTTCCAGCGTCGGCAGCACTTTTTCAATGCCGGTCACGGCCACGTGCACGCGCGGCATGATCGTGCACATGCCCTCGTTGCCCTCGTTCGTGACCACCGCCACGGAACCCGTTTCCGCAATGATGAAGTTGCCGCCCGTGACACCCATGTCGGCAGACAGGAATTGGGGGCGCAACATCTCGCGCGCCTCGCGCGTCATCGCAGGGATCTCTGTCTGACGCGGTTTGTGATGCACGCGCGCAAAGAGGTCGGCGACTTCTTCCTTGTCCTTGTGAACGACCGGCGCAATGATGTGGGACGGCGGTTCGTTGTCGTTGATCTGAAGGATGTACTCGCCCAGATCGGTCTCGATCGACTGTACACCCATGTCGCCGAGGACACGATTGAGCTGTAGTTCCTCGGTCACCATCGACTTCGATTTGATGACTTTCTTGACGTCATGCTTGCGCGCGATCTCGGCCACCAGGCGCGCGGCGTCCTGCGTCGATTCTGCGAACAGGACGGTGGCGCCCCGGCGCACGGCTTCGCGCTCGAACAGTTCGAGCCATACGTCGAGCGTCTCCAGACCCCGGTTGCGACGCGCCTTGAGCGCGGCGCGCGTGGCCTCGAAGTCGATCTCCTCCATCGCGGTCGCACGCGCGGTGACAAATTTGGTCGACAGTTTCTTCAGGTTGGTCTGCAAGCGCTGGTCGGCAAGTTTTTGCCCGGCGCGCGCCTTGAAATGCATCGATTGAACTTGCATCGCGGCTCACAAGGAAAACGCGGCGCGCACCGGTTGCCCGGCGGCGGCGCAAAGTCGGTAGGTCGAACGGCCGGACACCGCGCTACTGGGCATCGCCCGCCAGTACTTGTGCAATATGCAGCACCCGCGTCTTGGCATCGCCGGTACGGCGCAGCCGCCCCTCGATGTTGAGGATGCAGCCGAGGTCGCCCAGCACGACGGCCGGCGCACCGCTGGCGTGGACGTTGGCGCATTTTTCGTCGACGATCGCCGTGGAGATATTGCCGTACTTCAACGCAAAGGTGCCGCCAAAGCCGCAGCACGCCTGGCAATCCTTCATCTCGGTCAGCTTGACACCCGGCATTTTCGCCAGCAATTCACGCGGCTGGGACTGAACGCCCAGTTCGCGCAGGCCGGAGCAGGAATCGTGATAGGTCACTTCGCCGTCGTAAGCGCCCGGCACGCCCTCGACCTTGAGTACGTTGACGAGAAAATCGGTCAGCTCGAATACCTTGGGTTGGATTCGCGCGTAGCGGCCCATCAACTCCGGATCGTCACGCAGCAGGTCGCCGTAGTGCGCCTTGATCATGCCGCCGCAGGAGCCGCTTGGCACAACGACGTAGTCGAAGTCTTCGAATTCGTCGAGAAATTTCTGCGCCATATCGCGCGCGATGGTGCGCTCGCCCGAGTTGTACCCCGGCTGGCCGCAGCAGGTCTGCGCGTGGGGCACGATCACTTCGCAACCCGCCGATTCCAGCAGCTTGAGTGTCGAGAAACCGATTTCCGGACGCATCAGGTCGATCAGACACGTGACAAAGAGTCCGACGCGCATGGGGAAGTGTCCTCTAATGGGAGTAATGCGCCATTATATGCGCGCAGGTCCGCCTCGGCCCAGTTCCCGCGGGTCCGCGCCTCGCCGCACGGGAATGCCCCGATGTTTTCGCCGCCATGCAGCAATCCGCCGCAAATGGCGTCACGATGACGCGCCGATGCGAATTCGAGGTTTTTTCGGCAGGTTCGGCTTCGTCATTTTTCACCATATGATATAGAATAGCGTCATGCATAATTTGCCTGAGGCGTGAACCGATCCCCATGAAAGACGACACAAGCCAGGGCGCAGAATCGCGCACTTCGATCCAGGTCATTGAACGAATGATGCGTCTGCTGGACGCACTGTCGGCGCACGCCGACCCTGTCAGCCTGAAAGCGTTGGCACAGGCGACCGACCTCCACCCGTCTACCGCCCACCGCATCCTGAACGACATGGTGGCGTGCCGCTTCGTCGATCGGTGCGATCCGGGCACGTATCGTCTCGGCATGCGGCTGCTGGAACTCGGCAATCTGGTGAAGGCGCGTCTGTCGGTCCGCGACGCGGCACTGCAACCGATGCGCGGGTTGCACCGTGCCACCGGTCAGACGGTGAACCTGTCGGTGCGCCAGGGCGACGAAATTGTGTACATCGAGCGGGCCTATAGCGAGCGCTCGGGGATGCAGGTGGTGCGCGCCATCGGCGGCCACGCGCCGCTGCACCTGACTTCGGTCGGCAAGCTGTTCCTTGCCGCCGACGAGGCAACGCGTGTGCGCGCCTACGCGACGCGAACCGGGTTGTCGGGACACACGCGCAACAGCATCACCGATCTGCACAAGCTCGAACGCGAGCTGACGTCGGTGCGCCATCAAGGCTATGCGCGCGATAACGAGGAGTTGGAGTTGGGGGTGCGGTGTATCGCCGCAGGGATTTACGACGACAGTGGCAAGCTGGTGGCCGGCCTGTCGCTGTCGGCACCTGCCGATCGGTTGCAGGATGCGTGGCTTGCGAACCTCAACGAAACGGCACTGCAGATTTCGTCATCGCTCGGCTTCAATCAGAAGCCGCGCGACGACGGTCAGGCGATGCCGCGACAACCGGTCGCGGCGGCGGTGGGCGAATAGCCGCCAGCAAGGGTTGCGCGCGTTACGCGTTGCTGCCGTACGGCAGTACCGCAGCAACGCGCTTCAATCCGTCGGTAAACTCGTGAATAATCGCTGACTGTCTGAAAACGCCGCCGCAGGAAAACGAGCGAGTCATACCGGGCGCGTCCGGTCCTGAAGCTCGATCCCGCGAGTCTCCGCTCGTCGAATGCCGTTGCCTCGGCAGGGAGCCCGGGCTTCGGCCGCCTGACTCGTCCAGCAGGCTTTGCAACTTTTCAGGAATCGTCACGTTGACGGACGGCTGCTTGAGAACGTTGACCATTTCACGCAAGGCCGCTTCCAACCTGTCGATATCACTGATCGTCGCAAAACCCTCTGCCTTTTTCGCCAGGTCGTCGACCGCGCTTTGAAGTGGCTTAACAGTGCTCTTGACCTCATGCAAGTCGTCCTGCATGGTCGAGACGTTCCCGCTAACATCTGAGATGTTCCCCTGAAGGTTCTCGAGCTTTGCCGAATTCGACGTTTGCATATTCTGAACGGATTGCAATTCCGACCGAACACCCTTCACGTCATTGCGAACATCTGACACGTTCCCTTGAAGGTTCGCGAGCCTTCCCAAGCTCGACGTTTGCACATTCTGAACGGATTGCAACTCCGACCGAACACCCTTCACGTCATTGCGAACATCTGACACGTTCCCCTGAAGGTTCGCGAGCCTTCCCGTCATGTTTGACAAGCTCGACGTTTGCACATTCTGAACGGATTGCAATTCCGACCGAACACCCTTCACGTCACTGCGAACATCTGACACGTTCCCTTGAAGGTTCGCGAGCCTTCCCGTCATATTGGCCACGTTCGATGTCAACATATCTCTCTCCATTTCGTCAGCAAACGCCTTGAAAGCATTGATGGCTTTTTCCAGTTTGTCCCACCCAGGATCTCGGGGATAGAACCGCAAATTGGCGACCGTGTTGACCGTGCCCATCAAGGTCACGCCCGAAGACGCGATTGCCAAACCCACTATGCCGCCCGTCAGTATGTTGACCAGACCGATGGCAAGCCCCGCAGCACCCAACGAGAAGTACATGCCCGTTTTGGTATTCCAACGCGATTTGTCCGACGGCATGGAATCTTTCGCCTCGGCAATGAACTGCGCGACAGTGCTTTGCGTCTTCTCGATCACATCTTCAAGTCCTTGACATTCAGGACTCACCTCGTCGCCGACCGCCGGCGCCAGGCTGCGTAAATCCCGTTGTGCCTGAAGGCGCTCGCCCAGCGCTTTCATTGCGAACTCATACTGAATCAACGTGTTGCGTAACGCGACAGCGGATTTTGTGAGCGCGCGTTCGTCGGTCACGCTCATTTGTTTGCCGAGACGATGTATGAGCGTCCCGCCCGCAAATTTCCGGCGCACGGAGAAATCCCACGCCGCCGCCATCTTCGTCATCGCTTTGTCGAGCTTCTGACACATGTCGTCCAAGCGCTGCGTGGTGGCCGACTTTTCGGCAGCGACATCATGCGTTGCCACCACGTTTCGGATGGCGTCGAACTGAGCCGCGATATCGGCGCGTATTTCCTCAATGCTGCGCACCGGCGCGACGTTGGCCGCAGTACGCGACCTGCCCGCCGTCGCGCCCCGCTCCCAAGAGGTTGGAGCGATTGCGGACCCATACATCGACATCAGCATTCGATATTCTTCGGGGATTCGGTAGAACATTCGTCGCATTCTCCTGAAGAGTCCGCCGCACGATCCCCACTACGCACCGCATTAGTGCATGCAACCAATACTAGGTCGCACGGCGGGCGGTGCTTTAGGCATCGTGCAGCGCTTTTTGGAGTTCGATCGACAAGATTGTCGGCCAGTGTCCTTCAGCGTGACACTCGTTAAGTGACATCATCCACGCACCAGGCCGATAATGATTTGGCATACGAACGAGAAGCTTTCGAATTCGCGCCCGCCCATAAAAAAACCCCATGGCCGCAGCACATGGGGGTTGATCTTGCAGACGCGCCCGACGGTCGGGGGGGCGCGCCTTTTCGCTACGGCAACACGGGCTTACAGTGCGTGTTGACCGCCCGCAGCGACTTGTGCGGTCGGCGCAGTGCCGGCCGTGCGCGGCGCCGGTGCGGCACCGCCTTCCTGGAGCCACTTGCGAACGCGCGTGGCGTCCGCGAAGCGCGAATACTTGCCGGTCGAATCCAGCAGGATCATGATCATCGGACGACCATCGATCGTCGTCTGCATCACGAGGCACTGCCCGGCTTCCGAGATGTAACCCGTCTTCTGCAGACCAATATCCCAGCCGTTGTGCCCCACCAGATGGTTGGTGCTCGAGTAATGCAGCTCGCGGCGGCCAGTGTTGACGTCATAGCTGCTGTCCGTCGAGAAACGGCGAATCAGCGGGTATTGGTAGGCAGCCTTGACCATCTTCACGAGGTCACGCGCGCTCGATACGTTCTGGCTCGTGAGACCCGTCGGATCGGCAAAGCGCGTATCCGCCATGCCCAGTTCCTTGGCCTTGCGGTTCATCGCCTCGATGAACGCCGGACGCCCGCCCGGGTAATAGCGCGACAGCGCAGCCGCCGCGCGGTTCTCCGACGACATCAGCGCGATGTGCAGCATGTCTTCGCGGCTGAGCGTCGAGCCGACCGACAGGCGCGAGCCTGTGCCCTTCTCGTAGTCACGGTCTTCGTCCGTCACCTGCATCGCGTCCGTCATCGGCACGTTGGCGTCGATCGCGACCATCGCGGTCATCAGCTTCGTGATCGATGCAATCGGAAGCACCGCTTGCGAGTTCTTGTCGAACAACACTTCGGACGTCTGCTCATCGATGACATACGCCACGCTCGAGCGCAGAGCGAGCGCATCCGGCGACTCATGCAGGCCGAAGGCACGGCCGCTCGACAGCCGCTCCTGGGACGGCGAGAAATTGACGTTGCGGTAAGACGTGACGACGTGCTTCTTGCCGTGACGATAGATCACGCGCTTGATGGCGACGCGCTTGGCCGCAGGGCCGTCGTCATCTTCCTTGACGGCGGCGAGCTTTTTGGCGCGCGCGCCCGAATTCAGGCCTTTGGTCTCACGTGCCGAAGCCGTCGTGGCAACGGCGCGCTTGGCAACCGGCTGCGCCTTTGCGCACGCACGTTTCTGTGCAGCGGTCCTGGCGGCCTTGGGAGAGCACTCACTGGCTTTGCCGGCCGCATGCGCAAGCATCGGGGTTCCGGCGGCGAGCGAGATCGCCACTACGGCCGCGCCCCAGAGTCGGGTGCGGCACAGTCGTGCGAGGGTGGTGATCGCGTACATAAATTGGGGGTAGCGTAAGGTTGGCGGGCAACGAGTTTGGGTGAAGTTTAGTAAAGTCCGAAAAAATAAGCAATATGAATGACTTAGCTGCAATACTTAAACCGGCATCTGGTTGTTTTGCGCACCGCAACAGTCCATTACGACATAATTGCCACAAATTTCCAAAAATTGCCAAAGCGTCACGCCATGCTTTTATCCGGCCTGCCTATGAAGTTTGGCATTCCATTAGCCGGACGGCCATCCGGATAAGTCCCCTTTCGTTCTCGAAAGATGGGCCTAGGGCCTGTTCACGCTAATATCGGGCTCGCGATATTAGCGTGAACAGGCCCTCACAAACGCACAACGCATGAGCCCCCGATCAGGATGACACGCGAGTGGGGGTTGCGGGGGCGGGTTTACGCGCAATCACGAGCGCAACGCCCAAGGCGGCCACGACCATGCCTGCGGCGCTGGCCGGGGAAAGCGTTTCGCCGAACAAGAACCATGCCATTACGGCGGTGGTCGGCGGCGTGAGGTACATCAGGCTGGACACCTTGGTCGCCGCGCCGTGGCGTATCAGCAGGAACAGCAGCGAAATGGCGCCGATCGACAACGCCAGCACGGACCACGCAAGTGCGCCCAGCATGGCGGCATGCCATTGCACGGCCATCGTTTCCGTCAGCCATGCGACCGGCAATGTCACGGCAAGCGCCGCGCCGAACTGTACGGTCGTGCCGACCCGCAGGTCGAAATGCGGACAGAAATGCTTCTGATAAACCGTACCGATCGTGATGGCGAGCAGCGAAAACACGCACAAGGCGATGCCCGCGGTGCTGACGCCGCGCACGCCGAGCTTGTTGGCGACGACGAGCGCCACGCCAACAATGCCCAACAGCAACCCGATCCATTGGCGGCGCGTCACCGGTTCGCCCACGACGCGCGCGAGCAGCGCGGTCAGAAGCGGCTGCAGGCCGGCGACAAGGGCCGCGACGCCTGCCGGCACCCCCAGCTTGATGGCCGCCCAAACGCCGCCAAGATAGGCCGCCTGGATCAGGATCCCGGAGACCGCAAGGTGGCCGTAGAGGCGCCAGTCGGATGTACCGCCGCGGCGCGGCCATGGGGTGCGGGAGAGCCACGCTATCGGCAGCATGACCGCGAGCGTGCCGGCAAAGCGCAGCGACAGGAAGGTCAGCGGCTCGGCGTACGGCATCCCGTATTTGGCCACGATGAAGCCGGTACTCCAGATAAGGACGAATAACCACGGCATGGCCGCGCTCCAGAGCGAGGCGCGGCGCGGCTCAGCCAACAAGACGGGTGTCATGGGACCACGGGGTTGGGCACTGTTGTTGGAAGTGGCGCTGAAACTGGCTTGCAAGACGGACGGTAGCGAAATGCCCGGCAACGGTGTCGTCGATGTCGCGGCCGTACCCGCCGGCCATCGTGATCGCCACAGGAACCCCTCGCTCCGCGCAGGCCGTCAGCACCCGGCGGTCACGCGCAAGCAATCCATCGAGCGTGAGCGCGAGCCGACCGAGCCGGTCGCCCGCGAGCGGATCGGCGCCCGCAAGGTAAATCACGAGCGACGGACGGAATTGCGCGAATAGATCGGTCAGCGCGTGGCCAAGGGCGACAAGGTAATCGTCGTCAGAACAGCCATCGGGCAGCGCAACATCGAGGTCGCTCGTTTCCTTATGGAACGGAAAATTGTGTTCTCCATGCAACGACAGGGTAAATACGCTCGGATCGCCGCGAAAAATCGATGCCGTGCCGTTCCCCTGGTGCACGTCGAGGTCGATGATGGCCACGCGTGTGCCCCGCCCCAGCGCCGCCTGCATAGCCCGAGCAGCAACCGCGGCGTCGTTGAAGACACAAAAGCCTTCCCCCCGATCGGCGTACGCGTGATGGGTGCCGCCGGCCAAGTTGACTGCCAGGCCGTCGGCAAGCGCGGCGCGGCATGCGGCAAGGGTCGCCCCGGCGGAGCGGCGTGAGCGCTCGACCATCTGGTGCGACCACGGGAATCCGATCTTGCGCGCCTCGGCCGGCGCCAGCGCGCCGGCACTCACCCGGGTGACATAGTCGGCGGTATGCACGCGCAACAACGTCGCGTCGTCAGCTGCGGCCGCTTCGGTCAAACGCACATTCGGCAACTCTTGCGCCACCCTTTCCCGCAGGCGCGCGTATTTCTGCATCGGGAAGCGATGCCCCGCCGGCAGCGGAAGGACAAAATGGTCACTGTAGAAGGCTTGCATCGCCGGATAGTACCACCGGCACGCCGCGCCCGCCGGCCGCGCCCCAAGCGGCTGACACCCCGGAAAAGCGCATGGGCAAAGGCTTGCCGCGCTGCTACATAGTCCGCCGCCAACTACGTGTCATCCTTGTGACAAGGTGTTGATTTCTTATGATTTTTGGCAATTGGTGCACCGCAACAAAAAAATCTTGACACGAAAAAATTTTTATATACACTAGCGATTGTGCGATGCATCAAAAGACATCGCGCAAATGCCGGCCCCAACCGTGTTTTCACCGCCGCCAAGGTGAGAACAGACCAGCGAACACGGAGTGGGTCAACTGTGTATGACATCATAGGAGAACGCAATGTCGTTTTTGACTCCCGAGCAATTCGCTGCCGCCCACAAGGCCAACCTGGAAACCCTGTTTGGCTTGACCAACAAGGCCTTTGAAGGTGTTGAGAAACTGGTCGAACTGAACCTTCAGGTTGTGAAGGCTTCGCTCGAAGAATCCGCCGCGACGGCCGAAAAAGCTTTCGCCGTGAAAGACGCGCAAGAACTGTTGGCGCTGCAAGCCAATCTGGTTCAACCGGCCGCCGAAAAGGTGCTCGCGTATGGCCGCCACGTGTATGAAATCGCCTCGGCCACGCAAGCCGAAGTGAACAAGGTTGCCGAAAGCAAGCTGGCTGAAGGCTCGCAGACGGCACAAGCGCTGTTCGACAGCCTTGCCAAGAATGCCCCGGCGGGTTCGGAATCCGCTGTCGCGCTGGCCAAGTCGGCCCTGTCCGCAGCGAACAGCGCCTTCGACAGCGTGCAAAAGGCCACCAAGCAAGCCGTCGAGATCGCCGAAACCAACTTCGCCGCCGCGACCAACGTTGCAACGAAGGCTGCTGCCCAGGCTTCGCGCTCCGCTGCACCGAAGAAGTAAGCATCACGCTATTGAAATACGGTCGCTGCGCCCTCACCTGCGTAGCGACAGCAAGTTGTCTCCTCGGTACCGATCGCCTCTCGCAGGACGAGGTACCTTGAACCCGGCCCCGCGCCGGGTTTTTCTTTTTCGCGGGGCGTCAACGGGGCGCATGAAAAAACCGCCGCAAACTTCGCGGCGGCTCACGTCTCGGGAAGTCCCCGGAACCGCTTACTTCTTGCGTGCCGGCGGCACGTCCGTGCAGACGCCTTCGTAGATTTCCGCGGCCATGCCGATTGACTCCGAAAGCGTCGGGTGCGGATGGATCGTCTTGCCGATGTCCACCGCGTCCGCGCCCATTTCGACGGCCAGGCAGATCTCACTGATCAGGTCGCCCGCATGCGTGCCGACGATGCCACCGCCGATAATGCGGTGCGTCGCTTCGTCGAACAGCAGCTTCGTGAAGCCCTCGTCGCGGCCGTTCGCGATCGCGCGGCCCGAAGCCGCCCACGGGAACACCGACTTGCTGTACTTCACGCCTTCGGCCTTCAACTGGTCTTCGGTCTTGCCGGCCCAGGCCACTTCCGGATCGGTGTAGGCCACCGACGGAATCTGCAAGGCGTCGAAGTAGGCCTTCTCGCCATGCGCGGCTTCCGCCGCCACGTGGGCCTCATGCACCGCCTTGTGTGCAAGCATCGGCTGACCGACGATGTCGCCGATCGCGAAGATGTTCGGCACGTTCGTGCGCATCTGCTTGTCGACCGGAATAAAGCCGCGATCGCTCACCGCCACGCCGGCCTTGTCCGCGCCGATCCGCTTGCCGTTCGGGCTGCGGCCCACGGCCACCAGCACCATGTCGTAGCGTTGCGCTTCGGCCGGCGCGGCCTCGCCTTCGAACTTCACGTAGATGCCGTCGGCCTTCGCCTCGGCGGCGACGGTCTTCGTCTTCAGCATCACACGGCCGAAGCGCTTCGCGTTCATCTTGTCCCAGACCTTGACCAGGTCTCGGTCCGCACCCTGCATCAGGCCGTCGAGCATTTCCACGACGTCGATTTCTGCGCCGAGCGCGCTGTAGACCGTCGCCATTTCCAGACCGATGATCCCGCCGCCGATGACCAGCATCTTCTTGGGGATCTGACGCAGTTCCAGCGCGCCCGTCGAGTCGACGACGCGCGGATCTTCCGGCATGAACGGCAGTTTCACCGCCTGCGAGCCAGCCGCGATGATCGCCTGCGCGAACTTGATCACGCGCTTCGCGCCATCCGGGCCCGTCACTTCAATGTGGTTCGGATCGAGGAAAACGCCGACGCCTTGCGCCACTTCCACCTTGCGCATCTTCGCCATGCCGGCCAGACCGGTCGTGAGCTTGCCGATCACGCTGTCCTTGTAGCCGCGCAACCTGTCCAGGTCGATTTCGGGCTTGCCGAAATGGATGCCGTGATGGTCCAGCGCTCTCGCCTCCTCCGCAACCGCTGCCGTATGCAGCAGCGCCTTCGACGGAATGCAGCCCACGTTCAGGCACACGCCGCCCAAGGTTGCGTAGCGCTCGACGAGAACCGTCTTGCGTCCCAGATCGGCCGAGCGGAACGCTGCCGAATAGCCTCCGGGGCCCGCACCGATCACGACGACCTCGCACTCGAGGTCCGCACCGCCGGCGAACTTCGCTGCCGACGGCGCCACGACGGCCGGTTGCGCAGCGGATGCGGCCGGTGCCGGTGCTGCGGCGGCAGGTGCCGGCGCGGCCGGCTTGGCAGGCGCAACGCCCGCGCCCGCCGTTTCGACGGTCGCGATCAGCGTGCCCTGGCTGGCCTTGTCGCCGACCTTGATTTTCACTTCCTTGACGGTGCCCGCCACTTCGGACGGCACTTCCATGGAGGCCTTGTCGGACTCGAGCGTGATCAGCGATTGATCCTTGGCGATCGTATCGCCCGGCTTGATCATCACTTCGATGACGTCAACGTCTTCCGCGCCGATGTCCGGCACCTTGACTTCAATGAGACTCATGCGGGGTCTCCCTGTCGCATTATGGCTTGATGGTATTGAGGGTATCGATCTGGAACGCGTGCACCTGGAACGGGCCGCAGGAGCTCTTGTCGAACTCCGCACCGGCCGCCACGCCCGCCTCGGCGATGGCACTCGCGCTCAAATCGTGATCGTAGAGGGCGTACATCGCGCCGAGCGCGAAATTGCGCCCCGATCCGATGCCCCAGAAACGATCGAAAACAAACACTTCCCGGTAGGAGTAGATGCCGTAAATGCCGGTCGGATTCGCAATCACGCATGTGATCTGCGACGACTCGTACGGATCGTCCTCCTCCTCCTTCGTGTTGAGGAAATACTCTTCCTTGAGCTTCTGGTGGACCTTGACGAACGTGCGGAATACATCGTCGCGGGAATGGAGACGGCATTCGTCGCCCATCCCGGTCAGGATCGCCCGCATGACCGGGAAGTGCGCAGTCGTGCCGGCCAGTCCGACATAGGAATCGCCCACGACGAATACCTTGCGATTTTCCTCGTACGCCTGCGACAAACGCGTATCGCCGAATGTCACCAGCGAATCGGCGGCAATCGCAATCTCGCCCGCTTTCTTCACGACAACCACGGTGGTCATGGCACGCTCTCCGTCAAAGTCGGGAAACTCAGGGACCGGCAGGCGCGGGATCGCGCCCCTCGCCTGCCGGCGCCGGCCTTACAGCATGGCGCGGCGGAAGTCCTGCAACAGTTGCCCCAGGTAGGCGTTGAAGCGTGCGGCTTCGGCGCCGTCGATGACGCGGTGGTCGTACGACAGCGACAGCGGCAGCGTCAGGCGCGGCACGAACTGCTGCTGTGCGTCGTCCCACACCGGCTTCTGGCTCGAACGCGACAACCCGAGAATGGCCACTTCCGGCGCGTTGATGATCGGCGTAAAGTTCGTGCCGCCGATGCCGCCGAGCGACGAAATCGAGAAGCACCCGCCTTGCATCTGATCCGGCTTGAGCTTGCCTTCACGGGCCAGCTTCGCCAGTTCGCCCGTCTCGCGCGCGATCTCGAAGACGCCCTTCTTATCGGCATCCCGCACGACCGGCACAACGAGGCCGTTCGGCGTATCGGCCGCGAAGCCGATATGGAAATACTGCTTGAAGACGAGGTTGTCGCCGTCCAGGCTCGCGTTGAAGGTCGGGAATTTCTTCAGCGCCATCACGCACGCCTTGATGACGAACGCCAGCATCGTGACCTTCGTGCCCGACTTCTCGTTTTCCTTGTTCAACTGCACGCGGAAGGCTTCCAACTCCGTGATGTCCGCTTCGTCATTGTTCGTGACGTGCGGAATCATGACCCAGTTGCGATGCAGGTTCGCGCCCGAAATTTTCTTGATGCGCGACAGCGCCTTCGGCTCGACCGGCCCGAACTTGCCGAAATCGACCTTGGGCCACGGCAACAGGTTCAGCTCGCCGCCACCCGTGACGGCTGCGCCGCCCGGCGCTGCCGGACGGTTGCCCGACAACACGCCCTTGACGAACTCGCGCACGTCGTCGAGCATGATGCGGCCCTTCGGACCGGTGCCCTTCACTTGCGTAATGCTGACGCCGAGCTCGCGCGCGAACTTGCGCACGGACGGGCTGGCGTGGCTGATCGGCTGCTCGCCGCCGGCCACGGCCGGGGCCGCGGCGGCAGGCGCTGGTGCCGGTGCGGCGGCCGGCGCAACAGCTTGCGGCGCGGCCACGGGGGCAGGCGCCGGTGCCGCAGCGGCCGGTGCCGGTGCAGCAGCCCCGGCGGCAGCGCCTTCGAGCACCAGGATCAACGAGCCTTCCGACACGTTGTCGCCGACCTTGACCTTGATTTCCTTGACGGTGCCGGCCGTCGGGCTCGGCACGTCCATCGTCGCCTTGTCCGATTCCAGCGTGACGACCGACTGCTCGGCGGCGATGACGTCACCGACCTTGACGAGCACTTCGATCACCGGGATATCCGTGAAGTCGCCGATATCGGGGACCTTCACTTCGACCGTGCCGCCGCCCTGTGCGGGCGCGGCTGCCGCGGCAGGGGTCGCAGGGGCCGGTGCTGCCGCGGGGGCAACCGCAGGCGCCGCCGCCTGAGGCGCGGGGGCCGCTGACGGGCTCGCGCCGTTGACAACGGCTTCGAGCGTCATGATGAGCGACCCTTCCGACACCGTGTCGCCCACTTTGAGGCGCATATCCTTGACGACGCCAGCCGCCGGGCTCGGCACGTCCATCGTCGCCTTGTCCGATTCCAGCGTGATCAGCGACTGTTCGGCGCTTACCGTGTCACCGGTCTTGACGAGCACTTCCACGACCGGCAGGTCCTTGAAGTCGCCGACGTCCGGCACTTTAACTTCGATCACTTGACTCATTTTCGACAGTCTCCTCGAGGCTGCGCGTGCCGCGCGCCCGCGCCCCGCCGCCCCGAGGGGACGGCGGGGCCGGGCGCGCCGGCAGCGGCCTTACACAGTCATCGGGTTGGGTTTGTTCGGATCCAGGTTGTACTTGGCGATCGCTTCAGCCACCTTGGATGCAGGAATCGCACCCTCGTCGGCCAGCGCCTTGAGCGCGGCGATCGTGACCCAATTCCGGTCGACTTCGAAGAAGTGGCGCAGCTTCTCGCGCGTGTCCGAACGGCCGAAGCCGTCGGTGCCCAGCACGACATAGCGGCCACGCACGAACGGACGGATCTGTTCGGCGTACGTGCGGATGTAGTCGGTCGATGCGATGACCGGGCCACGCGCATCCTTCAGGCACTTCTCGACGTGCGATTCACGCTGCGCTTGCGTCGGGTGCAGCAGGTTGTAACGCGCCACGTCGTTGCCTTCGCGGGCCAGCTCGGTGAAGCTCGGGCAGCTCCACAGATCCGATTCAACGCCCCATTCGTTCTTCAGCATTTCGGCGGCGGCGATCACTTCGTTGAAGATCGTGCCCGATCCGAGCAGCTGCACGCGCGGTGCGTTGCTGTTCTCCGCGCTGCGGCGGAATGCATACATGCCCTTCAGGATGTCCTGCTCCACACCTTCCGGCATGGCCGGATGAGCGTAGTTTTCGTTCATCACCGTCAGGTAGTAATAGACGTCTTCCTGCTCCTGGACCATGCGGCGCAAGCCATCCTGGACGATCACGGCGAGCTCGTAGGCGAACGTCGGATCGTACGGCAGGCAGTTCGGAATCGACGATGCCCACAGCAGCGAGTGACCGTCTTCGTGCTGCAGGCCTTCGCCGTTCAGCGTTGTACGGCCGGCCGTGCCGCCAACCAGGAAGCCGCGCGCGCGCATGTCGCCGGCCGCCCAGGCCAGGTCGCCGATACGCTGGAAGCCGAACATCGAGTAGAAGATGTAGAACGGAATCATCTGCTCGTTGTGCGTCGAGTACGAGGTCGCTGCCGCGATCCAGTCGCACATGCCGCCGGCTTCGTTGATGCCTTCCTGCAGGATCTGGCCGGTCTGGGATTCCTTGTAGAACATCAGCTGATCGGAATCCTGCGGCACGTACTTCTGGCCTTCCTGATTCCAGATGCCGATCTGACGGAACAGACCTTCCATGCCGAACGTGCGCGACTCATCCGGCACGATAGGCACGATGCGATTGCCCAGCACCTTGTCCTTGAGCAACACGTTCAACGCGCGCACGAAGGCCATCGTCGTCGAGATTTCACGGCCTTCGGCGGTCGCCTTGAGCAGCGCATCGAACGCCGACAGTTCCGGCACCTGGAGCGACGCGGCCTTCTCGCGGCGTTGCGGCAGGTAACCGCCGAGATCCATGCGGCGAGCGCGCATGTACTCGAGTTCCTTCGAACCTTCTTCGAACTTGATGTACGGGACGTCGGCGATCTCGTCGTCGGTGATCGGCAGCTTGAACTGGTCGCGGAATTTCTTGAGCGACTCCACCGGCATCTTCTTCTGCTGGTGGGTGATGTTCATGGCCTGGCCGGCTTCGCCCATGCCATAGCCCTTGATGGTCTTGGCGAGGATGACGGTCGGTTGGCCCTGGTGATGCGTGGCTGCGTGGAACGCCGCGTAGATCTTGTGCGGATCGTGGCCGCCGCGGTTCAGCGCCCAGATATCTTCGTCGGAGTAGTCGGCGACCATCGCCTTCAGTTCCGGCGTATTGAAGAAGTGCTCGCGCACGTATGCGCCGTCCTTCGACTTGTACGTCTGATACTCGCCGTCGACCGCTTCCATCATGCGCTTCATCAGCAGGCCGTGCTTGTCGCGGGCCAGCAGGGCATCCCAGCGGCTGCCCCAGACGACCTTGATGACGTTCCAGCCGGCGCCGCGGAACTCGGATTCGAGCTCCTGGATGATCTTGCCGTTGCCGCGCACCGGACCGTCCAGGCGCTGCAGGTTACAGTTGATGACGAACACAAGGTTCTCGAGACGCTCGCGGCCGGCCATGCCGATCGCGCCGAGCGATTCGGGCTCGTCCGTCTCGCCGTCGCCGAGGAACGCCCAGACCTTGCGGCCTTCCGTTTGCGCGATGCTGCGGCTTTGCAGGTACTTCATGAAGCGCGCCTGGTAGATCGCCATGATCGGGCCCAGGCCCATCGACACGGTCGGGAACTGCCAGAAATCGGGCATCAGCCACGGATGCGGGTACGACGACAGACCGCCGCCGTCCACTTCCTGACGGAAGTTTTCGAGCTGGTTTTCGTTCAGGCGGCCCAGCAGGTACGCGCGGCTGTAGACGCCCGGCGACGAGTGGCCCTGCACGAACACGAGGTCGCCGCCGTGCTTGTCCGACGGCGCGTGCCAGAAATGGTTGAAGCCGACGTCATACAGCGTGGCGGCCGACGCAAACGACGCGATGTGGCCGCCGACGTTGGTGTCCTTGCCCGCGCGCAGCACCATGGCGATGGCGTTCCAGCGCGTGTACGAACGAATCTTGTGCTCGATTTCCTGGTCGCCGGGGATGCGCGCCTGCTGATCGAGCGGAATCGTGTTGATGTACGGCGTGTTTGCCGAGAACGGATGATGTTCGCCGTTGATACGCGCGAACTCGATCAGTTTCTCCAGCAGGTAATGGGCGCGCTGCGGTCCCTCGCTGGCCATCACGCCCTCGAGCGATTCCAGCCATTCTTTGGTTTCCTGGGGATCCGCATCCGCTTCGGATACGATTTTCAGTGCTTCTTCAGGTACGGCCGACATGGTTGTCTCCTGTCTGTCGTGAGCGGTTGGCGTAACGGTTGAACTTGCCCATGGACAAGCCCACCGCGATTTTTACCGAAGCATTGTACGAAGCAAATCGAACCCTCCGCAACAAAAATTTCAAATTACGATATCAAATTTTATAATGCGAAATTCATTGTGCGGCGCACCTAAGGACGGGGCTTCCCGCGCGGCGCAAAGGACGGGTTCGGCGTATCGCGTGGGAACCGTTGCCCCGCCCGGCAGACAGCGCCGGGCGAGTGGTCAGAACTTCACCGAAATCCACGCAGGCCGGGGGATTCCGGGCTGGTCTGCGCTACAATCTCGCCATGCTTTCACCTCGGCTCGCCAACACTTCGCCTTCGTCCCGGTCTCCTGCCTCGAGTGCCCGCTCCAATCGCTGGCTGCAGGGGTTCGCCGAGTCGCATTACTACCTGTTGGTGCCGCTGGTCTCCATTGTGATCTTCCTTGTGGTCATGAGCTTGATCCTGTGGAGCCTGAACCGGCGTGAGACCGAGCAGCAGCAGGACACGCTTTATCGCAATGTGGCGTGGGCGCAACAGCAGATCCGCCTGAACATGCTTGCGATTCAGGACCAGATCAGTTCCCTCGCGCGCGATACGGCGGCGCGGCCGCAGGATGCCGCCCATTTCCAGAATACGGCCAGTGAGTTGATGCAGAATCATGCGGACATCGTCTTCATGAACTGGCTCGACGCGCAGCAGCGCCCGCGCTGGGCCATGCCGGCGGATTCGCCGTTCACCGCCCGCGTGCAGGGCTCGGCCACGCGCCCCATGGAAGACGAACTGCTGGTGGCCTACCGGGCAGCGCGCGATTCGCGGCGCTCGGCCTACTCCACGCTGATCTACGATTCGTCGGGCGCAAGCTACATCGTCATTCAGGTGCCGGTGCTGCGTGAGCGCGAATTTCTCGGCACCATCAGCGCCGTGTATTCCGTGGAAGGCCTGCTGATCCACGAACTGCCGCAGGAGCTTGGCGACAAGTTCAAGGTGTCTTTCATCGACACGCACAACAACGAACTGGCAACCACGTCGACGCGTCCGCCCCTGCCGCGCGACGTCTCCTACGAACTGTTGCTCGATCCGCCCGGACACAGCCTGGCGGTGAGGATCTACTCCTATCCGGCGGTCGGAAATTTCGTCAACAATACGCTCGTCTGGCTGATCGCCGGGCTGTCGTGTTTCGTGCTCTGGAGCCTTTGGAGCCTGTGGCGGCACACGCGGCAACGTTTTGAAGCGCAGCAGGCGCTATTCAATGAAACGTCGTTCCGGCGCGCCATGGAGAACTCCATCGTCATCGGCATGCGCGTGCTGGATTTGCAGGGGCACATTACCTACGTGAATCCGGCGTTCTGCCGCATGACCGGCTGGGAAGAAACCGATTTGCTGGGGCGCCCGCCCCCGTATCCGTACTGGCCGAAAGACGACATCCACGAAATGCAGCGCCGCATCGACATGACCCTGCGCGGCAAGGCCCCGTCGCATGGCTTCGAAATCCGCGTGCAGCGCAAGGACAGTACGATTTTCTATGCGCGCATGTTCGTTTCGCCGCTCGTGGACGCCCATGGGCGTCAAACGGGCTGGATGTCCTCGCTGACCGACATCAGCGAGCCGAAGCGCGCACGCGAAGAACTGGCGGCCGCGCACGAACGCTTCACCACGGTACTGGAAAGCCTCGATGCCTCGGTGTCCGTGCTGGCGGTCGACAAGGCGGAACTGCTGTTCGCGAACCGTTATTATCGCCAACTGTTCGGCACCCGCCCGGAAGGCCATCTCGAGTTGTCCGGCGGCGGCGAACTCTCGCCGACTTCGCTCGATCGTATCGACATGGTTGATACGTTCGCGGGCCTGCCGGCGGCGTCGCTGGCCGATACGGCCGCGGAAACCCAGGAAATTTACCTGCCGACGCACCAGAAATGGTTCGAAGTGCGCCGACAGTACATCCAATGGGTGGACGGCCATCTCGCACAGCTTCAGGTCGCCACCGACATCACGGCGCGCCGCCACGCGGAAGAACTGGCCCGTCAGGAAGAAGAGCGCCTGCAGTTCACCGGCCGCCTGACGACGATGGGCGAGATGGCCTCGTCGCTGGCACACGAGCTGAACCAGCCGCTGGCCGCCATCAACAATTACTGCATGGGCACGGCCGCGCTGGTGCGCGCGGGCCGCACCTCACCGGAAACCTTGCTGCCGGCGCTGGAAAAGACGTCACAGCAGGCGGTGCGCGCCGGCATGATCATCAAGCGCATCCGGGCGTTCGTGAAGCGCAGCGAGCCCAAGCGCACGCCGTCGAGCATCTACGAAATCGTGGCCGACGCGGTCGGTCTGGCAGAGCTCGAAGCGCGCAAGCGCCGCATCCGGATCGTGACGGAGCTGCCGGCAGGACTGCCACAGATCTACGTCGATCCGGTGCTGATCGAGCAGGTACTTGTCAATTTGCTCAAGAATGCGGCCGAAGCGATGGCGGGGCACGCGCCACCGCCCGGTCAACGGCGCGACCCGACCGTGCGTTTGCATGTAGAACGGCGTGACAAAGCGGTCGAATTCCAGGTGGCCGACCACGGCCCCGGCGTCGATGAAGCGACCATCGAACGCCTGTTTGAACCATTTTTCAGTACTAAATCGGACGGCATGGGCATGGGCCTGAATATCTGCCGTTCCATCATTGAATCGCATCATGGCCGTCTCTGGGTGGAGAATAACGAAATTGACGGCGTGCGAAATGGCTGTACCTTTTGTATTCTGTTACCGTTAGAAGGTGACTCGACATCGACACCCGGGGGAGGAACATGACAACCGCCAACACCAGCATCGAACAAGAGACCGTATTCGTCGTGGACGACGACGAGGCCGTGCGAGACTCCCTACGTTGGCTGCTAGAGGCCAACGGGTATCACGTGCGCGGCTTCGAGAGCGCCGAGCAGTTTCTTTCGCACTACGACCGGCGCCAGGTGGGCTGCCTGATCCTGGACGTGCGCATGACCGGCATGAGCGGTCTGGAACTGCAGGAACAGCTCATCGCCCAGAAGATCAACATCCCGACCATCTTCGTGACGGGGCACGGCGACGTGCCAATGGCCGTCAATACGATGAAAAAGGGTGCGATGGACTTCATCGAGAAGCCTTTCGACGAAGCCGAGCTGCGCAAACTGGTCGAGCGCATGTTGGAAAAGGCCCGCCACGACGCAAGCAGCCAGAAGGAGCAACAAGCCGCGGAAGAGCTGCTGTCGCGCCTGACCGGCCGCGAGCAGCAAGTGCTGGAGCGCATCATTGCCGGCCGTCTGAACAAGCAGATTGCCGACGATCTCGGCATCAGCATCAAGACCGTCGAGGCGCACCGCGCCAATATCATGGAAAAGCTCAACGTCAACACGGTCGCCGACCTGCTGCGCCTGGCGCTGTCGAAGCGTTCCTGAGCGGGGCCTGAACCGCCCGCCCCAACCGTGCCGAACAAGGCGCGGCCTGACCGGCCGCGCTTTTTTTTCGCCGCCCCGGACACGCGCGCGTGCTGCCGGACGCCGCACGTGCCCGGTATAATGACGGTTTGCCGTGCGCGCCCCCATCCACGGACAACGGCACACAAGTTTCCCCCATCCCTGACTTGACACCCACGCATCATGACCGCCACCATCCTCGACGGTAACGTCCTCGCCAAACAGATTCGCAGCGAAGTCGCCACGCGCGCTGCCGCCCTCACCGCCCGCGGCCGCCAGCCGGGCCTTGCCGTGGTGCTCGTGGGCGAAGATCCCGCCAGCCAGGTCTATGTCCGCAACAAGGTCAAGGCGTGCGAAGACAATGGGCTGTTTTCGTCGTTCGACCGGTACCCGGCCGACCTGACGGAAGCCGACCTGCTGGCCCGGATCGACGCTTTAAACCGCGATCCGAAGATCCATGGCATTCTGGTGCAATTGCCGCTGCCGAAGCATATCGACAGCCACAAGGTGCTGGAAGCGATCGCGCCGGAGAAGGATGTCGACGGTTTCCACATCTCGAACGCGGGCGCATTGATGACCGGGGCGCCGATGTTCCGCCCGTGCACGCCGTACGGTTGCATGAAAATGCTCGAATCGGTCGATTTTCCGCTGCGCGGCGCCCGTGCCGTGGTGGTCGGGGCGTCGAACATCGTCGGCAAGCCGATGGCCATGATGCTGCTGCAGGCCGGCGCGACCGTGACCATCTGCAATAGCAAGACGCGCGATCTGGCCGCGCACACGCGTGATGCGGACGTGATCGTGGCTGCCGTCGGCCGCCGCAATATCATTACGGCCGACATGGTCAAACCGGGCGCGGCGGTGATCGACGTCGGCATGAACCGCGACGACGCCGGAAAGCTGTGCGGCGACGTCGATTTCAACGGCGTCAAGGAAGTCGCGGGCTATATCACGCCGGTCCCCGGCGGCGTCGGCCCGATGACGATTACCATGTTGCTCGTCAACACGCTCGAAGCCGCGGAACGCGCGGCAGGTCTTGCGTAAGCACCGCTCAGGCGCCCCTTCGGCGCGCCCAACCTGCGGCCGGCGCAGCCCATGCTGCCGGCCGCGCCTACGCTTGAATCATTCCGGTTGAAAAAAACGACTGGAAAAATCGTCTGGATGCCCCCACACTCTTCTTACGTCTTTTCCGTGGACATCCAAACGCATGAACACACCTCGCTACGCCAATCCCCTGCTCGACATCACCGGCCTGCCGCGATTCTCCGAGATTCGTCCTGAACATGTGACGCCCGCCGTCGATGTCCTGCTCGAAGAAGCCCGCACCGCCGTCGATCGCGCAGCCGATCCGGCGACCCCCGCCACGTGGGCCAACATTCTCGACGCGGTCGAGGACGGCACCGAAGGCCTGGGACGCGCCTGGGAAATCATCGGACACCTGAACGCCGTGGCGGACACGCCCGAGTTGCGCGCCGCCTACAGCGACAATCTGCCGCGCGTGACAGAGTTCTCCGCCAGCGTCGGTCAGAACCTGGCGCTTTTCGACAAATACAAGGCGATCGCCGCCGGCCCGGAATTCGCGGGTTTGTCGACGGCGCGCAAGAAGATTCTCGATAATGAAATGCGCGGATTCCGGCTCGGCGGCGCCGAGTTGCCGGAAGACCAGAAGCCCCGCTTTGCTGAAATTCAGGAAGAACAGGCCGGACTGGCCAAGGCGTTTTCCGATCACGTGCTGGACGCGACGAACAAATTTGCATTGTTCGTGACGGACGAAGCCGAGTTGGCAGGCATACCGGACGATGACAAGGATGCCGCCCGTGCCGCCGCCGAACGCGACGGCAAGCCGGGCTGGAAATTCACGCTGCATTTCCCGTCGTACTTCCCGATCCTGCAATACGCGGACAACCGTGCGCTGCGCGAGCAAATGTTCAAGGCGAACGTCACGCGCGCATCGGAATTGGGTCCGCAGTTCGGCGAAGGCGATGCGGCATGGGACAACACGCAAAACGTGGTCGAACAATTGGCGCTGCGTGGCGAGGAAGCCCGGATGCTGGGCTTCAGGAATTACGCGGAAGTGTCGCTCGAGCCGAAGATGGCCGAGTCGCCGGCACAGGTACTGGAGTTCCTGGAGGACTTGGCACACCGCGCACGTCCGTACGCAGAAAAGGATTGGGAAGAATTGCGCGCGTTTGCCGCCAAGTCACTCGGCATTGATGAACTGCAACCGTGGGATACGACTTACGCGTCGGAGAAGCTGCGTCAACAGCGCTATGCATTCTCGGAAACTGAAGTGCGCCAGTATTTCCCCCTGCCGAAGGTGCTCGAAGGCCTGTTCCGTGTCGCGGGCACACTGTTCGGCGTAACGATCAAGCCGCAGGACGCCGAGGCTTGGCACCCGGACGTGCGCTTCTTCCGCATCGAGCGCAATGGCGAGCTTGTCGCGCAGTTCTACATGGACTTGTTCGCGCGCGAGGGCAAGCGTGGCGGCGCATGGATGGACAGCGCCCGCACGCGCAAGCGCCTGCACGACGGTCAACTGCAAACGCCGGTGGCGTATCTCGTGTGCAACTTCCCGGCGCCCGTGGGCAACAAGCCGGCGCTGTTGCCGCACGACGACGTCATCACCCTCTTCCACGAATTCGGCCATGGCCTGCATCACATGCTGACGCAAGTCGAGGACGCGGGCGTGGCAGGCATCAACGGCGTGGAGTGGGATGCCGTCGAACTGCCGTCGCAGTTCATGGAGAACTTCTGCTGGGAATGGGATGTGCTCGAACACATGACTGCCCACGTCGATACGGGCGCGCCGTTGCCGCGCGCACTGTTCGACAAGATGATTGCGGCGCGCAACTTCCAGAGCGGTCTGATGATGCTGCGACAGCTGGTGTTCTCGGACTTCGACATGCACCTGCACTGCGACTTCGATCCGAAGGGCAAGCAGTCGGTCCTCGATTTGTCACGAGAGATCAACGCCAAGCTGCATGTGACGCCGCAAGCGGAATTTTCGCGTTGGCCGAATACATTCAGCCACATCTTCGCGGGTGGGTACGCTGCCGGATACTACAGCTACAAGTGGGCGGAAGTGCTGTCCGCAGATGTGTATGCAGCGTTTGAGGAAGCAGCGAAGGTCAGCGGCACCGTGCTCGACAGCGCCACCGGGGCGCGCTATCGCGACGAGATCCTCGCAGTCGGCGGTAGCCGGGAGGCGATGGCCTCGTTCGTGGCGTTCCGCGGCCGCCCGCCGAAGGTCGATGCCCTGCTGCGCCATAGCGGGATGTCGGCCAACTAGGGCCTGTTCAGCCTAAGCCGGCCAGGAAAGCGAAACGGGCGGTCCATCAAAAGATGAACCGCCCGTTTTGGACGTGATCCACTCGGCACACGCCGAACTTACGTTCCCCGCTTGATCCAGGCCGCCAGATTGTGCGGACGCAGCGTATCGTACTCTTCGAACGGCTGATGAATCCACGGGTTCGTCGGCAGGAATTCGACGTGATAGTCGGGCGCCACCTTCGAACATGCCTTGTGCCAGAGCACGGCCGAGCGCACGTCCGTCACCTTCGGGAAACGCTCCTTCAGATGCCGGCCGACGCGCTCGAGCGTCACACCCGAATCGACCAGGTCGTCGACCAGCAGCACGCGGCCTTCCAGCTCGCCGCGCGTGATGGTGATGTACTGGGCAATATCGAGTTCGCCACGTACCGTGCCTTCGGCCTCTCGATATGAACTCGTTGCCAGAATCGCCAGCGGCACATCGTAAATGCGCGCGAGCTGATCGCCCACACGCAAACCGCCGCGGGCGAGGCACAGGATCTTGTCGAATTTCCAGTTGGACTCGTAGACCTTGAGCGCCAGGCGCTCCACCAACCGGTGATAGTCGTCCCAAGAGACCCAGAGGTTCTTATCGTCGTTTTGAGGCAGATTCATGCTGATTCGTGCGGTGCCGCGGCGGCTTAATTCTTGAACGGATGGCGCAGCAGGATCGTTTCTTCACGATCCGGGCCCGTCGACACCATATCGATCGGTACACCGCTTACTTCCTCGATCCGCTTCAGATAGTTCTGCGCTTCGACCGGCAGTTGATCGAACGACTTCACGCCGACCGTGCTCTGCGTCCAGCCCGGGAAATCTTCGTAGACCGGCACGCAACGCGCCACGTCCACCGCGCCACGCGGCAGGATGTCCGTCGTCTTGCCGTCTATCGTGTAGCCAACGCACAGGCGAACCGTTTCGAGACCGTCGAGCACGTCGAGCTTTGTCATGCACAGCCCCGACACCCCGTTAATCTGGATCGAACGCTTGAGCGCAGCGGCATCCATCCAGCCGGTACGGCGCGGACGGCCCGTGACCGAACCGAATTCCTTGCCGACGGTCGCCAGTTGCAGGCCGATCGGTTCCTGGCGCGCAGGGTTGTCCGCATCGTACAGTTCGCTCGGGAACGGGCCCGCGCCGACGCGCGTGCAATACGCCTTCGTGATGCCAAGGATGTAGTGCAGCTGTTGCGGACCGACGCCGGCGCCGGCAGACGCCGCACCTGCCACGCAGTTGCTGCTCGTCACGAACGGATACGTGCCGTGATCGATGTCGAGCAAGGTGCCTTGCGCGCCTTCAAACAACAGATTCTGACCCTCGCGGTTCGCGGCGTAAAGGCGCTGCGAGACATCCTCGATCATCGGCGCGAGACGCGGCGCATAACCGAGCATCGTGTCGAGCGTTTCCTGGAAGTCGACGGCCTTCGCGCCCAGATACTGCGTAAGCACGAAGTTGTGGTAATCAAGGTTCTCGCGCAGACGCTCGGCAAACACCTTCGGATCGAACAGATCCTGCACGCGCAATGCGCGGCGGGCAACCTTGTCTTCGTACGCCGGGCCGATGCCACGGCCAGTCGTGCCGATCTTGTCGGCGCCACGACGCAATTCGCGGGCCTGGTCGATGGCGACGTGATACGGCAGGATCAGCGTACAGGCTTCGGAAATGCGCAGACGGCCGCAAACATTCAGGCCGGCGCTTTCGAGCTCTTCGATTTCCTTGAACAGGGCTTCGGGCGACAGCACCACACCATTGCCGATGTAGCAGGTGACGCCTTCGTGCATGATGCCCGACGGAATCAGGCGCAGAATCGTCTTCTTGCCGCCGATGATGAGCGTATGTCCGGCATTATGGCCACCCTGGAAGCGCACCACGCCTTGCGCGTGATCGGTCAGCCAATCGACGACCTTCCCCTTGCCTTCGTCACCCCATTGCGTACCAATGACGACGACGTTGCGCCCCTGATTCAAAGCATTGCCGGACATAACAATAGTTGGTTTGGTTAAAAACGTATTCTACCCGTGTTGAGGAACCCGAGTGCCGCTTTTTTCAGCGCGCTGTCACATTCCAGCGACCACCGGTCTCGACGAGCACCCGGTCGCACGCGAATTCCTCGAGATCGTGCTCGTGACCCGGCAACATGCGGATGACCACCTCCCCGGCATCGCGCAATTCCTGAATCTTGGCACGCAAACCCGGTTCGTCGTTCGCAGGCGCCAAAATCGCGCTACTGCGCGCTTCCACCGGCGAAATACCCGCCAACTCTCGCAAATCGAGCGAAAAACCCGTTGCCGGGCGATCGCGGCCGAAGGCCTGCCCCACCTTGTCATAACGGCCGCCGCGCGCAATCGCATTCGGAATGCCGTCCACATAGGCGGAGAACATCACGCCGCTGTGATACTGATAACCGCGCAAATCGGCCAGATCGATCGTGACGACCGCCTCCTTGCTTTGCGCCGCCAGGTACGCGAGATCGTCGAGCGCCGCGCGCACGCCGGGCAAGTCCGGAAGACGCTTGCGTGCTTCGTCGATGATGTCCGGGTTGCCATACAGCTTCGGAAGCACCAGCAGCGCCTCACGCTGGGCCACCGGCAGGTTGGCGGTCAACACCTCGAGCTGGGGCACATCTTTCGCGGCGAGCGCCCCGAATAGCTCGCTTTCGATGACTTGCGCCTGCGGCACGCCTTCGATCAGCGCTTCGAGTACGCCGGCATGGCAAAGATCGATGCGAATGTGATCAAGACCGGCCAGCCGCAGGCAGTGCAGCAGCAATTCCTGAATCTCGAGATCGGCTTCCAGTCCGCCATGTCCGAAGATTTCGGCGCCGATCTGGATCGGCTCACGCGTGGCGAGCAGGTTGCGCGGGCGCGTGAACAGCACGCTGCCTGCATAACACAGGCGAGTCACGCCACGGCGGTTGAGCAGGTGTGCGTCGATCCGGGCGATCTGCGGCGTGATGTCGGCACGCAGGCCCATGGTGCGGCCCGAAAGCTGGTCGACGAGCTTGAACGTGCGCAGATCGAGGTCATGACCGGTACCGGTCAGCAGCGATTCGACGTATTCGAGCAGCGGCGGCATGACCAGCTCGTACCCGTAGGTACGGAAACGGTCGAGCATGAGCCGGCGCAGGTCTTCGATCTTGCGTGCTTCAGACGGCAGCACGTCGGCGATGTTTTCGGGTAGCAGCCAGTTCGGCATGGGAATTTCTTGGTAAGACGGCGCGCACGCGCCATTAAAGTTCGGCCAGCAACAGCAGAATCAGCCCGAGCGCAAGCGCCGACAGGCCGAAAAAGCGGATCTGCCCCGTGGACATTTCCGTTATTTTACGAAAACTTTGGCGCCAGCGATCAGGCCAGACGAAAGGAAACAGCCCTTCGAGGATCAGCATCAGGGCCAAGGCGAGAAGAATCGTGCTGCTCACGGGGGACCGGACCACAAAAAGCCACCGCCCGCGAAGGCGGGCGGCGGCATCGTTAGTTTGGCGCTATTTTCCCGCTTTTCCGGCGGGCGCGCCAGTCGCTTGTGGATTCCGCATGAAACGGAAGAAATCGGAGTTCGGATCTGCGATGATCACATCCTTCTTGTCGCGGAACGTGTTCCGATACGCATCAAGGCTCTGGTAGAACTGCGCAAACTGCGGATCGCGGCCGAACGCCTGGCCGTAGATCAGCGATGCCTGGGCATCGCCCTCGCCCTTGATCTGCTGCGCCTTGGCATACGCCTCGGCCACCACGACCTCACGCTGGCGATCCGCATCGGCACGAATCCGTTCGGCTTCCGCGCCGCCGGTCGAGCGCAGTTCGTTGGCGACGCGCTTGCGCTCGGCGGCCATGCGCCGATAGACGGAGTCGCTGATGCCGGCCGCAAGGTCGACACGGCGCATGCGCACGTCGACGATCTCGATGCCGACCTGCGCGGCGTCCTCACCAACCTTCTGGCGCACCCACTGCATGACCTGCTCGCGCTGTGACGATACGACCTCGGTGACCGTGCGCTTCGTAAACGCCTCCTGCAGCGCCGAACGGATCTGCTGTGTCAGGCGATCTTGCGCAAGACGGTTCTCGCCCTTGAAGCTGATGTAGAACTTGCGCGGATCGACGATGCGCCACTTCACATACGAATCGACGATCAGGTTCTTCTTCTCGGACGTGATGAAGCGTTCTGGCTCGGGGTTGTCGATGGTCATGATGCGCTTGTCGAGATACAGCACGTTCTCGAGCGGCGGCGGCAGCTTGAAGCGCAAGCCGGGCTTGTCGATCACCTGCTTGATCTCGCCAAGCGAGAAGACGACGGCAAAACGGCGCTGGTCCACCACGAACATGGTCGAGGCGAGCACGATCAACAGGACGATCAGCGCAACAATAATGGTTCCGATTCGGTTCATGCGCGTATCCCCTTAGCGTGAATCGCGTTCGCGGTTGCGCAGTGCCGCACGCGATCGATCATGGTCGGCGTCGGTGACGTCATCGCTCGTACTGCCGCTCGTGCTGCCACTCGACGCGGCAGCGCCTGCGCCCGATGCCGGCGCAGGCGCTGCGCCCTCGGCACGCGTTCGCTCCATGATCTTGTCCAACGGCAAATACAACAGGCTATTGTTGTTGCGCGTATCCACGAGGATCTTCGTGGTGCGCGAATAGATCTGCTGCATCGTTTCGAGGTACATGCGCTCACGCGTGACGGCCGGCGCCTTCGCATAAGCCTCCTGCACCGCCTTGAAGCGGTCGGCATCGCCCTGCGCCGACGAGACCACACGCGCCTTGTAGGCGGCGGCATCTTCGGTCAGGCGCGAGGCCGTCCCCTTGGCGCGCGGAATCACGTCGTTGGCATAAGCTTGCGCTTCATTTTTCTGGCGCTCCAGATCCTGCCCAGCCTTCACGGCGTCGTCAAACGCAGCCTGCACCTGCTCAGGCGGTTGCACGCTTTGCATCGTCACGCTGGTCACCAGGATGCCCGTCTTGTAACTGTCGAGAATGCGCTGGATCGACTGAACCAGTTCGTTGGCGATTTGCTCGCGGCCCTCATAAAGCACGAAGTCCATCTTGCTCTTGCCGACGATCTCGCGCACCGCCGTGGTGGCCGCAAGATTGACCGACGCTTCCGCTTCAACGTTGTTGAACAGGAACTCGCTGGCATCCTTGATGCGGTACTGCACCGCGAAGCGCACGTCGATGATGTTCTCGTCGCCGGTCAGCATCGACGAGTCCTTGAGATCCGTGTCGCGAATCGTGTTCGAACGGCCGACTTCGACCGAGCGGATTTGCGACATGTTGACGATCTCGTGCGACTGGAACGGGTACGGCAAGCGCCACTGAATCCCCGACGTCGTCGTGTACTTGTAACGGCCGAATTCCATGACGACGCCGACCTGCCCTTCCTGGACGATGAACACGCCCGTGGCGAGCCAGATCAGGAAGGCAATCGCGACGACGACACCCACGCCAACGCCCGACCCGCGCGCGCCGCCGGTGAACTTCCCGCCCGCACCGCCATTGCCGCCGTTGCCGCCGTTCTTGCGGCCAAACAGGCGATTGAGGCGGCGATTGAAATCGCGCCACAGTTCGTCCAGATCGGGCGGGCCGTCTTGCTGGCGCGGCCCCTGCTCTTTGGGTTCGGGATTGTTGTTGGGACGGTTCGGCTGCTCATCGCGGCCGCCCGCCGGGCTGTCATTGCCCTCGCCCCGCCCCCAGCGCGGGTCATTCAGGGAGAAAATCAAGCCAACTCGTCGCATCAAGGCTTTTGGAAGCATAGAAAGAAGCGTGGTGACTGAAGCGGTCAAGGCGTGGCCAACGGCGCATGCGGCGCCCCTGGCCGGGTTCTCGATTCGCTAAGCGGCGCGCCAGCGGCTCGCCCCGTGTGTCTGAGCAATGTCTTGCCGCAATCCGCTGCCGCATGTGATCCGCGGCTGGCGATGTTCGGCGAGACTACGTAATTTTTTTACCGTTCTTCTGCGTGGGGCTCATCGACCCAAGAGTCGACCAGCCGGACATCGGGCGCTTCGTCATCCGATTGTAACCCAGTGCCCAGGCTCACGGCCTCGGAAATGGCATCCCGAAGCAAATCAAGCCCTTCACCTGTCCGTGCGCTCAGGAAGACACGCCAGACGCGGCCGGATTCGTCGCGCTCGATCCGAGGCCCCTGCGCTGCCAATTCCGGCGCCGCGTCGATCTTGTTCCAGACAAGAATCTGGGGGATGTCGGCAGCGTCGATCTCGGACAGCACGCCATTGACCTCGGCCATCTGTTCCTGCCGCACCGAACTTGAAGCATCGACGACATGCAGCAGCATGTCGGCGTGCACCGTTTCTTCCAGTGTGGCGCGAAATGCCGCCACCAATTGGTGAGGCAGTTCACGGATGAATCCGACAGTATCGGACAGCACGACGTTCCCCGCCTCGCCAAGATAAACGCGACGCGAAGTGGTATCGAGCGTGGCGAAGAGCTGGTCGGCCGCGTACGCATTGGCTTTCGTCAGCGCGTTGAACAGTGTCGACTTCCCCGCGTTGGTATAACCGACGAGGGAGATCGACATCGTGCCGTTGCGCTTGCGCGAACGGCGTTGCGTGTCGTGCTGACGCTGCAGTTTGATCAGCCGCACTTTGAGTGATTTCACACGCTCGCCGAGCAGGCGGCGGTCGGTTTCGAGCTGGGTTTCGCCGGGACCACGCAGGCCGATACCGCCCTTTTGCCGCTCCAGGTGAGTCCAGGCGCGCACGAGGCGCGTGGCCAGATATTGCAATTGCGCGAGCTCGACCTGCAGCTTGCCTTCGTGACTCTTGGCGCGCTGCGCGAAGATGTCGAGAATCAGGCTGGTGCGATCGACGACCCGGCAACCGAGGAAATGCTCGAGGTTGCGCTGCTGGCCGGGGCTCAAGGCATGATTGAAGATGACCAGCTCGGCGCCGTAATGGCCGATGGCTTCTTTCAATTCCTGAGCTTTGCCGCTGCCGATGAAGAACTTGGCATCGGGACTGTGGCGGCGGCCGGTGATGGTGACGACAGGTCGGGCTCCCGCGCTTTGCGTCAGAAGATCGAGTTCCTGGAGGCTGGCTTCGAAATCGAGCTTGCCGAAATCGATGCCGACGAGGGCGGCGTTAGTCAAAAAGCGGGGGCGTGGGAAGAAGATGCGGATGGAATTCGCCCGGCCGAGCCAATGTGGCTGGCCGGACGGGCCTGGATCAGGACTGCTCGGCTTCCGGGTGGAAATTCACCGGACGCGCCGGCACGACCGTCGAGATGGCATGCTTGTAAACCATCTGGGTCACCGTGTTGCGCAACAGAACGACATACTGGTCAAACGATTCGATATTTCCCTGCAGCTTGATGCCGTTGACGAGATAGATCGAGACGGGAACGTGTTCCTTGCGCAAGGCGTTCAGAAACGGGTCTTGTAAAAGTTGCCCTTTGTTGCTCATAAGATACTCCATTGAATTTTTTTAGATTGACCGTAAATTGGGACGCGTGCGCGCTACCCGCCCCAACTCCCACACTATAGCCGATTTTGCATGGTGCGCCAGCAAAACCCCGCCTCGGCCGGGCGTTTCACTCCGCCTTGGCGTAAGGGTTTGCGCCGCTGCGGAACTCTATTCGTAATGGAGTGCCCTTGAGCCCGAAAGTTTCTCGGAAGCGCCGTTCCAGGTAGCGTTTATAGGTGTCGGTCACGCCATCGAGATTGTTGCCGTGGATCACGATGATCGGCGGATTCGACCCGCCTTGGTGCGCGTAGCGCATTTTCGGACGCGAGAATCCCGAGCGGCGCGGCTGCTGGAATTCCACGGCCTCTTCCAGCGTGCGCGTGAGCTTCGGCGTCGGCAGTTTCGCCATCGCCGCCGCATACGCGCTATCGACCGAACGCATCAGCGGACCGATGCCGGTCGACTTTGCCGCCGAAATGAAATGGAAGTTGGCGAACTCGAGGAATTTGAGCTTGCGCTCAAGCTCTTCCTTGGTCTGGTCTCGCACGTATTCGTCGAGACCGTCCCATTTGTTCACGCCGACCACCAGCGCACGCCCCGACTCGACGATGAAGCCGGCAATATGGGCATCTTGATCGGAGACTTCCTGGCGCGCATCGAGCAGCAGGATCACGACGTTCGCGTCTTCGATCGACTGCAGCGTCTTGACTACCGAGAACTTTTCGATCGCCTCGAACACCTTGCCGCGGCGGCGCAGGCCAGCGGTATCGATCAGCGTGTATTTCTTGCTCTGGCGCTCGAAGTCGATGTGGATCGAATCGCGCGTGGTGCCGGGCATGTCGAACGCAATCACGCGCTCTTCGCCGAGCAGCGTGTTCACCAGCGTCGACTTGCCGACGTTCGGACGGCCCACGATGGCGATGCGGATCCGGCCGTCTTCACGCTTCTCGGCTTCCTCCTGCTCGGCGTTCGCATAGAAAGGCGCAAGCGCCTCGTCGATGACTTCGCGCACGCCGTCGCCATGGGCGGCCGAGATGGCAAGCGGATCACCGAGACCGAGCTCGTAGAACTCGTTGGCGACGGACGAGTAACGCATCCCTTCCGCCTTGTTCACGACGAGCATGACCTTACGGCCGGTCTTGCGCAGGTAATCGGCGATGATCATGTCTTGCGGGGCAAGCCCCAGCCGGCCATCGACGATGAAAATCACCACGTCGGCCTCGACCACGGCCTGGCGGGTCTGCTTGGCCATCTCGTGGAAGATGCCGTCCTTGGCCACCGGTTCGAAGCCGCCCGTATCGATCACGAGGTACGGGTACTCGCCCAGGCGGCCTTCGCCGTAGTGACGATCGCGCGTGAGGCCCGGCAAGTCGGCGACGAGCGCGTCGCGCGAACGCGTCAGACGGTTGAAGAGTGTCGATTTGCCGACATTGGGGCGCCCTACGAGCGCGATCACGGGTTTCATAAACAAGCCCTAAAAACAAATACGGCCGGCACACTGCCGGCCGCTCCCGGAACAGCCGGGCGCCGGTTATTCCGGACGATAGCCGATCAGGTTGCCGTCGCGGGTCTGGATCACGAGCGTTTGCCCCGCCAGCACCGGTTGTGCACTGATCGCGCCGTTCGCCTTGGCGCGAGCGACGAATTCGCCGTTGTCGCGCGACAGGAAGTGCACATAGCCCTGCATGTCGCCAACCACCACCACGCGGCCCAACGCCAGCGGCGCGCCGAGGGTGCGATACTTGAGTTTATCGTTTTGCCACAGCGTCGAGCCGTCGGTCGACGCAAACGCGAACACCTGCCCCTCGCTGTTCACGGACGACACGAGGCGTTCGTCCTGCGACACGCCGTTCGGCGACGAAAATTCACGCGCCCACAGGCCGTTGCCGGTCACCGCGTCCACACAGCCGACTCGGCCCTGGAACGTCGCACTGCAGATCTGGCGGCCGAACAACACCGGGCTGCCCGTCACGTCGTTGACGCGCTCGACCTCGGTCACGCCCTTCGGATATGACAGCGGCGTGATCCACAGCGGATTGCCGGTCTGCAGGTCTAACGCCACGAGCTTGCCGCCGGGGAAACCAGTGACCATGGCTCGGTCGCCCACGAAAATCATGCCGGTGCCGGTACGCAACGTCAATGCGGCCGCCGGTTGCGTGTACGTCCACTTCACGGCGCCCGTGGTCGAATCGAACGCCGTCACGCGGTTGTTGACCGCACGCACGATCACCAGGCCGCGGCCGACCAACGGCGTGGCCAGCACTTCGCTGCCGGCGTTCGCCTTCCAGGTCTGCTTTCCGTCGTGGTCGAACGCGAGGATATCGCCCTTCGCGTTCGCGACAGCCGTCGTCTCGCCATCGCTGCCGGGGCCGGCGGTAATGTCCGTGTCGGCCTTGGCGGCCCAGGTGGTGGCCCCGGTGTTGGCGTCCAGACGCACGATGCCGCCATTCGCGCCGGCGGCAAACACTGCCTCGCCCACGGCGATCGGCGCGAAATCGTAGCTGCCGGACTTGCCGACGCTGGCCGTCCACATCTGGCGGACGGTCAGCCCCTGCTTGATCTCCGTAAGCGGCGTCGGTTCATGCGCGGGCTTGCTGCTGAACAAGCCGCAGCCGCCGAGCAGCGTCACGGCGGCCAGCGCAGCCACGGTCGCGGTCAGGCCACTGGCGCGCTTGAGGGAACGTTGGCTCGTTGCGGTCGGCATCGATCGACGGAAATCGGTAAAGATCATCATGTACCCGGTTATGCGTTATTGGTGTGCGCCGCGCGTGGCCGATGAGACCGGGCGGCATATCGCTATCGATTAACTACCCAAGGCATCAAGCTTGAACTGGACGAACTGACGCATTGCCGCGTCCTGCTTATCCAGCTTGTCGAGCGCGAGACGGTATGCCGCACGCGCGTCGGCAATCTTGTTCTGTGCGACGAGCAAATCGCCGCGGCGGTCCGCGAACAATCCCGCGAACGGCGCAGGCGGTGCGTCGCCGAGCACTTTCAGACCTTCGTCATACGACTTCTGGTCGAGCAGCAGCCCTGCCAGGCGGAGCTTGGCGAGCTGCTTGTATTCGTCGTCCTGCGCATGCTCGGCGGCCCACTGCAGCTGCGTCTTCGCACCCGCCAGATCGCCAGCTTCGTCGAGCGACTTGGCGGCGAGCAGCGCCGACATCTGCGCATAGGCCGTGCGGCCGAACTTGTCTTCCATATCGCTTGCGATACGGGTGACCTTCGCCTTGTCCTTCGCGTCGACGGCCTTCTCCAGCGTGCTGTACAGCACGCCCGCCTCGACCGACTGCTTGCGTTCCCAATAACGCCACAGATTCCAGCCGCCGTAGGCGAGCATGGCTGCGACAAGGATCCAGACCACCGTGTTGCCGTACTGCTTCCACCAGGCCTTGACGTTCTCGATCTGTTCCTGTTCCTCGTGATAGCTCATCGACCCCGCTCCTCGTCAGGCTTCGTTGATGCTGTCGTCCGCCGTGGCGACGATGGCATCGATCAGATGTTCGGCCAGCAATTCAAAAGCGACGCTGGTCTGGTTGTTGTCCTGGTTGGCCGCACGCAAGTGCTTGACGGCGGCCTGTCCGGTGGCGACCTCGTTCTCGCCGATGATGACGGCGAACGCAGCGCCGCTGGCATCCGCGCGCTTCATTTGCGACTTGAAGCTGCCGCTCTTGCCATCAGGGCTGCAGTGGAACACCACGTTCAGGCCCGCGTCGCGCATGCGCTCGGCAGCCACGATCGCCGGCGCCACAGCCGTCTCGCCCTGGTGGACGACGTACACGTCGCAACCTTCGGCTTGCGGCACGAGGTCGTCTTCGCGCAACAGCTCCAGAATGCGCTCGACCCCCATCGCCCATCCGCACGCCGGCGTGAAATCACCGCCCAGTTGCTCGATCAGGGGATCGTAGCGGCCACCGCCGGCGACCGTGCCCTGTGCGCCAAGCTTGTCCGTGACCCATTCGAAAACGGTCAGGTTGTAGTAGTCGAGACCGCGGACCAGGCGCGGATTGATCGTGAACGGGATGTTGTTCGCCTTCAACAGCGTCTGCACGCCCTCGAAATGCTTGAGCGATGCCTCGCCGAGGTAGTTGATCAGCTTCGGCGCGCCTTCAACCATCGCCTGCATCGCCGGATTCTTGGTATCGAGCACGCGCAGCGGGTTCGTGTACAGACGGCGGCGGCTATCCTCGTCGAGCAGTTCGGCGTGGCCTTCAAGATACGCGATCAAGTCCTTGCGGTGCGCCGCGCGCTCTTCCGCCTGGCCGAGCGAGTTCAGTTCGAGCCTGATGCCGGTGAGCCCGAGGTCGTCCCACAGCCGCTGGCACATGAGGATGATTTCGACGTCCGCATCCGGGCCGGCCAGACCGAGCGCTTCCACGCCGACCTGATGGAACTGGCGATAGCGGCCGCGTTGCGGCCTTTCGTGGCGGAACATCGGGCCGAAGTACCACAAGCGCTTCGGTCCGGTGTAGAGCAGATTGTGCTCGAGCGCGGCGCGCACGACAGATGCCGTGTTCTCGGGACGCATCGTCAGTTGCTCGCCGTTCAGCGAATCGGTGAAGCTGTACATCTCCTTCTCGACGATGTCGGTGACTTCTCCGATGCCGCGCGAGAAGAGTTGCGTCTGCTCCAGAATCGGCGTGCGGATTTGCTGATAGCCATAAGCGCGCAGCATGGCGCGCACGGTCTCTTCGAAAAACTCCCACAGGGCTTCGTCCTGCGGGAGGATATCGTTCATGCCCTTCACGCCCGCCAACTTGCTGGCGCGACCGTTGCCTTTCTTCGCTTCACTCATTGTCAAATCTTCCTGCCCTTATTATTGCTTTACGCGGTTACCGCTGCCGGCGCGTAATGGGTCTTCACATAGTCGTCGACGATCTGCTGAAACTCTTCTGCGATACGCTCGCCGCGCAGCGTGCGCACCTTCTGTCCGTCGACGAACACCGGTGCGGCAGGCGATTCACCCGACCCCGGCAGGCTGATGCCGATGTTGGCGTGCTTCGACTCGCCCGGTCCGTTGACAATGCAGCCCATGACCGCAACGTGCATGTTTTCCACGCCCGGATATTGCGCCTTCCACACCGGCATTTGTTCACGCAGATATGTCTGAATGCTTGCCGCCAACTCCTGGAACACCGTGCTTGTGGTGCGACCGCAGCCCGGACAGGCGATCACCATCGGCGCGAAAGCCCGCAAACCCATCGTCTGCAGGATTTCCTGAGCAACGACGACTTCGCCAGTGCGCGCGCCGCCCGGTTCCGGCGTCAGCGAAATGCGAATGGTATCGCCAATGCCTTCCTGCAGGAGCACCGACAGCGCGGCGGTCGACGCGACAATGCCCTTCGAACCCATGCCGGCCTCGGTCAATCCGAGGTGCAGCGCATAATCGCAGCGGCGCGACAATTCGCGATACACCGCGATCAGGTCCTGCACCGCACTGACCTTGCACGACAGCAGGATCTTCTCTGCCGGCAGCCCGATTTCACGAGCGCGCTCGGCCGACTCGATCGCCGACGTGATCAGCGCCTCGTACATCACGCTCTGCGCTTCCCAAGGCTCGGCGCGCTGCGCGTTTTCGTCCATGATGCGCGCGAGCAGGGACTGGTCGAGACTGCCCCAGTTCACGCCGATGCGCACCGGCTTGTCGTATTGGCAAGCCACCTCGATCATCTGCGCAAATTGCGAATCCCGCTTTGCGCCCTGCCCGACATTGCCGGGATTGATCCGGTACTTCGACAGCGCTTCGGCGCATGCCGGGAAATCGGTCAACAGCTTGTGGCCGTTGTAGTGAAAGTCGCCGACGAGCGGGACAGTCACGCCCATGCGATCGAGCTGCTCACGAATCGACGGCACCGCCGCAGCCGCTTCCGGCGTGTTGACGGTAATACGGACCAGTTCCGAGCCGGCCTGCGCCAGTTCCTTGACCTGGATGGCCGTGCCGATGGCGTCGGCCGTATCCGTATTGGTCATCGATTGCACGCGAATCGGCGCATCGCCGCCGACGGTCACCCGTTGCCCGCCCCAGCGAATGCCCACTTGACGCGTCTTGCGGCGCGCCGCAGGCCCTCCGGTGATCGGCATGCATTGTACAGAAGCCATGATTTACCTCGTCCGCGCCCTCATTGCAGCGAGAGGCGCGCCACGTTGCCCGCATTGCGGGTCTTCAATTCGACCGGTTGACCATTGAACTGCACCGACTCGACGCCGGCCACGTTGCCGATCACCACCTTGAGCGGTGCATCGCCCGTGATGTCCTGGGCTGCACCTGCACGCAGCAGTTGCGAGAACACGATTTTGCCGTCGCGTTGACGCACTTCGACCCAACTGTCGGCCTTCAGGTTCAGCGTAAGCTTGCCGTTACCCGGCTGGCCCGCCGCTGCGGACGACGCCGGCGCCATGGCGGCAGGCGCCGAGGCCTCGGCCGACATCCCGGCTGCGGCGCTCGCCACGGCCGAGACGACGCGCGACGGATCCGTTGCGGCGATCATTGCTGCACCGGTGCTGTTGGCAGCGGCGGCATCGCTTGCCACGGTGCCGGCATCGGCGCCCGGCGGCGTCGCATTGACATCCGCGACGACCGGCTGGCTGGCCGGCTCCGCGGCTTGCGCAGCCGGCGTGCTGGCCGACGAAGCGGGTTCCGCCGGCGAGACCGTCGAGGCCGCCTTGTGACTGCCGCCAAAATACCACGTAGCGCCCGCCACGATCACGAGCACGGCCAGCGCCCAGGGCCACTTGGCCTGAGGCGAGCCGACCGGCGAGCGGAAGCGCACGGGGCTTTTCGGAATGCTGGGGGCATTCGGCACGGGCGGCGGCATCTCGATTTGCGCGTTGCGGCCGAAGCGGCGCAACGGCTCCGTCAGCGGCGCCGGATCCGCACCGAGCATGCGCGCATAGCCGCGCACCACGCCCTGCACGAACGGCATTTCGGGAAGCGTGCTCCACTCCCCTGCCTCCAGGCGCTTCAGCTTTTGAGCCGAAACCTTGAGGCGCGCCGAAACGTCTTCGATCGACATGCCGCGCTGTTCACGCAGCGCGGCAAGCTGCGCGCCCACCTGGACGGCCGTTTCGGCCAATCCCGGCGCCGGACCGGCGCCTGCCGGTTCGGTTTGCGTGATCGCTTCTGCCTGATCCTGGTTATCCATCGATACGCCCCCGTTCGTAAGCAACCGTCTTTGACGGCTGAGGATATTCTGATGATGCTGAAGCCGGTTCCGTCATTCGCCGCGTCCGTGTCGCATGGCGGCCTGCCACGGCATCAGCGGACCACGGGAATGATTGACCGGCGAATTCACGCGCGGCGTCGAACGCGCCCTGCGTGCGTTGAATTTTCGTTATCGCAATCGTGCTTGCCATCGAAGGCGGGCACTGCCGGGCGCGTTCGCCCGTCGGCTTCGACCCGCCCGCGCGCAACCTCATACGGCTCGCACCTCGACCGCAATTTTCCCGAATTTACCGCGTTGCGCGAGGCGCGTGCGGTCTTGCACTTCGCCGGCCAGCTGGCCGCAGGCGGCGTCGATGTCATCGCCACGCGTCTTGCGCACGGTCGTGACGAGGCCGGCATCGAGCAGGATTTGCGCAAACCGTTTGATTTGCGGGTCCTTCGAACGCAACAGGCCGGATTCGGGAAACGGATTGAAGGGAATCAGATTGAACTTGCACGGCACGTCGCGCGTGAGCGCCACGAGCTCGCGCGCATGCGCGTCGGTGTCGTTGACGTCGTCAAGCATGCAGTATTCGAACGTGATGAAATCGCGCGGCGCCACTTCGAGGTACCGCTCGCACGCGCCCATCAGTTCGCGCAGCGGATATTTCTTGTTCAGCGGCACCAACGTGTCCCGCAGGGCATCGTTCGGTGCATGCAGCGAAACGGCCAGCGCCACCGGCAATTCGGCGCCGAGGCGGTCCATCATCGGCACCACACCCGAAGTCGACAGCGTAACCCGGCGGCGCGACAGCCCATAGGCGTTATCGTCGAGCATCAGGCGCATGGCGCCCACAACGTTCTCGAAATTGAGCAGCGGCTCGCCCATGCCCATCATCACCACATTGGTGATGACACGCTCCTGCTTGCCTTCGCGGCCCAGCGTATGGCGCAACAGGAATTCGGCCATCCAGAGCTGGCCGATGATTTCGCCCATCGTGAGATTGCGCGAAAAGCCCTGTTTGCCGGTCGAGCAGAAACGGCAATTGACGGCGCAGCCCGCCTGCGAGGAAACGCAGAGCGTGCCGCGCGTATCTTCCGGGATGTAGACGGTTTCCACGGCGTTGCCGTTGCCGACGTCGAGCAGCCATTTGCGCGTGCCATCGGCCGACAGGTGGTCGGTGATCGCCTGCGGCGCGCGGATTTCCGCGCGCGTACGCAGCTTCTCGCGCAACGATTTGGCCAGATCGGTCATGCCGTCGAAATCGGCGGCGCCCATCTGGTGGATCCAGCGTTGCAATTGACGCGCGCGAAACGGCTTTTCGCCGAGCGTTGCGCAGTACGCAGCCAGACCATCCGGATCGTAATCGAGCAGATTCTTCAGCGGTTCGGTCATGGCCCTACTCCGTCAAGCATCCCGCGAACATCCAGACTCGCTTAGCGCGAGTAGACGTTCAGACCCGGGAAGAAAAATGCGACTTCGACCGCAGCCGTTTCGGCAGCGTCCGAGCCGTGCACGGCGTTTGCATCGATGCTGTCGGCGAAATCGGCGCGAATCGTGCCCTTCTCGGCCTTCTTCGGATCGGTGGCGCCCATCAGCTCGCGGTTCAACGCGACGGCGTTTTCACCTTCGAGGACCTGGATCATCACCGGGCCCGAGATCATGAAATCGACCAGGTCCTTGAAGAACGGGCGCTCTTTGTGGACGGCGTAGAATTGTTCGGCTTCGCCGCGCGAGAGCTGAACCAGCCTGGCCGCTGCGATCTTCAAGCCAGCGCCTTCGAAGCGGCTGTAAATCTGGCCAATCACGTTCTTGGCAACGGCATCGGGCTTGATAATCGACAAAGTGCGTTCGACTGCCATGAAAAACTCCAAAAAATTAAGCAGTTATGTAACCAAAATGAATCCGTAATTGTAGCATGAAGGCTGTTATGATGGGGACGGAACCTAACGCGCCCGTCAGGCTCAAAAGCGTTGACGGCCGGGCATGTCCCGCGTTTTGAGGCGCCGATCTGGCAAGATTGGGCGTTTCGGCGCGCGCAGGGGTGCCGGTCGCGGGGACGCGCCGGAGAATCCGGCCAGTCAAGGCAGTGTCGAATCGCGATCCGGCGAGGCCGGATGCGCATTTGCAAAGGAGAACACATGAACCAGGATTTCCAACGTTTCGGCTATGGCCGGGGTGGCGTCACCACGGTGGCCGTTCGCAACCGGGTGTTGCGCAACACTTACTGGCTGCTCGCCTTGTCGATGCTGCCGACGATTGCCGGCGCGTGGCTTGGCGTGACCTATGGCTTCTCGCTGTTCGCGGGCAGCCCGATGGTGAGCGTGATCGCATTCCTGGCGATTGCCTTTGGCTTCATGTTCGCCATTGAGCGTTTCAAGAACAGTGGCGCTGGCGTGGCCCTGCTGTTGGGCTTCACGTTCTTCATGGGCCTGATGCTGACGCGCCTGTTGAGTTTCGTGCTGGGTTTTTCGAATGGCGCGTCGCTGATCATGATGGCGTTTGGCGGCACGGCGGTGATTTTCGGGGCCATGGCGACGGTCGCCACGGTGAGCAAGCGCGACTTCAGCGGCCTGTCGAAGTGGCTGTTCATGGGCGTAATGGTCATTGTGCTGGCGTCGATCGCCAACATCTGGCTGCAACTGCCGGCCCTGATGCTGACGGTGTCAGTACTCGCCATCGCCATCTTCTCTGCGTACATCCTGTTCGACGTGCAGCGCGTCGTGAACGGTGGCGAAACGAACTACGTCACGGCCACGCTCGCGATCTACCTCGACCTGTACAACATCTTTGCCAACCTGCTCGCCTTGCTCGGCGTATTGGGCGGCAACCGCAACTAAGCGGCGCACTCCCGGATCGGGCGGACCACGCATTTCGCCCAATACCGGAAAATAAGCCGGCCTTTCTGAACTGACCCCATCAAGTTGGACATCGATCCAACCTTTGGGGGTGCAGTTCATTCGAGGCCGGTTTTTTTACGCCCAGATCATCCGACCCTTATTTTTCAATGCGTTCATCAAGCACTAACGTCGGAAGTGACGTCGGGCATCCCTGCCGAATCCACGTTCTCGGACAAGTCCTCTTGTTCCGCGGCGGCGGAAAGGGGAGCTGAAACGGGAGCTGAAACGGGAGCCGAAACGGGGGCCGACATACGGGGCACCCATTTTTCACCGATATTGGGCCGTTCGAACACGGCGATCGATTCGACGTGAGACGTGTGCGGGAACATATTGACGACCCCGGCGTGCGTCAGGCGGTAGCCGGCTTCATGAACGAGCAGACCGGCATCGCGCGCGAGCGTACCGGGGCCGCAGGAGACATAGACAATACGGCGCGGCAACCCGTCGTAGCCGGCCTGCGACAGTTCCGCCAGCGCCTTCGCGACGGCCAGTGCCCCTTCACGGGGCGGATCGATCAAATAGCGGTCGAAGTGGCCGAGCGCGCGAATATCCTCGGCCGAGACCTCGAACAGATTGCGGCAGGCAAATTCCGTTTTGCCAGCCAGACCGTTACGGCCGGCGTTGGCGAGCGCGCGCTCGGTAAGTGCCGTGCTGCCTTCGATCCCCACGACCCGGCCGGCCACGCGGGCCAGCGGCAGCGTGAAATTGCCGAGCCCGCAGAACAGGTCGAGCACCCGCTCGTCCGGTCGCGGCGCGAGAAGGCGCAACGCTCGGCTGACCAGCACGCGATTGATCTGATGATTGACCTGCGTAAAATCCGTCGGCTTGAACGGCATACGAATATCGTATTCCGGCAGCGTGTAATGGAGTTCCGGTTCGAGCGGATAGAACGGCACAGCGGTGTCCGGCCCTTTCGGCTGCACCCAGAACTGCACGCGATGCGTGTCGGCAAAGGCCCGCAGGATCGCCTCATCTTCCGGCGTTAGCGGCTCGAGGATTCGCAGCACCAGCGCCGTGACGTCGGCGCCGATGGCCAATTCGATTTGCGGAAGGCGTTCTTTGATTGACAGCGACTCCACGAGGCGGCGCAACGGCACGAGCATATCCGAGACGTGACGCGGCAGCACTTCACAGGAATCCATGTCGGCCACATAACTGCTTTTGCGCTCGTGGAACCCGATCAGCACTCCGCCCTTCTTGGCGACGTAACGTACCGTGAGGCGTGCGCGAAAGCGATAGCCCCAATCCGGCCCTTGAATCGGGCGCAGCAGCGTTTCGGCCTTGACCTTTCCGAGGTGCCACAGATTGTCTTCAAGCACGCGCTGCTTGATGGCCAACTGGGCGCGCGGCTCCAGGTGTTGCATTGAGCAGCCGCCGCACTTGCCGAAATGCGGACATTTCGGATGGGCGCGCATGGCACTGGCACGCAGGACGCTGACCGTATCGGCCTGCTCGAATTTGGGTTTGCGGCGGTACGAGAGGAAAGTGACGCGCTCACCCGGCAGCGCGCCTTCGACGAAAATCACCTTGCCCGGCTTATACTCCGGCGTACCCGCTTCGCCCTCGGGCGGCAGGCGGCCGACGCCACGCGCTTCCATGTCGAGCGAGTCAATGTCGATGATGCCAAGCTCTGCGGGCTGGCGGCCGCGGTGTGCATGTCTTGTGGGGCGGGTCACGGCGTCATTCTCAGTACAGCAAACCCGCCATTGTAGACGATTCGCTGGGTGTATTCCTCCTGAGGAGGAGGAATTGGGTGGGATGCCGGTTTGTCGGGCACCAGCGGCATCTCGATGTGATTCCCTTGCGCCCTCCCCGGCTCCCGGGGCCGCCAGCGGACCTTCAGCACTGGCCCAAATTGCTGCGCTCGCGCCCTCTCCAGCGCCCGAGGCCGCCAACGGAGCTACTTTTGCTGCGCAAAACCAGCGCCATTGCCGTCGTCATGCATCGAGGGGAGCACCCGTGAGGCGAGCCAGGCCGCCAGTGATTGCGATGCTGCCCCCGGGCCGATGAACGACTGGGTCTCACGACACTTTGGCTGTAGGGACCGTCGCTGGGAGTGCCGCACTGGCGGCGGTTACGGAGGGCAAAGTGTCGCGTGGGGGAGTGTGAAGCGGGTCTTCGACGGACCGGGAATCAAAGGCACGGTAACGTCGGTGCCGTTTTATTGACCCTCCTGCAGCGGACGTGTGCTCCGGGAGCGGAAGGAGGGTCGATAAAGCGGCTGGCGCGAGCGTGGAAAGCGGGTCCAGCCTCAAACGAAGCGTCAACTGACCACGGTGGAAAGCGGGTCCAGAATCGAACAAACCGCCAGCCTACCCAACGGGGAATCAACCCCAAAAAACTCACCCAAACGCCGCTAAATACTCCTTCCAATGCGGCGCAGCCTCATCGGCAAGCGAGCGTTTGACGAACTCGATTTCCTGCTCGTACTCCGCCATGCGCAGCCCGCCGCGCATCAACTGAAAACGGCAATAGACGAGATACGTATTCACGACATCCGTCTCGCAATAATTGCGAATCTCCGCCAAATTTCCTTGACGATAAGCTTCCCAAACCTTGCTGCCGTCCATGCCGAGCTTTCCCGGAAAACCGCAGAGCTTGGCGAGGTCGTCGAGCGGCGCGTTGGCGCGCGCCTGATACATCGCCAGCAGGTCCATCAGGTCCAGATGACGGCTATGGTAACGGCTGATGTAGTTATTCCATTTGAACTCGCGATCGTCCTCGCCCATGTCCCAATAGCGCGGGGCTTGCACCCCGTGGATCAGTCCGCGGTAGTGGAGCACCGGCAGATCGAAACCGCCGCCGTTCCAGGATACCAATTGCGGCGCGTATTTCTCGATCGTGCGGTAGAACGCGCTCACAAGCGCGCCTTCGCCGTCCTCGAGCGTCCCAATCGATTTTACGCGCAAACCATCACGATCGCGGAACACGCAGGATATCGCTGCGACCCGATGCAGATGCAGCGGCAAGAAGTCGTGACCGACCTTTTCGCGGCGCGCCGCAAACGCCGCTTCAGCGACTGCGTCGTCGGACAACCCTGCCAATGCGGGATCGAGCCGACGCAAACCGTCGACGTCCGGAATCGTCTCAATATCAAATACCAGGACAGGTGTGGGCAAGGGCATCACAAGACGGCGTCCTTACGAACCCCGTTCGAAGCAAAATAACGTTTGAGTTTGACCAGCGCTTCCTGCTGGATCTGCCGCACACGTTCGCGCGTCAGCCCCATCTCGTCCGCCAGTTCTTCCAGTGTAGCCGGTTCGACCCGGTTCAAGCCGAAGCGGCGCTCGATCACATAGCGGTGCTTCTGCGACAGCCGGGACAGCCACAACCGCATCAGATCTTCCAGCTCGCGGTGCTGCACCTCCTGCTCCGGCGCCTCGCTGTGGTCATCCGACAGCAGATCGAGCAAACTGCTGCCCGGGTCGATTTCGAGCGGTGCGTCGAGCGATGCCACATGCTCGTTGAGCGCCAAAATATCGGTAATTTCCTCAGCCGTCTTGCCTGTCAGGTCCGCGATATCCTCGATGCTCGCATCACGATGCTCGCCACCGTCCGCATGCGCCGCACTCTTTTCAAGATGGCGCTTCGCGCGCAACACCTGATTCAGCTCGCGGATCACATGCACCGGCAAACGCACCGTTCGCGCCTGATTCATGATCGCCCGCTCGATGCTCTGGCGAATCCACCATGTCGCGTACGTCGAAAAACGGAAACCGCGGCCCGGATCGAACTTCTCGATCGCATGCATCAAACCGAGGTTGCCCTCCTCGATCAAATCGAGCAAAGGCACCCCGCGATTCAAATACCCCTTCGCAATACTGACAACGAGCCGCAAATTGCGCTCGATCATCACCTGCCGCGCCGGGAACTCGCCCGCCTGCGCGCGTGTCGCGTAGTCGAGCTCCTCCGCGGGCGACAGTAATGGCTTGATGCTGATGCGATTGAGATAGTGCTGGACGGTATCGGCCGTCAGCTCGGCCTGCAGCACCGTGCCGAAGTCCTCCGGCTCGGCCACCGGCCTCGCTGCACGGCGCCCCTCGGCCGATGACGATTCGGACGACTCCTCTTCATCGCCCTCCTCCTCCGCCTCACGCTCTTCAGCGAAAGCGTCGTCCACAGCTTCGTCCTGCCCCTCGTTCCGATCCTCGGAACCCGGGGTAGCGAGGCCTTCCTCTTGCGAAGTACGACGCTTTCTCTTGAGCATTCGACCCTGCCTTGGTTATTGAGGCGGCAAATACTTCATCGGATCCACAGGCTTGCCATCGCGGCGCACCTCGAAATGCAACATTACGCGGCTCGCGTCGGAATCCCCCATTTCGGCGATCTTCTGCCCTCGGGTTACGCTGTCGCCTTCCTTCACCAACAGTGTGCGATTGTGCGCATACGCCGTCAAGAAGGTGCCATCGTGCTTGATGATCACCAGATTGCCGTAGCCACGCAGGCCCGCGCCCGAGTACACCACTTTGCCCGCGCCGGCTGCCACCACTGGATCACCCGCGCTGCCGGAAATGTTCAGCCCCTTGTTGGTGCTGTCATTGAATGTGCCCACCACGCTGCCGCGCGCCGGCCAGCCAAGGGATAATGCCCCGCCGCTCGCCGCGGGCGCCGATGCTGCCGGGTTCGCCTGCGCCGGTGCGGCCGCGGGGTTGTTCGCCGTAGCCCCGTTCGCGCCGCTCGCCGCAGCGCCTGCGACCGGCGCAGCCTGGGGCAATGGGGTCGCCGTGTCACCCGCCGGCGGCTTCACGCGCAGCACCTGACCCACTTCGATCTGGTCCGGGTTCGCGATATTGTTCCAGCGTGCGATGTCACGGTAATTCTGCCCGTTTTCCAACGCAATCCGATATAGGCGATCGCCCGGCTTGACACGATAGAAGCCCGGCGGCACCGGGGTATCGTCAACGACCGGCGCAGCGCCAACCACACTGCCCGACACACTCGTGCCCGGCGTCATGGTCCGGTCGACCACGGGCGCGCCCACCTGGCGCGATGCGCATGCAGCCAGCATGCTCAACAACAACACACTGGCGACGCGCTGATGAAGTCCCGCTCGCAAATTCACTCAATTCCTCCGCAGAATGTAGCTGTCGGGCTCAAATAATGCCCGATTTTAAAGGTACGAATAAGACCCTATCAAGGCGCGTCTCCCGCCATTGGCGCGGGCCCGTACGCTCGATCAAGGTCAAATACTGTTGTTCGCCGCCGACCGGCGCGACAAGACGCGCGCCGACCGCCAATTGCTCCAGCAGCGCCTGCGGAACTTCAAGGCCAGCCGCAGCAATGATGATGCCGTCGAACGGTGCGACGCTCGGCAACCCGAGTCGGCCGTCGCCGTAGTGCAAACGGATATTGGGCACGCGTAACGGCCGTAGGTTCGCTTTGGCGCGCTCATGCAATGGCCGGATGCGCTCGATCGAGTACACCTCGCGCGCCAGCAGGCTCAGCACGGCCGCCTGATAGCCGCAGCCCGTGCCGATTTCCAGCACCTTGTCCAAGGTGGGCCGGCCCGCGAGCATCAGCTCGATCATCCACCCCACCACCGAAGGCTTCGAAATCGTTTGCCCGTGGCCGATCGGCAGCGCCGCATCCTCATACGCCTGATTGGCCAACGCCGCATCGACGAACCCGTGACGCGGCACCGTCGCTATCGCGTCGAGCACGCCGCGGTGTTTGACGCCGAACGCCTCGACACGCTCCGCCAAACGCAAACGCACCCGCTCGGAAGTGAGGCCGACGCCGTCGGACTGGGTCGCGGCGCGGGCAACGGTTTTCTGCATGCCACCGCCCGGCGAAACGGATTTCGCCGCCGGCTTCGCGGCAGGTTTCGGCACCGGCTGCGCATGCGGCGCGGCGGCCGGTCGGGCAGCGCCCGTCTTCGCGCCCGCTGCGTGGGTACCACCGTGATGCCGCCCACCGCCCGGTTGCGGTCGTGCGGAAGCGCCTGACAGCGACGTCGCCGAGGCGCGCAGTGCATGCGCCGGCTTGCCGGCAGCCGCAGCGCTCGCGGCGCCTGATGCAGCCTTCGTCGCGGCATGGCTTGTGGTTTGCCTTGTCATATTCGTGCCCGGCTTGCTTGCCGTTTTCGCCGCCGGCGGTGTCGCGGGCTTGCCCGAGGCCGGCGTTGCCGGCCGCGTCATCGAAGCCGGTGGCGCACCCGCCGGGGAAACGCGCGCGGCCTTGTCCAGTGCGGTCGATTTGCGTTGGCGGCGCGCCATCACATCAGCGAGCGGAAGTGGGAAACGCTTCGGTGGTGTCGTCATCGTCCAGTGACCCCTGCGCTGGCGAGCCAATCATGCACGACGTCCAGTCGCGCGGTGTGCGTCAGATCCAGCTGCAAGGGAGTCACCGAGACGTAATCGTGTGCCACGGCATGGAAATCGGTGCCTTCGCTGCTGTCACGCGCGTCGCCGGCGGGGCCGATCCAGTAAATCGGTTCGCCGCGCGGATTCTCCTGTCGGATCACCGGTTGCGACGGATGCCGCTTGCCCAGCCTTGTGGCCAGCGCACCCTTGATCTGGGCATACGGCAGATTGGGAATATTGACGTTCAACAGGAACGGCGCGCCAATCGGACGCTCCATATACCGTTCGACAATCTCGCGCGCCACACGTGCGGCGGCGTCGAGATGATCCCACCCCTTGTTCACCTGGGAAAAAGCAAACGACGGGATGCCGAACAGGAAGCCTTCGGTGGCGGCGGCCACGGTGCCCGAATAGAGGGTGTCTTCCCCCATGTTCTGCCCGTTGTTGATGCCCGACACGACGATGTCGGGGCGCTCGTCAATCAGCCCGGTCAGGGCAATATGCACGCAGTCGGTCGGCGTGCCATTGATGAAACGGAACCCGTTGGCGGCGGAAAATACCGACAGCGGCCGTTGCAGGGTCAGGGAGTTCGAGGCGCCGCTACAGTTCTGTTCGGGCGCCACCACGGTAATGTCGCCAAGCGGTGACAGCGCCTCGTAAAGCGCAGCCAGGCCCGGCGCCTGATACCCATCGTCGTTGCTGAGCAGGATTCGCATAATGGGAATTGTAACCGAGGAAAGCCACGGCGATATGTCACAAATGCGGTCACAAATGCGGTCACAATTGCGGCCGTGCCCGAGGCCAGCCGGCCGCCGTCCCTTGTCCTACATTTTCTCGGTCTCCCCGGCCTGCGGCTGCCATACCATCAGGCGTCTTTCGGCCAGGCCGACCAGCGAATCGAGTGCGAGCGCGAACGCGGTGAGCACCAGCACCCCGGCCAGCACGGTGTTGATGTCGAAGGTCCCTTCCGCCTGAAGGATCAGATAGCCGACGCCGCGTGACGACCCCAGGTATTCGCCAACCACCGCGCCCACGAACGCCAGTCCCACCGAGTTGTGCAGGCTCGAAAACACCCAGCTCGTGGCGCTTGGCAGATACACGCGGCGCAGCAGCTGGCGCTGATTGGCACCCAGCATGCGCGCGTTGGCCAACACCACCGGACTCACTTCCTTCACGCCCTGGTAGACGTTGAAAAATACGATGAAGAAAACGAGCGTGACGCCCAGCGCCACCTTCGACCAGATGCCGAGCCCGAACCAGACCCCGAAGATCGGCGCCAGAATCACGCGCGGCATTGAGTTCGCGGCCTTGATGTACGGATCGAGCAACGCGCCGGCCGTCGGCGACAGCGCCAGCCACAGACCCACTGCCAACCCGAACACGGTGCCGATGACGAACGCCAGCGCCGTCTCGAGCAGGGTCACGCCGAGATGCAGGTAAATTTCGCCGCCCGCGAACCACGTCCAGATCTGCATCAGCACGCGCTGCGGCTCGCCGAAGAAGAAGGCGGCCTTGTCCGGACTGTCGAAATAGAAGGCGGGCAACAAGGTCGGGCTGGTCAGCGCATACCAGACGAGAAAACACGCAAGCAGCAGCAGCCATTGCCACAACCGCAGGTAACGGGACAACGAACGATTTCGCATGACGTACGGATCTCGACTCGAGTGGAAAATGCCGCTTAAACCGCTTTCAATTGCTGGGCGTAGCCCTTCAGGACTTCCTCGCGCAGCACGTCCCATATCTGGGCATGCAGCTCGGTGAATCGCGGATGCGACCGAATTTCCGCAACGTCTCTCGGGCGCGGCAAGTCAATTCGGAATTCACCTATCGGACGTGTCCCCGGCCCTGCCGACAACACGATCACGCGATCGGACAGTGCGATGGCTTCGTCGAGATCGTGCGTGATGAAAAGCACGGCCTTGCGCTTCGCGGCCCACAGGTCGAGCAGCTCATTCTCCATCAACTGACGCGTCTGGATGTCGAGCGCTGAGAACGGCTCGTCCATCAACACGATGTCGGGATCGAGAATCAGCGTCTGCGCCATGGCGACGCGTTTGCGCATGCCACCCGACAACTGATGCGGATAACGGTCCTCGAAACCGCCGAGCCCCACCCGTTTGAGCCATTCCTGCCCGCGCATGCGCGCCTCGTCCTTCATCACGCCGCGGAACTCGAGACCGGCGGTAACGTTGTCGATGGCATTGCGCCACGGCATCAGCGCTTCAGCCTGGAACATGTAGCCCGCGCGGCTGTTGATGCCGGAAAGCGGCTCGCCGAAGACCTTGACGTCGCCGGACGACGGCGACAACAAGCCGGCGGCCACATTGAGCAAAGTCGACTTGCCGCACCCGGTCGGCCCCACGACGGATACGAACTCGCCGGCCGCGATGGTCAGCGACGTGTCGGCGACGGCCGTATAACGCTGGGTGCGGTCGTCACGCGCGACAAAGGTGCAGGTAATGCGGTCGAAACTGAGGGCAGGTAGGCTCATGGGTCGGTGGGTGACTTCCGGCGCGTTACTTGTACTTCGCGTCCGCTTTCTTCGCGAACTCGTTCGTAAAGGTCTTCGACAGGTCGATCTGCTTGCCGCGTACCGTTTCGTCGAAGGCCTGCAGCGTGCGCAATGCCGTGGCGGGTCCGTCGGCCGGAATCAGGCCGTCCGGCGAGATGGCTTCTTTCACGCGGCTCCAGGCATCGAGATACAAGGCGCGGTCGCCCAGCAAATACGACTCGGGCACCGTCTTGATGAGCTCCGACGGCCCCGCGGTCTGCAGCCAGCGCAGCGCATGCACCATCGCGTTGGCCAGCGCTTGCGTCGTATTCGGATTCTTCTGAATGAAACTGTCCGTCGAGTACAGGCAACCGGCCGGCATATTGCCGCCGAACACGGCTTGCGTCTCCTTGAGGGTGCGCGTATCGGAAACGATGCGCACTTCCTTGTCGCGCTCCAGCATCGTGATGACGGGGTCCAGATTCACCATTGCGTCGATGTTGCCCGACCGCAGCGCCGCCAATGCGCCGGACGAGGCGCCCACGCCCACGAATGCAACCTCGTTGGGCTTGATGCCGGCCTTGGCCAGCACGAAATTGGCCATGATGTTGGTCGACGAACCCGGCGCGGTCACGCCGATCTTCTTGCCCTTCAGGTCGGCGAGCGACTTGTAGTTCGGCATCGTCTTGTTGGAGACGGCGAACACAATCTGAGGGGCGCGGCCCTGCAGAACGAAAGCGCGGATGTACTGGTTCTTGGCCTGCAGCGCGATGGTGTGTTCATAGGCGCCTGACACGACGTCGGCACTGCCCCCGAGCAATGCCTGCAACGCCTTGGAGCCGCCGGCAAAGTCGGAGATTTCGACCTCGAGGCCCTCCTGCTTGAAGTAGCCCAGGCGCTCGGCGATGGTCAGCGGGAGGTAATAGAAGAGATTCTTGCCGCCGACGGCGATCGCAATCTTCGTCTTTTCCAGCTTGGCCTGGGCATGCAGCGGACGCACGCCTGCGCCGATCAAGCCCGTTGCGGCCAGGGCCGACATGAATTGCCGTCTTTGCATCGATTGTCTCCGTCAGATGACGTTATTGCTTCGCAACTTAAATATTTGGTCGGCATCATAACCCAGATGCCGCAGCACTTCATCCGTATGTGCCCCCAGTTCGGGCCCAAGCCATTGGGTCTGCCCCGGCGTTTCCGAGAGTTTCGGCGAGATATTGGGCAGATCGATGGGCGTGCCGTCGGGAAAGGCATGCCGCTGGATCATCTGGCGTGCGATGAATTGCGGATCGGTGAACATGTCGGCCACCGTATAGATCCGGCTCGCCGGCACGTCCGCGCCCTGCAGCACGCCAAGGGCGGCCTCGATGGGCTGCGTGCGCGTCCACGCGCCGATCGCATCGTCGATTTCCTGCGTGCGCGGCACGCGTCCGTCATTGTGGGCGAGACCCGGGTCGTCCGCGAGATCCTGTCGCCCGATCGCGCACATCAGGCGCTTGAAGATCGGATCGCTGTTGCCGCCGATAACGATCATGCCGTCCGCACATGGATAGGTGTTCGACGGCACGATGCCCGGCAAGGCGGCGCCGGTGCGCTCCCGCACCATGCCCGCCACGCTGTATTCGGGTACCACGCTTTCCATCAGATTGAAGACAGCCTCGTACAGCGCCACGTCGACCATCTGGCCGCGTCCGCCATGCGCATTGCGGTGGTGCAGGGCCATCATGGCGCCAATCACGCCATGGAGCGCGGCGATCGAATCGCCGATCGAGATACCGATGCGCGGCGGCGGCAGTTCGGGATAGCCGGTAATGTGACGCAGGCCGCCCATCGACTCGGCGATCGCGCCAAAGCCGGGACGGTCGCGATACGGTCCCGTCTGGCCGTAGCCGGACAGGCGAACCATGATCAGCCCCGGGTTGATGGCCGAGAGTTGTTCGTAACCGAGTCCGAAACGTTCGAGCAGGCCCGGCCTGAAGTTCTCGATGACGATGTCCGCCTCGGCAGCGAGGCGGCGCACGATGTCCTGGCCTTCGGGATGTTTCAGATTGACGGTGACCGATTTCTTGTTGCGCGCCTGCACGGCCCACCACAGCGACGTGCCGCCTTCAGCCGGGTGCAATTTGCGCCATTTGCGCAGCGGATCGCCGCCGGCGGGGTCTTCGATCTTGATGACTTCGGCACCGAATTCGGCGAGCATGCGCGCCGCGAACGGCCCCGCAATGAGCGTGCCGAGTTCGAGCACCTTGACGCCGGCCAACGCGCCTTTCGGGGTCGATGGGTCGGGTACGCTTTCAGGCGCGGCAGTTTGCGAACGGGCAGCCGCTGCGGCGGCCGGTGAAGTGGGCGTTGACGATGACGACGATGCGGACAACGTGGGCTCCTCTGTCTCGGTATCTTGTTCTCGAAGCCATGATGGTAATCCCGGCAGCGCGCCGCGCCTATTGTCTCCGTTTGATTTGGGCGTTCACGTCTCGAAGAGGCGCTTCGCGCCGCGTTGCGCCGCAATATAAATCGCCTCGCCGCGGTTGCGCGCGCCGAGCCGGCGGTACAACGCCGAGACGTGCGTCTTCGCCGTGCCTTCGGAGATAAGCAACTGCTGGCAGATGGTCTTGATGGACAACCCGCGCGAGAGCAGCGCAAGGATTTCGTATTGACGTTGCGAGATGCCGAGCAAGGCGGATTCAGCCAATTGGGCCGCCTTGTCGCCGCCCAGCGGAAACACCGGCAAACCGGCCGCCGCCAATGGGCCGCCGCCCAACGACTCCTGGCGCCACAGCATCAGAAGCGCCGCGAGCGATTCATCGGGCACAAAACGGCCGCCCGCCAACACCAGGTCGATCACCGCGCGCGTGCGCACCGCCGGCGCCGGCCACGGCAAACAAGCCGAGACGCCCAATTGCAGCCAGCGAATCATTTCATCGGGAAACAGCGTATGTCCGGTCACGATCACCGGAATGACGGGGAGGTGTTCCGACGCTTGCACGCACAACAGCTCCAGTCCGGCGCGTGCGACCGACTCGCCCACCACCAGGCACCGGCGCACGGGCGACTCGCGCAACCACGCCCAGTCGCGCGGTTGAATTTCCCGGGCGTGGCGCAATGCGACCGACGAGTCTTCCCCGTCGGCCTGCAAGGCCGTTGTCAACCCCCCGGTCAAGGGGGCGTCTTCGCCCACCACCAGCACGCGCATGCTTCCCCCGCTCTGCCTGGTCAGGTCAGACCGCTTCTTATTATTGTGTCTTGCCGCCCTGCGGCGATTCGATTAGACGAAACCCTCGGATTCCGTACGCTGCGCGCAACCGCACCCGCCGGCGCGCATCCGAGACGGTTGGCGTCCAGTTTATGTCGGTTCGCCGCAATTCGCGCGGCATTTGCGCTGCGCATCGCGTAGCTGTTGCCCGCGCGCGACATCCCCCCTGCGGCGAAAACCGAAGGGCAGTCGCATATGACCCCCAATAAACCCCTATCTTTTCCCCGAGTCCGCAATACAATACAGAGCAGTGTCGCAGGCGGCGGCACGGTGGACGCCGGGGGGCTCGCCATGTCAAATACCATTACCCATTTGATTCGTTCAGCCATGTATTGTCTGCCGGGCCTGCTCATGCCGGCGACGGCTCACGCCGACATCACGGCGCCAACGATGCTGCCGGCGCAGCCGATTAGCGACGCGGCCCTTTCGACAATGCGCGCGACACACGGCCAGTCGGCGACAGTCGTCGCAATGCCGGCCGCCCCGACAATGCAACTCAGCGCGGTACGCCTGTGGGACGAAATCATCCCGCCCGTTCCCGCGCCGAAGCCGCAACAGAACACGGGCACGCACCTCGACACCACCACCAACCTTCACAGTCAACAGCTGAGCGTCGTTCACTTGAGCGTGGGCCCCGTCCGTCACTGAGCTGCCGCAACAGGCTGCCGGTGGCGGCGATTTTTTGCCGTGCCGCATACGCGCGTACCCCCTACTGGATCGGGTAGGTCGACTTCGCCTGCCGCCATTGACGCGCCGCCACCGAACAATCCCGCGTTGTCAGCGGTGTTTGTTCGGTCGCCGCCATCTGTAGCCGGACCTTCTCCCACCCGCCGCGAATCTGCGAAAACACGTTGGTCTCGCCCGTTGCGCGTTCGGCGCTAGTCAACAGTCTGTCGAGCTGTGTCTCCGCACGCGTCCCGTCGTCCGCCAGCAATCCACCCTTGACGCATTGATCGACCCGCGTTGCGACGCCGCCGAGCAAGCCGCCGAGCTGCTCCGGACTCAATCGCGGCGTTTCCGCCGCAGGCTGGCTCGACGAACCACCGCCGAAAACGGTACCCAGCGCCACACTGCCAAGCGAGTCAGGCACCCCGTAAGCCGTCGACACCATCAACCACCCCGCAACCGCCAGACAGGCGGCCAACCCCGATCGAATCTTGTCCATCTCCGTTCTCCCGCATGCGGCACCACGCGCACCGGACATGCCGGCGGGCGCAGTTCCGCCCTGGTTACCCCGTCCCGTCAAAAGGTGTACGGGAACCGAACGCCGATCACATAGTTCGGCGCATCGGGCGACATGCCGGCATTGACATAGCCGTTGAACGTCCAATGTTTGTCGATCGCGTAATTGATGCCGAAATTGAGCGATGCCGCGTTGGTCGCGCTGCCGGCTACCTTGGTATAACTGCCGCCAGGCACCTGGGTCTTGGATGCGCGCGAAATCGCGGTCGAATAGGAAATGCTCAATGCGGTCTTGTCATTCAGTGCCAGCGCCATCCCGGCACCCACCTGCACGACATCGCCAAGCTTTACCTTGGCCGGCTGCACAACGCCCGATACCGCCGAGATGTCGTTGAACGAGCGCGCGATGTTGTACGTGTAGGCGACGTTCGCGAACAGCACGATCGGATCGTACGTACGCAGGAAGGACACCCCGGCCGTGAGCGACCAGATCCCATTGCCGGTAGGCAGGCGTTCCGGCGTTTGCAGATTGTTGTTGTTCGGATCGGGCGTGACCAGCTTGATGCCGAACGGCGACGTGCCGGTAGGCGCCGTCACACGCAAGGAACCGACGATATCCGGCCAGCCCGTCGATTCCTTGACGATTTGATAGTACAGCGATGCGTTGACATCGCCGATCGCAGACGAGTTCTTCGAGATGTCGCTGATCGTCGTCGATGCGCCGCCGACACCGCCCGAGATGAAATTCGTATTGCGATACAGATACGGAATGTCGACGGCCACGCTCAACCGGTCGGTCAGACCGTAGCGCGTGTTGACGTCGAACGTCCACACGCTCGCCTTGGTCTCGCCGAGGTTGAGTGTGCCAAGGAAAATCGCGTCGAGGGCGAGAAAGCCCGTCAAGGCCAACTGGCGACGGTCGTAGTAACCGTAGCTCAAGCCAGCATCGATGGTGAGCTTCTTGTCGAACAACGGCGCATGTTCACGCTGCACCACGGCTTCTTCCCCGGGCGAGCGCTGCGCTTCGCTTTCACTGCGTTGCATTTGTTGCGTCTGGCCGATCGGCGCCGCCGAGCCTGCGCCGGAGGATCCGGCCGCCCCACCGGCCGCCGCGCCGGCCGTGCCGGCGGCGGTACCGTCGCTCGGGGATATCTGCGCGGTGTCCCACGCAGTCAGCCCCCTCGCGCGCTGCGTCATCTCCAGGTCGGTGAGACGCTGCTTCAGAGAAGAAATTTCCCGTTGCTGCCGGTCCACGATATCCATCAACTGCTGGAATCTGTCGTCCGGCGAGGGGCCGGTATGCTCCTGAGCCTGGGCCGATAGCGTGAAAAGCAGTACCCCCCATGCGATCGCGTCAACGGGAAAAAAACGGTGATTGTTCTTCATGGCACCCCCCCGGGTAAAAGCGCCGCGGTGCCTGAACGGCCCCGCCGCGCTCAATCCAACATCAACTCGAAAACGTCTCGTCCTTGCTGCTTGACTGCTTTGTCTTTACTTCCGCTTCTTTTCTGGATTCGCCGCCTCCCTGCACGGCGATCCCCCGCTTTGTATTTACCTGCGCGCCGGCAGCATGTTCGCCAGCGCGCTTTGGATGCCGATTTGACGCAGCGCATCTGCGGTAATCGGGCTGGTTTGGAGATGCAGGTTCAACGTGTTGAGCACTTGTTGGTTGTTGCCCGTCACTTGCACCAACTGCATGAGGCGGTTCGCCGCACCGCCTGCGCCGCCTGCGACCGACTGGGAAACATTGCCGAACGGCGTCGAAAGGTTGAGGTTTACGCCAGCCGCATTGATCGCCACCTGTGCCGTCGAGCCGCCCAGCGATGTCGACGAACTCGTTGCGCCTCCCGTGCCGCCGGTCGGCACCAGATGTGCTACGGGTGAGAAATCGATGCTTGCGAAGTTGGTCGCGGCGTTGCCGTTGCCGGCCACCTGCGTGATCTGCGCCACACCGTTGATGGTAGCCAACGCGCTGGAGACCATATTGTTTGCCGACGGCAACACGTTCGTGAGCGCCGGCGTGACGCCGGTCGCGCCGGAGGTGCCGACTTGATAGCCATTGCCGGCCTTCTGTACGTCGATGGCGCCGGAGGCAATAAGATTCGCGCCCGACGGGGTCTGCCATTGCGACTGCAATACGAGCTGGAAGCCCGCTATCATGTTTTGATCGAGATACTTTCCGGTAGCCTGCGCGAGCACGTCGTCGTCGACGGCCTGCCAGGATGTCGGCACTTCAGACGCGAGCACGGGCATGGCGCCTGCGAGCAGGTTCAGAGCCAATAGCGTTGCATAGCGATTCATGATCTTCTCAGAACAAGTCCGACCTGATTAAGCCGAAATCGACCATGGGCGTCGGCGACGTTCCCGTGGCAAGCGCGCGGTCGCGCAACTTCATGGCCAGGGATTCGTTGCCTTGCAGAAGGGGGGAGTCCTCCTTGAACGGTTTGCCGACGACAGCCAGCACCAGCCCGTTCCATTGTTGGGCAAAAACGTCTTCTTCGACGATGCGGTTGCCAAGCGCGGGATCGGCAACGAACACACGTCCTTCCGCGGCAGCCTTGATGACGACGAAATGCTGGTAGCCTTTGATGTCTATCAGCGCGATCACCGGAACGCGCAGTTGGTGCAGCGCAGCCATGTCGACCCGGTATCCCCGGCCACGAAAGCCAAGGGTCTCCACGAATTTCTTCATGTCCAGCATCGAGAAGCCGTTCTTGATCACGATCTCGGGGGTCGAGAACGTCATCATCTGCTTGATCAGTTCGGGCTCGGGAATGTCGATGCCGTAGCCATACTTGAGCAGGGTCGCGAGCGCGGCGGAGCCGCAACTGAAGTCGTATTGCTGCCTGACGATGTTGCGATAGCGCAAGTCGCGCATCGTATGGATCGTCTTGACGATTGGCACACCTACCATTTCATTGGCGTCAAACGCCAATTGGGCATGCCCGAGCAAAGGCATGCCAAGCAAGATGCCGACGAATAACTGCCGACACAGAGAGCCCTTACGGAGTCTCAGCATCACGGCCTCCCTGCGAGGTGGTCGGGCCGGCTGCGTCTGCAACCGGCCCGAGCTCGCGCTTAGTGAGTCTTACAATTTGGCGCCTACTGCGATTGCCAGGCTGTTGTGTTGGTTGTTGCCAACGCCCGCAGCCAAGTTCACGCCGATGTTACCCACGGCGCCGGCCAACGCGCCGCCGCCCAACGTTGCCATGTCCACCACCCCCGTTTCCTTGTTGCCAGACGTGGTTTGATCGTTGGTGCCCGTCGCCATGGCCAACACGCCACTCTTGTTGATCGATGCAGCCAGCGCATTTTCCTGGTTGTTGCCGGCACCGGCCGCGATGTTCACGCCGATATTCCCCTTGGCGTCGGCCAGCGCGCCGCCGTCAAGCGTGGCGGTATTGGTCATGCGCTTTTCGGAATTTCCGAAGGTCTTTTGATGCGATACCGAAGTCGCTGCGGCGAAGACGTTGTCTGCGTCAATTGCCGCCAACGCGACGTCGTTGGACTGGTTGTTGCCGACACCGGCCGCCACGTTCACGCCGATATTGCCCGAAGCCTTTGCCAATGCGCCACCGCCTACGGTCGCAGTCGGGTCATCGCCATGATCCTTATGATGGTGCTTCATCTTGCCCGGCTCGAGCGTGTTGTTGAAGGTCAGCTGTTCATTGCCGATGTTGGCCTTGGCTTCGCCGTCAACCCAGTTGAAACCGAAGAAGAACAGACAAGTCCGGACGTTCGCGACGTTGTTGATCTCCGTGTTGCTGCTGACGCTGAGTTCTTCATCGCCATCGCCGCCTGCCATCGCGGATCCGGCGGTTAAGGCCAATACTGCGGCAACTGCGATAAATGTCTTTTTCATGATCATCTCCTTGACGAGAGCGCAAGTTTAAAAAGATGTGCCCGCCGGGGGACGGAGCACAAAAACGTTTGCGGTTACATTGCCTATCCCAGCCGACTGGTTGACCTGCACGATGCCCGATGCATTACGAAAGGCGTCCGGAGAAATGGATGCCTCCCGAATCTGCACGGAGGTGCTGCCTTGGCCAGTCGGGCCACCCTTGGAGATCGCGCCGGATAGTGCCGTATCCGAGACGACCTCCACCCCACTCACCGCGCCGACGACAATCGCCGCGGCGTTGTGTTGAAGATTTCCGCTGCCACTGGACTGATTGACCTGCGTCAGTCCGGTGACACCTGAAAATGCCGCGCCGCCGATCGTGCTGCTTGCGGTGGCGACGTCGCCGGCGATGCTCGCCGACTGCCTGGACCCGATCACGCCAAAGACGGCGCTACTGGTCGCGATGACGGCTTGATTACTCTGCGCACTGCTGCTGCCCGCAGCTTCGTTGACCGCTATCCGCCCGGAAGCGTTACGTGCCGCGTCCCCATTGATGACGGCATACGCAGCGTTGCCGTCGAGCGACTGCGCCTGTGCCGGGAGGCCGTGGATGCCGGCGCACGCCAGTGCGACGGACAACCCGACCACGTGACGGGCGCTCATTTGCCGGCTCCCGCGGTGCCCAGCATCGAAGGCAGCGTCGACAGCACGCCAAGGGCGCCGGTGATCGTGCCGCCCACGCCCCCGGCGAGGCCGCCAAAAGCGCCGCCAAGCGTCCCGCCCGGCGTCAGGGTGCCGGCGGCGGCACCGCTGCCTGCCAGCAGCCCCACCATCGCGGGCTGCAACGCGTTGTCCACTACACCGCCCACGCCTGTGGCGGCATACGACGCCAACTCGCTGTCGGTCACGCTTTGCAGCGAATCCATTGATGCGCCGAAAGCCTGGGACGGGAAGGTGTGCACGCTCTCCGTCACCGGATAGCTATCGACCGGCAAGCCGCGGTAGGCGATACGCGGGCCGACTTGGCGCTCAACGACCAGATCGCCGGGATCTGCGCTCGCGGACTGGACGGCCAGCCCAAGCAGGACTGCAGCCAGCCCTGCGCGCGTCAGTGAATTCGGCACGTGGCCCATGGCGTTCACCTCGTCGTGTAAGTCACACGCGTGACTTGCACGTTGCTGCCGTTCGACAACTGTTGCGGACGCGGCAGCGGCACGCCTGAGGACGGAAGTTCGTCCCACAGGGTGACGCCGTTGGCTGCCATGCCGGGCACCGTCAACGTCATGCCTTGCGCATTGCGGCCGCGTTCATTGCCGAGACTGCTGTCGTCGATGCGCGCGACGCTCGTCGCTACGGCGCCGGAGAAGCTCTCGTCTTTGGCTTGCGCCGCCGCGGCTTCGTCGTCGGCCGCCTGCGTAGCGACCACGGATGCAACGGCCTTGTCCACCACACCCGTATCGGACACCATTGCCAGTTGGGTCTCGGCGCCGCGCAGTTGAGGCTCGGCGCCCTGCGCCAACACCGGGGCCGCGCACAAAGCACCCACGGCCGTCAGCGCCGTCATGCACAGTGCGCTCAAGCGTTGCCGCGCGCTGTGGGTCATGTCAAAGGTGAGAAGTCGCATTGCCGTGTCCTCCTTGCGGAGTCAATAAAGCGACTTCCGTGCCACGGCCTTCAGACCATTGAAAACAAAGCGTTTTTTATTCTCGACCTCGAGCCCTGGCACCCACGGGAGCTAAAAACGTTTCATGCCTGATACGCGCCCCTCGATATGCCCAACATCGTGGCCGCTGCGCTGCGTCAGGCCCGCCCGCAAACATCGTTGATTTGTCGGACTTTTTCACGCGCGTGGGGCAAAAGCACGTATATCAAGGGATCGCGCGTCGGCGGTGGCGAGGTCGGCGCCGATTTCGGCGGGAAGTGCAACGCTCGCCGGAAAGACCGCTCCAGGCACGGCCGGCGAGGATGTTTCAACTTTGATGCCGCACCGGATGCGGCCGCCGATGACGCTTCCACGCACGCCAGCATGCCGGCCGCCGCGACGCCGTACGCACTGCGCACCGTGCCCGAACAGGCCGTCGCCAACGACGACGCCAGCCGTCGCCAAAGACGTGGATAGTTCGTTAATCTAAGGAATATCGGGTACCGGGGAGCGATCGGGGAACAGACAGCCGAAATTGCCTCGTGCGCAGGCAAAAAAACGACCGGCCCGCTTATCACGGGACGGTCGCCTCACTCCGCCAGGAGACATCAGGCCGGCACGCCCGATTCTTCACCACGCAAACCATATCGGCACATCAGCCGATACAGCGTAATACGAGAAATGCCGAGCTCGGCCGCGACATCCGTCAACCGATGGCAGTGCCGCAGCAGCGCCTGCTCGATCGCCTGCCGTTCAGCCTCGGTGCGAATCTCTTCGAGCGTGCGCACCAGCTTCGGCGCCCAAGCCAACAGGTCCAGATCTTTCGCCGAGATCATGCGGCTGTCGGCCATCACGATGGCGCGCCGCACGCGGTTGATCAATTCGCGAACGTTGCCCGGCCAGTGGTATTCGTACATGGCCTGCACCGCACACTGCGTAAAGCCGCGGATCTTGCGATGGTTGTCGACTTTGAACCGTTGCAGCACATGGTGCGCGAGAATCTCGATGTCCTGCCCGCGCGCCCGCAGCGGCGGCTCCTCAACCCGCAGCACGCACAGGCGGTGGAACAGGTCAGTACGGAAACGCCCTTCCTTCACGGCCGCCTCGAGATCAACGTGCGTCGCCGAGATGATGCGAACGTTCACGGGAATCACTTCGTGGCCGCCGAGGCGCTCGATCGCGCCTTGCTGCAGGAAACGCAGCAGGCCGGCCTGGCTCTCGATCGGCAAATCACCGATTTCGTCGAGGAACAGCGTACCGCCATTGGCCGCTTCGACGCGGCCGATCTTGCGTTGATTGGCGCCGGTAAACGCGCCGCGTTCATAGCCGAACAGCTCCGATTGCATCAAGTGCGGCGGAATCGCGCCGCAGTTGATCGCGACGAACGGGCCCTTCGCCCGCAACGAACGTTCATGGATGGCAACCGCCGTCAACTCCTTGCCGGTCCCCGACTCGCCCGAAATGAACACCGGCGCGTCGGTATTGGCCACTTTGCGAATCGTGCGGAACAGTTGCTGCATGACTTCGCACGTACCAACCATTTCCTGGTCGCCGGTCGTTGTCTGGGGAATGACAAGCGGCGCTTCCGACAGCGATGCCATGCCCCACGCGTGACCGATCGAGTGCGCAAGCGCATCGTTCGAGCACGGCATATTGACGTAATCGAAGCAATAGTCGCGAATCAGGCGCCGCACCGGCGTGCTGGCGAGCTGTTGCGGAAGGGTCGCGGCAACCCAACCGACCGTGGCCGGTTGCATGCACGTTTCGAAGGAACTCATGTCGCGGTCGCTGTAACCGCTGCTGAGATCGATGAGCGCCGCCGTGGTGAGCCCCGGGGTCAAGACCCGTCCCACGTCGCTGGCCGACTTGGCTGGCGTCACATGCCAACCTTGAGCGCTCATGTAGGCGAGCACCGCATCATCGTGCTTTCGGGAAGCGTAAATCAGGGTGCGCCCGGTATCGTTAGCCATACCTTAACTCCCTGCCATAAGCAGATCCTGTCGCGCCGGCAATGATCGCGGTGTGCCTGCACGTCAGGTGAACGGCCCCAATACCGCCCGCGTTTGTCAACGAGCCACGTCGGGCTCCGGGTCGGCAATTCAGTCTAGGTGAGGGGTATGTGCGCAGATATAGCGGAAAACAGCTAATCCGATTGGATGACGGTACGACTACCTACGCGCAGAAGTCCCTGCGGCCGCAGGCGTGTGATGCTCAGAGCGTATGACGATCGAGGACTGCGCGGGCGATGGTGCCAGCATCCACATATTCGAGTTCGCCGCCGACCGGCACCCCTCTCGCCAGACGGCTGACGCGCAATCCGCGCGCCTTGAGCATCTGGCCGAGATAGTGCGCGGTGGCCTCGCCTTCATTCGTGAAATTGGTGGCGAGCACGACTTCCTCGACCACGCCGTCAGTGGCACGGCGAATCAATTGCTCGAAGTGAATCTCGCCCGGACCGATGCCGTCCAGCGGCGACAGGCGGCCCATCAGCACGAAATACAGCCCCTTGAATGTCATGGTCTGCTCGACCATGTTCTGGTCGGCGGGCGTTTCGACGACGCACAACAGCGCGGGATCGCGCTCGGAATCGAGACAGGTTTCGCAAATCTCGACCTCGGTGAAGGTGTTGCAGCGCGCGCAATGCTTGATCTGCCCGGACGCATGCAGGAGCGCCTCGCCAAGGCGCACCGCACCGCTTCTATCACGCTGAAGCAGATGATAGGCGATGCGCTGGGCCGATTTCGGCCCGACGCCTGGCAGCGCACGCAGTGCCTCGACCAGTTCCTGCAGGCTCGAGAGTTGCGTCATGTTCGCCCCCAGGGCGCATGCCGGACGCTGCGCAATGCGTAGCGTCCGGTGAACCCCCGAACGGATTTGAGAGACATGCGTTAAAACGGCAGTTTGAAGCCCGGCGGCAGCGGCAGGCCGGACGTCATGCCACCCATTTTTTCCTGCGCGGTGGCTTCGGCTTTACGCACGGCATCGTTGAACGCGGCGGCAACGAGGTCTTCCAGCATGTCCTTGTCGTCCGCAAGCAGGCTCGGGTCGATCGACACGCGGCGAACATCATTCTTGCAGGTCATGGTCACCTTGACGAGACCGGCGCCAGACTGTCCCTCGACTTCGATCTGGGCCAGCTGCTCCTGCATCTTCTTCATGTTGTCCTGCATTTGCTGCGCCTGTTTCATCAGGCCAGCGAGTTGTCCTTTCAGCATCATGACTCCTGGAGGTAAAGCGAAAGCAATCGCGTAAACAGTTGGATTATTGCACCGGGCGGATGGTCCCGGGCAGGATTTGCGCGCCGAATTCTTCGATCAGCGTGCGCATCATGGGATCGTCGGCAATCGCCTGCTCGGCGGCACGCTGGCGTTGCGCCGCCTGTTCCGCGGCGATCGCGGCGGCCGTCGTGCCGACGGCACCCAGTTCGACCTGAAGATCGACCGGGCCGCCGAAATGTTCGATCAGCACCTGCCGCAGTTTGTCGGTCGTCGCCGCATCGGCCAACTGACGCAGCGGTACCCGCACCGTCAGCGTGCGCCCCGCCACCTCGATCAGTTCGCTCTGATAGGCCAACTGCTGCGCCAGTCCGCGTGCCGGCAGTTGCGCGGCGAGCGCGGGCCATTCGCCAGTGAATAGCGGCGGCACGCCGTCGACTTCACGGAAAACGACCTTCGCGGGCGGCGCGCGCCGGGCGGATGTCTTGTCCTCAGGCGCGTCCTGCGCGGCAGGCTCGGGCTCGGGCTCCGGATCGCTTCCAGCCCCATTGCCGGCGCCATTACCGGCAGCCTCCCCGCCCTGCGCAACGCGCGCCGGGCCCCGTGCGGCAGGCGGTGCGCCGCG
>NZ_CABPRZ010000007.1 GCF_902459695.1 Pandoraea terrae
TGGTTCACCAGCGTGGCGCGCGCGCCGGCCAGCATGCCTTGCGCGGCGGGCGCCTCGGCATCGATGCGCCATTCGGGATGCGCCTTGAGCTGTTGCGCGTAGAACGCCGTCAGCCGCGAAGCCGTATCGGCCCATTCGCCCGGCGGCATGCCGGCCGGTGCGGACCACGCGGCGAGCAATTGTTGCGCGAGGAACGCCGGCTCGGTGCGCGCGGGCTCGGCCAGCATCAGGTAGGCCTTGAGCGCGTCGTAGCCGCGCTGGAGGGTGTCGGTATCGTGCACGCTGTCGTCGGGCAATTCGCCGAGGTCGGTGAGGACCAGGCCGAGCATGCGTGCGGCCGGGCGTTGCAGGTTGCGCTCGCTGACGATCCGGTAGGGCTGCCAGAGCGCGGCGAGCACGTCGTCCAGGCGCGACAGGCCGGCGCGCAGATGCCACGGCGCGCCATGCGCCTGGCGGTATTGGAGCATGACGATGGTCTGCTGCAAGGCCAACTGGGCGCGCAGCGCGTTGGCCGAGCCGGGCGCGGCTTCGAGCGCGACATCGGCGATGGTGCGCGCGTGTGTAATCAGTTGCCGATTGCCGGCGAACGAGACGATCAAGGCCACGCACCACGCGATGGCGGCCACCGTGATCAGCGTGGCGAGCGCGGTGGGCCAATCAAAGCCGACGCGTTTGCCGCGCATCTGGCGTGCGTTGCCGCCGATGTGCTGCCAGGTGGGTTGCATCGATGGCGGTTGGCGCACAGGCGGCCCGTCGTCTGATTCGGCATTGGGCTCGAGCTCCGCCGCACCGCCCACCGCAGCGGGTCCCGCAAACACCGGCGCGAACATCACGCCGTCCAAGGGTGCGCGCAGCCACTTCGAGGCCGTCAGCCCTTCCCAGCCCTTGACAACGCGCTCGCGCTGCTCGCCGATATACGCCGACACCTGCGCGAGGTACGGCATGCGATTGGCTTCGCCGCACAGCCACACGCCAAGCGTCCCCGCGTGCAGTTCGAGCGTGGTGAGCTGGCGCGCCAGCGTATCGGCGCAACCTTGGGCCGGGTGTCGGCCCGAACCCGAAATGAAGGCGCCGATGGCCTGGAATGCCTCGGGTTGTCTGCCGGTCGCCGGCACCGGATGCAACAGCGTCACCGGCGCGGCCCAGCCCAGGTCGGTCGCGATGGCGGCGAGCGTGCGCGCAAGTTCGCCATCGGGGCGGCTGGCGCGGTCGGCACGCATGACCTGGATCACGGTGTCCACCGGCCGGCGGCGACGCAGGCGGCGGATCTGCGAACGCCATGCGCCGGCGTCGATGTCTTGCGGGGCCGCGTGCAGCAGTACGGCGTGCTCGGTCAGGGCGAAGCCGGTCTGGCGCAGGCCCGGCGCGACGGCCTCCGTCAGCGCGTCGTCACCGGCCACGAGCAGCCACGGCAGGCGGTAACGCCAGCGGTAGCCGTGCTGGAGGCGAAGTTCGGCGCGCAGGTTGTCCAGTCGGGCGTCACGCTTTGGCGCCGCGCCTTTGGTCAAGGGGCCGATACCGGCCTGCCGCCGGAAAACCGCCCCGATGTTGCGAAACGCGCCATTGCGGGACGCGTACAGTTGCAGCAGGAGCGACACGCTGAGTGTGCCGAGGATCCACAACGAAGCGCTTTTTTGGTCTTCAACCTGCGGCGTTTGCACCCAATCGCCCTTGAACCAGACAAGGACCAACGCGATCGCGGCAATGGCCGTCATCAGCAGCGGGATGCCCCATGTCCGGATGGGCTTGACCTCGGCGACCGGGATATCCGCCGGTGCAAGGTTGGGCAAAAGTTTGAGGCTATTGGGTTCAATCTTCATGCGGGGGTTGCGGGTATGCGAACAGCACGGCCGACTCGACGGTTTGTGTTTGGTTGACGATCAATTGCGGACCCTCGGTGGCCGATTCGATGGCCGCAGCCACCGACAGCCAGCCGGCCGCCGCGCCCGCGTGACCGAGGATGCGGTCGGGATGGCGTTGCGCTTTCCAATCGGTGACAACGGCAAGCGAGGCTTGGCCGAACGCCCGAGCCAGCGCGGCGTCATGCTCTGCGCCCAAGCCGCTGATCCATGCGCACGCCACGGCCGCCGGCTCGGACTTGCCCCACAGCAGCGCCGTCGACAGGCCGTCGGCGAGCGCGTCTAACGGCGCGGCGGCGGGACGATGCAGGGCGGCGATCACAGGAATATCCGTCGGCAAGGGCCGTTTGCCCGGATCGAGCAACAAGGCGACCCCGCCCTCGGTGCTGCCCGCCGGCGGCGTGTCGTGCCATTCGGCTGCGATCACCAGCAGCGGACGTGTTTCGCCGGCATCGAGCCACGCGTCGGCAAGCATCAGGCCGGTGGTGACGGGCGCAAGGTCGCAGTCGAGCGCGTCAAGGCTGTACTCGGCAAGAACGGCGTGCAATTGCCGCAGGCGCGTCTGATCCGGATCAGGGGCGCTGCTCAGCAAACGGACTGCCGGTGCGAGCGCTGCGCCGCGCCGGGACAGGCGGTGCAGCGTGTGCGCCAGCGGGATGAAAAGTCGCGACAGGACATCGCCAAAACCGTCGCCCGGCATGGGAGGGGCTGGAGGCTCGGTCTCGGCAGTGTCATCGCCGATGGCTTGAATTGCTTCGGAAGTGTCGGTCGAGCCGATGGTGTCGATCTCCTCCACGGCCGCAGGTATCGGCTCGGGAAGCTGCGTGTGCATGACGAGCCCGTTTCCGCCCCCACCTCTGGGCTTCTGTGACTTGATGAGCACATTGCCCGCCGCGACGACCTGTGCGAGCGGCTCGCCGTCAAGCGGCAAGTAATAGGCGGCGGCAAGCACCTGCAACGGCCGTTGCGCATCGGCAACCCGTTTGCCAAGCCATGCCTGCCGATGCTGATTGTGATAGAGGGCATGCAGGTACTCGGTCTCATAGCCGGCACGTGCTATGCCAAGCAGCACGGCAAACAATGCATTGGGTGCACCGACAATCGACAACCAGAAACCGGCGCCGCTTGCGGGCACGCCGGATGGCCAGGCGAGCAACACCACGGCTGCACCGAGCGCGCAGCAGAGCACCCAGATGCCGAGCCACGGCAATAGCCGAGGTCCGCTGGCGGGGTACGGATGCGGCGGCCCCGCTTGTGACAGGTCGACCGGCATGCTCAGGCGATGTTCACGTTCGCGAGTGAGGCAATCAGCCGGCATCCGCACGCGCATCGGTAGTGGTGCAACGCGATCGGCACGCCCCGATCGGTGAAGCACGGATGGCCTTCGGCAATCGTGGTGCGGCCGTGCCGCTCGCATGTGGCCTCGTCGCCCTGGCGCGCCACGCGCCGACCGGCGAAATCCATGTCCGGCGAGCCGCTGGTGACATGGCCGCCGTGTTCGAGTGCGTCGCCGACGCGAATGGGGGGGTGCATCATGGCTACTTGGACCTAAATAGTTCCTGGCATGAGACGTCGTCCTCCAGGGACGGTGTTCAAAAGCATCAATAAAACCAAACTTTTGTTTGCAAATGTCATAGCAAAATCTTCTTTATTTCACGGGTATATTTCAGGCGCGCCGGGAATCCGTTGTCACCAACGTTGATTCTTTTCATGACCATGGCAACAATGTCTGACTCGGGAGTTTTTTCCTTGGCAGTGGATAAAATTGTGTGCACATCTTTACCCATTTCTCGCACGGATCGCGCGCCACTGCCCGCTATTGGCTCATTGATCGAAGCGGATTGACTCGACACTACGCATTGTGTCGTCGTCTGTACCAATGATGCCCAAGGTATCTGCGACGATCGAATACCGGCCATTGCTCAAAACGGCCCAGAAGCAGTCTCCACCCATGGCATGAAAGCCTGTTTCCGGATCGTCAATTCCGCACGAGATCGTCGCACGCATTCCATTCCATCCGTTACGGGAGAAGTGTTCGACGTCGACCGGAACGCCTCGGCCATATGTTGTCACCCATTTGCCATCCTCATTCTCAAGAAATCCGGCCTCATTGCCTGCAACCTCTTCAAGTGGGCCTTCGACGCGTGTAAAGTTGATCAGGTAATCGCTGTTGCCCATGTCGCGTCCGACCAGTCGAACACAAGGATGTCGTTCTCCGGTCCCGCACGTTTTCGCACGCCGGTTCTCCAAATAATCAAACGAGAAGCCGAGTTTGGGGTCATGCCACGTCTTCCAGCCCGCCTGCTTCACCTTTTTCAGCGCAGCCAGGCGCTCGCGATAGCGCTGCGCGAGGCAACTCCTGTCTGCGCACCGATTACGCTCCTTAACCCACGCTCGTTGCGAAGCCATCACCGTGGGCTGATCGGCGGCGCGATCAAGCGTATCGTGATATGCAGCGCCAAGATCGGCGTCAAGCGCATTTAGCGTTTTGTCCGAGCAAATCATGCGTTCGACCGGCGTCTTTGCGAGGCTGCAATTGAAGCTTGCCGCATGTGCCGACAGCGCTAGCACCATCAAGATGCCGCCAGCCCACCAGTGGACGCGAGAGTTTTGCTTCATCCATTTGCTCCTTTCTTGCCCTATTCGTTTGTAATGACCCAGCAGAACCTGGATACGTAGGCGGCTAATACGAATGCGTCGGCCGAGCGCATCACGTTCAGCGCTAAGTGCGATTGATGATTGAATCAAGTCGGCGAGTATTTTTCATTCCTCGTTAAAGCGTATCGACTTGATCATCTCCATGAAGAGGTCGTAGCTGAGGCCTTCTTCCAGATTGGTGGTGCGTTCGCGTAGCAGACATGCTCCCGCTAAGTGCGCCGACATTTTTGTGTTGCCGATCAACATGGAGATACAACGGTACGTTGGCGAATAGATCGTGCATTGAAATTCCTTGCTCCGACTCTTTGAATAGACTTCCTCGGCCATCCAGCCATGCCAGTTGACGCCGGAAATAGGCGTGATCTCGGTGCTCACGAGGTTGTCACACACGTTGCCGAAGCCGGCGTTCGGCCGCATTCGCACGCCGTCGACCGTTGGGGCGAATGCTGACGAACGTTGTTCTAGCCGGCGTTCGAGCCCGCTGGGTTTGATAACAATATCAATGGATTTCGTTCGTTCTTCCGGATCCTCGCCGTATTCGTAGCTCAGATTCATCACGGTTAGGCCCTTTTTATAGGAACCCGCACAGCCCGGCCCAATTTTCTGATCGCGGAAAGTCTCCAGCGCCGGATAGAACAGCGTCATGCCACACCGCTCAACGAACTCGGCCGGCAAGGGCTCCATTACCTCTGCGATGTCTTTGGCAAACGCCGGGCGCGGCGTAATCGTTGCCTCCTGCGCCGGTGCAAGCATGGGCATGCAGCCCAGGACCATCACGAGCCAGCGCGCCAATGTCATGCGAAAATGCGTCTTCGTCATTTCTTCTGCTCCTGTTGGCTATCGTCCGTTTGCCTGACCAAATCCCGATCGGCAGGCATACTGGGCAAGTCACCCAATATGAAGTTCGCATAGCGGAAGAACTGCTTACGCGCCACAGGACCGTTGGGATTAATGCCATTGACCGGCACGGATATCGCGTGAACGTTGTCATCCTCCACGCCGAGATCGGCACGGCGACTGATATTCCTGCCCCCTCGGCTTGCTCCTATGTCTTTTGAAACCATCCACTTGCTGACCCAAAAATATCCGGCGGAATCCGCAGCAACAAACGCATCCGTTGAAATGAGCTCGCACTTGGGGTCGGTCGTGAAGTCAGACTTGCGAAATCGTCCGTACTTCCTATAGTTACCTCGCCCGGTCAGGTGAATCAGCCCACGTCCACGAAATCTCGCACCATCGCCGGGCTGCGTGTTTTCCAGTTCCTCTGCCTTTTGCCTAGCTTGCGCGATACGCATTTTGATATAGTCTTCACGGCTATATTTCACCGCCTTCTTTTTCGCCTTCAGGCTATCGAATGCGGCGCCAGCTTCCTGCTCCGTCAATACTTCGTACTTGGTGCGAAAATAGTTATCGCCGCCATATTCAACAGTCGAGCGCAAAGCACCGGTTTCCTTGAAAATTTGCGCCAGGAAGTGCGCTTGCCGTTGCGGATCGGTGAATCCATATTTCGGCCACATGCGATTCATGGCGAGATACATATTGGGAGGCATGAAGCCTAGCTTGCTAGTCTCGCCGTCCTGCCATCGATCCACTGCCGTGCCCCACTCAATTAGTCCCCCGGCCTCCACGGACGACTTGCGCGGCAGCATCTGCGCCAATTCCGGCAGGCTGCGCCACCCGCATTTCCTGAAATGCCGAATGAACGCCAGCGGATGGAAGAACCAGAGCTTTTCCCCTGGGGTAAGCCCAGTCTCGTCCCAGAACTGGAGCGACTCAACCCGCTTGAGAAGGTTGCCGTAGCCCTTTTCGTCGCCCTCGAAGTGCTCGCCCGGCGCCTTCAGCTTCCCGAAACGCTGCTCGTTGTTCGAGCTGTCCCATTCGCTCGGCGCTTCGCAGATGAACCCCCGCAGTTGTTCGCGCACGCCCTTTGTCGTTCTCACGTAACGGGCCAGTGCTTCTGCCTTCTTGCCGCTCTCGGTCCGCGCCAGCGCTTCCGGCATATAGCGCTCCTTGGCGTTACACATGAGTGCCTTCAAGGCATCGATGTCGCACAGCCCGTCGGCATCGAACGGACCGTTGGCCTCGTCGAGCTTCTGCCAGCCCTTGAAGAACGGGAAATCCGCATCGGACAGCTTCTTGATTTTCGCGTTGTTGATGTCGACGTAGCCTTGCTTGTCGTCGTCAAAGGTCACGCGCATCCACGTCGCACGCTCGCCTTCCGGCAACTTGTCGGACTTGCTGAGTATCCGCCCGAAGCGAAGCAGTTCATAGCCGTCGCTCGGGCACGTCTTGTACAACGCCATGGCACGGTCGTAGAGCGTGTATTCGTAATCCTTCTCGGCCTGCGCCTGCAGTCTTTCGAGGGGCTGCCCGGACTTGTCTGTACCCGGCTGCGCCATCGTCAGCAGCCTCAATTGCCCGTTGCCCTCGTCACGCCAGACCTTGGTGTATTTCTGGCCCTTGTGAAACCACGCTTCGACGTACAGCGTGGCTTTGTTCTTGTCCACTTGCAGCTTCTCGAATGCAATGTCACCGAGCTTACCGTTTGCGTCCGCGTCCGGCGGCAACGGGAAGAACTGGGTGTCCTCCGGGATCACGAAGTAGCTGTGCCCCCAATAATCCGACGTCGCGGGCGTTACGACCTGCTCTTTGCCCAACTGGGTCGGACCGAAATACTCATCGAAATCCTTCTTCGTCATGAAGATCTCGAAGTGCAGGTGCCTCCAACCCTGGCACGCACCGCGCAAACCGAGTACGTCCTTGCGCTGCACCTTCATCAAGCCATTGCCCGCTTGCGCCGGGGGCGGTAATAATTCATCCCGGTTGCCGCCGGGCGATTTCGTGCGCAAGAACTCAGGCAACTGCTGTTTGGTGACGTCAATTGGATAGCTATCCAAATCGAGCAGGTGCATATAGAGCGAATAGAACGTCAACGCGCGCCCCTCCCCCGTCTCGGTCGTGTGCTTGAGCAGCACGAAACCGGCGTTGCTGTCCGCCTTGCTGTCGCCGCCATCAATGGCAAACTCGCACACCCGATACGCGACCACTTCGCCGTCGGCAATGGCGTGCACCCGCTGGTCCAGTATGTCCGACTTGAGGTGAATACCTGTGTGCCGCCGCCGGTCCAGCGCAACCGGATAAATACCATGGTCCTGCTCATACTTGTCGACCGCGTCCATCAGCGGATCGGTCGAGAACGCATCGTTGGAACTCACGCCCACTGCGGGCAGAAATGGGGGACTGATAATCATGGCGTTAGCGCGTCAGGGTATAGTTTTCGGTTGTCTTGAAGTTGCTCTGCGGCAGATCGGGATACGGGACGGCAAGATCCGCCGGCCCCTCGAACCTGAACGACGCGGCCCTGACCCTGAAGTCGCCCGGGCAGTTGAACACCACGCTGCCGTCCTCGATCGTGAAGCAAGCGCCGCCGCTGGCCATCGCGGCCTTGCTGCGACCGGCGATCAGCACGTCCTGCTCAGTACTGGCGACATGCAGCTGCTTCGCGGCGAACAAATCCAGCCCGTCGGTCTGCGCCTGGATCTCGACCTTGCCCTTGGCAGCAAATAACTTCAGCCCGAGCTTGTGCGCGCACAACGAGATCAGATCGCCCGCCGCTAACGTGAAACGCTTCATCGCACTGACGTCGACATGCCTGCCCGCCGTCAGCATCACGTTCTCACCGGCGGCGTGCTGGATCGAGCGCGGTGTCGTCAGTGCGATACCGCCTGGCGCGCTCGCGATCAGTCCGGCGTCCTTGAGCTGTTCCAGGGCCTCCTTCAGGCTGGTCTGCGTGGCCTCATCCGCAGGCGTGGCCTTCGCAGCGGTACTCGCCTCCACCAGCGCCGTGACCTGGCGCAATGCCGACTGCAGCTGCGCCAGCGCGGCCGGCATTTCCAGCTGCGGTGCGTCGGGGCTGGACAAACCATCGGCCGAGATCAGCACCCCTTTCGCGCCGCGCACGGCCGCCCAGCCTTGCGTGGTGGCCTCGAACCCTTCCCCGCGCCGCTTCTTGTCGTGGGTGACCAGATAGCCCAGGCTGACCGAAGACTTCGCAAACACCGTGGCGACCTTGACGCCCTCCTGCCCCTTGTAGTCCTCCATGCGGATGTCCGCACCGCGCAGCGGCGTGCGCCAGATCGAGCGCGTATTCCAGCCGTCGATGCCATACACCACATCGGTGCGGGCGTAGTCGTGCGCCGCGCCCAGGATGATCGGCCGGTCGATGTCGCCGCCGGTGAAGCCGACCAGCACCTCCGTGCCGGGCAGTTTCGGCGAATGGAACCCGCCCCGGTACGCCGCCGACGGCTTCATCAACCGCGTCGGCTTGCTGCCGAAACCGGGCTTGGTCTTGCGCCAGTCGAAGCCGAACTTCAGGAAATAGCGCCCGTGTTCGTCCGGATGCGCGTAGCCGTCGTCGTAGCGCGATTCGATCACCGCCTTCACCGGCCCCGGCATCCAGCGCCAGTGCTGGTGCGGGTCGTATTCCGGGCGAAACGGCAGGTGCGACGGCATCGCCTCGAACTCGTTGCTGAACGGCTCGGCGCGCCCGCCCTGGCAAATCAGCTTCGTGATGACGAAGCCGTACTTGGCGTCGGGCAGCGTGTGGTTCGTCAGACGCACCACCATGCCCGGCGTCATGCCCACGACGTTGCTGGTGCCCTTGTAGACGGTCTGCCGCGCAATCTGCTCGTCGCGGCGCAGCTCGGCCACCGTCTGCGCCGCGTCGGCGGTGCGATGATGTTCGGCGCTGCGCCGCAGCGTGCCGGCGACCGACCGATCCTCATACGCGATCTTCGACTCCGCAGCGAGCGGGTCCTCGGGCGTGCGGTAGTTGTGATCCCACACACTGACGGTCTCGGGCACGCTCGTGCGGATCGTGCGCAGCGTCTGGATCGACTCACGCCCCACGCTTTCGAGCCCGGCATGCGCAGCCAGCGGCACCTCCAGCGCCCGCATATAGCCCTTGGCCGAATCGCCGAACACCAGCGTGTCGCGATATGCGCCCTTCGCGTCGTCAGCATGTTTGATGTAGTAATAGAGGCCGTACTTGCGGCAAATCCGTGAGATGAAATGCTCGACCGTCTCCTCATACATCAGCACTTGCTCAAACTGCTGGGCGGACGCCTCAAACGCGAACTCGACATCGGAGTGCACGAACGTCTGGCGATCGACGATCGATGCCTTGATCACCTCGCGCAGCGACGTCTCGAGAAACACGCGTGAATCGGCGGTCTGGCGCAGCAGCGCGAAGCGCGGTTCGAGGCGCAGCCGATACGTCGCTTCATCTCGGCTCGACGAGACGTGTTCCCACTGCGTGACCACGCCGTGCCAGGTGCGCAGCGCATTGCGCTCGGCCGTCATCCACGCGGTCTCGGCAGTTTCGTCTTCAAGGCGCAGCATCGCCCAGCGGCCGATGCAATCTGCGCCGGGCAGATCCTGCACGGGCGAGGTCACAACGATATCGGCCATGAAACTGCCGTTCATCTCGTCTTCAAGTCGAAAGCGCACCACCGACAACGGAAAATCCGTGCCGGGAATCGTGAGGTAAATGTGTTGGGTAGGCTGGGTGAGAAGGGACTTCAGGTCTGCTGCTGCGTCGGGGAGTGTCTGCATCGCGCCGGGGGGAGAGTTCAATGACGGACGAACGACACGGCGGCGCACTCTTTGGGGCGCTGTCACTCGCATCGTCAGGACTCGAAACGATATCAACGCCCCGGCGCATGCGTCTATGGGCAAAGGCCCAAATTCGCCAGCCCCTCTCTCAGAACACAAGGCGACGCATCCGACCACTTCATGCGACGATTCCTAAAATGCCGCGAATTCAACGGATTCGGCCGTCCGGCAATTGCATACTCCCTCCCCTGCCCCTATGCTGATTCCGTCGCGCAAACAAACGCGACCGGGTTTGACAGCCTGTACATGCCAGAGATGCACAATCGCCGTCTGCGTCTGTGCGTGGCCTCTCATCGGTGTCAGCGACGGGCGGGCCTAAGCAGGGAGGCCCTTGGGCCTGCCGTTTCTCTCTGGGGTGTCGGTCTGTCAACCTTGCTTTGTGCCCGCCCACCCATTCTTAGGGTGGGTGGTGCGATTCTCACCGCACCTGCAGGAGACTTTTATGCATACGAGCGCAGCTCACATCGCCCCGGACCCGCAAGCCATTGTCACCATGGCCGTTGATCGCCTTGGCACGTTGACGGAACGCATTGTCGCGATGGTATCGGCAACCACTGTCGACCATATCGAATCGCTGGTCGAACCGTACCGTTCGGCGTTTCTTGAGCAACTGGAGGAACTGGCGACGGAAGCCAACGAGCTGACCTGCGATTTGCGCGAACGCACGCGCTAACAGCGGCATTTCGGCAATGGGTGAGACATTGCCGTCACTCATTGGGCCTCAATTTATGAGATTTTGCCCGGGGCACATAAATACACAGAAACAGAACATTTTTGTCAACTTTCCGTATAGAATTTTTGCCAGCCAGCGATTACTTGACATATACTGAACAAAAATATCCAGTTTTTGTTTATCAAAGATGATTGCTCGTTCGCTCCTAACCACCCTGGACCGCTGGGACAAGGCAGGAATCTGGGCCTACTCGTCACACACGTTGCGTCTTCTATTTCCGGAAGACGAGCGGACCATGTTGCGCGCCCTGACCCGGCATCAGGAAAGCGGAATCATCGAACGTGTTGCCCGGGGGCTGTATATCAATCCACGGGCACGGTCGCTGCCTCCCGATCTTCTTGGCGCATTGGTGCCGTTCTTGCGACCTTGGGATTTCAACTACCTGAGCCTTGAGTCCGCACTTTCCCAAGCTGGCTTGATCTCGCAAATCCCATCGCGACTCACATTGATGACGACCGGGCGAAGCCAGACATTCAACACGCCGTACGGGACGCTGGAATTCACCCACACGTCTCAAAAACCTGACCAATTGCGAGATGAGATGATTTTCGACAATCAACGCGACTTTGCCGTTGCCACCCCGAAGCGTGCCTTGCGAGACCTGAGGCGCGTTGGACGAAATCTTGATCTTGTGATGCCGATGGAATCTACCGATGCCACTTCGTACGCAAACTGATCTGCTCACATTGGCGGGGCGCTACGCCAACGAGCGCCGCGTGCCAGCCAGCACCATCATCAAGGAAATCCTGCATTACGAGATTCTGTTCGCGTTGACCCAGAGCGGCGCGGCGTCACACCTCGCGTTTCAGGGCGGCACGGCGCTTCGCTTGTGCTATCAAGGCACGCGCTATTCGGAAGACCTCGACTTCGCTTGCGGGAAGCATTTCGCGCCCGAAACGATGACGCCGTTCGCCGACGTACTGCGCAAGGAAATTGGCGACGCCTACGGTTTGCAGGTCGACATCAGGGCACCCAAGGAAAAAGCGCCGAGCGACGGTGTTACCGTTTCGCGATGGAGCGCCAAGGTGCACGTTCCTCAGGCAGATCCAAGCGTTGCGCAAAACCAGGTGATCAACATTGAGGTCGCGAGCGTACCCGCGCACGATGTCGATCTCGTGGCCGTGGCTGCAAACTATCCCCACCTCCCGTCGGAACTTCGCCAACTGATTGTCGCGGCAGAAACGCCAAATGAAATTCTTGCGGATAAACTCGTTGCACTGGGCGCGCGTCCGTTCTTGAAGGCCCGCGACCTTTGGGACATCAAGTTCCTGAGTGACCGGCGGATCGCCCCGAACATCGCGCTGATCGCCGCCAAACTGTCGGATTACGGGTGGACCGAACAGCGGTTCAAGGAAAAGCTGGAGGCAAAGCTGATTGAGTTGGCTGCGCCAGACACTGTAAAAGCGTTTCATCAGGAGATGAGTCGCTTCGTCGACGCGGGTGTCGCTTCACAGTTAGCGAATGCGGCGCTTGTCGCTGGCTTCTTACGGCGATCCCGAGAGCTCGCTATCGCATTGCTGTCTGCGAATCTGAGCGTTCAGAACAACATCACTTAGAAATTCTTGATTGTGAACGGCCTGACCGCTTTTCAGACCGTTCCAAGACACCAAGCTTTGCTTCGGTAACCGATGCAATGACAATAAACCCGCCCACTCCGCGACCTTTTCGTCTTCCGCAGATCCGCGCAGACCTTGAATCTCTATCTATCGTCAATCGTGAGGTCTGTCGCACCGTCCGCACGCTTCTGCGCGCGCCTGCATCGCATCGTCAAAGCCTCTGTGCTTCCTCCGAGCGTTGGGGAATTGGCGCTCCAGTTGCCGCGCGACATCCGCATCCCCCTTCTTTCGTGCGACAGCGTCGACGGGGGAATAGCCGTTTATCGCCCTTTCCAAACGCGGCCTTCCCACGGTTGCGAATTCGTAATTCTCTTCTTCGTCACGATCGGCGGCGACGACTTCCTCACATGCAGAAGCAGATTTCAACGCCTCCCCATCGCGCCCCCCTTTCCTGTTCGCTTTAATGCTTTCAAAGCCGTCTTCAGCCGCATCCCAATCGTCATAGGAAGAATCTCGCGCAAACCTGTCATGCCCCTTGGCATAATCCGGCACCGCCATCGTGGCCAAGGCAACAGCCACGACTGCACAAATCAGCGTCGGACGCAGCGCACCCGTTTTTGGAAAGATATTCCGCATGCATTTATTCCTGAACATGAATCAAATCTCGGTCACTTTGAGTTACCTCATCAATGACCAAGCAACTAACGCATCACGCGTCATATCCACGCGATTGCGAGAGATCCGAAGTCTAAATTCGGAATATCGCCACGATCTCGGAATGCCCCTATTTACGGGAGTTTTCTTATACACACAAAAAAACCCCGCCACCGTGCGGTGTGCGGGGTTCTCGTGAGGTGCCTGCATCGCAGGCCTGAACTCAGGACTTCTTCTTCGGCTTCTCGCCGTTGTCGATCTCTTCGAGCACGTCGCGGAACTCCGAGACGTCTTCGAAACTGCGATAGACCGATGCGAACCGGATATAGGCGATCTTGTCGAGACGCTTCAATTCGCGCATGACAAGCTCGCCGACACGTTGGCTGACCACTTCACGCTCTGCGCCCGCCAACAGCTGGTACTCCACGCGCGCAATCGCCGCGTCGAGCGCTTCGGCACTCACCGGGCGCTTGCGAATCGCCAACTGCATGCTGGCGCGCACCTTGGCGCGGTCGTACTCCGCGCGGCTGCCGTCTTTCTTGACGACGGCCGGCATGGTGAGCTCGACCCGCTCATATGTCGTGAAACGCTTGTCGCATGCGGGACAGCGGCGACGGCGCCGGATGGCGGCGCCGTCTTCCGCTTCACGCGAGTCGATGACTTGCGTGTCCTCGTGCCGGCAGAACGGGCAGAGCATGCGGCGCGCCTGCTACGCTCAGCCGTAAACCGGGAAGCGACGGGTCAGCTCAGCCACCTTGGCACGCACTTCGGCCAGGTTGGCGGCATCTTCCGGCTTTTCCAGCACGTCGGCGATCAGGTTGCCGACCAGTTCGGCTTCGGCTTCCTTGAAACCGCGCGTGGTCATCGCCGGCGAACCCAGACGGATACCGCTCGTCACGAACGGCTTTTCCGGATCGTTCGGGATCGCGTTCTTGTTGACGGTGATGTGCGCTTCGCCCAGCGCGGCTTCCGCAGCCTTGCCGGTGATTTGCTTGGCGCGCAGATCGACCAGCATCACGTGCGACTCGGTGCGGCCCGACACAATACGCAGACCGCGCTTGACCAGCGTCTTCGCCAGCACGTCCGCGTTCTTGACAACTTGCGCCTGATACTCCTTGAACTCCGGCGACAGCGCTTCCTTGAACGCCACCGCCTTGCCGGCGATCACATGCATTAGCGGACCGCCCTGGATACCCGGGAAGATGGACGAGTTGATGGCCTTCTCGTGCTCGGCCTTCATCAGGATCACGCCGCCGCGCGGGCCGCGCAGGCTCTTGTGCGTGGTGGTCGTGACGAAGTCGGCATGCGGCACCGGATTCGGATACACGCCCGCGGCGATCAGACCGGCGTAATGCGCCATGTCGACCATGAAATACGCGCCAACCGACTTTGCGATCTGCGCCATGCGCTCGAAGTCGATACGCAGGGCGTAAGCGGACGCACCCGCGATGATCAGCTTCGGCTTGTGCTGGTCGGCAAGCTTGGCGGCCGCTTCGTAATCGATTTCTTCCTTCTCGTTCAGGCCGTAGCTGACGACGTTGAACCACTTGCCGGACATGTTCACCGGCGAACCGTGCGTCAGGTGACCGCCGTGCGCGAGGCTCATGCCCATGATCGTGTCGCCCGGCTTGAGCATGGCGAAATACACGCCCTGGTTGGCCTGCGAGCCCGAGTTCGGCTGCACGTTGGCGGCTTCGGCGCCAAACAGCTGCTTCACGCGCTCGATCGCCAGCGCTTCGACCTGGTCGACGAATTCGCAACCGCCGTAATAGCGCTTGCCCGGATAGCCTTCAGCGTACTTGTTGGTCAACTGCGAACCCTGCGCTTCCATGACGGCCGGGCTGGTGTAGTTTTCCGAGGCGATCAGCTCGATGTGATCTTCCTGACGCTGGTTTTCTTTCTGGATGGCGGCCCACACATCGGGATCGATGGCGGCAACGGTGGATTTGGCTTTATCGAACATGGCTTTTCCGCTGAGATGAACAGATTTTCCGGGAAGAACGGTGCAAGATGCCTTCTTTTATGTGCAAGAAAGCAATAGGCAGGGCAGCACCGCCATCACGGCTGCCCAGGCGAACGGCAAAAAACACCCCAGCGCTTCCCGGTGGGTTGATCCACCTCAGGCGTGCCGAGGGCACACCTTAATCGCCAGTCACGCGGGGTTTGTGGCGTCCATAGTGTATGCGAGCTTAGGATGTTAGGCAACCGGCCCACGCCGTGGGCCGTCGCCGCCGGGGTCAGGCGCGCGCCTGTGCCGTGGTGTCCGGGGATTCGCCTTGTGCGGCGCTCCCCGGAACCGCCGCACCGGCGGCGGTCTGCCCAATACCCGCCGCCAACACGCCCAGCGCCGCCGAGGCGAGCCGGGAAAACGCCGAATCGGCGCGGCTCGTCAGGATGACCGGGGCGCGCGTTCCCAGCACCAGCCCCGCGCATTCGGCATGTCCCAGATAAACGAGCGATTTGTACAGGGTGTTGCCCGCTTCCAGATTGGGCACGAGCAGGATGTCAGGGTGCCCCGCGACCGGCGACTCGATGTGCTTGATGCGCGCCGACTCCGCCGAAATCGCGTTGTCGAACGCCAGCGGGCCGTCCAGCACCCCGCCCGTGATCTGCCCCCGGTCGGCCATCTTGCACAACGCCGCGGCGTCGAGCGTGCCGGGAATCGCTGGATTCACGGCTTCCGTCGCCGACAGAATCCCGACATACGGCCTGGCAATGCCGATGGCCCTCGCCAGATCGATGGCGTTCTGCACGATGTCGCGCTTGACCAACAGGTCCGGCGCAATGTTCACGACGCAATCCGTCATCATCAGCGGCTGCGCGACGTCCGGCAGGTCGAACATGAAGACATGCGAGACGCGCCGCGCCGTGCGCAAACCGGTCTCGCGGCTCACGACCACGCTCATCAGTTCGTCCGTGTGCAGGCTGCCCTTCATCAGGGCGTGCGCTTCGCCGTCCATGACCAGCGCCGCCGCCTTGCGTGCGGCGGCCAGCGGATCGTCCGGCGTGTCGACGATCACCGCGCCGCCGAGTTCGAGCCCGGCCTCGGCGGCCGTCGCCTCGATGCGCGCGCGCGGCCCGACAAGCCGCAGTTCCGCCAATCCCTGCGCCGCCACGTCGAGACTCGCCGACAAAGCCAGTGCCTCGCACGGATAGGCCACGGCGATCACCGCCCCGCGGCCGGACGCGCGCGCGATGAGCGCCTGCAAATGGGGATAGGCGTATTGAGCCCGCGCCCCGCCATTTTGCGGCTGGGATCCGGGCTGCGTTGGTGGTGACTTGCCCTGCGAACGGCCAGGCGAGTCCGACGGGTGAAGCGGCTGCGGGTGCGACATGTCTCCTCCGGTCGCGCCCGTACCATGGATGACGGCCGCCCATGCGGCCGCGCCGGCGGGCGCGTTAGAACGTTTTGGCCAGATCCTGAGCCGCCGTCTGCAGACGCGGCACGAACTCGAGCGCGCGCGACAGCGGCGTACGGGACACCGGCGCGTGCACGGCGATCGCGGCCAGCGCTTCGCCCTGCGCGCTCACGACGGGCGCCGCCACGCAGACGATGCCCGCCACGAATTCCTCGTTGTCGACGCCGATCTGCTTGTAGGCGATGCGGTCGAGCTCCGCCTCAAGCATTTCGACATCGGTAATCGTGTTGGCCGTAAAGCGATCGAGCTTCAGTTGACGCACCAGCGTCGCGCGCTCGTCTTTCGGCAGCAAAGCCATCAACAACTTGCCCGATGCGGAACAATGCACCGGCACCTGCGAACCCGGCTTCAGGTCCAGGCGCAACGGCCACGGCGCTTCCATGCGATCGAGATACAGCACCTCGGTGTTATGCAACATGGTCAGGTTGCAGGTCTCGCCGAGATCGCCGACCAGCCGGCTCAGGATCGCGTGACGCTGGCGCCGCCCGCCCGAATGCATGACGATCCGCATACCCAGCTGCGCAAGCCGCGGCCCAACCGCATAGGCATTCTTCGCCCCCGGCTCGCGAATCACCAGCCCGCCCGCCTCGAGGGCGCTCAGCATCCGGTGCAGCGACGCCTTCGGCGCGTCGAAGTCCTGCACAATCTCCGCGAGCGTCAGCGGACGGTCCGCGTGGACCATGTGTTCAAGCAGCGCAAATGCCCGCAGGGTGGGCGTGTCAGCTTTGTTCATGCCGTCTTCCGTTCCGAAAAATGAAACGGCTCCATTGTACCGGTTGACGGCCTCCCCCTCCCCGCGGACTTGGGATTCATTCCGAATTTTTTCGGTGTTTACCCGGTTCTCCCGCGCCCCCTCAACAGGCGCCAACGCCTCGCCCCGCAAGGCTTCCTGGCCTGCGGTCGGCGTGTTGCCAGTCATAGGGGGACGGATGACGGATCGCATGAAATGCACTATCGTTGACAAATACATTTTTGTCAACGAATCGTCCCGAAAAAATTTTTTGTAACGGGTATTGCCATTTTGTTTTTGATGCCCAAGAATTATTCGTACGATTTGTTCCACATTTTTCAAAAGAGCTTCGGAAACAGATCCGCGGCCCCGATCGGGGGACCGCGCCACCGCAGGCAACCCGCGCCCGTCGCGACCGTCGCACCCTTTTCGCCACACTTTCTGGCTGCTTGGACTTATTTCTGACAGGAGACACACCATGGACAATCGCAAGGTCATTCAGGGCAAAACGAAGATGACGCCGTCTGAAGCGTTCGTCGAAACGCTGGTCGCCAACGGCGTGACCGACGTGTTCGGCATCGTCGGCTCGGCCTGCATGGACGCCCTCGACATCTTCCCGGCCGCCGGTATCCGCTACATCCCGACGGTGCACGAGCAAGGCGCCGGGCACATGGCCGACGGCTATTCCCGCGTCTCGGGCCGCCATGGCGTGTGCATGGCGCAAAACGGTCCCGGCATTACGAATTTCGTCACCTCGATCGCCGCCGCGTACTGGGCGCACAGCCCGGTGGTCATGATCACGCCGGAATCGGGCACGATGACGATGGGCCTCGGCGGCTTCCAGGAAACGGAACAGTTGCCGATCTTCTCGAAGATCACGAAATTCCAGGGCCACGTGAACAACCCGCGCCGCATGGCCGAGATCACGGCGCGCTGCTTCGACCGCGCCATGCTCGACATGGGGCCGACGCAACTGAATATTCCGCGTGACTACTTCTACGGCGAATACGAGTACGAGATTCCCTCGCCGATCCGCATCGAAAACGGCCCGGGCGGTTTGCAGGCCCTGACGGAAGCAGCCGACCTGCTCGCTTCGGCGAAATTCCCGGTGATCCTGGCCGGCGGCGGCGTGGTGATGTCCAACGGCACGGACGCCGCCGTGGGCCTCGCTGAATTGCTCGATGCCCCGGTCGTCAACAGCTATCTCCACAACGATTCGTTCCCGGCAAGCCATCGCCTGTGGTGCGGCCCGCTCGGCTATCAGGGCTCGAAGGCCGGCATGAAGCTGATGGAAAAGGCCGACGTCGTGCTCGCGCTCGGCACCCGGCTCGGACCGTTCGGCACGTTGCCGCAGCACGGCCTCGATTACTGGCCGAAGAACGCGAAGATCATTCAGGTCGACGCCGATCCGAAGATGCTGGGCCTCGTGAAGAAGATCTCCGTGGGCCTGTGCGGCGACGCCCGCTCCGCAGCGCTGGCGCTGGCCGAACGCCTGAAGGGGCGGACGCTGACTTGCCACGGCAACCGCGACGCGCGCCTGGCCGACATCGCGAAGGAAAAGGCTGCGTGGGAAGGCGAGCTGAACGAATGGACGCACGAGCGCGATCCGTACAGCCTTGACGTGATCAAGAACGCCAAGGAAATGCACCCGCGCCAGATGCTCCGCGAGTTGGAAAAAGCCATGCCGAAGGACGCCATGGTCTCGACCGACATCGGCAATATCTGCTCGGTCTCAAACAGCTACCTGCGCTTCGAGCAACCGCGTTCGATGTTTGCCGCCATGAGCTTCGGCAACTGTGGCTATGCGTTCCCGGCCATCATCGGCGCCAAGGTCGCCGCGCCGGATCGTCCGGCCGTGGCCTATGTCGGCGACGGCGCCTGGGGCATGAGCTTCGGCGAAATCCTGACTTGCGTGCGTGAAAACATCCCGGTCACGGCCGTGGTGTTCCACAACAAGCAGTGGGGCGCGGAAAAGAAGAATCAGGTCGACTTCTACAGCCGTCGTTTCGTCGGCACGGATCTGGAAAATCCGAGCTTTGCCGCCATCGCACGCTCGATGGGCGCGCAAGGCGTGACGATCGACAGCCTGCAGGATGTCGGCCCCGCCCTCGCCGCCGCATGCGCTGCGCAGAAGGAAGGCAAGACGACCGTGATCGAAGTGATGGTCACGCGCGAACTTGGCGATCCGTTCCGCCGCGACGCGCTGTCGATGCCGGTCCGTTTGCTCGAGAAGTACAAGGACTTCGTCTGAAACTGAAAGTCCGCCGAGCCGTCCGTATCGGGCGGCCCGGCCGCACGGCGCCGCTTTACCGGCGGCGCCGTGCACCTGAAGGCTGTACCCTGTTCGTGCGCGAACCCACGACGCGTGCGCGCGATGCGCGCAAAACGGCAATATCCCCCGACCGTATCACCCGATCGCAAGACGCCGGCCGAATGACTCGGAATAGAGCGTTTGTTACAGGTATTCAGGAGGCAGTGTGGTAGTCGTTCAATGTAATTTTGCGGGTCCTTCCCGCGCAGATTCCCCCCATGTCGTCGCGACCGGCATCTTGCCGCCGGACTCGCCCATCCCGTTTGGCCACGAGCCACCCGCAACACCCCGGCAGCCGGCGCAACGTCACTGACGCAGCGCCGCAGACCGCGGACATTCACTGAATTTTTCCGCGTTTTTTTCTGAATTCACTCGGCTTCATCCGAGCGTGTGGACACGTGCGCGTCGTGTATTGACCGATGTTGCGCTCACCGTGCGCATCCGCCGCTGCAAGGCGGACTCGGGGCACCCTGGCGCCCCGGGCGCGCGCACACCCGCGTTCTCGCCGCATGAAGCCGTCCTGCCCGACAGATCAAGGAGGTCGGCATGCTAAACCATGAAAAGCGCTCCCCGCAGCAGTTGCAGCACAGTTTGAAACAACGCCACATGAGCATGATCGCGCTGGGTGGCGTGATCGGTGCAGGTTTGTTCGTCGGCAGCGGGGTGGTCATCCACGCGGCCGGACCGGCGGCGATTGTGTCGTTCCTCATTACCGGTGCACTCGTCGTGCTGGTCATGCGCATGCTTGGCGAAATGGCCTGCGCCCTGCCCGCCGTCGGCTCGTTCTACGAGTATGCCCGGCTCGCATGGGACGACAAGCCCGGCGGCGGCGAACTCGCCGGATTCCTCACCGGATGGATGTATTGGTATTTCTGGGTCATCGTCGTGGCGGTCGAGGCCGTGGCCGGCGCATCGCTGATCCAGTTCTGGCTGCCGGACATCCCCGCGTGGGCCATCAGTCTTGTCCTGCTGGTGGTGCTGACCGGCACGAACCTGGTGTCCGTTTCCTCATATGGGGAATTCGAATTCTGGTTCGCATCGATCAAGGTCGCGGCCATCGTGGTCTTCCTGCTGCTTGGCGGGCTGTTCGTGTTCGGGCTTTGGCCGCACACGGTGGCCAGCACCGGCCACCTGTTGTCCCACGGCGGATTCATGCCGAACGGCGTCGGTCCGGTACTGGCGGGTGCGGTGGCGGCAACCGGCTTCTACTTCGGCGCGGAAATCGTGACGATCGCTGCCGCCGAGGCGAAGGAGCCCCAGCAGGCAGTGGCGCGCGCCACGAATTCGGTGATCGGCCGCGTACTGTTCTTCTATATCGGCTCGATCCTGCTGGTGGTGATGCTCGTGCCCTGGGACTCCGCCGGCATGGCCACGCCTTACGTGAGCGCGCTCGAAGCCATGCGTATCCCGGCGGCCGCGCACATCATGAACGCGGTGGTCCTGACGGCCGTGCTCTCCGCGCTCAATTCGGGGCTGTACGCGTCGTCGCGCATGCTGTTCGCGCTGACCCGGCGCGGTGACGCACCCAAATCGCTGGCACGCCTGAACAAGCGCGGCGTGCCGGTCCGGGCCATTTTGATCGGTACTGTTTTCGGCTACGCGGCGGTCGTCATGTCGTATGTCTCGCCCGACACAGTGTTCGCGTTTCTCGTCAATTCGTACGGCACCGTCGCGATTTTTGTCTATGTCCTGATCGCGTTCTCGCAATTGCGCCTGCGCCGCCGGCTCGAGCGCCACTCGCCAGGCAAGCTTCGTGTGCGGATGTGGTGCTTTCCGTATCTGACTTACGTGGCCATCGCGGGCATGCTCGGCATTGTCGGCGCAATGGCCTTCCTGCCGGACCAGCGCACGCCGCTCGCGCTCGGGGTCGTCAGTCTCGCCGTTTTGCTCCTCGCCTACACGGTGCGCTCGATCTGGCGCAAGCTGCGCGCGCCCGATCCCGGGTTCGAGATCTAGGCCCTAAGGACTTTCCCTCCCCCCACCCGCCCGCCGTGCATGCATGGCAGGCGGGTGCTGGCACACGCGCGCTGGCTCCCGTGCTGGCTCACACGAACGGGGCCAACTGGCCCTAACGCCAGCGCCAGCCAACTGATTCAATGACAAACAACAGGCTGTCGTGGCGGATGCGGCGTTTGCCGCCCCTGCCGCGCGCCTTGCCGCATTCCCCCATAGATAACGGAGACTATTTCGATGGACAAGACCCACCAGCCTGCCAACGGCGCCGACTTCCTCAAGGCTTTCAGCGATGCCTGGAACCGCCACGATCTCGACGGCCTGATGACCTTCATGGCGGACGACTGCGAGTTTCACGCCGCCGCCGGCCCCGAGCTGCTGGGCAAGACGTTCAAGGGCCGCGCGGCCGTCCGCGAGGGCTTTGCGCTGGCCTGGCAAACGTTCCCCGATGCCCAGTGGCTCGACGGCGATCACTTCGTCTGCGGCGACCGGGGCGTGTCCGAATGGACCTTCGTCGGCACCAAGGCCGACGGCACCCGTATTGAAGCCCGCGGCGTCGACGTATTTACGTTCCGCGACGGCAAGATCGCCGTCAAGAATGCGTTCCGCAAGGACCGTCCCCCGGTCGCCGGCGCACAGCGCTGATCCGGCGCGCCCCCCGATCGATGCGAACAGAGGCAGCCATCATGCACATGACGCTCAAGCCCGCCAACTCCACGCGGTTGGCCACTGGCGCGACAGCGCCCAGTTCGGCGTACGACCCGCAATACGATCCGCTCGTCGCCGACAATCCCGGCCGCGGCCGCGACTACGCGCCCACGTACTGGGTTGCGACGGCCGGCCCGGCCCCCGAGGATGACGGGCCGGTCACGCACGACATGGACGTCGACGTCGCCATCATCGGCGCGGGCTTCACCGGGCTCGTCGCCGCGCAGGAGTTGGCGCGGGAATATGGCATCAAGGCCACGGTGCTCGAAGCCAATCGCGTCAGTTGGGGTTGCACCAGCCGCAATGGCGGGCAAGCGCAGAATGCGTCGGGACGTCTGTCGCGGTCCCAGTGGATCGCCCGCTGGGGCGAAGACGTCGCCCTGCGCATGCATGCCGAAATTCGCGACGGCTTCGACTATTTCAAGGGCCTGATCCAGAGCGGCAACATCCAGTGCGATCCGCAGCCGGGCGGGCATCTTTATATTGCGCACCGCCCGTGGGCGCTGGAAAAGCTGCGCAGTGAGTCCGAAGTGCTGAACAAGGTATTCGGCTATCCCACGCGCATCCTCGACCGGGCGACGGTCGCGCGCGAGTATCTGGACGACGCCGAATGCTGCGGCGCAATGCATGAGCCTGACGGCATCGGCGTACATCCGCTCAAGCTGGCGTACGGTTACCTGCGCATGGCGCGCGAGGCCGGCGCCACGGTGCATCCGTCGAGCCCGGTCACAAAGTGGGAAACCCGCGACGGCTTGCATTACCTGACGACGCCGGGCGGCGTGGTGCGCGCGCGCGCCGTGGGCGTGGCGACCGGCGGTTACACGTCGCAGACGCTGAACCCGCTGCTGCGCAACAAGATCATGCCGATCCTGTCGAATTCGATGGTGACGCGCCCGTTGACCGCGGCGGAACTCGACGCCTGCAATTTCCGGACGACGGAAGTCATCACCGACACGCGCACGTTGCGCTTCTATTACCGCCGCTTGCCCGACAATCGCGTGCAGATTGGCAGCCGCAGCGCGATTACCGGCATCGATGCACCTGCGGCGCGCCATCAGCAGTTGCTGATCGAGGGCCTGGGCCGGAAATTCCCGGCGCTCAAGGGCATCCAGATCGACTATTCGTGGTGGGGATGGGTCGACGTCAGCCACGACATGATGCCGCGCATTACCCAGCCCGATCCCAACCAGACCGCGTACTACGCGATGGGCTACGGCGGCAACGGCGTCATGTATTCCGCGCAGGCGGGCCGCCGGCTTGCCCAATGGATCGCCGGCCAGGGGCGCTCGCTCGATCTGCCGATCTTTACGTCGCCGTTGCCCGGGCATGTCTTCGCACCGTTCCGCCGCATCGGCCAGCGCATGTTGTTCCATTGGTATCACTTCCGCGACGAACGCGCCTGAAAGCCGGTGCCAGCCTGCGCAATTGCCGATGTGCAGGCGTTTCGATGACGCGTGCCGAGACACGCGTACCGCGCAGTGTTGATGACCGTGGCTGAGTGGGCGGCCACGGTCTTTTTTATGACGGACATCGCATCGCATCCTCGAGCAGACGATCCTGGCGAAGTGCGATGGCCCTTGCCCGCGCCGCATGTAATGTCGCCCAACGCTTAACCCAGCCGTGGCCGAGGCGACGAACGCAGTCTTCCCGCCGTGCGATCATCAATGCTGCCACCTCGTCCTCGCGGCGCCACGCCAGTGTGTCGTCCGGCGCCGGGTCGGCCCGGCAGTCGGCGACGACAGCCGCAATCGCGCTGTCGGAGATCCGCTGCAACCGGTACGCCATCTCGACAGAAATCGACAGCGCACTGCCGCTGTCGGCGAGGGTTGCAACGTCCCGGTCCGGATCCACCGCCCGCAAACGTTCGACGCACGTTTCCAACTGTCGTCCATAGGGCAGCACGCCGGGACCGGCCAGCGGCCCTGACGGCAGCGACGGACCGAACGCTGCATCGGCTCGCGCAAAATGCTGCTCGATGGGCGCCAGTGAGCGCAACTGTGCCCGCTGCGAGACGACCACCTCGAAATTGTCTTCCTTGAGTTGCCCCTGGAAACCCATCTGCAGGGCCGCACCGAAATCGAGGGTCATGCCGCGCGGCGCCCCCGTCGCGTCGGCGCAATAGCCGAAATTCTCCATATGGCAGTTGAGCGGGTCCCAGTTACCGATCCACAACGACGCCAGATAGTGCCGCTCCTGCTCGTTTCGATAGGCGACGGGCAATAGCCGGTTCAAGGCTTCGAGCGCGGCAAAACGGCGCGCGTGGGCGGCGCGATGGCGCGCTGCCGCGTCACCGGCAAGTTGCCAGAATGGCCGGCCGCCACAGCATTGCTGCATGTGGTGCTCGGCGGCAAGCGCAATGGCGCACAACGTATCGTAGTTTTCGGAAGCGTCCGGGAAGGCGCGCACAATGGCAGCCCGTGCATGCGGGCCCGTCAACCAATGCCCTAAGTCCTCGAAGGACTCGACCCATTCGGAGGCCAGATAGACCTTGTCGGGGATTTGCGTGCCATCCACCCACTGAGAGCAGTGATCGGCCAGCCGCACAGGCGGCGTGCGCAGCCCCGTCAAGGCAAACAGCGCCCCTGCCAGCCGCTCCTCTGCCGCGTGTTTGCGGCTGGTGCATGACTTCACGCGATAGATGTGCGTAGCCCCGTTTCCGGCGCGCAACGCCACGCGAAGGTAAGCAGTCGGCGAGCTGCCTGCCGGGCGAAGGCGGCCGACGTCAGCCCGCCGTGCGGTTGTGCAATCGAGAACGCCAGGCGTAAGCTGCACCGCGCCTGCCGGCACGTGAGCAGGCTGGCCTGCGGGTATCGGCGAGGCATGTGTTCGGGAAAAGCCGGTTCGGGAGAAAGCGCTGAGCGTCACGACATCGGCGGGCGCAGATCGCGTGCGACCTCCGCCCGCTGCGGGAATTGGAAAGCGTCCGATTATGGATGCCGTTCAGCGCCAATGCTTTGGAAAACGCGCGGCCAATACGCCGTCTCCGCAGGGCGGCGCCGCGCATCTCAAATCTCTACCCGCGCCCCCAGCAGGACCAGGAATTGCGCCAGCCACGCGGGATGCGCCGGCCACGCCGGAGCGGTGACGAGATTGCCCTGCGTGTGCGCTTCGTCCATCTTCTTTTCGATGTAGGTGCCACCGGCGAGACGCACTTCCGGCGCGCACGCCGGATAGGCCGAGCATTCGCGGCCTTTGAGCACACCTGCGGCGGCGAGCAGTTGCGCACCGTGGCAAATCGCAGCAATGGGTTTGTCCGCGTCGGCAAAGTGCCGCACCACTTCGAGCACGTCGCCATTCAGGCGCAGATACTCGGGGGAGCGCCCGCCCGGGACGATGAGCGCGTCGAAATCGCCCGGATTGAGGTCGCCGAACGTGGCGTTGAGCGTGAAATTGTGGCCACGCTTTTCGCTGTAGGTCTGATCGCCTTCGAAATCATGAATCGCCGTGCGGATCTGTTCGTCCGCCCGCTTGCCCGGACACACGACATCGACACGGTAGCCGAGCATGGACAGCGCCTGCACGGGCACCATCAGTTCATAGTCTTCGACGTAATCGCCAGCCAGTACGAGGATACGTTTCTTGCTCATGTCAGTCTCCTTCACGAGGGAATACGTTCGCTGCCGTCGCCCGGAGGACCTCGATGGCCCGCACTCGCACGAAGTACGCGGGGGTTGCCCGCCGGACGGGAATAGCCAGATGTTACATCGATCAGAAGACGCGAGTGTGACGGGGATGAGGTGCCCGTGAGCGCGCTGCTCCGGATCGTCGGCGTACGTCTCGCCGACATGTGCGCAAGTATTGAACGAATGTGTCGAAATTCCAAAGCCGACGGCCGGTTCCGACACCCGATCCGTGTGGAATCAACACCTCTGTGGCAACCAAGGCAGCGATTATTCCTAGCTTATCGCGACGTGAACGTGACCATTATTAAGTGAGTGAAAGCGGCATTGATATGTTCACTACTGCGTCTTCGCTTACGTTAAATCTGAGCGAATGCTTACACACTCACTCCCCAAGGCACTCACCACCACGTCGCTGAAAACACGTTTCCACGACGCCAATTGGGATAAATCCGAATGCTTCACAACGCGTATGAAACAGCACTGAAGAGCGCTAGACTTATGTACCAACGACTACATATCAAGTTGCCGATCTGTTTTTCACAATGAAGATCAATCAATCGGGAAGGCTCATGTCACTTACACTTAGACAACGCCTTGCAATATTTCTATCTCTTTTCTCGGTTATCGCCGGTGGGTTGTTTCTCCTTGATAAATCGATCAATGACAGAATCAACGAAAGAAATAATTCTGTTATTGAATTAACGTTTGGCGATGTTAATTGCAGAATCCCTGGGAAATACAACCCACATGTTGGCGAGATCGTCGTCACGTTTCTCCTGAGTTATCCGGACATGACACCATACCGAACCTGGGGGGCGCTTACCCCGGATTACATCAGAGTATCGATGGTGAATTATGGGTCCAGAGATTACATGCGCGCCAGATCGAAGTTGAAGCGCACCGAGAGAATCATAACCCACGGCATGAAGCTAGTCCCCATAGGAAAACATGGAGATTTTGTCATCTACAAAGATAAAGCAAAGACCGGGGCGGATGATGATGAGTATTACTCAAAAGATGATGAAAACGGAAATCCTATACTAATTGATCCGGGATGGGGGACGATGGCCAGAGTCTACAGAGAACTAACACCAGAAATAGAAGCCGACTACGGCTTATCGAAGCATCAATTCAAAGAATTTAATGAGTCGAGCAAATTAAAAGACTTCGAAAACTTTGACAGGGTTGATGGCGCAGTCCTCCGATTTCTAAATTCACTATGCTCCGCATGAGGTGTTCGCATGTCGAAATATTCTAAAACAATTATCGAATTATCCGATCTTCAGCGCGCCGCACTACAAAATTTCAAAGACTCTAACAGTTATGCCGGTGGATATCTTTACATTCGATCCATTGTTGAGTCCCAACACCAACAAGGGCACAACAATGATGTGTCGAAAGATCTAGAAATCATAAGCAACTGGCTCGCCAACGCAGCCAGCATCAATTCCAACGACTCGACTTTCAAGTCAGAGTTCGTGAGAACCACCACAAAAGCCGCAGGACGACAACTGGGAATTGAAATATCCGATCAAAAATTCCAAACTGAATCGAACAGGTTGGCCATCAACGTTTTCGATTCAATATTAGAGAACAACGGCATACCTCCCGCCGAAGACATCATCAACATGGACGTGAAACAAGCCGTCGACGGCCTGGACCTCCCCGCGTGGGCGTGGGCCGGTACGCTAGGTGACGCTTTACCAATCCTGTTCGGAGGCCTCGGTCGGGATTTCAAATCGGTCACCGAGGAGTCCACCGGCAACTACATGAAAAACCTCGGCATCGCCATCCAATCGAATATCGAAGGTGCCGAAGGCGCGTTACCCAATGCCTTGGCAGAAGCGATAGCCCGCGCGCTGATTTCCGGTCAGGACGGCATCAACGCCCTTATCGACGCCCTGCGTCCCCAAGTGGCCAACGCTGCGAACTCGACCAGTCCATTGATTCTCGATCTCGACGGAGACGGTGTCGAGACCATCAGTGTGAAAGAGAACATCCATTTCGATCACGATGGCAATGGCTTTGCCGAGCGCACCGGATGGGCCGGCCCCGACGACGGCCTGCTCGTCTGGGATCGCAATAACAACGGCAAGATTGACGATGGCAGCGAGCTTTTCGGCAATCACACCCGACGCACGGATGGCCGCCGAGCCGACAATGGATTCGCCGCCCTGTCGGATCTCGACAGCAACGGCGACGGCAAATTCGACGCATCGGACGACGCGTTCACCAAACTCCGGGTATGGAAAGACGCCAATAGCGATGGGCGGGTCTCCGAAGGAGAGCTAGTAACGCTAGCCGAAGCAGGTGTCAGGAGCATCGATCTCTCCTACGAGACATCAACTCACAAAGACGACGCCGGCAATCAGCACAGGCAAACCGGCAGCTATACAAAAGCCGATGGCACGAAGGGCGGTGTCACCGATGTCTGGTTTGAAATGGACCACGCCAAAAGCATAGACAAACGCATTGAAGCCCTGAGCCCTGAGATCATGGCTTTGCCCGAATTGAGCGGCGCAGGCAACATCCCCAGCTTGCGGCAGGCGATGGCTCGCGACACTTCAGGACGACTTCGGGATCTTGTTGAACAGTTCACGAAGGAACGCAACTCAATTGCCCGGGCAAGTCTGTTCGAGAATATTCTGTTCATATGGAGCGGCGTCGAGGCCATCTCGCCCAATAGCCGGGGTAGTTATCTGTCCGACGCTCGAAAGCTGCATGTCATGGAAGCATTCCTCGGAACTCCCTTTACGCAGAATGGCAACCCAAATCCGGGCCCGGATGCAGCAAAGGCTGTCCTGGATGCCTACGAGCAGTTACGCACACATCTTTATGGCGGCCTGCTGCTCAAATCATATTATGCCGACCTGTTCGAAAAAATTGCGATTGCAGACATTTCCAAGGACGGAATCACCTTTGACGTGAGCGGACTTGTCGACGCGCTGCGCGAACGATTCGCGGCTGACAAAACGCAATGCATTGACGATATCTCTGAGATTGCGCTCGGTTTCAACGGGCTCGGACAGCGCGGCAAGGATATTGTGCTGGCGCTGCAGAAGATTGGCATTAGCGGCAATGACGAATTCTCGGAGGCCCTGTCCGACTTCGGGCTATTTGGTGACGATCATGTCATAGGCGACGCTGGAGACGATCGACTCAGAGGCGGTCGTGGCAACGATAAGTTGGAGGGCCGTGCGGGTAACGATCATCTCGACGGAGGCGAAGGTAATGACACGTTGTATGGCGGGGACGGCGACGACTCGCTGATTGGCGGCGCGGGAAACGACACGTTGTATGGCGGGAACGGCAACGATTCGCTGATCGGCGACGCGGGAAACGACACGTTGTATGGCGGGGACGGCAACGATTCGCTGATCGGCGGCGTGGGTAACGACAGGTTGTATGGCGGGGACGGCAACGATACGTTGATCGGCGGCGCTGGCGACGACTTCCTGGATGGCGGCTGGGGTTCCGACACGTATCGGTTCGGCCGGCGATCAGGGAACGACACGATTGCCGATTCGGGGCCCGACCGGCATGGAACAAGCGGCGATACCGTCGTTTTCGATGCCGATATCACGCCAAACGACCTGACGTTCAATCGCGTGAATAACGGCTATGATTTGGTCATTACCATCGTGGGTACCGGCAATACCTTGACGATCAAGGAGTTTGGCAAGCGCGTCACGTGGGGACCGGGCTACGGCATCGACCAATTCAAGTTTTCCGACGGCACGATCCTTGACCCGTTTGCGATTGCAGCCATCGCTGCGATAGGCACTTCCGGGAACGATGTGCTCTTTGGCACCTCCGGGAACGACACACTCCGCGGACATGATGGCGACGACATACTGAGGGCCGGAGCGGGTGACGATATCCTGGACGGGGGACTTGGCGACGACTATCTGGATGGTGGCGAAGGTTCCGACGCGTATCTGTTCGGCCGGCGATCGGGGAACGACACGATTGCCGATTCGGGGAGCGATTTCTATAAAAAGGGCGTCGATACCGTCGTTTTCGATGCCGATATCATGCCAAACGCCCTGACGTTCAAACGCCTGAATGACGGCGGTGATTTGGTGATTACCATCGCGGGTTCCGGCAATACCTTGACGATCAAGGGGTTTGGCATGAGCGTCACGAGGGGATGGGGCTACGGCATCGAACAATTCAAGTTTGCCGATGGCACGATCCTTGATCCGTTTGCAATTGCAGCCATCGCAGCGGTAGGCACTTCCGGGAACGATGAGCTCCATGGCACCTCCGGGAACGACACACTCCGCGGACATGATGGCGACGACATACTGAGGGCCGGAGCGGGGGACGATATCCTGGACGGGGGACTTGGCGACGACTTGCTCGACGGTGCACGCGGGTCGGATACCTATCTGTTCGGCCGACGATCGGGGAACGACGTCATAACGGAGTCATGGGATCACAACGCGTCGAGCATTGATTCGGTAATTTTCGATGCTGACATCTCGGTCAAGGACCTGACATTCAAGCGCGTGTATTCCAGCCGTGATCTGGTGATCACGATAACCGATTCAGGCAACACGTTGACCATCAAAAATTTCTACGACGATCCCCGCTACGGCATCGAGCAACTAAAGTTCACGGACGGTACCGTACTCGACCGGCCCGCCGTTCGCGACATCAGGGCGCTGGAAGCGCTCGCTGCCCATGCGTTGTATCGCTCCGCAACCAAGTTGGCCAGCAACGATGACCCGATGCTCGATGGAAAAAGCAGCTCATATGGCGAGGTGAACACGCTGCAACGGGGTGCTGAAAACGCGACCCATTCACGGCCACATAGCCACACGAATAACCTGCTGCCCGTTGACACTCAAGTCGATCAACTGGTGAGCGCCATGGCGGCGTTTTCACCACAGACGCCAGGACAGAGTACATCACCCAACGACCCAAAGCCCGCGCTCGCGCCGATGCTCGCTGCAAACTGGCAGTAGTCGCCGGCGAACATAACCGCCTCGCCTTGCGCTGGCGCGCTCCGTTTTGAAGTGCGCCAGCGACCTTCGCCGACACGCGAGCCGGAACTCGAATCCGCCTACCAGACACCGTCACGAGCCTTGCCGCTCAATACGTTTCCAGATGCAACCGCCCTTCGGTCTTCAGCCGTTGCCACAGGGCGCTCCAATCCAGGCCGGCGTCGGCCGCGATGACCTGCAGCGATTGCAGCACGCCGTCTTCCATTCCCTTGAGCCCGCAAACGTAAACAAACGTGTCGTCGTGACGCAGGAGCGCCGCCACATCGGCCGCCCGCTCGCGCATGGCGTCCTGGACATAACGCTTGGCCTGTCCCGGCGTGCGCGAGAACGCGAGGTTCGTGTCGATGAAATCCTTCGGCAGATTCAGCAGCGGACCGAAATACGGCAGTTCGCCCTGCGTGCGTGCGCCGAAGAACAGCATCAGCTTGCCCGTGGCGCCCTTCAGGCGGCGACGGCGGCGGTACTCCGTCATCGCGCGCATCGGTGCGGCCCCGGTGCCCGTGCAGATCATCAGCAGATGCGAATCGGGGTGATTCGGCATCAGGAAGGTGCCGCCGAACGGCCCCATGACGTTCACGACATCGCCCTTCTGCAGATCGCACAGATAGTTCGAGCAGACGCCGCCCGCCTCGCGGCCCTGATGGTCATGCGTGACCCGCTTCACGGTCAACGCCAGGTTGTTATAACCGGGCCGCTCGCCGTCGCGCGGGCTCGCAATCGAATACTGGCGGGCATGATGCGCCCTGCCGTCCTGGGTCGTGCCCGGTGGCAGAATGCCGATCGACTGGCCTTCGAGCACGGGGAACGGCAACTTGCCGAAATCGAGCACGATGTGATGGATGTCGCTTTCCGCGCTCGTGTCCGTCAACCGGTAGTTGCCGACCACGGTCGCCTGGATTGGCGCCTTGTGGTTGTACAGATTGACGTACGGCTTGGCCGCGGACCATGGCGGCACAACCGAACCGCGCACCATGTCCGAGCCGCCGAGGGCCGGCGCGTCTGACACGCTTTCCGTGCCGCTCTTGCCCGCCTCGCCGATACCGGCCACCGCGCCCGCCAATCCGGCCAGCGAATCATTTTGCGACGGGAGCTCATCCCAGCCGAACTGATCCTCGAGGCTGTACGCCTCGGCTTTGATCACTTCACGCCAGCTGTCGATGGCCCCGGTGGGGCATGGCGAAATGCACGCCATGCAGCCGTTGCACGTGTCCGCGCGCACGACATAGTTGTTCTCGTCATGCGTAATCGCGTCGACCGGACACGTCTCTTCGCACGTATTGCAGCGAATGCAGATCTCCGGATCGATCAGATGCTGCTTCAGGACTTCGACCGGAACGGGGCCGTTCATGATGCTGTCTCCTTACCGCGACCGGCCGCTCAATTGAAGCGGACGTATTCGAAATCGATCGGCTGGCGATTGATGCCCATCGGGGGCGGCGCAATCCAGTTGGCGAACTTGCCCGGCTCGGTCACGCGTCCCATCAGCGACGCCACATACGCACGGTCTTCCGCCGTCGGCAGCCAGTCACGTTCGTTGGCGGCCCACTCGGTCTCGCTGATCACACGGCCGTCCGGCGCCACGCGCACCCCGGCGAACGTGCCGATCTGACGATTGAACGCCTTGTGCGGCACGGTCAGGCGGAAATCGATGCCGGCCTTTTCGAGCACCTTGTTCCAACGATTCACGCCGGCGACCGAATCCTTGATGTAGTCGTCGCGCAGGACTTCGTTCATCGCATTGAGCATCGGCACTTCGCGCTCGACGAGCTTGCCGTCGGCAACATCGAGCAGACGGTACGATTGACCATTCAGTTGATGATCGTCTTCGCGCTTGCCCTCTTCATAGCGGCCCTTCAAACCCGAGCTATAGAAGATCGCCGCGTTCGACGACTGGTCCGCGCCGAACAAGTCGATCGTCACGGAGTAATGGAAGTTGATGTAACGCTGGATCGTCTCGAGATCGATAACACCCGCCGCGCGAATCTTGCTCACGTCGTCCGTCTTGAGCTCGTTCATCACTTGCGCCGTGCGGGCAATCACGCGAGATACGCCCGATTCGCCGACAAACATGTGATGCGCTTCTTCCGTCAGCATGAACTTGGTCGTGCGCGCCAACGGATCGAAACCCGACTCGGCCAGCGCCGACAGCTGGAACTTGCCGTCGCGGTCCGTGAAGTAAGTGAACATGTAGAACGCCAGCCAGTCAGGCGTGCGCTCGTTGAACGCGCCCAGGATACGGGGATTGTCCTCGTCACCCGAACGGCGCCCCAGCAGCGCTTCGGCTTCCTCGCGGCCGTCGCGGCCGAAGTAGCGGTGCAGCAGGTAGACCATCGCCCACAGATGGCGGCCTTCCTCGACGTTGACCTGGAACAGGTTGCGCAGGTCGTACATCGACGGGGCCGTCAGGCCGAGGTGGCGCTGCTGCTCGACCGACGCCGGTTCCGTATCGCCTTGCGTGACGATGATGCGGCGCAGGTTGGCGCGATGCTCGCCCGGGACTTCCTGCCACACGGCTTCGCCCTTGTGCTCGCCGAAATGGATCTTGCGGTCCTGTTCGCCCGGCGTCAGGAAAATGCCCCAACGGTAGTCGGGCATCTTGACGTGATCGAAGTGCGCCCAGCCGCTCGGATCGACGCTCACCGCGGTGCGCAGGTAGACGTCGAAGTCATGCGAGCCGTCCGGGCCCATGTCGCCCCACCAGGACAGGAAGTTCGGCTGCCATTGCTCCAGCGCGCGTTGCAGCGTGCGGTCGTCCGACAGGTTGACGTTGTTGGGGATCTTTTCGCTGTAATTGATCGAAGCCATTTGTGAGGATCCTTGTTGCGCCGGCGGCGCGAATGTCGAGTCCGGAAAACGATGCTTGTCTGAACGTGAAGACGCCGTTGCACCGGCGGAGGACGTTGCCGTGCGCCGCCTTGCGCAATCGATGTGCCTTACACGCGGTTGAGATCGAACTGGGCGCGGCCACCCTTGCCGTACACCTTGAGCGCACCCTTCTCACCGACCGCATTCGGCCGGATGAAGATCCAGTTCTGCCATGCCGACAGGCGGCCAAAAATGCGCGTGTTCATCGTTTCCGGGCCATTGAAGCGCAGGTTCGCTTCCATGCCGGTCAGCGCATCGGGCGACATCGCCGCGCGTTCTTCCAGGGCGATGCGGATTTCGTCCGGCCAATCGAGATCGTCGACGGCGGCCGTGACCATTCCGAGCCGTTCGGCTTCGTCAGGGCGCACCGGACGGCCGACCGTGGCACGCACGGCTTCCAGCTCACCCGCGTCGTCATAGAAGCGCCGCGCCAGACGCGACTGCCCGGTAACCATCGGCAGCAAACCGAAGTTGGCTTCCGAAAGCGTGATAGCCGGCTCGTCTTCTTCGCTGGCGGGCAGCGCAGCCATATACGTGCGATCGGCGGCGAACGCAAACTCTGCGAGGGTGCCGGCGAAGCATGAATCCGGCTCGATCAGCGCGAACAGCGAGCGCGATGACACGTCGATACGGGCGAACGTGCGGCGCAGCATGCCGATCGTCTCACGCACCAGCCAGTGGTCCTGATGGGCCAGCAGCGAGGCGTCGGCGGCAAGCACGTGCCTGGCGTCGCCTTCGGTGCGCAAGATCCACGTGCCGATGTCAAGTTCGTTGGTGCGCAGGTTCAGCAGGGCGTCGTCCAGTTCGCGCGCCATTTGCAGCGGCCACCAGCGCACGCCTTGCGCCTCGATGCCGTCGATATCGGCCGGCGGCGCAGTGTTCGGCGCCTTGACCGTCAGGCTCGCAGTGCGGGCATGGCGGTCAATCTCCACGTCGACAAATTCGTAACGGATGGCGTCGGGCTCATCGGTGCGCTCGAGACGGGTCAACGTCACGCCCTTGCCGCCCGGACGGTGGCTCTGTGCGGCCAGCTCGAGGGCACGGGCGGCAATCGCCTGTTGGAATTGCGCCGGCTTGACAACTTCGTCGACCAGACGCCATTGCTTGGCACGCTCGCCGCGCACGCCTTCGACGATCGTGCAGAAGATGTCGGCGCGGTCATGTCGCACGTGACGCTTGTCCGTCAGACGCGTGAGACCGCCCGTGCCGGGCAGCACGCCCAGCAGCGGCACTTCCGGCAAAGCCACCGAAGACGAGCGGTCGTCGACGAGGTAGATTTCATCGCAAGCGAGCGCCAGTTCATAACCGCCGCCGGCGCATGCGCCGTTGACCGCCGCCAGGAACTTCAGCCCGGAATGGCGGCTGGAATCCTCAATGCCATTGCGGGTTTCGTTCGTGAATTTACAGAAATTCACCTTCCAGGCATGCGAGGACAGGCCCAGCATGAAGATGTTCGCCCCGGAGCAGAAAACGCGGTCCTTTGCGCTGGTCAGGACGACCGTCTTCACTTCCGGATGTTCGAAGCGCACGCGCTGGAGCGCGTCGTGCAATTCAATGTCGACGCCGAGATCGTACGAATTGAGCTTGAGCTTGTAGCCCTCGCGGATGCCGCCATCTTCGGCGATATCAATCGCCAGCGTGGCGACAGGGCCCTCGAAGCTCAACTTCCAGTGCTTGTACTGGGACGGATCGGTACGGTAATCGACGTGGGGTTTGCCGAACATGTTTGCCTCCAACACGAATAATGATCTTGTTGGATTGCAATATAGTGCAGCAAACTTCCCGCGTCAATCATTTATAACCACAAAAATGTAATATTTTGCAGATCACTCTACCGACAGCTGCACTGCGAGACGTCCGCGCAGCTGCAGATACGTGTCGGCAAGGGCCTTGCCGCTCGTGTCGAAACTCATGTCCGCTTTGGCATAGAAGTCGGCACGGCCCGCCAGAATGCGCTTCAGGTCATCCATCGCCTCAGTATTGCCGGACATCGGGCGCAGATCGCCCTGCGCGACGACGCGTTTCATGTGCTCTTCCGGGGACGCCTGCAGCCAGACCGTATAGCAATGGGTGAGCAGGAAATTGAACGTGGCGGCATCGCTGACGATCCCGCCCGGCGAGGCGATCACGGCACGCGGATGCTCCGCCACGACGGCTTCGAGCGCACGCAGTTCATAGCGCCGATAGGCGCCCGAGCCATACAGGGAATAGATTTCCGACGGCGGACAGCCGGCCAGTTGCTCGATGACGCGGTTCAGTTCGACGAACGGCACGCGCAGGTCGTCGGCCAGCATACGGCCGAGCGTGGACTTGCCTGCGCCGCGCAGCCCGATCAGTGCGATTCGGCCGCGACGGTCGGGGTCCCGTTCGCTGCCGGCGAACAGCTCGGTCAGCGCCTGGCGGGCTCGCGTGAGCGCCTCGCCATCGCGGCCGTGCAGGATTTCGCGGATCAGCAGCCACTCCGCGGAGGAAGTGGTTTCGTCACCGACAATTTCCGCCAATGTGCAATTTAATGCCTGTGCCAGTTGGCGCAGGAACAAGACGGAGGCATTTCCGACCCCCGATTCCAGATTGGCGACGTGCCGCTCGGACACGCCGGCATCTCCCGCCAACGCCTTGCGCGTCAACCCCCGACGGGCACGCAGGGTGCGTACGCGCTCACCCAGAGCCACCAGAAACGGGTCCTTGTCGGCAGTTTTTTCAGGGATGGCACGGGCCATCGGCAGCCCATCGGCATGCGCACTCTTATTCATGAGGCGAGATCCTCAAATCAGATAACATGTAATATATTGCTTGACAGAGAAAACTGCATGATCTAATTTTCACCATGCGTCGCAAAAAAAGCAAACCGGCGCTTGCCCCCCTCATCCCCAGGAGACATTGGATGGATGTGAATCAATTCCAGGCGCTGATCGCTTCGGTCACTCGCCAACTGGCCGGACGCCCGCTCGACGACGCAATGGCCGCATGGCTGCGCACCCAATTCCCGGCCGACGGCCCCGTTTTCGCGGCACTGTTCGATGCGTGCCGCACGGGCGTCGCCGATGGCTGGCTGTGCAACCGCGAAGCCGGCGGCATCAAGTATGGCCGCGTTCTCAAGGCGACGGCCGACACCCACGGCTTTTCCGTCGACGTGGTCGAGATGGCCGACCTGGCCGGCCCGCATCACGTGCATCCGAACGGTGAGATCGATCTGATCATGCCGCTGACACCGGACGCGCGCTTCGATGGACACCGGGCCGGCTGGTGCGTCTATGGCCCCGGCACGGCGCACCGGCCGACGGTCAGCCACGGCCGCGCGTTGGTCCTGTACCTGTTGCCCGACGGCGCCATCGAATTCACGCGCACGTCATAAGGACGGTGCCCTGCGGCGCCGTGCCCCGGCCGGCGCCGCAGGGCGCCGGCCGCTCCGTTCCTCTTCTTCGCGTTGCCTGTCATGACTTCAATACCGCATCACGCCCCGCCCCTGTTGGAAAACCATGTTGCCGGACATTGGGTCGCCGGCAACGGTCCCGCAACCGAACTGAAGGACCCCGTCACCGGCGACACGCTCGCACGCGTGTCGAGCGCCGGTCTCGATCTCGACGCCACGTTCGCTTTCGCGCGCGACACCGCGGGCCCGGCGCTGCGGGCGCTTTCGTACGGCGCACGTGCGGATTGCCTGTTTAGGATTGTCACGACACTGCAGGCCCACCGCGACGATTACTACGCGATCGCGCAAGCCAACTCCGGAACGACGACCAACGACTCGGCCGTCGATATCGACGGCGCGATCTACACACTTGGATTCTATGCAAAGCAAGGCGCCGCCTTGGGCGACGCGATGACGTTGCTCGACGGCCCCGCCGTGCCACTCGCGAAGGACGCGTCGTTCGGCGTGCGCCACGTGTTTCGTCCGACACCCGGTGTCGCACTTTTCATCAATGCCTTCAACTTTCCGTCATGGGGACTGTGGGAGAAGGCAGCGCCCGCGTTGCTCGCAGGCGTGCCGGTGATCGTCAAGCCGGCCACGGCCACCGCATGGCTTACGCAGCGAATGGTGGCGGATGTGGTCGCCGCCGGCATCTTGCCTGCAGGCGCCCTGTCGGTGATCTGCGGAAGCGCGGACGGTTTGCTGGACCGTATCGGGGCGTTCGATGTCGTCTCGTTTACCGGTTCGGCCGAAACGGCGGCGACGTTGAAGCGTCACCCCGCGTTTACGGAACGCTCGGCCCGGTTCAACGTTGAGGCCGACAGCCTGAACAGTGCGCTGCTGATGCCCGATGCGTCGCCCGATACCCCCGCGTTCGAGCAGTTTGTTCGCGAAGTCGTGCGGGAGATGACGGTCAAGTCGGGGCAAAAGTGCACGGCGATTCGTCGTGCGTTTGTCCCCGCCGAATACTTTGACGCTGCGGCAAGCGCCATCTCTGCGAAGCTTGCGCAAGTGGTCGTCGGCGATCCCCGCAACGAGACGGTGAAGATGGGTGCGTTGGTCAGCATGGCGCAAAAGCGCTCGGTCATCGATGGCATCGCGCATCTGCGCGCCGAGGCGGAAGTGTTGTTCGATGGCGCCGACGCGGTGTTCGTGGACGCGGGCCCTGACAGCGCCTGCGTGGCGCCGACGCTGTTGGGGCTGCGGGAAGGCGCCGCCGGCCAGCGCGTGCACGATACGGAAGTGTTCGGCCCCGTCGCGACCCTGATCGGCTACCGCGATCTGCCACAGGCGCTGGCATTGGCCAAACGCGGTCAGGGGTCGCTCGTGGCCTCGTTGTTCGGCAATGACGCCGGGGCAATGCACGGCCCCGCGCTCGCGTTGGCCGAAGCGCACGGCCGCGTCCACGCCATCGATCCGAGCGTGGCAAAGACGCAGACCGGCCACGGCAACGTGATGCCGATGTCCCTGCATGGCGGCCCGGGCCGCGCGGGCGGCGGCGAAGAACTCGGTGGCCTGCGCGCGTTGCGCTTGTATCACCAGCGCGCAGCGGTGCAAGGCCCGGCGGCTTTGCTCGAAGCATTGACACAAAACGGCACACAGATGCCGCAATGACTGGCTCCCCCGGAGGCAATATGGAAGTCCATCTCACCCCACCGCCGGCGAACTTCAATTTCGCGGCGCATATCGAGGCACTCAATCGCGAGCGCGCGGGCAAGACCGCCTACATTGACGACACGCGCAGCCTCACCTATGCCGAGCTTGCCGAACGTAGCCACCGCTTTGCTGCCGCATTGCCGAGCCGCGGGATTCGCCGTGAAGAGCGCATATTGCTGGTGATGCTCGACAGCGTCGATCTGCCGGTGGCATTTCTTGGCGCGCTGTATGCGGGCGTGGTACCGGTCGTGGTTAACACGCTGCTGACTGCCGACGATTACGCGTACATGATCACCCACAGCCACGCACAGTTGGTGATCGCGTCGGGCGCGCTGTCGGGAACCGTGACGGCCGCGCTTGACAACGTTCCTGACGGGCCGCCGCTGGTGATTTCGCAACCGCTCGGCGATGTCCCCGCCGATGCCGCGACGTTCGACACGTTGACCGATGCCGCACCATCGACGATGCCTGCGGACACGGCTGCCGACGACATCGCCTTCTGGCTGTATTCGTCCGGATCGACCGGCAAGCCCAAGGGCACGGTGCATACGCACGCCAATCTCTATTGGACCGCACAGACGTATGGCAAGCATGTCCTGGGGATTCGGGAAGACGATGTGGTGTTTTCCGCAGCGAAATTGTTCTTTGCCTACGGCCTGGGCAACGGATTGACCTTTCCGTTGTCGGTCGGCGCGACAGTCGTATTGATGGCGGAACGCCCTACGGCCGAAGCCGTTGCACAGCGGCTCACGCGCCATCGTCCGACCATCTTTTACGGCGTGCCCACACTTTACGCCACCCTGCTCGCCTCGCCGCATTTGCCGGCGAGGGCCGACGTGGCGTTGCGTTTGTGCACATCTGCCGGCGAAGCCTTGCCGCGCGAAATCGGCGAGCGCTTCACGGCGCATTTCGGCGCGGAGATTCTGGACGGTATCGGCTCGACGGAGATGCTCCACATCTTTCTGTCGAACCGGGCGGGCGCGGTCGCCTACGGCACCACCGGTGAACCGGTGCCGGGATATGAAGTGGAACTGCGTGACGAATCCGGCCACCCGGTGCCCGATGGCGAGATCGGCGATCTCTACATCAGGGGACCGAGCGCGGCGCTGATGTACTGGTGCAATCGCGACAAATCGCGTGCAACCTTCCTGGGCGACTGGCTCAAGAGCGGCGACAAATACCAGCGGCTTTCGAATGGGTATTACGTGTATGCGGGTCGCAGTGACGATATGCTCAAGGTCAGCGGCCAATACGTTTCCCCGATCGAGGTGGAAATGGTGCTGATGCAGCACGACGCCGTGCTTGAGGCGGGCGTGGTCGGCAAGACCGAAGACGGTCTTACCAAGACACAGGCGTTCGTGGTACTCAAGCCGGGGCTGACCGGCACGGAAACGCTGTCGGCCGAACTCAAGGCGTTCGTAAAGGCACGCCTGGCCCCACACAAATATCCGCGCGAGTTGGTGTTCGTCGACGATCTGCCGAAGACGGCGACCGGCAAGGTGCAGCGCTTCAAGCTGCGCGGCTTGCTGTAACGAGCGCCGTGGCGCACCAGGCAAAGACGCCAAGGAGACAAACGCATGTCCGATGTGCAGTTCGCTGCGATTGAAACGCCCTCCGCCGGGGCACTGACGATTGAATATCGCTGGCTCAACCGGGACCGCGAAAATGCCCCACTGCTCGTGTTCCTTCACGAGGGTCTGGGGTCCGTTGCGATGTGGAAAGACTGGCCGCAGCAAGTGTGCGACGCCGGCGGCTATCGGGGACTCGTGTTTTCGCGGCCGGGCTACGGACGCTCGACACCGCGCCCCGCGCACGGGAAATGGCCGGTGGATTTCATGCATCGCCAGGCGCGTGAAGTGGTGCCGGCGTTTCTCGATGCCGTGGGCGTCGCGCATGACGAGGCACACCCGGTCTGGCTGGTAGGCCACAGCGACGGCGGCTCGATCGCACTGCTGTTCGCGGCGGCCTTCCCGGACCGGCTGACGGGTGCCGTCGTGCTCGCGCCGCATTTGTTTGTCGAGGACGTGTCCGTCGAAAGTATTGCGAAGACGAAAACCGTATATGAGACAACCGACTTGCGGGCGAAGCTGGCGCGCTACCACGACGACGTGGATTCGGCCTTTTGGGGGTGGAACGATATCTGGCTGAACCCGGAATTCCGCCACTGGAATATCGTTGGCGCCGTTGCCAGCATCGGCGTGCCGTTGCTGGCCGCGCAAGGGGAAAACGACGAATACGGCACGATGGCGCAGATGGACGCCATTGCCGATCACGTGCCGCACGCGCAGATCGTGAAACTGCCGGATTGTGGTCATTCGCCGCATCGGGATGCCCCTGAAGCACTCAATGCTGCGATTGTTGCGTTTATCGGCCCCGCAGGCCAATCAGATCAATCCGAAAACTCGTTGCCGGCACAGTCGGTGGCGTAAGCGGATTGCGCCCCGGCGGCCGGTCAGGCCGCTGCTCACCTGGCTCAAATCACCCGCACGCCCGGCGCCCCCGGGCGCATCGCACCCACGATCGCCGCCTCGGCGAAGCCGTCGGCGCGAAACACCGCCAACACGTCGTCAACGGCGCCCGGCGCGCACGACACCAACAAGCCGCCCGACGTCTGCGGATCGCACAGCAATGCGCGGTCGCGCGCCGTCACGCGTTCACCCAACACGACGTCGTGACCGTATGACGTCCAATTGCGCGCCGACGCCCCGGTAATGCACCCGGCATCCGCCAGTTCGCGCACCCCGTCGAAGACCGGCACGTCGGACATGCGCACATACGCGGCCAGATTCGCGCCACGGCACATCTCCAGCGTGTGCCCCAGCAGGCCGAAGCCCGTCACGTCCGTCAGGGCGTGTACGCCCGGCAACGCTGCCAGCGCAGGTCCCACGCGGTTCAGACGCGTTGTTGCCTCGATCATGCGCCGATACCCCGCGGCGTCGAGCACGTTCTTCTTCAACGCGGCCGACATGACGCCCACGCCCAACGGCTTGCCAAGCACGAGCACGTCGCCCGCGATGGCCTCGGAATTGCGCTTCACACGTTTCGGATGCACCACGCCCAGCGCCGCCAACCCGTAGATGGGCTCGACGGAATCGATGCTGTGCCCGCCTGCGATCGGAATCCCCGCCTCTGCGCAGATGGCTTCGCCCCCACGCAGGATCTCTCGGATCGTCTCCGGCGGGAGCACGTTGATCGGCATGCCGACGATAGCCAGTGCGAAAATCGGTTTGCCGCCCATCGCATACACATCCGACAGTGCATTGGTGGCAGCGATTCGGCCGAAGTCGTAGGGATCGTCGACGATCGGCATGAAGAAGTCGGTCGTGGCGATGATCGCCTGCTCGTCGTTGAGTTGGTATACCGCGGCGTCATCAGACGTTTCCGTACCGACAAGCAGCGCCGCCGGCATCGCAGGCGGCACATTGCGCTGCAGCAACTCCGTAAGCACGCCCGGTGCGATCTTGCAGCCGCAACCGCCGCCGTGGGACAACGACGTCAAGCGCGGCAGTGCGCCCGGCGCCTGGGCCGCCGCAGGAGGCGTACCCCGGGATGTTTCGGTAACCGTCATTTTCTGGTCTTGACAATCAAGGCAGGTGCATCGACCGACACGCCCGCGAAGCAATGGAAAACGCCAACCCGGTGCGAGTTGGCTGCTACCCACAGTGTGCCAAAACTCGCGATATGATGGGCAAGCTTTCTGTCTCGAATGCAAAAAGGGGGGCCGCCATGCAACGGCGCCGTTTTCTGAACACCCTGGCCGTCGGCTCGCTGGCGGCGGCAACACCCTTTTCGCCAATCACGCCGATCACGCCTGCCGTTGCCGCGGGGCCCGCAGAAGTCGACGACGGCGCGCTCGCTGGCGCATCGTTCGGCGCACTCTCTACGTGGCGAGGCGCCACGCCGGCGCTGGCGCTTCAGGATCTGCTGGGTCAGCCCAGACAGTTGAGCGAATGGCGGGGACGCGTGGTGCTTATCAATTTCTGGGCGACGTGGTGCGGGCCATGCCGCAGTGAAATGCCCGCAATGAGCGCCGTAGCCCGGCAATACGCCGCGCGCGGCCTCACACTCCTGGCCGTCAACGTCAAGGAATCCCTCGCGACGATCAAGCCCTTCCTGGCGAAGGTCCCCGTCGACGGCACCATCCTGCTCGATCGCGACGGCGACGCGGTCAAGCGCTGGGGGGCGATCGGGCTGCCGACCACGTATCTTGTTGACCGAAACGGCAATGCCCGTTTCTGGAAGCTCGGCGAACTCGACTGGCGGGACGCCGGACTGCACGGACACATCGAAGCGTTGCTCGCATCAACGCCGGCCGACGGCACGTCCGCCTGATCCGATCGTGTCATGCGACGCGATCGGATGTTTGCGCCACCGTCGCCCGCACGTGCGCGAGCAACCGTAGCGCCGCGCCGGAACGCTCGCCCTCGCGATACGCAAGATGCAATGGCGCGACGGGCGCGGTATCCGGCTGCAGGTGACGATAGACGATGCCGTCGACCTTCATGCGCATGAGCGACGCCGGCACGATCGACACACCCAACTCCGCTGCCACCAGACTCAGCGTAGACAGCAGACGCGGTGCCTCCTGCTCGATATTCGGGCTGAATCCTGCGCCATGGCAGGCGGCAATGATGGCATCGTAGAGCCCTTGGCCCGAACGCCGCCGGTAAAGAATCATGGCCTCGTTCGCCAGTTCCGACAGGGCAACGCGCCCGCGCCCGCGCGCCAGACGGTGACGCTTCGGCACCGCGAGCACCATCGGTTCGACGAGCACGGGCGCCGTCGCGATGCCCGCGACATCACCCAGCGGATGGCGGATGAACGCCGCATCGAGACGTTCCGCAAGCAACCCGTCGAGCAACTCGCTCGTGTCGGCCTCTTCGAGCAGCAAGGCCACGGCAGGCGTCTCCTGCCGGAATGCGCGAATGACCATCGGCACGAACGGATGCAACGCGGCGGAGCTCGTGAAACCGACCGTCAATCGGCCGCGCTGCCCCAAGCCGACGAGCCGCACGTCGTCGATGGCCCGATCCAGCCGCATCACGATCGCGCGGGCGTCGGACAGAAAGGCGTCCCCCGCGTCCGTCAATGCCATGCCGCGAGGCAAGCGGCGGAACAACGACACGCCGAGCTGGGTTTCCAACTGACGGATCTGCTGCGACAACGGCGGCTGCGCGATGCCCAGGCGTTCTGCCGCGTGGGTCAAATGCCCGGTTTCCGCGACCGCGATGAAGTACTTCAGCAGCCGTACGTCGATATTTGCCATACAAATCCAATATGAGTCGTATCACATTCATATATTAGACAATATGACGGCTGCGGCGTACGCTTCCTGCATATGCCCGCGCCGCTGTCAGGCTGAGATGTCGAGGCCGACGGCGCAAGGCAAAGCAAGGCAAGCGATGACGTCCCTCTCCAATGAATCCCCCCCGGCGGCATCGGCCGCACCGGCGACCGTGCACGATGCCGCGACGGCGCCCGCGCCCACGTCACGTGAACTCTTCCTCGGCTTTCTCGGGCTGGGCATGACGGCCTTCGGCGGCGCGCTGCCGTTGGCGCGGCGCATGATTGTCGAGCGCCACCGCTGGCTCACCGGCGCGGAGTTCACCGACCTGCTTGGCCTGTGCCAATTTCTGCCCGGCGGCAACATCATCAATCTGTCCGTGGCGTTGGGCATGCGGTTCCGGGGCTGGCGCGGCGCGCTGGCGTCGATCCTGGGACTGATCGCCGTACCGTCGGCTGTGGTCGTTTCGCTCGGCGTGGTCTATCAGCACTTTCAGCACGATCCGCATATCCGGCACCTTTTCGCAGGGATGGCGGCGGCGGCGGCCGGCCTGTTGATCCAGTTGGCCGCCAAGATCGCATGGCCGTTGCGCAAGTCGCTCGCGCTGGCCGGCGTGGCGTTTATCTGCTTCGTCGCGATTGCGTTCCTGCGCGTGCCGCTGGTGCTCACCATGCTGGTCATGACGCCGATCAGCATCTACGTCACCTGGAGGATTTCGCGATGACCGAGACGCTTGTTTCGCTCGCGCTGATTTTCTCGCAGCTCTCCGTGCTCGCCTTCGGGGGCGGAAATACGATCCTGCCGGAAATGCAGCGGCAGGTTGTTGACGTGCATCACTGGATGACGGCCGAGAACTTCAGTGCACTGTTTGCCTTGGGCCAAGCCGCACCCGGACCGAACATGATGGTCGTGACGCTCGTCGGCTGGCAGGTCGCCGGCTGGCAGGGCATGTTGGTCACGTCGATCGCGAAGTTCGGCCCGTCGTCGCTGATCACCGTCGGCGTGGTGCATCTTTGGGAGCGCTTCAAGGACCGCCCGTGGCGGCGCATCGTGCAGACGGGGCTGATGCCGATGACGGCCGGGCTGGTGACGGCTAGCGCGGCGCTGATCACCGAGGCGTCGGTCACGACATGGTGGCTCGGCGGCATCACCGCCGCAGTGGCCGCGCTAGCGCTCAAGACGCGCGTCCACCCGCTGTGGCTGCTCGCCGGGGGGAGTCTCGCCGGGCTGATTGGCGGCGGACTCTTGTAGGTGCAGGCAAACGCGACCCGGGACGGGGTATCGTGTCAGGCCACGCCTGACGTTTCCAGCCGCTCGATCGGTTGCACGGACAGGCGCAAGCCCATTGCCTTGAGAATCGCCGACAGACTGCTGAGTCCGGGATTGCCTTTGGGCGAGAGTGTACGATACAACTGCGTGGGATTCAGTTGTGCCTGTGCTGCCACCGCCTGGACGCCGCCGAACGCGCGCGTCATTTGACGAAGCGCGACGAGCAACTCCGCCTGATCGGAGGCTTCCGAAATCGGCGGCGTCCGAAGTCAGAAAATCAGCGCACGGTGTGTGGATACGATGGCGCCCGACTGCTCAGCGAGCGGTGGCCATTCGCCCGTGGCTACCCGGCCCGATCACGGGCGACATGGACCACGCTGGCCACGTTCATTACGGTGGTGCGTGGCCTGTTTCTGATCCCCGACCCCGCACGCCCGGCAGTATCGTCAGCCGGCTGCGTTGGCTCATACGCTGGCAGGGCAAGATCATTGGCACAATTTTCATCGGACTCGACCCACGCGTCGCGATGCAGCAGCGATAACTCGACGGTCATGGAAGTGGCGGATCACGGGTAATCGATCCGCCACACATTAGTGATCGCTATCGATCATCAGCTTTCAAACTAACAAGCCGATGTCACGCGATACCGCATCGAGGCGCCCCTTCAATGGCGCGATCAGAGTGTGCAACTTCCCGTTCGACACCACCGCGTCCGGTGCATTATCCATAAGTTCAAGCAGCACATCTACCGCGTCTGCCACTTGCAGTAAGTCATCATTAGCGCTGGCCACCTTCTCGCTGACGGTATCAGTGATTTCGGAAAGGCGCGCTAGAAGTGCATCAATCGCTTCATCAGATGGCGAGATCGCGGCACCAATGCGGAGCCCCACCTCGCTGAGCAATTCAGCTTGGCGCAATAATACTGAATGCGAAGCGTAACCAGAATGAGAAAAATCGAACATAAAGCCTCCAAGTCGCAGGTCTATACCGCCTCCCCACTGTCAATTGGGTGGGCGGGCACAAGGTCGGGTTGACAGACCGGACTTGGTCACCGGCACACCCTAAGGTGTCCCAGCCTAGGCCCGCCCGATGAAAGCCGCCGAATACCACAACGCTTCCCCGAGCCGACACGCATTTCGCGCTACCAAGTTCCGGGCTGTCAAACCCGCTTACCGATCACTCGGCAAGTGGAGACCATTGTGGAACACTTCGTTCGACGCTGCTATCAGACGAATCCGAACTTTAGCACCTTCGGGGCAAGATATCGGCACTTGCCATTGGTGCGCATTTCGGGCTGGTGTAGACTCTGAGCGTCAAATGCCCCCGCGTCCTTTCATTACGACCTCCTAGCCGACTCATGATCATCTCGCGTCTGAAACTCAAGAATTGGAAAAACTTCAGGGACATCGAAGTCAAATTGGGCGAGCGTGTTTTCATTCTTGGGCCCAACGCGTCCGGCAAATCGAATCTGCTGGATGTGTTTCGATTTCTACGCGACCTGGCAAAGGCTGAGGGCGGCGGATTGCAGAAGGCTGTCGCAGACAGAAGCGGAGTTACGAAACTTCGATGTCTCTCAGCACGACGGGACCCAGAAATACTTATTGAGATTGATATCGCAAACTCAAGCGACGGGCCTGCCGCTTGGACGTACACGCTAGGTTTCAAAAGCGAAGGCAAGGGACGACAGCGCGTCATGATCAGCAAAGAGACCGTCATCAAGCGAGACGAAAACGGAAAAGAAGCAACCGTACTCAACCGCCCTGACCGCTATGACAATGTTGATCAAGAACGGCTAACGCAAACAAGTTTGGAACAGATCAATACGAACATGGAGTTTCGCGAAATTGTTCAGTTTCTATCGTCCGTGACGTATCTTCATCTGATACCACAATTACTGCGTTATCCTGACCAAGTCACAATTACCAAACTCGACGAAGATCCGTTCGGGCAGGCGCTCCTGGATCGCATTGCGAATACGCCTAAGCGAACGCGAGATGCGCGCCTCGCCAAGATTGAGGATGCGCTGCGCATCTGCGTCCCTCAAATGCGCGATCTGAAGTACGAAGAGGAGCGCGGCAAGCCACACTTGCAGGCTCTCTACGAGCATTGGCGCCCCGATGCCGGATGGCAGCGAGAGGATCAATTCTCCGACGGAACCCTGCGTCTTCTGGCCATCATGTGGATGCTTTTGGATGGCGACACAACCCTTCTTCTCGAAGAACCTGAACTGTCACTGAATGAAGAAATTGTTGATCAGATTCCCACATTGATCTGGAAGATGCAACGCGTGGCAAAACACAAGCGCCAAGTGTTCGTCACGACGCATAGCCGCTCCATGCTGAGTGAGTCGGGCATCGCACCGGAAGAAATTCTTCTGCTGGAGCCTGGCACTAATGGCACGACGATTCCGGTCCACTCCAAGGCCGATGTTGCCATGATCAAGGCCGGCATGACGCCCGCAGAAGTCTTTCTTCCGAAAACCAGGCCGATCACCAAGTTGTCACAACTGAATCTATTCAAATGACGAAGCAAGGAATCATTCTCGTCACGGAAGACGCCCTGAGCGATGCTGTCGGAAAAAAGATGGTGACGTCGGTTTGCAACAACCTGATTGTCGACCGATCTATAGTTACCGCCGGTGCGGGCAACATGAAGAAGAGGATCGGCAATTTCATTGAAGCGTCTCACGCCATTCCTTTCCTCGTCATTACGGATCTCGACAACAAGCCTTGCCCGATATCGCTCGTACGCGAGTGGGTGCCTCGCGCAGCACCTCAGCACTTTTCGTTACGCGTAGCGGTACACGAAATCGAAAGTTGGCTACTCGCCGACAAAACATCCATCGCTGAATTTTTGGGCATTCACCCCAAACATATTCCTAACTCACCTGATGAAGTCGTTGATCCGAAGGCGGCCCTTGTCAATGCAGCCCGTCGAGCCCGACGGGAGATTCGCGAAGGCATCGTCCCTCGACGCCCCACAATTTCCATCGGCCCGGGTTATAACGCTCTGCTTGGTCAATACGTGGCAGAGCGGTGGTGCGCCCATGCCGCGAGAAAGGTGTCTAAAAGTCTGAATAGTGCGTTGACGCGACTCACGACAATCGACTCGATTACTTAACGTCTTACCAAGTTAGGTACCGGATATCCCCTGTCCGGATTCGGCCCAGGCGTTTCGCCCGTGGCCGCCCGTTCCGATCCCTTACGACAAACACTGAGTACAATAAGGAGCCCGTCGAACGACGCTCCGAAGGCCGCCCACCATGCCCCGAGACCTGCGCACCGGCCGTACCCCACATCGGCGTTACGCCTTGATCGTTGCCGCCGCCTGCCTGTGGGCCAGTCTCGGCCTCGCTGGCGCGGCCGTTGCTGCCGGGCCCGACACCCCGCTCTTCTCGCAAGCCCCTGCTGGTGCCGCCCTGCCCGCCGGCTGGCAGAACCTGCCCGTGGTCAAGGACAAGAAGCTCACGCAGTACGTGGTCGTCGCGGACGGCCAGCGCAATGTCGTCGAAGCCACTTCGGCCGACTCCGCCTCAGCACTCATGCACAACGGCGACGGCATCGACGTGTTGGCCACGCCAATGGTGAGTTGGCGCTGGAAGGTCGACCGGGCGATTCCCGGCGCGGACAATCGCGTCGCGTCAAAGGAAGATGCCCCCGGGCGCATCGTGTTCTTCTTCGACGGCGACAAGTCCAAGCTGCCCTTTGGCGATCGCGCGGCCATGAGTCTCGCCAAGGTCGGCGGAGAAGACCTGCCCTACGCGACGCTCATGTACATCTGGTCCAACTCGGGCGGCCCGGGCGAGGTCATCGAGAATCCGCACACCGACCGCGTCCAGATGCTGGTCGTCGCCGGCGGAGACGCCTCACTCGGCAAATGGCAGTCGTTCTCACGCAACCTGGCCGCCGACTACGAGCGCATTTACCACGAAAAGCCGGGCAAGCTGATCGCCTACGGCATCTTCACGGACAGCGACAACACGCATGCCAGCGCACATGCGTGGTACGGCGACATTCGTTTTCTCCCGGCGCGCTGACGACGCGAAGCATGCGCCAACACGCAGTATGACGACGGTTTTCGCGTTGTTCCACCTTTTACCGGGACAGCCCGCGTGATAGGCTATCTCGCCATCAGACTGCGACATTTCAGCCCCTTCGCGACAGCCGCCCTCATGCAGAAGAAACGCCATCCCAAGGACGTCACGTTTTCCGCCAGCCCCGTCTTGCAGACGCGCATGCCCATGTGGCGCTCCAAACTGGTGGTCATCATGATCACCGGCGCATTCCTCGGCCTCACCGCGCGCGCGTTCTGGATCGCCGGCCCCGGCAACAGCTTCTACCTCGCGCAGGGTGAAAAACGCTACGAACACACCATCGCGATGCCCGCAGTACGCGGCAAGATAGAAGACCGCGACGGACGCGTGCTTGCCACGAGCCTGCCGATGCGCACCATCTGGGCCGTTCCGGCGGAAGTGCCCGACGACCTGCCGGCCAGCGACATCGCGCAGGCCGGCAAGTTGCTCGACATGCCCGCGAAGGAGTTGCAAAGCAAACTCGCGGGCGAACGCAAGTTCGTCTACATCAAGCGGCAGGTTTCCCCGGAAGTCGGCAAACAGATCGAGGCGCTCGGCATCCCCGGCGTGTACGAGAGCAACGAGTTCAAGCGCTTCTATCCGGAAGGGGAAGTTGCGGCGCATGTCGTCGGATTCACCAACGTCGAGGATCGCGGCCAGGAAGGCATGGAACTTGGCGAGGAGCCCGCGCTCGAAGGCACATCCGGTGTGCACCGCGTGATCAAGGACCGGATCGGCCATACCATTCAGGATCTCGACGATTCCATGCCGCCGCGCGACGGCAAGAATATCCGTCTCACACTCGATACCCGCGTGCAGTACATCGCCTACGAGGCGCTGAAGAACGCCGTCGAGCGCACCGGCGCGCACGCCGCGACGGCCGTGGTGCTCGACGCCAGGAGCGGCCAGGTACTCGCGCTCGCCAATCTGCCGACCTACAACCCGAACGACCGCGCCCACCTCACAGGCGAACAATTGCGCAACCGCGCGCTGACCGACGTGTTCGAGCCCGGTTCGATTCTCAAGCCCTTCACGATGGCGCTGGCGCTCGATCTGCACCGCGTTACGCCAACCACGCTGATCGATACCGGCCCAGGCCGCTTCTCCTTTGAAGGTTCAACGATCACCGACGACAGCGCCAACGGCGTGCTCACGGCCGCCGGCGTGATCCAGAAGTCGAGCAATATCGGCATGACGAAAATCTCGACGATGCTCCGCGCAGAAGAAATGTGGGACATGTTCACCGAAATCGGCCTCGGCCAGCCGCCGAAACTCGGCTTCCCCGGTGCGGTCTCCGGCCGTTTGCGGCCGTTCAAGTCGTGGCGGCGCATCGAACAGGCCACGATGGCCTACGGCTACGGCGTCTCCGCATCGCTGTTCCAACTGGCGCGCGCCTACACGATCTTCGCGAACGACGGCGTGCTTGTGCCCGTCTCGATCATCAAGAACGACGGACCGCCTGCCCAGGGCGTGCGCGTGATCGACGCCCGTACCGCGCAGGAAGTCCGGCAGATGCTTGCCGCCGTGGTCGACGCGGGCGGTACCGCGCAAACGGCGCAAGTGGCCGGCTACAGCATCGGCGGCAAGACCGGCACGGCCTACAAGGCGGGTCCGCACGGCTACGAGCGCGGCAAGTACCGGGCGTCGTTCGTTGGCATCGCGCCGCTGTCGGCGCCCCGGCTCGTCATCGCCGTCTCCATCGATGAACCGAAAGCCTCGCAGCACTTCGGCGGTCAGGCCGCGGGCCCCGCCTTCGCGGAAATCGCCTCGCAGGCGCTACCGCTGCTCGGCATCCGGCCCGATCTGCCGGTCCGGCCCGGCGTCGTGATCGCAGCGCCCACCGAGGCACCGCCAATCGACAGCTCGCACGGCTGACCCCTTCAGGCTTGCACCACCCCGGTGCAAGCTCGCTGCGACACAGCAAATTCAAGTGCGACACATCGTCGCACCTTTGAAATTGGGCAATTTCCTGAAATGCTGCATTGCACTGCATTTTCAGTGAATCTTGCCCCGATCTCCCTGAAAAAAGCCGCGCGCATACGCGCGTGAGCGTTGCGACACATTGTCGCGCCGTCCGTCCCCGCGTTTCTAAGGCAATTAAACTTCGGCATAATGCCGGACCGTGAGAGACGTGGGCCGTCGGGCCTGCGGATCGTATCCTCGCGATGACCCGCGCGTTGCCGTAGTTCGTCCGGTGCAAAACCGGCGCGGCGACGGCGCTCTCGTCCGTAGCTAACCCTTGCCAACCTCCTGCACCCTGCATCAGGCCGGTAAGCCCGTGTTGTGCCCGCAGTTTGGCCAACTCAACTCTGTCGTGACATGAAGAAACACAGAAACCCGCGATTGCTCAGGCTCCTGGCCTTGTGCTCACCGCTTCTCCTCGCCGGCTGCGACATGGCCGTGCTCAACCCGAAGGGGATGATCGGTGAAGAGACGAAATCCCTGATCCTCACGGCCACGTGGCTGATGTTGATCGTGGTGATTCCGGTCATCTTTTTGACGTTGTTTTTCGCGTGGAAGTATCGCGCGTCCAACAAGTCGGCACGCTACGAGCCGAAATGGTCCCACTCGACCGCGATTGAACTGGTCATCTGGGTGATTCCGATCATCATCATTGCGATCCTGGCCAAGATCACCTGGACCTCGACGCATGAGCTCGATCCGTACAAGCCGCTCGCGCACGAGACCAAGCCGATCACGGTTGAAGTCGTGTCGATGAACTGGAAATGGCTGTTCATCTACCCGGACCTGAAGATCGCAACGGTCAACCAGCTCGCCATTCCGGTCGATACCCCCGTGAATTTCAAGATCACGTCGGAATCGATCATGAATTCGTTCTTCATTCCGCAGTTGGGCAGCCAGGTCTACTCGATGGCCGGCATGGAAACCAAGCTGCACCTGATCGCCAATGAAGCCGGCACGTACGACGGCATCTCGGCGAACTACAGCGGCGGCGGCTTCTCGGGCATGCGTTTCAAGACCCTGGCGATGTCGGACAACGACTTCCAGCAATGGGTGGCGAAGGTGCGCGAGTCGAGCAAGCATCTGGACAAGGGTGTGTACCAGACCCTCGTCGCGCCCAGCGAAGACGAGCCGGTCACGTACTACAGCTCGGTGGATCCGTACCTGTACACGTCGATCCTGCACGCGCCGATGATGTCGGGCACGGCGGACGCAAAGCATGAAGGCATGTCGCACGAGGGGATGTCCCACGACGGCATGAACATGCAGAAGGACAGCAAGGCAGATGCGCCGAGTGCGCCGTCGGCCAAGGCGGGCCAGGCCATGACGATGGCCATGGACGGGACCGGACACATGACGCACGCCGGCATGGCCGCGCACGCGCATTCGAAGGAGTAATCGATGTTTGGCAAGTTGACACTTGAAGCCATTCCGTACCACGAGCCGATCATCGTCGGCGCCGTGGGCGCAATGGTGCTGGGCGGGTTGGGCCTGATCGCCCTCCTGACCTATTTCGGGAAGTGGAAGTACCTGTGGAACGAATGGATCACGTCCGTCGATCACAAGAAGATCGGCGTGATGTACATTCTCGTCGCGCTCGTGATGCTGCTGCGCGGCTTCGCCGACGCGATCATGATGCGCTCCCAACTGGCCGTGGCCCACAACTCCGCCGGCTTCCTGCCGCCGGAACACTACGACCAGATCTTTACCGCCCACGGCGTGATCATGATTTTCTTCATGGCCATGCCGTTCATGACCGGGCTGGTCAACCTCGTCGTGCCCCTGCAGATCGGTGCGCGCGACGTGGCGTTCCCGTTCCTGAACACGCTGTCGTTCTGGCTGTTCGTGGCGGGCGCGGCGCTGATCAACATCTCGCTCGGCGTCGGTGAGTTCGCGAAGACCGGCTGGCTGGCCTATCCGCCGCTGTCGGGCATCCAGTACAGCCCGGGCGTGGGGGTCGACTATTACATCTGGGCCTTGCAGATATCGGGGTTGGGGACATTGCTCACAGGCGTGAACTTCGTGGTCACGATCCTGAAGATGCGCGCCCCGGGCATGAACCTGATGAAGATGCCGGTGTTCACATGGACGTCGCTGTGCACGATGGTGCTGGTTTGCGCCGCGTTCCCGGTGCTGACCGTCACGCTGGGCCTGCTCTCGCTCGACCGCTACCTGGACTTCCATTTCTTCACGAATGATCTGGGCGGCAATCCGATGATGTACGTCAACCTCATCTGGATCTGGGGCCACCCGGAGGTGTACATCCTGATTCTGCCGGCGTTCGGCATTTTCTCGGAAATCATCGCCACGTACTCGGGCAAGAAGCTGTTCGGCTACAAGGGCATGGTCTACGCCACGGCGGCGATCATGGTGCTGTCGTTCCTCGTGTGGGCGCACCACTTCTTCACGATGGGCTCCGGCGCCAGCGTGAATGCCTTCTTCGGCATCGCAACGATGATCATCTCGATCCCGACGGGCGTGAAGATCTTCAACTGGCTGTTCACGATGTTCCGTGGCCGCGTGCAGATGACCACCCCGGTCCTGTGGACGCTCGGCTTCATGGTCACGTTCGTGATCGGCGGCATGACCGGCGTGCTGCTGGCCGTGCCGGGCGCCGACTTTGTGCTCCACAACTCGCTGTTCCTGATTGCGCACTTCCACAACGTGATCATCGGCGGTGTGCTGTTCGGCTACGTCGCCGGCATGAACTACTGGTTCCCGAAGGCGTTCGGCTTCAAGCTCGACGAGCGCACCGGCAAGGCCAGCTTCTGGTGCTGGCTGATCGGCTTCTACCTGGCGTTCGTGCCGCTGTACATCCTCGGCTTCATGGGCATGACGCGCCGCCTGAACCATTACGACAACCCGCTGTGGCAACCGTACCTGATTGTTGCGTGGGTGGGCGCGCTGTTCATCGCCGCCGGTATCGGTTTCCAGGTGCTGCAACTGGTCATCTCGATCAAGAACCGCGAGAAGCTCAAGGATGTGACGGGCGACCCGTGGAACGGCCGTACGCTGGAGTGGATGACCTCGTCGCCGCCCGCGAACTACAACTTCGCAGTGATCCCGCACGTGCATGACATCGACGAGCTGGCTTACCGCAAGGAACACGGCATCAAGGGCGATCTGCAGACGGACTACGCGCCGATCCACATGCCGAAGAACACCGGCGCCGGCTTCATCATCAGCGCGTTCTCGCTGGCATTCGGCTTCGCGATGATCTGGCACATCTGGTGGCTGGCCATCGTGGGCTTCGTCGGCATGATCGTGACGTTCATCTGCCGCAGCAACGACGATTCGATCGACTACTACGTCCCGAGCAAGGAAGTGGTCGCTACCGAGTCGGCGCATTACCAACGCATCGCGACCCAGGCTTAATCATGACGAGCGACGTTTTGAAACATTCTGCCGCGCACGCCGACGCGCATGCGCACGAGCACGAGCACCACGACACCGGGGGCAACACGATCTTCGGTTTCTGGGTGTACCTGATGACCGACCTGGTGCTGTTCGCCGGCCTGTTCGCCACGTTCGCGGTGCTGCGCAATGCGACGGCGGGCGGTCCGACAGGACAGGAACTGTTCGAACTGAAGTTCGTCCTGGTCGAAACCTTCATCCTGCTGTTTTCGTCGATCACCTACGGCTTCGCCATGGTGGGTCTGCACAACGGGAAGAAGCGCCAGGTCATGGGCTGGCTGGCGGTGACGTTCCTGCTGGGCGCCGCGTTCATCTGCATGGAAGTGTATGAATTCCATCACCTGATCCTGGAAGGCGCGGGTCCGAACCGCAGCGCATTCCTGTCGTCGTTCTTCACGCTCGTCGGCACGCACGGCCTGCACGTCTTCTCGGGCCTGCTGTGGATGGCCGTGCTGATGTATCAGGTCAGCAAGAAGGGCCTTACCGCCACCAACACGACCCGCCTGAACTGCCTGTCGCTGTTCTGGCACTTTTTGGACGTGGTCTGGATTGCGGTGTTCACGGTCGTGTATCTGATTGGAGCGATGTAAATGGACAACAGCAAAACCCTGCATGCCCATGGCCATGACGCGCACGGCCACAACGCCGCGGGCGGCAGCCACGGCACGGTGAAGTCGTACCTGATCGGTTTCGTGCTGGCGGTGATCCTCACCGTCATCCCGTTCAAGCTGGTCATGGACGGCAGCCTGCCGAAGCCCACGATCCTGCTGATCATCCTGGGCATGGCGCTGGTGCAGATCATCGTGCACCTGGTCTACTTCCTGCACATGGACCGCTCGTCGGAACAGCGCTGGAATGTGATGGCCTTTTCGTTCACGGTCCTGGTCGTGGCGATCGTCATCATTGGCTCGATCTGGATCATGCACAACGCCAACGCGTTGATGATGATCGGGATGTAATGCCCGCCCTCCGGGGATAAAAAAAAAGCGCGGTGCCGATTTGGCCCGCGCTTTTTTTCATGGTGCTTTGCGAGGATGCGCCGCAAAAATCCTGGGCGCGGCGACTGCGGAGCATCCCCCCTCCCACTCCGACTTGATCGTCTGGAGGAAGCCTGAGTCAATCCGGCGAGCCTCGGATTTCAATACGTCGCGCATTGCGGCCTCAATGCGGTCCAGCACCACTTCAGGCTTGGGCACTCCGCACACATTTCGCCCGAACTGCACGAGGTTCTTTCGCGTGGGATAGTCCTTCTTCTTATGGAGATTTAGCGCAAGCTCCCGATCCGTCAACATTCGTCCTGATTGTGGATCGCGAATTGGATAGACGGTAGTCGTGACAACATCGAAAAGCGGCGCAAGTCGCGGCGGCGCACCATTCGGGAACTCATAGAGCAGGCCGAAATTCTTGAGATGCGCGTCACCATTCCGAGTCATTACCGAAAGCGCCACGTACTCGAAGAATCTGGCCTGGCTCTCTACCCGATTCTCCTTACAGTACGCGCCGATCATCTTTGCGACCTCCTCGTACGAGCCGTGGTATTTTTGCTCCGCGGTGCGTGTCGTCAGAACAGCCATGTCCTCGAAGCCGAGCTGCTTACGCTCCGGCCCCTCCAGGTCAAAGCGACGCATGACAAAAAGAGAGCCGTCCTCCGATAGCCAGAAGTCCGGGACCGTAATTCCGGCCTGCTTTGCGGCCGACATGCACAGGTACTCGTTCTGAGCCAGGAAGGCGTAGTCTTCCCCCGCCGACTTCACAATCAGGTCCGGGGTAACGGCAGTCGACTTTTCCGCCAACGGTGCAGTTTCCCACGATGCCGTGCCCCCACCGCCGAGGACGCTTGAAGAAGCCGAGACCTTGTCCGCGTCGGGAATCATGATTTTCGGCTGAAATCCGGATATGCCCGATTGCAGGTAGACGTCAACCAGGTAATCGAATAGCCCCTCGCTCGCTTTTGAATTAAGCAAGGTCGATAGACCGACTTCAGCCCCCCTCTGCTCGCCCGCTGTGCCCGGTTCGCTATATCGAAGACGCCCGATTTGGTTTTGGCCCGTGATCGCCAGCAGACGCATGTCATCCAAATCGAAGTGCTTCCCGAAACGTTCACGAATTTTGTCGAGCAGGTAGCCCTCGGGGCGATTCATCGCGAAGACTGACGGAAGGACTGACCCCGCGTAGCTCTCGGCTCGGATGGGCATCAGCAGCGATACCTCGCTCGAACGGTCATCCGTCGTGTAATTGAACGAGAAGCGAGATTCCTTGACGAGCCGCCCCGATTCGCCCTGGGGCGTGCTCACCTGCAACCCCTTGATCTTTCCATTACTCATCGCGGATCATCTTCCTCACCATGTCATAGTCGGGCCGATCGGAGGCGATCATGAGTCCCTTGCCGATCGCGCCAAGGGCGCGCATGATGACATGCAGACCCACATTCTGCCCCTGCTCCAACTGCACCACGGTCTCCCTTCGGATACCCGCCTGCTCGGCAACCCAGGCTTGCGATTTCTTGAGCTTCCGACGTTCATTGCGAAACGCTTCCCCGAAGTCGGCAGCCGTCAGAGAGGCCTGAAATATGTTATTCATAGCCAACATTTTCCATGTACTTTCCGGAAATGTTAGTTAAATATAACAATTATTTCAAGCAGAGAAGTGTTTCGACGAACCGGGAGAGATTCGCCCTAGCGTTGGCCCGCTCAGACCACATAACCCCTTAATCCATAGACAGCCGCACCGCGAAGGCCAGCAACGCCGCCGAGAATGACCAGCGCTGCACCTTCTGTGCGACCGGCCGCGCGCTCAGCCAGCGGGCGATACGCGCTGCGCCGACGGCGAGCGTCACGTCGAACACCAAGCCAACCGCCACCAGCACTACGCCCAGTTCCAACACCTGAGACCACACGGGCCCCGCATCCGGATGGACAAACTGCGGCAGCAACACCGAGCAGAACAGCAGCGCCTTAGGGTTCGTCAAACTGGAAAGTGCGCCGCGCCCCACCGCTCGACGCAACGGGGACGGCGCATCGCCCGAGGCACTGACTGCCGCGATGCCGAAATTCGGTGAACGGAAAATTTGAACGGCGACGTACGCCAAATACAGCGCACCGCCAATGCGCACCGCCTCAAACAGCCATGGCGACGTGCGCAGCAAAGCAGCGACGCCGCAGGCCGATAACGTGACGTGCGCGGCGCGGGCGAGCGCAAGTCCGCCCGCCGTCGCCAGTCCATGCCGCACACCGCGCGACATGCTGGTCTGCATTACCAGCGCCATGTCGGGCCCCGGCAGCGCATAGACGACCACCAGAGCACCAATGAAAATGGACAGCAATTGCAGCGAAACCATGATCGACACTCCACCTTGAAACGCATCACCGGAATGTCGACATGATGCGGCCAATGTTGGAGGGATAATTGGCGTTGTTTTCAAACGAGAAGTGCATATGGAGCGGATTCCCCTCTACCAAGCAATTCTGTCAGCGTTTTCCACCAGACCAAACGCGTCACTGCCCAATGGGAGACATGTCGCCCGTTGCCAAGGAAACGCAATCTCCCGCCAGACGCAACGTCAACGCCAACAATGACATTGGCGGAAGGGGTTCCCTGTTGGCCGCTGACGTGGTGGAATGCCGGCTGTCCGTGCCTTTTTGTAGTGGCTTTCCTTTTGTTGCGGGTTTCCAATGAACGATCTCGATGCCATCGACCGCGCCATTCTGGCGACCGTGCAGCAGGACGGGCGCATATCCAACGCCCGTCTCGCCGAACGCGTCGCGTTGTCTGAAACGCCGTGCGCGCGGCGTCTCAAACGTCTCGAGGCCGATGGGTATATTGGCGGCTATCGCGCGGCGTTGTCGCGGCGCGCACTTGGCCTGGGCGTGATGGCCTTCGTCCACGTGCGTTTCGCCGTGCATGACAGGGCGCTGTCGGAGCGCTTCGAACGGGAAATCCAGGCGATTCCCCGCATCGTGTCATGTCACAACATTTCGGGCAGCGCGGATTATCTGCTGACGATCGTGGCGCGCGATCTCGACGACTACGGCACGTTCACACGCGATGTCCTGCGGGCGCTGCCCGGCGTATCGTCGATCGAATCGATGTTGTCATTGCGGGAAGTCAAGCCGGACGCAGGTGTGCCGTTGCTCTGACGCTCGGGCCCGTTCAGGCGCCAATGCCCTACAATGCGGGCTTGAATGGAGAACTTCGATGGAATCCCGCCTCACCGAACTCGAGATCAAGGTCGCCTTTCAGGAAGACCTGCTCGATACGCTCAACGAGATTGTCACGCGTCAACAGCAACAGATCGAACTGCTGCAGAAGCAGTTCCAGGCGCTGTATCAGCAGGTGCAATCAGGGGCATCCGCAGGTGGCGCCGGCGCCGACGCTGACCCGCGCCACGAAATTCCGCCGCATTACTGAAATCGAACGAATTCGCGCGCAGGCCGGTCACATGCATCATGGGCGGCGCGTCCTGATGGCCCTTTCCGATTTCCCGCGCCGCCGCTCCGGAGTTTCCCGCATGCAGATCGACCGACGCCGCGTCCTCATCCGGCTCGCCCGTTTTTCCTCGTTATCCGCCGCCGTTGTTGCCCTTACCGCCACAGGCACTGCCTTCGCGGCGTACAACGTCTGGACCGGCGAATACACCCTGACACGTCAGGAACTGGAGCACGCTGTCGGCCAGCGCTTTCCTGCCACATTGCGTTACGGACAACTCGTCAGCGTCGAGCTGACGCACCCGCACCTCCTGTTCGATCCGGCCACGAACCGCATCACGACCGAGGTCGATGCGCAAATGGCCAACTTGCTGCTGCAAGGTGTGCCCATCAAGGGCACGCTGGCCATCTCGAGTTCGCTCAAATACGACCCGGCACAAAGAGCGGTCCTGCTCGACAACCCCAACGTCGAGCGGGTGCGCGTCGATGGCATGCCCGCCGAATATGGCGAACAGTTGAACGCGATCGGCGGTGTCGTCGCCACTCAGGTCCTGAATCAATACCCGATCTACAAATTCAAGCCGGAACAATTGCGTTATGGCGGACGTGAAGTCGAACCGGGGGCGATCACGGTGCTGCCCGACGGTCTCAAGGTCGAAGTCAGGCAGCGTTGAAACCGGCGCATTCGTGGCGCCGTGAGACGCCCCACCTAAAATTGGGCCGCTCACGCCTTTGACGGCCGCGATACGCTAGTATTGCGGGCAACGCCGCCATCCGCGCGGTCATGGAACAGGGCCGGCGCTGCCTCGGAGCCCGCCGGCGGGTTGTATGGAACTCGACGCAATTGATCTGAAGATTCTGCGGGAGCTGCAAAGCGATGCCCGCCTCACCAACGTCGAACTCGCTTCGCGCGTGAATCTGTCGCCGTCGCCATGTTTGGCGCGCGTCAAGACGCTCGAGATGGCCGGCTTCATCCGGCAGCGTGTCACGCTGCTCGACCCGGCCCGGCTCGGACTGCATATCAACGTCTTCATCCAGGTCACGCTGGAAAACCAGCGCCGCGAAGCACTCGACGCGTTCGAACATGCCGTCTGCGCCCTGCCGCAGGTCATGGAGTGTTACCTGATGTCGGGTGACTCCGATTTCCTGCTGCGCGTGCTGGTCAGCGACATGGGCGCATACGAAGCATTCATCTCGAACGAACTCACCCGGATTCCCGGCATCCGCAGCGTGCGCTCGAGTTTTGCGCTCAAGCAAGTGCGCTACACCACGGCCGTTCCCGTGCCTGAACGCGATTGACGCGCGCCGTCATCCCCCTGCACCTCGCCGCACTGCTGTTCGGCGCATCCGCGCTGTTCGGCGAACGCATTGCGGCCTCGAGCACGATGATCGTGTTCGGCCGCGGCATCTTTGCATGGTCCGCGCTGACCTTGATATGCATATTCGGCGCGGGCACGCCATGGCGTAATCTCACGCCCGCCGAGGCCGGCAAACTGCTCCTGGCCGGCGCGATGCTCGCCGTCCACTGGATTACCTTCTTCATGGCTGTGAAACTGGGCGGCGTGGCCATCGGCACGCTCGGCTTTGCCTGCTTCCCCGCCTTCGTCGCGCTGCTGGAATGGGCCGTGAAACGCGAACGCCCGGCCCTCGGAGAATGGGCAGTGATCGGGCTGGTGTCGCTAGGCCTGATGCTGGTCACGCCAACCTTCGATGTCCGGGACGGTGCGACCGTCGGGCTGCTCTGGGGCGTGGTGTCAGGCATGATTTACGCGGTCATCACCCTGTCGAACCGCTATCTGGCGAGCCGGGCGTCACCGCTGCATGCGAGCTGGTGGCAGTTTCTCGCCATCGCGCTCATGCTCGCGCCGTTTTCGTTCGGGGAAGCGCTGCACCTGCCGGCGGCCCAATGGGGATGGCTCGCCTGCCTCGGCGTGCTTTGCACCGCGCTCGCCTATACCTTGTTCATTCACGCGTTGCAGGCCGTCAAGGCCAGCCAGGCCGCGGTCGTGATCGCCCTCGAGCCGGTCTATGCCATCGCTCTCGCATGGCTGCTGTTCGGGCACGCGCCGACCCTCAAGATGTGGCTCGGCGGCGCGTGCATTGTCGGCGCCGTGGCGTGGTCGGGTCTGCGCCGCGGCCAGCGCCGTGCACATTGATGCCTGGCAAACGCCGCCGCGCATCCGCTTACAGGAACATCCCGCCCGACGCCTCGATACGCTGCGCGTTGATCCACCGGTTGTCGTCGGACAGCAGCGAGGCAATCACGCCACCGATGTCGTCCGGCATGCCGACACGTCCCAGCGCCGTATTCGCGGCGACGAACTGATTGATGTCGGCATTGTCGCGCACCACGCCGCCGCCGAAGTCGGTGGCGATGGCGCCCGGGGCCACGGTATTGACCGCAATGCCGCGTCCGCCGAGCTCCTTCGCAAGATAGCGCGTGAGCACCTCCACCCCGCCCTTCATCGTCGCGTATGCCGCGTAGCCCGGCAGCGAGAAACGCGCGAGCCCGCTCGACAGATTGATGATGCGCCCGCCGTCGGCCAGCAACGGCAACAGTGCCTGCGTCAGGAAGAACGGGCCCTTCAAATGGATGCGCATCAATTCGTCGAACTGCGCTTCGCTCGTTTCGGCGAAGCTCGCGTGAATACCGACGCCGGCGTTGTTGACAAGGAAATCGAACGCGTCGCGCCGCCATTCGCGCGCCAACACGGCGCGCACGGCATCGGCGAAGGCAGGAAACGCGGCGCTGTCGCCCACATCGAGTTGCAGCGCCGCGGCCTTCGCGCCCAACGCCGCGATGTCGGCCACGACGGCGTCGGCTTCGGCGCGCTGGCTGCGGTACGTCAGGATGACGTCGATACCGTTGCGCGCGGCGGCCAGCGCAGCGTTCTTGCCCAAGCCGCGGCTTGCACCGGTAATGAGAAGGATTTTGCGTGTCATGGAAAAACGCCTGAGGGTCCGATAAGACGCGAGGTCTCAAAAAGAGCCGCACATCCGGAAACCGATCCGTCATGTGCGGGATGGACACATCGTATTGCAACGTCATTTGCCAATAAATCAGGCAAATCGGATTACACTGTTCAAATCTGGATAACACTGATCGATACCATGAACCGGCTCGATGCCATGCAGGCGTTCGTGCGCGTCGCGGAAATGGCCAGCTTTACGCAGGCGGCCGACAGCCTGGGGCTGCCGAAGGCGAGCATCTCGAACGCGGTCAAGCAATTGGAGAACCAACTCGGCACGCGCTTGCTTCACCGCACCACACGGCGCGTCCAACTCACGCAGGACGGTCAGGTCTGTTACGAGCGCTGCAAGGATCTGCTCGCCGACGTCGACGAGTTCGAGGGGATGTTCGCGCAAGGCGAGGCTGCGTTGACCGGCCGCCTGCGTGTCGATTTGCCTGCGACGTTCGCGCGCAATGTCGTGATTCCGCGCCTGCCGGAATTTCTCGAGGCGCATCCTGCGCTGGCGCTGGAGTTGTCAAGCACCGACCGTCGCGTCGATCTGGTGCGCGAGGGATTCGACTGCGTGCTGCGCGTGGGCGCGGTCGCCGACTCCACGCTCATTGCGCGCCCGCTTGGCGAGCTACGTCAAATCAACTGCGCAAGCCCGGCCTATCTCGCCCGACACGGCACACCGCAGTCGCTCGACGATCTCGCGCATCACCAACTGATCCACTATACGACGACGCTCGGCGCGCGCACCGCCGGCTGGGAATTTCACGATGGGGAACGGCATACGCAACGCGCGATGGACGGCGTGCTCACCGTCAACAACGCAGACGCCTACGAAGCCGCTTGTCTGGCGGGCCTCGGCATCATTCAGGCGCCCGAACGCGGCTTGTTTCCCTACCTGGAAGCCGGCCGGCTGATCGAAGTCATGCCGGATCATCGCGCCGAACCGCTGCCGGTCACGTTACTGTACGCGAATCGCCGCCACCTCCCGCGCCGCGTACAGGCCTTCATGCGCTGGCTGGCGGACGTGATCACCGCGCGCCTGGACAATGGATCACCGCATTGATCACAGCCCCTTCTCCACCATATCGAGAAGCCGCTGCCCCGCAAGCGCGGCCTGATCGCGCCCGAGCATGCGCAAGGGCCCGTCGATGATCAGCATCGCCAGGCCATGCACGGCCGACCACGCCAGGTACTCCGCGCCGGGCCGGCGCGCTGGCGCCAGCACGCCGGCAGTGACCATATTGTCGAGCGCCAGACCGAGCAACTGAAACGGATTGAGGCCGCTTTCCCCCGCCTTTTCAGGCACCGCGTCATTATTCACGTGCTCCGGACTCACGAACGCCGTCCGGAAAAGGCCGGTCTCACGCTGTGCAAACCGCAGGTAAGCCGTGCCCACGGCCCGCAGACCCGCGCGCGCCGCCGCTTTCGGATCGGCCAGCGCCGGCGCCGATGCCATTTCAGCTTCCATGGCGACGGCCAGCGCCGCCAGCGAGGCATCGCGCACCGCCTGCACCAAATCCTGACGATTGGCGAAATGCCGGTATGCCGCGTTCGGCACCACCCCCGCGCGCCGCGTCGCCTCGCGCAACACGACCGCCTCCGGCCCCCCGTCGCGCGCCAGCGCCATCCCCGCATCCAGCAGCGCGCGCCGCAAATCCCCGTGCCGGTAGGTACTGCGCGTCGGTGCCGGCGTCACATCTTTTGTCATTGCAACCCCTTGTGGACAGTGTCCATTATGTCTGCTATTGTTTGTGTACGCTGTCCACAAATGCAAGGATTTTTGTGCAGCGTCCCAAATTTCGCCAAGATTTCGCGCATTTTTCCCAAGGAGCCACTATGGTTGATACTTATCCTGCACACGGCGACGAAGCCGCGCTTCGCGCCTTGACGGACGCATGGTTGCAGGCGGTGCGTCAAAAGCGCATCGGCACACTGCTGGAAGATCATTACGATCCGGATGTGGTGGTGTTCGACGTCATGCCCCCGACGGTCCATCGCGGCGTATCCGAATATCGGAAACTGCTCGAAGGCTGGTTCGCGATGACGGACGGGCCGATTGGCTTCGAAATGACGCAATGGCATGTCACGGTCAGCGGCGAGCTGGCGTTCACCCATAGCGTCAATCACGTCAAGAACACCGGAAAGGACGGCCAGACGCACAACGCTACCGTGCGCGCCACCGTGTGTTACCGCAAGACCAACGGCCATTGGCGCGTGGTGCATGAGCACGCATCGGTGCCGATGGAACTACCCACGTCCGGCTGAGCGTTCCCGCCCGGCCAGGCGATTTCACCCAGGAGATGCCATGCAAGTTCAGCCCTACCTGTTTTTCGACGGCCGCTGCGAAGAGGCCATCCGTTTCTACGAGAAGGCGCTCGGCGCGAAAGTCGAGGTGCTGATGCGCAACAGCGACAGCCCCGAGCCGCATCCGCCGGGCATGTTGCCGCCGGGCAGCGAGAACAAGGTCATGCACGCCACGGTCAAGATCGGCGATTCGACCGTGTTCATGTCCGACGGCATGTGCAGCGGCGCGGTCAAGTTCGAAGGGTTCTCGCTCTCCCTCGACTTCACCAAGGATGAGGATGTCGACCGTTACTTCAACATTCTCGTCGAAGGCGGCGAAGCCAATATGCCGCCGGGCAAGACGTTCTTCGCTTCGCGTTTCGCGATGGTCAAGGACCAGTTCGGCATGCACTGGATGTTGATCGTGCCGGCGCAGATGTAAGGGAACCGTCACGCCGCCCGTCCTCCCCACCGGCACGCGGCGGCGCGTGAACATGCCGGCATGCCGCAATATCGCCAGCACGCGTATCATTGAAAACATCCGTAGCCACCGAGCGGAGCGCTCACATGCCCCACGTGAAGGTCCAATACCCGCCGATGTCAGGTAACCGGCGCGCGCTGCGCTGCCGGGGAGATGCCGGCTGATGCGCCGTCCCCGTCATACCCGTATCGGCCTCGCCCTCGGCGGCGGCGCGGCGCGCGGTTGGGCGCACATTGGCGCGATCCGCGCCCTGCTCGACGCCGGCATCAAGCCCGACGTCGTTTGCGGCACTTCGATCGGTGCGCTGGTCGGCGCCGTCTACGCCAATGGCGATCTCGACTGGCTTGAAGAATGGGCCACGCGCCTGACCTGGCAGACGGTCGTGCGCCTGCTCGACCTGCGCCTGTCCGGCGGTCTGCTTGGCGGACGCAAGGTGATCCAGCTGTTCTCCAACCAGTTCGAGGGACGCAAGATCAGCGAACTCGGCATACCGTTTGCGGCGGTCGCGACCGAACTCGACACCGGGCGCGAGATCTGGCTGCAGGAGGGCAATGTCGTCGATGCCGTGCGCGCGTCGATCGCCATTCCGGGGATTTTCACGCCGATCTGGCACAACAACGCGTGGCTGGTCGACGGTAGCCTGACCAATCCGGTACCCGTTTCCGTGGCCCGGGCGATGCACGCCGACTGCGTCATCGCCGTCGATCTGAACAATGACTTACTGAATGGACGCGACTTTGCCACGCCGATCCACCCGCCGCGCCGTGCGCCGACGCCGGCCGTCATCGACAGCGCCAGTGAAGACGATCCCGAAGCGCCGCCGCCACTGGCCTTGCGCCGCAACGGCAAGCCGTGGCCGGCATGGCTCGCGCCGGCGCCCGCCACCCAGGGCAACGACGACGTGCGCCAGCCCCCCGAACCCAACACGCGCGTACCGTCCATGCTCAGTTCGGTCGCCCAGAGCATCGACATCATGCAGGTGCGAATCACGCGCAGCCGTCTGGCAGGTGAGCCGGCCGACATCCTGATCCAACCGCGCCTGGGCGGCCTCGGCATCTTCGACTTTCACCGGGCCGCCCCGGCGATCGAAGAAGGCCGCTCAGCGGTCGAGCGCATGATGCCCGCGATTCGCGCGCATCTTGGCATGGATCCTTGATCCAGCTTGCAATGGTGCGCGCCGCCGGAATACTTCCTCCCGCCGACCGCCGGCCACTGGACGGGCGCCCATACGCGTTTGCCACGGCTGTGCTATCGTCTCCCGCCATGCAACCCGTGATCTCCATCCAGAATCTCTCGAAGACCTACGCATCGGGATTCCAGGCGTTGAAGAACATCAACCTGGACATCCGCCGCGGCGAGATCTTCGCCCTGCTTGGCCCGAATGGCGCCGGCAAGACCACGCTCATCAGCACCATTTGCGGCATTGTGCGAGCGACATCGGGCACTGTGCATGTCGACACACATGACATCGCCACCGATTACCGTGCGGCCCGGTCGCTGATCGGGCTGGTGCCTCAGGAACTGACGACGGACGCCTTCGAGTCTGTCTGGGCGACGGTGTCCTTCTCGCGCGGCCTGTTCGGCAAACCGGCCAACCCGGCGCATATCGAGAAGGTGTTGCGCGCCCTCTCCCTGTGGGATAAGCGCCACAACAAGCTCATGACCCTGTCGGGCGGCATGAAGCGGCGCGTGCTGATCGCCAAGGCGCTGTCGCACGAGCCGAAGATCCTGTTCCTCGATGAGCCGACCGCCGGCGTCGACGTCGAATTGCGGCGCGACATGTGGCATCTGGTGCAGTCGTTGCGTGAAACGGGCGTCACGATCATCCTGACCACGCACTACATCGAGGAAGCTGAAGAGATGGCTGATCGTATCGGCATCATCAACCGCGGAGAGATCATCCTGGTGCAGGACAAGGCCGAGCTGATGCGCAAATTGGGCAGCAAGCAGCTGTCGTTGCAGTTGGCGCACCCTGTCGACGCCGTACCCGGGGTCTTGTCGGATTACGGCGTGACACTGGCGAACGAGGGCAGCGAGCTTGTCTTCGCCTACGACGCCGAAATCGAACCGACCACGATCGCCGCCTTGCTGCGCGACCTCGATCGCGCCGGCATCGCGGTCAAGGACTTGAAGACGACGCAGAGTTCGCTCGAGGACATCTTCGTCAGTCTCGTTCACACCGGCAACTGAGGACGCGAGCATCATGAATCTCTACGCCGTTCGGGCGATCTACAATTTCGAGATGGCGCGCACGCGCCGCACGTTGATGCAAAGCATCATCTCGCCGGTGATCTCGACTTCGCTGTACTTTGTGGTGTTCGGTGCGGCCATCGGCTCGCGTATTCCGGAGATCGAGGGCGTGAGCTACGGCGCGTTCATCGTGCCGGGATTGATCATGCTCTCGCTGCTCACGCAAAGCGTGTCGAATGCCTCGTTCGGCATCTACTTCCCTAGATTCACAGGCACGATCTACGAATTGCTGTCAGCGCCGGTGTCCTATCTGGAAATCGTCGTCAGCTACGTGGGCGCAGCGGCCACCAAATCGGTCGTCCTGGGCCTGATCATGCTCGCGACGGCAGCGCTGTTCGTGCCGTTACGCATCGAACACCCGGTCTGGATGATGCTGTTCCTCGTGCTGACGGCGGTGACCTTCAGCCTGTTGGGCTTCATCATCGGCATCTGGGCGGACGGCTTCGAGAAACTGCAGCTGGTGCCGTTGCTGATCATCACCCCGCTGACCTTCCTGGGCGGCAGTTTCTATTCGACGCACATCCTGCCGCCGTTCTGGCGCACGGTGACGTTGTTCAACCCCGTGGTCTACCTGATCAGCGGGTTCCGCTGGAGCTTCTACGGCATCGCGGACGTCAGCGTCGGCGTTAGCCTGGTGATGACGGTCGTGTTCCTGACCGTGTTCCTCGCGATCATCGCCTGGATGTTCAGGACGGGCTACCGCTTGAAGAACTGAAACGGCAGGGGCCGCAATGCGCCCCCTGCCATCGCGCGAAAAAGCAATATCACTCCGGCGGTGTCGCCAGGAATTGCGGCAGTTGCTCGGCGGCGCGAGAAAATGCGGCAAGCGTGGGATATTCGTCGCCAAAATCGATCTCCGGCACGAGCAGTTGATGAAACCGCCATGCCACGGCGATCGTCACCCCATGCTGGCCGATGCGATCGGGCGTGACGTCCACCGGCACCTGCGCCAGTGCTTTCTCCAGCGCGCCGAAGGCGGCCCGCAGTTGCTTGCGCACGCGGTCGGTCCATGGCGTATGCCGCTTCTCTTCCGGACGCAACTCGCGTTCGTAGACCAGTTGCACTGACTTCTCGCACGCGGCCAGCGCCAGCCCGGTCAACCGCAGCGCACGCAGATGCGCTCGCGGGTCGGTGGGCACGAGCCGTTGTTCCGGATCGACAAGCGTTTCGAGATATTGCAGGATCAGTGTCGAATCCATCAGCACGACACCGTCGTCGGTCACGAGCGTCGGCGCCTTGACCACCGGGTTGATGGCCGCGAACTCGTCGAATTGGCGAAACACCGATACCGGCCGGTGCTCGAACGGCAACCCCAACAGACGCAGGCAGATGGCAACTCGCCGCACGTACGGCGAGTCAAGCATTCCGATCAATTGCATGAACGACTCCTGACTCCAGTGAGAAATCTTTGGCGCAGACCGATGCGCTGAACGCACCCTAAGCATAGCCGACCTTGCTGCCGTCTGAATAGCAAGCCGCTGCCGGGTTGGGTAGAATGATCTTCTTGGTCCCCATGCCACCGCCCCCCGGACACTCCCATAAGGAGAGGCCATGAACATCCTGATGGTGCTGACCTCGCACGACCGCCTCGGCGACACCGGCAAAAAAACGGGTTTCTGGCTCGAAGAGTTCGCCGCCCCGTATTACGTCTTCCTCGATGCAGGCGCGGTGGTAACCTTGGCCTCGCCCAAAGGCGGCCAGCCGCCGATCGACCCGAAGAGCGACGCCCCGGATGCCCAAACGGAATCGACGGAACGTTTCCATGCAGACCCCGACGCCCAGCACGCGCTCGCCAACACGCTGAAGCTGGCCGACGTGGAGGGATTGGAGTTCGACGCCGTGTTCTACCCCGGTGGCCACGGACCGCTCTGGGACCTCGCGCAGGATCCTGTCTCGATTCAACTGATCGAAACGTTCGAGCGCGCGGGCAAACCGGTCGGACTCGTGTGCCACGCGCCGGCCGCGCTGCGCCAGGTGCGCGCCGCCGACGGCCAGCCGCTGGTGCGCGGTCGGCGCGTGACCGGCTTTTCGGACGTCGAGGAAGCCGCCGTCGGGTTGACGGACGTCGTGCCCTTCCTGCTCGAGGACGAATTCAAGCGTCTTGGCGGCCTCTACGAAAAAGGGCCGGCGTGGCAATCGTTCGTCATCGGCGACGGACGGCTCGTCACCGGTCAGAACCCCGCCTCGTCCGAAGCGGCGGCGCGCGCCGTCCTCGCCATGATGCAACCGAAGCCATGACGGCTCGCAGGCCAGCCCGTCAGACGGGCTCCATCTCGAACGGCCCGAGGAAATCGGCCTTGCCGACGGCGATGCCCTGCGCGCGCAGAATGTCGTGCGTGGTCGTCACGTGGAAGTAGAAGTTCGGCAACGCGAAGTTGAACAGATAATCGACGGAAAACATCTTTGTCTGATATTCCTTGAAGCGCAGAGTGATCTCACGACCCTCCGCGCCGGCGAACTGGTCTTCGCTCACGCCCGCAATGAACGCCTCGGTCTTGCCGACGCGTTCAATGAGATGCTCGAACGTCGTCTCGTTGTCTTCGAACTTTGGCGACTCGATGCCGGTCAAGCGCGCGATCGCAAACTTGGACGTGTCGCTGGCCCGTTGAATCTGCCCGGAGAACGGCAGCATGTCGGGGGCGAGACGCGCATCGAACAGCGCAGCCGGATCCAGTTGGTTCGCCTGCACATGATCGCGGGCCTTCTTGACGTAATCGGCGAGCACCGCCAGACCGCGCAGGTACACGGGGACGGATGCGCGATACAGGGAAATCGACATCGTGAACTCCTTGAAGACGTAAGGGGCGTAAGAGACGCAAGGAACGAAGCGACAGGTGAAACATCAGTCCGACAATGTGTCATCCTAACAGCCGGCGCACAATCCTGCTGACCGCCGCGATCCTGCTCGCGCCGGTGGTGGCGAATCGCCGGTAAAGACGATATCGCCCCGATGGGATGATTGGGAAACGTCTCCAATACGCGGGCTATGAGGCCGCGTGCCCTGCCGCATCGAGGCGCCGGAACGAATTGGCGGTAGAATCCCCCCTCGCTCCATTCAAACCGCCGCGCCCGTGACTGCCTTGCCTGCCAACGAACCTGCCGAACTTTCCGATACCGATGCCGCCGGCGACGACGTGACCCACAGTCCTCGCCTGTGGCGCGATGACGGCTGGACCGCGTCCGTCATCAAGAACGAAGACGACGACGGCTGGGCCGTAGCCATGCTCAAGGATGGCGAAGCGGAACCTGCCCTCGTCGGCCCCTGGACCATGGGCCGGGATAAAAAGAATCCCAAGCCGCTCGACGTCAACGCGTTCACGACATTGGTGAAGACCGCCTCGGAAGTCCTTCGCCGCCACGAACAGCAACTGCATGCGCAACTGCACAAGCACGTGTCGGTGAGCGCTTCCTCAGGTGAGTACGACGTCACGCTCGATATCGTGCCGGACGAATACGATCCCTACGCGACGCTGACGGCGCTCGACCGCTTTGGTGAGGCAGTAGCACGCGTCAAGGTCGCCCCGAACTTCAAGCTCAGCAAGACCAGCGCGCTCGCCTGGATCGACAACGATTTCCGTCGCCCCCAGTGAGCACTCGCTGACTGACTGTCACTCAACATTCGGGAACATGCCGGCGCGTCCAGGCGCAATGCTGGCAGCACTCGATGAAGGCGCAAAAACGGACGCGCAAAAAACAAAACGCGCCTGGCCGTGAAGCCAGACGCGTTGTGCCGACGTCCATTTTACCGATCTGACCAACCGAATTATCCGGATGGTACGCCGGTGAAACTGGCGTCCCCTAGGGGATTCGAACCCCTGTACTCACCGTGAAAGGGTGATGTCCTAGGCCTCTAGACGAAGGGGACAATAAGTCTTTCGTTTGGTGGAGGTAAGCGGGATCGAACCGCTGACCTCTTGCATGCCATGCAAGCGCTCTCCCAGCTGAGCTATACCCCCCTTGCGAAGAAGCGAAACTATAGCGCACCCGCGAACACTTGTGAAGCCCCTTTTGCAAAAAAATTGAAAAAGCTTCGCGCGTTTGGCTAACTGCTGCGCAGCGGGAGTTTGCTCGACGCCTTCAATTCGCGCATCGAAAGCGTGCTCAACATCTCCTTGACGCCAGGCAACGAGCGCAGTCGGTTCAGTACGAACTCTGAGTAGCTGTCGAAATCCTCCGCGATGATCTGCAGCAGATAGTCGTGCTGTCCCGTGGTGTTGTGGAGCGCGACAACCTCCGGCATGGCCAGCACTCCGGCCTCGAAGGTGCGGCACGTCTTCTCGGTGTGGTTGTCCAGCGAAATACTGACGAAGGCGACCACGCCAAGACCCAGCGCATGTCGATCAAGCACCGCTTGGTACCCGCGGATAACGCCGGAAGACTCGAGCCTTCGCAGCCTTTTCCAGCACGGCGAGGCCGAAAGTGCGACGCGTTCTGCCAAGTCTGAATTGCTCAGACGACCGTCTTCCTGAAGGATTTTCAGGATGCTCGCATCTGTTGCGTCCAAATCCACTTTTAAGGCACGTTTTTTCATGAATTTTTTTCATGGAGAAATATCCTTCCAAATTTTAGGCCAGATAGGATAGAAATGGAAAGTATATTTTTGTTGGCTTCACCTACGCTCACCATCGTGAAACGCGGCGGTGGTGCTCGGTGACGACACTCACGCCGGGCCGCCCACGGCCGACAAACCCATCAGAGGAGCATTGCATGTCGTACTCGAACTACCACAAGAAGCACATCGGCGAACATCTGCTGCACACTGAAAATCTGGAGCACGAAGTAGACCTGAGTGCTGATTTGGACAACGCATTCCGTAAGTGCGCCGTCGTCAAGCACTGCGGGCGCGAACGCGGTCTCTTCATACGGAAGCGGGTGCACTCTCGTCATGGGTTTCCGCCGCAACCTCCTACAGCGTGCACGGCGCGGGGCGCCTGCCGAAAAAGCGTGCAAGTCCGACGGTCGTATCGCATACTGAAGGGCACCCCCACGCGCCCGGAGGCCCATCATGGCGAAGCCCCGCTTCTACGCCCTGCGCATCCGCGAGGTTCGTCCCGAGACGGCCGACGCCGTCACTGTCTCGTTCGACGTCCCGCCGGAACTGCGCGATGCATTCCGTTTCACGCAAGGCCAGTTCGTCACGCTGAAAACGCACATCGAGGGCGAGGAAACGCGCCGCTCATATTCCATCTGCGTCGGCACCACGGATTACGACCGTGACGGTGAATTACGTATCGGTATCAAACGCGTGCGTGGTGGGCGCTTCTCGAACTTTGCCTTCGATACGCTGCAGCCGGGCCACGAAATCGAGGTGATGACGCCCGACGGGCGCTTCTTCACGCATCTGAACGCCGATCACTCGAAGCATTACGTGGCGTTCTCCGGCGGCTCCGGTATCACGCCCGTGCTTGCGATCATCAAGACCACGCTGGAAGTCGAATCGACGAGCGACTTCACGCTCATCTATGGCAATCGCAGTGTCGACGCAATCATGTTCGCGGAAGAACTCGAGGACTTGAAGAATCGCTACATGGGACGCTTCGCGCTCTACCATGTGCTCTCGGACGAGCCGCAGGACATCGATCTGTTCAACGGCGTGCTCGACCAGGCCAAATGCGCGGCGTTCCTTGACACGCTGGTGCCGGCGGCGCAAATCGACGAAGCGTTCATCTGCGGGCCCGGGCCAATGATGGACGCCGCCGAAGCGGCCCTCAAGGCGGCGGGCGTTGCGCCCGAAAAAATTCACGTGGAACGCTTCGGCACGCCGTTGCCGCAGGCGGGTGTGCCGGCCGTCGAGATCACCGACACCACGCCGGCGGCCGATCTGGAACTGGTGGTCGACGGCAAGACACGGCGCCTGCGCCTGCCCTATGACGGCATCAGCCTGCTCGACGTCGGATTGCGCGCAGGCCTCGCGCTGCCCTACGCCTGCAAAGGCGGCGTGTGCTGCACATGCCGCGCCAAAGTCCTTTCGGGCAAAGTGCGCATGGAGAAGAATTACACGCTTGAGCCTCAGGAAGTCGCCGACGGGTTCGTGCTGACGTGCCAATGCCACCCAGTGAGCGACAAGGTCACGGTCAGCTTCGACGAACGCTAAGGCGAATCTCAGCGGCTCATGCCGCGTGCATCGATGGGCCAGAGCGCTTCGACACGACCGTGGCGCACGGCCACGTATTGGTCGTGCAGATTGACGGTCGGGTCGCAATGCCCCGGCACCAGCAACAGCATCTCGCCGAGCCACGCAGCGCCGTCCGCCGCCGGCGACGCCAGGTCGAGCACGCCGTGTTCGTCCGATGCGCCGCGATAGGTCGGCGTGCCCTCGCGCTGCGCGGACCAGAACCGCGGCTGCCCGGAATCGACGGCCATGCTCTTGAGCCCGGCATCGCACACGATCATGCCCGGACGCGCCGCGCTCATGACGGTCGCTGCGAGGAACAGGCCGTGCCGAAAACGCCACTCGTCGCGCCATTCCAGCGATCCATAGTGCTGATCAAGGAACACGTACGATCCCGGCTGGATTTCCGTATAGACGCCGCTTGCCAGATCGAACTCGCATGTGCCCGTGCCCCCGCCCGTGACGACCGGACTGCGCACACCACGCGCTTCCAGATGCGTGACATATGCCGCTGCCTGATCCGCAGCGCGGCGCGCCGCGTCGCGGCGTTCAGCCCACGCGGCGAAATGCTGCGCACTCCCGTGATAGGCCTGGATGCCGCCGAAATGCAGGGCGTCGTAATGATCGATGGCGTCGACAAGGCCGCTCAAGGCGTCTGCCGTGGCGACGCCGCAACGGCCCTGCCCCACGTCGACTTCCGGCAACACCGCGATGCGCACGCCCGCGCGCCCGGCGGCCTTGCCCAACGCCGCAACCTGACGAACATCGTCCACGCAAACGGACAGCGTGACGTGGCCCGCCAGCGCGACGGCCATCGCGACCTTGTCGTCGCCGACGAACTCGTTGCTGATGTGAATGTTGGCGACGCCTGCACGCGCGAACGGGTACGCTTCGCTGAGCTTCTGGCAACAGATGCCCACCGCGCCGGCGGCCAGTTGCGCGCGCGCGATTGCAACGGACTTATGGGCCTTGGCGTGGGGACGAACCGCGACGCCATGCTTTGCGGCCGCCGCCGCCATGCGCTCCAGGTTCTCGTCGAACGCATCGAGGTCGAGCACGAGCGCCGGCGTGGCGACGGACGACAACGGCTGCCCGACCACCGCCGCCGGCGGCAACGGCAATGCAGCCGCCGCGATGTCGCCGGCGCGCGGCGTTCCGTTCAAAGCTTCTACCACGGCATCAGACATCTTGATCCTTCAAGGAAACAGCAGTTCGCAACGCCCGCGCGAGTAACTGTGCCGCATGGACCGCTTCGGTCTGTGCGCCATCGAGTATCTGGTGCCGGCAACTGGTGCCGTCGGCCACCACGACGGCGTTCGCGGCGCGCGCTCGCACGGCAGGCAACAACGACAGTTCAGCCATCGCGTTCGAGGTCTCGAAATGCTCGGCCTCGTAGCCAAAACTGCCCGCCATGCCGCAGCATGACGACTCAATCGATGATACCTTCAGCCCGGGAATCCAGCCAAGCACCGTCGGCACGGGCTTGAGCGCATCGAACGCCTTTTGATGGCAGTGGCCATGCACCAGCGCTTCGGTTACGCCGCCGTCGAGCGGCCCCAATGCCAGATCGAATCGGCCGGCTTGCCGTTGCGCTATCAGAAATTCCTCAAACAAGAGTGCGTTGTCGGCAAGCTGGCGCGCCTCGGCACCGAAGCCGTAGCCGAGAAACTCGTCGCGCAGCGACAACAGACAGGACGGTTCCAGGCCGACAACGGGCACGCCGCGCGCGACGTACGGTGTCACCGCGTCGAGCAGCCGCCGCGCTTCGGCCTTCGCCTCGTCGACAAGCCCCGCAGCGAGGAAGGTGCGCCCGCAACACAGAGGGCGTTCCCCGCCGCGCTGGTTCACGTGCACGGTATACCCCGCCGCTTCGAGCACCTGGCGCGCGGCCCGGGCATTCTCCGGTTCCATATAGTTGTTGAATGTGTCGACGAACAGCAGCACTTCCCTGCCGGCACCGAGCAGTCCGCCCGATGCTGCGCTGCGTCCGTCGAGGAACGGTTTGCCCAATGGCGGCAACGAACGTTGCGGCGCGATGCCGAGCCAACGCTTTGCCACGCTGGCGACGACCGGCATGCGCTCGGCCAGCGCCAGCGCGCCACCGAGACGGCTGGCCCAAGGCGCGTAGCGCGGCAAATACGCGACCAGCCTGTCGCGCAGGGCAATGCCATGCGTCTGCGCGCGGGCATGGCGCGCTTCGATCTTGAAACGCGCCATGTCCACCCCGGTCGGACAATCGCGCTTGCAGCCCTTGCAGGACACACACAGATCGAGCACTTCCTTCACTTCGTCGCTCGCCAGGCCCTCGTCGCCGAGCTGGCCCGACACGGCCAGCCGCAAGGTATTGGCTCGGCCGCGCGTGACATGTTGTTCGTCGCGGGTTACGCGATAGCTCGGGCACATGGTGCCGGCGTCGAACTTGCGGCAGTGTCCATTGTTGTTGCACATCTCGACGGCCGATGCCAGACCATGTGTCGCGTCGAAACCGGTATCGGGCGGCGTTTCATCGCCCGTGCGCGGATCGCGCCGGACATTCCATGCCGACCAGTCGAGCGCCGGCGACATCTCCCTGGCCCGGTAGCCAGGCGCGAAGCGGAACAGCTCGCGCGTGTCCATCTTCGGCGGGCAGACAATCTTGTCGGGATTGAAGCGATTCCCGGGATCGAACAGGGCCTTGATCTCGCCGAAGGCGGCATTGATGCGCGGACCGTATTGCCAGGCAACCCATTCGCCACGGCACAGGCCGTCGCCGTGCTCGCCGGAATACGCCCCCTTGTACTCGCGCACGAGCGCCGCAGCTTCGTCAGCGATGGCGCGCATCTTCACGGCGCCGTCGCGGCGCATGTCGAGGATCGGCCGGACGTGCAGCGTGCCGACGCTCGCATGCGCATACCACGTGCCTTCCGTGCCGTGACGATGGAATACGTCGGTCAACCGCCGCGTGTACTCCGCAAGATGCACCAGCGGCACCGCACAGTCCTCGATGAATGACACAGGCTTGCCGTCGCCCTTCATGCTCATCATGATGTTCAGGCCGGCGCGGCGCACATCCCACAATGCCTTTTGCTCCATGGCGCCGGGCATTTTCACGACGCTCCCGGGCAAGCCCAGATCGCCCATCAGCGTGGCGAGATCGTCGAGCCGTTGACGCAGCGGCGCCGGATCGCCCCCCGCAAATTCGACCAACAGGATCGCCTGGGGCGACCCGGCGAGCGCACGCTCGATCACCGGACGAAATGCCGGATTGCCCATGGCCAGATCGATCATGGTGCGATCGACAAGCTCTACCGCGACCGGGCCCAGACGCACGATGTGCTGCGTCATGTCCATTGCCTGGTAGAAGGTCGGGAAGTTCACGACGCCGAGCACCTTGTGCCGCGGCAACGGCTGGAGCTTCAGCGTGATCTGACGGCTGTACGCAAGCGTGCCCTCCGAGCCGACCAGCAGATGCGATAGATTGGCGACACCGTCGTCGGTGTATGCGCGCGGATTCCGGCAATCGAACAGATCAATGTTATAGCCGGCCACCCGGCGCAGCACGCGCGGCATGCGTTCCCGGATTTCGTCGCGCTCGCGCAGGGCGATCGCTTCGACGCCGCGCAGGATGCCGGCCACGCGCGGGTCTGCGGGGGGCGTATGCAGCGCACCGAAACGCGCCTGCGCGCCGTCGGCGAGCACGGCGTCGATGGCCAGCACGTTGTGCACCATGTTGCCGTATTCCAGCGATCGCGAGCCGCAGGAATTGTTGCCCGTCATGCCGCCGATCGTGCACTGTGCCCCCGTCGACACATCCACCGGGAACCACAAGCCATGCGGCTCCAGCCAGGCGTTGAGATGATCGAGCACGATGCCGGGCTCGACCGTCACGGTGCGCGCGCCGGCATCGAAATCGACCACACGGTTGAGCCACTTGCTGTTGTCGATAACCAGCGCTTCGCCGATCGTCTGACCACACTGACTCGTGCCCGCGCCACGCGCCAGGACCGGCACGTGCAGATCGCGTGCGATATCGAGGGCGCGCAGCAAATCGTCCTGGTCGCGCGGCACGACGATGCCGATCGGGAAAATCTGATAGATCGACGCGTCCGTGGCGTAACGCCCACGGCTGGCGCGATCGAACAGGACGTCGCCGTGCATCTCCTTGCGCAGGCGTGCTTGCAACGGCGACACGGCGACGCCACCACGCGGCGCCGGTGCGAGACGAATGGGCTGAATCAATGAGGTGGCGGTACTTTTTTTCATTACAGCGCGCTCATGCGTGAATGCGCGACGCGTCCAGATCCTGCGACGGCACGTCGCGCGCGAAATCGAGCTTCACCACAAACGTCCTCTCTCATTTTGGATTTTGAATTCAAAATACTTTATCAGAGGGCGAGGATGTGTCAAAGGGAAAAATCTCTTGAATTCGCGGAGGTTTACCCTAAAGCTACGACAGCTGGATGACATGCGTTACAATCGTCAAAACGGTAACAATGTGATTTTGAATGCAAAACTTTGAAGAAACGACGACGGAAGGCAGCGCCTCGGGCATCCCGCGCGTGGAGCGGTTGCGGTTGCACGATACGGTGGTCGAACACTTGCGCAAGTTGATCATCGAAGGCGTGCTGTCGCCGGGTGTCAAACTGAACGAGCGCGAGTTGTGCGAGACCTTGGGGATTTCGCGTACCCCGCTGCGCGAGGCGTTCAAGGTGCTGGCGGCCGAAGGGCTGATCGATATCGCGCCGAACCGGGGCGCGACGGTCGCGCGCATGACCGAAAAGGAAATTTGGGAGACCTTCGAGCTGATGAGTGCGCTCGAGGCGTTTTCGGGGGAACTCGCAGCGCAGCGCATCACCCCGGTGGAGCTCGCCGAGATCAAGGCCTTGCATTACGCGATGCTCGCCTGCCGTGCGCAGAACGACCTGCCAGGCTATTACAGCCGTAACCAGGCGATCCACGACCGCATCAATGAAGCAGCGCGTAACGGCGCGTTGCGTCAGACCTATATGTCGATCAATCGCCGCCTGATGGCGCTGCGCTTTCGCTCCAACTTCCGCACCGACAAATGGGATCGCGCGATCGAGGAGCACGAGGAGATGATCGACGCACTGGAGAAGCGTGACGGCAAACGTCTCGGCGAGATCTTGCGGCAACACTTGCTGGAAAAGCGCGACGCCGTCATGCAGATTCACACCGATCCGTTGATCGGCGCACGTAACGATTGAACCGGGCTGCGCGGGTTTCGACCGGCACGCCGCATCGAGATGACAGTCCTGCCCGCCGCCGTCAGTGCGGACAGGACGAAGCAACTCGGGCGTGTAGTGCGAATTCAGGAACGGATATTGGGAAATGGCGGATATCCGGATACGGACTTTCCGATTCACGACCGCGTCAATGAAGGCGCCGACGCACGTTCCGCGGTAATGCCGTGCACCGTTGCGCCTCTCCAGCCAAGGGCTCCTGCTATTATGACCATGGTAATGTGACCATGGAAATAAGGAGTATCGAGATGTCAATCAGGACCGTTTCCAAATCGCAGTTCAAGGCAAAGGCCCTAGAATATTTTCGTCAAGTGGAAACATCTGGGGAGAGCATCATCGTGACAAATCATGGACAGCCGGTCCTGGAGGTACGCGTCTATCGGGACACGCGCCAGAATCCGCTCGAAACACTGCGGGGATCCGTCCTCCGTTACGTCGATCCGACAGCCCCCGTCGATGCGGAATGGGAGGCCGCCGAATGATCGTACTGGATACACACGCACTGATCTGGTGGATCAATGGCGACGCCCTGCTCAGCAAACGCGCGAGAGCGGCGATCGAGCACGAACTGGATGACGGACACATTATCGTATCCGCCATCTCGACATGGGAGGTGGCGATGCTGGTGAAGCAAGCGCGTCTGGTCCTGTCGATGGACGTCAACCGCTGGCTGGCCACCGTCGGGCAGATTGAACGCGTCAGCTTCGTGCCGGTGGATGTCGAAATCGCGTTGAAATCGGTCGATCTTCCGGGGGACTTTCACAAGGACCCCGCGGATCGCATGATCGTTACCACGGCCCGGGCCCTTGCGGCACCGCTGGTGACCAAGGACGACAAGATTCGCGCCTATCGGCACGTCAAGACAATCTGGTAAGCGGGACGCTGCCCCGCTTGCCTGGCCGGGCCCGCGCCGATGCCCCCGTACCGCTTCAGTGCAGCAACGGGTCGAGCCCTGTGCTGGCCACATCGCCGGCGGCGGAAGGGGCGGCCATGTACTGCAACATCCGCTTCGCTTCTTCGGGGTGCACCGCGTTCACCGGCACACCTGCGGCAAATCGCGTCACCGACTGCAGCGATTCGGGGATCTTCCCGGCAAACGCCGCGCCCCGCACTGGCAGCAATTCGCTGACCTGCTGCAAACCCAACGCGAAGTCACCCGCCGCGACCTTCTCCGCGACCGGGGTCTTCTGGATCATGACGGACTTCCCCTTCATTTCCTGCTCGATACCCAGGCGCTTGAACAGTTCGCGTTCGACGTACACGCCGCTCGCACTGTCCGAGTAGGCGACTGACTCGGCCTGCAACAGCGCTGCCTTCAGTGCCTCCGGCGTGCTGACGTCAGGCACCGGCGTACCGGCCTTCACGACCACGCCGATACGGGAATCGGCCAGGTCCACGCGCGAGTCCGGGCGCACCTTCCCCTGCTTGATGAGATCGTCGAGGGCGTAGCCGACCATGATGACGGCATCGGCCGCCTCCCCACGTGCAAGACGATTGGGAATCGCCTCGGGCGCTTTGCCCATCGACGGCCCCCACGCCGTGTCGACGTGATCGCCGGACTCGGCTTCGTACTTCGGCAGCAGCACCTTATAGGCAGCCGTGAAGCCGCCAGAGTTCATCACATGCAGCTCGGCGGCCTGCGTCAGCGGCGCATACAGGCTGACGGCGACGGTGGCCGCCGCGCAAAGCACGCCCAGCGGAGAAAGAATGGCTTTCATGCGTTGTCTCGATATGTTGTCGTGAAGCAGGAACTCAGCTTGCAGAGCTCAGCGCCGCCGGCTCGCCGCGGCCGCGCGAGCCGCGATAGAGCGCAAGCGTGGCGCAGATGGCGCACAACGCCGCAAAACTCATCCAGTACCCGGGCGCGGCCTTGTCACCGGTGGCGTGAATCATGTACGTCGACAGCGCCGGCGTGAAGCCCCCGAAGATCGCCGTCGCCAGGCTGTACGCGAGCGAGAATCCAGCAACGCGCACGTCCGGCGGCATGACCTCCGTCAACGCGGGGATCATGGCGCCGTTGTACATTCCGTAGAGGAACGACAGCCAAAGCAGCACACCCAGCATGCGGCCGAAGCTCGGCGCCTGCACCAGCATCGACAGCGCCGGATACGCGGAAACGAGCGTGAGTCCCGCGAACAGCAGCAGCACCGGACGACGCCCGATGCGATCCGACAGCGCCCCGCCGACCGGCAGCCAGATGAAATTCGAAACGCCCACGCACAAGGTGACGAGCAAGGCATCCGCGCTGCTCAGCTTGAGCACGGATTTGCCGAACGTCGGCGCATAGACGGTGATCAGATAGAACGCGGTCGTCGTCAGCGCGACGAGCATCGTGCCGCCGAAGACGATCCGCGCATTCGCGGCCATCGAACGAAACACCTCGCCGACAGCCGGATGACGCTTGCGCTGCTTGAACTCGTCGCTTTCTTCGAGCGAGCGGCGCAAGGCGAAGATGACCGGCACGATCAAGCAGCCGACGAAGAACGGCACACGCCATCCCCACGCCGCGATGGCGTCGGCCGACAGCGTTTGCGACAACGTATAGCCAAGCGCCGCCGACACGATGATCGCCACCTGTTGGCTGCCCGATTGCCAACTCGTGTAGAAGCCCTTGTTGCCCGGCGTGGCGATTTCCGCGAGATACACGGACACGCCGCCCAACTCCGCGCCTGCCGAGAAGCCCTGCAGCAAACGGCCGATCAGCACCAGCGCCGGCGCAAAGAGGCCGATGGTTTCATGACCGGGAACGAATGCGATCAGGATCGTGCCGCTGGCCATGATGGCCAGCGTGGTTACGAGACCCTTGCGGCGGCCGACGTTATCGATGTATGCGCCGAGAATGACCGCGCCGAGCGGACGCATCAGGAAACCCGCGCCAAACACCGCGAACGTCAGCATGAGCGAAGCGAAATCGCTGCCTGCCGGGAAGAACACGTGCGAGATCTGCGTGGCGTAGAAGCCGAACAGGAAGAAATCGAACTGTTCGAGGAAATTGCCGGCCGTCACGCGCAAGACCGCGCCGGCTTTCGAATGACGACGCGCTGCCGCGTCGTGAGGGCGCTTGTGCATTGCGCTGTCTCCGAAATGCTTTTGAAGGATATTGATGTCGTCGCGGCGCACCCTTGGACGCACCGCTGAGGTCGCCATGGTGCTCCCGTCACAGTACGCTTGTGAATTGCAAATTTCAGATGGATTGATGCACAATTGCGATCAATCCATCGTCATTGATTTTCCGCTGCCAGATTTCCCCGTCCCGCCATGGCTATCAACTTCGATCTGAACGACTTGCAGGCCTTTCGGGCAGTGTCGGAGCTCAGCAACTTCCGGCGCGCCGCGGAATCGATTCATCTGTCGCAGCCGGCGTTAAGCCGCCGCATCGACAAACTGGAAGCGGCCCTGGGCGTGAAACTGTTCGAGCGCAGCACCCGGCACGTCAGCCTGACGACCGTCGGGCGCGCATTCGCCCGCGACGCGGCACGCCTGCTCGACGATCTGGACAATGCGCTGCTCGGCATGCGCGGCGAGGCATCGTCAAGTCTCGGCCATGTCACGATCGCGTGCGTCCCGTCGGCGGCGTATTACTTCATGCCGCAAGTGGTATCGCGCTATCACGCCGCGTATCCACGCATCCGCATCTCCGTGCTCGACGCTGGGGCGAACGAAGTCCTCGCAGCAGTGGCGAGCGGTGAAGCGGACTTCGGCTTGAATTTCATTGGCAGCCAGGAACCCGATATCGAATTCAAGTTGTTGCTGCAGGAGCGCTACGTGGCCGCCTGCCGGCGCGACCATCCGCTGGCGCGCAAGCGTAAAGTGACCTGGCGGGAGTTGTATCAATACGACTACATCGCTGTCGGCAAGATGTCCGGCAATCGGCTGCTCCTCGATCAGGCGCTGACGGACATGCCGGACCGGCCGCCAAGCATTTGCGAGACCCGGCATGTCACGACGATGTTGGGCCTCGTGGAGGCCGGCCTGGGTGTCGCCGCCGCCCCGGCCATGGCGATGCCCGGCGCCGGGCACCCGGTACTCACCAGCGTGCCGCTGGTCGACCCGGTGGTGACGCGGCGCGTCGGTTTGATCCGGCGCAAGGGCCGCCCGCTCTCGCCGGCGGCGGCCCACCTCTATCAGTTCGTGGCCGAAATGAAGTCCGTGCGCGGCAAAGCCCCGCGTCAGACCGGATAAGTCCCCGGCACCAGCATGCTGCGATCGAGCGCGCCGATCGACGTGCGCCCGCACAGCGCCATCGTCACGTCCATTTCCTTGGCGATGACCTCCAGCGCGCGCCGCACGCCGGCCTCGCCCATCGCGCCGAGGCCGTAGAGGAACGGACGGCCGATCAGGGTGCCTTTCGCGCCGAGCGCGATGGCCTTGATGACATCTTGCCCCGAGCGGATACCGCCGTCGAGCCACACCTCGATGTCCTTGCCGACGGCGTCGACGATCGGCGGCAGTGCGCGGATGGTCGACATGGCGCCGTCGAGCTGCCGGCCGCCGTGATTGCTGACGATCATCGCATCCGCACCGGTGTCGCGTGCGTGACGGGCGTCTTCCTCATCGAGAATCCCCTTGAGCACGAGCTTGCCGCCCCAGCGGCGCTTGATCCATTCGACATCGTTCCACGACAGTTTCGGGTCGAACTGCGCCGCCGACCAGGCCGCAAGCGAGCCGATATCGTCCACGCCCTTCGCGTGCCCGACGATGTTGCCGAACGTGCGCCGCTTCGTGCCAAGCATGCCGAGGCACCACTTGGGCTTCGTCATCATGTTCGCGATGTTCGGCAACGTCAGTTTCGGCGGCGCCGACAGGCCGTTCTTGATGTCCTTGTGGCGCTGACCGCTGATCTGCAGGTCCATCGTCACCATCAGCGCGGAACAGCCCGCAGCTTTCGCCCGGTCGATCAGCCGCTCGATGAAGCCGCGGTCCCGCATGACATACAACTGGAACCAGAACGGCGCGCGGGTGTGCGCCGCGACATCTTCGATGGAGCAAATGCTGACGGTCGACAGCGTGAACGGCACGCCAAACGCAACGGCCGCCTTCGCGGCGAGGATCTCGCCGTCGGCGTGCTGCATGCCGGTCATGCCGGTCGGCGCGAGCGCCACGGGCATCGCAACATCTGCGCCGAGCATTTGCGTGCGCAGGCTGCGGTGCTCGATGTCGACAGCGACGCGTTGCCGGAACTCGATGCCGTGAAAGTCGCGTTCGTTGGCGCGATAGGTGCGCTCGGTCCACGAGCCCGAATCGACGTATTCATAGAACATGCGCGGCACGCGCCGCTCGGCGAGCCGGCGCAAATCTTCAATGGTGGTGATGACGGTCATGCGGTGGGGGCCGTTTCAGGAAGTCTTCTTGACGAGATCGAGCAGGGAATTGTCCCGCTTGATGGTTTTGAGCACGATATTCGAGTGAATGGACATGACCGCCGGCGCCTGGTACAGCTCATTGATGATGAAGTCCGAATAATGTGCCAAGTTGCGCGCACGCACCGTCAACATATAGTTGGCGCCGCCCGTGACAATCCGCGCTTCGATCACTTCCGGCCAGTTTTGCAGCGCTTCCAGAAACTTCTCATGCCACCCTTCCACGTCGGGCCGCAAGGTGATCTGCACCAGCGCTTCGAACTCCAGTCCGATATGCTGCGGGTCCACGATACAACGATAACCCGCGATTACGCCCCGTTCTTCCAGCAATTTCACCCGGCGCAAGCAGGCCGATGGCGACAGCCCGACGGCATCCGCAAGCTCCTGATTCGTGATACGGCCGTTCTGCTCCATGTGGCGCAGAATGCGCAAGTCCGCCAGATCCAGTTGCATTTCGCAGATTCCTTCTCAAATTCCGAAAAATCGGCAACTCCTGCCAACGACCCCCAGTTTACCGCCAGAATAAGCAAGGCAATTTATTATTTGCATCAATATTATAGACTTCAAGTTTTTGCCGTTTCAAAACCGGAAGACATGACGCTTCTGTTCGGCGTGCCGTTTGTCGTGTTCGTGCTGGCGGTGTATTTCGTGTGGTATCGCAAGCTTGGCAATGGCGGCCACGCCGACGCGCCGATCGAAGCCGCCTGATCAGCGTGGCTTGCCGGCGCGACCGTGCTCGTCGCGGCGGACCGCCAGCATGCGCAGCAGATCGCGCGCGTGTTCGACCGTCAAATCGCGGATACGCGCCTGCCGGGCGTCGTCGATCGAATCCCATCCCAAAGACGATTTCACCGAACGCGGCATCACGCGAAAGATCATCCCCTGGCCGGTAATGGCCATCGCGCGCAGCCGGGTCTCGGGATCGTCCAGCGGCAGCCCCGACAGCCGCGACACAATGGCAGCCGTCACGGCGGATGTACGCACCTGCACACGCTCCTGCATCAGCAAAAAGCCGGCTTCCGGCCCCAGTCCTGACTGCTCGCGGGCCATGAACATGCGCCAGTCGTTGGCATCGGGGGTGACCTGGACAATCGACGCGATCGCGCCCTGTATCTGGCAAAAGGCCTCGATAAGCGCCTGGTCCGAGGCTGCGGCGTCGGCCAACACGGCCTCCGCGGCCGCTACCGGCGCCTCCATCGCCTCCCATATGCGCGCCACGATCGCCTCGACGCACGCGAGATATACACCTTCCTTGTTGTCGAAGTAATACTGCAGCGCCGGCGCGTTGACGCCGGCCGCCGCAGCGATATCGCGCGTCGACGCCCCCTCGAAGCCCTTCTCGCCGAACAGCCGTATCGCCGCCACCACGATCCGTGCGCGCGTTTCCTCGCCCCGCTGATAGCCACCGTCGACAACGTGGCGCAGTTTTGCCGTGCGTCCCATGAATTTCCTTGTCTTGCCTGAACTTCCCGCAAAAATATATCACTTGACATAATTTGATCAAGTGGAATAATTCTCTCGACTGGAATATTTTCGAGGAGTTCCCATGTCCGCCATTGCGCCGGCCGAATCGACGTCGCGCCGCCCTGAAGCCCGTGAGGGTGATGCTTCCGCCGTCTTGCGAATCGGCGCGGTCCCGGAGAAAGCGGGGATCAACACACGCCGGCGCAAGCTGCTGACGATGGCTGGCGCACTGGCGCTGCTGGCCGCGGCAGGGTATGGCATGCACTGGTTCACGGTCGGCCGTTTTATCGAAACCACCGACGACGCTTATCTTCAGGCCGACAGCATGACCGTCGCGCCTAAGGTGGCTGGCTATGTGGCCGAAGTATACGTCACCGACAACCAGGCCATCGCCGCCGGCCAGCCGTTGGTGCGACTCGACAACCGGCAGTATCAGGCCGCGTTCGATCAGGCGCAGGCGACGGTCACCTCGCGGCGCGCGGACGTCACGCGCAGCGAGGCCGAACTGGCCCAGCAATCGGCCAATATCGCGCAAGCCAGTGCAGAGCTCGAAGGGGCGCGCGCCAACGCGCGCTACGCGGCCGGACAGGTCGATCGTTACGGTCCGCTGGTCGCGACCGGCGCCGAAACCGACGAGCGGCTGGCCGAACTTCGCAATGCGAGCACGCGCGCGGCGGCCACGCTCAAGGCGAACGAGGCCAGCGTGCTTTCAGCCACGCGCCAGACGCAAACCCTTGAAGCCAAGCTTGCACAGGCGCACGCGCAATTGACCGTGGCCGAGGCGAGCGCGCGCCAAGCGGCGCTCGATCTGCAAGATACGGTGGTGCGCAGTACGCTGGCCGGGCGCGTCGGCGATCGTGCCGTGCGCGTCGGACAGTACGCGCAGCCGGGCACGCGGTTGCTGACGGTGGTGCCGGTGCAGGACTTGTACCTCACGGCCAACTTCAAGGAAACGCAGGTCGGTCACATGCGTGCGGGTCAGGCGGTCACGGTGCATGTCGACGCCCTGCCCGGCGAACCGCTCCACGGCACGGTCGAGAGTCTCTCGCCGGGCACGGGCTCGCAGTTTGCGCTGCTGCCTGCGCAGAATGCGACCGGCAACTTCACGAAGATCGTCCAGCGCGTGCCGGTACGCATTCACGTCGACATGCCCGAGAAGGTGCGCGGTGCGTTGCTGCCGGGTCTGTCGGTGACCGTCGACGTCGATACGCGCGCGCATTCCGGCGCGCCGGCGCGAGCGGCGTCCGCTGCCGGGGCGCAACATGGCTAACGCCGTGCCGGCGCAAGGTGCGGGCGCAGGACCGGCCGCGCCCGCGGGCACGCCGGTGAACGCATCCGCGTCGGACTGGATCGCCGTCGCCGCCGGCGCGCTCGGTGCGCTGCTCGCCACCCTCGACATCTCCATCACGAACTCCGCATTGCCGCAGATCCAGGGGCAGATCGGCGCGTCGGGCACCGAAGGCACATGGATTTCCACCGGCTATCTGATGTCCGAGATCGTGATGATCCCGCTCGCGGCGTGGCTGACGCGCGTGTTCGGAATGCGTCGTTTCCTGATGTGGAACGCGATCCTGTTCACGGCGTTTTCGATGATGTGCGGCTTGTCCCACAGCCTGCCGGAAATCGTCATCGGCCGTATCGGACAGGGCTTCGCGGGCGGCGCCATGATCCCGACGGCGCAGACCATCATCCGCACGCGCCTGCCTCGCCACCAGATGGCGGTCGGCATGGCAGCCTTTGGCCTGATTGTCATGCTCGGGCCAGTGATGGGTCCGGTCTTCGGCGGCTGGTTGACGGAAAATGCCAACTGGCGTTGGTGCTTCTTCCTCAACTTGCCGATCTCTACCGCACTCGTCTTGCTGCTGTATCTGGGCCTGAAATCGGAGCGCGCCGACTTTCGCCAGTTTATCAACGCAGATTGGCTGGGCATCGTCGGGCTGACGATTGGCTTGAGTTCGCTCACGGTGGTGCTTGAGGAAGGACAACGCGAACATTGGTTCGACTCAACCGCGATCGTGTGGCTGTCGATCGTCGCGGCGGTCGGTATCGGCATGGTCCTGGTCGCGCAGTTCACGTCGCGCGCGCCCATCGTCAGATTGGCCTTGTTGCGCAACAAGAACTACGCGAGCGTGATCTTCATCGTGTTCACAATCGGGGCGGCCATCTATGGCGTGTCGTATCTGTTGCCGCAGTTCCTCGCGCTCATCGCGGGATACAACGCCCAGCAGGCCGGCGGCATCATGCTGCTTGCGGGCATTCCCGCAATGCTGTTGATGCCGATTCTGCCGCGGCTGATCACCCATGTCGACATCCGATTGCTGGTGATTGCGGGCCTGCTCGCCTTTCTGGGCAGTTGCATGCTCGACCTCGGCTTGACGACACAGAGTGCCGGGCACGATTTCACGATGTCGCAATTGCTGCGCGGCGTCGGCCAGATGCTCGCGATGATGCCGCTCAACCAGGCCGCCATGGCGGCCGTGGGCGCGCACGAAGCCGGCGATGCCGCCGGACTCTATAACATGGCGCGCAATCTCGGCGGGTCGGTCGGCCTCGCGCTGCTGGGCATCTTCATCGACCGTCGCGTCGACTATCACGACGCGGTGTTGCGCGAAGGCATCTCCGCGAACAGCGCCATCGGGCAGGAGCATCTGAGCGCCAACGCCGCGGGATTCTTCGCGCAGCATGGCGACATGGCGCATGCAAAATTGCAGGCGATGGCGCAACTGGCCGGCGAGATCTCGCGGCAGGCGATGGTCATCACCTATTCCGAAACGTTCTATGTGCTTGGCGTGGCGCTGCTGTTGTGCGTGCCGCTCGCCCTGCTCCTGAAACAGCCTGCCGGCTTTACCTCCGGAGGTCATTGATCATGACGATGTTTTCCATGGCGCGGGCCCAGCCCGCACGATTGACGGCATTCGCCCTCGCGGCAGGCACGCTGTTGCTGGCCGGCTGCACCGTTGGCCCCGATTACCGTGGGGCCCCGAGTGTGGCGCCGCAGGCGCTGCGCGCCACGCAGTTCCCGCATGCGCGCGGCGGCGTGGATGCTGATGCGCCAGCTGCCGCCGCATGGTGGGTCGCGTTGCACGACGACACCTTGAACACCCTGATCGACGCGGCGCTGGCGCACAGTCCGGACATCCGGGCCGCGCAGGCGCGCGTACGCCAGTCGCGGGCCAGCCTGCGCGGTCATGAGGGTGACGCACTGCCCAAGGTCAACGCGAGCGGCACGATGGTGCACATGCGCTCCCCCGACACCAGCCTTCTCGGCGGCAACAGCGCCGCCAGCGGCAGGGGACGCGGGCCACTCGAGCTGTATATTGCGGGCTTCGATGCCAGTTGGGAGATCGATCTGTTCGGCGGCACGCGCCGGGCGGTCGAGGCGGCTTCGGCCGAAGCGGACGCCACGCAGGCCGATCTCGCCGACGCACACGTGCAGTTGGCGGCCGAGGTCGCGCAGGCATATGTCGGGCTGCGCGATCAGCAGGCGCGGCTCGCACTGGTCAAGGCGTCGGCACAGCTCGAAGACGAAATGCTGCAGCTCACGCGCCAGCGCAGGGCACGCGGCGTGGCCTCTGAACTCGACGTCGAGCGCCTGTTCACGCAGGTCGAGAACACGCGCGCGCGCATTTTGCCGCTTGAGTCGCAGTTGGTCGAATCGCTCGATCAATTGGCTTTGCTGACGGGCCAGGCGCCCGGCGCGCTTGACGACACGCTTGCCGGTGCCCAGCCGCTGCCGCAAGTGCCGGCGACGATTGCGATCGGCAACCCGTCGGCATTGCTTCAGGCGCGGCCGGACATTCGTGCGGCCGAACGCCGGCTCGCCTCGCAGAACGCGCAGATCGGCGAGCAGAAGGCGAAGTGGTTTCCGAAGCTGTCGATCCTGGGTGATCTGGGATTCAGTGCCATGGACCCCGGACATCTCGTGCGAAAGGACAATCTGAACTGGTTCGTAGTGCCGCGCCTGCAATGGAACGTGCTCGACTTCGGGCGCGTGGCGGCGGCGGTCGATCAGGCGGAAGCCGGCCGCGACGGCGCCGCCGCGAAATATGAAAGCGCGGTGCTGGGCGCCTTGCGCGACGCAGACGTCGCGTTGGCGCGATACGGCCATCAGCGCGAAAACGTCTACCGCCTGCGCAGTGTGGAAAGCTCCGCAAGCCGGGCGGCGACGCTCACGCGGCAGCGCTATGCCGCCGGCACCGCCAGCACGCTCGACTGGCTCGATGCGGAACGGACCCGTTTCAGCGCCGAACAGGACCGCATTTCCGGCGACGCGCAATTGCTCAGGGATTTCGTTGCGCTGCAGAAGGCGCTGGGGTTGGGGTGGCAGGTGCAGGGGTAGTGCGTCTCCTCTCGACGAACCCGCACCATCAGCGCGCCGTTCAACTTTTCATGTTGTTCAATAAAAATGAACACGAAGAATAATTGAACGATCACCTCGTTTCGTTCATAATATGTCCACGTTCATAAAAAATGAACTGGAGCAAAATATGAACACGGGTATGTGGAATGCTTTCGCGCGCGAAAGCGAAATGCAGAATGTGCTTGCGCAAGCGGTGGCCACACTTGCCGATCGAAGCGGCGTCGCCATACGCCTGATCGATTTCAGCCCCTATTCGGACGGCGCGGCGCCACATCGCGCGGATGCCACGATCACGCTCCGCATCCGCGACCGCAGGATCGCCTTCGACGTTGAGTTCAAAGCGCGCATGCAAGGCAGGGCATCGGTCGATGTCATTGCGGATCGTCAGGCAGGCCACGCGACGCCGTTGCTACTCGTCGCCCCGTACCTAAGCATGACGCTTGCGGAACAATGCGTCCAGCGCGGCCTTCGGTTCATCGATCTCGCTGGAAACGCATACCTGAGCGACGATTCGACGCACATCTGCATTATCGGCAAGAAGCCGAACGAGACAACGCTTCACGATATGACGATCCCCCCCGCCCTGCGTGCCGGGGGCAACGCCTCTTCGCTACGGCTGACGTTTGTCGTGCTGAGCCGTCCCGACCTACTGAATTGTTCGTATCGCGAACTGGCGACGATATCAGGCATCGCATTGGGCGCAGTCGGGACGCAGCTCGGACAACTGCGGGAACGCGGCCACCTGGTCGATGATGCGCGCTTCGGGCGCCGCATTGTTGCTCGGTCGGCCTTGCGCGATGAATGGGTAACGAATTTCCCCTTGCGCCTGTTGCCCAAGCTCAACGCGATGCGCTTTCGCGCAGAGAATCCCGACTGGTGGCGCGACGCCGAACTCGGTGCAAACCAAGCCTGGTGGAGCGGCGAAGTCGCTGCGGCAACACTCGCCAACGCCATCCGTCCCGCAACACAAACGGTCTATGTCAAACCCGAGATTCGACGCGAATGGCTGCTAACGCAAGCCAAGCGGCACCGACTACGTGCCGATCCGGCGGGACCTATCGAGATACTCGACGCGTTTTGGGATTTTGGCGAATATGCCGAAACGACGGAATTTGGCCCGTCGCTGTTGGTCTATGCCGATTTGGTTCGCTCGCGAGATCCGCGCAACGTTGAAGCTTCGCAAGTGATCCGCTCGCTCATGGAAAGCAACGATGCCAAAGCTGCGTCTTAAAACCCCTGTGCCTCCGGACAAGGCAGCGCTATTGCGCATGATGGCGAGCCTGACCGCGGAGATGCACCTCGACTATTTTGTCGTCGGCGCGACGGCACGCGATATGCTCATGCACTATCTGCATGGCTTCCCCATTCGCCGCGCCAGCCCCGATATCGACTTTGCGATCGCACTCTCGGACTGGCAAATGTTCGATCGTGTCCGCGCCGCGCTACTTGCTTATCCGTCGATCGCACAGGACGCCAGGATTCCTCACCGGCTCATCTATACGCCCGAAGACAGCGCCGCATTTCCGCTCGACCTTGTGCCGTTCGGTGACGTCGCGGATCAACACGCCAATGTCGTCTGGCCGCCAGACATGGCAGTCGTGATGAGTGTCGTCGGTTATGAAGATGCACTTGCAGGAGCCGTCCTCGTCGAGATTGCTGACGACCTCGACGTCCCCGTCGCATCGATTCCGGGACTCGTTGTCACGAAGTTCATCGCTTGGCGCGGGCGCGGGATGGAAAACGAGAAGGATGCAGTCGATCTTCGTTATCTCATCGAGCATTATCACGACGCAGGCAACCTCGACCGGCTGTATGGCGAGGAAGCAGTCCTGCTCACCGCATGCGAATTCGTTCTGGATCATCGATAAGCACGACGATCGATCCGCACCGGCTGCGGTGTCCGTCTTCCGATGGACACCGCTCATTTCACTTGGGAAGTCGCCCATTAATTGCCGGGAACAACAAGCGCCTGCGCAAAACAAAAACGGCCTGGAAGCTTTCGCTTTCAGACCGTTTTGCAATCCAACGCAAAGGTTGGCGCGGCTGGCAGGATTCGAACCCACGACCCCTTGGTTCGTAGCCAAGTACTCTATCCAACTGAGCTACAGCCGCACGTCATGCTAGGCTGTGTCGAATTTGGCCGCTCAAATGCACGTGGCATTCGGGCAAGACCACGGGACGACACATCCCGGAAACATTAAGGGCCTCCCCAAGAGGAGACCCTTAAATTTGGTGGCGCGGCTGGCAGGATTCGAACCCACGACCCCTTGGTTCGTAGCCAAGTACTCTATCCAACTGAGCTACAGCCGCGTCGTGAGAACAGAATTATGCGCAATTCGCTCCACTTGCGCAAGTATTTTTTGAAAGTCTTTTGACAGTTGCGGGGCCCTGCGCGCGGCATGCCCGCGTGCCGCGCATATCGCATGCACGTATAGCGTGGAAAACCGGCGTCTGGCAAGAGGCGTGTCCTAGAACATTCCTTCCATGCAAAGCCCCGGTTTATGCGGGGAATCACGGTGCTCTTCGCGCGCGGCGCAGGGTATGCTACGGCTTTTCCGGAGTGGGACACCCCGCTCCCCCGCTGAACGTCTCACCCCCGGGCCGTTCAGCATGACAAGAAACTGTATAAAAGGAGGCGCTCATGGAAAAAGTCTGGCTCAAGAGCTATCCGCCCGGCGTGCCGGCGGAGATCGACGTCAACGCGTACCGGTCCCTGCTCGACCTGTTTCTCCAGAGCTGCCACAAGTTCGCCGATCGCCCGGCGTTCCACAATCTCGGCACCACGCTCACCTATTCGGACCTGGAACGCCTGAGCCTCGACTTCGCCGCCTACCTGCAAAGCCTGGGCCTCGCACGCGGCGCGCGCGTGGCCATCATGTCGCCCAACCTGCTGCAATATCCGGTCGCCGTCTTCGGCATCCTGCGTGCAGGCCTGGTCGTCGTCAACGTCAATCCGCTGTATACCGCCGGCGAACTCGAACATCAGTTGAAGGACTCGGGTGCGCAAGCCATCGTCGTCATCGAGAACTTCGCCGCCACGCTGCAAAAGGCGCTTCCGAATACGCCCGTCAAGCACGTCATCACCACACACGTGGGCGACCTCGTGCCGGCGCCGAAACGCTGGATCGTCAATTACGTGGTCAAGCACGTGAAGAAGATGGTCCCCGCGTGGCAGATTCCGCACGCCGTGCCGTTTCGCACCGCGTTGGCAAAGGGCGCCGGGCGCAAGCTCACCGATGTCCCCGTCGGCCACGACGACATCGCCTTTCTGCAATACACCGGTGGCACCACGGGCGTGGCCAAGGGCGCGATGCTCACCCACCGCAACATGATCGCGAACATGTTGCAGGCGCGTGCGTGGATCGGCAACGGCCTCGAAGAAGGCAAGGAAATCATCGTCACGGCCTTGCCGCTGTATCACATCTTCTGTCTGACGGCGAACGGACTCGTGTTCCTCAATCTTGGCGCCCTGAGCCTCCTGATCACGAACCCGCGCGACATGGCCGGGTTCATCAAGGAATTGAAGCCGTGGCGCTTCACCTTCATCACGGGCGTCAACACCCTTTTCAACGGCCTGCTCAACACCCCGGGCTTCGACGCCCTCGACTTCAGTGGCCTGAAGGGCGCCCTCGGCGGTGGCGCAGCCGTGCAGCGCGCCGTCGCGCAACGCTGGCAACAGGTCACCGGCCATCCGCTCATCGAAGCGTACGGCCTGACCGAAACGTCGCCGGCCGTCTGCATCAATCCGCTCAGCAGCGAATTCAACGGCTCAATCGGCCTGCCGATTCCATCGACCGACGTCAGTATCCGCAACGATGCGAACGAAGCGCTCCCGCTTGGCCAGGACGGCGAGATCTGCGTGCGCGGCCCGCAGGTCATGAAGGGCTACTGGCATCGGCCGGACGAGACGGCCAAGACCATCACGCCGGATGGCTGGCTGCGCACTGGCGACGTCGGCAACATGGACCCGCAGGGTTACGTGCGCATCACGGACCGCAAGAAGGACATGATCATCGTCTCCGGCTTCAACGTGTATCCGAATGAAATCGAAGGCGTGCTCGCGATGTGCCCCGGCGTGCTGGAGTCGGCAGTTGTCGGGATACCGAGCGAGAAGACCGGCGAGACGGTCAAGGCCGTCATCGTCAAAAAGTCGGCCGATCTCACCGAGCAAGTCGTGATCGACTTCTGCCGACAGCACCTGACCAACTACAAAGTGCCCCACGTCATCGAATTCCGCAAGGAGCTGCCCAAGACACCGGTCGGCAAGGTGCTGCGGCGCGAGCTGCGCTAAGCCTGAATGTAGGCATCCTCCTACCCGGACGAGGCGCGTTGGCCGACAGGCACGCGCCTTTTTTCGTTATACGCTGGGCCTTCAGCGGCCCGTCAGTTGACGCAGGACATGGGCCCCCGCGGCCATGCCGAAAGCGGCGGTCACGCACATGGTGGAACCGAAGCCCGCACAATTGAGGCCTTGCGGCGCGGCGGCCGGCGCGGGCGCTTCACCTGCCTCCGGCAGCACGCAGGCCTGTTCCGGATAGATCAGCGGTTCGTCGGAATAGACCGCCGGCACGTTGAACCTGGCCTTGGGCCCGCGCGGAAAACCATGCTGCTTGCGGAGTTGGGCGCGGACTTTCGAAAGCAAGGGATCCTGGATGGTGCGCGCAAGGTCGTCGATGCGGATACGTGTCGGATCAAGCTGGCCGCCGGCGCCCCCGACCGTGATCAGCCGCGTGCGATTTTTCACGCACCAGGCGATGAGTGCGGTCTTGACGCGTACACTGTCGATCGCGTCGACAATCCAGTCGTAGCCGCGCCCGAGCATGGCGTCGAGATTGTCGGCTTCGACGAAGTCCTCGATCAGCGAAACTTCGCAGGCCGGGTTGATGGCGGCGATGCGCTCGGCCATGGCGGTGACCTTGGCTTTGCCGTAGTTGCCGTCCAGGGCGTGAATTTGACGATTGGTATTGCTCTCGGCGACATTGTCGAGATCGATCAGCGTGAGTTTGCCGACGGCGCTTCGCGCCAGCGCTTCGGCCACCCACGAACCGACGCCGCCGATGCCGATCACGGCAACGTGGGCGCCCTGCAGGATCGCCAGCCCGGGTTCGCCATAAAGGCGCGCGATGCCGCCGAAACGGCGCGCCGTGTCAAAGTCGTCGCCCGGCGAGGCGGCCGTAACCGAACTGTTTTCGAGCGACTGGGTCGTACTGTTCATGATGAGATGGTTAACAACGTCTTTCAAATGGCTGGCGATCGTGGTTGCCGCCGTGGTGCTGGCCGTCGCGGCCTCCATTACGTGGTTCGACTGGAACCGCGCACGCCCCTGGATCAACCAGGAAGTCAGCGTGGCCACCGGGCGTCCCTTCGCGATTCGCGGCAACCTGGCGCTGCACTGGCTGCCGCCCAATGCCCAATCGCCGGGCTTCGGCCGCTGGTTGCCACGCCCGCGCCTGATCGCGAATGATATCGTGCTCGGCAATCCCGCGTGGGCTTCGGCGCCGAATATGGTCGAAGTCGGCCGTCTCACGTTCTCGCTCGAGTGGCTGCCGCTGCTCGACCAGCGTGTCATTTTGCCTGAAGTCACGCTCTCGGCCCCGCGTATCGATCTGGAGCGGCTTGCCGACGGGCGCAACAACTGGACCTTCGCCCAACCCGGCGGCAAGCCCTCGCCGTGGCGCTTCAAGATCGGCCGCCTGATACTCGAAGACGGCGTCGTGCGGGTGCAGGACCAGCCGCATGAACTCGACGTGACCACCCGGCTCGCCACCATCGACGGTCAGGCGCCTTACGGCATCGGGTTCTCCCTGTCCGGCACCTTCCATCGGGTCGCCGTGAATGGCAGCGGGCGCGGCGGCGACGTCCTGTCACTCGAAGACTCCGGCGATCCTTATCCGCTCGACGCGCAGGTGCGTATCGGCCGGACCCGTATCGCCGCGTCCGGCACGTTCACCAACCCGGCCACCCTGTCGGCGCTCGACATGCACCTGAAACTGGCCGGACCGACCATGGCCGACCTGTACCCGATCACGGGGGTCCTGCTGCCCGACACGCCGCCCTACAGTACGGCCGGCAATCTGTTGCACGAGGAAGGCGTCTGGCGCTACGAACGCTTCCAGGGCAAGGTCGGCCAAAGCGATCTGAACGGCACGCTCGTGTTCCGTCAACGCGAACCGCGATCGCTCCTGCAAGGCGCGGTCGTATCGAACCTGTTGCGCCTGGCCGACCTCGGCCCGGTCATCGGCGCAAAAACGAACAGCGCCGGCAATGACCTGTCCGGCCAGCCGCCGGCGCAGCCGACCGGAAAGGTGTTGCCCGTCGATCCGTTCAAGACCGACCGCTGGCGCACCGTCGACGTCGACGTGCAAGTCACCGGCCGCAAGATCATTCGCGACAAGAGCGTGCCTATCGACAATCTGGTCACGCATCTGGTGCTCGATAACGGTGTGTTGACGCTCGCACCGCTGCAGTTCGGGGTCGCCGGCGGGCAATTGACGTCGAATCTCAAACTCGACGGACAGGCCACGCCGATGCAAGCCACCGGCACCGTGTCGCTACGCCATCTGAAGATGAAGCAATTGTTGCCCGACGTCGACCTTATGAAAACCAGCCTTGGCGAAATCAACGGCGATGCGGCGTTGTCGGCCACCGGCAATTCCGTCGCCGCCCTGGCGGGTTCGTCGAACGGGGAAATCAAGATGCTGGTCGATCGCGGCTCCATCAGCAAGCTGCTGCTCGAATATCTGGGGCTGAACGTGGGCAACATCGTCATCTACAAGATCTTCGGCGATCGCACCGTCGAGCTGCGTTGCGCGGCATCGGACTTTATCGTGAAAGACGGCATCATGGACGCGCGCACGTTCGTCATCGACACGGAAGATGCGAGTATCGGCGTGGCCGGCCAGATCGATCTGAAGCACGAGCACTTCAACCTGACGATCAAGCCACAGCCGAAGCACTTTGGAGTCCTGTCGCTGCGCTCGCCGCTGTACGTGCGCGGCACATTCCACAAGCCGGACGTCGGGGTCGACACCGCCACGCTGATCGCGCGCGCGGGCGGCGCCGTGGCGCTGGGCCTGCTGACACCGGTGACGGCGCTGATTCCGCTGATCGAGACCGGTCCCGGCAAGGACAGCCCCTGCAATGCCCTGTTCGCCAACCTCGATCGGCCGGCGTCGATGCATCCGCCGAAAGGTGGCGGGAAATCATCGCCGAGCCACCCGCCGGCGCCGAAATCACCGCCGCCCTCCGCCAAGCCCTCAACAGCGGCCGGTTCGGGCCGCGAGCGGCCGTAAGGCGGCGTGCCGCCTCACGAAATGCCGCACCCTGCGGCATTTCGCCACGCGGGCACGTTTCGAAAAGCTTCGCTATACTGTGTTCCAACCTGCGCCACCCACTCGTGGACAACTGTCTCCCGATCCTCGTGACACATACGCTTTCCCTCTCCGACCTTCGTAAAAATTACGCGCTCGGCTCCCTGTCCGAGCATGATGTCGCGTCCGACCCGTTCGCCCAGTTCAAGCGGTGGTTCCGCCAAGCGCTCGATGCGCAGCTGGCCGAGCCGAATGCCATGACGCTGGCGACCGTCTCCGCCGATGGCCGGCCCGACGCGCGCATCGTTCTCATCAAGGGTGCAGACGAGCAAGGGTTCACGTTCTTTACCAACTATGAAAGCCGCAAGGGCCAGGAGCTGGCGGCCAATCCCTTCGGCTGCCTGCTGTTCCACTGGATCGAGCTCGAGCGCCAGGTGCGCATCGAAGGCCGCGTCGAGAAAGTCTCCGCGGCTGAAAGCGACGCCTACTACCATTCGCGTCCCATCGGCTCGCGCCTGGGCGCGTGGGCCTCGGAACAAAGCGCGGAAGTCGCCGATCGAAGTATTATCGAAGCACGCGAGGAAGCCTTTCGCAAGCAGTTCGGCGACGCCCCGCCGCGTCCGCCGCACTGGGGCGGGTACCGGCTGGTGCCCGATGCCGTCGAATTCTGGCAGGGGCGTCCGTCGCGCCTGCATGACCGCATCAAATACTTCCGGCTTGCCGATGGACAGTGGCGCGTGGCGCGCCTGTCACCGTGACGGGAGAAGGGGCAAGGCCGCTGTGGCTTGCCCCGGCGTTTTCCCGAGAGATGGCGCAACGGCGCCGGGCGGTACGGATTTAGAGATTTTTTGTGACACTTGGAGAATATCCATGTTGTGGGAGAAAAAACTCGAAAACTGGGTCACCGGCGTCAAGACATCCTCCAATCTGCCGCTCCGGCTGGCCCTGTGGAATGGGCAACACTATGACTTCGGGGCATTTGAGCGCCCCAGGGTGACGCTGCGCGTCAATGGCCCCGCAGCCATGACGCGCCTGCTCACGCCAAGTCTGGACAATCTGGGTGAAGCCTATGTCAAGGGCGAAATCGACGTCGAAGGCCGCCTGAGCGACGTTATCGACATAAGCTACGCCCTGGCCGGCAGCAGCCTGTCCGCCAACGGTGCGTTCGGGCGCATCACCCGGCATTTCAACCACTCGAAGCAATCGGACAAGCGTTCGATCGAGTTCCACTATGACGTGTCGAACGCGTTCTACCAATTGTGGCTCGACAAGAACATGGTGTACTCGTGCGCCTACTTCGAGAATGGCGACGAAGACCTCGACACAGCGCAGGTCAAGAAGATCGATCACATCCTCACCAAGATCAAGGTGCAGCCGGGCCAGACGCTGCTCGACATCGGATGCGGCTGGGGTGCGCTCGTGATTCGTGCAGCCAGCAAGTTCGGCGCGAAATGCGTGGGCGTGACGCTGTCGCAGAATCAGTTCGATCTGGCGACCGAGCGCGTCATGGCGGCCGGGCTGCAGGATCAGGTCGAGATCCGTCTGCAGGATTATCGCGACGTGGGAGGCCAGTTCGACCGCATCACCAGCGTCGGCATGTTCGAGCACGTGGGACGCAAAAACCTGCAGGGCTATTTTGCCAAAATGAATTCGCTGCTCAAGGACGACGGCATCGCCATGAATCACGGCATCACGTCGACCGATCCGGACAGCGGCGAGACCGCGATGGGCGGCGGCGAGTTCATCGACAAGTACGTGTTCCCCAACGGCGAACTGCCGCACATCAGCCTCACGCTTGAAGCCATGCAGCGCGGCGGTCTTGAGGCGACCGATGTCGAGAGTCTGCGGCGTCACTATGCCCGCACGCTCAATCACTGGGCCGAGCGCTTCGAGGCGAACGCCGCGAAGGCGCGAGAACTTGCGGGAGAAGAACGGTTTCGCGTGTGGCGCATCTATCTGGCCGGATCCGCCTACGCGTTCGATCACGATCACGTGTCGCTGTATCAGATCGTCTGCCGCAAGGCCGGCCAGCCGTCGAAGAATCTCGACTGGTCACGCAAGTATATGTACGAAGGGAAATGAGTCAGTTCGACCTGTTCGGCAGTCCTGAAGATCCGAAGTCTCCCCCCGCCGGCCAGGTCGGCAAAGGCGCTTCCTCTCCGGATACGGGCAAGCCCCGGCGCGCTGCACGCGGCACGCCGGGCGCCGCGCCCCATGATCCGTCGCTGGTCGCACTTGGCGCCGCCCTGCCCGCGCAGGTGCTGCTCGGCACGTCGTCCTGGTCGTTTCCCGGCTGGCGTGGCATCGTCTGGGACGACGATTACAGCGACGCCAAACTCTCACGGCAAGGCTTGACGGCCTATGCCGCGCACCCGGTCCTGCGCTGCGTCGGCATTGACCGGTCGTTCTATTCACCGCTCTCGATCGCCGAATATCAAAAGTATGCGGAGCAGGTGCCGCGGGATTTCCGCTTTCTGGTGAAGGCGCCGAGCCTGGTGACCGATGCCGTCGTGCGCGGCGAAAAGGGAGAAGGCGTGTCCGAGAACCCTTGTTTTCTTGACGCGCGCATTGCCGCCGAACAGTTCGTCACGCCCTGTCTCGCCGGCCTCGGGCCGAATGCCGGGGTGCTTGTGTTCCAGGTATCGCCGCTGCCGTTCACGCTATTACGGGATGTCCCCGCCCTGATCGATCGCCTGGACGCGTTCTTCGCCGCCTTGCCGCCGCTGCCGGGTGCGGCCGGCGGCGGCGGTCCCGGTCCGTGTTATGCCCTTGAAATTCGCGACGGCGCATTGTTGACACCGCGCTTGATGCGGATGTTGGGCCAGCATGGCGTGCGCTACTGCCTCGGCCTGCATGCGCGCATGCCGAGCGCGGAGCGTCAGGCGGCGGCATTGGCCTTGCTCGACGAAGCCGGCGCAGGCCCGCTCGTCGTACGTTGGAGCCTGCACAGCGGACATCGCTACGAACAGGCAAAGGCGAAATATGCGCCGTTCGACAAGATTGTCGACCCGGACCCGGCCACGCGCGATGTCATCGCCGCGTTGGCCGGCCACTATGCTCGCGCCGGACACCCCGTGTTCGTGATCGTCAACAACAAGGCGGAAGGTTCGTCCCCCCTGTCATGCCAGGCGTTGGCCGAGGCGATTACTCGCTGACGGCCAGCGCCGCGCGGTCGATTTTCCCGCCGAACTTGATCTGACGGATGCGTCGCACGCGCCATGCGGCCACGAGCGCGGCGATGCCGGTCAACAACACGCCCGCATGCACCGAACCGACCAGCGTCTGCCGCGCCGTTTCGACGAGCGGCGCACCATTGGCCCCCAGGGCATGCATATCGGCCAGCAATGATGCGCGCAGTTGGGCGTCGATCAGAATGCGCGGGTCCAGCACGCGGCTGGCGGCCTGTGCGAACGGCGTCGCTGCGTACGCGGAAACCGCGGCGCCCACGCCTTTGGCGTATTGATGATTGACCAGCGTGCCGACAATCGTGGTGCCGAGCATGCCACCGACCATCCGGGTCGACTGGAGCAAGGCCGTGGTGATGCCGAAGCGTTCGCTGCCCGCGATTTCCTGCCCGAACACGTTCAGATTGTTGAGGATGAACCCCAGTCCGATCCCCGCTGCCGCCATCGCCAGCGCGATCAGGCCCTGCGGCGTGTCGCGGTGCGCGAGGGCAATGCCCGCCGCCGATACCGCCAGCAGGCAGAACCCGAGCGTCACCATATTCGTCGGCCGCGACAACCGGACCACGATCGGCGTGTTGATGAAGCTGCCGAGGGCAATACAGCCGGCCAGCGGCGTGGCGACCAGCCCCGCCGCTTGCGGGCTGAGACCAAAGCCGCCCTGCAGCAGCAGCGGTGCGAAGAAAATCAGCGAAAACATTACGAAGCCGGTCAGCATCGACAGCGAGAACAGCACGACCATTTGCGGATGGCGGAACATGTCGAGGGGCACGATCGGGTGCGTGACGCGCCGTTCGGTACGCAGCAGCCAGTACACGCCGGCCGCGACGGCCGCAATCAACACCGCATTGAACACGGACAAGCCATGCGCGGGCACATTCTCGATGAACACCTGGAAGCCGCCGAGCACGACGGCGATGAGCCCCGCGCCGCGCCAATCGATCTGCACCCGGCCGCGGTCCTTGCGCGCAAAATTCGGCAGATAGCGCCAGACGAAGTACAGCGCCGCCAGCCCGACCGGCAAGTTGACGAGAAAAGTCGAGCGCCAGCCGAAGTGCTCGCTGAGCAGGCCGCCCAATGATGGCCCCGCAGCCGTACCGATGCCGTAGGCCGTCGAGATCACGACCTGCCAGCGCACGCGTGTCCGGGCGTCGGGAAAGAGATCCGGGACGGACGCGAATGCGGTGCCGACCATCATGCCGCCGCCCACACCCTGGAGGCCGCGCGCGAAAACGAGGAACGGCATGTTCGGCGCAAGGCCGCACAGGACCGAGGCCCCCGTAAACGTGACGACCGAGGCAATGACGAAGCGTCTGCGCCCGAAATAGTCCCCGAGGCGGCCGAAAACGGGCACCGTCACGACGGAGGCAAGCATATAGATGCTGGCGATCCAGGCGTAGTACTCGAAGCCTTTGAGTTCGGAGACGATGGACGGAAGCGCGGTACTGACTACGGTCTGATCGAGGGCGACCAGCATATTGACAAGCGCGATACCGAGCATGGCCATCAGGGCATCGCGAAAAGGCAGGGGACGCACGGAAAACTACCAAAAAACCAGGAAAGGCTCCATTCTATGCGAAAAGTAATGAATATATTAATCTCCACGCGTGGCGCGCCTTTCCGGGAGGACAGCGCCGCCAACGCGCCGGGGCGCAACCGGGGGAAGGTCAAGCCCTCCCCGGCGACCGCCGCTCACATCGCGCCGGTCTTCAAGCGCTTGGTGAACTTCTCGCGGAATTTCTTGAGCTTCGGGGCGACGACAAATGAGCAGTACCCTTGATCGGGATGCTGCTGATAATAATGCTGGTGATAGGCTTCGGCCGGCCAGAACGTCTGCGCGGGCACGACTTCCGTCACGATCGGCGCGCTGTACGTCAACTCGGCCATCAACTCGGCGATAAGATGGTCGGCGCACTTGTGCTGATCTTCGTCGTGAAAAAAGATCGCAGACCGGTATTGCGTGCCGACGTCGTTGCCCTGACGGTTCAGCGTGGTCGGGTCGTGGATCGTGAAGAACACCACGAGCAACTCTTCGAAGGTCACCACATTCGGGTCAAAAGTGAGCTGTACGACCTCGGCGTGGCCGGTATCGCCGTCACACACGGCTTCGTAGCTCGGGTTGTCGACCTTGCCGCCCATATAACCCGACACGACTTTCTTTACGCCGTCGAGCTGCTCGTAACACGCTTCGAGACACCAGAAGCAGCCACCGGCGAGGGTGGCGGTCTGAAGGCCGGAACCGGGGTTCGTCTGCTGGGACATCTTGACCTCGCTTGTCGGGCGCCGGGGCGCCATGAAAAAAGGGCGAGACACCGAAAAACCGGTCTCCCGCCCTATTGTGGCCCAAGCTGCCGATTCACGACAGTCAGGCATGTCCCGCCTTATTCATTTCAGGCAGCGCGTCACGCCTGCGTGAGCAGCGGATGCATCAGCCGTGCGCCCACGCGCGCCGTCAGGCCATCGCGGTCGAACGACGGATTGTATTCCGCGATATCCGCCACGCGCAGCTTGCCTGAACGCCGCACCACGCCGATCAGCCCTTCCACCACTTCAAACGGCACGCCGTGCGCGGCCGGGGCGGACACCCCCGGCGCCTTTTCGCCCGGCAGCACATCCATATCGATCGTCAGGTAAACGTGGCTGACCTTCGCCAGCTCGGCCGCCAGACGCTCGCACATTTCGGGCAAACGGTGCGCGAGCATGTCTTCGTCGACCCAATACGTCACGCCCAACTGGTCCGCACGCTCGAACAGGGCGTCGGTATTGCTGTAGCGCGAAACGCCGAGGCACGCATAGTGGAACGGCGCCTGGCGCCCCGCCAGCAACTGCGCAATCTGCCAGAACGGCGTGCCGGAGCTGGCCGTCGGCTGTGCGCGCAGGTCGAAATGCGCGTCGAAGTTGAGGATCAACAGCGGTTCGTCGCGCAGGCGGTCGCCGAAATGCTCCGCGATGCCGAGGAAGGTGCCGTAAGCGATCTCGTGACCGCCGCCGAGCACGACCGGGCGCGCGCCGCCGCGCAGCACTTCCGCCACACGATGGCCGAGCGCCGCCTGTGCGGCTTCGAGCCGTCCGTCGGCACAAACCACATTGCCGCCTTCGAACACGGCCGGCTCACCGTGCACCGGCAAGCCCGCCAGCGCGCGGCGCAGCATATCCGGCCCTTGTACCGCACCCGGGCGGCCATGATTGCGCCGCACACCTTCGTCGCTGCAAAATCCCAGCAGCACCGCGCCGCCCGCGACCTGCGACGCATCATAGTCGCGCAGGACCTGATGCAGGCGCAGCGTATGACCGGTTTCGCCGGTGTCCACACGGCCTTGCCAGACCGTTCTATCGATTGTCATGCGAGTATTCCTGCCTGTATTTCCAATCACGCGCTCAAGCGCGCGTGAGCACTGCCTGCAGGAATTCACGCGTGCGCGCTTCCTTCGGCGCCGTGAATATCTGTGCCGGCGGGCCCGCCTCGATGATGCGGCCCTGATCCATCACGACCACCACATCGGCCACTTCGCGGGCGAAGCCCATTTCGTGCGTCACGACCAGCATCGTCATGCCGTCGTTCGCGAGCGCCTTCATCACCTGCAGCACTTCGCCGACCAGCTCCGGATCGAGCGCCGAGGTCGGCTCGTCGAACAACATCACCTGCGGCTTCATCGCCAGCGCGCGCGCAATCGCCACTCGCTGCTTCTGGCCGCCCGACAGCGTACCGGGGAACACGTCCGCCTTCGCCGCAAGACCAACCTTGGCGAGCAGATCACGCGCCAGTTTCTCCGCGTCGGCGTGCTTGACGCCGCGCAGCTTGCGGGGTGCCAGCGTCACGTTATCCAGCACCGTCAGATGCGGGAACAGATTGAACGACTGAAACACCATGCCCACTTCCGTGCGCAGATGGTTCAGCGCCGACTCACCCATCATCTTGCCGTGGTCGACCAACTTCTTGCCGACGATTTCGATCGTGCCCTGCTCGGCCGTTTCCAGACCGTTGCAGCAGCGCAGGAACGTACTCTTGCCCGATCCGCTCGGACCGATCACGACCACGACCTGCTTCGGGGCGACTTCGAAATCGATACCCTTCAACACCTGGTGGCTGCCATAGGCCTTGCCCAGGTTTTCGATTTTCAGGATGGCGTTATTGTTACTCATTGCACGGCACCTCCGGCACGCAGCGTCTTCTCGGCGCGTTGCAGCAGAAGCGTCGTGGCACCCGTCAGAATCAGATAAACAAAAGCGATCGCCAGATAAACTTCCAGCGAGCGGTACGACACGCTGATGATCTTCTGGCCCTCATGCATCACGTCGTGAATCGTCAGGAGCGACACCAGCGCCGAGTTCTTGATCAACGCGATGAACTCGTTGCCAAGCGGCGGGATCATGCGCACGATCGCCTGCGGCAGGATCACCGAACGCATCGCCTGCCCGTAGGGCATGCCGAGCGAACGCGCCGCTTCCATCTGTCCGCGCTCGATCGACTGAATCGCGCCGCGTACGATTTCCGACACGTACGCGCCGCTGTAGATGCCCAGACCAAGCACGCCGCACAAGAACGCCGGCAGCAGGATATTGAACTGCGGCAGGCCGAAGAACAGGATGAACAGCTGCACGAGCAGCGGCGTGCCGCGAATGAATGTCACGTACGCCGTGCAAATGTTATAGCGGATGCGGTGTGCCGGGTTCAGGCGGCCCATGCCGACCAGCAATCCCAGCACGCAGCCCAGCGCCAGTGCGCACGCCGTCACCTCGACGGTGACGAGCGCCCCGGCCGCCAGATCCTGCCAGCCGGTCCAGACCGGCGAAAAATCGAGTTCCATGCGTGCTCCGTCAGATTCACTACACCTTCAACAACAAACGGTCAGGGCTTACTTGCCCGAACCAAAGTACTTCGACACCAGTGCGGCGTAGGTGCCGTCGGCACGCACCTTTTCCAGCGCCTGATTCATGGCGTTGGTCAGGGCGGCCTCGTCCTTGCGCACGGCAAAACCATAGCGCTCGACCGTGAGGGTCTTCTCCAGCACCTTCACGCCAGGGCGCGCGTTGGCGTACAGCACGGCGGCGGGCTTGCCCGTCACGGCGGCGTCGGCGCGGCCGATTTCCACCAGATTGAACATTTCCTGGTTCTTTTCGACTTCCAGGCGCTCAACCTTCGGATAGTTGTCCTTCAGGAACGACACCGACTTCGTGCCGACCTGCACCGAGACCTTCTTGCCGTTCAGATCGGCCGGTTCCTTGATGCTGGTGTTGTCCGCCTTGACCATGATGGCCAGGCCGCCGGTGTAGTACGGGTGCGTGAACGCCACGACCTTCAGGCGTTCGTCGGTGATGTAGATCGCCGAGGCGGCGACGTCGAAGCGCTTCGAGATCAGGCCGGGAATCAGGCCCTTGAAATCGATGTCAGTCCATTCGACCTTGCGGCCCATGGCTTTGGCGATCGCTTCGATCAGTTCCACGTCGAAGCCGGTGCGCTTGCCGTTCTCGACATATTCGAACGGCTTGAAGGTGGCGTCGGTCGCGACACGCAACACGTCGTCAGCGGCGAAAACCTTGCTCGAGCAAGTCACGGCCAAAGCCAGGGTGAACAGGATGTGACGCAGTTTCATTCTGGTGCTCCTCTCTTGTATTGCCGGTTAAAAGTATTGCAATCGGTTGGAAATTCGTTCGGCTGCCGCCACGGTCAGGCGAATCAGATCTTCGTGGCGCTGCGCCACGCGAACGGCCGGCGCCATCAGGGTGATGGTGCCTTCCAGGCGCTCCTTGGCGGCGAACACGGGCGCGGACACGCCCCATACGCCGAAATCGACTTCGCTCTCGGACACCGCATAACGCTGCTTGCGGATTTCCTCGATCTGCATGGACAAACGCTCCTGCGCCGCCGGCTGCCCGGAAAGCTGGCGCACGATCAGCGCATCGCGCGTGGCTTGCGGCAGGAACGACAGCAGCGCCTTCGCGGACGCGCCGTGCACCAGCGGATGGGCACGGCCCTTCGCAAACGAACAACGCAGCGACTGTTCCGACTCGTGCATGTCGAGGCAGACGGCCTGGCCGTTGGCCGCAACGAGCAACCCGACAGTTTCGCCGGTGCGTTGCACCAGCGCCTCGATCTCTTCACGCGCCTGCAGGACGAGGTGAGAATTGTGATCGAATCCCCACGCGAGCTGCACGCCGACCGGTCCCGGTTCGTACAGCGCCTCGTGGGCATGCTCCTGCACCAGGCCCCACTTCTTCAGCGGGACGAGATGACGATAAACGGTAGACAGGGGCAAGCCCGTTTGCCCAGCGATTTCGCGCGCGGCAATCGGGCGGCCATGACGCGCAACGGTGACCAACACCTGTAGAACGCGTTCGCTGACCGAATTGGCTTCGGTGGTCTCCATCGGCTTTCAAAAACACTCGAAAATTGCTTGAGGATCGACGGCCGATACCCGTCGATGGCGTGATGGGCGCTATCTTGCGATGCAATTCCCAAATTCAAAAATCAATTTCTCATACTGCGGGAATAAAAAAAGGAAACCGGCGTAGGTATTTTCCCTAGGCCGGCTTGGGATTTCACGCGCTTTTCATGGCAAACCCTTTATGCAGCGCGGGTTTTGCGTTAGCGCGGGGGCGTGTCCGATGGTGCAGGTGACGCGCCGTCCGTCGCACCTGATAACCACGCCGTGAGAATCGATTTCTGCACTTTACCGAGTGCGTTTTTGGGCAATGCGTCGAGGAGGATGACCCGCCGGGGCAACTTGAAGCGGGCGATTCGGCTGGCCAGAAATGAAAGTATCTCATCCGCAGCAGGCGTGTGCCCGGGCGCCGGAACGACGGCCGCGACAGGCACTTCGCCCCAACGCTCGTCGGGCAGACCGACAATCGCCGCCTCCGCCACGCCCGGACAATCGGCGAGCACGTTTTCGATTTCGGCCGGATAGATGTTCTCGCCGCCCGAGATGATCATGTCCTTGCTGCGGCCTACGACCTCGAAGCAGCCGTCCGCGCGGCGCCGGGCAAGATCGCCGGATCGGAACCAGCCGCCGGTAAGCGACGGATGATCAGGCACCCGCCAGTATCCGATCATGACGTTCGGCGCGCGCACCGTAATCTCGCCGACTTCGCCGTCGGGGGTATCGCCGCCGTCGGCACGAAGCAATCGGACGCTGACGCCGGGACAGGCCACGCCGACGGTGCCGGGATGGCGTTGCGCCTCGCCGAGCCGCAAGGCGATCGACACCGGGCCGGTTTCCGTCGCGCCATAGACCTGGCCGAGCGGAATGCCGCGCGCATGGAACGCATCGATGGCCGACACCGGCACCACGGATGACCCGGCCATCACGCCACGCAGCGACGACAAGTCGGTCGTGCCCCACGCCGGATGCAGCAGCACGGCCCGCAGCGTCGCAGGCACCATCAGCGACAGGGTCGGGCGCCGCGCCGCGACGTCGGCCAGCCACGCCGACGGGTCGAACCGCGGATGCAGCGTCACCGAGGCGCCGCAAAGCAACGCGGGCAGCGTCTGGATGCACAGACCGCCGACGTGGAACAGCGGCAACGCGGACAGCACGTGATCGTTCGCCGTCATGTCGTGCGCCCACCAGCTCGCCTCGGCATTCGCGAGCAACCCCGCCTGCGTGTGCAGCGCGCCCTTCGGCTCGCCCGTTGTGCCTGACGTATAGGCCAGCAGCACGGGTGCGTCGGCGGGCAATTCGGGATACGTGACCGATTTCTCGGACGGCGCGGAAATCAACGTTTCGATCGGCGCGATGACGACGTTGTCGCCGAGCGCCGCGCGAATCTGCCGTGCCGTCTCACGGTGCGATGCGTCGAAGAACAGCACGCGCACGCCTGCATGCCCGAGGATCGCAGCCAGTTCCGGCACCGCGAGGCGAAAATTCAACGGCAGCAGAATCGCGCCCGTGCGTGCGCAGGCGAACAGCAGCGAGAGTTGCAGTTCGTCGTTGAAACCGAGACACGCCACGCGATCGCCGGGCGACACCCCCCATGTGGCACGCAGATGGCCGCCGACCCGCGCAATGCGCCGCCACAATCCGGCAAAATCGATCGCGCGCGGCAACGTGTCGATGGGCGCGCCGAAGCCGCTGCGCAACGCGAGCTTGCGCGGCGTCTCGCCCGCGTGCCGCGCAAGCGCTTCGACAAACGGCGTGAACCGGCCGTGAAGCGGGCGGTGAAGCGGGCCGTGAAGCAGACCGTGGCTCACGTGTCCCCGGGTCATTCGTCTGTCTCGCCGGGTTCATACAGCGCTTCACGGCCGATACGATCGAGGCACAACTCCGCCGTCCACGGCAGCATCAGCGCGCCACAGCGCGAGTCGCGGTACATGCGTTCGAGCGGCAACGTCTTGAGCATCGACTGGCCGCCGCATGTCCGGATCGCGAGGCGGCACATCTCGTTGGCATTTTCCATGATCGTGTACTGGGCGGCATAGGCGCGCAGACGCGCGTCCCGGCCCGGATCGACGCGCCCGTCGGACACCGCGCGCAGGAACAGCGCACGCGTCTGCTCGAGCATGATGTGCATTTGCGCGACGGCAATCTGCTTGGTCGGATACATGCGGCGCTTGACCGGCGCGCCCATGCCTTCGGCCTCGCCGCGCAGATACTTGACCGTGAAATCGTATGCGGCTTGCGCGACGCCCATATAAGTCGGCGCCAGCGTCATGAACATGTGCGGCCAACGGCTCGCCGCCTGGAAATAGACGCCGCGCGGCATCAATTGCAGTTCGTCCGCAACGAATACGTCCTTGAACAGCAATGTGCGCGAGACCGTGCCGCGCATGCCCAGCGGATCCCAATCGCCCGTGACGGTAACGCCGGGCGCATCGCCCGGCACGGCGATATAGAACGTATCGCGCATGCCGGCCCCGGGCTTGTCTTCCGTGCACAGGACGCCGTAATAGTTGGCCGCACCCGATAGCGACGCGAAGATCTTGCGGCCGTTGATGCGCCAGCCGCCTTCGACTTTCGTCGCGGTGGTACCGAACGGGGCCTTGCCTGCCGCCGCCGCGCTGCCCTCGGAGAACGGCTGCGCATAGACGGCGCCGTCCTTTACCACGCGCTCGAAATGATGTTCGCGATACCGCTGATGCTCGGTGCGTTGCTCGGGCGTCATGTCGAGATCGTCCGCCAGGATGCCGGTCCACATCATCGAACAGGTGTGCATGTTGTACGTGAGCGCGGTCGCGCCGCAATGGCGGCCGAGCTCGGCCGACACCATCATGTAGGTTGCGAAGTCCGCGCCCAGGCCGCCGTACGCTTCGGGAATACAAAGCTTCAACAGGCCCGCGGCGCGCATGTCATCGTAGTTTTCAAACGGAAACGCGGCTTCGCGGTCCCAACGCGCAGCGCGCGGCGCGAGCGATTCACGCCCGACCTGTTCTGCCAGCGCGAGCAGCCTGCGCTGCTTGTCCGTCAATGGGAAATGTTCACCAACGATCGAGGGGGGCTGGTAGGCCACGGCTGTCTCCTTCCGGGTGCTGCTTTGTTGTTGAAATCGATCGCGTCAGGCGAGCCGGCGCGACAGAAAATCGAGGACGGCGGCGTCAAACGCGCCCGCGTGCGAGAGGTTCATCAAATGTCCCGCACCCGGCAGGCAGAGGTACTCCGCATCCGGCAGCTTGTCGCGCATCTTCGCCATCACCGGCGCCGGCGCATTCGTATCGTGCTCGCCCGCCACAAGAAGCACCGGCACGTCCATGCGCGGCAGCGCCGCGCGCTGATCGAAGCCGACGAGCGCTTCCAATGCGTCGCGGTACGCTTGTTGCGGCACGGCGGCCATGGCATCCACGGCGATCACCGCAGCCCGCGCGCGTGTTCCCGGCGGCATCTCGCCCAGCATCTTCGGCACGATCGATTCTGCCACCTCACGCATCGTCTTGCCCGCATCGAGCGGCGCCGTGCGCGCCTGCACGAACGCGCGCTGGAAGTCGCCGTCGGCGCGGCCGAAAGCCGGCGAGGTCCCGCACAGTACCACTGCACCGATACCGGCGGGGTCGGCCGCCATCAGTTCCTGCGCGACCATGCCCCCCATGCTGTGGCCGATCAGCACGCAACGCGGTGCGCGAAGCGCGTCGAGCATGCGGCGCAACGCGCCTGCCAGCGTGGCCATCGTGCAAGGCGCGATGGGGGCGCTCTGCCCATATCCCGGCATGTCCCATGCCGCGACGCGATAACCGGCGCGCACGAACGTGTCGAACTGCGCCGCCCAGACATTGCGGTTGCCGCCAATGCCGTGCAGCAGTACCAGCGTGACCGGCCCTTCGCCCTCGATGCGGCAGGCAGGCAGCGGCGCGCTCATGCGAGGTCTCCCTGCAGCACGCCCGCGTCCACGACCACGTCGCCGTCCAACGCGACAGTGCAGCCGCGCAAGGGCAGATCGAAATGGCCGAGCGTATGACGCCCGGCGACTTCGTTCGCGCCCGTCGAATAAAGAAAGTTACCGGCAAAAGCGCGCTGCTCGGTGCCGTTGCAGTCGCGCTTGTCGTAGCACGCCATGGCATCCCAGCGCGCGCGCAGATTCATGCCGAAGCCGACGTGCGAGACGGCGTACGCTTCGGGGTCGCCCCACGCGGCAAAGTATGTGCGCATGAGGTCGGCATCAACGCCCGCACCGTCGATCGCGGTGACGTAATCGTCCTCGATCGTCAGCGCGATCCGGTCGCGCAGGTATTGTTTGAATGTGAGATTGATGTCGCCCGGCGCCAGCACCAGCGTGCCGTTGACGCTATGGGCGGCCGGAAACGCGAGCGCCAGCCCGCCCGGCCAGTGCGCCACCTGTCCCGGCTTCGCGCACCATCCCCAGACGCCGCCGACGCGCGCGCCGTCGAGCGAGATGCGCAAATCAGTGCCTGCGGCGGAGCTCACCTGCATATGCTTCGCGCCGCGCAGCCGTTTGATGCCGTTGCGCACCTTGGCTTCGAGCGCGGGGTCCGTCGCACAGCGTTCCAGAATTTCGGGATGTTCATTCGAGACCATCAGCACCCGCGCGCCCCCCGCGAGAATCGCCGGCAGTTCGGGCGCGTGCAGCAGGCCTTCCACGGTGCAGTCGACCACAAGCGTCGCGGCCTTGAGCGCGGCCACCACCGGTTCGAGCCGCCCCAGTGCGTCGCTGGCCCCGGTCGAGCGCACGGGGACCGGGGCGCTGACGCGCGCACTGGGCACCACGATGCGAAACGGCCGCGCGCCGAGCGCCTGCAAGGCCAGTTCGGCCAGCTCGACATTGACCGGCCGGGACTGTGTTTCGGCTACAATCGCCACCACGTCGCCGGATCCGACGCCGCAGCGCCGCAGGGTGTCCACGAAAACCTCGATCCACTTATGCTCGATACGTTCGATCAGCATGTCGTCTCCTGAGCGTCAGCCCCTCCGCCTGTTCGGAAATCTTCCGGAATCTCGTCGGTCGCCGCGCATCTTGTCGATCTGTTGTTCGTGCCATAGTATATGAATATTCATACAAATCAACCCGATCAAATTTCCGTGAGGGGACAGTGAACGCAACCCGTGCCGCCACGCCCGACTTCGACAGCGACGCCTTCCGCGCCGCGCTTGGCCAATTTGCGACAGGCGTAACCATTATCACTACGCGCGCCGAGGACGGCGGGCTGATCGGCATTACCGCGAGTTCTTTCAATTCGGTCTCGCTTACCCCGCCGCTGATCCTGTGGAGCCTGGCCACGCGCGCCGGCAGCATGCGGGTCTTCAGGGGCAATTCGCACTACGTGGTCAACGTGCTTGCCGCCAATCAGATTGACCTGTGCAAGCGCTTCGCGACCGTCAAGGGCGACCGTTTCGCCGGCGTCCCTTACACGTTGTCGGCCTCGGGCGTGCCGATCCTCGACGGCGCGCTCGCCTGGTTCGAGTGCCACAACCGCAGCCGGTACGACGAAGGCGATCACGTCATCTTCGTCGGCGAAGTGGAACGTTGCGGGGTGCATCCCGACACGCACATGCAGATGCCGCTGATCTTTCACGCCGGCCGCTTCCACAAACCCCAGTCGCTCGGTTGAACTTGCCATGACACCGGCACCCGCCCCGTTCGTCGATGACTACCTTGCGTATCTGCTCGCGCGCGCGAGTACGCTGGTGTCGAACGAATTCCATCAGGAAGTGGCGGCTGCCGGACTGGCCGTATCGGAATGGCGGCTGCTGGCGACGCTGTCGGACGGACGCGCCCGCACGATCAACGAACTCGCGGCCATCGTGCTGGCGAAACAGCCCACGGTAACCAAGGTCGTCGATCGCCTCGAAGCGGCGGGCTGGGTCGTGCGCAGTGCGAGCGCGCTCGACAAGCGCCAATCGCTTGTGACCTGCACGGATGCCGGGCGCGATTTCGTCGCCCCGTTGCTGGCCAGCGCGAGACGCCACGAAATGCGCGTGCTCGAACGTTTCGGCACGGCGCAATCCACGCAGCTGAAAGCGGCGCTACGCCTTCTGATCGACGAGATGGCGCGCGGCTGACCGCTAGCGCCCCCAGCGCCTGGGTGGCCCGCAACCGCACGGCATCGGCACCGTCCGAATTCGCGCATTCTGCGACCACAATCAAAGTAATTCGCAGATTCCACCGATTTTCCATGAATTTCGACTAATTGATTCGATTTTCAAGCCCTGAAGACCTGCAATACGCAAGCACTTTCGAATTGAATTCTTCTAAGATGCGCATATCGACCACGACTATGCGGCATCTTCGATGAGCACCTCACGCCCTGCCCGTCCCGTCTGGGATATCAGCCCGCCGCTGACGGCCGACACGCCGACGTGGCCGGGCGACACGCCGCTGACCGAAGAAGCCGTCTGGCAGATCGGCCCGGGCTGCCCCGTCAATGTCGGACGCATCACGCTCTCGCCGCACACCGGCGCGCATGCCGATGCGCCGCGCCACTATGACGAAGACGGCGCGTGTATCGGCGAAGTCGATCTCGACACCTATCTTGGTCCGTGCCGCGTCATCCATTGCGTGGGGGCCTCGCCGGTGGTCACGCCCGCGATGGTGGCGCCGTACCTTCAGGGCGTGCCGTCGCGTGTGCTTCTGCGGACTTATGACAACGCACCGGTCGCGCACTGGGACAGCGCGTTTTGCGCCGTCGCGCCCGAGACGATCGATCTGCTCGCCGCGCACGGCGTGCGGCTCATCGGCATCGACACGCCGTCACTCGATCCGCAGGACAGCAAGACAATGGATGCGCACTATCGCGTGCGTGCGCATCGCATGGCCATTCTCGAGGGCCTGGTGCTCGACGCGATCGACGCTGCCGACTTCGAACTGATCGCCCTGCCGCTGAAGTTCATGCGGCTCGACGCCAGTCCTGTGCGCGCTGTACTACGCGCGCTGTGACGCCCCAATTCCTTTTTGACGATCCCCCAAACCGAACCGATCATGACGTTAAACCGCAACGACTGTCTGGCCCGCGACACGGCCGATCCGCTGGCGCCCCTGCGCGACCAGTTCGCGCTTCCCGAAGGCGTGATCTATCTCGACGGCAACTCGCTCGGCGCACAGCCGAAGGCCGCGGCGCAGCGCGCCCGGGAGGTCATCCTCGGCGAATGGGGCACGGGTCTCATCCGCAGCTGGAACGACGCCGACTGGTTCACGCTGCCGCGCCGCCTCGGCGATGCGCTGGCGCCGTGGATCGGTGCCGGCGCTGGTGAAGTGGTCGTGACAGACACCACGTCGATCAATCTGTTCAAGGTCCTTGCCGCCGCACTGCATGCCCAGCGTCAGGTGTCGCCGCAACGCAAGATCATCGTCTCGGAACGCAGCAATTTCCCGACCGATCTGTATATCGCCCAAGGCCTTGCGCACCTGCTCGACGACGGCTACGCGCTGCGCCTGATCGACACCCCCGAGGACCTGCCGGGCGCACTGGGCGACGACGTGGCCATCGTCATGCTCACGCACGTGAACTACCGTTCGGGCGCGATGTACGACATGACCGCGCGCACCGAGGAAATTCACGCGAGCGGCGCGCTCGCGATCTGGGACCTGTGCCACTCCGCCGGCGCGGTGCCGGTCGACCTCAATGGCGCGAACGCTGACTATGCCGTCGGCTGCACGTACAAATACCTGAACGGGGGCCCGGGCTCGCCGGCATTCGTGTGGGTCAACAAACGTCACCAGGACACGTTCCGCCAACCGCTGTCGGGCTGGTGGGGTCACCGCACGCCATTCGCCATGCAGCCGGAATACACGCCGGACAACGGCATCGGCCGCTACCTGTGCGGCACGCAACCGATGGTCTCGCTGTCGTTGGTGCAATGCGGCCTGGACATCTTCGCGCAAACGACGATGGACGCCCTGCGCGCCAAGTCGCTGGCCCTGACGGACCTGTTCATCGAGCTGGTCGAATCGCGTTGCGCGGCGTTCCCTCTGACGCTGGTCACGCCGCGCGATCACGCGGTGCGCGGCAGCCAGGTAAGCTTCGAGCATCCGGAAGGTTTCGCCGTGATCCAGGCGCTGATCGCGCGCGGCATCATCGGCGACTATCGCGAGCCGCACATCATGCGCTTCGGTTTCACGCCACTGTACACGAGCTTCGCGGACGTCTGGGATTCGGTCGAAGCCCTGCGCGACGTGCTGGCGACGAAGGGCTGGGACAAGCCCGAATTCCACCGCCGCGGCGCGGTGACCTGATCGGCACCGAGGTCACGCATTACAGGAAAGACATCATGACGACCCCCTCCAACCCCAACGCCGGCGGCTGCCCGTTCGGACACGGCAACCCGGACACCGCGCCCGCACAGGGCCCGGCCGCTACACCCGGCGCATCCGCGCAATGGCACGATGCCCAGCTCGACTTCTCGGAAAGCATGAGCTACGGCGACTACCTGTCGCTCGATCCGATCCTGAACGCGCAGCATCCGCGCTCGACGGATCATAACGAGATGCTGTTCATCATCCAGCATCAGACGAGCGAGTTGTGGATGAAACTCGCGCTGTTCGAATTGCATGCCGCGCGCGACGCCGTGCGCGCCGACGCACTCCCGCCGGCATTCAAGATGCTGGCGCGCGTGTCGCGCATCCTCGAACAATTGGTGCAGGCATGGAGCGTGCTGGCAACGATGACGCCGTCCGAGTACTCGGCCATGCGGCCGTCGCTCGGCAGCTCGTCGGGCTTCCAGTCGTATCAGTACCGTATTCTGGAATTCATGCTCGGCAACAAGAACGCGGCGATGCTGGGGCCGCACGCGCATCGCCCCGACCTCTATGCAAAGGTCGAGACAGCGTTACACGAACCGTCGTTCTACGATGAAGTCGTGCATCTCCTGTCACGCCGGGGCTTCGCCATCGATCCGGCCCGCCTGGCGCGCGACTGGACGCAACCCACGCCGCACGACGCAAGTGTGGAGGCGGCGTGGCTCGAGGTGTACCGCAATCCGTCGGAACACTGGGAGCTGTACGAAATGGCCGAAGAGCTCGTCGACCTTGAGGACGCGTTCCGTCAATGGCGCTTCCGCCATGTCACGACCGTCGAGCGCATCATCGGCTTCAAACAGGGCACCGGCGGCACCAGCGGCGCGCCGTATCTGCGCAAGATGCTCGATGTCGTGCTGTTCCCGGAACTGTGGCACGTACGCACCCTGCTCTGAGCGCTCGCCTCAGGGCCCGTTCACGCTAACCCTGCCCCGAGAGACGCGCCGCCAATGCCTTCAGGCGCGGCGCGATCTCCTCGCGGAACTTCGTTTCGCTGACCGACGACGCCGGGCCGCTGCAGCTGATCGCCAGCCAGCGATTCTGGCGAACATCGCGCAGCGGCACCGCCACCGCGTTGACCCCTTCGTGCCACTCGCGAAACGAATAGCAGCAACCTTCGCGGCGGTACGTCTCGATCCCCTTTTCCACGCCGGCGGCCAAGGCCGGCCAGTCGCCCGCATGCTGCGCCCGCAACGCGGCTAGCGTCGCCTCGCGCTCGGGCGGCGTGAGTACGGCAAGATATACGCGCCCCATCGAACTGGTCAGCATCGACAGGCGCGAGCCGGACGTCAGCCCCAACGTCAACGCCGCGTCGCTGCGCATCGTCTCCAGGTACATCATGTCGAGACCTTCCCGGCATCCCAGCGAAATCGAGCAGCCCATCTCGCGCGCCAACGCGCGCATGTGCGGCCGGGCAATCGTCAGCATGTCGGCACCGGAGAGGAATGCGTAGCCGAGCGCCAGCACGCCCGCGTCGAGCGCGTATTTGCCAAGCTCGGCGTCGTAACGGAGATAGCCGAGTTCCGTCAGCGTGTAGGCGAGCCGGCTGATCGTCGCCTTCGGCAAACCGGTGCGCGCGGCGAGATCGCGATTGCCAAGCATGGCGTCGTCCGGACGGAACGCACGGAGCAGCTCCAGTCCACGGGCCAGCGCCGTCACGAACTTGCGCTCGTCATGCGACGGGGGAACGCCATGGGCAAATGCCTCACCGGCGGCGGGTAACAACGGCTTACTGACAGACATCGGCACACTCCGGGTTGCGGTTTCCGCCGGCCGCAAACCTTTCTCGATTTGCCCCATTGCCCGGCGAAAAACTTTAGTGTTAAACTAACTTCGATTTCAGAACATTGTTCCGCATTGCGGAACATTCGTCAAGCCGAACGATGCCGCGGGCTTCGTGCCCGGCGCAACAAAGCAACCCTGGAGGAATGGTCATGGCTGGCAATGCAAAATTTCATTGGGAAGATCCGCTGTTGCTCGACGCGCAGCTCACGAGCGAGGAGCGCATGATCCGCGACGCGTCGGCGGCTTACGCCACCGACAAGCTGGCGCCGCGCGTGCTCGAAGCGTTCCGTCACGAGAAGACCGACGCCGCGATCTTTCGCGAAATGGGCGAGATCGGCCTGCTCGGCCCGACCATTCCGGAGGAATACGGCGGTCCGGGCCTGAACTATGTCAGCTACGGGCTGATTGCGCGTGAAGTCGAACGGGTCGATTCGGGCTACCGCTCGATGATGTCGGTGCAGTCGTCGCTGGTGATGGTGCCGATTTACGAGTTCGGCACCGAAGCGCAGAAGCAGAAGTATCTGCCGAAGCTGGCGAGCGGCGAATGGATCGGCTGCTTCGGTTTGACGGAACCGAATCATGGCTCCGACCCGGCCGGCATGACGACGCGCGCCAAGCGCGTGCCGGGCGGCTTCGAGCTTTCGGGCGCCAAGATGTGGATCACGAATTCGCCGATCGCCGACGTGTTTGTCGTATGGGGCAAGCTCGCCGACGACGAAGGCCGCGAACAAATCCGCGGCTTCATCCTCGAGAAGGGCTGGAAAGGCCTGTCGGCCCCCGCGATTCACGGCAAGGTCGGCCTGCGCGCCTCGATTACCGGCGAGATCGTCATGGACCAGGTGTTTGTGCCGGAAGAGAACCTCATGCCGAAGGTGTCCGGCCTGAAGGGACCGTTCACCTGCCTGAACTCCGCACGCTACGGCATCGCCTGGGGCGCCCTCGGCGCCGCCGAATCCTGCTGGCACACGGCACGCCAATACGTGCTCGACCGCCAGCAGTTCGGGCGTCCGCTGGCCGCGAACCAACTGATCCAGAAGAAGCTGGCCGACATGCAGACGGAGATCACGCTCGGCCTGCAAGGCTGCCTGCGTCTGGGCCGCATGAAGGATGAAGGCACGGCGGCCGTGGAGATCACGTCGATCATGAAGCGCAATTCGTGCGGCAAGGCACTCGACGTGGCGCGTCTGGCGCGCGACATGCTTGGCGGCAACGGCATCTCCGACGAATTCGGCGTCGCCCGCCATCTGGTCAACCTCGAAGTGGTCAACACGTACGAGGGCACGCACGACATCCACGCCCTGATCCTGGGCCGTGCGCAAACGGGCATCCAGGCGTTCTTCTGATCGCCAGGGTACGCCGGGACCGGGCCTGGGGCCTGATGCCGGCGTGTTCGAGCATGGGTGATGTCGTCGTCGTGGGTGGCATCGCCCGATGCGCAGACGTTTTATGCGCAGACGCTTTTCGTCGCCGCTGGCCGCATGTTGCGGGCCGTCAATCCCCCTCGGATACGAAAACGTCCACACGAAACGTCAAATAAAAAAGCCAGCCCCCACGAGGGGCTGGCCCAATCGGCGCACGGTCTTGCGCCGGAATACCGATAATCGCCGGGCTGCCTGGCTTACTTGTTCGGTTGCGGCGTCAGACGCAGATACGGACGAACCGCCTTGTAGCCCTTCGGGAATTTCTGCTTCAGCACTTCCTCGTCCTTCAGCGACGGCACGATCACGACATCGTCACCATCTTTCCAGTTGCCCGGCGTGGCGACCGAGTAATTGTCGGTCAGCTGCAGCGAGTCGATGACGCGCAGGATCTCGTCAAAGTTACGGCCCGTCGAAGCGGGGTACGTAATCGTCAGGCGCACCTTCTTGTTCGGATCGATCACGAACAGCGAGCGCACCGTGAAGGTTTCGCTGGCGTTCGGGTGGATCATGTCATACAAGTCGGAAACCTTACGATCCTTGTCTGCCAGAATCGGGAAGTTCACCGACGTATTCTGCGTTTCGTTGATGTCGTTGATCCAGCCTTTGTGCGATTCGACGTCGTCGACCGACAGTGCGATGGCCTTCACATTACGCTTTTCGAACTCACCCTTGAGCTTGGCGGTCAAACCCAGCTCGGTCGTGCACACCGGCGTGTAATCGGCCGGATGCGAGAACAGCACGCCCCAGCTGTCGCCCAGGAACTGGTGGAAGCTGATGCGGCCGATCGACGAATCCTGTTCGAAATCGGGAGCGATGTCACCCAAGCGCAAAGTCATTTACGGTCTCCTAGAGGTCGTTCAACAGAGTGGGTAGAGACTAAAGGATGGCCAGCTTATCCAGAAAGACTAAAATGTTTGTTACAAATAATTTTTCGCTATATAGCCTCGCACGGGTGTTGCTTTCTGGCAACGGCCCGATGATCGTTGTACGATAACACCTAAGGCGCTCAACCGATTGCCGCCGCAGCTCCAATCACATCGCGGGGGATAACACCATGGCGGAAGTTAACAAGGAGAAATTCATGACAGATATCAAGACTGTATTGGCCGATGCGGAAGACCTGCTCAAGCAAGCGGCAAACACCACCGGCGAGCGCGCATCCGAGTTGAGTGATCGCGCGCTCACCTTGCTCAAGCAAGCGAAAGAAAAGGCCTCCGACGTTCAGGTCGTGGTTGTGGAGAAGAGCAAGCAGGCGGCTCGCGTCACCGACGATTACGTGCACGATCACCCGTGGCAGGCCGTGGGCATTGCCGCCGGCGTCGGCGTGGTGGTCGGTCTGCTCCTGAACCGCAGGTAATTGCACGGCGAGTCCGTCCGACCGGCGCGAATGGTTTGGCGGGCCGCCAGCTTAGCCTATGCCCAACAATAACAGTAAGTCCCCGCCGCTGCCCTCAATGCGGCGGATTGCCAGCTCGTTGCTCGAGATCGCCCGATCGCGCATCGAACTGATCGGCATCGAACTGACGGAAGAGAAGGAGCGCCTGCTCGGCGTCGCGTTCCTGGGCCTCGCCGCCATGCTGCTCGGAATGCTGGCGCTGGTCGTGTTGACGGGGCTGATCATTGTGCTGTTCTGGGATACGTGGCGTTGGCAGGCGATGACTGTCATTGTGGTCGTTTACGTGCTGCTCGCCGCGTGGTGCGCGGCGCGTGCACGCACGATCCTGCGGGAAGCGCCGATGCCCTTCGAGGCCACGTTGGCCGAATTCGAGAAGGATCGCGACGCTTTGCGTCCGGACTGAAGGAGCGAGGCGATGCCCAACGACCCCTATCACGCGCGGCCGCAACGGCGATCGCGGCGTTCGCGCAGCGCCATGCTTGAGATCCGCAAGGAGATCGTGCTCACGCGCATTGCCGTCGAGCGTGCCGAACTGGCGCAGGTGTCGCGCCAAACACGCGAACGCCTGCGCGGCTTCCGCTGGCTGCGGCTGGTCGTGCCGGGCTTGTCCGGCCTCGGCGGCCGTGGCGGTGCGAGCCTCAGCCGTCTGCTCGAACGCTATCCCTATATCAGTTCGGTCGCGTCGCTGGCACTGACCGGCGCGACGCGCACATTGCTCGGCAAGGCCGCGCGCCCGCTGCTGAAATGGGGCGGCATCGGCATGCTCGCCTGGCAAGGCGTGCGCCTGTGGCAGAAGACGGTGGCCGAGGGCCGCGCCGAGAAAACGGTTGCCGCGGCGTCCGACGACGGCAGCGGCTCACCGCCGCTGATGTAGCGCCGCCGCGGCGCACGCACCGGCGTCGGCATGCGTGAGCTGCCTGGGACGCCCGAACGCATTCACGACGATGCAACGCCGGTCACCGTTTGCTGCGAACATCACGCTGCCCGACAGCCACTGCCAGGCGCCGCTGCGCGCAAAGCCGCTCGCATCAAAGGACACGGACGGCAATTCGCCGGCCGTCAGCCGGGTGCGTGCCACGATGAACGACGCCAGCGCCGGGTGACGTGTAAGTTCGACCTCGTTGAAGTCAATGCGGCCATTCAGGTTATCGTCGACAAACGTCATCCAGCCGCTGCGCCAGTCGCCGCCGTCCATCGGCGCCACCGTAACGCGCTGTTGACGCGCCATTGCCTCGCCGCGCGCCTGATGTAGCGTCGTCAGGAACGCATGCGATGCGGCGTCGAGGGCAATGCGTGCGCGAAGCGCATTGAACGATGGCGCTGCGGCCGTTGCCACCGCTGCCGCGATCGCCAGCACGACCAACATTTCCAGCATGGTGAAGCCGCGCCGATCGTTCGGCCTCATCGCGCACGACCTTGACGCTGCACCTCGTGTTGCAGCACATGCCACGCCACGATTTCCCGCCAACTCAGCCGCCCGGCGGGCCAAAGGTCGGCTTCCCGCCCGGCCGCATCCTCCGCCCTCATCGGCAAACGGTAGGTTGATTGCAGATAGACCACGGTCCCCGGCAGTCTGCCGCGACCGCGCGCGGTCATCCGGTACAAGCCGCGCATGCCAGGCAAGCGCTCGATCAGGTAACGCGCCGACGCCGCCGGCCTGGGCTCGGCCTGACCGCCGACGTTTTGCCGATCAGGCGGCTGTGCGCCTCCCGTGTATGTACCTGGTGCGACCACTGCTGCATCATCGTCCCAATTCGCGACACGCCATGCGGGCCATTGGACATTTGCCCGGCCTCGTCGAACCATCGACGGCGGCAACGTCACCGGTCCGGCATAGACGCCATGCAGGCCGGCCAGTTTTTCGGCCGGCACAGCGAATTGCGCCGCGCGGGCGCCCTGCGACAGATCGGCCTCTCCGTCGGCGAGCGCCGCATCAGCCGCTGCGAACGCGAGCTCACGGTCAGTGGCGTACGCCGCATACCGGCTGGCCTGCTGCGCCGAACGCGAGCCGGCCGCCGCAACCGTCAACATCATGCTGATGAGGACGAGCACGACGATCATCACCATGCCTTGCTGCCGTTGCGGCCCCACGGCACCGGAACGCGGGTGCGGCCGGTGCATCATGCTGGCGTCCGGCCGCTGTCGGGCGCCCACCTGTTGCGCAGCGTCACGACGAAGAAGAACGCGCGCAGACGATACGGCCGTGCCTGGCGCAGTTGGAGTCTCTGCACTCCGCCATGCGCGGCATCGAATATCTCAAGGGTTTGGGTCGCTGACGCCGGGCGCCCGCGCAACCCGCCGCCACGCAGCACCAGTGCGACGGCGACCCGGCGCACCGCCGGCAACGCGTTGTCCGATAGTTCGGCTGCCGGAATCCACCGCAGCGCAACGTCGTCTCGCCCGACAGCCGCGACACCCAACCGAATATGCATCGCTTCGACGCCTTCGACCAGCGCCTGTGCCCTGTAGGTGCCCGTTGCGTCGGCATACCGGCAAAAGAGCGCAGGCACGCCGTCGTCGGCGCGCGCCACAAAAAACGTGCTTCGCGATACATCCGCCCTCCCCTTCGGCCCCGGCACGCGGCGCCCGGCGCAGTCGAGCACGCTGCCGTCGCCTAAACCCTCAGCCGACCGTGCGCCGGCTGCCAAACCGGATCCGTGATGACTAACCTCGAGTAGTGCGCTACGGCGCGGCGCCGCCCGGCAGGCATCGGCGTCCCCCGCGCAGGACCCACGCACCCTCAGGGCAGGCCAGCGATCCCGAGCTGGCGCTATGACTGCCCCAGTCGCAGGGTCAACGTTTCGATAACCCGCGATACGGACCGCGCGTTGCAGCATCGACATGGCGAACGCCGCCCGTTGATGCAGGTCGGCCCACTCGACCTGCACGCGATAGTTACGCTGCACCTGCCCCAGAAACGCGACGCCGGCGAGCATCGTCAGCGTACCGACCGCGAGCGCCAACAGCGATTCAAGCAACGTGAAACCGGCCGAGAGCCGTGCGCGCATCGTCATCGCGGCCGCTGCGGTAACCGCGTCCATGCCGCAACCCCATCGACGTCCCAGGCAAGCGCGGATGCTCGCACCGACGCCACGATTTGCGCATGCGTATCAGAAGCCTGCGATTGCGTAACACCGCTCAACACCAGCAACAATGCCGACATGGCGATCGCCGCGTCCAGCAGGCACCCGCCTCGTTGTCCTGATTTCATTTGTCCCTCGCCCTGATTGAAGATGAGGACGATGGTGCCGCTGTCGCCTGCGCGCGGCTATCGGACAACACCGCATTGCCGGGCCCCGACGGCCGTACGCCGTCGCTTTCGGGTGGGTCTGTGGCGACGTTCGGACAACACCGCATACCCAAACAAAACGGCAACCGAAGTTGCCGTGTTTGTGTATCGGCGCATTCTGTCGCCGCGACGACAGGCGCTTTGGTCACGCGGCTTACGCGCGCAGCGACTCGATCAAGGCCACGTAGGCGGTCTTTGCATCGTCCGCCGGCGTGCCTTTGAGCATCGACCACGCATCGTATTTTGCGCGATCGACCATCTCCATCATGCCTGGACGCTTGCCGTCGACGTCGCCGTGGGTACTTTGCTTGTAGAGCGCGTAAATGCGCAACAGTGTCAGGTTGTCCGGACGTTCCGTCAGCGTTTTCGACGCCGCCACCGCCGCCTCGAAGCGGGTTTGCAGATCGTTCATTTTGTCCCTCCCTGGACGTTCAGCTTATAAGATTACTGCCGTGCAAGGATACCGGCGAAGCGCTTCGTCAAGATAGGGGCCGCCGTAGAATCCGGCGTCTAATCCACGTATTGGGACAAATGCCGAAACGTGGATGAGATTTATCCGAGCAGCAACGGAAATTGTTGAAAATCCACTCTCGGCCGGACTCGGCTATTCGGCTACGCTGCGCACACTTACTGCACTTCGACCGTTGCGATCGTTCACGATCGGGCCGTGACAGGCGGAGTGCGATGTCCGCTTTTGAGTGACATGGGCGGCCGAACCCGACTGCAGATTCAACCGGTCAACGCGGCGTTGGCTCAACGGCAGGTATCGGAGTGGAGCAGCCGCCCAGTGTTACTGTTCCGGGGCAGCAGGTCGCCAGAGCAGACGCATGCTTTGGCACAGGAGACGTCCGCTCTCAGTCCATCTGCAGCCGTTCGCCGAAGGACTAGCCTGAATAGGTATTCGATGGTCAGGCAGAACGGGATGGCGGCATCGGGAGAAGGTAGCGGCCGGATACCGGAAAATCGACCATGAAGCCCCTATCGCCCTGCAAGCCCAGGGGGAACCCGAGGTCGATCCAGGAACCTCGGCTACCTATCATCTTGTTGCCTACGCCGAAGCTCTTCCTGAGCACGCCATTCCTTGACAAGCTGCCGGCGGTTACGAGCGTAGTGATCGTCCAGGAAATCGACCTTAACAATGCGGTCGGTACGAAAGAGGCGAAAGTCGCCACGCAACTCGCACCATCCAGCAATGAACCGCCGTGATTCGACGAAACCGAGCATGATCGGCCAGATGGTCCGCTCCGACACGGCCCCGTTTTGATCCGTGTACATGATGTACATCTTGCGCTGCTCGCGCATTGCTCGTCGGACCCGCACCAAATCGACGCCAGCTGTGTCCTCCTTTTTGCGCCCAATATAGAGCGCATCATCGTCCAAGACCCGCCTCGTCTCAGGAGGAAGCACCCCGCCGATTTTGGCGAGCGCGTTCTGGGCAGCGAGCGCTAAAGCATCGTCAGTCTGGCGGCTGACCCACTGTGCGCCTGCTACGAGCGCTTGCAATTCTTCCTCTGTGAATGACAGAGGTGGCAGAAGGAATCCCGGTCGCAGTATGTAGCCGACGCCTGGTGCGCCATCGATATCGGCGCCCATGGCTTGTAGCGTGGCGATGTCACGACGGATCGTGCGCAGCGACACACCAGTCTCGCGCGCAAGTACTTCGCCGGACACCGTTCCACGGTGTCGGCGCAGCACCTGCATGAGGTCGAATAATCGGTGGCTTCGTGACACGCTCAATCCATTACTACGAGGCCTTTCCCTCCGAGCTTGCAGCCCGCTTCAAGAGCGGTGATTAGTTGGATCGCTTCGCTCAGGGGCACGATCTCGGCGACCGGGAGTTGAAGTTTCCCTTCCTTGGCGGCACGGGCAAGCCCATCGAGAATGTCGGCCCTCGGGGTACAGACAATCGGCTTCAGTTGTCGGTTGAAGATCGAACGAATGAACTTGCCCAGGGTTGGGACAATGTCCAAGAATACGCCATCCTTGCTCAGTAGGCTGAGGCCCTGTGCGGTCTGCATTGTGGCGGCCGTGTCGTAGACCACATCAAAACGTTCTCCGATCTTCGACAGATCGGTTGTCCGATAGTCGTAGACAGCTTGAAGGCCGAGAGAGCGTGCCCTTTCCATTGCCCGTGCGCTGCAACTGCCCGAGACTGTCGCTCCCAGCATCTGCGCGATCTGCACAGCTGCTTCGCCCACCGCACCGGTACAGCCATTGACGAAGACACGCTTCCCGGTCGCCAGCTTCGCCTTGTCTACCAAGCCATTCCACGCCGTGACGCCCGGGGTGCCGAGGCAAGCCGCATCCTCGAAGGAAACGTTGTCAGGCTTATGGGCCAGGAACGTTTCGTTGGTGACCACAGCATGGCCGAGCGCGCCGCTTTCCTTGATGCGGGCAAGACCGAACACGGCGTCACCGGGCTTGAAGCGCGTCACGCCGGGACCTACCGAGATCGCCGTCCCGGAGAAGTCACTCCCCATCGCACGCGGGAAAACTTTTCCCGTGATCATCTTTAGATAGCCGTTACGTACCTTCCAGTCGATTGGGTTGATTGCAGCAAACTTGACCTTCACCGCCACTTCGCCTTTGCCCGGTGTGGTCAGCTCGAAGTTTTCGAGCCGCATTAGCTCCGGGCCACCGTACTTTTCGTATTGAATGCGCTTCATGGCAGGCCGTTCCCTGATGCTGTCAGTGAGGCTGAACCGTTGTCATGTAAGCGGCAAACGGCGTGGCGTCGTAGATAACATTGGTAACGGCGAGCTTGCCGTCCTTGACCTTGATGAGTTCGGCGGTGACGGCGTGTGGAACCGGGTGGGTTTCCGCGTCGTAGACCACCACGGCCTGTTCGTCATCGCCATAGACGGCGAGAATGGTCAGGTTCGTGATCATTTGGGCGAAGCCGTCATGGAAGGCCCGGAACCGTTCGAGACCAGCCGTTTGTCCGATGGGCGACGTACAGACGATATCTTCTGCCGAGATCGACAAGATCGTGTCGACATCCCTGTTGGCGATGGCTTCGACATAGGTACGGGCAATTTCCTGAGCCTTACCGTTAGTTTTGGACATGATGGTTTCCTTCTGTTGAGTAAGAAAACTCAGTCTAAGCCACCATAGGGACAGATTCTGGCACCATTGTTTAAGTAAGGCCGCTTAGCTTGTTAGCCAGAAACCGTCCCTCAAGCCAAAGGACATCTGGGTTATAACGGACATTGGATTCCTCAACGTCAGCTCCCCGGCAGTTTGTGTGAACGCGAACTTCCGGCCAGGAAGTGTCATTCGCTCCCCGGACACTCAGAGGTCGGCTCCGCCCGGTAAGCAGCCGTTCCAGTCCGCGACGATGAACGCTGCACCCTAGCGACCATCGGGCAGGACCATCTTCACGAAATTTCCTGCCTCAACATATTGTGAGTTGCAAATCTCTTCCGCAACCTCGCCAAGCACGCGTAGAGCCGCGCCCAGCAAGGATCCGCGGCCCAGCTGCACGGCCGGCGACGGGATTACATCAGCCTGGACGAGGTGGAGCGAATCCTCCTGTAGGTCCGTAGGCTCGGAAATGCCCCGCGGTTCTCAACGGTGTGCGTACTGAAGCCACGTCACCATGCTCTTCTCGCCCGCACGGATGCCGTAGATGCCGGCGATCGTGAACCTTTCATTGCTTGGTCGACTCCAAAATAGTGGAGCGGCGTCGACAATTGTTGCAGGAGACGATCAATGGTCATTTCGCGGGGCGTTCTCGTGGCATGTTCGGTTTGCCTGCTTTACGGTGGAGTGATGCCAGCTTCGGTGGCAACCGCAAACGGGGCCGAGTCCAGACTTGACTCGATCCGACTCGTCGGTACTGGGTACAACGCGGGGAAGATCGGTAAAGCGATTTTGGTGGCGGAGGGCGACAAGACTGAGGTCCACCTTATGCTTAGCGGCGTGCCAAGTGGCACTTCCCTGCCGGTCCATCTTTACCCGTACATTTACGAAGGGACATGCAGCAGCCACAAATTGAAGGCACGATATGCGCTGACCGATCATGTGCTGGCCGATTCAATCATTCGGCCACGGGCGATTGGTGCGTTCCGTGGGCCAGTTCAGCTATCACAAAGAATACCCGTGGCTTTCGAAACGATTCGTGCAACCCAGTATGCGATTAGCGTTCGAACCAGTCCGGCGGATGGCAATCTGGAAATCTTTTGTGGCGATAACTCGTTTAACTTGAGCCAACGAAGAAAGTGAGTTGCCGGGTTGTCACCACAGGCCGAACGGTAGCTGTGTATGGGGTTGGTTTCGCGCGGTCGGGGGGAGCGGCTATCAGCGCCGTAAGCGGCATTCCGAGGCCGCATTGACACTCAGAACTGGATTTCAGCGAGCCGCTGATTGACGAGATCCAGATCAAAGGCGTCGGGATCGAAGCTGCCACCGCACCCATTCAAGCATCTAGCAAAGACCCCGGATCTTTTACACGGAAGCCCAGAAGGCAGTGATGTGGGAGCGTTGGCAGAAAGGCGAGTCGCTCCAGCGGATTGCCCAACTGTTTGGTCGAAACCACTCGTCGGTCCAGGGGATTCTGGTTGAGACGGGCGGAATTCGTCCCGCACAACGACATCGCTCCCAGCTGGCGCTCACGCTGGCGGAGCGCGAAGTGATATCACGCGCATTGGTCGCTGGCCACTCGCTTCTTGATTGGCTCTGCGAAACCCATCTATTCGGGCAGCCCTGCGCTTCGCAGACCGTCCATCAAGGTGGCGAGATTCTCCGGCCGGCAGATCGGTAGCCAATCTGTGAGATTGGAGAGACGCAACGTAGGGTCGATCTGGCGCAAATGATCCATCGCGCGCTGTGCGTCGGCCGTCCGGTCGGTAAGTGCATAGCTTGCCGCCAGGATGGCGACCACCAGCAGAAAACTCGGCAAATCCCGGAATGCTTTCTCCGCCCATGACGACGCAGCGTCAAAGCGCCCCAAGAAGAGATGCGCGGCCGCCATTCCGGCTTGCATTCTATACAGCTCCGGGTCGAGGGGGCTCAAACGCATGGCGTGTGTAAAGTACTCGATGGCTGCGTCAGTTTCCCCGTACCAGAGTCTGAGAAATGCGCCGAGGAACCACGCCGCTGCGAGGTTGGGATTGAGCACGAGTGCCTTGTCCAGCAATGCGATGCCGCCATGGAGGTCCCCGGCAAGATGGGCAAGCGCATGCCCACCTCTGGTGAGAGCGACCGCATCGCCCTTGCCCAACTCCACGGCCCGGCGAGCCAGTCGGGCTCCCTCCGCCATCTCCAGTGGACCATCAGTCATCCAGTGATTGACCTTTCGCCAACAATGACACCACGCTGCCATCGCGTAGGCCGACGCAAAATCCGGATCGAACTCGATTGCCTTATGAAAGAGCGGCAGCGCTTGGTTGATGGTCTCCCTGGTTCCGAGATGAAGCTTGGCCATTCCGCGCAGATAATAATCATAGGCGTCAAGGCTTTCGGTCGGCTTGTGCCCTGCACGCTCGATCTCCGCCCGCTCAAGCTGCGGCGCAATCGCACCGACCACACTCTCGGTAATCTGGTCTTGCAGCTTGAAGATGTCTCCAAGCACACCTTCGAAGCGGCCCGCCCAGTGATGCCCCCCGGTTGTTGCATCGATCAGTTGTCCCGTGATGCGGACGCGATTTTTTGCTTTGCGCCAACTACCTTCCAGCACGTAGCGAACGCCCAACTCGCGGCCGACCTGTTTCACGTCAACCACACGATCCTTGTAGGTAAAGCTCGAGTTGCGTGAGACGACGAACAGCCAGCGATACCGCGACAACGCCGCGATGATGTCCTCTACCACGCCGTCGGCCAAGTAGTCTTGCTCCAGGTCTCCGCTCAGATTCACGAACGGCAATACTGCGATGGACGGTTTGGCCGGCAGGGCCGGCGCGGACTCTGCAACTTCAACCGATCTGGCGGACTCGGGCTCGGGTAAGCCAGCGCCATCCAATGACTTGGCTTGCGTGACGTCGGCGGCGAACCGGAATCCCTTGCGGGCAACCGTTCGAATCACGCGCTGTTGATGGCCGTTGTCGCCGACGGCCTTGCGCACCGCGTTAATGTGACTGGCCAGGGTCGACTCCGAGACGATGCGGCCGCCCCATACGTGATCGATCAGGTCGGCTCTGCTGACGACACGCTCGCGCTGATCTGCCAGGTAGGCCAGCAGGTCGAAGACTTTGGGTGCAATTCCAACGGCCAGTGAGGCCCGGAAAAGTTCCCTCCGGTCCAAGTCGAGCACACAGTCGTCAAACACTAACAGCATTCAGGGCCCCTGCTTCCGTGCGCGTGCCGAGCACGTGACCAAAGCGACCGAACGTCGACTGCCGGCCAGTCGACGCCACCGATAGCACGGTAACGGCGCGTGTTTTTGGACAAATACACAAGCCAAATTCAATGGAAACCCAAGGTGTCGGCAAGGTATTCCGCCCGGCCGCCAAGCATACTACATACATCGATCGCCGCAATGCAGATGATCGACGCTTAATCGAGGAGCAGAGCATGAAAATAGTCGTTATTGGCGGTAGCGGCCTTATCGGGTCGAACATCGTAAACAGGCTACGTCACAATGGTCATGAGACGGTGGCGGCATCGCCTCGAACCGGCGTGAACACGCTCACCGGGCAAGGGCTGGCTGAAACACTTGCTGGCGCCCAAGTCGTCGTCGACGTGGCAAACTCCCCGTCATTCGAAGACCGGGCCGTATTGGAATTCTTCGAAACGTCTGGCCGAAATCTGCTTGCCGCCGAAGCCGACGCTGGCGTGGAGCATCACGTCGCGCTCTCGGTTGTCGGCACCGATCGCCTTCCCGAAAGCGGCTACATGCGTGCAAAATTCGCCCAGGAAAACCTGATCAAGGCGTCGAAGATTCCCTACACCATCCTGCGCTCGACGCAGTTCTTCGAGTTCATCGAGAGCATTATCAATTCGGGCGCAGACGGCGGTACGATTCGCCTTTCGCCCGCCCTTATACAACCCATCGCAGCGGATGACGTCTCGGCTGTGTTGGCCGATCTCGCGGTCGGGGCACCGGAGAATGGCATCGTTGAGGTGGCCGGACCAGACCGCTTCCCTCTCGACGAGCTTGCGCGCAAGTTTCTCGCCGCGCGGGAAGACAAGCGCGAAGTCATCGCCGACGTTCATGCGCGCTACTTCGGCAGCGAGTTGAATGATCGATCGCTGGTTGCCGGTGATAACCCGCGCATTGGCTCGACACGTTTCCAAAACTGGCTCATCCGCTCATCGGCGCAAGAATGACCCAGCGGCTCATGGACCGCGCCGTCCCGCGCTCCCTGCCGAGGTGCCGCGGTGCGCCAGCCAGGCAATAGCGGCTGGACGCAATCATCACTTACCTACGTTCTTCTCACAATGAGGCTTCACCATGACACAGCGCATCGATTACATGAAGCAATCCCCCGAGCTGTTCAAGAAATTCGTCGAGTTCAGCCTTGCCCTCAAGCAGTCCGCCATTGAGGAGTCTATTCGCGATCTCGTGGATATCAGGGCGTCGCAGATCAACGGCTGCGCGTTCTGCGTGGACATGCACGTCAAGGAAGCCACGATGCATGGCGAGCGTCCGCTCAGGCTGCATCATATCGCCACCTGGCGCGAGTCTACGCTGTTCAGTCCGCGCGAACGCGCTGCCTTGGCGTGGACCGAAATCCTGACCCAGATTCCCGCCCAGGGCGTGCCTGATGACGTCTATGAGCGTGTTCGTACGCACCTGTCCGAGAAGGAATTGTCCGATCTGACCTTCCTGGTGATGTCGATCAATGCCTGGAATCGCGTCAACGTGGGCTTCCGGCTCGTACCGGGCGCATACGACAAGGCATTCGGCGTGGACAAGGCCGGCCTGTCCTGATCAGGCATCGGCACAATGCGCACGCGTTCGTTTATGTGCTGGAGGGTTCGATTGTGATGGGACTGCGCGGCGGCAAATCTGTCGCCCTGACTCCGAACGGGCGGGTAACGCCGTATGGGTGAGGGGCGCGCTGCTTTAGGCGCATCCCTCTCAAACGCCATGTCAGTTGCTATTGCTGCTACAACTAACTCACTGACGTGCTTCAACGTGCTTGGCGAAATTATTCAGGATGGCCTGCCATCCCTGGCGCTGTTGTTCCACAGGATTTTCGGACTCACCATCGAACGTGACGCGCACCGTGACACCGTCTGCGCCGGTAATGAACTCGACTACACCAGCACGGTCTCCGAACGAATACTCAATCAACTCGTTAGGGACTATCTTTGTGTACGTTCCTGCGAAGTCAAAGCCGAAGCTACCGTCTTTGGCCTCCATGCGGGATGAAAACGCCCCACCCACGCGCAAATCGACAGTAGACTTGGTCGTGTGCCAATCCTCCGAAGCGGTATTCCACTGCTTGATGTCGTCTGGCGTTATGTAGGCACTCCACACCTTGCTGATGGGAGCTTTGACAATCGTCTCAACGGTGATTTTCATGATGTCACTCCTATGAGAACAACTAACCGTGTATATATGGACACGGAGGGCCGTATAAAAATTGATATTGATTTCGCTGGAAATGTTGCTCGAAGTATATGTTATTCATGTACTTTCTGTTTTTGCAATCAGTATAACGACTCAACTATGCCGGACACATTATCATCAGCCTGGCGTCCTCCCTGTCAACTGCTTGTACACGTTGTGCGACAACTCAAGCAGCACTTTACGGTCGATACCGCCCGAGACCGCATAGCCGAAGTTGCCGTCTACCCAATAGAAGACGCTGACCGGGCCATCCTGGTACAGCTTGAACGCCGTGGTGTTCGCGTTTACTTTCCTGTGCGAGATGGACAGCGTGACGCGCTCGCCCTTGCCATCGCGATACATGAACATGGCCATCGGACCGTCAGCGCCGGACAGTAACCGCCCCCCTGTTAGCTCGAACCCGCTATTCGAAAGGATCGGCGGATGTACGTCAGTGCCAAGCCTATTCGACAGCCACTGTACGAAATCCTGTTCCCGATCCGCGCCAATCCCGACCGGTCGGTCGACGGCGGGCATGTACACGACGTGCGCAATCGCCGCCCGCCGTGCAAACCCTTCTGCCCCGTCAGCACTGATCACGTGCGTATTGGCGTTGCTCGCGAGCTGGGCGACGTTGTTTTTGCCCACCTGCGCTCCCATGCCGATTCCCACGCCAAGCGCCAGCGCTGCCGCCATCCCCGCGAACTGCGGCCAATTCACTGCGTCGCGCCAACGCCGCCCGGCGGGCAACTGCAGACGCTTTGGCGTTGGCTCGCTCAGCACGGGGTCGTAGCGCTCGTGCAGCAGCGCGTTCAGCGAGAAATAGTCGCTGACTCTCGCCGCCAGTTCGGGATTGCGCTCAAGCGCGCGTTCCACGTCGAGGCGGCGCGCCTCTGACAGCGTGCCGTCCACGTAGGCGTGAATCTCTGCTTCGCTGATCGACGTTTCCTGTTCGTTCATCGCACCACCTCTAATTTCGCGCCGGGCTGCGTGCCCGCCATCAATGCCCTCAAGCGCTCACGACCCCGCGAAAGCCGTGACATCACGGTGCCTATGGGAATGTCGAGCGCGTGCGCCACATCGGCATAGCTCAATTCCTCCAGGCCGACCAGCAGGACCACCTCTCGCTGGTCCGCAGGCAAGCGCCGCAACGCGTAGTCCAGGTCCCGCATTTCCAGCGATCGTGTCTCGCCAGCTTGCACCGCGAACTCATTTTCGGCCACGCTGTCGTCGTCCAGCGGCACGTGCACGGCCCGCACCGAGGCTTTCCGTGCCTGGTTGGCGAACACGTTGTGCATGATGGTGAAAAGCCACGCGCGCAAGTCTGTCCCGGGTTCGAACAGCCTGGTTCGCCCAAGTGCGCGCTCAAGGGTGTCCTGCACGAGGTCGTCGGCAAGGTCCTGGTTGTGGATCAGTGCTTTGGCGTAACGACGCAGGCGCGGAACGTGCTCCAACAACTCGTCACGGATGTCCATTTTCCATACCCATCAGGTGCTTCGCGTGATGTGTTTGCTCTGTCGACGGACAGCGATAAGAGAGCAAACACGGTTGTGCGCATTTTATTCCCGGGAAATCAGCGCCAGCGCCTCTCACAAGAAAAGTGGTCGACTTTCGGAATAACTTCGCACCTGTTCGTGTTCACGCCATTGACACCTGCTGCAAGCAAAAGGAACAGAGGAACTTTATGCGTTTCCCGAATGGTCTTTCCGCTACTTCAATTATGGGAGTGGCCGTCGTCGTCGCGATGTCGGGCCTTGCTGTGTCGCCCGGGTTGGCTGCGGCACCGCAGTCTGGCGGCCTTGACGAGGCTCCCTTTCTACAGGAAAACGGCGCCGCGATGACAAAGATGATGGACGACATGTCCGTCAGGCCGACCGGCGACGTCGATCGCGATTTCGTCGCGATGATGGTGCCGCACCATCAAGGTGCCATCGACATGGCACAGGCCGAGCTACGCTACGGACACAACGAACAATTACGTCGCATCGCGCAGGAGATCGTGGTCGAACAGCAGCAGGAAATCATCGCCATGCGCCTTGCGCTCGGGCAGCCCCTGCCGCCGTCTGCGCCCGCGCCCGACCAGCAAACATCCGCGTCGGCGCCTGCCGACCACATACACCCGATGTCCCACCACGGCATGCAGATGAACATGCCAAGCCACACGCAACAGGAGTCTCGATGAATCGCACCTCCATCCTGGCCACGGCGCTAACGGCGGCCGCATTGGCCGCCATGCAGTTTGCATGGGCAGGCCAGGCGCCCGGCTTATTGTCCGCACCGGACATTCCGGTAAGCCATCACGACCGTGTCTACGCTGCCGAGCAGTTCTCGAACACCGTGTCCGTGATCGATCCGGCCGACAACAAGCTCGTCGGCCTGATTCGGCTCGGAGATCCGTCGCCGGGCAACTTCAGCCCGCTGTACAAAGGTCAACTGCTCGTGCACGGCATGGGGTACTCGCCGGACCATCACACGATAGCGGTTGTGTCCATCGGCTCGAACTCGGTCACGTTCATCGATACTCAGACGAATGCCGTCAAGCACATCACCTACGTGGGCCGCTCGCCGCATGAGGCGTTCTTTACCCCCGACGGCAAAGAGGTCTGGGTGACGGTGCGTGGCGAGAACTATGTGTCGGTACTTGATGGGACCACCTACGAAGAGAAAACCCGCATCACCGTCCCGGCCGGCCCGGGCATGCAAATCTTTTCGCCGGACGGCAAGTACGGCTACGTCTGTTCGTCGTTCAACCCCGAGACGGAGGTGATCTCCGTGGCCGATCACAAGATCGTCGGCACGGTCAAGCAGGCCAGCCCCTTCTGCCCGGACCTGTCCGCTACCCCGGACGGCAAGCAGGTCTGGTTTACGCTCAAGGACGTTGGCAAAGTTCAAGTGTTCGACGCACGGCCGCCGTTTTCGCTCGTCAAGACGCTCGACACCGGCCCGATCACGAACCACGTGAACATTGTGCACAACGCCAAAGGCATGTTTGCATATGTGACGGTCGGCGGTCTGAATCAGGTCAAGGTATTCCGAACCGATGACTTCTCGCAGGTTGCGACGATTCCCGTGGGCAATCTGCCGCATGGGCTCTGGCCATCGGGCGATGGCAGCCGCATCTACGTGGGTCTCGAAAACGCCGATGCGATGACCGCCATCGATACGCTGACCAACAAGGTGATCGCGACTGTCCCGATCGGCCAGGCGCCGCAGGCCGTCACGTATGTGCCGAACGCGGTGCCGGAAGGCGACGGGACACAGAACACGCAGCCGCTTGGGCTAGCAGGCCAGACCGCCCACCTTGCACTGGTACCCGTGGGATCGGGCAAGCCTGCGGACGCCGCGAATGTGCCCACCACCGTCGCGCTGTTCGACCAGGGTCTCGTGCAGGTGCTGCAGGCATCGGTCACGGGCCTCCAGCCGAAGCAGCCTTACGTGCTGGGCCTCGCCGATAACCCGGACGGCAGCGGTAACGTGGAACCGCTGGCAAATTTCATGACCAATCCCGCCGGTTCCGCGATCGTCAACGCGCTGGGTCAGATTCGCCAGGTGGTCTCGCCGGGCGCAGGCGCAGCGCGCGACAAACACCGTTATCTCGTGATTGCCCCGCAGGTGTCGGGCAAACCGGGGGCAGCGGTACAGGTGCAATCGCGATAAGCGCTTCGTCCGCGGCCGCCAAGTCCTCTTTGCGGCCGCGAACCTCGGGATGGACCTAACTCAACCGAATCAGCGAAGGTTGGACCGGACGATGGGCTCCTGTGCCGGCGTTGGCTGACCTGCAGTCGCCTGTCCGATGGGCGCCAACGCATCAATGCGTGTGTCGCCATCACGGTTGAGCATCGCGCGCGCCATATTCATGTCGAGCGCACCTTCCCATCGGGCCACCACGACGGTCGCAACGCCGTTGCCGATCAGGTTTGTGACTGCACGGGCTTCGTTGAGGAAGCGATCAACGCCCAGCAAAAGCACGAGCCCGGACACAGGGATTTTGTGCATCGTTGCCAGCGTTGCGGCGAGCGCCACGAATCCGGCGCCGGCCACACCCGCAGACCCCTTGGAGGTCAACAAAAGCACGCCAAGCACAAGCAACTGGTCCCAGATCGTCAGGTGAACATTCATCGCTTGGGCGATGAACATCGCCGCCATCGTCAGGTAGATTGCGGTTCCATCGGCATTGAATGTATAGCCCGTAGGCAATACCATGCCAACGACGGGGCGCGAGCACCCCATCTTCTCCATTTTGATGAGCATCTGCGGCAGCACCGCCTCGGTCGACGCCGTGCCGAGGGTAATGAAGATTTCGTCCTTGATGTAGCGGAGAAACTTCCACAGCGGCAATCCACACATCTGCATAACGACGCCAAGCACCACGACCACGAAGAAGATCGATGTCAGATACAGGCAGAGCATCAGTTGACCAAACGATGCCAGCGTGCCAATCCCGTACTTGGCGATGGTGAATGCCATGCCGCCAAAGGCGCCGATGGGTGCGACATACATCACGATTCGAACCACGCCAAACATGCCCTGCAGGAACATATCAAGCATGTCCACAAATGGCGCAGTGCGCGGACCCAACTTGGCGAGGGCGATGGCGAGCAAAAGCGAGAAGAAAATGATGGGCAGAATCTCTCCGTTCGCGAACGCCCCCACAATGCTGTTCGGGACGATGCTCATGAAGAAATCGAGCATCCCATGTTGTTGCGCCGCATGGGTATAGCTGGTAATGGCCGAACTGTCGATATGGGCGGGATCGATGTTCATACCGCTGCCGGGCTTGACGATGTTCACGACCGCCAGGCCAACCAGAAGCGCAATCGTTGATGCGATTTCGAAGTACAGGACCGCTTTAACGCCTACCCGGCCAGCCTCATGAAGGTCATTCATGCGGGCAATGCCGACGACAACGGACGCGAAGATGATCGGAGCAAGCAACATCCGAATCAGTTTGATGAACAGATCCCCCAGCGGCTTGAGTTGCGAACCGATGTCGGGGTAAAAGTGCCCAACGAAGATGCCGGCGACAATGCCGATCAGAACCTGTATGTAGAGCTTGGAAAGCGTTTTCCGAATCCTTGAAACCCGCATGTCTGTCTCCTATGCGTGGCGTCATTTATTGAAATCCGGGCAAGCACCCGCAGCGGAGTGAACCGCTGCGGTGAGTACGGCCGGATTTCGCCTGCGTTCTTTTTGTTTTTTGTGAACGCTGCGCCGACGTGTTTTGTCGGCGCTTTTGCCGGTTGACGGCTTATGCGGAAAGCTTTTGCATCTCGGCAAAGAGATCCGCTTTTCCTTCGAAGCCGATGCCGGGCAAGTCCGGCATGGTGATGTAGCCGTTTTCAACCTTGACGCCGTCGGGAAAGCCACCGTACGGCTGGAACAGGTCCGGATAGGATTCGTTGCCGCCAAGGCCGAGGCCTGCCGCGATATTCAGCGACATCTGGTGACCGCCGTGCGGAATGCAGCGGCTTGGCGACCAGCCGTGCTGACGCAGCATGTCGAGGGTACGCAGATACTCGACCAGTCCGTAGCTCAGCGCGCAGTCGAACTGCAACCAGTCGCGGTCGGGGCGCATACCGCCGTAACGGATCAGGTTGCGGGCGTCCTGCATGGAAAACAGATCTTCGCCGGTTGCCATTGGCTTGTCGTAATAATTGCGCAGCGTCGCTTGCAACTCGAAATCGAGCGGGTCGCCCGGCTCCTCATACCAGAACAGGTCGTACTGCGAGAGCGCCTTTGCGTATTTGATGGCAGTGTCGAGATCGAAGCGGCCGTTCGCATCAACCGCAAGCTTCTGCCCGTCGCCCAGTACGCTCAGGATCGAATCGATGCGCCGCAGGTCTTCATCGAGCGATGCCCCGCCGATCTTCTTCTTTACCACCGTATAGCCCCGGTCGATATAGCTGCGCATCTCGTCCTTGAGCTTTTCGTGATCCTGCCCCGGATAGTAGTAACCGCCCGCGGCGTACACGAATATCCTCCGGTCGGGCTGACCATTGCCGTAACGGTCGGCCAGCAACTGGAACAGCGGCTTACCTTCGATCTTCGCCACGGCGTCCCATACCGCCATGTCAATCGTGCCGATAGCGACCGAGCGCTCGCCGTGACCGCCCGGCTTCTCGTTGGTGAACATGGTGGCCCAGATCTTGTGGGGATCGAGGTTGTCGCCGGCATCGTTGACGAGCGTGGCCGGGTCGGCTTCGAGGATACGGGGAATGAAGCGCTCACGCATCAGCTTGCCTTGGCCGTAGCGGCCGTTGGAGTTGAAGCCGTATCCGACCACCGGCTTTCCGTCGCGGAGGACATCGGTCACCACGGCGACGAGGCTCAGCGTCATTTTGCTGAAGTCGATATAGGCATTTCGGATCGGCGAGCTGATCGGAACGGTCTTTTCGCGGATTTCAACGATTCTCATGGATGTCTCCTGATGGCACCGCACGCTGTCGATGCAACGGGCTGTAAGAGTCGCTAGGTTATTCGCGAAAACCGGCGTTATGATTCACCAAGAGTGACTTCTTTATTAACTTTCGGTGAAGACTGACATCGCCTCCCACCTCGAATTCTTCGTCCTGCTCGCGCGACATGGAAACCTTGCAGCTGCCGCGCGAGAGCTCGATCTGACGCCGCCCGCCGCGACCAAGCGCCTGGCCCAACTGGAGGCGCGGCTGGGCGTGAGGCTGGTGAACAGAACGACACGCAGCATCAGCTTGACCACCGAAGGTGAGACTTACCTGCATCACGCGACACGGATTCTGGGTGAAATTCGGGAGATGGAGGATGCAGTGTCGTCCAGCCGTTCAGTGCCGAGGGGATTGCTGAGGGTGAACGCAACGCTTGGGTTCGGGCGCACCACGATCGCGCCGCTCGTCTCCGAGTTCGCCAAACGGTATCCGCATGTTGAAGTGCAACTTGATGTCACGGACAGGCCGATCGACCTTGTCGAGAGCGGCGTCGATCTGGCGATCCGGTTCGGCTCGCTGCCGGACAAGCGGCTCAACGCACGGCGGATAATGTCAAACCAAAGGTTTCTGTGCGCGTCGCCGCGATATCTGGAGCGGCAGGGCACCCCGACAAGTCTTGCCGACCTCGCGGATCATCAGTGCATCATTCATCGACAGAACGATGATGCGCATGGAATCTGGCGTTTCATGCACAACGATCGCAGTGAGGTTGTGAAGGTGCACGGCATGCTGTCGAGCAATGACGGAGATATCGTCTTGAGTTGGGCGCTGGACGGTCATGGCATCCTGGTTCGGTCGGAATGGGATCTCGCGAAGTATGTGGAGAGCGGGAGACTGCGCATCGTTCTCCCGGAATTCGTCCTGCCGTCCGCGGACCTGTTCGTCTACTACGCGAATAAGCGGAATCAGTCCGCGCGCGCAAGGGCATTCATAGATTTCCTTATCGAGCGGTTCAAGATTCCGGTAGCGTCAGTGGCTCAACCCGCTTCATTGTAGGCGTCAGGCTCGCGCAAAGCGGCCCAGGATCCCTAAGCGACTTGAACTGCCGGCTGCGTCGAGCGTTTAAGGTATTCACCGAGGAAGTCAATGAATACTCTCACCTTTGCCGACAGGTTGAGCCGCTCGGGATATATCGCATAGATGTCGGCCGCTGGCAGCGACCAGTCCGCCAGCACTCTGATCAGCGCCCCTGAATCGATATGGGTCTGGACGTCCCACTCAGACCGGACAAAAACGCCGTGTCCATCGATGGCCCAACGCAGGGTCGCTTCACCGTCGTTGCTGCTCATGGTGCCATGTGCCTTGACGAGCTCGTGGCGTTTTCCCTTCGTAAAGTGCCACGTTCCGTACGCGGTATCGTTCTCCCGCAAAACGATGCATTGGTGGCTACGAAGCTCGCCGGGTGTTTTTGGTACCCCATACGTCTTCAGGTAACCTGGCGAGGCGCATACGAATCGTCGATTCGTTGCAAGTTTCCTCCCCACCACCCGTTGATCCGGAAGTTCGCCGAACCGGATGCCAACGTCGTACGCCAGCTCAGCGAGGTTCATCGGACGATCAGTCAGTTCAAGTTGAACTTCGACCTCCGGGTAACGACGTCGAAACTCGGACAGCGCTGGAACAATGTGGCGTCGCCCGAAGCCAAAAGTCGCGTTCACCTTCAACAGCCCTTGTGGCTGCTCGCGGCTGCTCGACACCATCCTCTCGAGTTCCTGAACCTGTTCCAGTAGCTTCGATCCCGTCGCAAGGTACAGCTCGCCCTCTTGAGTCATCGCCAATCGCCGTGTGGTTCTGTTCAGCAGCTTGACGCCGAGGCGCCGTTCAATTTTGTTCAGTCGCCCACTGACTGCAGGCGGTGTCACACCCAGATCGCGCGCCAACGCGGAGAGGCTGCCGTGCGTCACCAGCCGCGCAAAAAACTCGAGGTCTGCGATCGGATCCATTCTAAAGTTCAACTTAAAAGTGGTTTAAGCCAACAGCTATTTTAACGCGTGACCCACCCAATTACACTTGCCGAAACGTCCGGATAGGGCCGTTTTCGGAGATTGGAGGAACGATGGGACAGACGCTTTACCAAAAGATCGTGGGAAGCCACACGGTTTTCCGGGTCGATGAGCAGCACGTCGCGCTTTACGCTGACCTGCACATCATGAACGAGTACACGAGCCCGCAGGCATTCGCCGGGCTTGCCGAAAAGAATATTCCGGTCCGCTGCCCGGAAAAGCAGATGGGCATCGTCGATCACGTCATTCCGACGCATCCCGTCCCTGTCGACAAGCGCACGATTCTCATCGACGCGGCGGCAAATCAGGCAGCGAACTTCACGCGCAATTGCCAGAAGCACGGCATCCATCTGTTCGACGTGAAGGATCGCGAGCAAGGTATCGAGCACGTCGTTGCGCCCGAAATCGGCCTGATTCGACCCGGCATGGTCGTTCTCTGCGGCGACAGCCACACGACGACATACGGCGCACTTGGCGCGCTAGGCTTCGGGATCGGCACATCGGAGGTCGAACACGTACTCGCGACCCAGACGCTTGTCTATCGCGTCGCCCGCGACATGCGCATCCAGGTCGACGGCACACTTCCTGTGGGTACAACGTCCAAGGACCTCGTCCTTTACATCATCTCGAAGATTGGTGCTCAGGGCGCGCGAGGCTTCGTCGTCGAATACTGTGGGTCGGCAATCGCCGCGCTGACGGCTGAAGCCCGTATGACGTTGTGCAACATGACAGTGGAAGCCGGTGCGCGCGGCGCGCTCATTGCGCCTGACGATACGACGGTCAGCTACGTGGCCGACCGGACCAAGGGCCTGTCGCAGGATCAGATCGTCGATGCCGCTGCACACTGGAAGCAGTTGAAATCCGACGCGGACGGCGTGTTTGAAGTGACCCATCAATTTGACGCGAGCGAAGTCGCGCCGTTTGTGACATGGGGTACGAGCCCGGACCAGGCAATCGCGATTACCGACCATATCCCGGAGCTCTCCAGCGAACCGCTCGAGCGTCATAACGCCTCGAAGGCCCTCGACTATATGGGCCTGGACGCAGGACAGTTGATCGATGGCCTCGCCATCGACCACGTGTTCATCGGCTCCTGCACCAACGCCCGGATTGAAGACCTGCGAGCCGTCGCAGAAGTCGTGCGTGGACATAAGGTTGCACAATCGGTCCGGGCGATGGTGGTGCCCGGATCGGGCATGGTTCGCGAACAGGCCGAGCGTGAAGGCATCGCCCAGACGCTGATCGACGCAGGATTCGAATGGCGGCAGCCCGGTTGTTCCATGTGTCTTGCGATGAATGACGACATCCTTCAACCCGGTCAGCGTTGCGCTTCAACGACCAACCGCAACTTCGAGGGCCGCCAGGGCCGCGGAGCGCGCACCCATCTGATGAGTCCCGCCATGGCCGCCGCCGCCGCGCTGGCCGGACGCATTGTCGACGTACGCAAGGAGTTCAACCATGTCTAAGCACGAGTTTGTCGCTGGCACCGCAGCGCCCCTGCCGCTCAACAATCTCGATACCGATCAGATCATGCCGAAGCAGTTTCTTTTCGGCATTGACAAGTCGGGGCTTGGGCGCGGCATTCTATACGACCTTCGTCACGATGCATCCGGTGAACCCCGGGGGGACTTTGTATTGAACCGTCCCGAGTATCAGGGCGCACGCATTCTTGTCACTGGTGCCAACTTCGGATGCGGCTCGAGCCGGGAACACGCGGTATGGGGTCTGCAGCAGGCGGGCTTCGAAGCGGTGATTGCACCGAGTTTCGGCGAGATCTTCTACTTCAATGCGCTAAACAACCGCCTGTTGCTGGTCATGCTCGAACCCGCTGTCGTGTCGCAGCTCATCGACCAGATCAGCGATCCGGCGAAAAGCGCCTTGACGATCGATGTGGAACGTCAGGTGGTCAACAGTGCTGACGGCAACGAATACCCATTTGAACTTCCCGTGCGGCAAAAGCACATGTTCATCGAAGGTCTGGACATGATCGGCATGACGCTTGGCGACAGCGACGCAATCAGCGCATTTGAAAACCACCATTACGCTGACCATCCCTGGATGAAAATCGATCTTCCGAAGCAGCAACGCGCGGCCTGAAAGAGACATTGAAATGGACACCTCCCCGTTGCAAACGAGCATTCCTCGATCTGCGCGTACGTCGTCGCTGACGAACTTCAAGATCGGAGGGATGCCCCTTCCCATGTTCCTCGCGGCAGCCCTCGTCACTATCGTGGCAGCCATCACCAAGAAGCTGCCAGACGACATGATCGGTGGCTTCGCGGTCCTGATGTTGTCCGGACTTCTGCTGGGTGATATGGGTCGTCGGATTCCCGTGTTCAAACACATCGGTGGCCCCGCCATTCTCTGTCTTTTTGTGCCCTCAGCATTACTCGGCTACAAGCTGATGGACGACGCGGCGCTCAAAGCGATCACGACGACAATGAAGACGGCAAATCTTCAATATCTCTACATCGCTTGTCTCGTCGCGGGAAGCATGCTCGGAATGAACCGGAAGATCCTGATACAAGGCTTCCTCAAGATGTTTGTCCCGCTTCTCGTCGGCACCGTCACCGCGATTGCTGCGGGCGTCGCTGTCGGCCTGATGTTTGGGTACGACCCCAAGCACACGTTCTTCTATATCGTGATGCCGATCCTCGGCGGGGGAATTGGTGAGGGCATCCTGCCGCTCTCTATTGGCTATTCGGAGATCACCGGTGCGGCTCAAGGTCATCTGGTCGCCATGATGGTGCCTGCCGCCCTGATCGGTAACGTCGTTGCGATCCTTGCCAGCGGCATTCTGAAGCGGCTTGGCGAAAAACATCGTCGCTACAGCGGCGACGGCATGCTGGTGAAAACCGGAGAGGATCAGGCACTGCTCAAGGAGCAAAAGGCTGAAGCGGCGCTGGATTTGCGACTGATGGGATTCGGTCTGCTTCTCAGTTGCACCCTCTTCATCCTGGGTGGATTGCTGGCGCCGCTGACTGGCATACCTGGCCCAGTACTGATGATTGTCGCTGCCGCACTCTTGAAGGTGTCAGGTGCAATACCCGAGTCGATGGAAGTCGGCGCTTACCAGATATACAAATTCATGTCGACGAACCTGACTTTCGCCGTCCTGGTTGGCCTGGGTACGCTGTTCGTCTCCTGGGACAAGCTCGTTGGCGCATTCTCGCTGGGGTATTTCGTCATCTGCGCGTCGATCGTTATCTCGATGGTGGTCTCCGGCTTTTTCGTGGGCGCCTGGCTCAAGATGTACCCGGTGGAAGCCGCAATTATCACGGCATGCCATAGCGGGCTCGGTGGCACGGGCGACGTGGCGATCCTGTCGTCATCGAACAGAATGGGCTTGATGCCTTTCGCGCAGATTTCCACGCGAATCGGAGGCGCTGCCATGGTCGTCTTCGCGACGATTGTGATGAAGTGGTTGCATTGATGGGTATTTCCCCCGCAAAAGCTGTCCCATTAGCGCGCGCGCCCTTACGTGCACACTAAGGAAAAACGCCCGGCGCAAAGGCCGGGCGTCGTTCGCAGCGGTGATTCCCTCGATGCGGTGCGTCAGGAAGCCGCCGGTGCGGACGCGCCGTCGGCGTTCGCCGGCACGGCCGTCTCCTGCCAACCGCCGCCGAGCGCCTTGTAAAGCGTAACGAGGTTGGTCAGGCGTGCCAGGCGCGTGGTGATCAACACTTGCTGCGCGCCATACAACGCGCGCTGCGACACCAATGCGTTGAGGAAGCTGTCCACGCCGTTGCGGTAACGCAGGTCCGACAGGCGATAGCTGTCCTCGCTCGCCTTCACGAGCGACTCCTGCGCAGCGATCTGGTCATCGAGCGTGCCGCGTGCCGCGAGTCCGTCGGAAACGTCACGGAACGCCGACTGGATCGCCTTCTCATACGTCGCGATCTCGATCCGCTTCTGCACCTGCGCAAGATCCAGGCCTGCGATCAACGACCCGCCCGCGAAGATCGGCAGCGTGATCGACGGCGCGAACGACCAGGCCCCCTGCCCGCCCTTGAACAGATTGCCCAGCGACGCACTCGCCGACCCCGCCGACGCAGTCAGCGAAATGCGCGGGAAGAACGCCGCGCGTGCCGCACCGATATTGGCATTCGCCGCCTTCAACTGATGCTCGGCCGCACTGATGTCGGGGCGCCGCAACAGCAGATCGGACGGCAATCCCGCCGGCAGATCGGTCAGGAGGCCCTGGTCGTCGAGCGATCGGCCTTGCGGCAGATCCGCGGGGATCGGCGCGCCCAGCAACAATGTCAGGGCGTTTTCGTCCTGCGCGACCTGACGGGTGTATTGGGCGAGGTTGGCGCGCGCCGTATCCACCGGCGTCTGGGCCTGTCGCAAATCCAGGCCCGAGATCGCGCCGACGTCGAAGCTGCGCTTGCTCAGATCGTACGATGACTGTTGACTCTTCAAGGTGTCCTGCGTCAGACGCAGCAGTTCCTGATCGGACAGCCACGTCAGATATGCGCTTGCCACTTCCGCGACGAGCGTGATCTGCGCGCTCTTGCGCGTATCCTCGATCGCCAGATAGTTCTCCAGGGCCTGGTCCTTCAAGCTCTGGATGCGGCCGAAAAAGTCGATTTCATACGACGAGAACCCGACGCCCAACGAGTACTGGCGGCTGATGATCGGATGGCCGGTGGTGTTCAAATCGCCTGGCGTGCGCTGGATCGTGCCCTGACCGGCCGCACCGATGGACGGCAACAGCGCGGAACGCTGGATCTGATACTGCGCGCGCGCCGCTTCGATGTTCAACGCCGAGATACGCAGATCGCGGTTGTTTGCCAGCGCGATTTCGATCAGTTTCTGCAGACGCGGATCGGCAAAGAACTCGCGCCAGCCAATGTCAGCCGCCGGCGTGGCGGCGCGTTGCCCGGCGGCGCCGTTTTCGTTTGCTGCAGCCGGTGTCTTGTAGGCCGGGCCGGTCGGGTAGGCCGCCGACACCGGCGCCTCGGGCCGCTCGTAATGCGGCGCCAGCGAACAACCGGCCATCAGCGTCGCCGCCAAGGCGATCGGCAGTGCTTTGAATGTCATAGGTCAGTTTCCTTCCTTGGCGGGCCCTTCAGGCGACGGCAACGATGGCGACAGGCGCTGCGCTTGCGCCTCGGGATGTTCGACGGTGTCGAGCGTTTCGTGCGCGAAGCGCTTGCGCACCAGCACGAAGAAGATCGGCACGTAGTAAATCGCAAGGAATGTCGCCGCCAGCATACCGCCGATCACGCCGGTACCGATAGCGTTCTGGCTGGCCGAACCGGCGCCGTTGGAGATCGCCAGCGGCAGCACGCCGAGCACGAACGCCATCGACGTCATCAGGATCGGACGCAACCGCAGCCGCACCGCTTCGAGCGTGGCTTCAAGCAACGTTTTGCCCTGCTCCTGCAGGCTCTTGGCAAACTCCACGATCAGAATTGCGTTCTTCGCCGACAGGCCCACGGTCGTCAACAGACCGACCTGGAAGTACACGTCGTTCGACAGGCCGCGCAACGTCGCAGCCAACAGCGCGCCGAGCACGCCCAGCGGCACCACCAGAATCACCGAGAACGGAATCGACCAGCTCTCGTACAACGCCGCCAGACACAGGAACACCACCAGAATCGAGATCGCGTACAACGCCGGCGCCTGCGCACCCGACAGCCGCTCTTCGAACGACAACCCGGTCCATTCCAGGCCGATCCCGACCGGCAACGTCTTGGCGATTTCCTCGACGGCCTTCATGGCGTCACCCGAGCTCTTGCCCGGCGCCGGCATGCCCTGGATTTCCACTGCCGGCACGCCGTTGTAGCGCTCCAGACGCGGTGAACCATACACCCAGTGCGCCGAGGCAAAGCTCGAAAACGGCACCATCGCGCCCTGCTTGTTGCGCACGTACAGCTTGTTGATATCCTGCGGCAACATCCGCGCCTTGGCATCCGCCTGCACGTACACTTTCTTCACACGACCACGGTCGATGAAGTCATTGACGTACGACGAACCCCACGACGCCGACAAGGTCGTGTAGATGTCCGACAGCGACACGCCGAGCGCACTCGCCTTCTCCTGATCGATATCGACCTTGTACTGCGGCGTATCGTTCAGGCCGTTCGGACGCATATTGGCCAGATTCGGATTTTTCGCAGCGGCGCCAAGCATCTGGTCGCGCGCCGCCATCAGCGCATCGTGGCCGAGGCCTGCGCGATCCTGCAGCTCGAAGTCGATACCGCCTGCGTTACCGAGTTCCGGCACGGACGGCGGGTTGATCGCGAAAATCATCGCGTCCTTCACGCTGGCGAACGCCTTGTAGGAACGGGCGATGACCGCCTGCACCTTCAGGTCCTTCGCCTGGCGCTCTTCCCACGGACGCAGCATCGTGAATGCCAGGCCCACGTTCTGCCCGCGGCCGTTGAAGCCGAAGCCCGTGACCGTAAAGATCGAGCGCACCGCATCCTTTTCATCTTCCAGGTAATGCTTCTCGACGCCCTTCATCACTTCGAGCGTACGCTCCTGCGTCGCGCCCGGTGGCAATTGCACCAGGTTGAAGAAGTAACCCTGGTCTTCGTCGGGCAGAAACGCCGTGGGCATGCGCACAAACAGGAAGCCGACCACCGCCACGATCACCACGTAGACGATCAGGTAAGGCGTCGAACGGTTCAGCAGACGGCGCACCTGGCCCTGGTACGCATGGCTGCTGCGCTCGAAGGTGCGGTTGAACCAGCCGAAGAAGCCGCGCTTCTCGTGGTGTTCGCCCTTGGCGATCGGCTTGAGGATCGTCGCGCACATCGCCGGCGTGAGCACGATGGCCACCAGCACCGACAGGGCCATGGCCGCGACGATGGTCAGCGAGAACTGACGATAGATGGCGCCGGTGGAACCGCCGAAGAAGGCCATCGGCACGAACACCGCCGACAACACCAGCGCCACGCCGACCAGCGCACCGATGATCTGGTCCATCGCCTTCTTGGTTGCCTCTTTGGGCGACAGTCCTTCCTCGCTCATGACCCGTTCGACGTTTTCCACCACCACGATGGCATCGTCGACGAGCAGACCGATCGCCAACACCAACCCGAACATCGATAGTGTGTTGATCGAGAAGCCGGCCGCCGACATGATGCCGAACGTGCCAAGCAGCACGACCGGCACCGCGATCGTCGGGATGATCGTCGCGCGCAGGTTCTGCAGGAACAGATACATCACCAGGAACACCAGCACGATCCCTTCGATCAGGGTCTTGATCACTTCCTCGATCGAGATCTTCACGAACGGCGTCGTGTCATACGGGAATTCCGCCTTCATGCCGGTCGGGAAATACTGCGACAACTCGGCGACCTTCTTCTTCACCGCCGTGGCGGTTTGCAGCGCATTCGCGCCCGTGGCCAGCGACACCGCGATACCGGCGGCCGGCTTGCCGTTGTAGCGCGCCACGACCTGATAGCTTTCGCCGCCCAGTTCAATGCGCGCGACATCGCCCAGCCGCACTTGCGAGCCGTCCGTGTTCACGCGCAGCAGAATGTTGCGGAACTGTTCCGGCGTCTGCAAGCGGCTCTGCGCCATGATGGTCGCGTTGAGCTGCTGGCCCTTGACCGCCGGCGCGCCGCCCAGCTCACCTGCCGAGACCTGCACGTTCTGCGCCTTGATCGCCGTGATCGCGTCGATGATCGTCAGGTTATAGCCGGTCAGCTTTTCCGGATCGAGCCAGACACGCATGGCGTACTGCGAGCCGAACAACTGCACCTGGCCCACGCCGTCCACGCGGCTGATGGGATCCTGCACGTTGGCCGCCAGATAGTTCGCCAGATCGATGTCGGTCATGCTGCCATCGTCCGAATACGCGCCGATCACCAGCAGGAAGTTCTTGGTCGCCTTCGCGACCTTGATCCCCTGCTGCTGCACTTCCTGAGGCAGCAACGGCGTGGCGAGCTGCAGCTTGTTCTGCACCTGCACCTGCGCGATGTCCGGATTCGTGCCTTGCGAGAACGTCAGCGTGATCGCCACCGCGCCCGAGCTGTCCGAGGTCGAGGACATGTACTCGAGGTGGTCGATACCGTTCATCTGCTGTTCGATCACCTGTGTGACCGTATCCTGGACCGTCTGTGCGGACGCGCCCGGATAAACGGCAGAAATCTGCACCGACGGCGGCGCGATCGGCGGATATTGCGAGACCGGCAACTTCAGGATCGACAGCGCACCGGCCAGCATGATGACGATGGCGATCACCCACGCGAAAATCGGGCGATCGATAAAAAACTTTGCCATGGGGGGCTCCGCGTTATTGCGCTTTGGCGGTGGAGACAGGGGCCGACGCAGCCGCCGGCGCGGCAGCCGCGCCAGAGACTGCACCTGCGCCGGATGCCGCTGCCGGCGCCTGTCCTGCCAACGCCGGAGCGTTCGGCAACTTCGCTTCGACCGGCTTGGCCGGCGCGCCCGGGCGCACTTTCTGCAGACCTTCGACAATCACCTTGTCGCCGGCGGCAAGCCCCGAGGTCACGAGCCACTTGTCGCCGATCGCGCGATCGGCCACCAGCTTGCGCGGCTCGACCTTGCCTTCGGCATTGATGACCATCGCAACGGCCTGTCCCTTCTGGTCGCGCGTGACGCCTTGTTGCGGCACCAGCAAGGCATTCTCCGTCACGCCTTCCTGCAAGCTGGCGTGAACGAACATGCCCGGGAGCAACTCACGCTTCGGATTCGGGAAAATCGCCCGCACCGTGATGGAACCGGTGGTCTGGTCGACGGTGATGTCCGAGAACTGCAACTTGCCTTCGAGCGGGTACTTGGTGCCGTCGTCGAGCGTGAGCATCACCTTCGCCGCATTCGGGCCGGCATTGGTCAGCTTGCCTTCGGCCAGTTCGCGGCGCAGGCGCAGCACGTCGTTGGTCGATTGCGTTACGTCCACGTAGATCGGATCGATCTGCTGCACGGTCGTCATCAACGTCGCGGTGCCCGCCTGCACGTAAGCGCCTTCCGTCACTTGCGACAGGCCCGTGCGCCCGGAAATCGGCGCCGGCACGTCGGTGTAGCTCAGGTTGATGCGTGCCGTCTCGACGGCGGACTTGCCTGCCGCGACGTCCGCCTCGGCCTGCAGGTTGGCGGCCACGGCATTGTCGTATTCCTGCTTGGACACGGCCTCGACAGCCACGAGCTGCTTGTAGCGCTGCGCCAGCAGACGCGTCGATGCGGCGCTCGCCTCGGCCTTGGCCAAGGTCGCCTTGGCGCTTTCGAAAGCGGCTTGATACGTCGCCGGATCGATCTTGTAGAGACGCTGCCCCGACTTGACGTCCCCGCCTTCAGTGAAATCGCGCTTGAGCACGATGCCGTTGACGCGCGCACGCACGTCCGCCACACGATAGGGCGAGGTTCGGCCCGGCAGGTCGGTCGTCAGTGCCACGTTCTGGGTCTGCAGGGTCACGACGCCGACTTCCGGCACCATCCCCTGTGGCGCGCCCTGCGGCTTCTTGCCGCATGCGGCCAACGTCATTGCCGCCAATGCGACGACAGTGACCATCCCCAACGAACTTCTCTTGACGTGCATATACGCCCCCGATAAATGGAATGCGGTCAAACAATGAAAACAATACGCGATGCGATGGTTGCGAACGGCATGGGTCCCCGGCTCGAGGTCTCCGCAGGTGCGCCGCATGGGCGCAAGGGCAGGCCAAACGCTGGAGAGACAGGGCTCGCAACCGGCAGTTGCCGGCGCCCTCGTTGCGTTCGTGCGCGAGAATCGTCGAACTGGCGCCGGAACACGGAGCGCAGGACATCGACCCGTGTTCGGCTCAGGTGTAACCCTAGGACAAGTCAGCTTAAGGAACCCTGTGCATGAGCGCAAGCGGATGATATTATAGATACATTCGTGAATGTATGTAAATCGCATTGCAACGCACAAAGCGTTACACGCGGTTACAGACAGTTTTCGCATCACTGCCGTTCCCTTGAAAAGACGATGGCCCGCAAAACAAAAGAGGAAGCAATCGAGACGCGCAATCTTCTGCTCGACACCGCCGAGGCGGTGTTCGCGGCGAAAGGGGTTTCGCGTACCTCGCTGGCCGATATCGCAGAGGCTGCCGGCGTGACGCGCGGCGCCATCTACTGGCACTTCAAGAACAAGATCGACCTGTTCAATGCGATGACGGACCGGATTCGTCTGCCCATGGAGCGGATGATCGACCAGTGTCACGAAGCGGAAGACGGCGATCCGATGACCCGGATGCACGAGATCTGCAAATTGGTGCTGCTGGAGACCGTTCGCAACGAACGCCGCCGCCGCGTGCTCGACATCCTTTTTCACAAATGCGAGTACACGGACGAAATGCGCTCCGTGATGGAGCGTCAGCATGAGGCCTGCGCCGACGGCAGACGGCGCATCGCGCGCGACATTCAACTGGCGATCGACTGCGGGCAGCTGCCGGCCGATCTGGATACGGCGCGCGCGGCCATCGCCCTGCACGCCATGGTCGTCGGCCTGATGAGCGACTGGCTTTTCATGCAGGACAGTTACGACCTGGCCCAGGAATGCGGCCCGATCATCGACGGTTTCTTCGACATGCTGCGCCACAGCCGCGCCATGCGCCGCCAGGCCGTCGCCGTCCCGGAAGATCTGCGCGCCGTCGCCGAATAATTCGGCCGGACGTCGCTTCAGCGCCCCCATGACGCCGGCGTGATACGCCATATATCTCCACAGCGCGAACGCGTTATATATAATCCTATACAACGAATCCCCCGGTGAGCCGCGGCATCGACGCGCCCATCGGGACAACATAACGCAAGCCACTACACACGCTGGAGACCTTTCCGTGACCACCGTCGTCCGTGCTTTCTGTCGTAACGCCTGCCTGGATATTTCCCGAATTCTGCGCCACACCGCGTCCATTGCCGCATTCGGTGCCGGCCTCGCCTTCGCCGGGCATGCTGGCGCGCAGCAGGTTTACGCCGCCGCCAGCTTGAAAGACGCCCTCGACGACTTGTCCGCAACATACACGAAGGAAACTGGCAAGAAGCCGGTGCTGGTGTATGGCGCAAGCTCGACGCTCGCCCGCCAGATCGAGAAAGGCGCGCCGGCCGACGTCTTCATCTCGGCCGACCTGGACTGGATGGACTACGCGCAGAAGCATGACCTGATCGACGTTGCCTCGCGCCGCAACCTGCTTGGCAACGCGCTGGTGCTGATCGCGCCTGCCACCACGCGCGGCAATGTCGACCTGAAGCCCGGTGTGGCGTTGAACGACCTGCTCGGCGACGGCAGGCTCGCGATGGGCGATCCGGCGCACGTGCCGGCCGGTCTTTATGGCAAGGCCGCGCTCGAGAAACTCGGCGCCTGGTCACAAGTGCAGGGCAAGGTGGCCGCGGCCGACAATGTGCGCAACGCACTGCTGCTCGTGGCGCGCGGCGAAGCGCCCTACGGCATCGTGTACAAGACCGACGCCAACGCCGAGAAGCGCGTGCGTATTGCCGGCACCTTCCCGGCCGACAGCCACGCCCCGATCGTCTATCCGCTTGCGGTCACGAAGCAGGCGGACCGCGCCGTCGCCGAACCGTTCTATAAATTCCTGCAAACGCCTGCCGCGATGGCCGTGTTCCAGCGCTACGGCTTTGCCCGGCCATAACGCCCTCCATGAATGGCTTGACCCCCGACGAGTGGGGCATCGTCATGCTGAGCCTGCGCGTAGGACTGTGGGGCACACTGTGCAGCCTGCCGATCGCCTATGCGGCGGCGTGGCTGCTCGCGCGCCGCAGTTTTCCCGGCAAGGCTATGCTCGACGCCCTGCTCCACCTCCCGCTCGTGCTCCCGCCCGTCGTGGTCGGCTTCGCGCTGCTCGTGTTGTTCGGCGGACAGGGCGTGATCGGCAAACTGCTGCGCGAGTGGTTCGGTTTCACGTTCGCGTTCCGCTGGACCGGTGCCGCGCTGGCGGCGGGCGTGATGGGGTTTCCGCTGCTGGTGCGCGCCATCCGGCAGGCGCTCGAATCGGCCGACCCGAAGCTGGAGCAGGCCGCGCAGACCCTCGGCGCGAGTCCACTCGCCACTTTTCTGACGGTAACCTTGCCGCTTTCGATGACCGGCGTGCTGCACGGCTTTGTGCTCGCCTTTGCACGCGCGCTCGGCGAATTCGGCGCGACGATCACGTTCGTCTCCAATATCCCGGGCCAGACGCAAACGCTCCCGCTCGCCATCTATACCGTCACGCAAGTGCCGGAGGGCGACGCGATGGTCTGGCGCCTGTGCGCCATCTCAACGGTGCTCGCATTGGCCACTCTGATCCTGTCCGAAATGCTGATCCGCTTCGGCCACCGCAAGGCGCTCGGTCATGACGGTTGAAGTCAGCCTGCAACATCGCTTCGGGGCGTTCTCTCTCGACGCCAATTTTGCCGCCGGCATGGGCGTGACCGCACTGTTCGGCCCGTCGGGCAGCGGCAAGAGCTCCGTCATCAACGCAGTGGCCGGGTTGTTCCGGCCCGACGCCGGGCGCATTGCCGTCGACGGCGAAGTGCTGTTCGACAGTGCCGGGGGTATCGCGCTCGCGCCGCACCGGCGCCGCGTCGGCTACGTCTTCCAGGATGCCCGGCTGTTGCCGCACCTGAGCGTCGAGCACAACCTGCTGTTCGGCCGCTGGTTCCGGCGCCGCGAGGCCGGCGCCGCCGCGGTGCCGTTCGACCACGTGGTTGACGTCCTCAATCTCTCTCATCTGCTGGGGCGCCACCCTGGCGCGTTGTCGGGCGGCGAGAAACAGCGTGTGGGCATCGGGCGCGCCCTGCTCGCCTGTCCGAGACTGCTGCTGATGGACGAGCCCCTCGCCTCGCTCGATCAGGCCCGACGGCACGAAGTGCTCGAATACCTGGATCGCATCCGTCACGAATTGCGGCTGCCGGTGCTGTATGTCACGCATGCGCTCGACGAAGTCATGCGGCTGGCCGATCAGGTGGTGCTGTTCCAGGATGGGCGCACCGTCTCGCAAGGGGCGCCGGCGGACGTGCTCAATCTGCATCGGGAAGCACTGGACGGCTTGGGCGATGAGCCCGGCACGCTACTCGAGACGACGGTGGTCGGGCACGACGCCGGCTACGGCCTCACGGAACTCCGCTTCTCCGGCGGACGTCTGCGCGTGCCCCGCGTGGCGGGGGCAACCGGCGACCCTTGCCGCATCCTCGTGCGTGCCCGTGATATCGCCGTGGCGACCGAACTGCCAGCGGCGTCGAGCGTGCTCAATGTATTGCCGGCGCGCGTCGAAGCCCTGCGCCTGCTGGGAGATGCCGTCGAAGTGCGCGCGTGCGTCTCTGCGAGAGACAATGACGGCGCCGTCAACAGGGCAGATGCCGCCGGCATCGATCACCCTACGACGCTGGTCGCACGCATCACGCGCTACTCAGCCGATCAATTGCGTCTGACGCCTGGCACCGACGTCTTTCTGCTCATCAAATCTGTCGCGCTCACCCGCTGACGATGCCCCCTCACGCAGATGACTTGATCACGTTGGCGAACGTTTCGATGCGGTCGTCCAGCCACTCGTGCATCTCCGAGATCAACGCCTCGTATTGCGAAGCCATGGATTGCCCCAACGGCGTCAAGGCAGCGCCGCCCCCGGCCGCCCCGCCGATATGGCGCGCGACCAGCGGCTCACGGAACGCATGATTCATGGCATCGACGAGCAACCATGCGCGCCGATACGACATGCCGAGTTCGCGGGCAGCGGCGGAAATCGATCCGGTCCGTTCGATCTCGCGCAGCAGCGCCAGCTTGCCCGGGCCGAACACCGGCGTCTCGCCATCGCGAATACGAATGCGCAAGTCGTAGCCGACCGGTGCGCCGGGTGCGCGCTCAACGGACATGGTTGCCGATCACGATGGCCGCGATCGCCAGGATCGCCATCAGCGCCCAAACCCACCAACGGTGCTGCCATTTCCGCGGTAGCGGCAAGCCGGTGGACGCTACGCTGCCCGCCTCTGCGCCACGGCCTGTCGTGGCGTCGCGATCGCTCGGCACCCCCTCCCCCGCCGCCAGCGCCCCCGGGGCGACAATGGCGGCGAACCGCGTGAAAAAATCATCGGCAAGCTTGCGCGCCGCACCGTCGATCAGCCGGGAGCCGACCTGCGCAAGCTTGCCGCCAACCTGCGCATTCGCTTCGTACGCGAGCACGGTCTCGCTCACGCCCTGCTTGTGCAGCGTGACAGCCGCCTGCCCCTTGCCGAAGCCGGCCGCGCCGCCCTGTCCATCGAAATGAAGTGTGTACGACTTGGGGGGAATCACGTCGCTCAGCGTCAGCTTGCCGGTAAAGCGCGCCTTCACCGGCCCCACCGACGCCGTCATGGCGACCGTAAATGTATGCGCGTCGACACGGTCGAGCGATTCGCAGCCCGGAATGCATTGCTGCAGTACGCCCGGGTCGTTGAGCGCAACCCACACCACGTCCTGCGCGACTGGCAGCACCCGGCTGTTTTGCAGTTCCATCGTCTGGACTCCCGTTTATTCAGGCGATGCATCGCCATCGCGTCATCGGCATTGTGACACGCGCCAGCACCCGGCAACAGCCGCAGCGCAATATTGCGGCCTTGTCCGATGGTCAGCATGCATGCCGGCCCAACGCCTGTGACAATTGCGCCAGCGATGCGAGATCGTGCACGGGCAGATGGCGATCGACCCACGGCAACATCGCCCGCACGCCGCCGGCCTTCGGCGCAAAGCCGGCGTAGCGCAACAGGGGGTTGAGCCAGAGAATCTGCCGGCTGCAAAGGCGCAGGCGCGCCATCGCTTCGCCCAGCACGGCAGGGTCGCCGCGATCGAGGCCGTCCGTCACAAGCAGGACGGCCGCACGCCGCGCCAACAAGCGCCGCGCCCATTGGCGGTGGAAGGTCTGGAGGCAGGGGCCGATGCGCGTGCCGCCCGACCAATCGGGCACCGCGCGCGCCACGGCGCGCATGGCGTCGTCCACGTCGCGCGCGCGCAGGCAGCGCGTGACATCGGTCAGGCGTGTTCCAAAGAGAAATACGCTCAGCGATTCGCGCCGCCCAAGCGCATGCAGGAAATGAAGCAGCACGCGCGTGTAACGGTGCATCGACCCCGAGATGTCGCACAGCGCCACGATCGGCGGCGGCCTGCGGACCCGCTGCCGGTGCGGCAGCCGCTGCAATTCGCCACCTTGGCGCAAACGTTCGCGCAGTGCAGCGCGCAGGTCGATACGGCCCCGGCCGCCCGCTTGCCAGCGCCGCGTCACGATCTCGCGAAACGGCATCGCGAAGCGGGCAATCCATCGGCGCGCTTCGGCCCACTCCTGCGGCGTCATCTGCTCGAAGTCACGCGTCATGAGCCGTTCGCGCTCGGAAAACGTCGCCATCGCCTCGAACTCGGTGCGGCGCGGCGACGGCGTCCTGGCGGCATCGGGTTGCGAGGCGCGCGGCGCAAGCGCGTGGCTCACGCGCGGGCTGACCGGCAGATCGCCGGCCAGGCGCCCGGCGATTTTCGGTAATGGCAACCGTGCTGCGCGAGCCAGCAGATCCGGATCGCGCCAGAACACGGCAAACGCCTGATCGAAGATCGCTTGCTGGTCGCGCCGGGTGACGAGCACGCTCGCCAGCGCGGCATGCCAGTCGTCGCGGCGCGCCACGCCGACAAGGCTCACCGCCATCAACGCGTCGGCGGCATGGGCGGGACCGATCGGCAGGCCGGCGATCCTCAGCACCCGCGCAAAGTGCATCACGTTCTCGGCGAGCCGGCCGTCGCCCTCAAACGTTCCATCCGTCATGGCGTGGTATTCCCGCCGCCCAGGCCGGCCTGAATGTCGCGCAGCAACGCAAGCGCCGCGTCGCCCTGCACCCGGGCGAGATCGTCCTGATACTTGAGCAATGCGCCGAGCGTCGCATCGATCATGTCGGCATCGAGCGAAACGCAGTCGAGCGTCATCAGCGCGCGTGTCCAGTCGAGCGTTTCCGCCACGCCCGGCGCCTTGTAGAGATCGCCTTCGCGCAAACGCTGCACGAATGCGACCACCTGCTCCGTCAGTGCTTCGGGTGCGTCGGGCACCTTGCGGCGCAGGATCGCCCATTCGCGGCGCGCGTCGGGGTAGTCGACCCAGTGGTAGAGACAGCGCCGCTTGATCGCATCGTGAATCTCGCGCGTGCGATTCGACGTGATGACGACCACGGGCGGCGTGGCGGCGCGTAACGTGCCGAACTCCGGAATGCTCAACTGGAATTCGGAGAGCACTTCGAGCAGAAACGCGTCGAACGGTTCGTCCGCACGATCGAGCTCGTCGATGAGCAATACCGGCGCGCCGCGCGGATTCGGCATCAGCGCTTGCGCCAACGGCCGCTTCAGCAGGAATGCGTCGCCGTACAGCCGTCCGGCAAGCTGCTGCGTATCAAGGGCGGCGCCGGGCCCGCCTCCGGCGGCATGCGCCGCCTCGGAAAGCCGGATCTCGAGCACTTGGCGCGCGTAGTCCCATTCGTAGGCGGCCGATGCAATATCGAGCCCCTCGAAGCATTGCAGGCGAATCAGATCGCGATCCAGCATCGCCGCCAACGCACGCGCCACCTCCGTCTTGCCGACGCCCGCCTCGCCTTCGAGAAACAGCGGGCGTCCCATGCGCAAGCCCAGAAAGACAGTTGTCGCCAATTGTCGCGTGGCAAGGTAATCGGCGTCGGCGAGTGCCGCCAACACCGCATCGACGGACGCCGGGTGCGGGTTTCCGTCAGGCATGCAATGCGGCCTCCACGGCACGGCGCGTCATCACCTGCACGAGATGCGCACGGTACTCGGCGCTGCCATGCATATCGCCCGACATGTCGGCCGGACTGACGGACAGCCCGTCAACGGCCTCCGGCGTGAATTTTGCGGTCAACGCCTGCTCGGCAGCCGTGAAGCGGAACACGCTGGGCGCGGCGCCCGTCACCGCCACGTGCACGCCCGCCGCCCCCTGCGCGACGAACACGCCCACCAGCGCAAAGCGCGACGCGGGCTGGCGGAATTTGACATAAGCCGCACGCTGCACCACGGGGAACGCCACCGCCGTGATGATCTCGCCGGGCTGCAACGCCGTCTCGAACATGCCGAGGAAAAAGTCGTCGGCGGCGATTTCCCGGCGATCGGTTCGCACGGTCGCGCCAAGGCCCAGCACGGCGGCCGGATAACACGCGGCCGGATCGTCGTTGGCCAGCGACCCGCCCAGCGTGCCGCGATTGCGCACCTGCCGGTCGCCAATACCTTCGGCCAAGGCGGCGAGCGCGGGAATCGCCTGCCGGACTTCGGCCGATGCTGCGACTTCCGCATGCGAGGTCATCGCGCCGATCACAAGGCGGTCGCCGTCACGGCGAATGCCGCGCAACGACGCGATGCCGCCGAGATCGATCACATCCGACGGCGCGGCGAGTCCGAGTTTCATGGCCGGCAACAGGCTCTGACCACCGGCGATGAGCTTCGCGTCCGGGTGAGCGGCAAGTCCTTGCACGGCTTGCGCGACATCGGCGGGTCGGTGATAGTCGAACGTCTTCATGGCAACGCTCCTGTCGATGTCGTATCAGGCGCCCGCAGGCGCGGATGTCTGCTGACGTTGCTGCAACGCCTGCCATACGCGTTCGGCGGTCGCCGGCATTTCCAGATGCAACACGCCGATCGCATCCGTGATGGCATTGATCACCGCCGCGGGCGATCCGATCGCGCCCGCTTCGCCGCACCCCTTCACCCCCAGCGGATTGTGCGTGCACGGCGTGCAGGTCGTCGCGACCTGAAAGTCAGGCAGGTCGTCGGCGCGCGGCATCGCGTAGTCCATATACGACCCCGTCACCAACTGACCGCTTTCCGGATCGTACACACACCCTTCGAGCAACGCCTGCCCGATCCCTTGGGCGAGCCCGCCATGCACCTGGCCCTCGACGATCATCGGATTGACGATGTTGCCGAAGTCGTCGACAGCGGTCATCGCCACGATCTCCGTTTGTCCCGTCTGCGGATCGACCTCGACCTCGCAAATATGGCTGCCGGCAGGAAACGTAAAGTTCGTCGGGTCGTAGAACGCCGTCTCGTCGAGTCCGGGCTCCAGCGTCTCGAGCGGATAGTTGTGCGGCACGTAGGCGGACAATGCAATCTGCGCGAACGGCAGGCTGCGGTCGGTGCCGGCCACCGTAAACTTGCCGGCGTCGAACTCGATATCGTCTTCCGCCGCCTCGAGCATGTGCGCGGCGATCTTGCGGCTCTTGGCGACGACCTTGTCGAGCGCCTTCATCAGCGCCGTGCCGCCAACAGCCAACGAACGCGATCCATACGTCCCCATCCCGAACGGCACACGGCCGGTATCGCCGTGCACGACGTCGACGTCATCGATGCCGATGCCGAGCCGGTCCGCGACGATCTGCGAAAACGTGGTTTCGTGCCCCTGGCCGTGGCTGTGCGAGCCGGTGAATACCGTCACCTTGCCGGTCGGATGCACGCGCACTTCGCCGGCTTCGAACAACCCCGCGCGCGCGCCCAACTGGCCCGCGATGTTCGACGGCGCGAGACCGCACGCCTCGATGTAGCAGGAGAAGCCCAATCCGCGCAGCATGCCGCGCTGCTTCGCCGCCTCGCGGCGCGCCGGGAAACCGGCCACGTCGGCCAACTGCAGCGCACGGTCAAGACTGGCGGTGTAGTCGCCGGTGTCATAGCACAACGCAACGGGTGTCTGGTAGGGGAATGTCTTGATGAAATTGCGCCGCCGCAACTCGGCCGGATCGATGCCGGTCTCACGCGCGGCCGTCTCCACCAGCCGCTCGACGACATAGGTCGCCTCGGGCCGGCCCGCGCCGCGGTATGCATCGACCGGCGAGGTGTGCGTGAACACGCCCGTGACTTCGCAGAAAATCGCCGGCGTGGCGTATTGCCCGGCAAGCAGCGTGGCGTAGAGGATCGTCGGCACGCACGACGAGAACGTCGACAGATACGCGCCGAGATTGGCTTTCGTATGCACGCGCATTGCGAGGAACTTGCCATCCGCGTCCAGCGCGAGTTCGGCGGTGGTCGCGTGATCGCGTCCGTGCGCATCCGACAGAAACGCTTCGGCGCGCTCGGCGGTCCATTTGATCGGACGATTCAGTTGCTTGCTCGCCCACACCAACGCCGTTTCCTCGGCGTAGAGAAAGATCTTCGAACCGAAGCCGCCGCCAACGTCGGGCGCGATGACGCGCAGCTTGTGCTCGGGAATGCCGAGCACGAACGCGGCCATGAGCAAACGTTCGACGTGGGGGTTCTGATTCGCGACGTACAGTGTGTAGCTCTCGTCGGCGCGGCTGTACGCCGCAACAGCGGCGCGCGGCTCGATCGCGTTCGGAATCAGCCGATTATTGACGAACGTCAGCGTCGTGACGTGTGCAGCCTTCGCGAACCCGGCGTCGGTCGCCGCGCGATCGCCCAGCGTCCACACATAGCAGCGGTTGTCGGGCGCGATATCGTGAACGGACGGCGCGCCCGCCGCCACCGCCTGCTCGGGGGATACGACCGCGTCGAGCGGCGTGTAATCAACTTCGACGCGCTCCGCCGCCTCGCGCGCGGCCGACAGCGTTTCCGCCACGACCATCGCGACGTGATCGCCGACATACCTTACGGTGTCGATCGCGAGAATCGGGTGCGGCGGCTCCTTCATGGGCTGCCCGTCGGCGCCGGTAATCAGCCAGCCGCACGGCAGACCGCCGATGCCGGCCGCCTTGATGTCGTCCCCCGTGAAAATGCCCACCACGCCGGGCACTGCGCGGGCGGCATCGAGCCGGTAGCCGCCGATGCGGGCGTGCGCATGCGGCGAACGCACGAACACGGCGTAAGTCTGACCGGCGAGCTGGACGTCGTCGGTATATTGTCCGGCGCCGGTCAGGAAGCGGTAGTCTTCCTTTCGGCGCACCGACGCGCCGATGCCGGCGGACGCGTCGCGGGTATCAACAGGTACGGCGCTCATGAGCGGCCTCCTTTCGCCTGCATCGCGGCGAGCCCGGACTGCACGGCGCGCACGATGTTGTGATACCCGGTGCAACGGCAGAAATTGCCGTCGAGCGCGCGGCGGATCGCCGCTTCATCGGGTACACCGCCGGTGGTATCGATGGCGCACGCGCTCATCACCATGCCCGGGGTGCAAAAGCCGCACTGCAGCCCGTGATGCTCGCGAAACGCCGCCTGCATCGGATGCAACGCCCCGTCGCTCGCAAGTCCTTCGATGGTCACGACCGTCGCGTCCTGCGCCTGCACGGCCAGCAACGAGCACGCCTTGACGGCGCGTCCGTCCAGCAGCACGGTGCAAGCACCGCATTGCGACGTATCGCAGCCGACGTGCGTACCGGTCAGGCGAAGCTGGTTGCGGAGAAAATCGACGAGAAGCGTTTCGGCGGGAAGGTCGGCGGCCACGGGCGCGCCGTTGACCGTCAGTGACACGTGGACTGACATGGGGCGTCTCCTGAAACGATTGTTCTGAGCGAAAGCACAAGACAACAACGAAGGACGACAGCCTGCAACCGCCGGACGTTGCCGGCGCGGGCGCAAGTTTCATTGTTCTGCGTTCGCCCCCGCCTGACAAGGGGCATTTCCCCGCCGGGCCGCCCACGCCCGTCCGAAGGGGCGTTCTATTTAGCCGGATACAGCGCAGGTGGAAACTGGCTATACTCGTCGCATGGACAAAACGTGCGGTCTGGTCTGACCGCCGGGAGACCCGGGACATGGACAGCGTCGATCTCGAAGTGCTGAAAGCTGCAGCCCAATGGAGCGAATCCGGCTATTTCGTGACGCTTGGCACGGTCGTGCGCACGTGGGGCTCGGCACCGCGCCCGGTCGGCTCGACGCTGGCCATCCGCGAGGACGGCCGGCTCGTTGGCTCGGTCTCGGGCGGCTGCGTGGAAGACGATCTGGTCGAGCGTATCCGTTCGGGGGAATGGCCGCAGGATCTGCCGCAGACAACGAGTTACGGCGTCAGTGCAGAAGAGGCGCATCGTTTTGGCCTGCCATGCGGCGGCACCTTGCAACTGGTGCTCGAACCGGTGCGTGCGCACACGCGCGTGCCGGAACTGCTCGCGGCGATCGGCCAATACCGTCTGGTCGTGCGCGAACTCGACATGGCGACCGGCGAAGTCCGCATCGTGCCGGGCCACCGCACGCCGTCGCTGGAATTCGACGGCCAACGGCTGATCACCTCCCACGGCCCGCGTCACCGGCTGGTCGTCATCGGCGCGGGGCAATTGTCGCGCTACGTGGCGAGCATGGCGACAGCACTCGACTACCACGTGATCGTATGCGAACCCCGCGCGGAATATGCCGACGAATGGAACGTTCCGAACACCGAACTGACGCGCGAGATGCCCGACGACCTGATCATCCGGCTGCAGCTGGATTCGTATAGCGCGGTCGTCACACTCACGCACGATCCAAAGCTCGACGACATGGCGCTGCTCGAAGCGTTGAAGTCGCCGGCGTTCTATATCGGCGCGATCGGCTCGCGCGTCAACAACGCGAAACGGCGCGAACGCCTCTCGCTGTTCGATTTGAGTGCGGCGGAAATCTCCCGCCTGCACGGCCCGGTAGGCCTGCATCTCGGCGCACGCACGCCGGCGGAGATTGCGGTGGCGATCCTTGCGGAGATGACCGCCATCAAGAACGGCATCGCCGTGCGGCAGACGTTTTCGGCGGATGCCCCCAACATGGCGGACGACGCGTCAAGCTGCACCGTATAAAAAAACGCCGCCTTTCGGCGGCGCAACTCGCTCATCTTTGGACGTGTTACCTGTGAGCGCACTGGTTTGCCGTTTGTTCCCGCTTATTGTCGGCGCCTACATCTGGTTCCAAAGGAACACGGCACGCGCGTGCCCCTTCGCCGAGACGTTAACCTTGCGGATCATTTCCTTGCCTTCGTACGTCGCGCGCACCGTGTAAGCGCCTGGCGGCACCTTCACGAGCAGGAACGGTCCCTTCGCGGTCACATCCAGTACCATCTTGTCGTGTGCGGTGCTGATACGCACAGGGACGTCAGCCAGGAATTCATTGGCGCCATCGCCCTTCGCGTACAACTCGATCGATAGCGGATAGCGGCCCATGGCCTGTTTGATTGCCGCGGACTCATCGCCTGCGACACCGCCCGACAGATAACTGACGGACCCTTGCTGCACTTCTGGCGGCAACCCTTCCGATTGCGCCTGGGCGAGCGCGGCACCGCCCGCCAGAGCAAGGGTCGCGGCAGCTGCGACCGACCAACGCTTCATGGATTGCTTCATCTTCGACCTCCTTGTCAATGATTGACGATGGTGTATCGAAAAATCGATCCGGACTCCTAGCCGAGATCGACCGGAATGAATATCTGCTCGCCGTCGCGCTGCACGAGCAGCGCCACGTTGTTGCCTGCCTTCTTGAGCTTGTCGCTCAACTGCGCGGCGCTCGTGACAGGCGTGCCGTTGATCGAGAGGATGATGTCGCCCGCCTCGACACCGGCCTGCGCCGCCGGACCACCCGCCCGCTCGACCACAAGGCCGTGCGTGACTTGCGCGTCGCGCTTCTCGCGCGGCCCCAGTTCGCGCACCGCCAGGCCCAGGCGGCCATGCGTGGCGGTGTTATCGTTCGATGCAATGTTCTTGCTGCTGAACGCACCCACCGTCACGCTGACGTGTTGCGACGAACCATTGCGCCACACCGTCAGGTCCGCTTTGTCGCCAGGGCGCATATCTGCGATGCGCGACGGCAACTGCGCCGAATCGTCGATCATCGCGCCGTTGACCGCCAGGATCACGTCGCCCGGCTTCAGGTCCGACTTTGCAGCCGGGCCGTTGGGTTCGATCGCACTGACCAGCGCGCCGGTCGGCTTCGGCAATCCGAATGATTTCGCCAGCGACTGATTCATTTCCTGAATCGCGACGCCGATGCGGCCACGGCTGACTTTGCCGTATTGCTGCAACTGCGTTTTCACCTTCATCGCCATGTCGATCGGAATGGCGAACGACAGCCCCTGGAAGCCCCCGGTACGCGAGTAGATCATCGAATTGATGCCGATGACCTCGCCGTTCAGATTGAACAGCGGACCGCCCGAGTTACCCGGGTTGACCGGCACATCCGTCTGGATGAATCGCGTGTAGTTCTCGTCGGGCAGCGTGCGTGCCTTGGCGCTTACGATGCCGGCCGTCACGGTATTGTCGAATCCGTACGGTGAACCGATCGCCACCACCCACTCACCGGCTTTCGACTTCTCGGGATCGCCGATCTTTACGGTCGGCAATCCGCTCGCGTCGATCTTCAGCAATGCGACGTCGCTCGCCTTGTCGCTGCCGATCACCTTCGCGCGGTATTCGCGCTTGTCGGTCAGCTTGACAGTCACGGTGCTCGCGTCATCGACCACGTGCGCGTTCGTCAGCACATAGCCGTCGGGGCTCACGATGAACCCGGAGCCAAGACTGCGCGTGGGCCCATTGCTGCCCTGACCGCTGTCGCCGCCGACACCGTCGCCGCCGTCATCACCGCCCGGCGCGCCGTAGAAACGCTTGAAGAACTGGAACAGGGGATCGTTCTGGCTCATGCCCGGCGGGAACGGCGATGCAGACGCGCCACGGCCCGCCTGGCCCGTCGTCCCGTCGTGGGTGACACTAATGTTGACTACAGCCGGTCCGTATTGTTCCGCCAATTGCGAGAAGTCCGGCACGAGCATGCGCGGCGCCGTTGCGGCGGACTGCTGCACCGCCGCATTCGCGTTGGCGACGACCTGCGACGTCAGCGGCGTGTGCCAGTGCTGGCGACCCGCGACATAGCCCGCCGACAAGGCCACCACCAACCCGGCGGCCACCAGACTACGCGTAAGCTTCGATACTTGCATGTGCCTCTCCTCGAGATGAACACGTTGACATGAACGTCATCGTAGAGAGACAGGCTTAAGGTAACCTTAAGCGGCGCAAATCAATGCCTGGGCGGCGGCGATAGGGGTTGGCAATCGCCGCCGGCCCCATGCCGGTCAAACGCGACGGCGGATCGCTGTTGGCGTTACAAGGCAGGGGGAATGTGCGTCGGCGCACCATCGAAGCCGACCCGCACACGCAGGCCATGTCCTTCGCGCGCATCGTGGAGCGTGACCTGCGCGTGATGCACATCCGCGATGTTGCGCACGATCGCAAGCCCGAGTCCGCTGCCTTCGATGTTCGACGGGCCGGCGGCGTCGTCGATGCGGCGATAGAAACGGTCGAACACGCGCTCGCGTTCATCGGCGGCGATGCCGGGGCCATTGTCTTCGACCTCGACGACGGCCGGCCACGCGGACACGAGGCGAACGTCGACACGCCCGCCGCGCGGCGTGTATTTCAAGGCGTTGTCGACAAGATTGCCGAACAGCGTTTGCAGCGCCTGCGCATCACCATGCACACGGGCATGACGGCCGGTATCCGTTGTGACATCGAGTCCCAGTTCGATGCCGCGCGCCGCCGCCATGGGCGCGTGACGCGCCACGACTTCGCGCAACACGTCCAACAGGCCGAGATCGGCGAGCGTACGCGTCTCGCCCGGGTCCTGCCGCGCGAGCGTCAGCAATTGCTGGACAAGATGTGTGGCGCGGCGAACCCCGGCGCGCAAATCCTGCATGGCGTCCCGACGCGCGTCGTCGCTGGCGGCGCGTTCAAGCAGTTGCAATTGAAGATGCAGGGCGGCAAGCGGCGTGCGCAGTTCATGCGCCGCGTCGGCGACGAACGCCTTCTGCTGCGCCAAAGCATGCCCAAGCCGTCCAAGAAGACTGTTGAGCGCCTGCACGAGCGGCTGTACTTCATCCGGCAAACCGTCATCGGGCAAGGGCTCGAGCGCGCCCGGCGCGCGCGTCGAGCGCACGGGTGACGCGGCGCAGCGGTCTCAGGCCGCGTCCCACGATGATCCAGACCAGCAATGCAAGAATCGGCATCGCGACGCCCAACGGCAGCAACGTGCGCACGGCCATCGACACGGCGAGCGTGTCGCGCACCGCCATCGGTTGGGCCAGCTGCACGACGTTGTCGCCGACGAGTGCGGCGTACACGCGCCAATCGCCGGCCGGCGTCTGCACAGTGGTGAAGCCAAGTTCGGCGCGGCGCGGCAACGGGGCACGCGGATGGGAATAATACAGTTCGACGCCGTTGCGGCTCCAGATCTGGATGATCAGGCCGGCGTCGTCGCCATGTTCGCCGGGCACGCTCGAAAACGGTTCGGCCGGCAACGACAGCGCCATCTGCTGCAACTGAAAATCGAACAGTTCGTTGGCCTCGGCGCGCGACTGACGGAAGATGGCGACGCCGGCCAGCACCAGCGCAACGAGCAGCGTCAACAGCAGACCGGCCAACAGCCGGCGACGGATCGAACGCATCAATCGGCCTCCCCCGCCGCCGGCATCATGTAGCCGACGCCGCGCACGGTGCGGATGGTGTCCGCGCCCAGCTTCTTGCGCAGACCGTGGATATGCACCTCGACCGCGTTGCTTGCGATCTCCTCGCCCCATCCGTAGATCCTCTCTTCAAGCTGGGCTTTCGAGAGCACCGCGCCGGGGCGGATCAATAACGCTTCGAGCACGGCATATTCACGCGCGGACAGGGTGACGGGCGCGCCGTCGAGCGTGACTTGGCGCGTCGCGGGATCGAGCACGAGCGCGCCGTGCCGGACCAGCGGTTCGCTGCGGCCGGCCTGCCTGCGCACCAGCGCGCGCAGGCGCGCGGCGAGTTCGTCGAGGTCGAACGGTTTGACGAGATAGTCGTCGGCGCCCGCATCAAGCCCCTTGACGCGATCCGAGATCGCATCGCGCGCCGTGACGATCAGGACGGGCAGCGCCTGGCCGGCGGCGCGCAGCGAGCGCAGTACATCGATGCCGTCGCGGCGCGGCAGCCCGAGATCGAGCAGCATGGCGTCGTAGCTTTCGACGGCGAGCGCGTCGAGCGCGCGCTGCCCGTCGCCGACGGAGTCGACGGTCCACCCCTCCTGGCGCAACCCTTTGGCGACGGCAGCAGCGATCATTTGATCATCTTCGACTAGCAGTATTCGCATGGCGGTCGGAAAAAAGGTTGCGTCGAAGACAATTCGGCCGGTTGTCCGATGTTTCTGACGCAGCGATTCAGGCATTGTAGCGACAAGTGGTTTTACAATGACGCGTTTGCCCGGTGCCGCGCGCGGCCGCATCGGTTCACGTTTCGATTGCCGTTACCCCAAGGAGGTTCACGCCACCCATGCGTTCGTCCCGATCCCTCTGCGCCACCGCGCTGTGCGCCGTCCTTTGCAGCGCCCTGGTTCTCGCCACGCCGAGTCACGCCCGCTCCGCCCGCAAGGCGCACGCCACCCAAACTGCGCGTGTGCCGGCGGCTACCGGGCTGCCCGCCGAACTGAACCGGCTGCTCGCGGTCAACAAGCTGCCCGCGAGTCACGTGAGCGTGGTCGTCGCACGGGTCGACAATCCGCTGCGCACGCGCGGGCAAGGGCCCGAGCCGCTGGTCTGGCTCAACGCCGATGCGCCGCGCAACCCCGCCTCGACGATGAAGCTGGTCACGAGCGCCGCCGCGCTGGACCTGCTCGGCCCCGATTACCGCTGGCGCACCATGGCCTATACAGATGGCCAGATCGATGCGCGCGTCTTGCATGGCAACCTGTACATCAAGGGCACGGGCGATCCGAAGCTGGTACCGGAAGAGATGGAAAAGTTCGTCGCGGAGCTCCATCGCGCCGGCATCGACGAGATCCAGGGCGACCTGGTGCTCGACCGCAGCGCCTATGATCCCGATATCGGCGTGACCCCCACGATCGACGGGGGCGACGACCGACCGTACAACGTTCCGCCCGATGCATTGCTGTATTCGTTCAAGGCCCTGAGCTTCAATTTCTCCGGCAATGCCGACGGCACCGTCGACGTCACTGCCCTGCCCCCGCTTGCGCATCTGACCATCGACAACGACCTCAGCGCCAGTCAGGGCGGCTGCGGCGACTGGTTGGGCAAGATCCATCCCGATATCCGCGAACAGCCTGACGGTTCCCTGGTCGCCCATTTCTCGGGAACCTATGCGCTGGCGTGCGACGCAAAGGACTGGGCGGTGGCCGCCCCCGATCGCGACCGCTTCTTCCTCGGCGGCTTCCTTGCCCTGTGGCAGGCCTCGGGCGGCAAGCTCACCGGCAATGTGCGCAGCGGCCTCGTATCGCCGGGCGCGCGCCTGATCGCCACGCATCGCGGCCAGACGCTTGCGGAGGTTGTGCATGACATGAACAAGTTCAGCAACAACGTGATGGCGCGTCAGTTGTTCCTGTCGCTCGGCCTGCGCGATGACAAGGCGCCGGCCAGCCTCACGAAGTCACGCCGCATCCTCGCGCAGTGGCTCGACGAGAACGATCTGCCGATGCCCGGCCTCGTCGTCGACAACGGTTCGGGACTTTCGCGCGACGAACGCATCAGCGCCGCCAGCCTCGCACGTTTGTTACAGCACGCCATGAACGGGCCGACGGCGCAAGTGTTTGTGGAATCGATGCCGGTGGTCGGTGTCGACGGCACGATGCGAAACCGGCTCGCGGACAGCGACGCCGCCGGCAATGCGCACATCAAGACCGGTACGCTCGAAGATGTGCGCGCCGTCGCCGGTTACGTCGGCACGCGCACCGGCAGTACCTATGTCGTGGTCTCGCTCGTCAACGATCCGCGGGCCGGGGCTTCGCGGCCGTTCAACGACGCCCTGATCGATTGGGTGTACCGCACCGCCCCATGAGATTCGAAGAACCCCTCTAGCCATGCGATGGCGAGTGCCGTTCTGCGTCAGAATGGACGCTCGCACGGTGACACGGCGGTCGATGGAGAACCGCCGGCCCGCATCGCTTTCGTGAGGAGACGAAATCCATGGGTATCGAACTCGTTCTGCTGGCGCTCGCGCCGGTATTCCTGCTGTGCATCGGCGTCGAGGCATGGTACTGGCGCAGCCGCCGGCCCGGCATGTACAGCCTGAAGGACACCGTCAGCAATGCGGCGCTTGCGCTCATGCATCAAGGCGCCGACAAGGTCGCGTGGCTATTCGTCGTGCCGCTCTATGCGTGGGTCTACGATCATCACCGCATTTATACGATGCCGTCGGGCTGGCTCGGCTTCGTCGCGCTGTTCGTGGCGCAGGATTTTCTCTACTACGTGTTCCACCGCACCAGTCATCGCGTTCGCTGGCTCTGGGCTGCGCACGTCGTTCATCATTCGTCGGAGCGGCTCAATCTGTCGACGGCGTTTCGTCAAAGTTTGATGTACCCGGTCGCGGGCATGTGGCTTTTCTGGTTGCCGATGGCGTGGCTCGGATTTACGCCCGTGCAGATTGTCGGCGTGGTGCTGCTCAATCTGGCGTTCCAGTTTTTTGTCCACACGCAGGCGGTGCCGAAGCTCGGCTGGCTCGAGCGAGTGCTGAACACGCCGTCAATCCACCGGGCGCATCATGCGCGCAATCCGCGTTATATCGACCGCAATTACGCAGGCGTGCTGGTGATCTGGGACCGGATGTTCGGGTCGTTTGTCGAGGAAGATGAAAACGAACCTTGCGAGTATGGCATCGTCGATCAGATTCATACGCACAATCCGCTGACGCTGACGTTTCATGAATGGGGCGCCATGGCCCGCGACGCCTTTGCGCTGCCCGGCTGGCGCAACAAGACGATGGCCTTGTTCGGGCCGCCGGAGTGGCGGCGATCCGCCACGGCCGAAAGCACGCCGGCCGACCGCCCGATGACGCAACACTGACGGTGAGCCCGGCCACACCGCAGCCTATTTTCCGACGCCCGTTTTAAATTGAATGGCCTAGGTGTGCAGCAGCAAAACTGCTACCATCGTCCGGTCGGTTCATCGGGGAAAATAATGAAAAAAGTTGCACTGATCACGGGTGTTACCGGGCAGGATGGCGCTTACCTCGCCGAATTCCTGCTGGCGAAAGGTTACCTCGTGCACGGGATCAAACGCCGCACGTCACTCTTCAACACGGACCGGATCGATCATCTGTATCAGGATCCCCATGAATCCGAGCGGAACCTGATCCTTCATCATGGTGACATGACGGACTCGTCGAGCCTGATTCGCATCATTCAGGCAATTCAGCCGGATGAGATCTACAATCTGGCCGCGCAAAGCCACGTGGCAGTATCGTTCGAAGAGCCCGAATACACGGCTAACGCCGACGCGCTGGGCGCCCTGCGGGTGCTCGAAGCCATCCGAATCGCGGGCCTGACCCACAAGACCCGCTTCTATCAGGCATCGACATCCGAACTGTTCGGCAAAGTGCAGGAAGTGCCGCAACGCGAAACCACGCCGTTCTATCCGCGCAGCCCGTACGCGGCCGCCAAGCTGTACGCCTACTGGATCACGGTGAACTACCGCGAAGCATACGGCATGTACGCCTGCAATGGCATTCTCTTCAATCACGAGTCGCCGTTGCGCGGGGAGACGTTCGTCACGCGCAAGATCACGCGAGCCCTCGCACGTATCTCGCTGGGGCTGCAGGATTGCCTGTACCTCGGCAATCTCGATTCCTTGCGCGATTGGGGACACGCGCGCGATTACGTCGAAATGCAATGGCTGATGCTGCAACAAACCGTGCCGGAAGACTACGTGATCGCCACCGGCGAGCAACACAGCGTACGTGAGTTCGTCACGCTCGCGGCCCGGGAACTCCGGATCGCGCTCGCGTGGCAAGGCCAAGCCGAAAGCGAATCGGCCGTGGTGGTCGACGCCGGATCGAATACCGGCGTGCGCGCAGGCGATGTCATCGTCCGGGTCGATCCGCGCTATTTCCGTCCAACGGAGGTCGAAACGCTTCTCGGCGATGCAAGCAAGGCACGCGCGCAGCTTGGCTGGCGGCCAACGACGCCGTTCCCTGCGCTGGTTGCGGAAATGGTCGCAAACGATCTGATTGACGCGCGCCGCGATGCGCTCGTCAAATCTCACGGATTTGCCGTGCACGAACACAAGGAGTAGTCCGTGCCTTCCAACGACCAACAACGCGTGTTCGTTGCGGGCCATCGCGGCATGGTCGGGTCGGCCATCGTGCGCCGGCTTGCACAAGATCCTGGCATCGAACTGATCGTACGCAGTTCAGCGGAACTCGATTTGACCGATCAGGCTGCGGTGCGTGCATTCTTTGCGGACATGCAAATCGATCAGGTGTACATGGCCGCGGCGAAAGTCGGCGGCATTCATGCCAATCACACGTATCCGGCGGAGTTCATCTATCAGAACCTGATGATCGAGGCGAATGTCATCCACGAGGCATGGCGGGCCGGGGTGAACCGGCTGCTGTTCCTTGGATCGTCGTGCATTTACCCCAAGCACGCGACACAACCGATGACCGAAGCCGCACTGCTCACGGGCGTGCTGGAGGAGACCAACGAGCCCTATGCCATCGCCAAGATTGCGGGCATCAAGCTGTGCGAGTCTTATCACCGTCAGTACGGGGCCGACTACCGCAGCCTGATGCCAACCAATCTGTATGGCCCCGGCGATAATTTCCACCCCGAGAACAGCCACGTCATCCCCGCATTGATGCGGCGTTTTCACGAAGCCAAGTTGAGTGGGGTATCGCACACGCGCCTCTGGGGTTCCGGCCAGGCCCGCCGCGAATTCCTGCATGTCGACGACCTCGCCGCCGCATCCGTGCGGGTGATGAACGTGCCGCGCGACACCTATTGGGCAGTCGCATCACCCCGCTGCTCGCATCTGAACGTGGGCTGCGGCATTGACCTGCCCGTGCGGGAATTGGCGGAAATCATTGCCGAAGTCGTCGGGTTCGATGGCGAACTCGAGCACGATCTGACGAAGCCGGACGGCACGCCACGCAAGCTCCTGTCGATCGACAAGCTGGCTTCGTTTGGCTGGCGGCCTGAGATCCCGCTCAAGTCAGGGCTCGCCAGCACGTATGCATGGTTCCTCGCCAACGGCGATCGGGCGCGTACCGGCGGATAGCGGTGACTGGCGCCGGGTCTGCGCCGGCGCAGTCACCGTCTATCGGTCTCCCCCGTCTGCGCTTCATACTGCTCGGGCCGTTCGGCACACCGATGCGGCTTCGGCAGCCCGGTACGCGCGTTGAGATCGGCCTCGAACCTCGCAAGCACGGCTTCGCGCGACAGGACAGCGAGCGCATATTCACGCGCGGCAGCGCCCAGATGTTGTCGGCGTTGCGGGTCATCCGCAAGCGCCGAGATGGCGCGGGTCAAGGCTCGCACATCACCCGGCGGCACCACCACACCACGCGCAGACACGACATCGTGCAACTCCGTGCCGCGCGCCGCCATGGCCACCACGGCTCGCGCACTGGCGAACATTCCCGTCAGCTTGGACGGCATGACCAGATCGGCGGCGTCGGCACGCTGCGGCAAAACGTGGATGTCCGCAAGATTCAGCAGCGCATTCAAGCGATCCGACGGTTGCAATGGCAAGAAGCGGCAATTCGGCAAGCCCGAGCAAGCGTGCTCAAGTGCCGCCCTCCATGAACCATCCCCACAGAAGACGAACGTCATGTTGCCTCGCCCTTGCAATGCGAGCGCTGCGGCTGCCAACACCTCCAGCCCCTGTTTTGCCCCCATGTTGCCGGCGTACAGGACAACACAGTGGTCCGCCGGAATCCCGAGTTGCCCACGATAAACGCTGACCGTGTCCAACGGCGCGATGTCGTTGGTGTCAACCCAATTCGGGAAATGCGCCAGCCGGACCGGCGAGACGCCCTTGCGCAGGGCATGGCCCATCATTTTCTCCGAGATGGTCGACACGACGTCGAAGCGGCGCAACACAGCGCGCTCCAGCCAGCGCACCGCGCCCCGCATCGCGCCGCCCTTGAGCAGACCGAGGCCGAACGCCGCATCGACCTCGAAGTCCTGGATATGAAGCCAGGCGCGCGCCCCGGTCATTCGTGCGGTCAACCAACCCGCCGGCGCATTGGCCAGGCTCGGCGCGACACAAAATACGACATCGGGACGCCAGGCAAGCTGACGGACCAGCAGCGGCAAGCTGCTGAGCGCAAAACTGGCCAGATGCAGTAACCGCGTGAGTCCCGTCGGCGCCGACGGCACCCAGAGCGGCGCCCGCCAGAGCGTGACGCCAGCCCTGTGCTCCTTGACGTAGCGCCACGACGCGTAGCCCGGCGATACCCGCCACGCAGGGTAGTAAGGCGGCGCGCACACGGCGCGCACCTCGTGCCCGCGCGCGGCAAGATACTCGCTCATCTCCGTGGAGTATTTGCCGATGCCCGTCAACTCCGGCGCGTAGTTCAATCCATAGATCAGGATCTTCATTCAGCCCCCGCGCGTCGACGCGCCGTCGTTTCGTTATCCTGCATTACCCTGCATCCCGACCTTTTCGGATAAGATGACCCCACAAGAATACGCGGTCGCCACGACGGTAGCGCGATCCATTTATTGGCGGGGATGGCATGACGACTCAGCACGATGCAACGGCTGTCGACGACGCGGCGCATGCCGGCGTTGTCTATCAGGATCTTTCTTCCTTCCGCGTACCCGCCGGTTTTCGCGGACGCCCTGCGTGGTTCGTGCAATTGTGGTGGTGTGTGCAAGCGCTGCTGTTCCGCACGTCGCCGCGCGTCTGCAACGGGTGGCGCCGAATGTTGCTGCGCCTGTTCGGGGCGCGCGTCGGCAAGCACGTCATCATCCGCCCTTCGGCGCACGTGACCTACCCCTGGAAAATCTCGATCGGCGATTACGCCTGGATCGGTGAGGATGTCACGCTGTACAGCCTCGGCCCCATCGATATCGGCGCCCACTCGGTGGTATCGCAAGGCACCTACGTCTGCGCCGGGGATCACGACTATCGCTTGCCTGACTTTCCGATCCGGGGTCCCGCAGTGCGCATCGGCGACCAGGTGTGGATCGCCAGCGGGGTATTTGTTGCCCCGGGCGCGTGCGTGGCCGACGGCGCCGTCGTGGGCGCGCGCAGCACCGTGGTCGGCCAGCTTCCCGCCGCAATGGTCTGTCTCGGCAATCCGGCGCGGCCAGTCCGACCGCGCCGTCCGGCGAACACGTAACCGCGCACGTACTCTCCCCCGGTTCATTTGCGAGCGCCCCAAAGATGGTCCGAGCTCGCATAGTTTTGCGCGCCGCCATAGAGACGGCCGCTATCGTAGAGACTCCCGGCGTCCCAGGCGGGTGTGCCCTGCGGCGCTTGCGGTGTTGCCGCAATGCGCGGCGCGATGGCTCGCTGCGCCTGGCGCTTGCGCTGCATGGCGGTCGAGCCAGGTTTGACGATTCCCACGATATCCCCCGACTCACCGCGCGCGCCCGTGCCGGGTGCGGGCAATCGCTTCGGCACGTCATTACGTGCGCCCGGAAAAACCGACGCCGACAGCGGCATGCCGACACTGGACATGTCCTGGGCACTCGCCAAAGCTGGCACCGTGCCCATTCCCCCCATGGTGGCCAGGAGCCAGAACAGCAGGCCGTTACGGCCACCGGTGATCCGGAAATCGGACATGACAATCCCCCCGAGGTGACAGGAACTGGCGATTCGCCAGCGGCAGCGCACGCGCCTCATACGGTCCGCCGCGCATCAGCAGGCGGCGCCGTTGCGGCCGCGCCTGCCGGCACAACCCGGTCCCGCCAATACAGGAACGGCAATTCGATCAGACGTGTCATCGCATAGCCCACGCTTACGGCAATCGACAACTGCAGCAGCAACACCGACCACCACACCCACTCGACCGGCATGCCAAGCGAGTTTGTCCACGCGATGTATCGTGTCCCGGGCATCAGCGCCAGTGAATGCCAGAGGTAGATTCCGTAGGAATACTGTCCGAGCCACGCAACCCAACGATAGCCGCGGGTCGTCCGCCAAGACCCGCTGTGTTCCAACGTCAGCACGATCAAAGCGCAGTATCCCACCGCCTGCACGCTGTAGCCGATCGAACGATCGATCACGGGATCCCGCCCCAAGGTCAGCAGCCACGCCAGCAGGCACAGCACCGTCATCACCAGCACGCCTCGGCGTCTGGCCAGCGCGGCATATCTTTGGGGTTTCAGCCAGTAGCAAGCGGCGACCAAGGTTCCGAACAGCAGACTGTCGATGCGATATTGCGTATGGGCGAAAGCCGCCTGCAAGTCGCCGCGCCCCACCGCTGCGGCACGCGCCAATAGCACCGCCACACAGATCGCCCCCAGACTCGCGATGACTGCATTGCTGCCAAGTTTGCGGCGCACGAATATGAGCAGCAGCACCGGCAACAGCAAATAGAAGTGCTCCTCGATGGCAAGGCTCCACGTCTGCGTAATCGACGACCCCAAGTAATTTTGGACATGCAACGCGTTCTGCATCAGGAATCCGTCCGTCGGGTGCCTCCCCGCAATCCAGTGGAACAGAAGCAAAGCGTAATAGGCCGGCCAAATCTTGAAGATACGCCGCACAATGAAACGCCCGGCCTCGACCCGGCCGGCTGCATACTGGCGCAGCAGTAGTCCTCCCACCAGAAAGCCGCTCAGGGCAAAGAAAAGATTGACGCCTTCGTGGCCGAAACTTTTCAGCGGAAACGCGAGGGCGGCGAGCAGGCCGTCCCCGGTATCGGGTACGCGGAAATGCGCCCCCATCACGGCAAGAATGGCCAACCCGCGCACAAAGTCCAGCTCGATGCGGCGGCCACCGGTATCGACGCGCAGCAGTTTCCGTATCAGCATGGCCCTGCCTCGCTCATCACGGTGTCGTGACGCGCCTGTCCGACGCCGCCGTCATGAGACGACGCCGTGGCCAGCAGCGCGCTCAGGCGGGCGGCGGCATCTTCGATCCGAAAGGATTGCTCGAAGCACGCACGCGCAGCGGCTCGCATTGCCTGACGGCGCTGCGCTGTCGTATCGCCCACCCAGTCCATAAGGGCTTCCGTCACGCCAGCCTCGGTGTCAGCACAAATCCTGCCAGCCCCTGCCCGGACGATTTCACGCCAGATGTTCACCTGCTCGGAGATGATCACCGGCGTACCCGATGCGAGTGCCTCGACCACGGCGATACCGAAGTTTTCCTGATGCGAGGGCAAAACGAATACCTCTGCGGCTTGTAGTGCCCCCCATTTGATCGCCCCTTCAAGCATGCCTGTCCAGACGATCCGGTCCGCGATGTCCAGATCATGCGCCAGGCGCTCAAGCGATGCCCGCTCGGCCTCAGCGCCCGGGCCGGCCATCACAAGGCGGATATCGCAGTCCAGCACAGTTGCCTCGGCAAACGCCTTCAGTAGCAGATCGCACCCTTTCTTCTCATGAAGCCGTCCGAGAAACAGGACAACCCGCTTGCCGCGAAGCGCCGGAAAGGCCCTCAGGAAAACGTCGCTGGAGGCAACCCATTGCTGCGGCACACCACCGATGCCGAACCCGGTCACAGTCAGCAGACTGCCGCTATTCGCGAGAAACGGACGGCGCGCCAGTTCACATTCACCCGCGCACGTGAAGAGCACGGCCTTGGCGCGCCGAAACACAAACGCCTCCGCGAGCGCCCAGTAGACACGCTTCTTCAGATGCTTGCGCGGATACGTCCGCTGAAACCACGGGTCCAGCATGCCGTGCGGAAACACATAGAGCGGCGTCGCGCTGCCAAGCACCCCCAGCCACGCCGCCACGCTGTGGAACTGCCAGATGCCATGCACGATAACGGCATCGAAGCGATGGGCATGGGCGCGTATCCAGCGCACCAGCTTCGGACAAAGTCCGTAGAATCCCAAACCACGCCCCAGCCTGTGAACGATACCGTCGATATGCGTGACCGCTGACGCGGCCGGCGCGTCGAGGCAAACCACTTCGCTGACGCAGCCAAGCGGCCGCATGTGATTGACCAGCTGCACCACCGCCTCGGCCACACCGCCCGCCGCTCTTGCCAAGGTAGGCAGTACGTGCAATATCCGCTGGGCCGGTTCGCACACGGGTTGAAGACAATGGTCATCGGTCGGCGTCACAGGACCCCTCTGGTCGTTTTTGGGCACGCTCATGGCAACTCCGTGACAGGCCGCTTCCCGTTTGCCGGGCGGACCAGGAAATCGGCAAGTTGCCGGCCGATCGCCGCGATGCTGAATCGCTCGATCACACGTGTGCGCCCTGCCGCCGCGACGCGGGCGTGTGTCGCCGGATCGGCGGCAATGGCGATCATTTGCGCGGCAAGCCCCTGGGCGGTGGCTTCGCGCAGCACGACAGCCGTGGCGCCATCGAATATCCGGCCAATATCGCTCACATCGGTCGTCAGGACGAGCAAGCCGTTGGCGGCAAACTCGATGACCTTGGACGGAAACGTGGTTGCCGATAGCGAGCTCACCGGCATGCGTAGCGACAGGCCTACCTGTGACGCCCTCAGCGCGGCAAGGTATTCCGTCGGCCCGACGTCCTGCCGTACGTCGACGACGACGCCGCTCAAGCGAACATCGGCCGCCAGCGCTTCAAGTTCCTCCGTTGCGCCGAAGCCCGTAATCAGAAACCGGATCCGTGCCGCAAGCTGCGGATGTTCGCGCGCGATCTGGCGAACGGCATCGACAAATATCGGCAAGCCCGTGCCCGCTTCGATGGTCCCGCCGTAAAGAAACGTCACCGGCCCGTCGAAATCCGGCGGCAATGCCGGACCGGACAGCGCGACGCCGTTGATGACACAGGCGTCGGTCACGCCGAGCGAGGCCGCCAGTTGGTGAGACACGACAATCGCACGCGGGCTGCACAGGCGGCGCAACACGCGAAAACTCCAGCGCGTGATACGTGCGCGAGCGCCGGGCTCGTCGGCACGCGGCCCGTCTTCGATATCCATGATCAGCCGTTCGGCGCCGTAGCGGCAACGAAGCCAGGCAGCCGCAAGCAGATACTCGGGAAAAAAATTGTAGAAGACGACAGTATCGTCCGCGCGAATTCGCCTGACGGCAAACCAAAGGTAAAGCAAACCGGACCAGAGACGATTCCAGCCACGCATGCGCACGACCGGCAGATACACACATGCCATGCCATCGTCCCGGCAGACGCGCCCGCCGAAGCCCCACCGCCGTCGCTCCCGCGTTACGATCGGCGAACTCACGACAACGGCACGCCGCCCTTGGCTACGGAGACCGGCGGCCATGCCGGCAACTTTGTGCGACGCCGCGCCCACCTGCGATGCGCCTGCCGTCCAACGGTGGTAGCCGGACATCGACACCGGTGCGAAGAAGAAGTGTCTCGACATTCAATGAATCTCCCGCATCGAAGAAAGCCGGGGGCCGTCTGCGCGATCCCTTGCGCATCGCGCAACCTGGATCGCGAAGACGTACATGAACAACTTGTCGAAATCGAGCGCCGCCCCGTTCTGCGACATCAACAGGAACAGGAAGATCGCCGACAGGCCACCGCCCGCCGTCCGCCATAAGAGCACCATCAATGGCGCGCTCATCCAGCCGTACTGATAGACAAGATTGAACACGCCGCTATGGAACGGCGCGTCGTCGAACGGACCGATCAGGCCGATCTGTTTGAAATAGGTCTGCGCAACTGTCAATGCCATGCCGAACGGCGCCTCCGTCAACACGTGAAACATCACGCCAAGCGGCTGAACGACCCGGATCAGGGTCGACGTGTCGGACCCCGAGAGGATCAGCGCCAGCCGGCCCGACCCTTCACCCGCGAACACGAACAACGCAATCACCAGCAGCATGCCGGCCGCCGGCATCAGCAGCAGCATCCCCCGGAAGCGCCCCCACCGGAACAGCACCGCAATCAGCACATTGGACAAGATGCCGAACGCCGTGTGAGCCATCGCGCATGTCGATATCGCCACGACGGTTGCGGCCAGGCGTCCGCGTCCGCGCAATGTATGCAGGCAAAGGAAATGCAGGAACAGCGCAACACCTCCCAGATAAGACGGCTCGGAGTATCCCGCCGACGGCCGCACCGTCCATTGGTAGCCGTGTTCGGCGGCATGGGTCACCCAGGTGTCCGCCAGCGAGACATCGCCGTTGTTGACGAACCACCAACTGGGCGCGACGATCGGGATGCCGTTCGCCGACGCGACTGCCTGCACGGCCGTCAAGATCGCCAAAGCCATCATCACGCCGAGCGGCCACCTGCCGTCGAGATGGCGGTAGCCGGGCTGGACACGCGCCGACAAAAACCAGAACAACACGACGAGTCCGCCGGAAATTCGGAATTCGCGCAGCAGGTTCGGTTCCACGGAAATGTTCAAGGCGCCCCATATCAGGCTCAGGCTCATCGCGGCCATCGTCAGCAGCGTCGCACCGACCGCGATGTGCCCACGCGTGCGAATCAGCATCCAGCCGAACAGGAGCGCGGCGATCGAAGCGAAATAGTTCAAGCCGTACTGGATGAACGGCACCAACAAGAGCGCGCCGTGAAGATAGTCGGCATGTCGTGGCGTACGGAGCGAGCCGGCGCCGGACGATGCGATGTGCATCCATGCGGTGTGCCGGGATGCCAAGGCGCGGCGGCTCATGCGGGCACCGAAGCGGTTTCGACACGGCGCAGCTTCAGCGACCGGCCGTACAACGCCCTGCCCCAACGCGCGCCCAGCAACCCGACGGCAAACCAGAAGCCGGCATGTATCGAAAAACGGTCCGCCGCAAACGCCCTGCCGAAGAACCGGAGCGCGGTGAAATAGCCCCTGCCGAGTGCCGCCTTGCCGTTTTCAATCAATGCCGCAACCGTTACGCGCCGTCGGAATTCTCTGAAATCGGCGTGCTCGCTCATCTCCTTTCCCCATTTGGCCTCGATTGCGGCCAGCCCGGCGGCCCGCCGCTCGAGGTTCACGCTCGTACGGTCGCCGTGGTGTTGTACGAAGGTCGCGAGCGCTTCGCCGACACAACCGAAGTCGCCGAATGACAGGCAACGAAGCCACATGTCGAAGTCTTGGAAACTGGCGAGCGATTCGTCGAACAGCCCTGCATTCTTGAGCACCGCGGTCCGGACCATGACAAGACTCGTCGACGTCGGGCATTCGCCGCGCAACGCAAGCGTGCGTGTCAGCAATGGATGGCGCGTACGGCATCGCCGTGCGTGGCCGAAGCCGACATCGATGAAGTCGCAGTAGGCGCCGGCCAGCGGTGCGCGCTCGAGCAGGGCGACCTGTTGCCGAAGCTTGCCCGGCAACCAGCCGTCGTCGTCGTCGAGAAACGCAACGAACTCGCCTCGCGCGCAAAGGATGCCGGTATTGCGCGCGCCGCACGCGCCCTTGCGTCGCGTGTTCGGCATCACGGTGACCGCCTCGCCGAAATCGGCCAGCACCTGACGCACGGCGCGCTGCTCATGCGCTTGCGTGTTGTCGTCGATCACCAGGATTTCGACGTGCGGGTAATCCTGCGCGAGCGCGGTCAGGACGGCGCGTCGGACCATCGACGCACGCCGGCAGGTCGGGATGATGACGGTGACCAGGGGAAGGGTCATGGATCGCTCCTTCGATGTCAGGCGAGCCGCAGCGCGCGGCGTAATGCGCCCATCTGCTCAGGCGAGAACCGGCTGACGTGCCACAGGCCGTACGCTGTGCCCAGCGCGCCCGCGACAAGCAGACGAACGGCGCCGGGCCAACCGAACGGCGCGACGGTCCGGTTGACCACCATCGCCACAATGTAGACGCCCCCGCCAAGCAGCACCTGCCAGCGCAATGCGGACAGCAAACGGCTCAGGGGCATCTCGAGCAAACGCGCGGTGGCGCCGAGATAGACCGGCGCGCTCAGCAACGTCGCCAACAGATAGCCCGCCGCGATGCCCTGCACGCCGAACCGGGCGCCTGCCAGCCACGCAACGACGTGAACCGTCGCGCCGGCACAGTTGAGCAGCAGCAGCCGGTCGGTCCGGCCCTTTGCCATGAACACCGCGGGGGTAGCGCTGAGCAGGGACTGGACGAAGCCGACCGGCGCAAGCCACAACAGCAATGACGCGACGCCAAGCCATTTGCCGCCAAGCGCGAACATGACGAACGGCTCCCGCAAGGCGACGAGCCCCCCCATCAGAGGCGCCGTAATCAGCGCAACGAACGATACGCTTTGCAGATACGCCGTACGCTGCCGGTCCAGGTCAGATTGACAAGTGCTCAGCACCGGATACAAAGCCTTCGACGCGACCTGCGCGATACTCTGCAACGGGTACAACATGATCTTGAATGCCAGGGAGTAGGGGCCGAGCGCGAGCGCACCCAACATCTTGCCGACGATCATTGAGTCGGCGTTGCGATTGAGGTACATCACGACGTTCGACAACGTGAGATGAGACGAAAACGCGAGAATACTCCGGGCCTCCCGGCCATCCCACCCCAAGCTCGGCCGCCAGGCAGACGCGAGAAAGTATTGCGCGGACGATACGGTCGAATGGACCAGCGCCTGGATCACGAGACTCGCGACGCCACAGCCGAGCCGCGCGGCAACGATCGCCGCGCACATGCCCGAGGCATACGACACGACGTCCGTGCGTGCCACCGTCCTGAATTGCGACCTGCGTTCGAGCAACGCCTGATGCACGGCGCCAAAGCTCATGACCGGGAAGGTCAAGGCCACCCCGCACAGAACCGGACGTAACGAAACCGAGTCGAACAGTCGTGCCAAGGGGGCCGAGAAGACGATGATCGTCAGCGCAATGCTCACGCCAACGCCGGTGTTGATCCAGAAAACCGCATTCGCCAGCGCAGCCGACATTTCCCTGGTGCGCACCAACGCGGCCCCCGTCCCCATGTCGCGCAGCAAGCCGGCAAAGTTCCCCACCACCGTCGCGATGGCCATCACGCCAAAATCCGCGGGGCTCAACAAACGGGAAAGCACCGACAGACCGGCAAGTTGAATGACGGTCTTGGCGATCTGCGCGCTGGCGAGCCAGCGCGCGTTGTCGCCGACAGACGGGAATGGGGCGGGCGTGGTTTGCATGACTAACTCGCCTCGAAAACCGGCCGGAACAGCGGACGAAGCCGCTCGCTGCCGCGCCGGCTCAAGTGGTCTCCATCGATATACAGCGGCACAAGCGCATCCGAGCCGAAACAGCGGCCATCGCGGCACAGTCGTGGCACAGGGTCCAACATGTGAACGCCGCAACGCGCTGCGGCCTGACCGATGGCGGTTCGCGCAACCGCATTGCGCCGGGCGTAGCTATCGATCGAGACCGAAACGTCCTCTGCACGCCGGCCGAGGATCAGCGATTTCGCCAGATAGTTCGGCACATCCTCGTTCATTTCGGGAATCGGCAGCAGCACGTAGACCTTGCGAATGCGGGCAAGCGCGCACAGATCGTTCACCAGAAAACTGGCGTAGCGTGCACGGCGCGCCGCCGGGTCGGCGAGCGGGCGCTGGCCGTCGTAACCGATAAGGATGGTCGGATCGGCCACATCATTCTTGCCATCGACGTAGGCCGAGAAGCGGGCCACCATCACCAGCGGGATCGACGCAGGGTATTGCCCCAGCGCAGTATCGACGCGCCGGGCAAAATCGCGGCACGGGCCCTCGACATGTTTGCCAAAACGGCTTGCGCCGACCAACGGCGGGCAGCCCGACGTGCCGTAGAACATGACGCTGGCATCATGCTCCTGCGCGGCCGCGGCGATGCCGGTGATCACCGCATTGCCGTGACTGTCGCCCCACACGATCGCACCAATGCGCGGCGATGTGCCGTATTGGCACCCGATATCCCCGCCGTCGGCAGCAAGCCGATTGACACTTTGTGTCAGGCACTCGGTCCGGCGCGGATCGACATTCCGGCTCTCTGCCGACACCTGCCGGATCTGCTCGGGCAAGCGCACAGCCACACCGTTCGCGACCGTGATGGCCGTGCACGAAGCAATCATGACCACCGGTGCGCTGACCAATATGCCAAGCCCTTGCCAACCGTAGCGCTGACGCATCGCAGCAGCGCGTTGCTCCACCAGTGCATAGGAAAGAAGGCCGAACAGCACGGACAAGACCAGCCCGGCCGCGACGACGGCAGGCTGATGTGCGGGCAGGTCGAGATAGCGAATCAGGACCACGAACGGCCAATGCCATAAGTAGACGGAATAGGACCATCGCCCAAGCGCCTGCATCGGGGCCGCCCGCGAAAATGGGGTGTCACCCGCGTTTGCGGCAATGACGAGGACTGCGCCCAACACCGGCACGAGCGTCATCGGCCCGGGCCAATCGAGCGATTCGCCAAGCGCGATGCCGGACAGCAAGATGGCGGAAAGTCCGGCGCCCTGCAGGCGCGCCGCGGCGCTGGCGCTGAATCGGAACCGGTCGCCGTAGAGCAGGACAAGCCCGCCGGCCACCATTTCCCACGCGCGCGTGGGCAGAAGGAAGAAGTTGGCCTCAGGATGCCGGCGCACCACCACGAGCGCAAGGACAAACGACGCCAGGCCAAGCGCCCACACGACTGTCTGCATCACAGCGCGCGAGCGGCCAAACACACGCGTGCCGAACATCAGTACGAGCGGATACAAGAGGTAGAACTGCCACTCGACCGACAACGACCAGGTGTGCAGCATCCACTTGCTTTGCGACGAGGCATCGAAATAGCCGGACTCCCGCCAATACACGAAATTCGAAATGAACGTCAGCGACGCGCCTGCGTGCTCGGCAAGTAATTTGTAGGCGGCCGGGTACAGATAGAACCAGCCCAATACCACCCACGCCGCCGACAATACGGCCAACGCAGGCACGATCCGCGTAAATCGCGCGAGATAGAAATCCAGCACGCTGAAGCGGCCCGCATCGAGTCGAGCCACGATGATCGACGTCATCAGGTAACCGGAAATCACGAAGAACACGTCGACACCAACGAATCCGCCCCCAAGGAACGGCACCTGAAAATGGAACAGCATGACGAGTCCGACCGCGACACCCCGTAACGCGTTGATATCTCGTCTGAAACGCATGGCGTCGGTCCTCATGAGGGTAACCGCAGGATCGGGCGGACGAACCGCGAAACCTCGAAGCCCTTGCGCAACACCGGCGCGTCGGGTGCCAATCGCAGGGCTTCCGGAGCGCCTCGCGAGGCGTCCGGCATGGCTTGCACGAACAAGACATCGGAGGCACCGAACATCTCGCCGATCTCCACGTAGGGCAATGCACGCGCCTCGACGGACAGCGGGTTGCCGTCGAGGACGATATTGCGTCGGATCACGTTGCCTTTGGGCGCGCCGGGGGTGTCGCCAAGCAATCCGGCCAGTGCCGGATATCGCGTTGCGTAGGGCGGTCTCGTAGTATCGAATTCGGTCAGCAAACGGCGCAGCGGTCCGTTCGGATCGTCGCTCATCCCCCGTTGCCACGTCACGCCACGGGCATCGACGTGCATGGCCGGCGAGCTGCTGACAAACAGATTGTCTTGCACCAGGTTATCGCGTCCGCCGCCGACGAACACAGCCCGGCCGACATGTGCGAACAGATTGCGCCGGATGACGGTGCCACTGGCCTGGTCGTCGAGATAGATGCCCATCGTGACGGCGGGGTGCCCCGGCCAACCTACATCGTGGAAGAAGTTGTCTTCGATGATCGTCCCGCGCGCGGTCCAGTCACGGCCGGTATAGACTGCGCCGGCATCACCGGTCTCCTGAACCACATGATCGATTTCATTTCGCGCGATCAGATGATCGTTGCCGCCGTAGATGATCGCCGTGTGCGGTCCGTCGAACAGGTGACTGTCAGTCACGCGATTGCCAACACCCATGATCGCCACGGCCGGCCGATACGCGTGCGCGCGCCGCGCATAGGTGCGGATGACCGACCGCTCGACAAACAGATTGCCCGGTGCGAGCGTCTTGCGATTGCCGCCGGACAATGTGATGCCGCCCTCCCCCGTGTCCTCGATCCGAACCTCGGAGAATCCACTGTCACGGCCTTCCAGCACCGCTGCGCTGCCGCCGGCATTTCGAATGACCGATTGCGTGACGCTGACGCGATCGACGCCGCGCATATCGAGCGCGATGCCCCGGCACATCTCGAATACGAGTTGTCGAATCGTGACCTGGCTGACGCCGCGCATGGTCAGCAACGTGTCCGCCATCGAAACTTCGACGTCGCCGTCGCGCAACGTATCGGGCGGCCAGAAGTAGAGTTTTCCTGCCTGCGCGTCGAGATACCATTCCCCCGGCGTGTCCAGCTCCGACAGCGCATTCTCGATCACTACGCGTTGTCCGGCCTTCAAGCCGAACTGCGGCGGCGGCCCCTCGATGGTCATCGTACCGGCCGAAGGGTCCACCGAGGTCAGCGCGAGCGTGGTGTCGGCCCAATCACGAGCCCAATATCCCGTCGCACGCAACGCGGGCTCCGCCTGCCATGCCGCCAAATGTGCGCCGGTCACGGTGAAGCGCCTGCCTTGGGGGCCGTCGGGCAACGCATCGATGCGTGCGAAGCCATCGTTCGGCCAGCGCGCCAGCGTCATGGGGCGTCCACGGAAAAAGACCTCCAGCGAGGCCGTTCGCGACGGCAATCCGAAACCGTGGCGGACAAACGTGCCAACGTCGGAAACGCCGGACGCCGCCAGGAGGGCGACTTTGACATGCGGGCGCGCGGCAGGCGTCAGACGCGCGAGTACCGCCGGGTCCGTCACGGGCGCGAAACCGCGTACGATGCGGCCTCCGCTAATGACGGTGGCCCCCGTCTCGGCGCCGAGAATGTCAATCGGCGTCCCGCGCCAACTGGTGTGGGGTGCAATATTCATCGGCCCGTTGACTCGGTAATGGCCCGGCGCGAATACGAGCTTCAGATGGTCAACCGATGCGCGAGGCTTGGGCTGGCGCAGCCAGGTCAGCGCAGCGTCCAGTGTGAGTGGCTTGTCGGGCACCTCTGCGGAGGCAGGCGCTTGCACCGAGCCTCCCGCTGCGTCAGGCACGATGCGTAACGCCAGCGTTTGAGCGCAAGCCCCGCCGACCGAAATCGACACGACGCACGCCACGCCCGCGTGCAGGCATGCCCGCCCTGCGCGACGGATAACGGCCCACCCGGTCCCGAACGCCAGCATCGCGGGCATCATGCCGTCCCGTTTCATGATGGCTCCGGACGATACTTGCCGTACGCCTCGTCCGAATAGCGATAACGCCCGTATCCGTAGCCGTAGTTGCCGGGGCGCGGCGTCATGTCGTTGAACACCATGCCGCGAGGCTTGATGCCGACCTGACCGAGGCGCCGGACGGTTTCCCGTACGTCCGCCGCCCGCGTGGCGTTCTGACGAACCACCACAAACACCAGCCCCGCGAGCCGGCCCAACGCTGCCGTATCGGCGACGGGAAGCACGGGCGGCGAATCGATGATCACGATGTCGTACGCCGTTTTCATAGCCTCGATAAACGCGCGCAGATTGTCATGTGTGAGCAGTTCGGCCGGATTGTCCACAAGCGTCCCGCGCGACACGAAATCGAGGTTCGGGAGCACCTGCCGGCGAATGACGTCTTCGGTCGCTGCCGTGCCCGCGAGAAGGTCGGAAAGCCCGGGATGCGACGGCATGCCGAGATACCGGTGCAGATAGCCCTTGCGTAAATCGCCTTCAAGCAACAGCACCCGCTGGCTCGAAGCCGCCAACACCGCAGCGACGTTCATTGAGATGAACGATTTGCCCACGCCCGGCGTCGGCCCCGAGATCAGGACGACATTGTTCGGCGCATCAAGCAATGCGAATTGCAACGCGGTACGGAAGCTTCGCAAGCTCTCGATCGCCGCAGTGTCCGCGCCGGAACGCGCGAGTATCTGGAGCCCGGCGTTGCCGGCGGACATTTGCGCGTGCAGCGCTGCCTGCTCCCGGCTGTGCGGAACTGCCGCATAGACGGGCACGCCGCTGACACGTTCGACGTCATACGGATGCCGGATGCCGCCGAACAACGTCTTGCGCACCCACGCCACGCCGCACCCCAGACAGAGTCCCGCAAGCACCGATAAAGCAGCCACCAGCGGACGATTCGGCTTGACCGGAAGCTCGGCGGCCCGGGCTTCGTCGACCAGCCGCGCATTGCCGGTCTTGCCGGCGCGAAGGAGCCGCAACTGCTGCGTAGTGCTCAACAGATTGGTATACAGGTCGCTGTTGATCTGCACGTCGCGCTGCAACCGTACTGCGGTTTGCTGGAGGTCGGGCAATCGCCTGGCGCGCTCGTCGATCTGGCCCATCCGGGCACGGAGTTCGCGAATCTGGTCGTTCACCCCTATCAGTGCCGGATGTTGCTCCGTGAACCGCGCCGACAAATCCTGGCGCTTTTGCTGGAGATCGGTGAGGCGGCCTTGGGCATCCACGGACTGTTGCAAGACTGCGGAAGCTTCTTCCCCCAGACTCAGGGCGCCGTAAGTGGTTCGAAACGTGTTGAATGCTGCTTCGGCCTTCTCCAAGGCCGCCTTGGCCTTTGGCCACTCTCCGTCGAGGAACGCCAACGACTTGGCGGCTTCCTCGGCCTTGCGCTCAATGTTCTGTTGCACATACTGCTTTCCGATCTCCGCCAGCGTACCCTTCACGCGCTCCGGATCGGCGCCGTCCAGACGCACCGATATGACGTTCGAATCCTTGCCGTGCATGCTGATTTGCAGATCGCTTTGCAATCGCTCGACCGTCTGCTGGATCGAGAAACGCCGCATCACGAAGCGCGCCCCGGGTTTGGCATCGAGCCGGGCGATCAGCAGGTCGACATCGCCGTCGGGTGTGCTCACGTGCAACACGCGGCCGACCTCCCCACGGGCATCGATACCGGCACGGCCCGAGTGCAGCAGGTATCGGCCCCGGCCCTGCGCCGCAATCGTGAAAGGCACGTCGTACATGCTTGATGGGGTTTCGAAGCGAATCACGTCGGCACGCTCGTTGCCCCATACGTATCCGCCCAACCCGAAAAGTCCCGGCGTGGAAAGCGTGTCGGCAAACGATGCGACCCACCGGCCGATCAGCGGAAAATACCGGGGCCGCACCTGAAGATACAGGCGCTGCTCCTCAACGGTTTTCCAAACCACCTTGCGCGACTTCAGTATCTCCATTTCGTCCGACGCTGCCGTCTTCACATCGAACATCGAGGCAACGCCCGACAGCACGTTGTTCGCCGATGTGGGGCTATCCTCCACCTGAATCAGGATGTCGGAGCGATAGATGGGCGTGGCGAGCAACGCATAGGCAAAACCGAGCATCGACACGATGAGTGTGATGATCGCGATGAGTTTGCGATTGTCATACAGCGTGTCGAGACTGTCGCCCAGATCAAAATGTGCCTCGTCGCGCTCGGGAAGACCAAGAATGGAGATCGGTTGCGGATTCTGAGTCATAAGGATCGCTCGCAAGACAAAGGACCAAGGAGCCGCGGGAGACGCTCGGCCCAACGGGTCAGGCCATCGCTGATCATCCCGAGGACCTGCCGGAATGCCATCTCGTCCTGAAGGTAGGGATCGGGGACGTCCCGTCCGTCGAACTCCCCCCACAGCAGGACCTTTCCACGGCAAATCGGGAAAAGCGCTTCGACCGCGAGCCGCTGTTGCCGCTCCATCACAAGAATCAGGTCGGCCGCCTGGATCATCCAGCCCTGGAGTTGCCGGCCCCGATGCGCGCCGACATCGAAACCGCGTTCGCGCATCAGCCGAATCACGTGCGGATCCGCCGGCATCCCGACGGCCGCGTTCAGACCGGCCGACAAGATGCGCAGTCCCGGCACTTTGGCGCGCAGCAACGCCTCGGCCATCGGGCTGCGGCAGATATTGCCGGTACAGAGGATCAGGATCGTAGGCATCAGTTCGTCACCACCTTCCCGAAATAGGCGGTCTGCGTGCTTGGCAGCAGGAGGCTGACCACGCGGTTCCAGCGAACCAGCGGCGCGGCGTCGACGAACACCACGTCCTTCGCCTTCAGTTGAAAGTTCTCGGCCAGCGCGATCGCAGCCGGCGCGGAGGCGTCCAGGTGATAAATCTCGGGCTTGCCGCCCTCGAGCGTGCGCACGACATACACCTGCTTGCTGTTGCCGGTGGTCTGGCTCACACCGCCCGCGTCGCCCAATGCCTCGTTCAGGGTCAGCTCACCGTTGCGCAGGAACAAGGTGGAGGGCCGCGTGACTTCACCCAGCACAAAGATCTTGCTGTCCTCCCGGGCGAACACGCGGACGATGTCGTCATTGCGCAAAAGTACGCGTGACGGGCTGACGCCCTTGGCTACCAGTGCCGGAATATTGACGACGGTCGAGACACCGTTCCGTATCACGGCAACCATCGCGCGATCGCCGACCGTCGTAAACCCGCCGGCCCGGTTAAGCGCTTCGGGCAGCGTCATCGGCAAATCGTTGAACACTTGAATGCCGGGGTTGCGCACCTCGCCATCCATATACACGCGACGGCTTCGATAGGCCTGCACACGCAAGGTCAACTGAGGATTCTTCAAGTAATTCGCCAACTGCCGAGTCAAACGATCGCGCGCCTGCAGCTCGGTCAACCCCGCGACGCTGACGTTCCCGACATAAGCGAACTGCAACATGCCTTGGGAATCGACGCTGTAGCCCGGGGCGATCGGATTGGCGCCGTAGTAATCGGTACCGACAGTGGTCACGGAAATGGCGGGCAGGGTCAGTTCGGGGTGGTCCCACACGACGATCTGCAATACGTCGCCGGGACCGATCACGTAGGCCGAGGGCTCCCCGAACAGCGCCTTCACGTCGTCGGGAATCTCGCGCACACGCGACGCGCGTTGCGCCTGCACAAGGTCGAAGGTGATTTCGGTAAGCGCGCCCGGCGGCGGCGCCTCGCCCGCCGCGCCCGCCGCGCTCCCCTCGCTGCCCGAGGTTCCGGGGTAATGAACGCCCGGCGCAATGGCGCAACCCGCCAACGCGAGCGCCAGCAACAGGCCGGCCAAATGCCGTACATTGCCGCGCCTTGACTTCAGCGCCCTGCCCGCCAGCACTTCGGGCCCGCAGAAAGCGGCGCCCGGCCATCGATATCGTGTCATTTCCCCGCCCCCCGCAATTGTCTTGTTGTGTGCAAAGCGTGTCCCTCGGCGCCGTCAACAGCGCCCGTATTTATCGTCGAATCGTATGATGTCGTCTTCGCCCAGATAGCCGCCGGACTGCACTTCGATGATTTCCAGCGGCACCTTGCCCGGATTTTCGAGACTGTGCCGGACCCCCAGCGGGATGAATGTCGATTCGTTTTCGCTCAACAGGAATGTCTCGTCCCCGCGGCAAACGCGCGCAGTCCCGCGCACGACCACCCAGTGCTCCGCGCGGTGGTGATGCAGTTGCAGCGAGAGACGCGCCCCCGGCTGCACGACAATGCGTTTCACCTGGAACCGGTCGCCATGGTCGATGGAGTCGTAGTACCCCCACGGGCGCCGTACCTTGCGATGCGTGTTCGCTTCAAGGCCCCGTTGCGCCTTGATGCGATCCACCACGCCCTTGACGTCCTGGACACGCGACCGGTCCGCGACAAGCACTGCGTCGTCGGTTTCGATCACGACCACGTTGCTCACCCCCAGGCAGGCGACGAGCCGCCCCTCCGAGTGCGCCAGGCTCGCACGCGCGCCGTCGAACATCACGCGCCCGCGTGCCACGTTGCCATCGGCGTCCTTCTCAAGCGCATCCCACACCGCATCCCATGAACCCAGATCGGACCACCCCGCGTGAAGCGGCACGACAACCCCGCGCGGCAGCGTGTCGTCGCCCTGCAGCCGCTCCATCACCGCGTAGTCGATTGAATCGGACGGTGAACGGTCGAAGGCCGCCGCGCACGGACGGAAGAATGCGCCGTCAACCTCCCCTTGCGCCACCGCTGCCATGCAAGCGTCGTACATGCCCGGCTGCAACCGCTTGACGGCATTGAGCCACACACTGGCGCGCAAAATGAACATGCCGCTGTTCCACCAGTAGTCGCCGGAGGCCAGATAGCGCTGGGCCAGGTTCGCGTCCGGTTTTTCGACGAATCCGTCAATGCCGTGCACATTGGGTGCCAGCGAGGCACCGACCTTGATGTAGCCAAAGCCGGTTTCCGGCCGCGTCGGCGGCACACCCAACGTCGCCACGGCGCCGGCCCACGCATGGCGTGCAGCCACTTCGACCGCACGCTGGAATGCCGGCGTGTCGAGGATCGCGTGATCAGACGGCATCGCAACGATCACGGGGTCCGCACCGCCCGTGATCGCCACCGCGGCGGCAAGCGTCAGCGCGGGCGCCGTATCGCGTCGCCACGGCTCCACCACGATGCGCGCATCGATACCGCTCTCGCGCAATTGCTCCGACGTGACGAAGCGATGCTCCTCCCCGCACACGATCAACGGTTGCGCCACCGTCACCCGAGCCGCATCGAAACCCTGCGTGCGCCGCACGGTGGCCTGCAACAAAGAATCCGTACCCAATACGCCGATCAATTGCTTCGGAAAGTGTTCGCGCGACACAGGCCACAGCCGCGTGCCCGAGCCGCCCGCGAGAACCACCGGAATGATCGGCACGACACATACGTCGCTCACTGCGGCACCGCCGTCATTGACGGTCAAGTTGATTTGTTCAGCGATCATGTCCGGACTCCTTCCCTTGTAATGCTTGCGGGCGGCATGCCCTCGGCGGCGGCTCGGCCGCCATGGATCAATACGCGTTGCTACCGGCAATTCCCTTGAACAGCGTCATCCACACAATCCGCACATCGAGCCAGAACGACCAGTGCTGCATGTAGTAGAGATCGAATTTCACGCGCCCTTGCATCCGCTCGATCTGTGCGGTTTCGCCGCGATATCCGTTGACCTGGGCCCATCCGGTAATGCCCGGCTTGATCCGGTAGCGCAGCATGTAACCCTCGACCAGTTCCTTGTATTGCTCATCATGTTGAATCGCATGCGGACGCGGGCCGACCACCGACATTTCCCCGCGCATGACATTGATGAACTGCGGCAGTTCGTCCAGACTCGTGCGGCGCAGGAACATGCCGACTTTCGTGATGCGGCGGTCGCCCTGAACCGCTTGCGTCAGCTGGCCTGCCGCCTCTTCGTGGACTACCATCGTGCGGAACTTGTAGATCTGGAACGTGCGGCCGTCGATTCCCTTGCGCCATTGCCGGAAGAACACCGGCCCAGGCGATGACAGCTTGACCGCCAGTGCGATCACCATCATCAACGGCGCGATGGCGGCCAGCACCGCCCCGGCGAACACCCGGTCGAAGACTTCCTTCAGGACGAAATACTGATCCCCCGCCGGTGAGGCAAGCAGGTTGATGGCCGGCACACCGACCAGTTCCGTCACGGGATTGCCGATCAAGCCAAACGCATGGATATCCGGCAACAACCGGATGTTGACGAAGTCATGCCGGAACGTCGCCAGCAGTTGGCGGATCATGGCCTCGCGGCGCGGCGGCAGCGTGATCCAGATTTCGTGCACGCGGCGCGCTCGTACTTCATTGGCAAGTTCCGACAGCGATGTCACCATCGGCAAGTTCAGCCGCGCCACCTCGGGCGTATGCCGCTCCGCAAAGACGCAGACAGGCACGAAGCCGGCATGCATCGTATTGCGAAGGTGTTCAACCAGTTCGACGGCATACGCGTTGTGACCGACCACCGCGATATGGCGCAGATTGAGTCCCCGCCCCCGCAGCCATTGCAGGATCCGATAGCCGATAAGCTTGCCCCCGATCATCAGGCCAAGCGAAATCAAGAACCACCCCGCACACCAGAGGCGCGAGAGTTCGACGCTCCGATGCGTGACAAAGAGGAACGCCAATCCCAAGGTGAAGACGGTCGTCCATGCCACGGTCATGCGCACGATGAGCCCGCTGAGCGCCCGGCCGCGCCATGACGCGTAGATGTCGAACACCGGGAACAGCAACGCACACAGCACCGCGTCAAAAGCGCACAGCACGCCGGCCAATTCGCCCCAGGGCACGTCGTCGCCACCGAAGCGCAACGGGTAGGCGATGGCCGCGCCGATCAGCACCAACGCGACATCCGCGATGCGCCCGACGAATCCGAATTGCGTGATCAGGCCGCGTGGAGCGCGGTGTTCAATTACGGTCGTGTTCATATGCGTCAAGTCCCGTTGCTCTCATCGTGCCGCGTGCCGGCAGTTAGCACGGCCATCGCCATACGCGCTGCGTTTTACAGAGGCAAAAAGATCCCCCGCGCCCCGCAAAGCGCACGTACCCGAACGACGACCGGCCCACCGGCGAACTTCGCCGGCGCGTCCAGCCGCCGCGATTCGTATTACTGCTTCAGGTGCTGACTGACCCCAACGGCCGCCGCCGTCGGATCAGAGGGGGATATCCGTTCGGCCAATGGCCGTACGGCAATGTCGCCGGCAATTTCGCGCCGGCGCTGACTCCCATGAAACATGCATTGACTCGGGCAACTGCGCGTTCTCGGCGGCATGACGCCGCCTCGGCATGTTGTCCATCTTCTCGACGTCTGTCGCGTCGAATCCCCGGTGCCCGAACGTGCAAAAGCAACCCCATTTTTATTTCTCCGTTGACATGACGCCGCTCTATGGCGGCACGACATGTCTCCCCCCAAGATGCATTTCGTCGGTCCGGCACGGGCGACATACCCATGCACTGAATCACCGAAACGATCACCGCCCGCCGGTCTTGTCGCTCATCGAGTTCATTCGCTTTTCTAGAGAACTGTCTCGAATGCATCAAGTACCGAGGGCTCAACCTCAAGTCGCAATTTGTGTGCCAGCTCTTGCGTGTCGCGTGTTCCGCGCCGGATGCGTCATGCCGGCCGATTGTGCAGCGCACGCTACACTCTTGTTCCATAAGAGATTGGGCTTGACAACGCGTTGTTCGCGATTCATTACCAAACGCCCATTTGAAAATTCGCCTCCAGCGCGGGAAACGGGCGGCGCAGCGTCACGTTACGTAACAAGACGTCACGTCACGTAACGTGCGTTGTTCCGGAAGAACAAAATGCAGCGGGGGCAGGGACAGGGAGAGGGGGCGTGCGGGGGGTCAGGAACGTTCGAACGCCGCAGCCGCGCGGCCGAGCCGGTCGTTGACGGCTGCCCATGCGGGCGTATCCGGCAGCTGTTCAAACAGGATGTGCGAGACGCCGGTGCTGTCGAGCTGCCGCAGCAACGCATACAGCCGGCTCGCCAGTTCAGCCGGCGCGGCAGGCAAAGGAACGCGCACCAGATCGGGCAGCGCCTGCGGCAGGCTGGCAAGCGTGGCGGCGAACGCGACCACGGCCACGCGCTCGCCCGCCGGACGCACGGCAAGCGCCGGCGCCATGTCCGCGGCACGGCACAGGAACAACGGTGTACGCGGTGCGTAATGCGCCTTGAGCGTGCCCGAGGCGCGCGGAGCATCGCCGCCATCCTGTCCCGGCATGCGAGGCATTTCGCCGAGCACGTTCGCCACGTCTTCGGGGGTGATGTGCCCCGGACGCAACAGCGCCGGGAAACCGCGCGACAGATCGATGATGGTCGACTCGATGCCGACTGCGCAGTCTCCGCCATCGAGGACATGGACCGTCACGCCGGGCAGGCCGTGAAATTCATCGCGCACGTGTTGTGCCGATGTCGGGCTCACGCGTCCGAAGCGATTGGCCGATGGCGCGGCGACACCGCCCTGCCCGCCTTTCTGACGCGCGAACTCGCGCAGCAGCGCCTGCGCCACCGGATGCGACGGGCAACGCAGGCCCACCGAATCCTGGCCGCCCGACACGGCGGCAGGGATATGCGGTGCGCGCTTGACGATCAACGTCAGGGGGCCCGGCCAGAATGCCTCCATCAGCGCGCGCGCGGCAGGCGAGATGTCGTTGCACCAGTAACCGGGATCGCCTTCCGGCGCGATGTGGACAATGACCGGGTGATTGGCCGGCCGGCCCTTCGCCGCGTAGATCGCCGCCACTGCCGATGGCTGCTCGGCGTCCCCGCCGAGCCCGTACACCGTCTCGGTCGGAAACGCCACGAGCTCGCCCGCCGCCAGTTGCGCGGCGGCGTGTTCGATGTCGGACTGGGCCGGCATCAGCACGGCGGGCGCATCCGGTGGCGTCATGTCGATCAGTCGTCGAGAGAGATATTGAGGAACTTCGCCGCAGCGTCGGTCGCGTCGCGTGCCTCGTCGAGCGTGGCGCCGGCAAACGTGATGTGCCCCATCTTGCGGCCGACGCGCGCATCTTCCTTGCCGTACAGGTGCAGCCGCGCCGACGGCAGCGCCACCACCGATGCCCAGTCGGGCATGCGTGGCGTATCACCGTCGAACCACACGTCGCCGAGCAGATTCAGCATGACCGCCGGCGAATGCTGGCGTGCCTCGCCCAGAGGCAGGCGCGCCATGGCACGCACTTGCTGCTCGAACTGGCTCGCGGCGCAGGCGTCGATGGTGTAATGGCCGCTATTGTGCGGGCGCGGCGCCATTTCGTTGGCGATCAGCGAACCGTCCTGCAGGATGAAGAACTCGACGCACAGCACACCCACATAATCCATGCGCGCGGCGATCGTGGCGGCGGCCGTGCGTGCGGCATCCTGCAAGGCAGGCGACGCGTCGGGCGCCGGCACGGTGGTCGTCGCGAGAATGCCGTTGGCGTGGACATTCTGCGCCAGCGGGTAGGTCGCGACAGTCCCGTCAGCGCCACGCGCGCTCAGCACCGACACCTCGAAGGCCAGCGCAAGGCGCTTTTCCAGCACGCACGGCACGCCGCCCAGCTGGGCATAGGCACTGCGCGCCTCGGCCGTCGTGGCCACACGAACCTGCCCCTTGCCGTCGTACCCAAGGCGCGCGGTTTTCAGAATGCCGGGCAACACCGCCGACAGGGCAGCATCGTCGAGCGCCGCCATGGCGTTGTTCGACGCAATGACCAGGTGGGGCGCGACCGGCACCCCGCAGCTTTCGATAAAGCGCTTCTCGGCGATCCGGTCCTGCGCGATGGCCACGCAACGGCCCGCCGGGCTGACCGTGGTCGTCTGCGCGAGAAAGTCGAGCGACTGCGCCGGCACGTTCTCGAACTCGGTCGACACCGCCGGACACAGCGACGCCAGTTCCGAAAGCGCTTTTTCGTCGCGATAATCGGCGACGATCAGGCGGTCGGCCACGGCGCCTGCCGGACAACGCGGATCGGGATCGAGGACACAGACCTTGTAGCCCATCGACTGGGCGGCGAAGCAAAACATGCGGCCCAATTGGCCGCCGCCCAGCATGCCCAGCCAGTTGCCGGGGAGAATGGGTGCAGTGTTCATCGTGTTGGTAATCAGGGGACTGGCCGGGACCCGCATCGCATCAAACGGGCCTCCGGCGCGGGAATCAATTCTGGTCGTCCGGCAGCGTCATGGCGCGCGCCGCTTCTGTCTGGCGGGCACGGAAGGCCGCGAGCTTGTCGGCCAGGGCCGCATCGCCCACTGCCAGCATCGCCACCGCAAACAGCGCCGCGTTGGCAGCGCCGGCCTCGCCGATGGCAAACGTCGCCACCGGAATGCCCTTCGGCATCTGAACGATCGAATGCAGCGAGTCTTCGCCGCGCAGGTATTTGCTCGGAACGGGCACGCCCAGCACCGGCACGGTCGTTTTCGCCGCGATCATGCCGGGCAGATGGGCCGCGCCACCTGCGCCCGCGATGATCGCCACCAGACCGCGTTCACGCGCGGCCTCGGCATAACGGAACATGTCGTCGGGCATGCGGTGCGCCGAGACAACCTGCGCCTCGAACGCAACACCGAACTCGCGCAGGACAGCCGCAGCGTTCTTCATGACGTCCCAGTCCGAGTTGGACCCCATCACGACGCCGACTTGCACGGGCTGCTGTTTCTTTTCGCTCATGGTCGGGCCGCTCACGCCAGTTGCTGGCCGGTCAGGCGCTCGAGCGCCTCACGGTACTTGGCAGCCGTCTTCTCGACGACAACGGCCGGCAGCTTCGGCGCCGGCGGGGTCTTGTCCCACACCTGCGTCTCGAGCCAGTCGCGCACGAATTGCTTGTCGAACGACGGCGGATTGCTGCCCACGGCATACGAATCGGCCGGCCAGAAGCGCGAGGAATCAGCGGTCAGGGCTTCGTCCATCAGATGGAGCGTGCCGTTGTCGTCGAGGCCGAATTCGAACTTGGTGTCGGCGATGATGATGCCGCGGGTGGCCGCAAAGGCCGCCGCTTCCCGGTACAGACGGATGCTGATGTCGCGGATGCGCTCGGCCAGTTCGCGGCCGATCCGGTTGCACATGTCGTCGAAGCTGATGTTCTCGTCGTGCTGGCCCAGCTCGGCCTTGGCCGCCGGCGTGAAGATCGGCTCGGGGAGTTGTTGCGCATTCTGCAGACCGGCCGGCAAGGTGATGCCGCACACGGCGCCCGTGGACTGATAATCCTTCCAGCCGCTGCCGGCCAGGTAACCGCGCACCACCGCCTCGACCAGGATCGGCTGCAGGCGCTTGACCACCACGCCGCGGCCCGCCACCTGGGCGACTTCGTCGGCCGCCACCACGGATTCGGGAGCAACGCCCGTCAAGTGGTTCGGCACGACGTGCGCCAGCTTGTCGAACCAGAAATTGGCCATCTGGTTCAGGACCCGGCCCTTGCCCGGAATCGGCTCGCCAATGATGACGTCGAACGCCGACAGGCGGTCCGTCGTCAGGATCAGCAGCTTGTCGTCGCCGACCGCGTAGTTGTCGCGCACCTTGCCGCGCGACAACAGCGGCAAGCTTTTCAGGGAAGATTCGTACAGAGCGGAGAGTGCGGGGGTAGTCACGGCGAGACCCGTTGGTTAGAGGGCAAAATGGGAATTATACGCCGCCGCGCCGCCGCTTTCGAGCGAACGGTGCTGCCGGCGGGCGTCCGGGGCACGCAAATCGTGTTTTCCGCGACGGATACCGTCCGCGCTTGGGCATTACCAGTACGGTATTCGCGGGAACAGGCCCTAAAATGAAATCAAACAAATCAAAAATCAAACAACAGTGCGCAGGGAGGCGTCCGTCATGACGATCCGTCCATTTTGCCGAATCAGCTTGCCCGACTTGTCCTGCGTGTGGGCGCGCCGTCCCTTGACCCGACTGTCCTGCGAGCTCGGGCTGAGCCTCGCCGCCATCGTCGCAGGCGCCTCGCCGGCGGCCGCCGACACAGACCTCACCCTGCTCGCGGCCGGCCCCTGGCAAATGCCGCAACCGTCACAACCGCCCCCGATTTCGCCGCCTGTACTCTCACCGCCCGCGCACGGCGACAACGACGCCACGCGCGAGCCGGTGCGCTTCACGCTCTACGCCGTTCGCGATATCGAGCACATCGGCGTGAAATTTCCTGATGCCAAGGACGAAGCCGTCAACGAGGGGATCGTCAATGTGCAGTTGGACATGCGCGAAGACGCGTCGATGCGCATGCGGGAGTTCTCGCGTCACAATATGAACCGGGCAATGACACTCGTCATCGACGGCATGGATGTCGCCACGGCGACGATCCGCTCCGAGCTCGGCGGGCAGTTCGAATTGGCGCTGCCGAAAGAAAAAGCCCGGCTCCTTTTCCAGCGCGTGCTGGCCAAGGCCGGGCCTTCGACGTAACCGGCGCCGCGCCCGACAGGGCGGGCCGGCGCGGGGTTGCGGGGTTTACTGAACGATCTGCGCCAGATCGCCCTTCTTGTACTTCTCAGCGATTTTCTCGAGCGGCACCGGCTTGATTTTGGCAGCCTGGCCTTCGCAGCCGAACGCCAGATAACGCGCCTTGCAGACTTGCCTGGCGGCTTCGCGGGCCGGCTTCAGATAGTCGCGTGGGTCGAACTTGCCCGGATTTTCGAACAGATAGCGACGGATCGCGCCGGTCATTGCCAGACGAATGTCCGTGTCGATGTTGATCTTGCGCACGCCGTGCTTGATGCCTTCCTGGATTTCCTCGACCGGCACGCCGTAGGTTTCCTTCATGTCGCCACCGAACTGGCGGATTTCCTCCAGCAGTTCTTGCGGCACGGACGACGAGCCGTGCATCACCAGGTGGGTGTTCGGAATGCGGCGGTGAATTTCCTTGATACGCTCAATGGCGAGGATGTCGCCGGTCGGCTTGCGGCTGAACTTGTACGCGCCGTGCGAGGTGCCGATGGCAATGGCCAAAGCGTCGCATTGGGTTTGCTTGACGAAGTCGGCGGCCTGGTCCGGATCGGTCAGCAGTTGCTCGCGCGTCATGGTGCCGTCGGCACCGTGACCGTCTTCCTTGTCGCCCTTCATCGTTTCGAGCGAACCGAGCACGCCGAGTTCGGCTTCCACGGTCACGCCGATGTAATGGGAGAGCTCGACAACCTTCTTCGAGACGGCAACGTTGTATTCGTAGCTGGCGACAGACTTGCCGTCTTCCTCAAGCGAGCCGTCCATCATCACACTGGTGAAACCGCTCTTGATGGCGGCCATGCACACAGCGGGCGACTGGCCGTGATCCTGGTGCATCACGACGGGAATATGCGGATACGCCTCGACGGCCGCTTCGATCAGATGGCGCAGGAACGCCTCGCCCGCATACTTGCGGGCGCCGGCCGATGCCTGCATGATGACCGGCGCACCGACTTCGTCGGCCGCCGCCATGATCGCCGAGACTTGTTCCAGGTTGTTGACGTTGAAGGCCGGCAGACCGTAGCCGTTTTCGGCGGCGTGGTCGAGCAGCTGACGCATCGATACTAGGGGCATGTCGTTCTCCTTGGAGTCAAATAAAACAATCTTTCGTCCGCCAGACGTGCCCTGCGCATTCGACAACGCTGCCGCGCGGCGGACGCTTTCGCGCCGCCACGCCCGGCCATGCCGTCATGCCAGGCCCACCTGGACGATTTTCAACGTGTTGGTGCCGCCGGGCTGGCCCATCGGCTCGCCCACCGTCAGCACAATGGTGTCGCCACGCTTGACCACGCCCTTGGAGAGCAACAGTTGCTCGGCCTGCTTGAGCGCCTGGTCACGGTCGCCACTCGCATCGGCCCGCATGGCCCACACGTTGCGGTACAGCGCCATGGTGCGGTGACTGCTCTCTTGCGAAGTCAGCGCAAAAATCGGCACGTGAATCTTGTGGCGGGACAGCCACAACGCGGTCGCGCCCGATTCGGTCAGCGCCACGATGGCTTTGGCGCGCAAATGATACGCGGTAAACAGTGCGCCGGCGGCAATCGTCTGATCGATTCGCGTAAAAGTTTGGTCGAGCCAATCGCGATCGAGTTCCACCTGCTCGGACTTTTCGGCCTCGATACAGATCGTGGCCATGGTCTCGATGGTCTCCACCGGATACTTGCCCGCCGCGCTTTCGGCCGACAGCATCACCGCGTCGGTACCGTCGAGCACCGCGTTGGCGACGTCCGACACCTCGGCGCGGGTCGGCACCGGATTGTGGATCATCGATTCCATCATCTGCGTGGCGGTGATCGTCAGCTTGTTCATCTCGCGCGCAAGACGAATCATTCGCTTTTGCAGGGCCGGCACGGCGGCATTGCCCACTTCGATGGCCAGATCGCCCCGGGCGACCATGATCGCGTCCGACGCGCTCAGGATCTCCTCGAGCGCCGGGATCGCCTCGGCACGCTCGATCTTGGCGATCATGCGCGGCTTGATGCCATACGGCTCGCCCGCGACGTTGGCCAGGCGGCGCGCCATTTCCATGTCGGTGGCGTTCTTCGGGAACGAGACGGCGACATAGTCGGCGCCCAGCGCCATCGCCGTCTTGATGTCTTCCATGTCCTTGGCCGTCAATGCCGGCGCCGTCAGGCCGCCGCCCTGGCGGTTGATGCCCTTGTTGTTCGACAGATCGCCGCCGACGCGCACCGTCGTGAAGATCTCGTTGCCGAACACACGGTCGACGACCAGCACAATCAAGCCGTCGTTCAACAACAGGACGTCGCCCGCGGACAGATCGCGCGGCAACTCCTTATAGTCGAGACCGACACGTTCGTCGTTGCCCATTTCGCAATCGGCGTCGAGAATGAACTGCGCCCCCTGGACGAGGACCGTCTTGCCGTTTTCGAACTTGCCGACGCGGATCTTCGGGCCTTGCAGGTCAGCCATGATGGCCACTTCGCGGCCTGCGGCGCGCGCAGCCGCGCGTACCATTTCAGCGCGCTCGATATGATCCTGCGCCTTCCCGTGCGAGAAGTTCAGCCGCACGACGTCCACGCCTGCGGCAATCATGCGCGAGAGCACTTCCGGCGTGCTCGAAGCCGGCCCGATCGTGGCCACGATCTTGGTGGAGCGGTTCATTACATCCATCGCATCATCCTCTTTTGGTAGCAGCGCAATGACAATCTTGGCTGTTAGATGGTTGTACTCTTTTTAAGCGGCGGCAGGTTAACCAAAAAGTTCGTATTGTCCTTACGAAATCGTTCGATTCCATCTCAAACGTTCGCAATAAACCGCAACAAACTGCGTCAAACCCCTCATCGAACCCGCATCGAACCGCGCTTGCAGCCGTGCTTCGAACCGATGATTCCCTGCCCCGCTCCACCGGGCCCGGCGAGCCGTATTACGCGCCGCGCTGTTGCAACACTTCGACGGCGGGCAAGGTCTTGCCTTCCAGGAATTCCAGGAAAGCGCCGCCACCGGTCGAGATATAGCTGACCTGATCCGCGATCCCGTACTTGGCAATCGCCGCCAGGGTGTCGCCGCCGCCGGCGATCGAGAACGCCTTGGCGCTCGCAATTGCGCGCGCCAGCGTTTCGGTACCGTGACCGAACTGGTCGAATTCGAACACGCCAACCGGGCCGTTCCAGACGATCGTGCCGGCCTGGCCGAGTTGGTCGGCGAGCTTGGCGGCCGTTTGCGGGCCGATGTCGAGAATCATGTCGTCGGCCTCGACGTCGGTCGCCGGCTTGACGGTCGCGGCCGCCGTGGCGCTGAATCCCTTGGCGCAGACGACGTCCGCCGGGATCGGCACGGAAGCGCCGCGCGCCGCCATTGCGTCGATGATCGCCCGAGCCTCGCCGACCAGGTCAGCTTCGGCGAGCGACTTGCCGATCGGCAGGCCGGCCGCAAGCATGAATGTGTTGGCAATGCCGCCGCCGACGATCAACTGGTCGACCTTGTCGGCCAGCGATTTGAGGATGGTGAGCTTGGTCGAGACCTTCGAGCCGGCCACGATGGCCACCAGAGGACGTGCCGGCTGGCCCAGCGCCTTGCCCAGCGCGTCAAGTTCAGCGGCCAGGAGCGGGCCCGCGCACGCCGCCGGCGCGTACCTGGCGATACCGTGGGTCGTGGCTTCGGCGCGGTGGGCGGTGCCAAACGCGTCGTTGACGTAGACGTCGCACAGCTTGGCCATCTTTTGGGCCAGTTCGTCGCTGTTCTTCTTCTCGCCCTTGTTGACGCGGCAGTTTTCCAGCAGGACGACATCGCCCGGCGCCACGGCGAAGCCCCCGTCGACCCAGTCCGCGATCAGTTTGACGTCGCGGCCGAGCAGTTCGGACAGGCGCGCGGCGACCGGCGCCAGCGAGTCGGCAGGCTTGAATTCGCCTTCGGTCGGACGGCCCAGGTGCGACGTGACCATGACGGCCGCGCCAGCCTTCAGGCACATCTCGATGGCGGGCACCGAGGCGCGGATGCGCGTGTCTTCCGTGATGCGCCCCTGATCATCCTGCGGCACGTTCAAATCGGCGCGAATAAAGACGCGTTTGCCGGCAATCTTGCCTTGGGCGATCAAATCGGTGAGACGAACGACGGAAGCCATGAGAATCCGAATAAGAAGATGGTGGGGAAAGACGTCCATTTTAACCGATCCGTCATGACAAAGGCCCAATTCGCGGCATTCGGACCCTGCGGCCACCCGCCGGAGCCGTTAGAAAAACAGTCTTCCCAAGGTGTAGACCGCCATGCCGACGACGATCATGCCCACCATGCTGCGCCGCCACACGAACCAGCCGGTGGCGGCCAGCGCGGCTGCGAGCTTGGGATTGCCAAGGTGCAGCACGAACTGATGGTCGAGCAGCACCACTTCGGGCACGACGATGACGGCCAGCGCCGCCGCGGGGGCGTACCGCAAGGCCCGTTGCAGCCGATGCGGCAGCGATACGCGCTCGCCGGCGAGCAGGAAGAAAGTGCGCGTGAAAATCGTCACGACGGTCATGGCGACAATGGCGCCCCAAATCATCCATGCACTCATTGCCCGCCCTCCCTGGCCGTGACCGATTTGCCCGCTTTGCGCTGGCCATATCGGCTGGTGAGTTCGTCGGCCACCATGCCGGCGGCGAGCGCGGCGAACACGCCGAGCACCAGATTGACGCGGTACGGCAAGTCGAAGGCGAGCACGCCGATGACCGATGCCAGCACGACCGCGAGCGCCATCGAGCGGCTGGAGATCGTGTGGACCATCATCGGGATCAGCGCGAGGGTGCCGGCGAAAGCCAGGCCCCAATTGTCGGGCACCAGCGCGCCGAGCAGGATGCCAAGGATCGAGGACACCTGCCAGACCATCCAGTTGCTGACGGCGATGCCGTAATAGGTCGCCTCCTTGCCGGGCACGAAGCCGGTGGGGTAGCTCTGCCCCATGAATATGACGAAACCGAGATCGCCGTTGAGGAAGCCAAGCACGATGCGGCGCCAGAGCGGCAAATAGGCGAAGTGCGGCTGCAACGCGGCGCTGAAGATGACGAAGCGCAGATTGATGATGAATACTGTCAGCAGGATGGTCCAGAGCGGCAGTTTGGCGGCAAAAAGCGGCAGCGAAGCCAGTTGGGCCGAGCCCGCGTAGACCATCAGCGACATCCCGATGGCCTGCGGCACGGTCAGGATGGACTTGCTCATGGCAACGCCCGTGACCAGCCCCCAGGAGAAGATCGCCGGCAACAGCGGCGAAATAAGACGAAATCCCGCCGCGAAACCCTCTCGGTCGGCGGCAGGCAAGCGTAACTTGGGCATAGGGGGCGTCCGGCGCGCGCTGGCCGCCCCGGCGTCGCGCGCTGCCGGGGGTCTGTGTCTCGCAATAATGGGAATACGGGCGGCCGGCGAACCATTATAGCCAAAGTAAACGGGCGCTTAAACAGCCAATTCGTGCGTTTATGCAACGCGCGGGCGCGCCCGGACGGGGCGGCTGTTTTACAATAGCGGTTTTAGGCATTCGCCCCCTGCTTCTGGAGAACATCATGTCAATGGCCGATCGCGACGGCAAAATCTGGATGGACGGCAAGCTCATCGACTGGCGAGCTGCGAACATCCACGTGCTCACCCACACCCTGCACTACGGCATGGGCGTGTTCGAGGGCGTGCGCGCCTACAAGACCGACGATGGCGAGACCGCGATCTTCCGACTGAAGGAACATACGAAGCGCCTGCTGAACTCGGCCAAGATTTTCCAGATGGAAGTCCCGTTCGACCATGAAACGCTGTTTAACGCGCAACGCGAAGTCGTGCGCGAGAACAACCTGGAATCGTGCTACCTGCGCCCGATCATCTGGGTCGGCTCCGAGAAGCTCGGCGTTTCGGCCAAGGGCAACACGATCCACGTCGCCATCGCCGCATGGCCATGGGGCGCGTATCTGGGCGAAGAAGGCATCACGAAGGGCATTCGCGTGAAAACGTCGTCGTTTACGCGTCACCACGTCAACGTGTCGATGGTGCGCGCGAAGGCGTCGGGCTGGTACGTCAACTCGATCCTGGCCAACCAGGAAGCCACCACCGACGGCTACGACGAAGCGCTGCTGCTTGATGTCGACGGCTATGTCTCGGAAGGCTCGGGCGAGAACTTCTTCCTGGTCAACAACGGCAAGCTGTACACGCCGGACCTGTCATCGTGCCTCGACGGCATCACGCGCGACACCGTGATCACGCTGGCGAAGGACGCGGGCATCGAAGTGATCGAGAAGCGCATCACGCGCGACGAAGTTTATACGGCCGACGAGGCGTTCTTCACCGGCACGGCCGCCGAAGTCACGCCGATCCGTGAACTCGACAACCGCGCCATCGGCATCGGCCGCCGCGGTCCGATCACCGAAAAGCTGCAAACCGCGTTCTTCAACGTGGTCTCGGGCAAAGACCCGAAATACAAACACTGGCTGACCCAGGTCTAAGCCACGCACGCCTGCCGGCGCCGTCGTTGAGACAGCGCTCGGCAGGGTGCCTTGCCGTCTGTCTTTTGAGGACCCCATGAGCGAAGTCAAAGAAATGCCGATCGTTGAAGTCGGCGCCGAAGATCTGCCCGTGCATTGCCCGAATCCCCGGATGGAAGCGTGGAGCGCCCATCCGCGCGTGTTTATCGACGTCACCCATGGCGAAGCCGCCTGCCCGTATTGCGGCACGCGTTACCGCCTGAAAGCCGGCGTGGTTCTGAAAGGCCACCATTGATCCGTCTTCGCGCACGACCCCGTTTGTCTGCAAAGGCCTGCCGACACGATGCATAAAGCCTTGGTGATCGCCCCCAACTGGATTGGGGACGCGCTCATGGCGCAGCCGCTGTTTACCCTGCTCAAGCGTTTGCATCCGCGTTTGACGATCGACGCAATCGCGCCGAGCTGGGTCGCGCCTGTGCTGGAGCGCATGCCGGAAATCTCACGCGTTGTCGCAACCGACCTCGCGCACGGCAAGTTGCAGCCACTCGCGCGGTATCAGCTCGCGAGCGTGCTGGCCGACGAAGGGTACGACGCGGCCTATGTCCTGCCCAATTCACTGAAGTCGGCACTGATTCCGTGGCTCGCGCGTATTCCGCTGCGTATCGGCTACAAGGGCGAGCAGCGCTACGGCCTGCTCAACGTCCGTCATGGCAATCCGGCCAAGGACGAGCGCCCGCCGATGGTGCGTCACTACGCGGCGCTGGCGTTCGCGCCCGGCGCCAAGCTGCCGGAAACGCTGCCAACGCCGCGCATCGAAACCGATCTGAACGAATCCGCTCGCGTATTCCAGCGATTTGGCCTGGATTTGCGCGTGCCGCTCGTCGCTTTCTGCCCCGGTGCGGAATTCGGGCCCGCCAAGCGCTGGCCGCCCGGTCATTTCGCCGCATTGGCCCAACTGGTGCGGCGCTCGTTCCCGTACGCCCAGATTGTCGCGCTCGGCTCGGGCAAGGACAGCGCCCTGGCGCAGCAGATCGCGGCCGAAGCCCCATTCGTTCGTAATCTCTGCGGGCAAACATCGCTCGCGGAGTGCTGCGCATTGCTCGCCCGCGCCAACGCCGTGGTCAGCAACGATTCGGGACTGATGCACGTGAGCGCCGCCCTGCGCCGGCCGCAGATCGCGCTGTTCGGTTCGTCCGATCCGCGCCACACGCCGCCGCTCAACGATGCCGCACACGTGCTGTGGTTACAATTGGAGTGCAGCCCCTGTTTTGCGCGAGAATGTCCGCTGGGACACACTCGCTGCCTGAAAGAGCTGACGCCCGAGCACGTTTTCGCGAATCTGCGCAATATTCTCCTGACGCAACGGTAACCGCCATGCCACGCTTTGTCCGCCTGTTCGACGCCGCCAGCGAAACCATCGCGGCCTTTTACGATGCGCTGCGCATGGGGCAGACCGACCGTGCCATGGCGCTGTGGGCGAACGAGGATTTCGTCAGCTATATCCGTCCTGACGGCACCCGCTGGGACGGCCTGGAACAGATTCGTAACGGCCTGACGACACAGTTCGCCGAGAGTGTCGTGTTGATCGATTCGCTCGGCACGACCGAGTACGACACAGTCGGCACTGTCGTGCACACGGCCACCGAGGCCATGCGCGCGGGCAACAGCGACGCGTCCCGCACGACGGCGCAGTTGATTCACACGACGTACGTGCTCGTCCATGAGCAGGGCGACTGGCGCTTTGCGCACATCCACTCGAGCCCGCTGCCGCCCCAGGCGGTCGAGCAGTTCAGCGTGACGATGCACGCCCGCTCGGACGGCCTGCACTGAGCTGTTCGCCATGACAGCGCGGCCACCCGGGTTCACGGCGCAGGACTACCGTGCGCCGCACTGGCTGCCCGACGGCCATAGCCAGACGATCTATCCCGCCCTCTTCGGGCGGCGGCCGCATGTCGAATTCCGCCGGGAGATCTGGGACACGCCCGACGGCGACGTCATTGACGTCGACTGGACCGTTGCGCCACCGTCATCCACCCCGGGCGCAAGCGCGCCGTCCGGCCACGCGTCGGCGTCCGATGTCGCGGCCGCGCTCGAGGCGCCGCTCGTCGTGCTGTTTCATGGCCTCGAAGGCAGTTCCGGCAGCCACTATGCGCGCGCGCTCATGCATGCCGTCACCGCGCGTGGCTGGCGCGGGGTGATTCCTCATTTCCGCGGTTGCGGCGGGACACCGAACCGCGCCCCGCGTTTCTATCATTCGGGCGACAGCGCCGAGGCCGACTGGGTATTGCGCCGCTTGCGCGCGCAGACCGCCGGACCGATACTGGCCGCAGGTGTTTCGCTCGGCGGCAACGTGCTGCTTCGCTGGCTCGGCGAACATCGTGAAGACGCCGCCAGCGTGGTAAGCGCTGCCTGCGCGGTATCTGCGCCGGTCGACCTGCGTGCGGGCGGCCGCGCCCTTTCGCGGGGCTTCAACATGATCTACACGCGCAACTTCCTGGCGACGCTCAAGCGGAAATCGCTCGCCAAGCTCGATCAGTTTCCCGACCTGTTCGACCGAAAGGCCATGCTCGCGGCACGCGATCTGCGCGACTTCGACGATGTCGTGACCGCACCGCTGCACGGCTTCGACGATGCAGTCGACTACTACACGCGCGCCTCGAGCAAACCGATCCTGCCGGCCATCGCCGTGCCGACACTGATGCTCAACGCGCGCAACGATCCGTTCATGCCGGCCGGCGCGTTGCCGGGGCCGCGCGACGTCGGCCGTCATATCACGCTCCTGCAGCCCCGGCACGGTGGCCATGTCGGATTCATGACCGCACCGTTCCCGGGCGGGATGACATGGATGCCGCATACTGTTCTCGATTACTTTGCGAGTTTCCTGCACCATGGATGAGATCGTTCGACAGGCAATGGCCAAATGGCCCAACGTGCCGCATTGCTACGGCTGGCTCTCGCTCGACCGGCGCGGTCAGTGGCGCATGCGCGATGAAGCGGCGCAAGCGTCCGGTGCGCTCGGCGATCCGATCCGTCACGCCGCGCTGATTGCGTTCATCGCCCGCAACTATTTGAGCGATGACGAAGGCCGCTGGTATTTTCAGAACGGACCGCAACGCGTGTATGTGTCGTTGGCGTATGCGCCGTTCATCGTCCGCCTGCACTGGGACGATGCCACTGGCGCGTCGCTGACAGACCAGCTCGGCAACGTGTTCGCGGCGCAAGCATGTCTGCTCGACGAAAACGGCAACGTGGCATTTGTCGGGCCGACGCCGGACCGCGGCGGCAATGCGCCGATCGCGCTGCTGCACGATCACGATCTGGATTTGCTGACAGCGGTGACAGATCTCGAACAAGCCGCTGAACTGGCGCAGACGGCCGACGACACGGCGGATGCCAAAGGCGCGGTGCGTCTGCATTGGCGCAACGGCGAATCGCTCGCGTTCGCTACGGTGCACAGTGATTCACTGCCGTCGGCATACGGCTTCGTCCGCACGCCAGCAGCCCCTGGCGCCGACTGAAATCGCACACCCGGCCGCCGCCGGCAACCCTCCGACAAAAACTCAGATTTATCCCAAAATCGTGGGGCAATGGGGCCCATGGCGTGCGTCTCATATTAGGCTGCAAATCCGTACGGACACGCACTATGCGTATCGCAGGAAACTCGGCGTTCGCGCATTTGGCGTGGGAAGTGAGACAACACGAGCGACTGCGGTCATAGCGTTTGTGTCCGAAACCAGAAGGTTGCGCCGGAGACAAGCTCATGACCACGCCCCCCACCCTCGCTCTCGATATTGTTTCGCGAGCCATGCCGACATTGCGGCGCAATATCCTCATCGTGATTGCCGACATCGCGTTGCTGGTATTGTGCATGAACCTGTTACCGTTCGACGAAAAAGCCAACCGGGGCCTCGCCCTGATGGCGTTCATCGGCGTGCTGTGGCTGACCGAGGCCATTCATACGACGCTAACGGCCCTGCTTGTGCCCTTGCTTGCCGTTGGGCTCGGCCTGCTTGACACCACGAACGCATTGGCATCGTTCGCCAATCCGATCATTTTCCTGTTTTTTGGCGGATTCGCCCTGGCGGTTGCCTTGCAGGCCCAGGGACTCGACAAACTGCTTGCCAACGGCTTGCTCTCGTTGGCGCGCGGACATCTTGGCTGGGCATCGTTGATCCTGTTCGGCGGCACGGCGCTGCTGTCGATGTGGGTCAACAACACGTCGACGACCGCCATGGTGCTGCCTTTGGCGCTGGGTATCCTGTCGAAGATCGACCCCGAGAGGCACCGCAGCACCCACGTCTTCGTGCTGCTTGGCGTGGCGTTCAGCGCCAATATTGGCGGTCTCGGCACCGTAGTCGGAAGCGCGCCGAACGCGATCGCGGCGGCGCACCTGGGCATCGATTTCATGACATGGTTCGCGTTCGGCGCACCGCTGGCCCTGACGCTGCTGGTGTCCGCCATTGCGGTGATGTATCTGCAACTGCGCCCGCGACTCAACGAACGCTTTGCCCTGGACGCCGAGCCTGTTCCATGGAATCGGGCACGTGTGGGTACGCTGGCGATTTTCCTGGCAACGGTGATTTGCTGGATTTTCAGTCAACCCATCAGCGCACTTTTGGGCGGGGTCAAGCAGCTTGACGCCCTGATTGCCGTGTCGGCGGCAGTGGCGATCGGCGTGAGCGGCGTTGCCAACTGGTCGCAGATTCAGCGCGGCACCGATTGGGGCGTGCTGATGCTGTTCGGCGGCGGGTTGACCTTGAGCATCGTGCTGCGCAGCTCGGGCGCCAGCGAGATCATGTCGCACGGCGTCACATCGCTCGTCGGCCAAGACCACGCGCTCCTGGTCGTGCTGGCCAGCGCAGCGTTCGTTATCTTCCTGACCGAGTTCACGAGCAACACAGCGAGCGCCGCGCTGCTGATACCGATCTTCGCCTCGGTCGCCCAGTCCATGGGCATGTCGGTCATGTTGTTGACCTCGGTGATCGCCGTCGGCGCATCGTGCGCGTTCATGCTGCCTGTGGCGACGCCGCCGAATGCCATCGTATTCGGCACCGGGCGCATCCGCCAGTCCGACATGATCCGCGTGGGGCTTCGCCTGAACGTGCTGAGCCTGATCGTCCTGACGTCGTTTGCGTGGATTGTCTGGCGCTGATGAGCGCCGATGAGCGCCGGCACCCGGTAGCGGACGCTGGCGCTCACCCGAACTGCTTCAGTTCCTTCTGCTCTTCCTTATCTTCCTTGTAGCGGCGCTCGAACTCATGCAGGCGCGCGTCGATCGTCGACAGCTCATAGAAATCGGCGTCGCCTGCGGCCCGCGCCATTTTCAGTTGGCTGACGGCCGCCATCCACTGCCCCTGCAGGGCGTATTGTTCCGCAAGTGCTTCATGCTGCTTTGCGCGTTTGCCCGCGGCGGCGTAAGCGCCAGCCATGGCGCGCCACCATACCGGTTCGCTGCGGTAACGCGTCACTTGCTGTTGAAGGAACTGTGAGGCATCGGCAACGCGCCGGTTGGCAATGAGGGCATCCGCATATGCCATGTCCGCCGCCTGCGACAACGGGAAGGTCTCGCGGGCCGCGCGGGCGAGGCGCAACGCGTCCTCGGCGCGGCCGCTGGCGCGCGCGATATCCGAGTCGAGCACTACGAGGCTCGGCGTGCCCGGCCCCTTCCCGCCGAAGGCCTGCTGTGCGTGGGTCAAGGCCTCGCGGGCGGCATCCCAATGTTGCTGCTTGTACTCGGCCAAGGCGATCGCATACCACGCGCCCATCACACTCGCGGCGGTCTGCGTGCGGATCTGACTGCGCATCGCGTTCGCGATTTCCGCGTAATCGCTCGCCGATTTCTGCTGCAGGACCAGCGAGCGGGCCCGCACGAAGGCATATTCATGCGACTGCTCGGGCTGCCGATAGCCGGTATTGCGCGCACGGTTGAGCATGTCGGCGATACGCTCGGTCGTAAGCGGGTGGGTCCGGACATACTCCGGCACGCCCGCTTCGTTGATCGAATCGGCGCGCTGCAGCCGCTCGAAAAACGCCGGCATGCCGTAGGTATCGAAACCGGCCGCCTGCAGCAATTGGAAGCCGACGCGATCGGCTTCGCGTTCGGCGTCGCGCGAGAAGCGCAATTGCCGGTCGACGGCCAACCCTTGCCCGCCCATTGCGATGCCCAAGCCCAGATCGGCGCTGCGCGCCCCGACGCCGGCGAGAATGCCGAGCAGGATGCCGCCGAGCGCGAGCCACGCATTCTGGCCCGACTGGCCGACCATGCGCGCGATGTGATGCTGAAGGACGTGTCCGGTCTCGTGTCCGACGACTGAAGCCAGCTCCGACTCCGTGCGCGTGGTGACGATCAGGCCGGTATTGATGCCGATGAATCCGCCGGGCAAGGAGAACGCGTTGACGCGCGCGTCGCGCACGACGAAGAATTCAAAGCTCTGGCTCGCGTCGAGGCCGGCCTTGCGCGTGGCGGCCACGAGCCGTCCGCCGAGCATATTGATATAGTCGGAGAGCAGCAGGTCGGCAAGGTAGTCGGGGTCGGCGCGGATTTCGCGCATGATACGCTCGCCCAGCCGGCGCTCCGTGGCGGGCGACAAGTCGGACGCAGACGACTGCCCCAGGGAGGGCAGCGACTGAGCGAATGCGGCGCGCGGCGCCAACGTCGGCGCGAGCAGTGCAGGAATGAGCAACGCGACGACGGCATGGCGCCAGTGCCGGCGAACGGGAGCACGCATGGACGAAGGTCGGGATCGGGAGGCTGTCATGGCTGCTGCTATGATAGCAGTCAACGACGCGGGTTCCCCACGCGTTCCCAACGCATACGCACATGGCAGAACTGACTCACTTCGATAACGCCGGGCAGGCCCATATGGTCGACGTCGGCGGCAAGGATTCCACACACCGGATCGCTGTCGCGCGCGGCACCATCGTCATGCAGCCCGCCACGCTGGCGCTGATCCGCAGCGGCACCGCCAAGAAAGGCGATGTGCTCGGCATCGCGCGCATCGCCGCGATTCAGGGGGCGAAGCGCACCGCCGACCTGATCCCGCTGTGCCATCCGCTCGCCCTCACCCGCGTGACGGTCGAGTTTCTCGTCGATGATAGCGCCAATGCCGTGCATTGCCGTGCGCAGGTCGAAACGATCGGACGCACCGGCGTCGAGATGGAAGCGTTGACCGCCGTGCAAGTCGGCTTGCTCACCATCTACGACATGTGCAAGGCCGTCGATCGCGGCATGACGATGACCAACGTGCGCGTGCTGGAAAAGCACGGCGGCAAGTCGGGGGATTGGGTCGCGGCGGAGTGAGCGGTTGTTTTATAAGCGTTTCTGGAATCACGCTTATGCTTATCTCACCGCCACGTGCCTAAAGCCCCTCGAATTCAAGACGAAAAAGCCGCTTCGATGATAGCGAAGCGGCTTTTGTCTTGGCTTCCAATTCCGTTCGATCGCCCGGACCTGACCGGATGAAGTGATTTCAAACGGCTTGAGCAGGCTTGAGAACCGTTTCCAGTTGAGCTTGAAGTTGGTCAAGGGTAAATCTGGATTCGATTCGATCCACCACGTAGCCCTTCGCCACCAACTCCCGGATATACATCTTGTTGTACATCAGGCCAAAGACTATCCAACAGACAAAGGCACCGAACCCCATCGTCACTAACGAGACACCACAAGTGACACCGAAGATAATTGCGGCCCACTTGAAGTCCCCACGAAAGAGGGCTGGAAAAAATCCGAACAAGGCAGTCGTCCAGGAAAACCCGACTGGCGTGTTCTTGATGGTACCAAACGTTGGATGTTTGAATACTATGGTCGAGTGAGCCATAAAACCCCCGTAGCGTTGTTATGAGTGCAATTCTCTCGGAATTCTACACTTGCGCAAACGGAACTCAAGCGATCATCAACATAAATCAGGTTGGGCTGCTGCCGATACTGAGGTTTGCGCACCGCCCATGGCGGCATTGCTGCTGCAGGCGGCGATTCTGTCATTCCATGAGTGGCTCAAGGAACAGGTCGCGGCGTAACTGTTGTGCCGCGATGCAGAGAAGTCCCTGCAGAACCTCCTTAGCATCGACTGCAACATCGACCCCGTTGGTCTGCCAGTTGCGAAGGGCGCTGTCTAGAACGAGTTTGCCACCGTCAACGAGTCGGTAGTCTGAATACCGGGCGCGCGGAAAGCGCGCGCACTTGAACACGATGCACGCAATGACCTCGATCTAAACGCAACGCTGCTTAGTTTTCCTCGGCGACAACAACTCCCCGCGAGGTTCCGGATCGCCTGTCATTGAACAATGTCGCCAGCTTGTCCTGGACCGACGTGGCCTCGCTACGCAGCGCTTGGATGAACGGCTCAGACAGCGGATTGGTCGGCCGATGCTCAGGGACGACAACGCAGACCCTGAACGAACAGGAAATGGACAACGAGCGAATGTGCAGATTGCGCCCTTCGAAATCGAGTGCGGTAAGCGGATTGATGATAGTAACCCCCAGCCCGTTGCGCACCATATTGCAAACCGAAACAGCGCTGGCAGTCTCCGCGACCATACGCCGCTTGACGCCCATCGCCGCAAATGCCGAGTCGATCTGTACCCGGTATGGATCGGTGGCTGGGAAGCTAACGTACGCATGTCTGTCGAAAACGAGTGTGTAAACACCGGCAGCGTAATCGCGGACAGTTCGGTGCCTTCCCGCCGCCTCAGGCTCATCACGCAAGCGTTGATTCGCTCCAACCCAACGCAACTTCGCGTCACCTCCTCATAAAGGCTCAACGCGGAATGCGTCCGCCTCAGCCGACCCTACGAACGATCGAATAGGCAAAATCCGAAAATCTGTTCGACGCGGGCGAGCTCGCGGCTCACGGTTGGCTGGGAGGTTCGCAGCAGCTCTGCGGCCTTGGTCACACTCCCCGCCAGTATCACGGCGCGGAAGACCTCGACGTGCCGGTGTGTGATTACTGACAATCGCATATCATTAATGAATGGAGTACGAATCAAATAGCATTTTACTGAATCACAATCAACATTAATTAATAGCAGCCGTTGATTCCCGATGACATATCGTCCCGTGAACTCGATATCCCGGCAGAAACTGCTCGACGCTACAAGACAATTCGGGACGCCGCTCTGGCTATACGACGCAGACATCATCCGTCGTCAGATCGCTGGCCTGCGCCAGTTCGACGTGATTCGCTATGCGCAGAAGGCGTGCTCGAACACCCACATTCTGAAGTTGATGCGCGACGAAGGCGTTGCGATCGACGCGGTCTCCCTCGGTGAGCTGGAGCGGGCTCTGGCAGCCGACTTTAAGCCGGAACAGATCGTCTTTACGGCAGACTTGATCGACGGGCCTACCCTCGCTGCCGTGATCGAACTCGGTATTGCGGTCAACGCGGGATCGCTAGACATGCTCGAGCGCGTCGGTCGTGCAGCGCCCGGGCACAATGTCTGGCTGCGCGCCAATCCGGGCTTCGGCCAAGGACATAGCAACAAGACGAACACCGGCGGCGAACACAGCAAGCATGGGCTTTGGCTGTCCGATCTGCCGGCCGCACTGGAAATTGTCCGTCGCACCGGTCTCAAGCTGGTCGGCCTGCATATGCACATCGGCTCGGGCGTCGACTATGCTCACCTGTCCCGCGTGTGCGGTGCGATGGTCGACGCGGCGAAGATGCTCGATCACGACATAAGGGCCGTTTCAGCGGGCGGCGGTCTATCAATTCCGTACGAGGAGACCGATCCGGAAATCGATGCAAACCACTATTTTTCGATGTGGGACGCCGCGCGACGCGAGATCGAGGCGCATCTCGGCCATGCCGTTACGCTGGAAATCGAGCCCGGCCGTTACTTGGTCGGCCAAGCCGGCGTGATGGTGAGCGAGATCCACGCGGTGAAGCAGACACCGAGCCATCTCTTCGCCCTCGTCGACGCCGGCTTCAACGATCTCATGCGCCCGGCGTTCTATGGCTGCCATCACGACATCTCGTTGATCCGATCCGACGGATCATCAGCGCCTGTCGACGAAATGGTCGAAATCGCCGTCGCCGGGCCCCTATGCGAAGCCGGCGATGTGTTCACGGTCGACGCGCACGGAACAATCCGAGGTCACACCTTGCCTCGCCCACGGGTAGGCGACCTTTTGCTGTTCCATGATGTCGGCGCCTACGGTGCGGCGATGTCGTCGAACTATAACAGTCGACCTTTGTCACCCGAGATTCTCACTGACGGGGGTGAATTGAAGCTCATTCGCCGCCGTCAAACGATGTCCGACCTTCTCGCACTCGAGCTGCACACGGTCTGAAAATACCCACGCTCGCCGAACCGGTCTCCCACACGCGTTGATATTCATAATCGCAGACGACTAACGCGTGCGCGAGGACTTCCGCCAATACTGGAATTCGTTTTCATAGACCTCGACGTCGAGTTCGGCGACCCGTTGTTCGAGCTTCGCCTGCACGTCGGTGACGGCCTTGTTGTAGATCACCGGGCCGATTTCCTCGATAAAGAACGCGAGAAGCGCGCCGGCCGGGAGATTGCCGATCTCCTCGTCCATATTCGTCTTGAAGTACCGCTGGATCGAAGCAATCGCATCCGCCCGGGCTTCTTTGGAAATTTCGATGGTCATGAGGTCACTGGCCGTTGAGAAACGGGACCGTTGCGACGCCAATCACGCGGCAACGCCCCACAGATATCAAGAAAAACGGCAACGCCGCCGAAGCATGCGTTGCCGTTCTTGTGCAGCGCGGACGCCTTGCGGCGTCCGGGTCACGCAGTCTCTTGCGAGACTTACATGTCCATGCCCATGCCGCCCATACCGCCCATGCCACCCATGCCGCCAGCCATCGGAGCATCTTCCTTGGGGACTTCGCACACAGCGGCGTCGGTCGTCAGCAGCAGACCGGACACCGAAGCGGCGTTTTGCAGCGCCGTACGGGTCACCTTGGTCGGATCGACCACGCCCATATCGACCAGGTCGCCGTACTCGCCGGTGGCAGCGTTGTAGCCGTAGTTACCTTGGCCTGCGGCAACCGCAGCCACGACAACGCTGGCTTCGTCGCCGCCGTTGGCGACGATCTGGCGCAGCGGCTCTTCCATGGCGCGCAGGACGATCTTGACGCCGGCGTCTTGATCGGCGTTGGCGCCCTTGATCGAGGCGATGGCCGAGCGAGCACGCAGCAGCGCAACGCCGCCGCCCGGGACGATGCCTTCTTCAACGGCAGCGCGGGTGGCGTGCAGCGCGTCTTCGACGCGTGCCTTCTTTTCCTTCATTTCGACTTCGGTGGCGGCGCCAACCTTGATCACGGCAACACCGCCGGCCAGCTTGGCCACGCGTTCTTGCAGCTTTTCACGGTCGTAGTCGCTCGTGGCTTCTTCGATCTGCGCGCGGATTTGCTTGACGCGTGCTTCGATGTTGGCGGCTTCGCCGGCGCCATCGATGATGATCGTGTTTTCCTTGCCGATTTCGATACGCTTGGCTTGGCCCAGCTCAGCCAGCGTGGCCTTTTCCAGCGTCAGGCCGATTTCTTCGGCGATGACCTGGCCGCCCGTGAGGATGGCGATGTCTTCCAGCATGGCCTTGCGGCGGTCGCCGAAGCCCGGAGCCTTGACGGCGCAGGTCTTCAGGATGCCACGGATGTTGTTGACCACCAGCGTTGCCAGGGCTTCGCCTTCGATGTCTTCAGCGATGATCAGCAGCGGACGGCCAGCCTTCGCGACTTGCTCCAGCACCGGCAGCAGGTCACGGATGTTCGAGATCTTCTTGTCGAACAGCAGGACGAACGGCTGCTCCAGAATCGCAACTTGCTTTTCCGGGGTGTTGATGAAGTACGGCGACAGGTAACCGCGGTCGAACTGCATGCCTTCGACGACGTCGAGTTCGTCTTGCAGCGACTTGCCGTCTTCAACGGTGATCACGCCTTCCTTGCCGACCTTGTCCATCGCTTCGGCAATGCGGTCACCGATCGACGAATCGCTGTTGGCCGAAATCGAGCCAACCTGGGCGATTTCCTTGTTGGTCGTGCAGGGCTTGCTGATCTTGCGCAGTTCTTCGATGGCAGCGGTAACAGCCTTGTCGATACCGCGCTTGAGGTCCATCGGGTTCATGCCGGCAGCAACGTACTTCATGCCTTCGCGAACGATCGACTGGGCCAGCACCGTAGCGGTGGTGGTACCGTCACCGGCGTTGTCGCTGGTCTTGGAAGCCACTTCCTTGACCATTTGCGCGCCCATGTTCTGGAGCTTGTCCTTCAGCTCGATTTCCTTGGCGACCGATACACCGTCCTTGGTCACGGTCGGGCCGCCGAAGCTGCGCTCGAGCACGACGTTACGGCCCTTCGGGCCCAGGGTCACCTTGACTGCATTGGCGAGGATGTTGACGCCCTCGACCATCTTGGCACGAGCGGAATCGCCGAAAACGACTTCTTTAGCTGCCATCACTTAACTCCTTGAATACTTTACGAAATGTCGACGGAAAACAAGCTTACTTGTTGACCACGGCCATGATGTCTTCTTCGCGCATGACCAGCAGTTCCTGGCCATCGACCTTCACGCTTTGGCCGGCGTACTTGCCGAACAGGACGCGGTCGCCCACCTTCACGTCAAGCGAAATGTTCTTGCCTTGATCGTCTTTCTTGCCCGGGCCGACGGCCAGGATTTCACCCTGGTCCGGCTTTTCGGCAGCAGCGTCGGGAATCACGATACCGGAAGCGGTTTTCGTTTCATTGTCCAGGCGCTTGACAATAACGCGGTCATGCAAGGGACGAAGGTTCATTACAAGCTCCTCTTTCTCTCAGTGAGATTGCCAAAAGCGGAACATGCAGGATATTGCATGTTCACTGAATTCCAAGGTTGTTAGCACTCTGTGCCGACGAGTGCTAATTATAGGGACGAGGTTTTACTATTTCAAGGCCGGGGGTTTTCCCTAGTGTCGTTCGCAACTCAACTTGAGACTTTCGCACGCCAACTTGAGATCTTTGTCGTTGCAATAGTTGGCGGACAGAAAATGGGGTAACGAACCCCCCAAAACTGATCGGGTTGACGGTCTCGACCTTGAGCGCGACACGGGCGCCTAACGCTTCGGAAAGCGATTCGCATTCGAACTGGGGCTCGTTGAGGAACACCGGGTCGATCACCGCACTCGCGTTCTCAATTCGCTCGAGTGAAATGCGACTGTTCTGATTGTTCTCGCATGGCATCCAGGGATACTCCTGTTGTTTCGCCAAAAATGATGGTCGCACCGCAAACCGGATCAAATCGGTCTACTCGGCTGCCAAACGGCAAGATGTCATGCAATCCAGCCAGTTGGCGTTGTGCCGCGAGGCGGTGACCGACGGCGATGCCACCGGCGCGAGTCGTCACCGTAATGCGTTCGAACCGAACGCCGACGTGCAATCCGGTATGGGCGCGCCCTATCCACGTACCGCTATTTCGCCGCCATCCGCAACGCGCCATCAAGACGAATCACTTCGTCATTGGGCATGACGTTCTCGCAAACGTGCGCGACGAGCGCGGCGCACGGTCGCGGCACCAAGTCCGGAGGGGCCGCCAGTGACAATGAAACACGCATTCTTCAGATCTATTTCCTTTCCCTCTTGACCAAGATGGAGATGCTGCATACCACCCGTGGTACTACCCTGCGTTACAGCCCGTCTTTCGCGGTGCGTTCCTGGCCGGGTGTGCGGTTAAAAAACTTCCGGTAGCACCGGCCAAGGTGAGACGCGCCAGTGAATCCGCAGCGCATCGCGATATCGAGTAGCGGATATGTCGATTCGTGAAGTAATTTTTGTGCCGCCTTTAGTCGCAGCTCCAAATAGAATTGCGAGGGCCGCACCTTCAAATGCTTCAGCCATAACCGTTCGAACTGGCGGGGGGATATGCCCGTCAGCGAAGCGATGGTCGTGATCGGGATCGGCCGCTCAATGTTCTGTTCCATCAGCGTAATCGCGTTGACCATGCGCCGGTCTTCGATGCCGTACCGCCATTGGATCGCCATTTTCTGGCTTTCCTCGGAGCCGCGCATGCGCGCGTGCAGGAAATTATCGGCCACTTCGGCCGCGAGTTGACGGCTATGCTGATGCGCGATGAGATCGAGCATCAGGTCCATCGCAGCCGTGCCGCCCGCACAGGTCAAGCGATTGCCGTCAACACAGTACAGGTCGCGGGTCACCTCGATCGACGGAAACTCATCGGCAAACGCCCGCAGGGCTTCCCAATGGATCGTGCAGCGCCGCTTGTCAAGCAGTCCGGCGCGCGCGAGGATCATCGTGCCGAGGCTGATGCCGCCCAAGGGGCAGCCCGTCGCGGCGTATCGCCTCAGGAAGTCGAATACTTGCGCATTGCGATAATCGTCTACGCCGATACTGGCAACCACGAACAGATGGCTGAACTGGGGCGACGATGTCATCGCAAACTCCGGCAAAAGCGAAAAGCCGGAACTCGAGGACACCGGTTCGCCATCCGCGCTGATCAAGTGCCAGCTATAGAGCGGCTTGCCGGACATCCGGTTGGCCGCGCGCAGCGGTTCAGTCGCTGAACTGAGCGCCATCATCGAGAAATGCGGGACGAGAAAGAAACCCATGCGCTGGGTCGTCGGATCACCTTGATCGCATTCTGACAGAGCCATGGGCAATTGCAGGTCGATGACAGGAGGCTGTCGGCAGCCGATAGTTCGCACGCGCCCTCTTCGCCTGGGCCGCGAGGGTCGCGCGCATCGATCCGGAAGATTACACCCGGATCTCGCTTAGCACCAGATCGAGCAATGGCGCGATCGGGGCGTCGTTCGAGCCCAGGTCGTCGATGCGGCTCTCGAGATCCTTCGCCTGCCGTGCGTCGCAGACGCCCTCGGCGAACTGGCGGAACTTCTGTCGGATCGCGGCGGCGCCAAACGGCAAGTCCGGATCGCCACGTGCCTGGGTCGGCCCGGAGTCAAAGACGCGGCCGTCGTGCAGCTCCACGCTCACGTCCGCCACGCGCTCCTTCGGAAAGTGGGATGTGAATTCGGCGTGCTCCTGGGTGCGTATCAGATGACTGAGCCGAAGCACTTCGGCGTCCGTGAGGCGCGCGCCCTCGATCGCATCGAAACTGACCGTGCCGTACTTGAGTGCCACGGCCACCGAGAACAGCAAACTGTATTGCGCTTGCTCCGTCGTCGCGGGCTGCGCATGGGCAAGTCGCGTGGCATGATGGAAGGTCGCGACGCGCACCTCGCGGATCTGTTCGCTCGCAAAACGGTGCCGCTGCTTGAGCGTCAGTGCCGCGTCGATGGCCGGATGCGCCCAGCGGCATACCGGTTGCGGCTTGAAATACTGCTCCATGATGCGCCAGCGCTCACCGAGATCGCTCCAGTACCGCTGTACCTCAGGCTGCTCGAGGGTAAGTGCCGGCGCACCGGTGAAACCCTGCCGTGCAAGAAATCCGGCACTGAGACCCGCCATGCATCCCCACCCCGAGCCATCCTTCACCATGGTCGGATGGTCGATGCATCGCATCATCTGGCTGCGCGGCCCATGGTATTCGGCAATACCGAGTGCCTCGCGCGTTTGCTGCGGATCGAGTTCCAGCACGCGCGCGACCAGCGATGCCGCAGCCAGCGCGTTCCAGGCACCCGACGTGTGATAGTCGCAGGCGCTCGCATGCAGCGCAATGCCCGCGCGTGTGCCGATCTCGTAACCGAGCACGAGCGACGTGAGAAATTCCCGGCCGCTCATCTCGGGCCGCTGCTCCGCCAGCGCAAGCAGCGCGGGGAGCACCGTCACGCCAACGTGCCCTTTCGTCTCGGCGTGGCCGTCATGTCCGTCGCAGCTGTCGATCGTCATCGCGCCCGCGAGGCCTGCGCCGACAGGACTTGCCACGCGCCCATCAAAGAGAATGCGCGAGCGCATCTTGCCGGGCGCAAAAAACTCGACTGCGTGGTCACTCGCGATATGCGACAAGGTAGTCGTTCGGCCGGCCAGCGCGACGCCCAGCAGATCGAGCAGGCACAATCTGCCCTGCTCGACAACGTCCTGCGGCAAATCGCCGAACGTCAGATGATGGATGAACGAAATAGCCGGGGTGCTCATGCGTTAATCTCCGGTAAAATGGGCGGGCCGCCGCTCGAAGGTTGCCGTGAGAGCCTCGCGGTGATCGGCGGTGCGGTGTGCGATGCCCTGGAACGCAGCCGACAATTCCAGCAGGCTGGGCAGATCCATTCGCTGTCCTTCTCTGATGAGCCGCTTGGACATCCGCAGCACGCCGGGAGGATTGCTGGCGATCGCTCGAGCGAGCGCGCGCGCCGCATCCATCAATTCACCGTCCGGCACGACCCGCGAAACCAGTCCCCACTCGTGCGCGCATTGCGCATCAATCGGCGTGCCGGTAAAGATCATTTCGCATGCGCGCGACAGTCCAATGGCACGGGGCAGCAGCCAGGCGCCGCCGTCGCCCGGAATGATGCCCACCTTGGCGAAACTTTCGGCAAACACCGCGCTTGCGGCGGCAAGGCGGATGTCGCACATCAGGGCAAGATCGCAGCCAGCGCCATGTGCCGGGCCATTGACCGCGGCGATGCAAGGCACATCGAGTTCATGGAATGCTTTGGGAATGCGCTGGATGCCGCGCCGATAGTTCTCGCGAATGTGCGCCGAGCCGCCTGCGAATGTGCCGACATCGTCGCGCATATGCTTGATGTTGCCCCCCGACGAGAATGCGGTCCCCTCGCCTGTCAGGATAATCGCCCGCACGGCGAGGTCCGCCTGCGCACGCTCGAGGCTAGCCACCAGGGCATCGACGACCTCCATCTCCGTGAGCGCGTTGCGCGTGGCCGGCCGGTTCAGGGTCAGCGTGACGATCGTTTCGTCGAGCTCATACCGGACTGCGTCGCTCATTGTGAGGCTCCTGTCGTCAGGCGTTGATAAACTGCACCGGCCAGTTCATGGCGCAGCACCTTGCCGCTCGGGTTCAACGGCAGTTGATCGACGAAAAACACCCTTTTCGGACGCTTGTAGGGGGCGAGGTCGTCGCTCGCCTTGCAGAACGCGACGACGACCTCCTCGGTAAGATGCGCGTCGCTGCGCACGACAAAGGCGGTGACCGCCTGCCCCCACTTCGGGTCAGGTACCCCGATCACCGCAGCCTCCTGCACGCCGGGACAGCGATACAGGACTTCCTCGACTTCGCGCGGATAGATATTCTCCCCGCCCGACACGATCATGTCGTCGGCGCGGCCATGGAAGTGAAAATACCCCGCGTCGTCGACGCTGAAGAGGTCGCCCGTATACAACCAGCCGCCCTTGAATTTCTTCTCGGTCTCGACTGGATTGTTCCAGTAGCTGGCTGCCAGTTGCGGGCCCTTCACGAGGAGCTGGCCGACTTCGCCGGCAGGCACGGTCTCGGCCGGCGACACGGTTCGCTCCGGATCGTGCTTGACGACGCGACAGGTGCTGATCAGCGTCGGCTTGCCGCACGAGCCAAGATACGCCAGGGCATCGCGCGGATGCAGCAGCAACGTCAGGCTCGCCTCCGTCATCCCATAGCCGTTGAAGATATTGGGGCAGAACTCCTCGATCACGCGCTGCATGGTTGCAGCCGGAATCGCCGCGCCGCCCGTCGTGATCATGCGCAGGCTGCTGACGTCGATCGAGGCAAAGCGCGGATGGAACAACATGTCCTGGATTTGCGTCGGCACCGCGAACAGCGTCGTGATGTGATGGCGCGCAATCGTCTCGAGCGTGGCCAGCGGTTCGTAGCGCGACAAGATCACGTTCGCGGCGCCCACCATCATGTGGGGCACAAAATAAGCCTGCATGCCCCCCACGTGATACAACGGCGCGATATGCAATGCGGCGTCTTCGCTCGTCAGGCTGTATTCCATCACGCAGTTGGTCGCGATCGCGACGTCGTTACCGTGCGTGTGGATCGCGCCCTTGGGGCGGCCGGTCGTTCCGGACGTATAGACGAGCGCCGAGATGTCGTCCGGCTTCACGCGAGGCAGTGGCGCATCAAGCGCTTCGACACCGTCGATCAGCGCCTCAAAGGCATGGTGATGCGCTGGCGGCATTGCTGCGGCGGCCGGCGCGCCCGACACCCAGACGAAGGTACGCAGGTCCGGCAGTGCCTGCTCGATCTTGCCGATGACGGGCAGCATCGATTCATCGTAGATCACGGCACGCGCGCCGGCATCCCGCAGGATGAAGGCAGCCTCGTTGGCCGACAAGCGGTAATTCATCGGCACGGCGATGGCACCGAGTAGCTGGCACGCCATATAGGCCGTCGGCGTCGCATCGGACGTCTTCTGCAGGATGGCAACCCGGTCCATGGGCCGAACGCCGAGGCTGAACAGCGCCTGTGCGAATCGCCTGACGCGCAGACCCCATACCGCATAGGTAAGCGTGGTGTCGCCGCAAACGAGCGCTAGTCGCTCGGGATACTTTGCGACGGTGTTTTCAAACAGTGACGTGATCGTGAGCATGGGACGGGGTGAAACGCTTTAGAGATTGATCCGGATATCCGGGAGGTCGCGGCTGGCAATCAGGTATTTGGCGACCTCCGACGTGCCGCCGACGATCGTGAGCGCACGGGCATCGCGGTAGACTTGCTCGGCACGGCCGTACTCCTTGGTAATGCCGTCGCCGCCAAGGATCTGCACCGTTTCGTTGGCGCAGAAATTCGCGGTCTCGGTAGCCACCAGCTTGGCCATGGCTGCCTCCTTCATGAGGGCCTTGCCGTCGGCCCCGGCGTCGTACATCTTGGTGGCCCGATAGGTAAGGAGTTCCGCCGCATCGATGCGCCAACTCATTTGCGCGATCTTCTCCCAGATCAACTGCTTGCAGCCCAGCATCTGCCCAAACGACCTGCGCCGCTGCGCATGCGCCGTGGCAATGTCGAACGCGCTGCGTGCGACCCCGAGGCCTGAGCCGCCGAGGATTGCCCGTTCGAAATTGAACATGCCGCGCATGATGCGGAAGCCGCCGCCCCGCTCGCCGAGCAGGTGATCGGCCGGCACGCGGCAGTCGTTGAACTCGACTTCGCCCACGATGCAGCCGCGCCGGCCCATGAACGTGTAATTGCGCGGGAAACGGACGCCGGGCGCGGTCGCCGGGACTGCGACGGCCGTCATGCCTGCATGAGCCGGGTCAGCATCGGTCGCGGTGCCATAGACGATGTACACATCGGCAACCGAGGCGTTCGAGATATAGCGCTTGAAGCCGTTGATGACCCATTCATTGGTCTTCGCATCGAAGTCGATCCGCGTTTCCATGCCTGCGGAATCGCTGCCGACATTGGGTTCAGTCACGCAAATCGCGCCAATCGCGGTGCCGTCGAGAATGGGGTCCAAATAGGTTTCGCGCAATCGCTCGCCCGCATGACGGTGCAGCGGGTAGGCGCAACTCAGTGCGGTCGCAATGGTCGTCTCAAACGCGTAGTTGATGTATGCGGCCTCCTCGGAGAGCACCGTTGCATGGGTGAGGCCCGGCTTTGCGAGCGGACCTCGGTATAACTCGGGAAACATCAGTCGCAGGTACCCTGCCTCGCCCAGCGAGCGCACCACATGCTTCACCGCAGACCAGTCCTGCTGGTCTTCAATGTCACTCGCCCGCGGGGCCAGTTCGCGCCGCAGGAAATCGCGCACCTCGCACCGGAACGCGCGATCGGCGTCGTCAAGCAGAAAGTCTCGCATCGTCATGTCTCAGTCAGGTTGGGTGGCGAGGTCGCGTCGGCTTGTGCGCTGGCGCAGCGCGAACGCTCGCGCGTCGCGCACGGTGGGCAGCAGGAAGCGCGCCTGACGGATGGACGCATAGTCAAGCTCACCGATGACGAGGCCCTCTTCCGTCTCAGAGCCGAGCGCCACGGTCTTGCCGAACGGATCGAGAATGCGCGAGCCGCCCCAGAAATTCATCATGCCTTCAGTGCCGACGCGATTCGCCATGACGATGCCCACGCCGTAGGTCAGCGCATAGAAGCGCAGGTTGACGTCCCATCCGCCGGGATTGTCGAAGCCTTCGCCCACTGCTTCGCGCGCTGAGCTGATCGACGCCGCGATCAGCGTGACGCCATCGCAGGCGAGCGTATGCACGAGTGCCGGGTTCCACAGGTCGGCGCAAATCGGCGTCGCCACGTGCCACCGATCATTCAAAGGGAAACTCTCGAGCCTCGTGCCGGCGGCAAAATACTGTCCATCCCGAAGCTTGCCGTAGGTCGCGAGTTGCGCTTTGCGGTGTATGCCGACAATCCTGCCATTCGAAACGGTCGCCGTGCTGTTGTAGAACTGTCCGGCAGGCGCCTCTTCGATGAACCCGAACACGGTGTGCAGATCGGTACTGGCCTGGGCGAGCGTGGCGATCGCCGGATCGTCGGCGGTCATGGCGAGCCGCAGGGTGTCCTTGCCGGCGCTGTGGCCGCATAGCGAGAGCTCGGGGAAGACCAGCAGGCAAACGCCACTGGCGCGTGCCTGCGCCATATAGTCAAGGTGCCTGGCAAGGTTGATGCCGACATCGCCGTACGCGCCGTCGATTTGTGCGGCGGCCACCTTGATCAGGTTTTGCTGTGGTTCATTTCTGGTCATGGGGTGCATTTCCGATCTCTCGAGTTGCCTGCGTAAGCGTGGTGGTCGTGCATCAGATCAGGCCGGCCTGTTTCAGGAAGCTGCGGGCGACGTCGCTGAAGGACTTTTTCGACACATCGACGCTCGCGTTCAGGCGGGCCATCGTGGTCTCATCGAGTTTGGCCGACAGCGCGTTCAGGATCGGGCCCAAGGTCGGGTTGGCGTCGAGCACTGCCTTTCGGATCACCGGCGTCAGCGCGTAGGACAGGAAGAAGCCCTTGTCGTCCTTGAGCAGCACGAAGTTAAAGGCCGGAACACGGCCATCGGTGGCAAACACCAGCGCGATGTCGACCTGCCGGTCCTTGAGGGCCTGATAGGTCAGTCCCGTGTCCATGCGCTTGATCTGGTCGCGACTGAATTCGAAGCCGTAGGCCTTCTCGAGCGGATGCAGGCCGTCGGGGCGGGCATAGAATTCGGAATTGCACGCAAACGTGAATGCCTTGCCGCCATGGATCGCCTTGGCCAGATCGCTTACCGTCACGATGCCGAGCTGCTTCGCGGCGTCCCGGTTCATCGCAAAGGCGTAGGTGTTGTTCGCTTTCGACGGATTCAGCCAGACGATGCCCTTGGCGGCGTCGAGCGCCTTGACCTTTTGGTAGGCCTCGTCGGGGCTGAGCCGGTCGGTGATCTTGTTGTAGGTGATCAGCGAGGTGCCGGTGTACTCCCAGTACAGGTCAACCTGGCCATTCTCCTGGGCCTGCCGCAACACCACGCTGCCCATGCCGTCTTTCTTGGTCACCGTGAAGCCCTTCGCCTCCAGCAGTTGCGTGGTCATCTCCGCCATCAACTGCTGTTCGGTGAAATTCTTGCCGCCGACCACGATCGGTGCGGCCGACGACGGGAAAATCCAGAAGGTTGCTAGCAGTACACAGATCAGCGCAGTGGCGCGCGCAAAATATGAATTATTCATGGTCTCCTCGAAGGATGAATGGCTGGTGGCCCGGTGACTCAACGTTGGGGGTTGACGCCGCGCGACACAAGCCGGCGTTGCAATTGCCCGACAAACGCGTCGGTGAAGATCGCCAGCAACGCCGTCGGAATGGCGCCGGCCAGCAACATGGTGAAATCATTGAGGTCGATGCCGGTGAAGATCAATTCGCCCAGCCCGCCGCCACCGATCAGGAAGGCCAGCGGCGCGGTCCCGACGGTGATCGCCAGGGCCGTGCGGATACCCGCGAAGATCACGTACAAGGCGTTGGGCAGCTCGACGCGCCACAGGATCTGCGCCGGCGTCATGCCCATGCCGGTGGCCGCCTCGATCAGTGGGCGCGGCACCGCCCGCAACCCCTCATAGGTATTCAGGGCGATCGGCAACAAGGTGGCCACCCACAAGCCGAAGATCGCCGGCACCGGGCCGATGCCCATCGCGCTCATCGCCAGCGCCAGCAGCGCGAGTTTCGGGATCGCCTGGCCGACGTTCAATGTCTGCATGACGACGGCCGCACCGTGCCGCTGCGACGGCCGGCTCATGTAGATGCCCACCGGCACCGCCACCATAATGGCCAGCGCGCCGGCAATCGCCACCATCGTCATCAGTTGGATCGACTGGTACACGACGTCGCTGCGATACTGGGCCACGCTTGTCCACCAGCTGTCGGCGCGGGCCCCCGCGCACGCCACGGCGAGCGCCCCGCCGGTCGCTGCGCGCACCCACGCGGGTGCGCCGCTATGTCGTTCGCGTTTCATGCCGACTCTCCCGTAGGGACGCGCAGCAGCTCGACGATATGTGCCTGGCTGACGTAGCCGACAAAGCGGCCGTCGTCGTCGACCGTGGGCAGCCATGACGCGCCACTGGCGAACATCGAGGAGACCACCGCGCGCAGATCGTCGCGGGAATTCGCGGTGCTGTGCACCGGCATGGCATGTGCGGTACTCAGCGTGCCCTCGAGGGCGTGCAACTGCGCGGCCGTGAAATAGCCTTGCGGCTTGTCGGCCGCGTCGAGCAACACGATCCGGTCGACCCCGTGCTCGGCCATCACCGCCCGGGCGCGCGCGCCGCTCTCCCCGACCCGCACTGCGCACTCGCGCGCCGACAGCGCATCGCGCGCATGGACCAGCCGCAGGCGCTTGAGCGCCCGGTCCGCGCCGACGAAGCCGGCGATGAAGGGACTGGCCGGTCGTGCGAGGATGTTGTCGGGTGTGTCGAACTGCTCAAGCTGGCCCGCGCGGAAGATCGCGATCTTGTCGGCCATCTTGACCGCCTCGTCGATGTCGTGACTGACAAAGACGATGGTCTTCTTGACCTGCCGCTGGATCCGCAGAAATTCGTCCTGGATCAGTTCCCGGTTGATTGGGTCGATCGCGCCGAACGGCTCGTCCATGAGCATCACGGCCGGGTCGGTCGCGAGCGCCCGCGCCACGCCGACACGCTGCGCCTGACCGCCCGACAGGTCCTTCGGGTAGCGCGTCAGGTAGATGGCCGGGTCGAGCGCGACGATCTCGAGCAGCTCCGCCGCCCGCCGGCGCGCCCGGGCCTTATCCCAGCCGAGCAGCTGCGGCACCACGCATATGTTTTCCTCGACCGTCATGTTCGGAAATAGGCCGATCTGCTGGATCACGTAGCCGATGCGACGGCGCAACTCGACCACGTCGAACGCGTCGGTATCCTTCCCCTCGAGGAAGATCTTGCCGGAGGTGGGCTGGATCAGACGATTGATCATCTTCAGCGTTGTGGTCTTGCCGCAGCCGGAGGGCCCCAGCAGTACGCAGATTTCGCCGGCGCCCACTTCCATGTTGATGTTTTCGACCACCGGGCCGCTCGCGCCGTCATAGCGCTTGGTAACGTTGGAGAGCTTGATCATGATCATTGCGCGTGTCGAGGATGTTTGCGAAAGCCTGCCAAGGCGCCAAGGCGCAGCGCCAGACCCGCCGCCCGGGAGGGGCTGCGCAGCCCCTTGGGCGTGAGCAGCCGTTGAACGTAGCCGAGCCCGAAGTCGGCGGCGATGGCGAGCACGCTGACCAGGATGGCACCGGCGATCAGCTGGCGCGGGTCCGATTGCGAGATGCCGCGGCTGATCAGCTTGCCCAAGCCGCCGGCGCCAATGTAGGCCGCGATGGCCGCGACGCCGACATTGATGACCACCGCCATGCGCACCCCGGCCATGATGATCGGCAGCGCGATCGGAATCTCGACCCGGCGCAGCCGCTCGCCGGTTTTCATGCCCATGCCGCGGGCCGCCTCGCGCAGCGCCGGGTCGATATTGGTGATCGCGGTGTAGGTGTTGCGCACGATCGGCAACTGCGAATAGAGGAACAGCGCGATGACGGTCGGCAAAAAGCCGATGCCCTGGCCGATCACCGAGAGCATCGGAATCATGAGGCCGAACAGCGCCACCGACGGAATCGTCATGATGGTCGAGGCGACGTACAGCACGATCTTGGCGAGGCGCTCGTTGACGGTGATCGCGATGCCCAGCGGCACGCCGGTCAGGATGGCGCAACCGACCCCCACGCCGACGATCTCGAGATGCTGGACCGTCATCGTAGCGATGCTCGCCAGATTGTCCAGAATGAAAGCGAGGGTTTCCACTATGTCTCCTAGCCCTCACGGGGCCTTGTTTATCGTGTTTTCTGCTTTGGTTACAAGATAGTCGCAGTGGGCGCCTCCCCGTTACCACGGGATCGACACTGTTTGTCACGAAAGCGACATGCTTCGGCCATGACGCATCTTTTATCCATGCAAATCAACGATATATAGGGATATCCCGTAGCCGAAAATCGATCAAATTCGACATCTTTCGGGGCCGTATACGCGGCGAACCGGGGTAATGAAGTCTTCTATATGGGCTTCAGGGATTTCCGTTGCGCCCGCGTCATTCTGTCGGGCATCGAAGTGATGCACATGATCAGGAGGGGGAAGATGCAACACGATGGTATCGCGCGGACTGCTGCCGAGAAATTCCATTCATTTGAAACTTATGCAATCCTTACTATATCGGGACGTGGGCCTCGCCGCCCTTATCGCGACAGAACCGACACTGGCCATCGGAGTCGTCGCTGCGCAACCCCGTATGAATGGCGTCAGCCCACCAGTAGATCAACGCGCAGTCAGTTGAGCTCAAGCCGACACTGATCCAATGGAAGTGACGTTCCGTGCAAATATCGCCGGAACATTGCGTGCGATGTGTGTGCGCGACTCGCTCAGGTTTGTGAGCCAGCCGGATCTTGACGCAAGCGGGCACGGCGCGTAACGTTTAAATGCTGACCCTCGGCAAATGAAGAGGTCGTATGCACTGTGCAAACTGCGGATTCGAGAACCTCACCGGGGCCAGATGTTGTGAAGCGTGCGGTGCCATGCTGTCGCGCACGTGTCAGCGCTGTGGCCATGAGGCAGAGCCTTCCGCCAAATTCTGCAGCGAGTGCGGCGCGTCCCTGACCGGTGCGCCCGCAGCGCCAACCCTGCGCCCCCGGTCTGTTTCGGAGCCTGCTCCGGCGCCCATCCATTACACGCCCCACCACCTTGCCGAGCGCATCCGCGCCGAGCAGGCGGCGATGGAAGCCCGCGGCGAGATCGCGGGTGAACGCAAGACCGTCACGGCGTTGTTCGCCGACATGGCCGGCTCGACGGCGTTGGTTCACGACCTGGACCCGGAAGAGGCCCAACGCCTGATCGAGCCCGTTGTCGCGCTGATGATGGAAGCGGTCCACTACTACGAGGGTTACGTCGCCAAATCGCTGGGCGACGGCATCCTCGCACTGTTCGGCGCACCGATCGCCCATGAGGACCATCCGCAACGCGCGCTCTTTGCGGCGCTGCGTATGCAGGGCGCGATGCGCCGCCACGGCGACCGGATTCGTCTGGAAAAAGGCATTCCGCTGCAGATCCGCGTCGGCGTTCACACCGGCGAGGTCGTCGTGCGCTCGATCCGCACCGACGACCTGCACACCGATTACGATCCGGTCGGGCACACGATCCACATTGCGTCCAGGATGGAGGGAATCGCAGTTCCCTCGTCGATCCTGGTGAGCGAGTCCACGCACAAGCTGACGGAGGGCTATTTCGAGTTCAAGGCGCTCGGGGCCACCCAGGTCAAGGGCATTCCCGAGCCGCTTTCGGTGTACGAGGTGTTGGGTCCCGGCGCGCTGCGCACGCGCCTGCAACTGGCGGCGCACCGTGGGCTGGCGCGCTTCGTCGGCCGCGAGGTCGAACTCGAGCACTTGAACCGGTCGCTGGAACAGGCCAGGGCGGGCCACGGGCAGATCGTCGCGGTGGTCGGGGATGCCGGGGTCGGGAAGTCGCGGCTGTTCCATGAATTCAAGGAGCGCTCGCGGCGTGGCTGTCTGGTGCTGGAGACGTTCTCGGTGTCGCACGGCAAGGCTTTCGCATATCTGCCGCTGATCGAGATGTTGAAGAACTATTTCCAGATCACCGCGCAGGACGACGAGCGGCGCTGCCGGGAAAAAATTATGGGCAAGGTGCTGACGCTCGACCGCAGCTTCGAGGAACTCGTGTCGTACCTGCGCTATCTGCTGGGCATCGGTGAACCCAGTTCGGCGCTGGCGGAGATGGATCCACAGGTCCGGCGGGACCGGACCTTCGACGCGATCATCCAGCTCCTGACGCGCGAGAGCCGCGACCAGCCGATCGAACTGCTGTTCGAGGACCTGCAATGGCTGGATCGCGGAACCGAAGCATTCCTCGCGTACCTGATCGAACACGTGCAGGACACCCGAATCCTGCTCCTCGTGAACTATCGGCCAGAGTATCAGCCTGGTCGGCAACAGTCGGACCATTTCACCCAACTGCGGCTCGAACCACTGGGCCCGGCCGACGCCCAGGGCTTGCTCATGGCGCTGCTCGGCGACGATTCAACCCTCGGACCGCTCAAACAGCTCATTCTGGAGAAGACGGAGGGCAACCCCTTTTTCATCGAGGAAGTGGTCCAGACGGTCGTCGAGGAGAAATCGCTGCTGGGCGAACCTGGCCGTTACCGGATTGAGCAGACGCCGGCTGCGCTGCATATGCCTACCACTGTGCAAGGCGTGCTCGCCGCCCGCATCGACCGGCTTCCCGTCGCGGAGAAAGAGTTGCTGCAGACCCTCGCCGTGATCGGCAAGGAATTTCCGTTTAGCCTGATCCAGCGCGTCGGCGGTGGCCAGGTTGGGTACACAGACGACGAGCTTCGCCAGCTTCTGGCCCGCTTGGAAGCCGCGGAGTTCATTTACGAACGGCCCGCGTTCCCGGAGGTCGAGTATTCGTTCAAGCATGCGCTGACGCAGGAAGTGGCCGGCCACTCGCTGCTCACGCAGCGGCGCAGCGCGCTGCACGAGCGCACGGCGCAGGCGATCGAGGCGCTGTTCCCTACCCGCATCGGGGACTACTGCAGCGAACTTGCGCATCACTACAGCTTGAGCGGCAACATCACGAAGGCCGTGGAGTATTTGCATCGTGCCGGGCAACAGGCGCTTTGGCATTCCGCGCATCCGGATGCGATGCATCACCTCGGCGCGGCGCTCGAGTTGCTCAAGCGTCTGCCCGACACCCCGGCTCGCGCGCATCGGGAACTGACGCTGCTGCTCTCGTTGGGACCTGTCTTGATGGACGTGCGAGGCTACGGTGCGCCGGAGGTGGGCGCGGCCTATACCCGCGCGCTGGTGTTGTGCGAGCAGACTGGCGAGACGTCGCAGCTCTTCGCAGTGCAACTGGGACTGAGGATCCACTACCTGACGCGCGCGGAGTACACTACTGCGCGCGAACTGGGCAAGCGGATGCTTCGCATAGCGCGGCGTGCAAAGGATCCGGGCCTGCTCGTGGAGGCGCATAGCGCACTCGGTGCGTGCCTGTTCCTCCAGGGCGAGCTCGACGCCGCCCGCACCCACGGGGAACAAGCACTCGCCATCTACGATCCGGAGCAGCATCAGGTGCATGTCTTCACTCACGGCGTGGATCCCGGCATCCGGGCGTTGAACTTCCTGGTTCCGACCTTGTGGCTTCAGGGATACCCCGATCAGGCGCTCAAACGAAGCCTGGAGGCGCTTGCCCTCGCACAGAAGCTTGCCTACGGTCCAACCTTGGCGTTCACCCTGGCTTACGCGGCCGAGCTGCATCAGCTTCGCCGCGAGTCATCGCTGGCCCGCGAGCATGCGGAAGCCGTCATCACCCTCTCAACCGAGCAGGGATTGCCGTACTGGCTCGCGTGGGGAACCCTTTTTCGGGGCTGGGCCCTGACCGAACGCGACAGTCTCCAGGACGGGATCGCCCAAATGAGCCAAGGCGTGGCCGCCGCCCGAGCCGCCGGTGGCGAGGATCAGCGCTCGTACTTCCTGGCCCTGCTTGCCGACAGATACCGGAGCGCGGGCGACAGGGAGGCTGGCGTCGGCATGCTCGAACAGGCGATGGCGATCATGGACAAAACCGGGGAGCGTTGCTTTGAGGCGGAGTTGCATCGGCTGAAGGGGATCATGCTGCTCGGTGCGGGGAACCACGACGATGGCGCACCCGCTTGCAGCGACGAAGCCGAAGCGTGCTTTCGCAAGGCGATCGCGGTGGCTCGCCATCAGGGCGCAAGATCGCTGGAATTGCGCGCCGTGTCGAGCCTGGCCCGGCTGTGGCAGTGCGAGGGCAAAATTGCGGAGGCCCGGCAAGCGCTCTCCGAAGTCTACGGTTGGTTTACGGAAGGTTTCGACACCGCTGACTTGCGCGAGGCCAAGGCATTGCTGGATGCTCTCGCACCCGTTCGAGCGAACCGGTGACACCAGGCGCTGACCTTGGCGTCGACGCGTCATCGATAACTGTGTGACGCGCCCGGCACCGTTGTATTTGCGGTGCGGAATGACTCGTACGCTGCGGGCGATGATCAAAAGGTGTAGCGCGAGACGGGGGGCAAGCTCGGGCGAAACTGGCCCATTGACGTGAACACATGGCGCTGACGGCGATAAGCTAACGCCGTCAGCGAGTCAAAACGAATTGTTCAGCACCGACTGGATGGCGCATGCGTGAGTGACTTCATGGCGCATCTGGGGCTGTCGGCAGTCCCTGGCTTCGGCTCACCTGAACAAAGCTCAGCCAAGAGCGCTGACCAGCCCGGGTACAACCGTGAACAGGTCGCCGACGATGCCGTAATCGGCCACGCCGAAGATCGGTGCTTCCTCGTCCTTGTTGATCGCCACGATAACCTTCGAGTCCTTCATGCCGGCCAGGTGCTGGATCGCACCGGAGATACCGACCGCGATATACAGCTGCGGCGCGACGATCTTACCGGTCTGGCCGACTTGGTAATCGTTTGGCACGAAGCCCGCGTCCACCGCGGCACGCGATGCACCGAGTGCAGCGTTGAGCGTGTCAGCGAGCGGCTCGAGCACCTTGTTGTAGTTTTCGCCGCTGCCCAGACCACGCCCGCCCGAGACGATGATCGTCGCCGCGGTAAGCTCCGGGCGGTCCAGCTTCGTCACTTCGCGGCTCTCCGCGATCACGCCTTTACCAACTATGTGACAGATCTCGCGTTCAGCCCCGAACCGCTGTACTTGAGTCGCACGATACCCAGTGTCACCGCCAGCCTGTGCAGCACCAGCGTGATTGCCCAATATCATGCAGCGCTACAGGGAAGCGCACTCGCGATTCTTCCGTGTTTCATGGCTGCCCCCAATCCCGCACTCGTGCCGATCCCGGCCGACGAGATTGTTCTGACGCGGCATTTCTGGCTCAGCAGCCGTGAAGATCTCCGCAAGCTGCGCCGTATGACTGCGTTGTGGGACTATCTGCGCGCCGCCACGGCCGACGCGAACCGGGCGCTGCTGATGGGGGAGTCATCCGAAATGCGGTATGTGAATCCTTGATGGCACCCAAGGAGGGAGCTCTGGATTGCCTCCTCCCAATGCTTACTCCCTCGATGGCTACCCGTCATCGTATACACCAATACTCAGCCAATATTTTCTACAAATCGACAATCGATCGAACATAGTTTCGGATCTTTCGAATGTTTTTATTTTTGTCGATCAATATCATCCTTCCACAGAGTTGCATGGTTTCTCGATGCTGTGCGTTTGGCGACCCACTCTTCGTGTGGATGAAGGGCGTTCCGCATCGGACGCAACTCTAGAGAAATAGAATCATGATTTGCATTTTCGATAACAATCAGGATCAACTTGAAATAAACAACTGCGCGGAAATTCAATTCGCCGATCGAAATGAATAAGCTCAGATTATTTAAAGGATTAAAAATGAACAAATTCCGATCGATTTCCGCACTTTCGGCGGTTGCGATTGTAGCACTTGCCCCGCAAGCCAGCCGTGCACAAAGTAATGTAACGATATACGGCACAATCGATAACTCGTTGCAGTATGTCCACAATACGGGCGGTCAGAGCAATCAGATTTCCCTTCAATCCGGGCAACTCACCGGTAGCAATTGGGGATTGAAGGGCTCAGAAGATCTCGGTGGAGGTTTGTCGACAATCTTCAAACTCGAGAGTGGATTCGATGTCAACTCGGGCGCCATGACTTCCTCGGGATTTGGTCGCTCGGCATATGTCGGGCTGAAATCCAATAATCTCGGCACTGTGACTGTCGGTCGTCAGTACGATCCCTTGCTTTACGAGACGTTTGCCGTCCAGCCGAACGCCTATTTGTACTACTTCACCACTCCTGGCAACGTAGACAATTCCGATGGCCTGATGCGTATGAGCAGTTCAGTTCAGTATGCCTCGCCCAATTTCAATGGATTGGAATTTCGCGCCGCGTATGCAGCAGGTGGCATTGCAGGAAGCACAGGATCGGGACAATCCTATGGTGTAGGTGTTTCATACTCGGCAAACCAATGGAATTTTGGTGGCGGCTACCTTCACATCGACAATGGGAATGCTTCGATTGCTACCCGGGGCACGAAGGATTTTAAAGATCTGATTATTTCTCCGGTCAATTCCGCGTACGCAACTGCAAGCAAAGTAAATATCCTTCGAGCTGGTACAAATTACACGTTTTCCAACTTTACGGTCGGTGGATACTACAGCTATAGCGAGTATCTGGCTGACGGCGCTTCAACTTTCAAATCAGCCGAGCGCTACAACAATGGAAACGTGTACGTAGTTTGGCATGCGAGTCCCGCCTACACGTTCCAGATCGGCTACAATCTGTTGAAATCCAACGGCGACTCCGCCGCGACCTATCACCAGGTGTCTATTGCAGGCGATTATGCGTTGAGCAAACGTACCGAGCTCTACGCGTCGGTTGCCTACGCACACGCGTCCGGGAAAAACGGTGTTGGGAATGCGCAAGCTGTGGTTGCAGATTCCTACGCGGCTGCCGGAATGAGCTCGCAGGAGTTCGCCATGATGGGCATTCGACACAAATTCTGATTCGGTGCCAGGGCCAGTTTTTTGTTGCGCCCAAGGGGTCAAGTTGCAACGGACTTGCCCCTTGCACATCGCCGCCGCGATCACCTGAGGTCGGATTCAGGTCGGTGCGTGGCGGTAGTCCGGAAAGTCCGCAGCATACCGCGCACGCCCCCCCGCCCTGACGAACGTCTATCGCCCGCCGAGCCCGATTAATGGCCGCCCCAGGGAAATTCACTAACAGGCTACTGAAATACCCTTCACGGGCGACGCAGCAGTTCCTTCATTGAGTTGGATTTGCAGGTTACCGGTCGAAGTCCGGCACGATCTCCTTCAATCGCTGGCCAGTCGGCGCCCCCCTTCTGGCCTATTTTCACCCACGCGGGGCCGCGTTTGCCGCCAACGTGTGGTACGCCCATCGATGGCGGAGCCACCCTGGCGCGCATGGTTCTGCGCCACGTGCGGCGTGACTGCATTCTCGCGGCATGCCTGCACGAAGCCCGCCGTGTCGTAGTTCTTGTCAGCACCGACTGTGATGGGCGTCGAGGATGCTTGCGCCGCGTCCGCCAGCATGTCGGCGGCGGCATCACGTTCGGCTGTCCCGCTGGCCAGCGTCACCTGAGCATTGACGAGCAGTCCGTGACGATTGTCGCTCAGCACATGACCCATGTAGCAGAGCACCGCCCCCCACGCCTTTGCTCTTCCGAAACAAACGCGACTGGTCATCGGTCGTCGACTCGTGCGTCGCATTGCTGCGCTTCTGTCCGTGCCAATTCGCATTGGGCTGCGCACGCGCATCGGACGGCGTATCGTCATCGTCACGTCGCTTCTTTGGCACGAAGCTCTTGTGACCGGCCCACGCTTGAATCAGCGTGCCGTCGACACTGAAATGCTCACCCGGCAGGTAGCCCCGTTGGTGCGCCGTCTCGACCGTCTCGTTGAACAGCGCCACCACGACGTCGTGGACCATCAAGCGGTCGCGATTTTTGCTGAAGGTCGAGGCATCCCACACAGCGTCGTCCATCGCCAAGCCGACAAACCAGCGGAACAGCATGTTGTAGGCAATCTGCTCCATCAGCATCCGTTCGCTGCGAATCGAGTACAGCACTTGCAGCAGCAGCGCCCGAATCAGCTTCTCTGGCGCGATGCTTGGTCGACCACCCTTGACGTCGCGTTCGCACATCCGCGCAAACACGCTGTCCATGCTGACCAACGTCTCATTCAACCATTGCCGAATCGGTCGCAGCGGGTGGTTCGCCGGAACGAAATCGTCCAACTTGCTCATCGTGAACATCGATTCGGTATAGCTGTCGGGGCCGCCCATCGTTTCCATCACCGTTTCTGGGGTACCTTCATGCAACGTTTACCCCTGCGCAGCGGATGACCTCGCGTCGAGGTATTTCAGCAGCCCGTTAGAGCCAAGCCGCCGTGTCTCCCATTCCCGCAGAACATGTCGCTGCACCTTGCTTCCGTTCTGTCCGTGAGACATCGGGAGTTCATCAACGATATAGATCCGGAGAGGCCGCTTAAAAGGGGCGAGCGAGTCCTTGCAGCGCCGCAGCAGTGCGTTCGGGTCGGGGACCAGATTTGTCCGAGGCACGACAAACGCCACAGGCCAAGTCGCGGTATCGACAGGCACGGCTATCACCTGACACTGGTTCATGGCCGGATCCTGATGCAGAACCTCCTCGATTTCGGCGGGACTGACCAGATAGCCCCCACCCGCATCGCGTCGTCGACACGCGATTCGAATACGACCGCCCCATCGGCGCGAATCCAGCCGAGGTCCCCCGTTCGAAAGTACCCGTCCGCGGTTATCGCTGCCGTCGTGGCCGCCTCATCGTCCAAATAACCTCGCATACGGTTAGGTGTCTTCACCTCCAGTTCGCCGACCGCGCCCTGTTGCACAGTCTTGCCCGTAGCGGGATCGACGATCCTAAAGACCGCGCCGATGCACACGGGCAGGTCACCCGGCTGTTCGCGATAAGCCAGCCTCGCGCCTTCAGGTTGCACGGCGAAGCCGGCCATCAGTTCCGTCATACCGTACCTTCTTCTTCCCGTCGAGCCAGTCAAGCCCGGCGCTTTGAACTCCGTTTTCGCCGGCTGAAAGTTCTCCATCACCAGTGTTCACAATTAGTCGCAGGGCTTTCATCTGCCTAAGGTCGATCTCATTTTCGGCACCATCGATGCAGAAAAGCACTGCTGCTCGCGTACGCACGAGGAGTTCACCGACTTCACGGCCGGTCAGTCGCAGGTTGATACTGACATATGCTGCACCGAGCCGGTAGCAGCCGAACGCGGCAACGAACCAGTCACCGCTGTTTGGCAGCCAGATTGCGACACGGTCGCCGGAGCGGATGCCCCGGGCGGCCAGTGCGGCCGCGATCCGCTCGGAGGCGTTTGCTAGGTGCCCGTATGACCACGCTCTGCCCTGGTACTCCAAGGCGATCGTTTCAGGCGATGGAACCCGGAGAATATCTGCCAAGACGGCAGGCCTAGTGACAGAAGTGTTGATCATCACGAGTTCTCAAACAGTCACTACCGGAGGACCCGCGAGCCTGCCGCGGCGGGCAGCCGCAATGTCGGTGCGGCAAGCAGGAAGCGGGACTGGCCCCTCCCGAACATAATCCGCCAGAGGGTGTCAGATGCCAAAGTCAAAATGAGACAGCCGGGCTTGGAAAGACGGCGCATGCAATGGGGAACGGTGCACCGGTCGTCACTGACACGCGCACAGTCTAATTTCGGTGTACAAATGGCCTGACCAGCACCAGCAACGGCTGGCATCAGGTACCGCAACCAGGAATCGATGCAGTATGAGAAGAAGTTCCGGTGAAACGTGCGGTAGACGATACGTGGTATGTCTCCCGATCCTCATCGCGACGCGGCGCGCCGCATTCCGTAAAAAAACAGCGAAAGTGGTGTCCATCAGCCATACCGGCCCACAGTGTTTGCTGTCAATTGGTCACTTCATCAACACGCTAGCCCGAACAACGCAAAAGAACCGGTCCGACGATTTGTGACCTTCAGAGGAGCGGGTCGGGGAGTCATACCCGCTTGCCCGTGGCCGCGCCGCTGACGGTCGCTGAGCTGTGCCTGGCTTCCGATCTGCTCCGCCGCCGTCACACATGCGCTGTCCTGCGCCGGTTGGAGCGCATGACGAGCAGGATCGCCGCAGACGTTGCAGTAATGATCACGGTGGACACTGCTGCCAGCGTCGGATCGGAGTCAACCCAGACGCTGGTGAACATCTGCACGGGCAAGGTCTTCAGGTCCGGTCCCGTCAAAAACGACGCGACTACCACCTCGTCGAACGATGCCATGAACGCGAACAGCGCCCCGCTGGCCAGCCCAGGACGGATAATCGGCATGGTCACAAGAAAGAACGTCTCGATGGGTGTCGCGCCACAACTGGCCGCCGCATATTCAAGCGTTCGGTTGAATCCCTTCAATGCGGCGCCAACCGTCGTCACCACAAACGGTATCGCCAGCGCTGTGTGCGCCAGAATAAACCCGAGGTAGTTCGCGGTCAGATGCCATTTAAGAAAAACGGCGTACGTCCCGACACCGCTCACAACGGCTGGAATGATCATTGGCGAGAGCAATAGTGACGACGTCGTGGCTCGCATGAAGTTGCTCATTCTTGCAAGTGCCAGCGCGGCCATCGTGCCGAGGAAAAGCGATAGCACGGTCACGACAATGCCGATGCCAAACGACTGGATCATGCCGCGATACCAGGCCTCGTTCGTAAACAGGTTGGTGTACCACTGCGTCGACAGGCCCTTCGGCGGAAAAGAGAACGACTGCACCCCCGTGAAGCTCATCGGAATGATGACGAGCAGTGGCGCGATAAGCGTGAATGCCACAAGGACAGCGAAACCATACAAGGTCGTATAGCCTGCACGCCGAGCGGAAAGAGATTTCAAAATAATTTGCACGGTCGCCCCCATAGTTACTTCGTTCCAATGCGATCCCGCAATTTGCGCGTCAGCATCGCACCTATGGCAAGAATGGCTATAGTGGTAACAAGCAGGACAACGGACATGGCACTGGCGCGTCCCCACGCGAGCAGGTCCGTTACCTGTCTGAAAATGATCTGCGGAAGCATGGCTTCACGGACCGATCCGAGTATGGCCGGCGTTACATAGAACCCCAGCGTCAGCACGAACACCAGAATCGCGCCCGCAAATACGCCCGTCAGGGAAAGCGGCAGAAAGACCGTTGCGAACGCAACGACGGGTCTTGCCCCAAGCATCAGCGCGGCCCGCATCAGGTTCTGGTCGATCTTCTGCATCGTCGTATACATAGGCAATACGGCGAAAGGCAGCAAAACTTGGGTCATGCCGATCGTCACGGCGGTCGAGGTTCCTAGAAGCCCAACAGGTGCGATCCCCACCAGTGCCAATAGATAGTTGAGCACGCCCCTGTCCTGCAGGATCACAACCCACGCAAAATTGCGCACCACCGCGCTGGTCCAGAACGGCAAGAGTACGACACCGAGTATGGCCAGTTTCCATACCCCCTTGGCACAGATCATCGCGTAGGCCATCGGGTAGGCAACGAGAATACAAAACACTGTCACCCGACCGCCAGTCAGGAGGGTGTTCCAGTAAATTCGCATGTTCGTATCATCAGAGAAGAACCATGCGAAATTTGTCCAAATCCTTCCGTCAGCAGGTACGTCTGTGACGCTCTTCACTATCATCATCAGGATAGGATAGAGAAAAAATGCTCCCAGAAAAACCACCACGGGGATGGCAAGCATCGGCGACGTAATACGTACGCGAGATCTCCGGGATTTCTGCACAAGAGCTTCCGGTTCCGATTGGCGCGTTGACACGGTTGCGGATTCAGTCACCACGACCTCCGTACTCGACAGGCAGAAGATTGCTTGCGGTGCTTGGCCAGCACACGGCGACTTCGGCGCCCTCCTTCACATCGATCTGGTCGCGGGGTTGCTCCCGCACCTGCATGAGTGACCCATCTGGCAAAGTCACTTCCACCTTGCGCGATGAGCCAACGTAGATGATCTGCGACACGCGCGCAGTGACCCGATTGGCATCATCGCACGCCTGCGACATCGGCAACACGCGCATGCGTTCGGGACGCACGCTAATGGCCGCATCCTTGATGCGATCGATATTTCTCTCACGCGGGGCCCTGAATTGACCGAACGAGGTAACCAGGATGTGGTCATCGCCATCGGCATGGGCACTACCTCTCAGGATATTGCTATCTCCGAGGAAGTTCGCGACAAACAGCGATTGCGGGCGCTCGTAAAGGTCCGTGGCCGTCCCAACCTGGGCGAGCTTTCCGTCTTGGAAAACGGCGATGCGATCCGACATCACGAGTGCTTCTTCCTGATCGTGAGTCACGAAAATGAAGGTGATGTTCAATTCCTTATGTAAGCGACGGATTTCCAGTTGCATCTGCTCGCGAAGTTTCTTGTCCAGGGCGCTGAGCGGTTCGTCCATCAGCAGAAGCGTCGGCTCAAAGACAATCGCACGGGCAAGCGCCACCCGCTGCTGCTGGCCTCCAGACAGCGCAGTCGGATACCGGCCGGCCTTGTCAGACAGTTGGATGAGATCGAGCACTCGCGACACGCGGACTCTGATTTCCGCCTTGCCTACTCCGCGCCGACGCAGCGGAAATGCCACGTTGTCGAACACCGTCATATGCGGGAAGAGCGAGTAGCTCTGGAAAACCATCCCGATGTTTCGACGGTGCGGGGGCAGCTCCTCGATCGGCTGCCCGCCTAGCATGATGCTCCCCGAAGTCACATCCGTAAAACCCGCCACCATGCTGAGCGTCGTCGTCTTCCCCGAGCCGCTCGGGCCAAGGAAGGTGACAAACTCACCCGCTGTTATCTCCAGACTGACATTGTCCACTGCGGGCGGGTTCTGACCGTACCGCTTCGTGAGGTTCCTGATGGATAAGGCCGCGCCAAGGCCGCGGGTCGAGGTGTTGGATTGCGGAGAGGTCAACATCATGGGTCTCTCAAGACAATTATCGTCGGTAGCTGGCCGTGGCCCACGCAATCCGGACCACGGCTGCCCGCGTGAGTTTTAGACTACGAACAGCGTTACTTCGACTGCCATGCCACGAATCGTTGGTTGACGGCATCGAAATTCTTGGCCCACCACTCCTGATTCGTGAATACCGCCTTACTCAGGACGGGCAAGAAGCGCTCGGTCAGGACATCGACCTTCGGATGCCCCTTTGCATTGGCCGTTGCATACGAGGTAAGTTCGGTGAGCTTTGCCTGTTGCTCAGGCTGTGCGATGAACTGAAGGAACGCATCGGCCGCTGCCTTGTTCTTGCTACCCTTCACGACAGCATACTGATCCCAAGAGACGATCTGCTGGTTCGTCACCACGTTGATCTTGGTGCCGGTTTTGGCGGCCGCGTAGGCACGGCCAGCATAGGCGAGCGAAAGATCGACTTGGGTGTTGGCGAGCGCATCCGTCAGACCGCCCGTCGACTGGGTCCAGATAATCGAACTTTTGATCGTATCGAGCTTCTTGAACGCGCGATCGAGGTCCAGGGGATACAGCTTGTCCGCAGGCACCCCGTCCGCGAGAAGTGCGGCCTCCAAGATGCCGCTTGTCGGGTTGTTCCAGATCGCACGCTTGCCCGGGTATTTGCTGAGGTCGAAGAAGTCCGTCCATCCTTTAGGAGGATTTTTGCCGAACTTGTCTTCGTTGTATGCGAACACTTCCGACACGATTGAGGTCGGCACACCGCAGTCGTTTGTCACGAACCGTTTGTCGATGCCCGCCGCGACGAACTTCGATGTGTCCACCTTCTCGAATAGCACGCCGCAGTTCTGCTCGATGAACGCCGCGTCTTCCGTGAAGACGTCCCAGACAGCATTGCCCGCATCGACCTGCGCCTTGAGTTTGGCGCGGGTGTTCGGGGTGTCGACATCAACCTTTGCGCCTGTCGCCTTCTCAAACGGTGTGATCCACGCCTGGCGCACGTACGTCAGCAGCGCTCCGCCAAAGGTAGCGACTGTGATCTTTTGCCCCTCCAGTGTGGGCGCCGCGACTGCGGCGGTGCCGTTGAACGCAAGCATCGCTGCGATCCCAATCAACTTGACTGCTTTCTCGACTGACATGTGATTTTTCCTCAAGCCTGGATTTACGAGAACGCTTCAGGTTCGATGAACCGCTGAAGTCGCCATAGCCCGAACCGTCGCCATAGCGGCCGATTCGCAAATTCAGTATATGGATCGACTTTTTTTTTCACTATCGCTGCTTGGAGAACCAAGGATCGGTCGGATCGCAGGTAAGTGGCGCCGAAAAGCGCATGTGCTAGGCGTTAACCCTTATGTCGTGTGCGGACCAGCATCGATTGGGTGTGCGGAATCAGGGCTGGGCATGTGGGCCATGACAACGCATGAACGGAGCATCGCGACGAGCTTCCCATGAGGCCCCGTGTCCCGGCTGACGACGTTAATAGGTACAGTCCGTCGGGTGATGTCTGGCCTGACGGCGCGCACTCGGCCGGTCGCCACGAAAGGAGCCGCGAGATGCTGGGAAACGTAACCGAGATCACGCCCCGAAAGAACGAGTGCAAGCTGCGCCTGCGCGCCGAGCCCGACATCTCCCACACGATAGTCGCGCGTGATCAGCAAGACATCCTTTCTTTCCAGATGCCCACGACTCGAATACGGGTACTCGGAAAGCTGAGCTTCCGTGATCTCGTGGTCGGCCACATCGAAAAGCGGATGACCCCTGCCACAGAAAAGGTAGGCGACTTCATCAAACACGCGTTGCGTTGATACATCACGTGTGTAAGCATCGGAGACGGTCAAGCCAAGACTCACAGATCCATCCGCCACGCGACTGATGGCCTGATAGCCGACCATGATTTCAAGTCGCACCTGCACGCGCCGTCCGACCCGCTCGCCGAACGCGTGCAGCGCTTCCGGCAGACGGCACGAAGGGTTGGTAATTATCTCGTCCTCCACAGCGATGATCACTTCACCCGCGAGCTCGTCACCAATCTCGCCAATGTCTTCCTTGAAGGCATCAATTGCGGTGAACAGCTGCTTCGCAGATTTGTATACCCGTTCGCCTTCAGGAAGTAGTTTAAACCCTCCCGGTCCGCGTTTGCACAACACAAACCCCAGCCGCACTTCCAGCGTCTTCAAATGCTCGCTCATCACGGACTGCGAGATATTGAGCGCCGCCAGTGCCGCTGCAAACCCGCCCCGGTCGACGATCTCGGCGAAGCTCCGGAGCAGTCGCAGGTCGAGATCGGTCACTTGCTTCAATTTCGACATCAGAAGATATTCCGTGTAGTTGTGTTCTCGGCTAGCCGATGATAAGTAGGCAAAAAAAGCGCCCCTTTGCTCCTAAACAGTCAACGCGCTGGCACTGGCGCACCGGGAGTCGAGATTCGCAGATACTCCCACTCGCTAGCAATCAGGATAAGCCCATCCGCCCGGCCCGTGGCCGCCATCTCGCGAGGCCTGTCGCCACCGATTCGCGCCAAGGCTCGGGCCCCAAATATTAACGGACAATTGATAGTCCGTCGCTATGCTCTATGGTTAGGCATAGCCGAACCAGGCCGCAGGCGGCGTCCGAAGCCAAAACCCGCGTACGCGGCGCTTCCCCCCCAATTGCCGAACAAAGCGTTTGCAGAAGGATGTGGTCCGTCGCTTCGCTGTGTGCTCACATGGAGTCTTGTGAATCCATGTGAAAAGAGGACATATGCCGGGACCACTTGAAGGTTTGAAAGTCATCGAGATGGCAGGAATGGGCCCTGCACCGTTCTGCGCGATGCTGTTTGCAGATATGGGTGCACAGGTCGTACGCATTGAGCGCCCGGGCGGAGCCGCAAAGATCGACAGGACAGAAGTCACTGCCCGCGGTCGTCCAATCATCGAGATCGATCTTAGACGGCGAGAAGGTCAGGAAACCGTGCTTCGCATGGTGGAGACGGCCGACGTGCTTATCGAAGGCTTCAGGCCGGGCGTGATGGAGCGACTTGGACTCGGTCCTGATATTTTGCTCGGGCGTCGGCCTCAACTGGTGTACGGCCGGATGACGGGGTGGGGACAGACAGGACCACTCGCGCAGGCTGCCGGACACGACATCAACTACATTGCGATTTCGGGCGCGCTAAACGCAATCGGTTGGAAAGATCAGGCGCCCGTTGTTCCACTGAATCTCGTCGGTGATTTCGGTGGCGGTGGGATGCTGCTCGCGTTCGGTGTGCTCGCGGCCGTACTCGAAGCACGACGCTCGGGCACAGGTCAGGTGGTGGATGCCGCCATGACGGACGGAACCGCGTTGCTTTCGGCGATGACATACGGATTTCGCGCGGCCGGAAGCTGGACGGATGGGCGGGAAGAAAACATGCTTGACGGCGGAGCCCACTATTACGGCACCTACGAATGCCGCGATGGGAAATACATCGCCATTGGCGCCATCGAGCCGCAGTTCTACGCGCTGCTCTTGGAACGTTGCGGCATCATCGATCAGGATCTGGTGCAGCTTCAGCAGAACCGCAATCTTTGGCCGGCGTTCAAGCAGCGTCTCGCAGAGGTCTTTAGAACGAAGACGCAAAGTGAATGGTGCGAGTTGCTCGAGGGCAGTGACGCGTGCTTTGCCCCGGTTCTTGACTGGGAAGAAGCGCCGCGTCATTGCCACAATATCGCACGCGGCACCTTCGTCACAATCGACGGTGTGACGCAGCCGGGCGCCGCACCAGTATTCAGCCGGACCCCCGGTTCTGCCACACGTGTCCAATCACGCAGCGAACCCGAACAGGTCCTTCGTGACTGGGGACTCAACCTGACTTAGTGACGCGAAGCGACACGGTCTGGTCGTGTCGCCATCCGACGCTCCGCACGACGCTCCCGGCTACGGCCCCACCGCCCCGTCACCATGGCGAGCGTCTACTACCGGAAAATGAAACGACGCTCCTCTTGGCCGCGGTACGTCGTGGCAACGCGCAGTATCGCGCCCGCAGACGGCTGAGCCAGCCGCTGTGGCTCCTTGAGGCCGATCGTCGCGGTGCTCACGAACAGATCCGAACGCTCGGCACCGCCGAAGGTGACGCAGGTCGGTCGCGTGACCGGCAGCGTGATTCTGAGTGTCTCGCTCCCGTCGCGTCCGTACCGCACGACACAGCCGCCGTCCCAATGCGCGCTCCACAAGCCTCCGTCGGCGTCAACCGTCGCGCCATCAGGGTAGCCATCACCATCCGCGAATCGGACGAACGTGCGCCAGGCGCCAATGGACCCGTCGACGCCGTACTCGGCGCATCTTATTTCGCCGGTAGGTGAGTCCGCGAAGTAAATCGTCCTGCCATCGGGACTGAAAGCGATCCCGTTGGCGACCGTGCACGCCGGCAATGGCAGACGTTCGATCGCGAGGTCAGGACCCACGCGATAGTAACCGCCAATAGGCCCACCACCACGTACATGGTTGAACGTACCAAACACAAAACGTCCTTCAGCATCACAACGCCCGTCGTTGATGCGCGTATCAGACAAGTCCGCCTCGACGACCGAGATGGGTCCCACTTCGCCCGTGACCGTATTGAACAGTGCCACCCCGCTTGCGAGTCCCAGCAGCAAGTAATCGCTGTCCTCACACAGCGCAAAACTGGCCAGCTTTTCAGGCAGGTTCCATGAGCACCGTTCGCCGCTGTGTGGGTGCCAGCGATACAAACTGCCAGCTTCAACATCTGTCCAGTACAGCGCGTTGCTGAACTTGCACCACAGCACGCATTCGCCGATACGCGTCTTCGCGTCTACGGCGACCTCAACAACAGAAGACAGTTCAGGCATGTTTCACATCGCTTTTCAAGAATTGTTTCATGTGCTTGCTTGGCTCGCCAGAAGCAAATACGTCGGCATGCGCGCGAATGGCTTCGGCCGCTGCCTCTCTGAACCCCGGCTCGGTCAGTTGACGCAACCATGCCTTGTTTCTTTGCATGGCAGTGCGCGGCTTCGCCGCGAGTTCTTCGGCGATGGCTAATGCACGGGGAAGCACTTCTGCCGCACTGACGACCTCATGCACGAGACCCAGGCGGGCTGACTCTTCGCAGTCCATCAGACGTCCCGTGAGCACCAGTTCCACCGTGCGCGACAGGCCGAGCATCTCGCGCATGATCCACGGTCCGGTGATGCTCACGACACCTTGGTTAATCTCCGGTTGCCCAAGCCGGACGCCAGGATGCGCGATTCTCAGATCGCACAGCAGCGCGACCTGAAACGCGGATCCCACGGCGAGCCCGTTCAACGCAGCCACGACCGGTTTGGATGCCGACCTGAACACGTCAAAGAACTTTTCCCAAGTGGCCATCCAGATGGCTGCGGTCTGCGCATCATGGTCATGGACTTCATTGAAATCCTGGCCACTGCAGAAGGCGCGCTCGCCCGAACCGGTGATGACAATGGCGCCGATGCTGTCGTCGCACTCCGCTTCGCTGAAAGCCGCGCACACTTCTGCGCGCATGGAGTCGGTCCACGCGTTCAGGCGGTGCGGCCGGTTCAGTGTAATGACCCGGACCTGACCGTTCGTTTCGACCAGGATGTCATGTGTCGTTTGCATGTTCGTCTCCCCACGCGCTCACCGGTTGCCCTTTCCAAAACGGACGGGCGCCCGGTCGAGACTTATTTGCCTTTCCACACGGGAGCACGCTTCTCGGCAAAGGCGCGCGCTCCCTCTTTCGCATCTTCGGACTCGAATACCTGTCGCGTGTAAGCCGCCTGACGATCAAACATTTCGCTTTCCGGCCAGTCCCTCGACTCACTCACCACGCGCTTTGCCGCGACGATAGCGAGAGGACCATTCGCCTGCAGCTTGCCGGCTAATTCCAGCGCGCCAGCGAGCGCTTGTCCGGGCTCCGTCAGTTCGTTCACCAGACCCAGTTCGCGTGCCCGCTGGGCAGGCATCACGTCACCCGTGAGGACGTACTGCATGGCGACGTGATAGGGAATACGTCGCGGCAGTCGCATCATCCCGCCCGCAGTCGCCGCCAACCCACGCTTGACTTCCGGCAACCCGAAGCTTGCCGTACGCGACGCAACGATCAAATCGCAGGCCAGCGCCATCTCGAAGCCACCGGCTAGCGCATAGCCCTCCACCGCTGCAATCAGCGGTTTTAGGGGCGGGCGTTGGGTAAGTCCTCCGAATCCACGCCCCTCTACGCGTGGCACCTCTCCGCGCAGAAAAGCCTTCAGATCCATGCCGGAACAGAAATTGCCCGCCGCTCCCGTCAGAATCCCGACGCGAAGCTGCGGATCATCGTTGAGTTGGTCAAGCGCGCCAGCGATTTCACGAGCCAGCGCCTGGGTCATCGCGTTGCGTGCCTCGGGGCGATTCATCGTAAGCACGAGGACGCCGTCCTGACGTTCGATGAGGAGTTCGGATACCATACGCACCTCAACGCGGTTGCATGCGAATGGCGCCATCGAGCCGGATGGTTTCGCCGTTCAGCATGGAGTTTTCGAAGACATGCATCGCCAGGCGTGCGAATTCATCCGGTTGTCCAAGTCTCGGGGGATGGGGAACCGACGCACCCAGCGACTCCCGGACATTTTCAGGCAGGCGGGCGAGAATCGGTGTATCGAAGATGCCAGGCGCAATTGTCACCACGCGAATGGCACGCTGGGCCAGGTCTCGGGCCGCAACGATGGTCATGCCCACGATACCTGCCTTCGCCGATGCATACGGAATCTGTCCGATCTGGCCTTCCCACGCCGCAACCGACGAGGTGAGCACGCACACGCCCCGGTCGCCATCTTCAATATCGTTCTTCGCCATCGCGGCAGAGGCCAGCCGCAAGGCATTGAATGTGCCGAACAGGTTGACGCGGACAATGTTCTCGTAGAACTCCTGCGAGCCGGGATTGCCCTCCTTGTCCAGGATGCGCAGTGCGCCGCCGCGACCCGCGCAGTTGACCAGGGCGCGAAGCGGCGCGCGCGAAGTGGCTGCGCCGATGGCTGCCTGCATCTGTTCTTCGCTAGCGACATCCGCCGCGACAAACTGCACCTGCGACCCCAGTTCGTCGGCCACGGCCGCCCCATTGGAGGCAGGAAGATCCGCGATCACAACCTGCGCACCCCGCTCAACGAGCCGGCGCACCGTTGCCAGTCCAAGTCCAGACGCACCGCCTGTGACGATAGCGCTGCTGTTTTCAAATTTCATGCTCGAATACTCCGTTGATCCGTGTGTCTAGATACGCTCAATAATCATGCTATTCGCCATGCCGCCAGCCTCGCACATGGTTTGCAAGCCGTACCTTCCGCCGTTCACTTCCAGCCAGTTCAGCAGTGTGGTGGTAAGACGCGCGCCCGAGGCGCCGAGAGGGTGGCCCAGCGCAATTGCGCCGCCGCTCGGGTTAAGACGCTGCGGGTCCGCGCCAAGCTCGTTGAGCCACGCAAGTGGAACTGGCGCAAACGCTTCGTTCACCTCGAATGCGTCGATATCGCTAACGTGCAAACCCGCCTTGCGCAGCACTGCCCGGCTGGAGGCTATGGGCGCCGTAAGCATCATCATCGGGTCATCGCCGCGAACATCGAATGCAACGAACCGCGCGCGAGGCTTGAGGTTCAGGCGCGTCGCAAGACGCTCGCTCACAAGGAGCACGGCGGATGCGCCGTCGGTCATCTGTGATGAATTGCCCGCGGTGATACGCCAGTCCGTGATTTCAGGAAACCGCTCGCGCAACATCTCATCTGCGAACGACGCCCTAAGTTGCCCAAGCTTCTCTGCAGTGGTGTCAACGCGGATTGATTCATCGCGCTCAATGAGTCCAGCAGCGGTGCGGATGCCGACGATCTCGCGGGCGAACTGTTCCGAGTCTGCAGCTGCCGCTGCGCGCTGGTGCGATTGTGCGGAATAGCGGTCAAGGTCTTCCCGCGAGAGGTTCCATTTCGCGGCCATGCGCTCGGCAGCAACGCCTTGCGATATCTGCGCGCCGTAACGTGCCGCATACGACGGCCCAAACGGATTTCTGTCGATTCGCGCACTGCCCATCGGGACCTGGCTCATCGACTCGACACCGCAGGCGATGACGATGTCATGCATGCCCGCCATGATCGCCTGTGCCGCAAAAGCGATGGCCTGCTGAGACGATCCGCATTTGCGATCGATGGTGGTCGACGGGACATGTTCCGGGAAGCCAGCGCCCAACCATGCGACCCGCCCGGGAGTGGCCGACTGTTCACCGACCTGACTCACGCACCCGGTAATCACGTCGCCAACTTCCCCCGGGTCAATGCCGTTACGCTGTATCAGATGCTGAAGCACCTGTCCGAGCAGTTCCGTCGGGTGCAATTCAGTGAAGGCCCCACCTGCCTTGATGCGGCCCGCCGGACTTCGGATTGCATCGATGATGAGAGGTGTCTGCAAGGTCATTTGGGTATCCTTTTCGAATGAAGTAATCGCGATGGCTAACTGGCGAACCGGGGCGCCCGCTTTTCGCAGAAAGCGCGCACGGCCTCATGGTGATCCGGGCTCATGTGGGCAATGGCTTGATACGAAGCCGACATCTCGAGTAGTGATTCGAGTGAAGCATGCTCGCCAGCCCGAAGCAGCCGCTTCGTCATCCGCAGCACACCTCCGGGATTCGCTGAGATCTTCGTGGCAATTGAGCGGGCCGTATCGAGCAGATCATCGGGTGCGACTACACAGGAAACGAGGCCACAATCCAACGCTTCTGCACTCGAAAGCGCCTCACCCGTGAAGGCCATTTCCGCAGCCTTCGAGCGACCCACGACTCGCGGAAGCAGCCATGCGCCGCCGTCACCGGGAACGATGCCCACTTTCACAAAGCTTTCCGCGAAAATGGCGTTCGTCGACGCGATGCGGATGTCGCACATGCAGGCGAGGTCCAGCCCCGCACCGATCGCCGCGCCGTTCACGGCAGCAATCACAGGGACGTCGAGGTTATAGAGTGCCTTGGGTATGCGCTGGATGCCCATACGATATTCCTGGCAGACTGACTCGGGCGGCGGCCGCTCACGTTCATACTTCTGCATGTCCTTGACGTTGCCACCCGAACTGAACACCGTTCCCGCACCCGTGAGGACGACGGCCCTGACCGAAGTGTCGGCGCCCACGCTGGTACACACGTCAACAAACTCCTGCACTGCCGTGTTCCCGGTTAGCGCGTTGCGCGTCTCGGGTTGATCCATTGTGATAAGGAGAACTGCGCCTTCACGGGTAATATTCAGGAAGCTCTTCATCTGTCATCCTTATGAACGTCGCTGTACTCGCGAACCAGATCGATAGCGCGCTCACTCCGCGAAAGTGCAAGCGCCCCCAGTTCACCCTCCCAGAAGCCTTCAGCACCGGCAGCCTGGCGCAGCCAGTAGAGCCTTCGGGTGTACAGCTGCAGGTCGAACTCCTCAGTTAATCCGATGGCGCCGTGGATCGAATGCGCGATCGCTGCGACCTCCCGTGCGGCCTCGCTGGTCAGTATCTTCGCAATTGCCGCAGCGGGACGCATGATCTGCCCGGGACGGCCCCGGCAACCAAGCTGCGCAGCCATTCGAGCGGACGACACATGCTCCGCCATCACGCTCAACTGATGCTGCAGGGCCTGAAATTTCCCGATCGGCCGGCCAAACTGTGAACGTTCATTGGCGTACTCGAGCGTGCGCTCAAAGGTGGCCTGCAGGATGCCAGCAAGCTGGACAGCAGACAGGCACGCATGAACCGCAAGGAAATCGACATCCGGCAACTCGATGCGGCCGGCTTTCTCAAGCGCGTCCGTCGGCCACTCGAGATGCGCATCCAGGGGAAAAAGACCAGGTTCGCGAAGGGCCGCATCGGCAGGAAGCAGGGAGGCCGTCCCATCGGCAAAATGGAGCAGTACATAGTGCGCGACAGCGCCGTACGCGACGGCATCGCCACGCAGGACATTCCCGGAAATCGTTCCGGCACCCCACGCAATGCTGCCAACAGGCACAGGTTGTTGCGCCGCAGTCAGGAGTGCGCGTGCAACGATCGTTTCCGCCAGTGGCAGCGGCAGCGCGAAAGCGCCACACAGTTCAAAAAGCGTGAATGCCTCATCCAGCGACAGTCCCGCTCCGTCAGCCTCCTCAGGAAGCAGCACGTTTCCGAAACCCGACGCTTCGATGACATTCCAGAGTTCATCGGCCCCCTTGCCATGCTCGACAGCCCGCACAGCTTGCGGCGTGCAGTGCTCAAGCAGCAGTCTTTCGAATGAGTCCGCGTAGATGTTATCCATCGCATGTTCCATCAACGTAAGCCGAGGCCACGCGCGACCATTCCGCGCAGGATCTCTCGCGTCCCGCCACGAAGGGAGAAAGAGGGAGCAACCTGTACCAGGTAATCCAGCGTTCTTAACAGTTCGCCCGGAATCCCCTGCCCCACCCGTGAGTACAGGTCATCCGCAATCGCTGCCGGAATCAGCTGCTCAAGCGTGGTACCGAGATCCTTGACCAATGCGGCTTCGACGGCGGGGCTTTCGCCCCGCGCCAGTTTGCCCGTGAGTGCGACGGCCATGGCACGTAGCGGAACAAGTCGGGCCAGCACCTTGCCCGCGAGTCGCGTCGCATGCGGCGTCCTTCCCTCCTTGGTACGGGAAAAAGCCAGCCAGTCCTCGAACAGCACCATGCTTGAGAGAATCCGCTCGGGACCGCTTCGCTCGAGCGCGAGTTCCGACGTCACCTGCTCCCAGCCCCGGCCTTCCTCGCCAATGAGTGCGTCGTCCTTCAACTGCACGTTGTCGAAAAACACCTCGCAAAAATGCGAGTGACCGTACAGGTCGGTAATCGGACGCACCTCTACCCCCGGTAGCGACAGGTCAACGATTACCTGTGAAAGCCCCTTCTGGCGATCGCCCGGCTCGCCTGATGTACGCACCAGCGCGATCATGTAGTGAGCGTTATCGGCGTTGGTCGTCCAGATCTTCTGCCCGGTCAAAAGCCATCCGCTGTCGTTGCGTACCGCCCGGGTACGAACGGATGCCAGGTCAGACCCGGAATTCGGCTCGCTCATGCCAATACAGAAAAACGCTTCGCCGCGGCAGATCCGGGGGATGTAGAACTGCTTCTGTGCTTCTGTACCGTACTTGAGCAGCAAGGGCGCGCTCTGCCGATCCGCGATCCAGTGAGAGCCAACGGGCGCGCCCACGCAGAGAAGTTCTTCGGCGACGACGTACCTTGCGAACTGGCTGCGACCTGCACCGCCATAGGCAGTGGGCAGTGTCAGTCCCAACCAGCCGCGCCGGCCCAGTTCGCGCGAAAAAGTCGGACAATAGCCGTTCCACGACTGCGCCCGCACGTGTGCCGGTATCGCCGCGACCGCCGCACTGAGAAACTCCCGCACCGACGCACGCAGCTGCTCGTCTTCAGCTGGAATGCGAGTCGGCGCAAGGGAATTCAGCGCGTTCATTTGTCGGAACCCGCCACTTCGGACGTATCCTCCGGACTACCGATGACCGGGGCGAACGGATCGGGAAACGTCGATGGTACGAGTCCGGGTACGGTGACGGCGCGCCGCTCCAGCCAGAATGCGCCGCGGCGCTGCATCACGTTGAAGCCCCGTTCGTCACCGAGCTTGCGTGCCGCATCCATGGGCCAGTTCGGGTTGTAGATCAGCTCTCTGGCGAGCGCGAGCAGATCCGACTTTCCCTCTTCCAGGATTTTTTCGGCCTGATGCGCGTGCACGATCAATCCGACTGCCGATGTCGGGACCCCCGTCTCGCGTTTCACTGACGCGGCAAGCTCCGCCTGGTAGCCATACGATGCAGCGAGCCCTTTGGTGAGCGGCGAACCGTCTATCCCACCGGACGAACAGTCGATTAGATCGACGCCCCGGGCATGCAGCAGACGCACCAGCGCATACGTATCCTCGATCGTCCAGCCGCCTGCGTCGCCATCGATGCAGGAAAGGCGGACGAAAATGGGTTTGCCGTGCGGCCATACTGTGCGGATACTTTCCACGACTTCGAGCAGCAAGCGCACGCGATTTTCGAAACTTCCGCCGTACGCATCCGTGCGCCGGTTCGACATCGGCGACAGGAACTCATGCAGCAGGTAACCATGCGCCGCATGCAGTTCGATCACCTTGTAACCGATGTGATCGGCACGCCGGGCGGCCGATGTGAACGCCTCGATCACTTGCTGGATGTCCGTAACGGTCATCTCGCGTGGAACGGGAAAACCAGCGGCCTGCTCGATCGGGCTGGGCGCAATGACGTCCCAGCTGTCCCAGTCTTCGATATCGGCGCTGCGCTCAAGCGCGCCCCGGCCCTGCGCGGGCGGCTTCTGCCTGGCCTTGCGGCCCGCATGCATCAACTGGATGCCGGGCACCGCGCCACATGACTCGACAAGAGCCACGATCCGCCGATAGGACTCGATTGAGTCGTCGTTCCACAAGCCGATGTCGCCGAGCGTGCCGCACCCGCGTCGTTCGACGGTCGTACCCTCCTGGAAGACGAGGCCTGCTCCCCCGTCTGCCAGGCGACCGAGATTCATCAAGTGCCAATCTGTCGGCTTCCAGTTCTTTCCGGCGTATTGCCACATTGGCGCCGCGACGACGCGATTTTTCAAGACAACGTCACGCAAGGCGAACGTCGAAAACAGTTTGGTACTCATGATGCTTTCCCTTCACGTTGGGGGGTTGCGAGTGTGCGTCGCCCGATGATGATTCGCTGAACCTCCGAGGCGCCTTCGTAGATGCGCATGGGGCGGATGTCCCGGTACATGCGCTCGATGACGTTACCGATCTTGAGGCCCGTAGCGCCGAAGAGCTGTACTGCACTGTCCAGAATGCGCTGCCCTGCTTCCGTACCCGTCAACTTGGCCATCGCTGCCTCCCGGGTTACATTTACGCGCCGCACGTCCCTGAGCCACCCGGCCCGGTAGACAGTCAGTGCCGCCGCCTCCAGATCTGTGACCATGTCAGCCACCCGCGCCCGCACCATGTCATTCTCCGACATCGGCTTGCCGAAGAGCATTCGATTCTGCATACGGTGAACCGTCTCGTCGATCGCCCGCCGGCCGAGCCCCACTGCAGCTGCGCCGACCGAGGATCGAAAGATGTCGAAGGTGGCCATCGCCGCCTTGAAGCCTTCACCCGGCTGGCCGAGCATCTGGTCTGCCGCAACCTCCACATCCTCAAGAAAGACTTCCGACAACGGGTGTGGGGCGATGATGTCCAGGTTGGGGCCAGTCCTGAATCCCGGAGTATCAGCGTCGACGATGAATGCGGAGATACCTTTCGCACCCTCTGCCTCACCCGTGCGGGCGAGAATAATGTAGTGGTTTGCGATGCCCCCGTTCGAAATCCAGCATTTTTCTCCGTTGAGCACATATCGGTCGCCACGCCGTTCTGCGCGCGTGCGTGTGGCCGCCACATCGGAGCCACCTTCGGGCTCCGTAATCGCAATCGCCGGCTTTGACAGCCCCTGTCGGCAAGGGCCAAGATACCGGTCACGTTGGGCCGGGGTACCGAACAGCGCGATTGCCGCTGTACCGAGCCCCTGCATCGAAAACGCGAAGTCGGCCAGCGCATTGCGGTAACTCAGGGCTTCCCGCACGAGACAGATCGATCGCACGTCCAGGTACGCCGTAGGATCCGCAGGATTTGCCACGGCGAGTTCCAGAAAGCCCATCGCCGCCAGTTGCTTCACGTAGTGGTCACACTGCTCGGCAAGCGGCAACTTTTCGACGACGCCCTCTTCCCGCTCATTGACCACCATCCACTCCTGGAGTCTTTCCTTCAGCGCGCCGTGACGCTCATCGAAGAAGGGAAGGTCCCATCCGTTCCAGCTATTCAAGTGAGTCTCCTTGAATCATAGTGCGCATTAATCTGACCTCGTGTCGTCGATCCCGAGACTAACGACATAAAGCAGCCGCTATCGCGTGCCACCGGCTCGCGGCTGATCAGTGGTTCCCCGCCCGATCAGTTCCACAGCCTGTTCGCGAAGCTCGCGCTTTAGCACCTTCGTCCCGTTCGGTCCTGTAGCGACCGGAAACTCCGGAACTTCGAAGAAGCGCACCGGCACTTTGAATGTGGCGAGCCGAACCTTAAGAAAAGCGATTAGTCCTGGCTCGTCGTGTCGGTACCCCTGATGTCCGGTCACAAACGCGACGGGGCGGGGTCCCTGCTCGGTCGGTACTTCGACCACCTGACAGGCGGAAATTCCCGGGTAAGTTGAGACGACAGCCTCGATTTCGAGCGGATTCACGAGGTACCCCCCGATTCGGATGACATCACCCATGCGCGAGAGCTGCGTGAATCCGCCGTCCGAGCCCATGTATCCTACGTCGCCCGTCCGCAGGAACCCGTCGTCGGTGATAGCGCGCCGGGTCGCCTCCTCATCTCCCACGTACCCGAGCATCAGGTTGGGCGTGTAAAACTCCAGCTCGCCATGCTCTCCGGCCTCCAGCAGCTGTCCGCTGCTCAGGTCGCGTACGCGCACCTTCGCCTCCCTGCAGATGGGAATCCCGCCCGTTCCGACTCTTCGCTGTAGCGTGCCATCGGCAGGTTGCGCGGCGAACAGCGCGAATGTCTCGCTCATGCCAAAGCAGCCACGCAGGCGTACGCCTTGCGCCTCCGCGCGCGCTGGCAATGTGTCGAGGCCGGGCGTGAAGTTCGCGTGTGCGAACGTTTCAAGGGTCTGTGGGCGCCAGCCGTCCCCGGCAGCGTCCAGCATCCGCTGCAGCATCTCATTCGTGCCGAACATATGCGTGATGCGCTCGGCATCCAGTGTATTTACGGCGTCCCTTGCGTCGAACCGTTCGTCCGCCACAACTGCGCTGTGTCCTGCCAGTGCCCCCATGGCAACGGTAAAACCGAACGCGCCGCAGAATGGTGCGCCCGCGTAGACTCTTGCCCGTCCTCCCTGAATGCCGAAAGCGCTTGCGACGTCGGCCGCGTGTGCAGCGGCAGCCTTCTGCGAGTGCTGGATAAGCTTGGGCCGGCTCGTGGTGCCGGACGAGGAGAAAATGATGCAGACATCGTTTCCTGACGCCTGCTCTTCCCCGTCAAACTCGCCCGACGCCAGTTCGGGCAGGCTAACCGACGCCAGTCCTGCAATGCACTCGGGCGGACCTTCCTGGGTAACCGCGAGTCGCAATCCCGCCAGCTTTATCGCGTCCACGCCGGAAAGCAGCGCAAGATTGTCCTTGCCACCATGACTGGCAGCCAAGACAATCGCCTTGCATCGGGCGCGCGCTATGAAATCACCGATCTCCAGGGGCCCCAGGCGAGGGTTCAGGCAGAGCACCGGCAGGCCGCTTCGGGCACACGCCATTGCAACGACAAGCCAGTCCACCGTGTTGGGAAACCACAATGCGACACAGTCACCTCGTCTAAGTCCGTGCCGTTGCAATCCACCCGCGACGCGACGCACGCGGTCGCGGAACTCGCCATAGGTGACGTTTTCGTCGCCGACACGCACGCATGGCGAATTCGGGGGGGCATTCGCCACCAGATCGTAAAGTGTAGTCATATCGTGTTTTTTCTGCGTGAGTCTCCAGTCCCTACCAGCCATCTGACCACCGGTAGTCGCCGCCATCAACACGGAAGATCGGACCTTTACTTCGGCCTTTCCGGAGTTAGCCGTCGTGGCTACGCGCGGCCATCGTCCCTCGCGATTTCCCAATGTTAGGTTCGCGATTCTCTGATGGCGCCTGCAATGGAATAGCCGGGACAATGGGCCACCGAGGAACATTCCGTAGCTTTCAGATGCGTCTTGACCTGCCAATCCTTACGCCGGACGAGGTGCGCGCCCTTCGCGCGCCGACGGGCGTCGCGCTTGGTCTGAACGCAGCAGAACGCGTCGCGCAGTATCGTTCGGGAGGCGCTCGGACGCCTGCCCGTGAGATGCGGGCAGTGGTTCGGCGTTGTTTTCGTCAACCTGGACCAACAGGGGCTGTCGCCGCGCGAGCATTTGGACCCGATACTTTCCCGGCTCAAACAGGGTCCTGACCTCGGCACGCGGCTTTCCTCCCATTGGAAACGAGGTCTATATCTTTCCCAGCTGTACGTCGCGGATAAACTCTTTCAGAAAACAACGGAGAACGGCTCACCATGAACTATTCCGACTTCCAACACCTCAAGTTCGAGCCCAAACCGAACGGCGTGCTGCTCATCACGATTAACCGGCCCGAGCATCACAACGCCGCCAACGCGAGGTTGCATGACGAACTCGCTGAGGTGTGGCTGACAATCAAGAACGACCGCAACGTTCGGGTGCCTGTGATCACGGGCGCCGGACGCGCCTTTTCGGTGGGGGGCGACCTTGCCGAGGGCATAACATCGCTCGGCAAGATCGAACCTGCGATTCACTCCGGAGAAGTCGCGCTTCAGATCGTCTACAACATGGTGCATCTGGACAAGCCGATCGTTTCCGCGATCAACGGCCCCGCTGCGGGCGCTGGACTCGCAGTGGCCCTGACGGCAGACATCTCCATCATTTCAGAAACCGCGAAACTCACGGATGCACACATGAATATCGGCGTTGCATCCGGCGATCATGCTGCGCTTCTGTGGCCGCTCTACTGTGGGCTACCCAAGGCGAAGCTCTATCTGCTGACAGCCGACATCCTCAATGGAAAGGAAGCGGAACGTATCGGTCTTGTCTCCATGTGCAAGCCGGCTGAAGAGGTTCTGTCAACCGCGCTCCAGTTCGCCGATGCGCTGGGACAGAAACCGCAGCGCGCACTGCGATGGACAAAGCGATGCCTCAATCACTGGGTCCGGCAGGCAGCGCCCATCTTCGATCTGTCGGTCGCTTACGAAGGGTTGAACTTCATGGAGCCCGATGCCAAAGAGGGACTCGACGCATTTCTTGAGAAGCGCAAGCCGCACTTCCCCTCCACTGAAAACATGTGATCCCAAATGCACCTTGCTCATTTCGTCTACCGTTCTGCGCGCTGCCATCCTGACCGGCCGCTTTGGATCACGCCGGATATCACCATCAGCTATGAGGAGGGTCTTCGTCGCATCAATAGCATCGCCCACTATCTGCTCGCCAAGGGGCAGCAGCGCGATCGCGTCGCCATCATCTCCACCAACCGCTTTGAGGCGTTCGAAGTCTATCTCGGCGCGCAGGCTGCAGGAATGACGCCCACTCCGCTCAATCCGAAACTGCACGCCGATGAAATAAGCTTCATGGTGTCGGATTCAGGGGCGAAGTTTTTTGTCTTTTCACCCGAGTTCACCGAGATCGTCCAGACCCTTCGATCCAGACATCCGGAAGTTGAACACTGGGTCTGCATGGACGATGCCACGGAATTCACTTGCTACGGTGACCTGCTGCAGGCAGACGGACTGACGGCGCCCAACGTGCTAATTGAACCGGACGATGTGGCGTGGCTGTTCTATACATCCGGCACCACCGGAAAGCCCAAAGGCGTGATCGAGACGCATCGCAATCTAATCTCGGCGGTCGAGCAATTGCGGCTTGGACTCCTTCGGGATGCCAACGAAACCGACCGAATGATTCATTTCGCCCCGATTGCACACGCAAGCGCAACCCTTGGCCTTGTGTATCTGTCGGTTGCTGGCGCCCAAGTGTTCCCCGGTCTGTCGCGCTTTGATCCGCCACTAGTGCTCGAATCGATCCAGCGCTTCAAGGCCACCGCGAGCTTCATGGCGCCGACAATGGTGCAGATGCTGCTGCAGGTTCCCGAAATCGAAAAATATGATCTGAGCAGCGTGAAGGACATCCTATGCTCAGGCGCGCCGATGTATGCGGAAGTCCTGCGTCGGGCAATCGAGGTATTCGGCCCGGTATTCTGCCAGGGTTACGGCCAGAGCGAAGCGCCCGCGCAGTGCGGCATGCATAAGTCTGAATACGACCTGTCGTCATCCGTAAAGCTCAAGCGCCTCGCGTCAATCGGCCGCGAATATCCGGCCGTGCTCATGCGCATTGTCGATGAGAGCGACAACGAGGCGGGGCCTAACGTCGCCGGCGAAATTACCGTGCGGGGCAACATCGTGACGCCTGGCTATTGGAACCGCAAGGAAGCGACCGACGAAGTGCTGCGAAACGGGTGGCTGCACACCGGCGACATCGGTTATCGCGATGAAGAGGGCTATATCTTCATCACCGACCGAGTTAAGGACATGATCATCTCTGGCGGCTCCAACATCTATCCACGCGAAGTCGAGGAAGTTCTACTGGAGCACCCGGCGATTGCCGAAGCCTGCGTGATCGGTGTGCCAGATGAGGTCTGGGGAGAGGCGGTAAAGGCAGTGGTTGTACTTGACGCAAGGGCGACCGCGACAGAAGACGAGATCATCGAATTCTGCCGTGAAAGACTGGCGTCGTACAAGAAGCCCAAGTCTGTCGAGTTCGTTGACGACCTTCCAAAAAGCGCTTATGGCAAAGTGCTCAAGAAAGACGTCAAGTCCCGCTACTGGCAGTCCGTCAGTCGCTCCATCTAATGTTCACACCGGCGTTATTTCCGTGACCATGTTCAAACTGGCGCTGGACGCCGGGCTTCCGGTCAATCAGGATCGGCTGTAGATCTCACTGAAGGCGATGGCGAAGGTCGGGCCCGGCGTGGCTGGGGGACACAAGCGATAGGCGCTGAAAGACGAAGATGACGCGGGGCGCTTCGTTTTCGCAAGATGGTGCCAGGAAGCAGGCATGGAGATTAGCGTCGACGGGATGTAAAAACCCCCAAGGGTTGGATTTATGTCCAACACTTGGGGGTCAGTTCACTTGTAGTGAACTAGACTAAAGGAAGGCCCCTTTTTGTTTTGGGTACTGTGCGGCCGCACGCCGATATCCGCCGGGGCACCCTGAACTTCGAGATGCACTCGATGGGTCGGACAGAGGCGCCGTCCTCAGACCATCTCGTGCTCTATTCGGCGCGGCACGTCAGTTTCAGACATCTTCCCGTCCTGCACTTTGTGAATTGAAGTTTCTGAGGAACGGAAGATTGAAACCGAGCCCCGGAGCTGCTGTGCCTGGTTCTCGAGCGACTTCGCTGCCGAGGCGGCCTGTTCGACCAGTGTGGCGTTTTGCTGGGTCACGGAGTCCATCTCGCCAATTGCCTGGTCTACCTGTTCAATGCCGCGACTTTGTTCTTCCGATGCGGCGGAGATTTGCGCAACCAGATCTGATACATGACGGATCGCCTGCTGGACCTTGCCGACAGCAGTCGTCACCTGCGTGGTCTGCTCTTCGCCGTCCCGGATCACAGCGACGGATGTGCCAATGAGGTCTTTGATTTCCTTTGCAGCCGAGGATGAACGCTGCGCGAGGTTGCGCACCTCGCTGGCGACGACTGCGAACCCGCGCCCATGCTCACCTGCGCGGGCTGCCTCGACGGCTGCATTGAGCGCCAGGATGTTGGTCTGGAAGGCGATTCCCTCAATGAGTTCCGTGATTTCCGAGATTCTTCTGGAACTACCGCTGATCTCGCTCATCGTCTGGACGAGCCCATATACTACGTCCCTGCTTGCATTCGTAACCTCAACGGCGTTGCTGGCAAAGACATTGACTTGCCTTGCGTTGTCCGTATTCTGTTTGACGGTCTTGGTGAGTTCAGCCATGTTGGCAGCCGTCTGCTGGAGCGTGTTAGCCTGCTCTTCTGTTCGATCGGAAAGATCTGCGTTGCCGGATGCAATCTCACGCGACGCAATGACAATCTGGTCCGTGGCAAGGCTGATGTTGCCGACCGAACTGAGAAGCTTCTCCTGCATCTGTTTCATGGAATAGAGCAAGCTCGAACTGTCGCCGTCCGTCAGTTTTACGTCAACTGTCAGGTCACCATCGGCTATTCGTCCGGCAATTTCGGCCGCATAGTCGGGCTCAGCACCAAGTTGATGCAGGAGGCTGCGGGAAATGACCATCGCCAGGATAGCGGCGACCAGCGCGCCAATGCCGGCGAGCACCAGCGTGAGCAAACGCGCGGTGCGATAGGTGGCATGGGCCTTGGCAGCACCGACGGCAGTGAACTCTACCCCGTGGTCCATAAGCTGACCAAGCAGGTTAGTCCAGTGATCCATGGCGGGGCCTGCCTGACTCATCATGAACTTTGAGGCCGTCGGGTTAAGGCTGGATCCAAGGGCTGCCGCCTTTTCGATCAACGGCATGGCTGCCTCGCGCGCCGCGACAATCTGCCTGTACAATTCGCGAGCGCGCTCATCAGCACCCGGGTCATGAGCGAACGACTGCTCGAACTGCCGTGCCAGTCGCACATAACCTGCGATCTTCTGATCATAGACGGCTTTCTGCTCCGCCATCCGTGGCTGGTCGGTAAGAATCAGCAGGTTGCGCACCGCGGTCGAAGCATCTTGTGCCTCGTGGAGCATCTGGGCGAGCAAACTGGTCTCTCTCCCGATGAAGTCCGTGTTGACCGTTATGGTGTCGTTGAGTTCGCTCAGCTTGATCGCAGCGACGGCCGTGATGATCGAGAGAACGACAAGGATCGAAGTGAAACTCAGCGCGAGGCGGGTTCTGACCTTCAAACGGGATAGCATCATAGGAGTGCGTTCCAGAGAACTATGCGGTATGACCGAACTTGTCGCGTCAGGCGATCGCGAAGCCGATTATCGAAGAATGCAGCGAATGGCGTCCCGAGAGAGACGGTCGCCCCAAAGAATGATTTGTTGAATGATTGATTAAGCGATCTTCACGGCGGAGATGGTCATTCCGCCGTCTATATACAGGGTCTGTCCGGTCATGAAGCCTGTTAGATCGTTCATCAGATAGGAGACCGTGTTGGCGATTTCCGTTGGAGCTCCAACGCGTTTCAGTGGTATCGAGGCCAGCAAAGCCTTGGTGCGAGGGTCATCCGGCAGATTGCCTTCCCGATATCCGTCGGTCTCGATCGGACCGGGTGCAATCACATTCACTGTGATCCCATACGGGGCCAGTTCCAGCGCCCACGTCCGCGTCATGCCGATCAAGCCGGCTTTGGTTGCGCTGTAAGCGGTCCGGTTCTCTTTGCCCAACGCGGCGCGAGACGAAAAGTTGATCACACGACCGCCGCCCAGCCTCTTCATACCCGGCAGTACGGCTTGGGTACACACAAGTGTCGCGATAACGTTTAGCTGGAACGCGTCGAGCATATCTTGGACGCTGCAGTCCTCGAGCGACGTGAGCGGCGCCATCGCCACGTTGTTCACAAGCCCGTAGAAAGGCGCGTCTTCGGCGAGCGTCTCGACTAGCCGTCGTGTTACGTCCGCATCTGTCAGATCGCACTCGTAAAATTCCTCATCGGGATGCAGGTCGGCCGGACGCGTTCTGGCAATGCCTACTGCCCGATAGCCATCCTCGCTCAGACGGCGCAAGATCGCACGGCCGATGCCTTTGCTCCCGCCCGTCACCAATACCCTTCGTCTGTCCTGTCCAGTCACCTCTCCCCCTCTTTCCTCATGGCGCGGTCGCCGATCGTGCTCGTACCCTTCCATTCCAGTGGGTAGCGCTCAGTTGCCGCTCAGTCTGCATGCATTCGCAGACGGCAGTCCTGCGACTACCGGCGGCGTTCCATCCGACGCTTGACGCGCCAGTTCGGCAGGAAGCCGGTAAATACGTACCGCCGTTCCGGCGAAGAGCGCGGCCTTCTCGGATACAGACAGCCTTCCAGCCAGACGTTTGAACGTGTTCCAGACCATCCCATACGTGCACAGGGACTTGTCTACGGGATAGTTACTCTCGAACATCGAACGGTCGGGCCCGAACGCCTCCATGCAGATTTCGAAGGCGGGACGCCACGCATCGGCAAGTTCCTGCGATGTCGGCGGCTCATCCCTGTCGTGGAAACCAAGACCCGCCAGACGCATGCCGATGCCGCCGAGCTTGAGATTGACATTCGGTCGCCGCGCAAGCTCGCGCATATGCATAGCCCACTGGTGAAAGGTCTCGTCCCGGTCTACCGCATATGGGCCCAGTCCTGCTCGGGCCCCAAAATGGTTGATGATGACCGTCGTATCTGGGAATGCGTCGACAAGATCGATCAACTCTGGCATCTGCGGGTGGTAGAGGAAAGCGTCGAAGCTCAGCCCCAATGGCGCCAGTTGGGCGAAACCTTCACGGAACTTTCGGTCCGAGAGCATCAGCGGCGTCGTGAAATCGAGCAGATTGACGTCAGGATGCGCATCCCATGCTGTCAGTTGCCGGACGCCCCGAAAGCGCTCCGGTGCCCGGTCCATGCAGGCCCTCAGCACATCCCCCGCCTGCGCCCCCTCCATCAGATCAACGCCACCGACAATGCCGGCGCCCGCCCGCAGCGCTCCATAGCCGCCGCTCGCGGACATCGCCGCAATCCCATTGACAAATTCCACTTCCCCGACGCATGCGAATCGTCGATCGCCCTCGGCGCGGTACATGGACGTGCAGTCCACAAACACAGTTCCACGGATCTGATGGCCGCTGCTTCGAATGTCTTCCAGAAACTCAGGGAACAGGTAAAGACTGTTTTCGGGCCGCCGGTCCCAGAAATGATGATGGGGGTCCACGATCGGAATATCCGGTTCCAGCGCGTCTTCCGTGCGCTGGGCGAGCCATGCGTGGTCGACATAATGGCCGTGGTCGCCGCGACGGCGGCAGCTTTCGTGGGTGCTCATTTGTTTGCGGTCTGGTTTCTGCAACCCGGTCATGTAACGCGTTCCCGATGCGCACGGTCGCAATGCGAGCGGCTTTGCTACAAAGGCGCCACGCACTTGGGGCAGCCTTAACACTCCCGCAACAATCTCCCCTACCGAAATCAGCCCGTCAAACGCGAATCCACGACCTTAAGATCGGTTTTTCCGTAACGTCTGTGTGCGATGCCGCCATCGTCCTCCGCGCCATTCTGCATAGGGAAACTCCGAAACAAGCCTTCGATATTCCTTGTTGTTCCTCTCTGTTTCCCGTGTTCTGATTACCTCACGTGAAAACGTTGAGTGCACAGACCATGACCAACAAGACACTGCTTGAAGCCGCCCGCCGCGTCATGCCTGGCGGTGCGTTCACCACGTACGTTCTTGATGAAGAGGTGGATTTCGTCGTCAGGACCGGAAAGGGCTCGAAGGTTTATGACGTTGAAGGCAAAGAGTACATCGACTGCGTCAACGGATCTGGCCCGATGCTCATCGGCCATGCCCATCCTGAGCTCGTCGCCGCGATGCATGACGCTGTTGAATGCCCATCCAACTTCTACCTGCTGAACGAAAAAGGCATTGAGCTCGCGGAACAACTCGTCGCAGCGATTCCCTGCGCGGAGCAGATCAAATACGGCGTCACAGGTTCGGACGCAACGCTGTACGCGATGCGGCTCGCGCGAGCATTTACAGGGCGCTCGAAAATCCTGAAATTTGAAGGTGGGTTTCTCGGGGGCAACGACTACGCGCTCATGAGCATGGGGCCGCAAAGTCCATTGCCTGATTTCCCAACTTCGCGGCCCGATAGCGCGGGCATTCCGAAGGTTCTTGAGAACGAGGTGCTGATTGCGCCGTTCAACGACCTGCAGACCGTGCAATCGATCGTGGCCTCCGCCCCGCAGGAAATCGCGGCCATCATTGTTGAAGCCCAGCAACGCTGCATCGAACCTCGGCCCGGTTTTCTTCAGGGACTGCGTTCAATCTGCGACGCCAATGGGATCCTGCTGATTTTTGACGAAGTAGTGACAGGCTTCCGTCTCGCTTGGGGCGGGGCGCAGGAACGCTATAACGTCATGCCCGATCTCGCGACCTACGGGAAGGTGATCGGCGGTGGCATGCCGCTGTCGGCGGTGGCTGGACGCGAGGAAATCATGCGTCTGGCGAACCCTCGCAGTCCGGCAGATCCGCGCAAGTGTTTTACGGGAAGCACGACATGCGGCAACGCGGTAGCCGCAACAGCGGGCATTGCGACGTTGAAAGTACTCTCACAGCCGGGCACCTATGCGCGCCTCGACGAGATAGGCGACCGGTTCCGTACTGGCGCAGCGGAGATTTTTGCCCGCCACGGCTTGCCCGGGCAGGCGATCGGCACGGGTCCGCTGTCGCAGATCGTGTTGACAGACCGCCCGGTCATCGACTATCGCAGTAGCGTGTCGGGCGATCTCGCCTTGCAACGCAAGCTCACCACAGCCATGGTCCGGCGTGGCGTCCTCACCCATGGCAAGTTTTATTTCTCGTTGGCTATCTCGGATGAGGACATCAGCCGGATTCTCAACGCTCTGGACGACTCTATCACTTCAATTTTGAGCTGAATCCCATGAACACTTCCTCGAACACAAAAATTTCAACGTCCGCTCCGCTGACCTTCATGGGCGTGCCTCGTTGCGAAAACATCGCTTCTGCTGATGCCGACATCGCGATCGTAGGTATTCCGTGTGCCACGCCCTATCTGGCAGTCGAAGCCTACGGACTCGCCAACCTGGCAGGTCCGACGGCGCTTCGCAAGGCCTCAAATATCCTCTCCGGCTACCACGACCGTCACGACTGGGATACTGACCAGCGCCTGCTGCCCTCGGACAAGGGACGCGTCGTGGACATCGGCGACCTGCCGGTTCATTTCTACCAGGCTGAAGCAAACCGCGCGTTGATTAAGAGCACTGTCGAGCAACTTGCCGCGCGCAAGACGGCAGTCATCGCGCTGGGCGGAGAGGACTCGATTCCTACACCGATGCTCCAAGGACTCAGCGCCTACGAAGATGTGACCGTGCTGCAGATCGACGCTCACATGGACTGGCGCGACGAGAACTTCGGCGAGCGCTGGGGGCTGTCGAGCGGGATGCGACGCGCTTCCGAAATGCCGTTCGTCAAGGACATCGTGCAGGTCGGCACCCGCGGCCCCAGTTCGGGCGGCGACACCGAAGTGCGTGACGCGCGTGCTTGGGGTGCGAAGATATTCACGGGCGAAGATCTCTTTGATCGCGGCATCCAGCCCGTCATTGATGCGATCCGGCCCGGCACGAATGTGCACGTCAATTTCGACCTCGACGGCTTGGATCCCACCATCATGCCGGGCGTCTGGGTCCCGGCACCCGGTGGGCTGGGATTCTGGCCGGCGATGAAGATGATCCGCGGCATCGCGGCCAAGGCGAACATCGTTAGCGTCGCAATGGTCGAATACGTGCAGGAGCGCGACCCTTCCGGCATCGCGGCGACCACGGCGGTGAGGCTGACCACTGCCTTCATCAGCGAGATCCTGCGCAACCGGAATCCGAGCCGGTAACCGTTGATCCTTACGCGAATCGCACAGGCGTCCGCACGATTGCCGGACGCCTGTCCAAATTTGGTGTTGTCCCGGTCGTCTGGTGAACAGGATGAGAGTGGGGGGATCATCACATGACCAGCGCCCCATCCGGAGGCGGGCGCTGCACTATTCGAACAAAAACAGCCATCGACACCCAGTTCCTCTCGGGCCCACCGGCATCGGTCCGAATCGCCAGCAAATCCGACAACGCGGCATCCGGCTGCTTTCGCTAGCTGGGCGACAATTGAACCCACAGAGCCAGTTGTGGGGGTGTCAGAATTTCCGTGTTCAGGCCGGATAGAAATTTACACGGATGACCGAACGAATCGATCTGCGAAAACGACAGCGGCTGCGTTCTCTCCTCCTCGCTGAGCACCAGTTCGGCCTTCGGTTTTCCCATTCTCATCACAGCATCTCCGTTTCCCGGATGCCTGGATGACACGCTCAATTAATGTCAATTATTTACGGGACAGAACACTAGAGACTTTTTCGGTTTCTGCGAAACCAGCGCAAGCCTCAAAAAAGCCCGAAGCAAGTTTTTGTGTTTTCTGTTTGACGCTCAAATTTCGGTTGGCGATATTGGTGCCCCCGCCCCAACCAACGCGAACGTCGCGTCTCCAGTTCTCATCATAATCGCGCGCCCACGCCCGCGGGGGGGGGGCAGGCAGTCGCGTTCCGGGTAGAGGGAGCCGATCCGGATCAGGACATAACGTAGACGCCAGATCCACTCCTCGCATCAGCTGCGGGGACGATGGCAAGCCGATCGCAGCGGTCAGTCATCAAAGTTACTCGAGTCGTATGGATTTAATCAGAGAGGATAAATTGTTAGAAGAATTGAAAATCGACGTGCCAACGGAGACACGAACAATCAACACCGGCCGCAAAACACTCTCCGGGCAACTTCGGACACTCGACATCGTCTTTACGGTCCTTGCATACAATGCCCCGTTGACGGTTGTTGTCGGGTTGATCCCGCTGATCATTTCGTACGGCAATGGCTTGGGCGCTCCGGTGACCTTCATCGCCGTTGCCGCATTGATGCTGTTGTTTTCAGTCGGCTTTGTAACGATGTCGCGTCACGTCCCGAACGCCGGCGCATACTATGCCTATATCACGGTCGGCTTGGGTCCTCGCGTCGGACTTGGTGCCGCGTTCATGGCCATGCTCGCCTACGCGTTCTTCATTATGGGCGGCTATCCATATGCTGGACTGGTTATCGATTCGTTTGTAAAGCATTCGACGAGCGCCAATGAAAGCCACTGGTGGGTATGGGCTCTTGTTCTCTGGGCAGTCGTTTCCACCCTGGGCTACTTCCGGATCACGCTATCCGCACGGGTCTTGTCGATAGCCCTCGTTTGCGAGGTGCTGCTGGTTGCCGCGTGGGAAGTCGCAATCGCAACAAGCAAGGGATTCTCGGCACTATCGCCGACCTGGTTGTCGACCTCCGCTGTCATGTCGGGATCGGTCGGCCTTGCATTTCTTTTCGGCGTCACGTGTTTCGCCGGCTTCGAGGCAACGGCCGTATTCCGTGAGGAAGCGCGTAACCCCGAAGTAACAGTGCCGAGAGCGACATATCTCTCGATCATTGTCATGGCATGCGTGTTTGTCTCGGCCACGTATTTCTTCATCGTGGCGTACGGGCCGGCAGAAGCGCTTTCAAAGGCGAGCAGCGCACCGGCAACTGCCGCGATCGAGAGCGTCAGTGGATTCCTGGGACACGCGGGTGGGACGTTAGTGAACGTGTTGATGTTGACCAGTATGTTTTCCTGTCTGCTCGCGCTGCACAACATCTTGTCACGATACATTTACTCGCTGGGCATTGATGGCATCTTGCCCTCGAAACTTTCGTCCATTCACTCAAAACACGGATCCCCTCATAACGCGTCGCTTCTTGTCTCCGCACTGGGAATCACGTCAGTGACAACTGTGCAGTTAGCCGGATTGGATGCGTTCGAGACCTATGCGGCGTTAGTCGGCATCACCGGGCTGACGTTGATATTCCTGCAGATACTGACTTCCCTGTCGGTTATCACATTTTTCCGCTCCCATCCTATCAAGTTGAGTCGATGGAAAACGGTCTATGCACCGTTCGCGAGTCTACTCGGCTTGCTCGGAACGGCGTGGCTTGGTTTGAAGAATATCGAGGCCTTGACCGGAAATATCAAAATCGCACTTGTTCGTAAGCGCGAATTTATCAGCACGTATCCTCGGGCCTGAGGGCGGGGCAAGATGTGTCCACTGATTAACAGTGGACAC